>NZ_JCAEMH010000003.1:0-632870 GCF_059278805.1 Pontibacter sp. YIM B11418 | reverse complement strand
ATAGCCCCAACAAGTAGTTCAGGGGCAAGCCTCTTCCGACTTAAAACCCATAACGCGTCGCCCGGTTCCGTGCAACCACGGCTTCATTGTGGGCACTCCGTACCCAACGAAGCCTTAGTTGTTAGGGGCAGTTTATTCTTTTTTATTGGTCCATGGTTGTTTCCGTAAATTCAACTGCTTCAGCAACCTTAACAGAAAATGCTCCAGCTTTTCCTTTTTTAAACTGTTCTTCCCACTCTCTATAACCATCTTCGAAATCAGGAATCTGGGATCCTTCTTGTTTTAGTTCAGTTACACTTTCCTTCAAAGCGTTTATACTAAAAGGCATATGAGCAATGGAATGCCCATAAAATTTACCTGTCAGGTGACCTTTAAGATTTACTTGGTCAATAGCTACATGAACTATTGTTCCAGCTTTAGGATAGCTATCAATCTTAAGGATGGTTAAATAAGACCCCTCTTCGCCTGTTCTAGTTATATAGCGCCAAACCTGTCCCACTTCAAATTCTTTTATCCTGCTTTCCATTTTAAATTCTGTTTTCTGGCTGCCGCAACTTGCAGCGATGAGGCATAATATTAAGATGATAAAAGAATCCAAAGTTTTCAATTTTCAAATTGCCCTAACTACTGTATAAACGACACTATGACGTTTATCCGCCTTATATGCGAAGGTGGTTTTTGTCTGGTTCACTTACTTCTTCCGGTGTGCGGCTTCGCCTGATAGGTTCCATAGCGCTCTACTAATATAGTGCTTTTACAGTAACTCTACAACATACTCGCTCTTTTCCCAGCGGGTGGCTGGTTGTAGAGTCAAAGTTTATGTAAATCAAGCGATTAAGGTGATCTGTTAGATTCTTTTCCTAAGTGGGTTGACCAAGTTTTCGCGCCAAGGAATAGCCTAGATAATGCTCAGCCAATGTAGGAAAAATCTATAAGCGTTTATAAGCGCAACTATACGTTTCAAAACGGATGTTTCAATTATCAGAGTAGGGTTTAGCGGGTTTTTAACTGATAGGTTGCACCTTAAAGAAATGCTATACCTACCGCACTATCCTCAAATTCCGGCCTCGCCTGAGCAAGATATAAAACTGTTCGCGATGCTTCCGGAAGGCATAGGTGGCAAGGTAGGCAGCGGCCGATCCGAGAAGCATGGAGCCGAGCACGTCGCTGGGGTAGTGCACGCCCAGGGCCAGTCTGGAGTAGGCCACAAGCAAGGCCCAGGTCAGCAGGAGGCCGCGCAGGGCTGGGTTGCGGAACATCAGTACAAGCACAACGGCCGCCGTGAAAGCAAAAGCCGTGTGGCCTGAAGGAAAGGAGGGACTGCTGGCTTCTGCAATCTGCTCAATCGTGTCGTGGGTCACAAATGGGCGGGGACGATCGATGGTGTACTTCAGTAAGCCAATAAACAGAATATTCAACCCCATGGCAAATACATACTGATAGGCCTTTAGCTTAAGCGAAACCATCCGCCCGAAGTGCCCCATCAGGTATAGGCAAATTGGTACTAAAGCGCCAAGTCCGTAGGAGGTCACTGTCAGGGTGAGCAGCACAAAATCCAGGTCGTCGCCCTGTTGCCATTCAGCAGTTGCAGCGTAGCCAGGTCCAGGTTTGCGAGAGTTTCGAAGAGGGTAGTAGTAAGTATGAGCAGAAGCGACACGTGCTGAAGCAGAAACATGAGTAAGCCTTAATTTTTTAATTGCAGCTTCCTATACGTGGTTTTCTCAATTCCATTGCCCGAAATGCAGCAAGACGGCAGATTTAGTTTGGAGCGGATGCAACTGTGCCCCGAAATGATTGTCTTTAGCTTATCCCCACAAATACAAAGGCGGAAGATTAAAATTATCATTCGATAGGCTATGAAAAAAAATATACTTTTTTTGATGGGATTGCTATGCCTTTTCCTGTCCGTTTCAAGCGCTGCATGGGCGCAGGGAGCTGGTAAAATATCGGGCACACTTTCTGATTCGCTAACAGGAAAGGCTATTGAGTATGCAACGGTCGCCCTGCTCCAGTCCGGCAATACGCAGGCACTTCAGAGCGCACTCACCGATGCCAATGGCCGCTTTTCTTTTGAAGGTATAGCATCTGGCAATTACCAGCTGGCCATCAGCTTCCTGGGTTATCAGAAAAAGTTTATCAGTCGGGTGGCAGTCAACGCGGCAAAACCAGAGACGGCGGTCGGGAATATCAGGCTGGTGCCCAGCACAACCCAGCTGAAGGAGGTAACCGTAGAGGCGCTCCGTCCCACCATCACCCAGGAAGCCGACCGCATGGTGGTGAGCATAGAAGGAACAGCACTGGCGGCAGGACGGACGGCTTATGATGTGCTGGCCACCTCGCCGGGCGTTTTCATAGACCAGGAAGGGAACATACAGCTCAATGGCAGGGCAGGAGTGACAATTATGCTGGACGGAAAACTGACTTACCTCTCCGCCCGCGATCTGCGTTCGCTGCTGGAAGGTATGTCAGCCGAGAACATCCGCAACATCGAGATCATCACCAACCCTTCGTCCAAGTACGATGCCGAGGGCTCTTCGGGCATCCTGAACATCAACCTGAAAAACAACACGCTGCAAGGTATAAACGGAAGTGCTTATGCAGGTGCCAACTACAATGGCAAGCAGTACGGGTTCTCTACGGGGGGCAACATCAACCACAGAACCGGACCCTGGAATTCTTTCCTGAACCTGGACATGGCACGCAGGGTAGGTGGACGCGATGCGACCTTTAACAGGGTTTTCCAAGGAGACGAAAGCACGACTTATTTCGACCAGGTGGCTACCGGCAATTATGAAGTGCAAGGTCCTCCTGCCGTTCGGGTGGGTACGGATTACAGCTTCGACGACCGCCACAGTGTAGGCGTAATGGGCTACTTCAACACCAACAAACTGCACGCCGACTTCCTGACCGAAACCTACATTGGAAATGCCCCTAACCAGCCGACGCAGTTTATTGATGCAGATAACTTTAACCAAAACCGCTTCACCAACTTCACTACTAACCTGCACTACATGGGCAAGTACGACACTATCGGCACGACACTTACCGCCGACCTGGATTTTGTGAAGATCAAAAACAGAGGCGACGCCAACTTCTACAATTACTTTTATAACCTGGAAACCGGCCTGCCGCCAACGCAGGACTTCCTGTATACCGACACGCCCAACGAGTTCGATATTTTTGCGGCCAAAGTAGATTTTACACGTCCGCTCGCCAACGGCCGCAAGCTGGAACTGGGAGCAAAAGCCAGCCGGGTGGTTTCTGACAATGACTCCCGCTTTTACTTTAACAACAGCGAAAAACTGCAACTGGATGAACGACGCACGAACCACTTTGTGTATGATGAGAACATCTATGCGGGCTACCTTAACCTGAACTCCAAACTGGGTGAGCAACTGAGCGTGCAGGCCGGTTTGCGGGCAGAATATACCACCTCGCGGGGAGAGTCGATTACAACCAGGGATGTGAACGATCGTGATTATCTCAATCTATTTCCGAGCCTGTTTGTGCAGCAGAAAGTGAGCGATAACTATCAGATCAACTACAACTACAGCCGGCGCATCCAGCGTCCGAACTACGGTCAGCTCAACCCTTTCTTTGCCTATCGCGATCCCTATACCTACTGGCAAGGAAATCCGGATCTGCGTCCGCAATACACACATGCCATCGGCATCACACAGGCGTTCAAAAAGACTTACAACCTGGTGCTCAATTACCAGCTTAACCGCGATGTGATCGCCGAGTTGCCAGAGATTATACCTGAGACGTCCACCACGATCTACTATGTCGGCAACGTGCCCAAATCCCGCAACCTGAGTCTGACTGCCATTATGCCTTTCACGATCATGAAAAACTGGGAGAGCAGCAACACCATGCTCCTTTCTTACAATGAGTTTTCAGCAGTGGTGAACAAGCAGCAGATGATCAACGACCAGGTGTTTTACATGCTGCAGACGAACCACACGATCATGCTTCCGAAGAAGATAAAGATGGAGTTAAACGGCACTTACCAGGGGCCGGCAGCCTATGCCCTCTATGTGGTGGACCCGCGCTGGTGGGTGAACGTGGGGGTGAAGAAAAGCCTTCTGGATGAAACGCTGGAGCTGAGCGTCAACGCAAACGACATCTTCAAAACCCAGGACCTCATCATCAGTGCCTTGGTGGGCGAAGGCAACGTCAGTGACTGGAACCAGTATTTCCGGCAGCGCAACGTTGGGTTTACGCTGCGCTACAAGTTCAGCAAAGGAGAGAAGCCTGAAGAGCGCAAACGCAGCACTTTGGAAGAACTGAACCGCACCGGCAATTAAAAAAGCACATCGGCTGGCCATTGCCAGTCACATTTCATATCTTCTTACGCATGGCTTCCGTAGAGAAGAAAGCAAAATAAACCACTTGGAAAACATGAAAACCAATACATCAAAACCCTCGAATCCTTTGAATTTCCTGATGGAAAATCCGGGTGAGATCATGAACGTTGTGAAAAATCCCGGCAAGTTCGGACTGGATACCTACAACGGCCTGGACACCAAACAAAAGCAGTATGTGCTCTTTGCTGTGGGTGCCGGCCTGATCGGGTATGGCATTTACCTGGGTATGAATAAAAAGTAAATGTCTGAACATCAACCTTGTAAGTTGAGTTTCGTATACCTGGGTATAGACATTATGTTATCGTTCAGACAGGTGTAAACCTGAAATAAAGCTTGTAGAAGCTTTTTGGAAGAATTGCTTCCATGTTTGACGGAACATGAAAAGGAAAGACCTGCCTTAAGCAATGCTTGAAGCAGGTCTTTCTGTTTTTATACCTGATGAGCGGCCGGCTATTTCTTCTTTTTGCCCAGGCCTTTTCGGGACTGGCGAAGTTTATGCTGCTCTTCTTTCAAAACCTTGAACTCCTCGTTTGAGATTGTGACTGTATACTCTACCGACGATAGCACATGCTCCTGTTCAAATTCGTCGTACACCAGCAGCACCGACAAAAACCGGTTCTCGTTAAGCACATATTCCTCGTCTTCCTTGTCATACACATCGAAATCGTACTCGCCTTCCTGCAGATGTTTCTCTGGTTTGCGGGCCAACTGATCTCCCGTGATCACGAGCGGTTCATCCAACTCCACCTCCAGGTTAAAAGGCTGAAAATACTTACCATCCTTTTTGTAGGTCACGTATTCGATCTTGTCCACCTCAATGGCTATACCTGCATTGCGGTCGTCGCGCTTGTTTTTAATGTTGAGAATGTTGCCAGTCAGTTTCATGCTGCAAAATTACGGTTATAATTGAAACAAGCCCTAACTTTACCTATCCATAAAACATTGGCCCACCCCACAGGTACAGGAAGTCAGATTGCTATACCTGCCGGACGGGCAGAATTGACCTTTTTCCATGTCTACTGCCGATACAAACGATTTTTTTATAGAACAGCGTAGCAGCGCCGAGATCAAATCTGAGCTGCTGAACGAATTTTTTAAGGCCTGGTGCAGTGCCCAGCTGCAGGGTCAGCGCTACAAGTCTAACCCGGTGCTGGCCTTTATCGACCTGTACGCCGGTGACGGAAAGTCGGAAGACGGCAAGCCTGCCACACCGGTGCGTGTGCTCAACAGCATTTTCGGGGCAACAGACAAGTATAACCTCAACAAAGTAGTGCGCACTTTTTTCAATGATGAGAAAAAGACCGTCACCGCCAAATTAAAAGAGAACCTGCAGCAGCTGCCTTACTACCAGGACTTGCAGCACAAGCCGGTGCTATTGCATGAAGAAGCAAGCCTGGCAACGCTCGCCAAGCTCCTCGGAAACGACGTGCCTACTTTGCTATACCTGGACCCCTTTGGTTACGAGTTTTCGCAGCAGCTGCTCTTGCAGTCGGTGCGCCGCTGGGGTCTGGACCTGTTCATGCTCTTCACACCGGCCAAACTGCGCGCAGTAGTGCAGGGCGCTACAGATGATAGCATTATGGCCGATGTGTTGGGTAAAGAGCGCCTGCAGAAGATCCGAGAATTCTGTGACCGCTACCAGGATGCCGGTCAGCGCGAAGACTTTATGGTAGACCAGTTTGAAGACGTTTTCCGGGAGAAGGATTACAAAACGTTCCGCTTTAAGATCAGTCTGCCCAAGAAGAACCAGACGAGCCACTACCTGTTTTTTGTGTCGAAGAACGATGCGCCTTACATGAAAATGAAAGAGCTCATGCTTATGTACAGCGACTACCAGGAAGACGGCGTGCCGCTTTTCGGAGCCAACATCAAGCACCAGTTGTCGCTGTTTCAGGAACAGTATCGTTACTCGATCAAAAACCTGATCACAGACCTGGCAGGCAAGAGGGCCTACTACCACAACCTCCCGATCGACAGCATTTACCGGCATCATAACATTGGCACGAATTATATCCGGGGGAATTACAAAGAAGCGTTGGAGGCGCTCAAAGCGGAGGGAGTTGTAGAGGCGATCAATCCGGTGTCACGGCAGCTGATGCGGAAGGTTACGTTTACTTCGATTATAGGGTATAAGTAATGGGGAATTTTTGCCAGGCTGGCGGGGCTTATTTCAGGTATAGCAATTATATGGCGCGAGCGTCCACGCTCGTGTCTATTATAGTGGGGCCTCTGGCCCAGGGGTAGGTATAGGTATAGGAATAGGTATAGCCTGCTTTGCTTTGTAGCAACCGCTGTTGCAGGTATAGCAAATGATATTGTCTTATAGCTTCGCCTGTGCGGCGGGCACCTACTTTTTTCCTTGATGAAAAAAGTAGGCAAAAAAATCAAGACTCCCCAAACTCGCTGAACGCTCAAACAGTGGGTAGTCATTTAAGTGCACCTGGCTCAGAGATTTGTTTCATTGCTCAAGGTGCAAGTTACGCTTGCTATACCTGCCAGTGGTCTGTGACATTAACTACAACGTCTTATACCTATGAATGGCAGCGGCAGACTTCTTCCCCTCTTGGGAGGGGCAGGGGTGGGTATAATCAGAAGGAGTAGCAAATTGCGGCAACTACAAAGCTATACCTGTAGGATGGTAACGGCGGAAAGTCCCCCTTTGAAGGGGGCAGGGGGATGTCAATCGTTCCGCAATTCTCTCTCGTGGGTAGGGCTATTTCACTCTAAAAAGACAAGCTTGAAACAGGCTGTCATTCTGTTAATGAACTTGGATAAAGGGAGGTTAAGCCTATGCTACGGACTTACAAGATCCTTACGGGATGTCAAATAAGTAAAGTGAACCGATAGCAACATCTACATCAACAAGAAAAGTTAGACTTCTAGAACCATAAATAAAACACTACAAACAAAACACCAATGCAACATCCAAAACTATTTATGCTGATGCTCGGATGTCGGCCGGCGGGGCGAAACACGGAGCAGCACGACATGTTCTTTGCTATTGGCGAGCAGGTGAAAGACCTGGTACCGGCCATCAAGGCTTTCTGGCCGGAGGCGAAGGGCAACATCCACGTCGATGCCTGGCGGGAGGTTACGCAGGTGAATGGGTACCAGATAAAAGTAACACCCAAATCGGCTATACCTGCTGAAGCTGGCGCGGACAAACTTTTCTTTCTGAACCTCGGCGGGTATAAACCAAACGAGTTCGACGAATTTCATTACAAGATGCTGGCCGTTGCGCAGGACCAGGCAGGAGCGGTGCAGCAGGCCAAGCAAACGGCCTTCTACAAACACACCGGTTTCAAGGGTGCTTCCTCTCACATTGACGATAAGTTTGGCGTGGATGTGGACGAAGTATTTGAGGTAAAAGACATCCTGACAGCTGTGGACAAGCAAAAATTCAGCCTTGAAATTTCACCAGGCATAGAAGGGCACGAAGACGAGATGCACCTGGGTTATTTTCAGTTGCATAAACTGTAGGTATAGTGGGTACTTAAGTGGTGTGAATTATTCTTTAATCCGGTGGAGGATTAACCTGGAAATTACCTTTGAAGTAGGTCAGGGAAAGGATTTTAAAAAGCGGGAAAGGAACATGATCATATCGGCTGCGTTATGAGAGGGAGTATATTAACCTAAATAACAAAGCTATGAACAGAAACAACGAGTATAACGATCGCCCCCGCAAGAACCATTATGCCGACTTCGATGAACACGGCAACGCCCGAACCGGTAACACCAACAGTTTATCGCGCTTCAACCCTGAAAGCAGCCAGCACAGGAGTGATCGCGACCGCTACGAAAACCGTGACGAGCGCGGTAGGACGTCTCACGGAACACGCGCTTATGGCGACTTCAGCGGCGGCACACGCTACGGCGAAGGGGGCAGCACTTATGGCGGCGGCTCAGCCTACGGACCTTCGAACTACGGAATGTCAGATCGCGAAAGACCGAGCCACATGGGCGGCGACAGAAACTACTATGACCACAACGAGCACAGTCGCCAGAACTATGGCCATTCGGGAGGCTCTAACTATAGTGGCCGAATGGACGAAGATTCGGGAAGCCGTTATCGGGGTACGGGTTACATCGACAGTAACCTGTCAAGGTCTGGCTACCGGAACGAAGACAGGGGCGACAGAGGCTACAACCGCAGCTTCGACGAGTTCCGCGACACAGGCTACGGCTCTACCAGGTATAACAACCGCGACGAAGATCGTGAGCGCAGCGCCTACAACAACTGGGGTCACAACCAGCAGCGCCGGTCCGAGGACGAGCATCGCTACGACGAGCGCAACAGATACCGCGATACCCAGGACTGGTAGAAATAGGATTTAATAATGTGAACGGCCGCTTATTCGCAGGAATAAGTGGCCGTTTTGTTTTTAGGTTTGGGGATAACCAACAGAAATGTGTAATTTTTGCTTATGAAAACCCACATCACTTCATTCACCTTCCTGATTGCCTGTTTACTGACGCTACAGCCTACCTGGGCGCAGTCGGTTGCATCTAAACTCACCACCGCTTTTCAGAAATTCGAAGCTGATTCGCAGCTGCAGAACGGCATTGCCTCGCTTTATGTGGTTGACGCCAAAACAGGGCAGGTCGTGTACGATCGCAACAGCAAAATCGGTCTGGCTCCGGCTTCTACCATGAAGCTCATCACGAGCATCAGTGCTTACGAACTGCTTGGGAAAGATTTCCGCTACGAAACGAAATTTGCTCTTCGCAAAAATGGCAAGCAAACGTCGCTCCTCATTATACCGAGCGGTGACCCAACGTTGGGGAGTTGGCGCTGGCCTGTGACCAAAGAGGACGTTGTACTGAAAGATATCGTGCGTGCCATGCAGCGTGCAGGTATAAAAACGGTTAGCGAAGTGATAGTGAGTAACGAAGGCTGGAACGAAGAAACCGTACCCGACGGCTGGATGTGGCAGGATATTGCCAACTACTACGGGGCAGGCGCAGCTAAACTCAACTGGCGCGAAAATCAGTACGATGTCATCCTCAAGTCCGGCAAGCAGATCGGCGAGCCCGTTTCGATTGTAAAAACAGTACCGAACCTCAACGGCTATGGCTTACGCTCCGAGCTAACTTCCGCCGCTGCGGGCACGGGCGACAATGCCTACATTTACTTCCCTCTGGGCAATTCCACAGCTGCCATACGGGGTACTATACCTGTCAATGAAAGCAGCTTTAAGATATCAGGCGCACTTCCTTCGGGAGCGAATCAGTTTGTAAGCATGCTGGCCGATACGCTCCGTACACTCGGTATCAGCATGCCGCAGCAGACCGTTTTACAGCACGACGATATACCGCAGCAAGGCTATACCTTCTTCCATACGGTCACCTCCCCGCCACTGGACAGTATTGTATACTGGTTCAACCGCAAGAGCATTAACTTGTATGGCGAAGCACTGGCTAAAACAATTGCCTATACCGATGGCAGCAGCAGCGACACTCGTCAGGGACTGAACAAAATACGCCAGCACTGGAAAGATAAAGGTATATCCGAATCCGAACTGGCGATGGTAGACGGCTCCGGACTGTCTCCGCTCAACCGCGTGACGACGCACGCCCAGGTGCAACTGCTGCTCCATGCCCGCCAGCAGCTGTGGTATCCGGGTTTACATGCCTCACTGCCCACATTCAACAGTATGAAAATGAAGAGCGGCACGATTCGCGGCGTAAAAGGCTTCACCGGTTACCACAAAGCTAAAGACGGACGGGAGTACCTTTTCTCTTTCGTGGTGAACAACTATAACGGTTCGGCCTCATCGCTCGTGAAAAAGATGTATGTGGTGCTGGATGAACTAAAGTAAGGTATAGCTACCTCAACAGGTATAAAGAAAAAGCCCCGACAACTGCCGGGGCTTTTTCTTTTCGTTTCAGGTATAGCCTTAGTTATTTCTTTCCTTGTTTTTCATATCCGGGTCCGTAATCGTGCTCGGGTTCGGCTGGTTGTTGCGGAACTCTTTGTCGGTGCCGTCAGCGCCACGGGTGGTTGTGGTGAGGTTAGCATTAGAGCCCTGCGGACTGTTTTGTTCCCTCGGGTTCTCCTTGCCGTGCTTGGCACCACCGCTGCTTCCCTCACGACTTGGCTTGTTCTCGCCGCGGGTATTGTCAGCACCGCCGGCTACCGGGCCGGTTTGCTTGCCTTTGCCCAGGCCACTTACGCCTTCGCCTTTTCTTGAATTCGGATCTTCAGGGATATTTCTATTGTTGTCGCTCATAGTTTGTTTTCTTTAGGTAGAACATAAATAACCGACCCCGGAAATGCTCCAGGGTTAGTTCGTTGTACGGACTTGAGTCAATTTTGGGTTAACAAACGGCCCAAGGACCCCATTTCTCTATCTCATGATCAAATCAGGATCGGCTTTGGATAAATTCAGGGAACCATATAGCATAAATCTATATAACACAGGAGGTTCGGATAAGAGTGGGTGAGCCAAACTTTCTTGCAAAAAGTGAGTTTAAGTAGAAGCAAACCGGAAACTAAGCTTCCGGTCAGGCAATACAATCTGTTATGAAAACGCGCCCCCTCGTTAAGATATTTCTGCTGGTAATCGGACTGCTGTTCACCCTGGTGCTGGCTGCCCAGTTTCTGCTGGCCCCGCTCTACCAGGACAAGCTACCGGTCTTCATCAGAACGGTGCTGACCAAAGATCCCAACCTAGCACTCGCGCCATTTCAATCGGATATTTCCAACTGGAAAAATTTCCCCTACCTGACCCTGACGCTCGACAATATCTCACTAAAGGATACTAGCAGTACGAAGCCTGTTGAGGTGCTGGCTGTCGAACATATGGAAGTGCTGGTGCCAGTAATGCAGTGGCCCTTTGGCCGGCTCCGCATCAGTAAGCTATACCTTGATGGCCTCACGTTTCATCAGCAGGTAGATTCGACTGGCCACAAGCGCAGCCTCAGCTTTGGCAAGGCAGAAAAGCAGGACGACGGTTCAGGTGATTTCGAATTGAACATCCCGCAGGTCAGGATCCGGAATGCCCGGTTTTTGAGCGAAAATCAGTACAAGGAGAGCGCTTTCTCGATCCAACTACTCGACTCCGACCTGGCAGCCGATCTTCGCGATAACATCCTCAAAATAAAGGGCAAACTGAAGGGGAAGATCAATTACATCAGCAGCCGTGACCTACGCCTTTTCGAGGACAGAGACTTTACAGCAGATGCGCGCTATACCTATGACCTGGACAAAAAACTGGGAACGATCGAGGACAGCAAAGCCATCCTGAACAAGAACGAGGTACTGATCTCGGGTACGCACCGGAAGACAGCCAACGAGCCGGGCTCAGAGCTGGACCTGCACTTTAAAGGAGAGCAGCCCTTTTTCTTTCTGCTCAACCAGATGAATTCTGTCAAGTCTATACCTTTGCTCCGGCAGGTGGAGAGCGAGGGCCGCGTGAAGCTGCACTACCACATTGCCGGCCACTCCGGACCCACGAAGCGCCCCAGAAACAAACTGCACTTTGCCTTGCAGGATGGGAAACTTCATTGGCCCACCAGCCGCATCACACTGTCGCATATCCAAATTTCCGGTCAACTGGACAACGGGCCAAAGCATTCACCGGAGACAAGTTCGTTCACGCTGCATCGGGTAGCGGTCCGCACCGGCCAGGACAGCCTGCAGCTCAAAGCGAAGATTACAAACTTTACCAAACCTTTTGTGGATGCGCGTCTCAGCGGGAGCTATACCCTGGATAGCCTGGCTGAACTGATGCCTCCGGATTACCTTTCCCTGCCACGCGGCACGCTGGCCGGTGACGTCACCATCAAGGGAAATCTGCATGCCACCGAGGACCGCCAGCGGCAGGATGACCTGCAGTGGCAGGGGGCTATCCGTCTGCAGGAGGTTGGCTTTCAGCCGGCAAAGCTCACCGTGCCCTTCACCAACCTGAATGGGGAAGCAAAATTGGCAGGCAACGAACTGCGCCTACAGGGTATGGAAGGCAAAATAGGCGGAAAGTCTTTTACGGTTGATGGATCAGTACGCGATGTGGTGAATTACCTGCTTGGCCAGCAAAAAACTGTGACTGTAAGAGGTGCCGTCAACCTCAGGCAGCTAAACACGGCCTGGCTAAAGCTGAAACCTGACACTAAAGCCGGTGGAAAACCAGCGGCCCCGACAAGTTCAGCCGTCGCAACCACAACGATCATACCCGACTTTTTAAGGCTTAACATGCGGCTGGCGTGTCAGCAGCTCAACCTGCAGGCAGCGTCTGTTCAAAACATGCAGGCCAGGCTGAGCAGTGACGGCAAGCGCCTCACACTCTCCGACATCGGACTGACCTCTCAGGGCATCACGGTGACCGGGAATGTAGCAGCGCCGAACGACAACCGGAAACTTCATGATGCCAGCATTCAGCTGGCCGCGCAGATGGACACCCTCGACCTGACGAGCCTGCAACAGGTGAACGCTATTGCCGGCTCAGCGGGTAACGGGAAATCTGCAGAAAAAGCTAAGGCTGGTAAAGCCGAAGGTATAACTTTCCTGATGCCACTGCAGAAAGTACAGCTATCCCTGCGCGTGAAGCATATTGATCTGCCCGGGGAAGAAGACCTGCAGCACCTCTCTGTGCGCCTGGATAAAAACAAGAGCCATGTGACAATGCAGGAGATGCGCTTTAAGACAAGCAAAGGCGGAGCGGCCACTGCAAACGGCGGCTTCTACCTGATTAGTTCAAAACTAACCCGGCCATACCTGGATGTGCACCTGCAATATGATTTTCTGGACCTGCAGGCGTTTATGCAAAATTTCGCGGCGCTGAAAACACTGCTGCCCGAAGATCAGCCTCAGGAATTGCCGGTGAAGAAAGAGGAGCCGGAAAAGGGCATGAGCACGAAGCTGCGGGAGAAGGTGTATGATCTGGGACTTTATGTAGAAGCACAGGAATTGAAGTATGAGTACCTGAAAGGAAGCAATCTGGAGATAAGAGCCCGCATGAACCGGGAGCAGGCGCAACTCGACAAGCTATACCTGCAAGCCTTCGGTGGCAAAATATTTTCGCACGGAATGATGTACCTGAACGAGCCCTCTGACACCATCCCCGTTCGGCTGAAGGCGCAGGTGCAGGATGTCGATCTGGAGCAGTTGTTTGCCGTTGCCGAGCAGATGGAACTGGATATGCTGGGAAGCCAGAACATTAAAGGCAAAGCGGACTGTAACCTGACCGTGTATACCAAGCTGGACGGGACTTTTGCACCGAGCTTCGACCGTACGGTAGCCTATAGCCGGGCCTCTTTCAGGGGCATGGAGTTGATCGATATCAAGCCCATACAGGAAGCGCTGGGCTTCATGCGGAAAGAGCGGACCGAGCACCTGTTTTTCGAGGATGTGGAGGCTGATTTTGTGCTTTACAGGAATAAGTTTGTCGCGCCTGGTTTCAGCATGAACAACAACCTGTCGTCCTTCGATCTCCGGGGTTCCTACACCATGCGTGGCGATGCGAGCCTGAGCGTGGACATCAACGTTTTCAACATTCTTTTCGGGAACAACCAGCGCCGCATCGAGCAAATACAGGAAGATTCGCTGTCGCTGAAGAACAGCCCGAGCAAGCAGCACCTGCTACTGGTGCGCGACCAGGATAAATACAAGGTGAAGCTCAGCAACCGGAAAGAGAGAGAGGACATCACCCTGGTGCTCCAAAACGAGTTTCTGAGTGTTCTGGAGCAATACCAGATCGACACAGCCTTTTCCGAGATCAAGTAGCCTTTCAGCTTAAATTCAATTACTGTCTGAAAGTGGTAGTACGTACTGGACGATTGCCTTAGATTAATTCAACATAATAATCCGAAAATCGTTATTTCCGTATGTAAGTGCTTGTATAATAGCCTGCTATAACCAAGCAGGTATAAAGCTCAAAACTATGGAAAGATTTCTGGGGCCCTACAGCCCGCAACTCTACGCCATCCTGCGCATAGTGGCCGGATTGATGTTTGCCATGCATGGCGCTCAAAAACTATTTGGCTGGCCCGGCGACGGCAACACCGTGGAAATAGCTTCGCTGATGGGGCTGGCAGGCATCATTGAACTGGTTGCCGGACTCATGATCGCGTTTGGGTTCCTGACCGGATGGGCAGCCTTTATTGCCAGTGGTGAGATGGCGGTGGCTTTCTTCATGGCCCACGCGCCCCAGGGCTGGAACCCGCTGCTCAATAAGGGGGAGACGGCTTTGCTCTACTGCTTTCTATTTCTGTACATGGCCGCACGCGGTTCCGGCATCTGGAGCGTCGATGCCGCGATGGGCAGAGGTGTAAGGCGGGAAGGGAGCAGGCGGGCCAGCTATACCTGACAGGTAAGCGTTTCAGCGCGACAGCAGGTATAGCCGGGCTATTTCTTATCCTTATTGAGGATCAGTACTTCCCGGACGATCTCCTGTGCCTGATTCTCATCCATATCCAGGGCAGAGTACAGGTATTGTATCAGTTCCTCCTCTTTTTCGGTCACCACGCTGTCTGACAGCACCAGTTGGATGGTATGGGCAAAGAGCGCGGGACGGTTTTCTTCTGAGATCAAGTCCACCGAGTTGTCGATCAATATTTTGCTGCCCAGCTGCACGTGCGCATAAAAGACACTCCGGCTGTAGGCCATAATGTCGTGCCCTTCAAAAAGCGGCAGGTCAGCCAGGGTTTGCGCCATTTCGTCCAGTTCTACATCGGCCACATCGTCGTCCACGGCCACGCAGGCGTGCATAATGGCGATCCAGGCTTCCTGCTCGTTTTGCGGGTTGTAGGTATAGGAGTCCGGTACATTCGTCCGACCTGTGGTGTTAAAAACGCCTTCCATGCTTTCTTCTTTTTTTCGTATTTACTTTTGTTTTGTATGGCTTTTGTGCCTGGTACAGGTATAGCACTGTGTTCCCAAACAGGTATAGTTTCAGGGCTTTGCAGGTGGCAGACTGGCGAGCACTTGTGCCAGTTTGCGCCGGAAAACCGGGTTTTCGTTCATGCCATTGTGACCTTGTCCTTCGAGAAGGATAACGCTGTCTGACGGCTTAAGGTGTGCTCTCAGCTTTTCTGAAGAGCCCGGGTAAATGATCTCGTCCTGCGCTCCATGAAAAATGACGATGGGCGATTTGGTTTGCGCCACAAAGTTATACGTCTCGAACTTGTAGCGGAGTAAAAAGCCCGGCACCATAGGATATAGGCTTTGCATTAAATCTCCCAGGCTGTAGTAAGGCGCCTGCAACAGCAACAGCGTGGGTGTGTGTAGCGCTGCCAGTCGTGCCGCTGCCGCCGTGCCAATGGAGTAACCGACCACGATGATCTGCTTGCCGCTATACCTGCCGGCCACTTCCAGAAAGGCCGCCTCGGCATCAGTGTAAAACTGACTCTCGTTGCTGATCTCGCCCTGACTTTTGCCGTAGCCGTGGTAGTCGAGCACAAACACATCGTAGCCCAGCGCAGTATAGGCCTCGTGCACCCACCCCCAGCTGGCCACTGAACCCGCGTTGCCGTGCAGGTAAAACACCAGCCCTTTTGACGCTTCGGTCTTGAAAAGCAGGCCATGCAGCGGTATACCGTCCGGCGCAGGTATACGTATTTCTTCTGCTTCCCGGTCAAAACGGAAGATGTAGTCTGCCGGAAGTTTCTCCGGAAAGAAAATCAGCTTCTCCTGCTGAAATGAAAGTAAGCCCATCACCACAAGGTATACGATACAAATTAAAACCGCTGCTCCGATCACCCTTTTCACCAAGGTATACGCTAGGTTAGCTGTTCTTCCTTTTTCGCGGCCTCCCGCTTTTTAGCGCCCAGCTGGAAGCGAATCTCCTTCTCGATAGAGATAATTGTAAACACAACAGCTCCCGCCCCAAAAATGCGCAGCAGCTGCATGACCTCCAGCGGACTGGTGCCAAAAAGCATGTTCATGAACGGTGTGTAGATGAAGAGCGCCTGCGCCAGGAACATGACGCCAATGCCGTAGTACACCCACCTGTTTGAAAACCAGCCAACCTGGCCAATCGGCCTCACCAGCGAGCGGCAGTTGAGTAGGTAAAAGGATTCCACTACCACAAACACCGTCGTTACGACGGTCTGGGCTTCCACGAGCGTTGCACCCCGGCCCAGCTCGTACTGAAACAGGCCGTAGGCAGCTGCAAGCATCAACAAGCCTACCAGCAACGTCCGCTTGATAAGCATGGAGGTGAGCAGTGGTTGGTTAGAAGCTCGTGGCGGACGGTCCATGATGCCGGGCTCTTTAGGCTCGAAAACCAGCGTGAGTCCCAATAGCACCGAAGTGGTCATGTTGATCCAAAGGAACTGAACGGGCTGCATGGGGAGCCGAGAATTGAGTGCAATGGCCAACAGTACCACCAACGCCTCGCCTAAATTGGTAGGAAGCGTCCAGACAATGAACTTGGTCAGGTTGTCGAACACGCCCCGACCTTCTTCCACGGCGCCTTCTATGGACGAAAAGTTATCATCGGTGAGCACCATGTCCGAGGCATCCTTGGCCACGTCGGTTCCGGTAATGCCCATGGCGATGCCGATATTGGCCTGCTTCAGGGCCGGGCCGTCGTTCACGCCATCGCCCGTCATGGCCACCACATTGCCGCGTGACTGCAGGGCTTTGACCAATCGCAGTTTTTGTTCTGGCGCTACACGGGCAAATACAGCGGTCTTCTCAACGATGTCGGACAGTTTCTGGTCACCGATCTGCTGCAGCTGCTTGCCTGTCACAGCTACCAGCTTCCCGTTGTCCTGTCGTCCTTTCAAGCCAATATGGCTGGCAATGGCAGCGGCTGTCACGGCATGGTCGCCCGTAATCATTTTCACGTCTATGCCTGCGCGCTGGCACAGGGCAACGGCCTCCATGGCTTCTTCGCGGGGTGGGTCTATCATGCCCTGCAGTCCCAGGAATATGAGGTCGGCGCTGGTGTGTTTGTGGTCGATTTGCGTATGGCCTTGGGTTGCCTCCAGCATGGCGAAAGCCAGTACGCGTAGCCCCTCGCCGGCCATTTGCTCTACTTGCTTTTCGATGTGCTTCTTGTCGAGATCGCCTGGTTCGCCGTCTGGCAGCAGGGCTTTGCTGCTGCGCTCCAGCACGGCTTCCACAGAGCCTTTGAGGTAAATGACGGGTTTGTCGCCGCCATGCAGCGTGGCCATGTATTGGTATTCTGACTCAAATGGTATGGTGTCCTGGCGGGGCTGCTGCTGCTCCAACGTTCGCCTCTCAAGTCCGGCTTTTCGTGCGACAACCTCCAGCGCCCCTTCGGTGGGGTCGCCTTCTATCAGCCACTGTCCTTCTTTCTCTTTCAGGGCGCTGTCGTTGCAGAGCAAACCGGCTTTCAGGCACAGCTCCAGGGCTTTGTTGTGGCTCAGGTCCGCCAGTCTTTCCTCTTGATGGATTTCACCTTCCGGTCGGTAACCTAGGCCGGTAGCAGTATACTTTTCGGCTCCGGCTACGATCTGCTGCACAGTCATCTGGTTTTCGGTGAGCGTACCGGTTTTATCGGAGCAGATAACATTGGTGCTGCCCAGGGTTTCCACGGCCACCAACTTGCGGATGATGGCGCGGCGTTTGGCCATTTTAGAAACCCCGAGCGCCAGCATGATGGTAACAGCCACGGGCAAACCCTCCGGTATAGCGCCTACTGCCAGAGCTACCGCCAGCATAAAGGTTTCAGACGCGTCCGCTCCCCGCAGGTACTCTACCAGGAAAAGCACGACGCACAGCGCCAGGATGACCTTGAGGAGCAGGTTGCTGAATTCCTTTATTTTGATGGTGAGTGGTGTGTCCAGGTTCTGCGCGCCTGAGATGGATTCCTGTATTTTGCCCACCTCGGTCTTGTCGCCGGTGGCCACCACCAGGCCGGTCGCCTGCCCGTAGGTCACCGCCGTGGAGGCGAAGCCCATCGAAAATCGGTCGCCCAGCACATCGTCTGCGGCCACAGGCTCTGCATGCTTTTCCACCGCCACCGACTCCCCGGTCAGCGCCGATTCGTCCACCTTCAGGTCGCGGGCCTGCACCAGCCGCACATCAGCCGGAAACTTGTCGCCGGACTGCAGCAGCACAATGTCGCCGGGCACCAGCTCCGAAGCATCGATTTGCTGCTTACTGCCCCCACGCAGCACGGTCGCTTTCGCGGACATGCTTTTGGACAGGGCGTCGATGGCGGCCAAGGCCTTTGATTCCTGTATGTAGCCGATGATGGAGTTGATCAGAACAACCCCGAAAATAACGCTCGAATCGATGTACTCGCCCAGCAGCAACGTGACGACGGTGGCGGCCAGCAGGATGTAGATGAGCGGCTGGTGAAACTGCAGCAGAAACAGCACCAGGGCACTCTGCTTTTTCTGCTGCGTCATGACGTTGCGTCCGTACGTTTCCCGGCGCTTTCCTGCTTCTTCGTCTGCTAGCCCCTTTTTCTGGTCAACCTGAAGCAACTTAAGTGCCTCCTGCGCGTCCAGGCTGTGCCAGTCCTGGGGTAAAGTTGTTTTTTGTGGACTTCTTTTCTCCTTTACACGCATATTTACTTGACATCTATACCTGCGCAGCAGCGAAATGTCCGCCCGGACCCTTATAATTCCAATACAAGGTGAGTATCTGAATTATGGAAGCAGGTGGTATTCAGTAAGTAGTACGAGCGTTTACTGTGACAGGTAGGCCCCATCGGCAGCGTAGTAGGCCCCCGATACGAAAGAAGCCTTGTCGGAACTGAGCCAAATCACCAGCTCTGCTATTTCTTCCGGGGCTCCCAGGCGTCCTATTGGGTGCTTGGATGTCAGGAACTGCAGCGTTTCCTCGCCCATGCCGGACAGCAAAGGGGTTTTGATAAAGCCCGGACCGACAGCGTTGATGCGTATACCTTTGGAAGCGTACTCAAGGCCTCCATTTTTAGTCAGGCCCACCACACCGTGCTTGGCCGCCACATAAGCAGCTGAGTTGGCAAAGCCCACCTGTCCGAGGATGGAGGAATTATTGACAATGGCACCGCCGCCTTGCTGCAGCATCTGCCGTATCTGGAAATGCATGCAATAGAACACACTGTTGAGGTTAATGCTGATGACTTTATTCCACCCTTCGATGCTCATGTCGCCGATCATATTGGATTCACCGCCTATACCTGCGTTGTTGAAGGCAACATCCAGGCGACCGAATTTTTCGACAGCCTGCTGCACCATACGCTCGCAGTCCTCTGGCTTTGAGACATCGGCCGATACAAAAATAGCCTGGCTGCCCAGTTGCTCAATTTCCTGCACTACCTGCATGCCTGACTCTTCATGGATGTCGGACACCACTACCTTAGCTCCTTCGCGGGCGTAGAGCAAAGCAGCTGATTTGCCAATGCCAGAGGAACCGCCGGTTACCAGCGCCACTTTTCCATCAAACAGTTTGGCTTGATTAGATTTCATTTCGTTCATAATCTTATTGGTTTGGGGTTAGAAGTTCGTTATCGGACAAATTTCGTAAGACCGTAAGGTCGTTTCTATGACACTTGTCATTTCTGATAGAAACATATATCAGTTATCAATTAATATGCTTTATAGCTTACGCATTATCATGAAATCGTGTACTGAATGTAGTACATTTGAAGCGTAGCACCTTATCGCCCCAGCTTACGGTAGGTATAGCTGATCTATACAGAATCGGCAGGTATAAGCAGGGATGGGGTACGTGATCGTGCTGCTGCATAGTGTCTTTTACGTTTGAGGTATCATGTTAATAAAACACTATTTACAACTGCTTCTGCTGCTGGTCTTTTTCACTTCCTGTGGAGACAGCCAGGAAACAACACAGCCAACTGTGGAGGATATCTCGGAAGCCGTCTACGCTTCCGGCCTCGTGAAAAGCCGCAATCAGTACCAGGTATACCCGGTTGTGAGCGGCATCATCGAGGAAATACTGGTGACGGAGGGCGATACCGTGCGGAGGGGCCAAACGCTCGTTCGCATCAGCAACGAAGCCGCCCAGCTAAACACGGAAAATGCCCGGCTGGCCGCAGCATACGCCCGTGTGGGCGCGAATACCGAGAAGCTGAACGAGCTGCAGGAAACGATCGATCTGGCCCGCAGCCGCATGCGCAACGACTCGCTGCTACTGGCACGGCAACGCAACCTCTGGGCCAGCCAGATCGGTACCCGCGTGGAGCTGGAACAGCGTGAACTAGCCTACAAAAACTCCCAGACAGCCTACCGCTCTGCCCGACTGCGCTACAACGACCTCAAAAAACAGCTGGATTTTGCCGCCCGCCAGTCGCAGAAGAATCTGCAGATCAGCGAGACCCTGCGCGACGACTATACCGTGAAAAGCGAAACCAAGGGCAAGGTATACAGCGTGCTGCGCGAGAAAGGCGAGCTGGTGAGTCCGCAGGTGCCGATTGCGGTGCTGGGCGATGCCGACAAGTTTATACTGGAGCTGCAGGTGGACGAGTACGACATTGCCCGCGTGAAACCAGGCCAGCAGGTACTCCTCAACCTCGACAGTTACAGAGGGCAGGTATTTGAAGGGCGCATCACCAAGATCAACCCGGCCATGAACGAGCGCACCCGCTCTTTTACCGTGGAAGCTGCTTTTGTAACCAAACCCGACGCGCTATACCCTAACCTGACCACCGAGGCCAACATCATCATTCAGGCCAAAAAGAATGCCTTAACCATACCCCGCGAATACCTGGTGGAGGGTGCCTATGTGCTGAATGAGAACGGCGAGCGCGTGCCTGTGAAATCCGGGTTGAAAGACTACCAGAAAGTGGAGATCGTGGAGGGACTGTCGAAAGAGGATGTGATCGTGAAGCCTTAGCGATGAATTTTAAACTGATATACAGCATCGCGAAATCCATGCTGCTGGCCCGCTGGCGGCAGACACTGGTGGCCGCCGTTGGGGTGACCTTCAGTATCGCCATGTTCATCACGCTGCTCGGTTTTATGAACGGCCTCAACGACCTGCTTGATGGCCTCATCCTGAACCGCACGCCGCATGTACGGCTTTATAACGAAATCAAGCCCAGCGAAGACCAGCCGGTGAATGTGGCCGGACAGTACAAGAACTTCTACAATTTTATCAGTTCCGTGAAAGCCGGCATCTCCCGGCAGGAGATCTATAACAGCGGCCCCATTCTGCAGGCCGTGAAAGCCGATGAGCGGGTGCTGGGTGCCACCCCCAAACTCCTTGCGCAGGTCTTTTACAACGAAGGCACCATTGAAATAACCGGTGTGATCAATGGCATCGATGTGGAGGAAGAGAGCCGCCTGTTTAACTTCCAGGACTACGTGACTGCCGGCAATCCCTTGGATGCCAAGAACGTGGCCAACAGCATCATCCTGGGCAAGGGGCTGGCAGAGATTTTGGTGGCCGACATAGGTGATGTGGTGCAGGTAACGACGGCGCAGGGCGAGCGTTTTTCGCTGAAAGTGGTAGGATATTTCCAGTCAGGTATACAAGAGATCGACAAGGTGCAGAGCTATGCTTCCATTGCCACCACCCAGAAGCTGCTTGGAAAACCAGCCAACTACATGACTGACATCCAGGTGAAGCTCCATGACCTGGAGCAGGCCCCGGCCGTTTCCAGGGAGTATGCGCAGCTTTTCAATGTTGATGCTGAAGACATACAGACGGCCAACGCCCAGTTCGAGACGGGCAGCAGTGTACGTTCGCTCATATCCTACGCCGTGGGCATCACGCTGCTGATCGTGGCGGGCTTCGGTATTTTCAACATCCTCAACATGATGATCTACGAGAAAATGGACTCCATCGCCATCCTCAAGGCCACCGGGTTTTCGGGCCGGGATGTGAACCTGGTCTTTCTACTGATCGCGATGAGCATCGGCTTTTTCGGGGGTGTGGTGGGACTCGTGTTTGGTTTCCTATTCTCGGTCGTCATTGACAACATCCCCTTCGTGACGGCAGCACTGCCTACCATCACGACTTATCCGGTTAACTACGATGTGGTGTACTACGTGATCGGCGGGATTTTCTCACTGATCACAACGTACTTTGCCGGTTTCTTCCCGGCCCGCAAGGCCAGCCGGGTGGACCCGGTTGAGATCATCAGGGGCAAATAAGTATAGGATGAAAGGCAGCAAAGTAAAGATGCAGGAAGTTATACTCGAAGCGAGGAATATCAACAAGGAGTTCCATGACCCCGTGACGGTGCAGGTGCTCCGCAATATCACGTTCACCGTGAATAAAGGGGAGTTCGTGTCGGTGATCGGGAAGTCGGGCTGCGGCAAGTCCACGCTCCTCTACATCCTCTCCACCATGGACACCGACTATACCGGCGAGCTCTACATCGACAAGGAGCTCATGTCTGGCCGGCCGGATCCGGAACTGGCCCGCATCCGTAACGAGAAGATCGGCTTTGTGTTCCAGTTTCATTACCTGCTCAACGAGTTCACGGTGTTGCGCAACGTGATGCTGCCCGGCCTGAAGCTGGGCAGGTACAGCGAACAGGAAGTAGAACACCGTGCCATGGAGCGCCTCAAAATGCTGGGGATAGACCACCTGGCCATGCAGTCGGCTTACCGTGTTTCGGGCGGGGAGAAACAGCGGGTCGCCATTGCCCGGGCTCTCATCAACGATCCGCACATCATCATGGGCGACGAGCCCACCGGCAACCTCGACAAGCGCAACAGCGACATTGTGTTCAATATCTTCAAAGAGCTTACCGAGGAGCACAACCAAACGCTGCTCATCGTTACTCACGACACAGAATTCGCCGAAAACAGTCACCGCATCATCGAAATGGAGGACGGGCGGATTATACGACTCTGATAAAGCCAATCATAGCCATCACCTACTTGTGAATTTCTGCCTGATTATGCGGAAATTCGCCTGTGCCTATATTACCTAAACTTTATGTGTTTCGTATGAAGAACCTATGGTTCTTTTGACTTTTTGTCATATCAAATTTAATTAATTTATGAATAAAGTATTAAGTCAACTCTTTGAGGTTGCCAGTAAAAAGAAAAGAACCATCATCGGCCTCATGTCAGGCACTTCGCTTGACGGCCTTGACATTGCCCTCTGTGAATTTGAGGGGCAGGGTACCCAAACCTGTATGAATCTCAGGGAATTTGCGACTATGCCCTATGATGAAACCTTCAAAAAGGAAGTGAAAGCTATTTTCTCAAAACGGGAAGTTGATCTGGAGCGTGTCTGCCTGCTCAATGCCTACATCGGACGCTTCCATGCAGAACTCATCAACAAAAGTTTGAAGGAGTGGGGGGTGGATTCTTCTGAAGTTGACGTGATTGCCAGCCACGGCCAAACCATTTATCATGCCCCGGCGTCGCTGCATGGTGTAGCAGGTATGCCGGATGCGACGCTGCAGATTGGTGACGGCGACCATATCGCCATGGGTACAGGTGTCATTACCCTGAGTGATTTCCGGCAGAAGCACGTAGCTGCAGGCGGAGAGGGCGCCCCACTGGCCGTGTACGGTGACTACCTGCTATTCTCGAAGCAGGATCAGAACCGGATCATGCTCAACATCGGCGGTATCGCCAACTTTACCTTTCTGCCCGGCGACCTGGACACCAGCCGTATCTTCTCGACCGATGTAGGGCCTGGCAATACGTTGATGGATGCCTATGTGCAGCAGCAGTTTCCTGGTACCTATTATGATGCCGATGCTGCCATCGCCAGAAAAGGCACCTACAACCAGGCACTGGTGGCCTCCTTACTGTATCATCCTTTCTTTGAGCAGGACTTTCCCAAAACAACTGGCCCGGAGCTGTTCAACCTCTCATACCTGGCGGAAGCACAGCGCAGATCCGACACAGAGCACCTATCCCCGGAAGACGTCATGGCGAGCCTGAACCGGTTTTCAGCTGTTGCCATCTGCGAGGCCCTGACCCGCTCGCTTAGAGATGCTGATTTTGAAATTTTCCTGAGTGGAGGCGGTATGCACAATCCGCTTCTCATACAAAATATTGAAGCGCTTTTACCTGGTGCTACGGTGCGTAACACGGCCGAGCTCGGGGTGTCGCCGGATGCAAAAGAGGCGGTGTTGTTTGCCACCCTGGCCAATGAATGCCTGGTGGGGGAGCCCATCCATTTCGGTCCTGGCAAGCGTCGCGTGCCCTCTGTGCTGATGGGGAAAATCAGCTTGCCTGAGTAATTTCTGAACACTTATTCACCATATTATAAACTGTACAAAAAAGAGGCACTATGAGAAAAAATTACCTGATTGGGAAGGCCTCCGGAAAGGCCGTCCTGCTGTGTTTCCTCCTGTTGGCGGCTGCCTGTCAGCTAGCCGTTGCGCAAGGGGCACGCTACGCCATTACGGGCATTGTCACAGATGCCCGCACCAAGTCCCCGCTGCCCGGTGTGGTGGTAAAGTTTCAGAACCACAACATCGCCACGGCCACTGATGCGAGCGGGGTGTACAATCTGACGGCGGCCCTGCCTCCAGGTACTTACCAACTCACGTTCTCGTTCATAGGCTTTAAACCGCAGACCCGCCCTGTTACTCTCGGTGATCAGCAGACCGTGCAGGTGGATGCGCAGATTCAGGAAGATATCATAGGCCTGGATGAAGTGGTGGTAACGGGTACCTCGGTGGCAACCAGCAAGAAAGAGTTGGGCAATGCCATCTCCACCGTCTCTGCAGATGCACTAGAGAACAGTGTAGCTACGTCCATAGACCAGGCCTTATCCGGCAAGGTAGCCGGCGCCCAGATCAGCCAGAACTCGGGCAACCCAGCCGGTGGCATCAGTGTGCGCCTACGAGGCACCAGCACAGTAGTTGGATCGGGCGACCCGCTTTACATTGTGGATGGGGTGATCATCAACAACAGCTCACCTGAACTGATCGACCTGGGAGGCTATGCGCAGAACCGTCTGGTGGATATTAACCCCAATGACATTGAACGCATCGAGATCATCAAAGGGGCCGCTGCGGCTGCTATCTACGGGTCAAGAGCCAGCAATGGGGTGGTGCAGATCTTTACAAAGCGCGGGGTCGAAGGTGCTCCTAAAATCTCGGTCTCCACGCAGTTCCGGGTGAATGAAGTGCGCAAAACGCTGGATTACAACCAGTATCCTTTCCGCTTTGTGAACAATCTCGCCTCAGACCTTACGCAGGAGCCCGTCACCAGGTATGACTATCAGGACAAAATCTTCAGGACTGCCTATGGTACCGAAAACAATGTGTCGGTTTCGGGTGGCAGCGCGAATACGCAATACTACATGAGCGGAAACTTCCTGAGCAACCAGGGCATCATCGACAATACGAACTTTAAGCGGGGAGGCGCCCGTATTCGAATCGACCAGACGATCAAGAACTGGATCTCGGTGTCGTTAGGAGCCAACTATGTGCTCAGCACAAGCGAAGAGATTCCGAACGGCGGCCTGAGCGAAGCATACGGTGCCCTGACCGGCTTCATCTTCAGCAACAACTTCATCAACCCGGAACCGGTGAACGGAATATACCCCTCCACGGCCCCAACAGCTATCCTTCGACGCACCAACCCGCTCGAGGCCATCAACCGCTTCGATTTCGGGCAGCGCACCAACCGCTTCATCGGCGATTTTCAGGTAAACCTAACCCCGATCAATGGCCTGAACATAAGCTACGTGCTGGGCTTTGACAATTCAACGCAGATCGCGACAGGCTATATACCGGTGGGCAACACAACACCTTCCTATAATGCGGGCTACTCTCGCCGTGCCGACCGCACCTCTTACCTGCTCAACAACGACCTGAATGCCTCTTACCGCACTTTCCTGACCGACTGGCTGGAGTCTACCACAGGTATAGGGGGTACGGTGCAGACGGAGAAATACTACTCAACAGGTATAACAGGTACGCAGTTAGGACCGATCGCACAGGTTAGCTCCAGCGGCGCCACGGTAGTCTCCAACGATGGAAGAGCCGATATAAACATCATGGGCTTTTTCGCCCAGCAAACGTTCGGTATCGGAGAGCGTTTCTTCCTGACGGGTGCCGGTCGCTACGACGTGTCTTCCGTGTTCGGAGAAGACAACAGGTGGCAATTCTACCCGAAAGTGAGTGCCAGCTACCTGGTTTCAAACGAAAGTTTTTGGCAGGGATTGACCGATATCATCCCTATTTTCAAACTGCGGGCCTCCTATGGGCAGGCAGGCAACCTGACAGCAATCGGAGCTTATGACCGCTATACCAATTACAACCCTGTTTCACTTCCAGGCTTACCGGGCGTTATTCCATCCACCTTATTGGGTAACTCGGGCATTAAGCCGGAGCGCCAGGTAGAAACCGAGTTCGGTGCCGACATGAGTTTCCTGGGCGGCAGGCTGGGTCTGGAGTTCTCTGTTTACAAGAAAGATGTGGAAGACCTGCTGCTGTTCATCGGTCTGACGCCTTCTTCGGGTTTCCTGAACCAGTACGCCAACATCGGCACCATGACCAACAAAGGCTTTGAGCTGATGATCACAGGCGCGCCTGTGCAGACAGAGCGAGTGCGTTGGACTTCTACGTTGATCTATTCCCGCAACAAAAACGAAGTGAATAACATACCGGGTGGTGTGCTGCCATTCCCGGGAGGTTTCGGTCAGGTGGCTGCCGTGGATGGGTACCCGCTCGGCGCCTTCTACGCTACCTATTTTGCCCGGAACCCCGACGGTTCACTGCTGCTGAACCCTGCCGGACTGCCACAGCCTGAGCGGGCGGGGCGCAACCCCGAAAACGGACAGCCGATGGGCGCCACCGTGCCCAAGGTGATCGGCGATCCTAACCCTGACTGGACGGGCTCCTGGACGAACGATATTTCGGTAGGCGAACGCCTGTCATTCCGTACGCAGTTTGATGCGGTTTACGGTTTTGATGTGTTCAACTTCACACGCCGCGTGGGTGAGCGCGACCTGTATGGCGGACTGGCCGGTTTCGAGCCGGAGCTAAGAGGGGAAGTGCCAAAAGGAACCTCCGCTGCATTGTTCGGGATATTCGAGAATTACATTGAAGACGGCTCTTTTATCAAACTGAGAGAAGTGTCGGTGGCCTATGATTTTAAGCCGGCCTTTTTGGGAGGTAACAGTATGCGCCTCAGCCTGGCCGGACGTAACTTGTTCTCGATTGACGACTACAGCGGCTATGATCCGGAAGTGAATGCGGCTGGTCAGACCAATGCCGTGCGAGGCTTTGATTTTGTGGAGGTTCCGATCCCGAGAACCTATGCGCTGGGCCTCAACTTTACCTTCTAATGCTTCCTTAACCTTATGAAAAACATCATGAAAAATATAGCTTCTTACTTAAAAGTGGGTCTCCTTTCGGGCTGTCTGCTGCTGACGAGTGGGTGCGAACTGGATATACCCAACCCTAACGCAGCCAGTGACGTCGAGGTACTGAACTCACGCGAGGGCATCGTAGCCCTGAGTGTAGGGTTGCGTCAGTTTTACTCTACCTCGGGCCTGGAGGCGGCACTCTTATACGCAGGTGTGACGGGTCGCGAGATGAAAGGGGTAGCCACCTTTACCAACGTGCTTGAACTGGAGGCCGGTGGAACTGCCCTGCCCACCTTCAACGGCAACATCCTTGGATATTGGTCCCGCATGCAGCGTACGATGCTGATGAGTGAGCAGATTCTGGAGAACGCTCCCAATGTACCAACCCTGACGGGCGGAACGCTGAGCGGGGTAATGGCGCATGCGCACTTGTTCAATGCCATGGCGCTCGGCAACCTGTACATCGCATTTGAACAGGCAAACACAGAGACCAGCCGGACCGACAAAGTGACTTTCAGACCCAGAACAGAGGTGCTGGCAGCTGCCATCGCCCACCTGAACGAAGGGATCGCCCTGATCGAGGCCACGCCCCCGTCACCGGAGTTCACGGCACAGGTAGCAGGCCCGGCCTTCGACCTGCTCAACACGCTGTACGCTTACAACGCCCGCTATAACTTATATGCCGGAAATTATGATGCGGCTATCGCTAACGCAGATAAGGTAGACCTGAGCAAGCGCTCCGAGTTCGTGTACAGCACGCTAAGTCCGAACCCGATCTATAACACTGTTTTTATCCTGGCTTATTACAGACCACGCGATAAATTCGGCTTGCCTGATGCCCTCTTTGAAGAGGGAGATGGCCGATACAGCTTTTACATGACAGACCCGAGCGCTGATGTGTTAGGAGACCGGGTAAAGACACTGGCCGGTTTTTTCAATACACAGACAACCAGCATACCGGTATACCTGCCAGACGAGATGAAACTGATTAAAGCCGAAGCCCTGCTGCGGAGCAATGGTTCTTTGGAAGAGGCCCTGGCACTGATCAACCAGGTGCGGACACAGACTACCGGCGATCTTTTTGGTGTGAACGCCGGCTTGCCAGCCTACAGCGGTCCGGTGACAAGGGAAGCTTTGCTGCTGGAGGTATACAAACAGCGATCTGCTGAACTATACCTGAGCGGACAGAAGTGGGAAGACAGCCGCCGTTTCAACCGTCCAGGTCCGCCGGAGAACTTGGAAGAGCGTAACCGCAATTTCTACCCGTATCCAGATCAGGAGCGTCGCACCAACCCAAATACACCAAACGATCCTGCTATCTAAGGTCGTTGCGCTATACCTGTTTCTGAAATAGCAAAAACCTCTGCCACTGCAGCATAGATGCTGGAAGTCGGCAGAGGTTTTTTATGACCTTGTTATGTTCAGACTGTTGGATTAGACTGCAGGATCAGCTCCTCTTCAATCGCAGGGCTTAGCACCAGCACCAGGTGCTCAGCAAAAGCGGCATTTTCGAGTGGCCGGTCACTCATCAGTGCGATCAGCCCGACTGGTTCTCCATCCTCCGTCAGGAAAATGCTGCCCAGGTAGCTTTTGATGTTCAACTCCTGAAGCTCGATATCGCGGGGGAAGTGGCGTTGTACGTTGTTGGGGTAATAGCAGAAACGTTGTGTGAGAACAGCATCGCAGGGACTGTATTGCAGGGGGTAGGAGATATTCGGCAGGACCTCGCCGTTTTTCAGAAACACTTTTGTAAGGACATCTTTGCCATCTTCGCTCAGACTGCCGATCAGTACATACTGTACCTGCGCGTGGGCCGCGATGAATTCAGCCGCCCGTTTCAGGAAAGACTCGTTACGTGGCTGTGAGATAAGCGAAATGGCAGACTCCAGTACATGGTGCTCGTCCTCCCGTAGCACATAATTCCAATGATGCACGAATCTGTATTCCATCGCACAAAGTCAAAAAGATGATAATCTACAAATCTAAACATTTTAATAATACGAAATTAAAAAGCTAAATGGCAATTTGTGAAGTGCTTAAGTTTCAGTGTGAATAAAAAACAGATTCTTAGGATCTGTTTTTTCCAATTTGTATCAATGTGTTTAGCGGCTGCCAGATTTGCACTTCTGCTGGTTTGTCCGCTCCTCAGTATTTATACAGTCAGAACAAAGGCCTTCAAATATCCTCAGCATTAAAGTACTTTTCTTTGGCTTCGCGCTACGTTTCAACGATCAGGCAAAAGACCGCCCAAACGCTAGAGCGGCACGTGGCGGCCAGTAATACCAGTATTATACGTTTATAACTCTAGTTTATAGACTAGATAGTGCTCTTAAAAAAGGTGCTGTTTTGCTTTCTATGGATTTGGCGATCTGATCCGGTGGGCCTGCCGCTACGACCTGTCCGCCATCCTCTCCTGCACCCGGACCAATATCGATCACCCAGTCACTGGCAGCTACCACACGCATGTCGTGCTCTACCACGATGACCGTATTGCCGGCATCCACCAACAGGTGCAGTTGGGTCATGAGCCTGTCGACGTCAGCAGGGTGGAGGCCGGTGGTGGGTTCGTCTAAAATATAGAGGGTATTGCCGCGTTGAGACCGCTGCAGTTCGGTAGCCAGTTTAATGCGCTGCGCCTCACCGCCCGACAACTCGGTGGCCGGCTGTCCGAGTCGCAGGTAGCCCAGGCCGACTTCGCGCAGCATGGTGAGGGCGCGATGCACGGCGGGCTCCTCGTCAAAAAACTCCCAGGCTGCATCCACTGTCATATCGAGCACCTCGGCGATATTCTTGTCCCGGTAGGTCACTTCCAGTGTCTTGGCATTGTAGCGCGCACCGTGACATATGGGGCAGGGGGCGTATACGCTTGGCAAAAACAGCAGTTCTACCATCACAAAACCTTCTCCCTGACAGTTCTCGCAGCGTCCCTTAGCGACGTTAAAGGAAAAACGTCCGGCATCGTAACGGCGTTTTTTGGCAAGCGGAGTGCTGGCAAAGAGCTTGCGTACATGGTCGAACAAGCCAGTATAGGTGGCCATATTGGAGCGCGGTGTCCGGCCGATGGGCTTCTGGTCGACACGCACCAGGCGCTTGATCTCTTCCATACCTACTGTAATGTGGCCTCCGGTTGTGACAGGTATATCACGCTCGAGTTCGTCGCCTTCCTCTTCTTCTACAGGTAATTGGTGCCCCAGGTGAGCGGCTACCAGTTCCACCAGTACCTGGCTCACCAAGCTGGATTTGCCTGAACCCGATACGCCCGTAACGGATGTGAACACACCAAGCGGAAACGTTGTCGAAAGGTGATGCAGGTTATTCCGGCTGACATCGCTTAGTTGTAGCCAGCCTTTTGGTTCACGTGGATCGGAGTTGAAGCCCTTTGCTTGGCCGAACAGGTACTCGCCTGTGCGGGAGGCTGCTACTTTCCTTAATCCTTCCGTGGGGCCACTGTACAGGATCTCACCGCCTTTCTCACCAGCCGCAGGGCCCACGTCCACAATCCAGTCGGCGTGTCGGATCACCTCCAGGTCATGCTCTACCACAAAAAGGGAATTGCCCGCTTTCTTGAGCCCGTCGAGTGCCCGGAGCAGCGCTACTTTGTCGGCAGGGTGCAGGCCGGCAGAAGGCTCGTCGAGCACATACACCACCCCGAACAGGTGCGAGTAAAGCTGCGTGGCCAGGCGCAGGCGCTGCAGTTCGCCTGGGGAGAGGGTGGGCGTACTGCGCTCCAACGATAAGTAACCCAGTCCAAGGTCGAGCAGCACCTCGATGCGGGCACACAGGTCGTCCGCAATCCGTTTGGCCACAATAGCCTGCTCCGGGTGCTCGACTTCCGTGCGGGAGTGGCCTGGCTCGGTGCCCCGCGCAAAAGGCTTCAGCACGGCCTGCACCCGTTTCAGTGGCAGGCGCGAAAGCTCTGTGATATCGTAGCCAGCAAACTTCACCGACAACGACTCCGGGCGCAGGCGCTTGCCCTGGCAGGTGGGGCAGTCAGTGCTGAGCATGTACTGCATCACCCGCTTTTTCATGAGGGGGCTGTTGGTGTTGGCGAAGGTATGGAACACGTGGCGGCGGGCACTGCTGAAGGTGCCCATGTAGTTTGGCTCCTCTTTGCGCTTCAGGGCGCGTTGCGTTTCTTCCGGGGTATAGCCAGGGTATACCGGTACGACGGGTTGCTCGTCGGTAAAGAGAATCCAGTCGCGGTCTTTTTGTGGCAGCTCGCGCCAGGGTACGTCCACATTAAAACCCAACGTTACCAGGATATCGCGCTGGTTTTGTCCGCCCCAGGCCATGGGCCAGGCAGCGATGGCCCGTTCCCGAATGGTAAGCGAGTCGTCCGGTACCATCGACTTTTCTGTGACATCGTACATGCGCCCCAGGCCGTGGCAGGTTGGGCAGGCTCCTTCGGCAGTGTTGGGCGAGAAAGCTTCAGCATAGATGATCGACTGTCCCTCCGGGTAGTCGCCGGCCCGGGAGTAGAGCATGCGCAGCAGGTTGGAGAGGGTGGTGACGCTGCCGACTGAGGAACGGGTAGTGGGTGTGCCGCGCTGCTGTTGCAGGGCCACGGCAGGGGGCAATCCGTCAATGGCATCCACTTCAGGCACCGCCATCTGGTGAAACAGGCGACGGGCATACGGCGACACCGACTCCAGGTAGCGGCGCTGTGCTTCAGCGTAAAGTGTACCAAAAGCCAGGCTCGACTTTCCGGAGCCGGACACGCCTGTAAACACTACCAGGGCATCCCTGGGTATAGACAGGCTGATGTCTTTGAGGTTGTGCTCCCGCGCCCCGCGCACTTCTACAAATCCCTTGAATTGCCCGGTTGTCGTCTGATCCTGTTTTAGATTAGCCATATACTGTCGTGTAAATTGCGCAGCTACGAAGGTATAGCATCCTGCCGCAAAAGAAAATTGTTGAGTGTACGCAGGATAGCGCTTTTTGGTAAGGTATAGCGACACAGCGCTTAGGGCTGTCAGCGAAAAGGAAGCGCTGCTTTAGTCCGGGGAGCCTGTACGGGAGGTGCACTTTGTGTAGTCCGTGCTGCTACGGAGGGCAGTAGTTGCCTGTGGCTTTTTTTTATTCAGGTATAGGTAGGCTACCAGCACTTGTGAGTTAAAGTATAAAAGCATTCGTATATAGGTATTTCTTTTAAAAATACAATTATTGCAACCATTAAGGTATAGTTTAGTATTTATTCAGACATGAATTGGAAGCCTGATCAGGGCGGAAGAGATAGCACTTTTGAAGACAAACTGAAAAAAACTTATGCTGGCAATGAACTATCGCGGACCGCAACGGGTCCGCATTGACGAAAAACCAGAGCCCAAGATTCTGCATCCCCAGGATGCCATCGTGCGTGTAACGCGCTCTTGCATCTGTGGCTCGGACCTCCACCTCTATAACGGCAACGTGCCCGACACCCGCGTGGGCATGACCTTTGGCCACGAATTTATCGGGGAAGTAATTGAAATTGGATCTGAAATTCAGAAGCTGAAAGTGGGCGATATGGTGATCGTACCGTTTAACATCGCCTGCGGTAAATGCCATTTCTGTAAGCAGGGTCTGTTTGGCAACTGCCACGAATCCAACTCACAGGCGACAGCGGTAGGTGGTATTTTTGGCTACTCGCATACGGCCGGTGGCTACGACGGCGGACAGGCCGAATACGTGCGCGTACCTTATGCCGATGTCGGGCCAACCGTTATACCTCCAGGAATGGATCCTGACGATGCCGTGCTATTGACGGATGTGGTGCCAACCGGTTACCAGGCCGCTGAGATGGGGGGTATCCAGAAAGGTGATACTGTCGTGATATTTGGTGCCGGTCCTATTGGCATCATGGCCGCACGCTGCTCCTGGCTCTTCGGCGCCGGCCGAGTGATCGTGATCGATAAAGTGGAATACCGCCTGGAGTTCGTGCGCAACTACGCCAACTGCGAGGCCTACAACTATGAGGAGATGGATGACCCGGTGGTGTTTGTGAAGAAAACCACCGACTGGATGGGTGCTGATGTGGTGATTGACGCCGTAGGGGCTGAAGCTACAGGTAACCTGATGCAGACGATTACAGGTCGAAAGCTTTTGCTGCAGGCAGGCTCGGCTACGGCGGCGCACTGGGCAGTTAACTCTGTCAAGAAAGGCGGCATTGTGTCAATCGTCGGTATTTACGGACCAACCGATAACCTCTTCCCGCTTGGCAACGTGGTGAACAAAGGCATTACGATCCGGGCGAACCAGGCATCGGTGAAGCGCCTGCTGCCGAGGCTAATCGACCACGTGCAGAACGGCATCCTCAATCCGAAAGCGCTGATCACGCACCGTGTGCCGCTTGAAGACGTAGCAGATGCCTATCATATTTTTTCAGAGAAACTGGACAACTGCATCAAGCCTGTCCTGATTCCGCCATCAGCCAGATAAAGGAGAGAAAGACCATGGAAAACAAGACACCAAAAGATTATTCGCATATAAAAGGCTGGGGTATAGACGCTGATCCGAAGAACGATCCGACGTACCCCATGAAACACCGCACCGACGCTGAGCAGGAGGGCTACAGTTGGGAGCGCCCGACACAGCAGGACATCAACATCGAAGTGCTGCACTCCATTGAGCGGCCCAATGTAACGGCCGTTTTCGGAACATCAGAACCGCCAAGCGGACTGAGCGGCATGATCCGGCGTTTCGCTTTCAAGCATAGCGAAAACAGCTACCTGCATTGGCTACCCTTGCTGATGGCAGACCGCGTGAATGTGGTCGAGGGTGTACTGGATGATTTTGCCAAAGGCACTGTGCCGAACATCTTTGCCGAAAAAGGCTGGAAAGCCGACTGGGAGCACAACCGCAGCGGACTTATCCAAAAAGTTGGAATTATGGCCCTGGTGGCCACCGCAGCCGTGGTGTTAATCACGCGCAAAAAGGATTAGCTGAAGGGTTAGACAATAGCCAATAAGAAAGGCAGTTACAGTTAAGTAGCTGCCTTTTTGCTTTAATCCCAATCTACTATATCATCCTCTTCGTCTTCATCATCAATGGATAGGTCTTCTTCATCATCCCATTCATCAGTCACATATACCTCGTCGGCAGTATCCTCAATGGCGGTAGGGGCGTCCTTCGCATCATCAGCGTTTAAGTGGTGCAGCAAAAAATCCTGAAGCAGCGGGATGGCGGCAAATCCTTCTTCGGTTAGGGGGATTAACTCACCCCGCTGCAGGAAGCGGTTGGTATCGAGCAGTACCTCGTAGATGGGCGTGTGGATGTGCTTCGGTATTTTGAACAGCCGTGGATCGCGCTTGTCGAATGGTGTGGGCACGGAGGAGGTAAACAGGTGAGGAAGCAGCGTTTTAGAACAACTCATGGCGATTCGGTCGATGCGATGTTCCTGAAAATATGCCTGCAGGCGGTTGTTGATGTTCTCAAAAAACTCAGCGGTTTCTCCCAGCCTTACCCGGGAGCCCGCCCTTGATTTGCCTTTTGTCTTAAGATACTTAATCTGGCTGACGCCCTGTTTCTGCCGCACCATGTACGAGCGAAATACTTTGTGGTTCAGGCATCGCCCATCCTCAAAATAACCTATAGCACAGTGGCCCGCCTGTATCAGTAGGACCACGTAATTTACCGATTTGGCTTCGGCTATACCTGATTCAGCATAGAGTATAGATAGTGGCAAGCGGAAATGTACCTGCTCTGTTCCATCTTCGTCTAGCAACGTCAGCCGGTGCTTTTCAGAGTCATAGACTGTCTTGGTCGATGACGAGTAAATTTCCTGCAACAGTTCAGCAGCAACGGCCTTAGGTATAAATTTGTTCATGGTTGTTCGTATTGGGTATAGCAATAACCAACGCTCTTCGATGCCAGGCTGAGCACTGCTATACCTATACCTGAAAAGCAACAGGTATGGGCCGTAAATATAAAACTTTATCTCCCATGCTTACGCCCTATTCTTCGGTAAGGCTATTGCCAAGAACCCGTACTTCAATGCCAGGCTACAAACGTGCAAATTCCATCTGGTGGGCCACAAACAAAGTATGCTGCAGAAGTTACACAAATACTGTTTCTAAGAAATCCATATAGCCTATACCCAGAGGTTTTGGGTTGGTTAAAAACACAAATCCCCGGCAAGAGATATACCTACCGGGGATTTGTGTTGTGTCACTGGTATACAATTAAGCGATTTTCAATTTCCGGCTGCTGGCACTGATCATGGCGTGAGATCCGTCGCGGGCGGATGCATAGGTTTTAAAACCACCGTCCAGACTTTTTGCCTCAAAGCCATTTTCATGCAGGATGCGTAAGGCCAGGTAGCCACGCAGACCGGCATGGCAGTAAATATAAATGGTCTCGCCAGTTGGAAGCTCACTTAAGCGGTTGCGTAGATCATGTAGTGGAATGTGAGCCGAATTTGCTATGTGGTCAGCTTGGCGCTCAGAGTCCTCGCGTACGTCCAGCACGTAATGACCAGTCTCTATGAGTTCATCAATCTCATGCCATTGCACAGTATCCAGCATACCTACCAGCAAGTTCACAGCCACATAGCCCGCCATATTCACAGGGTCTTTGGCAGAAGAATAGGGTGGGGCGTAAGCCAGTTCCAGTTCGGGCAGGTCAAAAACAGTCAGGCCGGCTTTGATGGTAGTTGCCAGCACGTCGATCCGTTTGTCCACGCCTTTCTCGCCGACACCCTGTGCACCCAGTATACGGCCATCTTCGGGTGAGAACAGGAGTTTGAGGGCCATTGGCTTGGCACCGGGGTAATAGCCGGCATGTGAGTTGGGGTGTATGTGCACCGTGCGATAAGCTATACCTTGGCGCACCAGGTTTTTCTCGTTATTGCCTGTTGTGGCGGCTGTCAGGTCAAACACTTTGGCAATGGCTGTGCCGAGCGTACCCCGGTATAGCGTTTTCTTGCCGAGTATGTTGTCGGCCACGATGCGGCCCTGACGATTGGCGGGCCAGGCGAGCGGCACAAAACCGGCTGTACCGTTCACATAGTCCTGTACCTCGATGGCGTCTCCTACGGCATAAATACTGGGGTCAGAAGTTTGTAAGTACTCATTCACGGCAATGGTTTTACGGTTGCCAAGAGCGAGACCTGCTTCTTCTGCCAGCGAACTCTCCGGCTGCACGCCAGCAGCCATCACAATCATGTCGGTCTGCACTTCAGCACCACTCTGCAGCACCAGCCTTTTGCCTTGGTCTTCGATGCTGGCTAAACTGTCGCCAAGGTATAGCGAAACACCTTTTTCCTTCAGGTGCAGGTGCAGTGGGGCGGCCATTTCCGGATCAAGTGGTTCCATCACCTGATTTGAGCGTTCCACGATACTCACCTCGATACCCAGTTCGTGCAGGTTCTCGGCCATTTCGAGGCCAATGAAGCCCCCGCCCACTACAACGGCTCTGCGCGGACGTACCTTGTCCACAAACCCTTTGATCTTGTCAGTATCCGGGATGTTGCGAAGTGTAAACAAATGCGCAGCCTCTGCTATACCTGGCACAGGCGGGAGCATGGGTTTAGCCCCAGGCGACAATATGAGTACGTCATAAGATTCCGTATAGAACTCCTGCGTGCGAAGGTCTTGCAGTAGCACGGTTTTTTCTGCTCTGTTGATGCGCACCGCCTCGGTGCGGTTGCGTATGTCAAGCTTAAAGCGATCTGACATGCCATCCACGGTTTGCACGAGCAGTTTGCTTCGGTTCTCGATGGCTCCACCAATGTAATAGGGCAGTCCGCAATTGGCAAACGATATGTACTCGCCGCGTTCAATTAGGACAATCTGTGCATTCTCGCTCAGGCGGCGGAGTCTGGCTGCAGCCGTGGCACCTCCGGCTACTCCTCCCACGATTACAATTTTATCAGGTTTCATATAGCTGATTTTTTGAGTTGTATAAGTTGTTGCGGACCCACTTTTAGTAGCCCTTAGCAACAGAGAGTATGTCTCTCTGTGTGATGCAAAATTGGTGTGAAACTAATACAGTTAATGTGACGAATGTTACACAACCGAAAATAAAGTATAAAAAGACCCTTTTATACTTTATTACTCTAAAATGTATTATCAACTCTAATGGATGTGAGATAGGAAAGGAGGTTTGTGCACTTTAGTACTGACCCTACTGCCTGTAAGGTTATTTAATTGAGAGGCAAGGTGATATAGGCAGCTGCGCCTGAGGGTCGTAACCGTCTGGCAGTCAGAAGAACGGTTGGTGTTCATAAGCTGGGTATAGCGCAATTGCACAGCTGCAAGTTCTGAAAAAATCCGCAGGCTGTTACCGTTTGAAGTATACGCTGAAGGTGGAGCCCTGCCCGATCTCGCTTTCCACTTCGATCCAGCCTTCCGCATTTTCCACGATCTTCTTCACCATGTACAGCCCAATACCCGAGCCCTCCACGTGATCGTGCAGGCGGGTGAACATCGAGAAGATCTTGGCCACCCCACTCGGTTTCAAGCCCAGGCCGTTGTCGCGCACTTTCAGCAAGGTATAATCGCCGGCTATCTCACAACTGATCTTAATGATCGGTGTGCGTTCAGGATCTCTGTACTTCAGGGCGTTGGAAAGCAGGTTGTAGAGGATGGAGCGCAGATTCTTTTCAGAGAACCGGATCGCTTTGCAGGCTGTCACGTCCACCTCGATGTCAGCACCCACCGTTTCGATCTGGGCACTGAGATCGAGCGAGATATTGTGGATGAGTTCAGTCAAATCAACCTCTGAGGCTTCCTGGTTATTTTCTTTCTGGAGCTTGGTCACATCGGTCAGGTGATCGATCGTGCGCTTAAACCGGACGATCGAGCTCTCGATCATCCCGATCACTAGCTTCAGTTCCTGCGACGCTTGTACTTCGTCCGGTATGGACTCGATCAGGATAAGCAGCAGGCGCTCGATGTTGTAGATCGGGGCTTTCAGGTCGTGGGAAGCCGCGTAAATGAAGTTATCCAGGTCAATGTTGGTGCGGGTGAGCTGTGCGTTTATTTCGGAGAGCTCGAAGTTGGCAGCAGCCAGTTTCGCGGTGAGGGCGCGTGCCTCCAACTCACTTTCTTCCAGCTTCAGGCGAACCATGGCGGGCTCTGTGACGTCGTGCACCAGGGTATAGAACCCGGCTACTTCCCCGTCTCTAATGTCCGGCACGTAGCTGGTGTGGATGTATTTCACAAAGTCCTCGCGGTAGGGCATACGGCTTTCGAAGTCGAGCCGCTCGCCGGCCAGTGCCCGGTCGATGTACTGCTTCACGCCGCTGTAGGCCTTTTCACCCACCACATCCCGCACGGCACGGCCAAGTAAATCATCTGCCTTTAGCGGAAACCATGATTCGTAAGCCTTGTTTGTAAACCGATATTTTTCTTCTTTGTCCAGGTAGCCGATGAGCACGGGCAGCGAGTCTGTGATCAGGCGCAGGCGCTCTGCGCTCTGCTCTACTTTCTGCCGTGACTTTACCTGCTCCGTTACATCGTGGGCAAAAACAAGTACACCGTCGATCGCTCCTTTTTCGTCGCGTCGCGCCTGGAAGCTGAAAGTAAGGTAGATCTCCTCAGGTTCTTCCCCATCGTAGCGCGAGAGCATCAGCCGGTACTCCACGGCCTCAAAATTTTCGCCTGTTCGGTATACCTTTTCCATGATCTCCGGAATAGGGGTGGCCTGCAGCTCCGGGAAAACCTCGAGCAGGCTTTTACCAAGCATTCTTTTACCAGGAAACACTTTCTTGAAGGCCGGATTGATCAACTGGAATCTGAACTCAGGGCCGTCCACCACCAGAAAAGGCGTAGGGGAATTCATGAAAATGGTGTGCAGCTGGTTGCGTTGAGCTTCGATGGCAGCCTTAGAAAGTTCCAGTTCCACTGTGCGGGCAGCAATGCGTCTTTCGAGTTCCTGGTTTAGGTTCAGCAGTGCCTCCTGCGCCAGGTATAGCTCCTGGTTGGCAGCCTCCATCTCGCGCCGCGACTCTACCTGCGAAGTCACCTCGAAGGCGAACACCATGATGCCGTCTATTTTGCCGGTGAGGTCGCGGATAGCCTGGTAGGTGAAGTTGTAGTAATTATTGCCTAAGGTGCCGGAGTTTGTGTGGTCCAGGCGCACCAGCATCTCGTGTGCAAATTCGCTTTCGCCGGTCTGGTATACCCTGTCCAGCATCGTGATCACTGCCTGCCCCTCCAACTCAGGCATCGCCTCCAGTATAGGCTGACCTAATATGGGTCTGTTGCCGACCAGTTGCTGGTAGGTTGGATTGGCGAAGCTGAACACATGCTGCGGGCCATCCAGAATACAGATCATGGCAGGAGCCTGCATGAAAATATTATACAGCTTACTACGCTCCAGCTCAGCTGCGGCACGCGCGGCCAATAAAGCGGCTTTCGTGAACCTCTGTTCGCCGTGCAACTCTTTCACCTCTAGCTCACTAAAATCCAGCCGCTCCTGCACCAGCATTTGCTCTGTTACATTCAGCACTTTGTGGAGTATGAAGCTGATGTTGCCTGCCTCGTCCAGCACAGGTGTGTTGGAAGGCAGCCAGTATCTTTCCTGAAACTCTCCCGACTCAGGTGGCAATTGCACATCGTAGCGTTGCACAGTCATTTGGTGAGGTTTCTTGTTTTGCAACACCCACTCCAGCGAGTTCTTCAGGTTGAAGGCGCTATCAGGCTCCTCTGATTCCGGATTAACAGGAAACGCATCAAACAGGTACCGCCCTCTGATGTCTTCCTTCTTTAACTGTGTCACTTCGAGGTAGGCCTTGCTGGCTCCCAGTATAGTGAAGTCGGTAGAGATGATGAGGTAGAGGTCAGGTACGGCCTCAAATGCGCGTAAAACTTCTGGAGAGATGGGGTGGGTTGTAGTCATTTGTAAGCGGGTACCTGATTTTTTAAATATCTTTATTCTTAAAGACAATTCAAACGGCATCTTGTTAAAAGAGATGACGTTGGTTTGAAAAAATAACAAGGGGCGCGTCGCCTTTTTCGTACCCACTAGGCAGGCGCATGCGTATAGGCGACAGGTATAGCCTATCTAAATTGATGATCCTGCCGCATGAGATGGACACTGGTTTTATTGCTGCTGCTCAGTGCCTGCGCCACCCAGCGCCAGACAGGGGCTGATGAGGAAGCCATACCTGCCGCCGGCAAACGGGTGCCCAAACTGTATGCGCCCGCCGTGTATCCCAAAACTTCCATTCAACCTTTCCGATCAACGCTTAGCCCGCAGGAGGCCGAGGGAGGAAACTTCGGCTCTACCCATCCACCAGGAAAACCGGCTATACCTTATGCACCCGTGCCGGCTATACCTTACGCATCTGCTCAAAGTAGGGTGGTGACCCGCACCATATACCTGCGCGATACGCTGGCGCTCGATTCCTTAAACCGTGAGCTACAGATTGAGCAACTGGCGAACCAGGCCATGCGCGGCAGGCTAAAGTCAACCGAAAGCGAGCGCGACTACTGGCAGGACAAGAACGAACAAAAATTCTGGACGCTGATCGCCATGGCTGTTTTCGCCTTCCTGTACATCCTGTTCCGGGTGTTGGCTTCCCGCATCAAAGAGACCTGAGACCCTGTGTCAGGATAACCGTAATCCGCTGCCCTCGTTTAAAAAAGGAAGTATTATTTTAAACCTGATTTAAAACTATGAACAGACGAGACAGAGATCGCTACGATCATGACAACTATGACCGCGACTACAGCGGAAGCGCCGGTTACGACCGCAACGATGAGCACTACCACAGTGCCCGCAACCTGACCAACGAGTTTGAGCAGGAGTATCGCAGCCATCATCGGGATAGAGATGACGACCGCTACAATCGCAACAGCGGTAACATACGCCACAGCTACCACGAGGGCAACATGGGCGATGCCTATGAACGCATACGCGAAGGAAGCGGCACCACGCGCCGCGATTCCGACTATAACATGAATTACGGCCAGCGAGACAGAGGCAACTGGGGCGAAAGTCGCAACCGGAACCAAAACTGGTCTGATGCGGACCGCTACGGTTCATCAGATAGGTATAGCCAGCGTTCCAAAGAGTTTGACCGTGACCGTGACATGCGCAGCCGCGACCACTATAGCAACCAGGACCGCAGCCGCCATATGGGACAGGGACAGAGAGGCCAGATGAGCCAGGACCGCATGCGCGAGGGCTACGGAATTTCAGACTACGGCCGCATGGGCCAGTCAGACATCCACTCCAACAGAGGCGTTCCGAACGAGGGCATCACCAGCAGCTTTGAAGATGACTACGGCACCGATCTTGATAGTAGCCGCAGCAACCGCGTATCGTCGGGCAACTACGGCGGTTATGGTTCACAAGGCGGTGGCTACAGCCGTAACCGCGACGACCGTTACTAAAATTAATGGACTGAATAATAACTGACAGAACAGCCGCTGCCTTCGGGTAGCGGCTGTTCTTTTTACTGCATCAGGAGTATGATCAAATAAAAAATTAAGTCATGAAAGAAGACCAGGAATTGCGCGATCATTTGGAGAAGCTGATGCGGATGGGGCAGGCCTTTCGTCCGGTCGGGGAACTGCTGCAGGGAATTAGTGTGCAGGAGGCTGGCGAACGGGTAGAGGGCTTGCCTTATACCATCTGGCAACTGCTCGAGCACCTGCGTTTCGCCCAGCACGACATCCTGGATTTTTGCCGCAACCCCAACTACCAGGAACCCGCCTGGCCCGACGACTATTGGCCCTCCGCAGAAGCACCGGCCGATCAGGCAGTTCTCGACAAGACTTTGCAAACTATTAACCAGGATCTGGACATGATGGTGCAGCTGGTGCAGGATACTGAAAACGATCTCTTCGCGCCTATACCTCATGGAAACGGCCAGACACTCCTGCGCGAAGCCACGCTGGTAGCCGAGCATAATGCTTATCACCTGGGTCAGATCGTGGTGCTTCGTCGTTTGCTGGGTGGCAATCTGTAGGCGAAGGTATAGAATCTCATAAGAGCAAAATAAAAGCGTCGGCATACCTGTTTTCAAGGTATAGCCGACGCTTTGCGTTTTCAGTCACGTTTAATTTGACGTACTTAATCCCAGTGCCTCCTTTGCCATTTGCAGATAATCATCCGTACCTGACTCCAGCACAAACAAACCAATGTTCACACCATAGGCGCCGTGCCTTTGCTGTACATGCTCCAGCATTCGGGGCCATACCTGTCCGCCGGACTGCTCATAAACTGTGAGCACGCGTTTCACAAAATCCTCGCCGAAGGCGGCCAGCAGCGCCACAAAATCAATAGCCGGATCGCTTACTTCGGCTTCGGTCCAGTCGAGGAGGCCGTTCACTTTACCGCTTTCGTCGGTGAGGATGTGGGCTGCCTGCAGGTCGCCGTGCACGAGGCAGGTATAGCCGGGCCAGTAGCTGTCGTCCTGCAGCCAGGCTTGCCAGCGATCCCATACTGGTTCGGCTACCCCGATGGCTTCCTTTACGCGTTGCATTTGTCCGCGCAGGTGCTCACGCAACTGCTCCGGTTGCAGCACTTTTATGCCCGCTTTTTCAGCGGCTGCTGTGTCCTGCGCATGCAGCGCGGCAATGGTCTGCCCCAGCGACTGCACAAATGCCTCCGGCAGGTTTTCCAGGTCCAGGTTCCAGACGTAGCACTTCCTCTCCATGTCTATGTTGGCGACAGGTATACCAGCCAGTCTTGGGTAGGCGATCAGCTTCGGGTCGAAAATCTGCCAGTCGGGGAGGTCTGCCGGAAGTTTGCCCTGCAGCAGTTGAAGCACACGGTGCTCATTTTTGGCGCGGGGCAACACATCCGGGCGACGGGGCAGACGCAGGATCCAGGGCTGTTGCTTTTCGTCCAGCGCCTGAATCACCTGAAAGTCGAGGCCGGTTTCGTTGTAATTGAATGTTTCTGGCTGCAGCCGCAATCCATGCTCTTGGGCAAGGGCTACCAGTTCTGTTTCTGTGAGGGGATTATCTTTTACTTCCTTCATGATGTTGATCTATCTCGGTATAAATTGAAAATAAAGGCACCTATACCTGGTTGGGAAATGGAGCGAAGGTATAGGGCACAGTGATACAGCCGACGCACAGCAGGTGCCCAGCTTTGGCGCTACCGAAGCGGCCGATCAAAAATAGAGTTGCAGTAAGGAAGTGCTCATGCGCATAGACGATGCCTTTGAGGATGAAAGATAAAAAACTATACGCAGTAAAGGAAGGAAGGTATAGGCAACGGTCCTTTGTTCCACACAGGGCTCGTGCTCGTAAAATTAAAAAAAGGTAAGTGAAGATGGAACAGCGCCAGGAACATGAGCAACTTCTTCAGAAGCGGAAATTACTGCTCATCAAAGTGGTGCATACGGTGGTGTGGGTGTTTTACAATGTGGTGATTTTTTACCTGCTCTATGCCGTGCTCACCAATCGGATCGATCATTGGGTTTGGATCTGTCTGGGCCTGATTATGCTGGAAGGACTGGTGCTGCTGGTGTTCAATAAAATGTGCCCGATCACGGTAGTAGCCCGGCGCTACTCAGATTCTACCCGTGATAATTTCGACATTTTTCTGCCTAACTGGCTGGCCAGGTATAATAAAGAGATCTATACCACGATTGTTTTCGTCAGTGTGCTTATCTTGTTGTACCGTTTGGTGCTGACGTAAGCCCGGAGCAAATGGCAGCGTACAAACCCCTGAAAAGCGACAGCATGAAAAGCAACTTGTCTCTAAAACCGATTCAGCTACTGTTGTTCTTGTTCCTGGCAACGCCTGGACTCGTAGCCGCGCAGCACAAGCCGATCAAATTTGCCGCTACGGATGTGAAAGCTGATATGGCTTATGCCTACGAGACACTGCAAAAAGCCCATTTCAACCTGTTCGCCTATGTGAGCAAGCGCGACTATGATGCGGCCTACAACGACCTGCTGAACTCGATCCAAAAAGACTCGCTGAGTATGCTCGAAACGACCATGCTGATGCAAAAGCTGCTGGCGATCGGTAATGTGGGGCACTGCGAAGTGGATTTCCCGGCGGGTTCTTACATTACCTACGCGACACAGGGCGGCACCGTGTTTCCGCTCGAGCTGGCCTTTGAAGACGGGAAGGCTTTTGTGCGCAAAAGTTATGTGACGGATTCCAGCATTAAAGCAGGCGACCAGCTGCTGCAACTCAACGGCAAACCCATCAAAAAAATACAGGCCGCTATCCACCCATACATATCGGCAGAGCGGCCGTATTTCAAAGATGCTAAACTTGAGTTCTGGTCTTTTCCCCGCTACTATTGGGCCGTGTTCGGGCAGCAGGAAAAATTCAAAGTGAAAGTAAAACAGGCAAGTGGCAAGCGCAGCACCCATACCCTCGACGCCATGACCGTGATGGGATATGAAGCAAGTCGGGGAGGGGAGATCCTCAAAAGCGAGCGTACTTTCAAGTGTAAAGAAGATGTCGCCTACCTGCATCCGGGTCCATTCAGTTCTCCGGAGCCAGACGGGGAGGCGCAGTTCAAAGCCTTCGTAGACAGTGCATTTGCAGACATCAACACAAGCCAGGCGCACTACCTGATTCTGGACCTGCGCAGCAACGCCGGCGGGCACAACACCTTCAGCGACTACCTGATCGCCTATTTTGCAGACAAGCCTTTCCGCTGGTTTTCTGATTTCACCGTTAAAACCAGTGAGGCGCTCAAAAAGCAAACCCGGAAGCAGTACCCCGATGCTATACCTGACGAATACACCCGCCAGATACTGGAAAATCCGGATGGCACCACCTTCGCCTACGCGCAAACCATGCAGCAGCCCATGCCGGAGGACCGGCGTTTTAAGGGCAAGGTATACGTGCTCGTCAACCGGCAGTCTTATTCCATGGCGGCCGTGAGCGGAGCTTTAATACAGGACTATGGGTTCGGTGAGATCGTGGGAGAGGAGACTGGCGACACACCGACTCTATATGCCGCACAGTTCAGTTTTCAGCTGCCCCGCACGAGCGTAGAACTGAAGGTGCCTAAAGGCTACATTGTGCGTCCGAACGGCGATGAGAAACTGGCCGGACTTATACCTGACCACCTGGTGCGTGACCACCTGCTCGACGAGGAAGATGAAGTGCTGCGCTATACCTTAGAAAAGCTCATACAGCCCCAACGCCAATCTTCTGCTCAAAAGTAAACCACATGCCTATGCCCAGAAAAGCCATTACCGGACCGAAGCGCAAAAACAAGCTCCTGACAAACAGCTGCACGTGTATGCAGGAGCCCGGCCAGTTGGTGCGCTTATACCTCCGGTCTTCCCCAGCTGACATACGCAGTCATTTCTCAGAAGACCAAACAGACGATTATAGTAGTCCGGTTTGCTACGCCCACTTGCGGGAGTTTCGGGAAGGCTTCTGATAAGGGCTGTTAAACATGGTGAACGCACTTGCTTCTCAAGCAAAAGTGTCTTCCTTTTAATGCTGGCTTCGTATATATAAGTTACTTATTCTAAAATACTTAGCTATGAAAATAAATTTACGCATCTGGGGGCTGATGGCCTTCATTTCCTTTCTGAGCTTGTCGGCCTGCGATGAAAAAGACGGCGCTGATCCTGCTGTCGATCTCTCGTTCTCATCGTCTGAGTTTTTGCTCGATGACCTGGATGCGCTGGCAAAACCGCAGCTACGCGATGGATGCAATGATAAAGCGTTCAACATCTACACCGTGGCCACATCCAAAACTGACCGGCAAACGCTTTCTTACATCCTGCCTACGCTGGGCCTGCAGACCAACCAGGCTGCCACAATCCGGGATTTCGCGCGCGATCACCAGCAGTCAACGGTGACCGTCCGTGGCAGCATCAGCATGATTCACCAGCAGATTCTGATGCGGGCCAACTCCGAGCGCGACACTTACATGAATGCCTACAACGAAAAGCAGATCACAAAAGCGCAACTGGACGAGAGTCTGGTCACCCTCCTCGATCGTGTGACGAGAGAACTCAGAGAAGATGAAAAGAAACAACCGCATATGCAGGTGCTGCGCCAGCACCGCGCCCGCCTGATGCAGGACATTGAGACGGTGCTGAACCCGACCCAGCTCCAGCAGTGGAATAACTGGCGACGCAGCATTCCTTCTTAAGGTATAGCTCGTCAATTTTTTTAAAATGCTCACAGCAGGTATACCTGTCGTGAGCATTTTTTTGTCGTATCTTCACCCCCATGCCAAAATCAAAAAAACTACAGAACGTTACGATTGCAGAAGTATTCAGGACCATCATCTGGCCGCGAAGAAAGTATCTCGCTGTCGGGTTGGTGCTGATCGTTATCAGCCGCCTGGCTGGTCTGGTGCTGCCGGGTGCCAGTAAGTTTCTTATTGATGATGTGATCCCGACTGGTGACAGTACCATGCTCAAATGGCTGATCGGAGCCGTACTGCTAGCCATTGTCATTCAGTCGGTTACTTCTTTTGCGCTCACCCAGATACTGAGTGTGGAGGCCCAGCACCTCATATCGCAACTACGCGCCAAAGTGCAGCGCCACATCATGCAGTTGCCCATCCGCTTTTTCGATAATACCAAAACCGGCGAACTCGTTTCGCGCATTATGACCGATGTGGAAGGGGTGCGAAACCTCGTCGGCACTGGCTTTGCACAGATGATAGGCGGCGTGCTGACCTCACTCATCTGTCTCGTGCTGCTCATTTACATCAGTCCGCTGATGACAGGTTTTGCACTTATCCCGGTAGCCATTTTTGGGGTGATCTCACTCAAAGCCTTCGGCAAGATCAGGCCCATCTTCCGGGAGCGTGGCGTGATCAATGCCGAAGTGACCGGTCGCCTGACCGAGACGCTGGGCGGTGTGCGCGTGATCAAAGGTTTTAATGCGGAAGCGCAGGAGATCAAGACGTTTGAGGATGGCGTGACTCGACTTTTCCTGAACGTAAAACAGAGTCTGACCACAACCAGTATGGTGACCTCAGCCGCTACTTTGCTGTTGGGCTTTGCCTCGGCGGGTATCATGGGCATTGGCGGCTACCTGATCATGAAAGGCGAAATGACCTTTGGTGACTTTCTGGCCTTCACGCTATACCTGGGTTTTATGATCGCTCCGATCCTGCAAATGAGCAATATCGGAAGCCAGTTCACGGAAGCCTTCGCCGGCCTCGACCGCACCCAGGAAATTCTGAACACACCGCTGGAAGATGCGCACGGAACCCGTACGCTGAAGCTTGAGCAGATTCACGGCGACATCGTGTTCGACCACGTGGCTTTTGCTTATGAAACCGGTAAAGATGTAGTGAAAGATGTCAGTTTTCGGGCACCTGCGGGTTCTGTCACGGCATTGGTTGGTACTTCGGGCTCCGGTAAAACGACCATTGCGGGGCTGGCTGCCTCCTTCCTGAACCCTGACAGCGGTACGATTACCGTAGACGGTCATGACCTGCAAAGCATAAGTTTGCAAAGCTATCGCAGTCAGCTGGGCGTGGTGCTACAGGACGATTTTCTGTTTGAAGGCAGCATCCGGCAGAACATCCTTTTCCCACGTCCTAATGCCACGGAGGAACAACTGATGCAGGCGGTACACGCCGCGCATGTGCAGGAATTCACTGACCGATTCCCGGAAGGCCTGGACACGCTGATCGGGGAGCGGGGTGTAAAGCTCTCAGGTGGACAGCGGCAACGCATTGCCATTGCCCGTGCTATCCTGGCCGATCCGCGCATCCTCATCCTGGACGAAGCCACCTCCAACCTCGACACTGAAAGCGAAAGTCTCATTCAGGCCAGCCTTAAAACCCTGATGCAGGGTCGCACCACCTTCGTGATCGCCCACCGCCTCAGCACCATCCGGCAGGCCGACCAGATTCTGGTGATCGAACAAGGCCGCATTGCCGAGCAGGGGCGTCATGAAGAACTGCTGGAGAAGCAGGGACGTTACTATCAACTCTATACCTACCAGGCTAGAATTTGATGTTGTCGCTGTTGTGAATGTGCAGGTTGTAGTCCTGCTTTTGAAATTGCAGTAGGTATAGCTGCCTTTGCTTTTTCACATTTGCCATTTATTGCTATTGCAGATTTGTGATCCGCTTACCGGCCAGTAGCTACTGCCTTTACTATGCGGATTACAAATCCGCAGCCATTGAACTTCCGGATTGCAAATCCGAAAGAGCGCTCGGAGTCTATACCTGTAAGAGCGCTCTATACCTGAAGCTGTGCATGACTGCCTCAGGTATAGCGTGCGCCTGCACTACATCATTTCTGCGCTTTTCAGAATTATGCTTAAATTGGTTGATCGTTTATAAGCTTATCTACCTCAAAACCATGAAATACCTTTTCAGGCCTCAGCTGCTCCTGCTGTTTTTATTCATCTACCTTTCTTCCTGCGCCACCAACGGCAAAACCGACACTGCAACCGAGCTGGCGAAGTGGGAGGAGCAGGCCGCCCGCGTCACCATCATGCGCGATGATTTTGGTGTGCCGCACGTCTATGGCAAGACCGATGCCGATGCCGTATTCGGACTCCTGTACGCCCAGTGCGAAGATGACTTTAACCGTGTGGAACGCAACTACCTGTGGGCCACCGGCCGACTGGCGGAGGTGGAAGGAGAGGAGCAACTTTACAGCGACCTGCGTGCAAAGTTGTACATGACAGAAGAAGAAGCCAAGGCTGAATACGAGAGAAGCCCGGAATGGCTGAAGGAGCTGTGCCAGGCCTTTGCCGACGGTATTAACTATTACCTGCACACCCATCCGGAAGTGAAGCCAAAACTGCTCACCCGCTTTGAGCCCTGGATGCCGATGTACTTCAGCGAGGGCTCCATTGGCGGCGACATCGAGAGCATTTCTACCAAAGGAATTAAGGCTTTTTATGAAGAAGACCGTTCGCTGGGCTTGAATAGTGCCGGTCATGGCCTGGTGCAGCCAGCCTTGTTGGAAGAGCCGAAGGGCTCCAACGGCTTTGCCATTTCGGGCAAGCACACCGCCTCCGGCGACGCCATGTTGCTGATCAATCCGCATACCTCTTTCTTTTTCCGGGGCGAAGTGCATGCGGTGAGCGAAGAGGGACTGAATGCCTACGGTGCCGTTACCTGGGGACAGTTTTTCATCTACCAGGGCTTCAACGAGAAGACCGGCTGGATGCATACCTCGGCTTATGCCGATGTGATAGACGAGTTTGAGGAGACGATTGTGAAGCAGGACGGAAAGTTGTTCTACAGGTATGGCGAGGAGCTGCGCCCGGTAGAAACGCAGGAAGTAAGTCTGGCTTATAAGGCCGGTAATGAACTGAAGCAGAAGACTTTTACCACCTACCGCACCCACCACGGACCGATTACGCACATGAACGGCGACAAGTGGGTGGCTACTGCTCTGATGTGGAAGCCGGTTGATGCGCTGATCCAGTCCTATACCCGCACCAAGAAAAGTAACCTGAAGGAGTTCGACGAGATGATGCAGATGCGCACCAACTCTTCGAATGCCACCGTGTACGCCGATGCAGATGGTAACATCGCCTACTACCACGGCAACTTCTTCCCGAAGCGTGACACTTCCTTAGACTACTCCAAGCCGGTAGATGGCAGCAATCCGAAAACCGACTGGAAAGGTCTACACTCATTGGATGAAACCATCCGCCTTGTGAACCCTCCTAACGGCTGGATACAGAACTGCAACTCGACACCTTTTACCGCTGCTGCTGAGTACAGCCCGAAGAAAGAGGACTACCCGGTATACATGGCGCCTTCGCCGGAGAACTTCCGGGGTGTACATGCCATTCGCCTGTTGAAAAAAGCAGAAAACCTGACACTCGACAAACTCATAGACCTGGCCTACGACCCATACCTGCCGGGCTTCGAGGTGCTTATACCCGGACTCGTAAAAGCTTATGATGCCCAAAAGCCAACCGACCCGAAACTGAAAGCCGCCATCGAGGTGATGCGCAACTGGGACTATGCTGTGTCGAAAGAATCCGTGGCGATGTCCCTGGCGCATTTCTACGCCACCAACCTGCTGCGCGACGGCAGCGCACCAAAGGGCCACATAATGGAGCGCTTCGACTACTACGCCAACACAGCCCCTGCCGCAGAACGCCTCGAGACTTTCCGTAAGACCATTGCGCAACTGGAGCAGGACTTTGGGAAATGGAACACGGCTTGGGGCGAGATCAACCGCTTCCAACGCCTCACCGGTGATATCAAGCAGCCGTTCAACGATGCGGCTCCTAGTATACCGGTAGGTATGGCTTCGGGCAATTGGGGAGCGCTGGCCTCTTATGGCGCGAACAGCTACGATACCAAGCGTCTCTACGGCACTTCCGGCAACAGCTTTGTGGCCGTGGTGGAGTTCGGCGACAAGGTGAAAGCCAAGACCATCCTGGCCGGCGGACAAAGCGGCGATCCGAAGTCACCGCACTTCAACGACCAGGCCCAACGCTATGCTGATGTTAATTTTAAAGATGTAGCCTACTACCGCGAAGATGTGGAGAAAAGAGCCAAAGCCACTTATAAACCGGGGCAGTGGGTGAGTAAGTAGATAGGTATAAACTGATAAATTAGAAAGGTCCGGGCTGAGAAGTCCGGACCTTTTTGTTTGGCAATATTGCTATAGCACACGCAATTCTTAGCGATAGTTTTGATTATTGCCGCAAAAAATCGAGCAGCGCATTGTTCAGTTCTTCTTTGTGCGTGAGGAACAAGCCGTGTGGTGCCCCTTTTATTTTAATGTACTTGTTGTTTCTTATTTCTTTGGAAGACTGGTCACTGCTGGTCTTGATCGGCACGATCTGGTCGGCTTCGCCGTGCACGATCAGCGTCGGAACCGTTACGTTGCGAAGCTCAGGTCGGAAGTCGGTATTGGCCCAGGCTTTGGCTGTTTCGATGGTAGCATGCGGAGACGCAGCCGTGGCAATGGCCCAATCATACTTCAGCACTTCTTCTGTGACCGTGTCTTTGTTCTCGCTGGAGTTATAGAACTGCTTGCTGAACTCCGCCAGGAAAGTAACCCGCTTGGTTTTGAGCGCTTCCATGATCTCGTTCAGCTTGTCTTCCGGCACACCGTCCGGGTTGTTTTCAGTTTTCTTTACGATCGGAATAACCGAACTCACGAGCACGGCCTTGTCGATGCGGTCGTTGCCAAACATGCTCAGGTAGCGAACCACTTCACCGCCCCCCATCGAGAAGCCCACCAGTACGCAGTGCCGTAGGTCGAGCTGTTCGATCAGGGCGCGCAGGTCCCGCGCCAGGGAGGTATAGTCGTAGTTGCGGTAGGGCCGGTCGGAGTCGCCAAAGCCGCGGCGGTCGTAGGCAATGCAGCGAAAGCCGGCTTCTACAATGGCCTGTACCTGGTTCTCCCACATTTTGTGGCTGAGCGGCCAGCCATGGATCAGGATCACGGGCTGTCCGTTGCCATAATCCTGGTAGTTCAGGTATACATTCTCTCCCCGCTGGATGTCTTCTGTTTCGATAAAAGGCATGATTTTAAGTTTGTTTTAGTGGTTATAGATGTTGTTCAGTTGATGCCGGAAGGCGTTTTCTTTTAACTGATTGTAAGGGTAAATGTTCCCAGCAATCCATTTCTTATCCGGCTAGCCCTGAAATACCGCGGCGAGTGGACGTCCCAGGTTTGCCTGTTAGCGAGGCAGAAAACTATTCTATTTTGGCTGGAATTTTATTTTCCTATCTTGCATAGTAAGATAACTATATACCTATGAACAAGCTTAGATTTGTGATGATGTGGTGCCTGATGCTGGGCATCCTGGTTTCATGCGGCGACAAGGACGAAGATGCTTCGCCGGCAACAACGGAACTGGATTACTTCCCTTCTACAAAAGGCTCCACCTGGAATTATGGTGGTACCAATCCTTACTCACTTACCGCCACAGGCAACACCAAGGTCATCGAAGGGAAAACCTATTCAGAGTTTGAAACGAAGCAGGGAAGTGAAACAGGAAAGTCTTATCTGCTCAAAGAAAAAGGCGTGTATACCGGTATCGGTATGGATCCAACCATCGGGAATATAGCCCTGACGTTTCTGAAAGAAGAAACGCCTGAGGGCAAGCCGTGGTACCAGACCAATGTGATGAATGGCATCGATACCAAAATGACCTTTACCATTATCGCCAAAAACATGACCAAAACGGTGGAGGGCAAGACCTACAAGGAGGTGATCCATGTGCAAGCCAAGACCTCTGTTACTTTCATGGAAATGGAGATTGATTCGGGCATCGAGATGAATTACTTCTGGGCCAAGGGCGTAGGCCTGATCCTGACAGATGCCGGTCAGCACGCTAACATTCCGCTGATGACCTATAGTATCAAGTAGCTTTATACAGGACCGCAAAAGCCGCATTTATTTAAAAAGCCCCTGCTTTCGGCGGGGGCTTTTGCTTTTTATTTAGCTTGTACCGGTATCAACTCCCGCTCGAAGTACACGAGGTCCCTCTGCAATGGGTTACCATTGACGGTGCAGTAGTAGATACGCTTCAAATATTGTCTGATCGTTAATTTTAGATCCGGATTCACTTTTGCGAACACTTCAGATCCGATGGGGAATATATTTTCTAGCATATTCTAAGATACGCACTATAATCCATTATCAACGGCTTATTCTGTTCTATTTTAAGAAAGCAGCCTCTGGGCCGGATCAACAGACTTATTGCCTGTCAGAAGAGGATTGGTCCTTGGTAGTTTAGTCTTGTTTGTCGTCAGCTTTTAGGCGCTCCAGACTGTGCTGGTCTACCTTAACGATGCCCCGCATGGGCCGGTCCAGGTCGATGATGATGAACACCACCAGGCAGATCATGAAGCTCAGAAATGCCGAGGGCAGGGTGGTGCGTTTCTGGCCCAGTCCGCTACCATACCCGATCAGCGCGCCTGACATAATGAAAACGATAAACAGCAGGTAAAAGATCACCTCCGGCACGTGCATGGCCAGTAAAGCGTTTCGTTCGTTATGGGCGATCACTACCTGGTTTAGTGCTGTGATAAAATAGCCTGTGGTTACCGGGTTGGGGTCGATGCGTGCTGCCTTTACAGCCTCTTCCCAGATGGCGCGCTGGGTCACCTCGGTCTCGTCGGAGAGGGCTTCCTGCTCCTGCGCCATCACATAGTTCGTGTTGCTGATGGCCAAACGCAGGTCAATGTACTGTTGCAACTGCTGGTGCGTGAGAGAATCGTAAGGGGCAGGTAGCAAGTGCGAGCGCATGAGGGCCGTGCCGATGGCGTTGGCTTCGGTTATAACCGCTTTAGTGCGGGCGTTGTAGCTTTGCAGGGATATGTTGAAGGCAAAACCAAGGATAAGCGCCAGTAAGCCCAGGGTGCCGGCCTGTATGGTGTTGGTCTGTGCTTTTACGTCTTTGTCGGTTTTGCGCTGGTGATGGCGGCCAATGCGGTAGCCGGCTTCCTGAGCCAGCAGGATCAACACAAACAAAACAGCCACAATCACGATACTGTTGTGTTCGTACAAATATTCTTTCGTCATGCTTCTTATATTCTCCGAACCCGTACCAGCCAGCCGCAGGCATCTCAAAACGGCTAAGCCCTATACGTATTTTCTATAGGTAAGAAGTATGAACTGTGCAATATACCTGAAACTAACTGCCAGCACTGTTGCTGGCAGCAAGGAAATGAATAAATAGATGAAGAGCAGTAAACTCTTATTCAGAAAACAATATATTTGTTTGGCTTATACCTGTTTACATGAAAACACGCTTCCTTTTTCCCCTGGCCCTGTTGCTGTGGGGCTGCTCTGAGCGCGATGAACCTACACCAGTTGCGATGCCGGAGTGCCTGCTGGTTGAGCAAACCAGTACGCTTACCTATGACCCCGTCCTGTATCCCGATAACCCCAACAAGCCCCAGACGATCACGACCCGGTTGGAGTATACCGACAGGCAGGCGCTTGCCACCATTTTCCAGACAGAGTATGCAGGTTTGTATTATGACAGAGCCGATCTGAAGTATAACAAGAAAAGCCAGGTAACAGAGGTTGTACAGAAGTATAACCGCTATGTGAACGAGTACAACGAACAAGGAAAACTGGCGAAGCAGACCAGGTACAACTCGCGCATCGGCGACTTCAAAGAAGTGGAACTGGGCTACTATACCCTGACTTACAACAGCCGGCAGGAACTTGCCGAAGCCAGTTACGTCAGTATGGCTTCCGGGAAGCCAGTGACGGAGCTGATGTGGCGGTATACCTATGTAGATGGCGATCCAGTATCCTTAGAACAGCTTGTGCCAGGCGCTGACAGCTACTATCATGTGCAGTTAACCTACGATGCGAAACCCCTGCCAGCTGCGACCTTTGCCCATACCTATTTCGAGCCGCTGCGTCCGCCGTCTGCACATAACCTCGTGAGCTATAATGTGCAGGAAGTTAACCCGAGTTTCCCCAGTCATTCTACCGTCTATACCTACAACGCACAGGGCTTTCCGACTACTTCCATTACCAGGTATAACGATGGGAGGGAAGAGGCGGTAAGCTATACTTATCAGTGTAAGTGATCCAAACCAAATTAGTGCAGGATGATACCTGCTATACCTGTATAGTTGTCTGAGCTGACAGTTCACGCAAACTTATTATTTTATACCTATAGAAAACCCTAAACAGCCGCCGGAAAGTAGAGCCTGAATTCGGCGCCAGCATCTTCTTCGCTCTTCAATTCTATTTTGCCGCCGGCATTTTCCAGGATACGCTTTACCATGTACAGCCCAATACCCGTGCCTTCCACGTGGTCATGAAATCGCTTGAACATCGTGAACATTTGCGGCTGCTGACGGGCGTTAATACCAAGGCCATTGTCTTCAATGCTTAACACTACCCAGGGTTCTTCCAGTCGGGTGCTGAGCGTAATCAGGCAGTCACGGTCCGGCGACTGAAACTTGATGGCATTGCTGATCAGGTTGTAGAGGATACTCCTGAAGTTTTTGCGCGAAAACTTCAGCTGATAAACCTGCAGGTCGGTATGGATGAAGCAATCCTTCAGATTAGCTGGTTTGTTCAGGTCGGCCATAATCTCATCATACACTTCTTTGATATTGATCACTTCATTCGAAGCACTTTCGCTGAATCCTTTCTGCATTCTGCTGATCTCTGTCAGGTCTGCTATGGTCCTTTTAAACCGACCAACAGAATCCACTACGTGCTTCAAAATCTCTTCGGTAGTGCTGTTCAAGGCATCAGCGGCTACGAGTTCCTTTCTGAGGATTTCCATCAGCCCTTCTATGTTCATGATCGGGGAGCGAAGATCGTGGGAAGCTGTATAAATGAAGGTATCCAGGTCGAGGTTGATGCGCTGCAGCTCTGTGTTCTTGTGTTCGAGCGCACTTTGCTGGCGTGCCGCCAGTTTGTCCCGCAGCTCTTTCTGCTCGGTTCTGTCGCCCGTTATTTTCGTGAAACCGATGTGTTTGCCATCGGAATAAATGGGGGTAAGCTTAATGTTGGCCCAAAATAGGGATCCGTCTTTTCGCTTGCGCCAGTCCTGAATTTCATACAAGCCATCTTCCAGGGCAGATTTCAGTTCCAGTTCCGGTTTGCCAGCCTGCTGATATTCATCCGGAAACAGCATGCCATAAAAATGGCCGACAAATTCAGCCTCTTTGTATCCTTTCAGTTGCTCTACGCCCTGGTTCCAGGTGGTAATGATACCCTCGGTATCCATCGCAAAAATGGCGTAGTCTTTAACTTGTTCAATAAAATAAGAGTTGATTTCTTCCGGAGAGTGTTGTGGTTTCATGCAGAGTAAACGCTTTTTTTTCTAGCTATTTACTCTTTAAACAGAGCACAGGTTATGATGTTTGCCGGTAAGATTAACCTGATTCAGCAGAACGAAGTCTCCTGCTTTGGGCGTGCTGTTAGGTATAGCATTATGGTAAGGTATAAGCACGAGCTGAAAGCCCGCGCCAGCCAGTGCTTGCCCATCTAACAAGCGTAACTAGCTGCTCGATGAATCAAAACAAAGCACAATTTTTATTTGCCGGGTGCGGCTGCTACCGGAGGGGCTGGGGCGGGAACAACGTTTTTGATCGGCTTGGTGGATTTAAGGTAAGCGAATATGGCGCTCAACTCTTTGTCGGTCATGTTTCTGTACATATCCCAGGGCATTGGGGGTAATAAAGTCCGGTTGTTTTCCAGGCCCTTATACCTGCCTTCCCGTATGGCCGTGAAGAATTGTTTTTCCGTCCAGTTGCCGATACCGGTCGCATCGGAGGTTAAATTGGCTGCATACGAAATTCCCCAAGGCCCAATCCAGGCTGTTAGTGTTTGCGTTACCACCAGGTTTTTCTGTTCTATCTCTTTGCGATTCACATCAGGAGGTGGCAAACTAGCCGGATGGCCGGATAAAGCTCTGTCGTAGTCCATCACCGGAACTTTGTCGGTCATTTTTTTTGGCGTGTGGCAATCGTGGCAGGCAGAAGTCAGTACCAGGTGCTCCCCGAGTTTAATCTTTTCCTGATCCTGCTGCAGAGCGGTAGTAGCACCAGCCGGTAACTTGCTTGTTTCAGGCTGATGTTTCAAAATCGGTGTAGAAAGCATTAGGAAAGCGAAGAGAAGGAGAGAAGAGATGAATAGAAAAATCTTCATAGCGGTAAGGTTTAGGTAGAACATGCGGGTTCGCTGCAGTACCTAATTTACCTATATTCTAAAAGATGCGGAATAACTATCCGGATTACTGCGTGAACAGACGGAGGACTGGTGTAAAGGCTATAAATTTTGAAATAAACTGTTTTTGATGCTGTCTACCCGAATGCTTCCTGCTTGCTCAGACACTTCGATGTCTTTTACCCATCCACCTCTTTCATGAACTTCACTAGCCCTTCAAAGTAGGTTTTCTGGTCGTCGTAAAAGGCCATGTGGCTGCCTTCGTGGCAGTGCAGGTAGCGGCCTTTCGGAAACTGCGTGGCCATCCACTCCATGTGTTTCGGGTCCATGGTGTCGTGCTGCCCGCCGATGGTGAGCGTGGGTACCGCTATACCTGGCAAATCTCTGGAGCGGTCCCAGTTCAGGAGCGAGGCATTGCCCCGGATGCCGAACTCGCTCGGCCCCTGCATCTGCACATACACCGTCTGGTTCATGTGGTCGAGCATGCGCAGGGCCGGGTCTGGCCATTGCTCCAGCGGCAGGCGCAGGGCGTGCTGGGTATAGAAGTGCGGCAGCAGCAGCTCCATGTAGCGTGGGTTCTCAAAGTCGTTATCGGCTTCTATCTGCTTTATTTCGGCCAGTACCTCGGGAGGCATTTGCGGACCAAGCACCTCGTCGGCGTAGCGGTTGTAGGCGGGCACGCTCGACATCATATTCGAGATGATCAGGCCTTTGAGGTGCTGCTGGTATTTGAGCGCGTATTCCATGGCCAGGATGCCGCCCCAGGAGTGGCCCAGCAGGTAAAAATTGCTACTATCCAGTTTTAGCGCCTGGCGCACCTGCTCCACTTCTTCTATAAAGCGCTCGATTTCCCAGAGGCTGGTGTCGTCGGGTTTGTCGCTGTAGTGGGAGCCTAACTGGTCGTAGTAATAGTACTCGATGCCCGCCCTGGGCAGGAAGCTGTCGAAGCACTCAAAGGCCTCGTGCGTGCCGCCCGGTCCACCGTGCAGCAGGAGCAGCTTCATGGTTGGGTTGTTACCCACTCGTTTCGTCCAGACGAAGAACTCACCTTTCGGGGTGTTGATGGTGATTCTGCGGGCCCCGCCGCTCAGTTCGTCTTCCGCACCAGTGTAGTTGTGGTAGTCCGCTACGGAAGGGGTGTGACTGCTGGAATTTTCAGAAGTGGTAGGAGAGAACTGACGAATGGAGAGGAGTGATTTCATGATTTATAGCTTAAGGTGAGAGGAAGAAATATGTACGATAAATATACATAAAGTGTAGCTTCCTGTTACCTGGTACATCCAATGATACTGAATTGGCAACTGGCTTCATGCTGTCGGGTTTAGTGATAGTGGGCGCTTGTAGCTTGTGCTGAGGGTATAGCTGCGAGGAAAGGTAGCAGGCAGGAATTACAACAGCGCACCAGCGAACGGATAAAACGCATCACTCAGCCCTTATAATCCTCCAGTATATCCTGCAGCTCCTGGAGGGGCCGGATAAAGTATTTTTTGTTTTCATTGCGGATTGCCAGCAGGCAAACCAAGGCAGCCAGTGCAAAAGTGACCAGGGCTGAGCCAGGGTAGACCATCACACCGCCCGGGATGTAGAGCGCGAACACCAGCACCACGCCGATGGCCGTGATCAGCGGAATCAGCACCAGTTCGTAGCGCTTCTTGAAGGTATAGAAACCGGCCAGTAAAGCGCGTTGCCGGCTGACATAGGTATGGATGGAGGCGGCACTTTCCTGGTTCATCTTCGCGACGGCCATTTGTTTGTAGCGCCAAAGCATGACGGCCGTGAAAGGCACCATCACCCCGAAACCGAGCAGACCCAGAAGCAGCATATTTGTGTCGGCGCCATACCTGATCAGGACGTGGCTCAACAGGGCGTACACCACGATATGAAAGGTGAAGGTAGCCCAGAAGTAACGAAAGATGGTGTTGTTTTGCTTTTTCATTCTTGTTCGGATTATGTGGTTCAATGTAGCGGCATCGTAAGGGGCAGTGGCCTCTAAAGCAGGCTGCTCCGCGTTCCATTTTTGCTTCAGGTCATCTAAGGTTGGCATCGCTGTAAGGATTAGATTGTTTCTTTAGCTTCGTCTCCAGTTCTTTCTTTATCCGGACCAGTCGCACGCTCACGTTGCTTTTGGTCAGGCCCGTTATCTGCGCAATTTCCTCGTAGCGCAGGTCTTCCAGGTATAGCAGCACCAGGGCCTTGTTCAGTGGGGACAAGGTAGCGATGGCGCTATGGAGCTGCTGCAGGCTCTCTTCCTGGGGGTTGGCAGGTTCCTCGGCTATCTGGTGGTGGCTCGGCGTAAGCGGCTGGCTTTTGTGTTTGCTTTCCTTGCGCCGGTAGGTCAGGGCGGTGTTCAGGCAGACGCTGTACATCCAGGTAGAGAATTTGGAACGTCCGTCGAAACCCGGGTACGACCGCCAGAGCTGGTAGAGCATTTCCTGCACCACATCCTGCTTCTCCTCCGCATCCGAGAAATAGAGGCCGCATACCTTATGCGCTATACCTAAGTGTTGGTTTAGCTGCTGCATAAAGGTCTCGTCTACTTGCTGCGCCATTGTGCTTTCGGTTTACATGCGGATATACTGTTAGTTGCAGAAGTTAAGGGAAAACTACAAGATGTGAGAAGTTTTTTTGAAGGGGTGGATGGGGAGGAGTGAATCCTTATATCTACGGGGAGTGAATATTTGCTAGTGCGAGCCTGTACTTCAACTTGTGCTGAAGGTATAGCTGCGTGGTAAGGTATAGGCACGAATTGAAAACTCGCGCTAGCGGGAGCAGGGAGGTTTTACAGTGCTGCTTTTTTAAAATCCCAGCTATTAAAGACTGCCCCGAGATCTTCTGTAGAACTAGTTATCTCAGAAAGACTGTATGAAGTTTACTCCTTAGCAACTGTCTCTCAGTAAATTATTTAAAAATAAATGAAAAATAATTAACGCAACCGTTCAGTTGCACGTATATTAGCAAACAAATGGTTGCATATCTTAATTAAAGAAATGAGAAGGGACGTTTTTCAGGCGATAGCAGACCCTACACGCAGAGCCATCATCGGTTTAATTGCCTTGCAGGCCATGACGCCGAATGCGATAGCCGAGCATTTTGACACCAGCAGGCAGGCTGTTTCAAAGCACCTGCAGATTCTGACAGAGTGCCAGCTTGTAAAACAGGAACAGCAGGGGCGCGAGATTTACTATCAGCTTGAAGTAGCTAAGATGAAAGAAATTGACAAATGGCTGGAACAGTTCCGGAAGATCTGGGAAGACCGTTTCAGCGAATTGGATACCGTATTATCAAACCTAAAAACCAATAAGCCATGAAAAGAAACCTGGAATTTGAGTTTAACGTGAACAAAGAAAACAAAACGATCACTGTCAAAAGAGAGTTTGCCGCTGAGCTCCCGCTTGTGTGGGATGCCTACACAAAAAGCGAGATCCTGGACCAGTGGTGGGCGCCCAAACCCTGGAAATCCCGTACCAAAACAATGGATTTCAGAGAAGGCGGCCACTGGCACTATGCCATGGTTGGTCCGGAAGGGGAAGAGCACTGGGCTCTGGCCAATTACAAGACCATAGATCCTAAAAAGCGCTTTACAGCACTCGATGGTTTTGCCGATGCGGAAGGTGTAGTCAACACAGAAATGCCGCAATCGAAGTGGGAGGTAAGCTTTACACCCAAAGAGGATGTTACTTTAGTAGAGAACCGGATCGTATTCGATGACCTGGCACAACTCGAAACCACGATCCAGATGGGCTTCAAAGAAGGCCTGACCATGGCCATGGAAGGCCTTGATGCACTATTGGCTGCTCAGAAACAGGAGGCTTAAGGTCTCGGTTAACTGTAGCGAAGAAATCATACTTTGTAACTTAAACAAAAGCGGGGCGGGTGTAAAAACTTCTAGCCCCGCTTTTGTAGTTTACACTATTCATGCATGGTGTGCCGGTTCAAGTTTGTAGCTCGTTTTTATATGTGCCGAAGGTATAGCTGCGTGGAAAGTTATAGGCACGATCTGCAAGCCTTATCTTGTCCGATAACTTTCCCAGATTTGCCCTTTTCCAACTAAAGTGTAGCAGCAGTAGGAGAAGAGTATCCCCTTGAGGGGGTTATAGGGGTGTCTACACATGTGAATTTACCGGCATTGGCGCACACAAGCCGGCCGCCTCGTAGCATTACACCCCTAGGACCTATGGTCGCAAGTTTCGAATCTCGTCTCACTTGTCCTCAAGGGGACAGTTTCTCAAAACCAAGGCCCATATCCAGAAATTTATGGGACAAGATAACGTTACAAATTCGTGCCAGCGGAGGACATACTATTTGGCGCATGGTTCGTTTTATAGCCACAGTCTGTATACCTGAACCTGCGTACACCTGAACAGGTAGAACATAACCCCAAACATACAGCATGCGCGATAAAATTAAACTTTCCTTTTCCCCCGACCTGAGCCTGAATGCCAAAGGCAAGCATGTGCGCGATGGCCTTTCTACAGCCCTTCTCCTGGGCGATAACCTATGGTTGAGCTGTGACGAGCGCACCACCATTGAGCGCCTCACCCGCTTGCCGGACGGCTCTTTTGGCAAACACCACTCGTTTGATGTACACGATTACTTGGATCTCCCGGCAAAGGACTTCAGCGAGATCGACATCGAGGGAATGGGCATGGCCGATCACTACCTCTGGCTGATCGGCTCCCACAGCCTGAAGCGAAAGAAGCCGAAGCGGCCTGACTCGATCAAAAAACAGATAGAGCGCCTGTCAAAGATCAAAAGTGACCCGAACCGCTACCTGCTGGCGCGCATTCCTATTCTGCAGGATCCGGCAACAGGGGAGTATACCTTGTACAAAGAAGTAGAAGATCCGGACAAGCCCGGCAAAATGCTGCGTGCGGGTCAGTTGAAGGGCGACAAAACCAGCAGTCTGTTAACGGAAGTGCTGCGGCAGGACCCGCACATTGCTCCTTTTATGGACATCCCCGGCAAAGACAATGGCTTCGATATAGAAGGACTGGCCATACACGGGCATCGCATTTTTATAGGGCTGCGCGGCCCGGTGCTAAGGGGCTGGGCCATGGTGCTGGAAGTGGAGCCCGAAGAGGACAAGGCCGGCATATTGCACCTGAAGCAGCTGACAAAGGAGAAACCCTACCGGAAGCACTTCCTGAACCTGCGGGGCAAAGGTATACGGGAGCTACGCATTTTCGGGAATGACCTATACCTGCTGGCCGGGCCCACCATGGATCTGGACGGCGTGATTGCCATTTACCGCTGGCGCGATGCCGTGAACAAACACACGGAGCAACTGGTGCATCACAACGAACTGGAGCGACTGTGCGAGGTGCCGCACGGCTCCGGGGAGAACTCCGGCAAAGATAAAGCCGAAGGACTCGCCATTCTGGACGACGAGCGCGTGCTGGTGGTATTCGACAGCCCGACCGAGGAACGTACAGTTGGCGAGCATGCAGTGCAGGCCGATGTTTTGCGGGTCGTGAAGTAGCCTCAGCGTGTTGGCCATCCGGCAGCTGTGGCAGGAGAGAAGGAAGGTCGGGGCGCGATGTCCAAAAAAGGGTAGCTTACTTTGGACAGGTATAGCCCCTGCGGATAGGCCGGTGAAAGGTGCTTGGGTGCTTTCTCCAGCGTCAGGTAACTTTCAAACTCGGGCAGGCTGAGCGCGCCGGTTCCTACCTGCAGCAGTTGGCCCACGATGATGCGGATCATGCGACTCAGAAACCTGTTTGCCGAAATCTGAAAACGCAGCCTGTCACCCTGCTGGTCCATCAACCAGCGGGCTTCTGTTACATAGCAGGTGGTGCTGTCATGCTCTGCAGGCGTCAGGCACAGGTTCCTGTAATCGGTGTAAAGGGGGAGCAGGACAGCGGCTGCCTGCATCGCGTCCAGGTTCAGGTTCCGAACGGGGTATAGGGCGCTTACATCGTGCAGAAACGGATCTTTGTAGGTATGGATAAAGTAATCGTAGCTTCTTTTGCTGGCATGGAAGCGGGCGTGGGGCTGGCCCTCCACCGGCATGATATCGAACACGGCAATGTCGGGCGGTAACACTTTGTTCAGCCGGAAAAGCATATCAAATTCCCAGGGCTGCGCTACATCCAGGTGAAAAAAGAACTGGCTTGCATGTACCCCGGCATCCGTTCTGCCACAGCCCACGATCGCTACCGGCTGCTTCAGAATCTTCTTCAGACACTCTTCTATCACCTGCTGCACCCCAACCCCATAGGGGTGTCGCTGCCAACCTTTGTAGTGCGTGCCGATATAGCCGATATGAAAGAAGTAGCGCAAGGTTTTGAGTAGGTATAAGTGATGGAGATTTGCTTTATTATAGAATTATTTATTCATGTATCTAGCTTGATGTTATATAATTAAATTTTAATATATATTTGGAATTGGATGCTTTTTAAAGAAATATATGAATGTTAAGAGAAATATATGAATGTTAAGGAAAATAAAATTCGAATAGTTATTTGTGATTTTGATAACACGCTTTTTGACTGGTTTGAATTTTGGTATAAAAGTTTTAGTGTTTTGGTTCAAGGGGTTGTTAAAGAAACAAAAATTAATGAGGATAATTTATTTCAAAGTATAAGACCGATTCATCAAAAACATAGAACCTCTGAATATAATCGCTTACTTGACGAACTCGAAATATTAAAAGAAGCTAAAAGTAATGAAGAAATAGAGAGGCTTTATGAATCTATTCTTCCTCCATATTTCGAAGCTAGAAGAAGAGAATTAAAGCTATACCCAAATGTTTTAAAGACTCTTAAAACATTGAAAGAAAGGGGACTTAAAATAGTGATTTATACTGAGTCTCAGCCAATTTACTCTTACTATAGATTGCATACATTGGGTTTGTCAGGATTAGTTGATGCTCTTTATGCACCTAAGAGCCATGAGCTTAATAACACTAATTCTTTATATTCTAAATATGACTTTGAGCAATTAACAGAAAAAAGTGATTGTGAGTTAATAATCTTACCAAAAGAGGATAAAAAGCCAAATCCCAAAGTTTTAATTGATATACTAAAGGATAATGACACAACATTAGACCAAGCCATATTTGTTGGGGATAGCTTAATGAAAGATATATGCATGGCTAACGATGCTAATGTATTAAGTGTACTTGCTGATTACGGGATAAAGCATCATAAAGAAGAATACGAGCTATTGAGGAAAGTTTCACATTGGACGGATGAGGATGTTAAGAATGAAAAGGATTTTTCTAAAGAGAAGTGTGAACCAAAGTATATTATTAAAGACTTCTCAGAATTGGTCCATATTCTTGAAAATATTTAAACTATGAGTATAACAAGGGAGAAACAAGATGCCCTAATCGAAGCTTGGAAGCAGAGTATAGATGTACAAAAGCATTTTAATGATCTTCTTCTTAATATTAGAGAAAGAGCGATTACTGTACTTGGTGCAGGAATTGTAGCTTCAGCATTTTTAATTAAAGAGGATTACGTTCTTGCTCAACCAATTAGATGGGGGCATCTATTGACAGCAATTCTATATTTGGTTGTAGTTTCTTCATGGATTCTTATCCTTTTATATGCAAAAAGGAAAGATTTAGTAAAAAGGGGAAGTGCAATAAATGCGGCAAATGCCACAAAAATTGAAAATTGGCTACCAATATTTTTGATTCCGTATATTGTAATATTTTTGCTTTACTTATTTTTAAGGACTTGGGACACTTTCACTACTTCTACTCTATATTCTCCTATTGTGAATTCTCCTAGTATTGGAGGATTGACATTACTAGCTTTATCATTTGTTTGGGTTACTTTTTACTTATTAGACAGATTTTGGTATCATAGATTATTAAAAGGTGCAGTTTTACATGGTATAAGTGTTGAAAATTCTTTAGTACAAGAGTATCCAGATTTTAACTTGGGAGAAAATATTAGCAATGAGAGTTCTGTTTATCCTAGAATTTTTAACAACAATATATTTAATATTCTTAGAATAGATTCTAATTCAAAACTTGATATCTTTTATTATTCTACATTTTTAGCACTTATCTCTATTGGTGTTTTATTATTAAAGCAGCCAAAAGAAATTTTAAAAGGTGGTGATAATGATAAACAGCAACTTTCTGTAAACCTCTTGCCGATCCCTATTGATTCTGTAAATAAAATTAATGCTAAAAACGCTTCCTTAATTGCATCAAATGATTCGCTCGTTAAAGTAAATCAAATTCTTGAAAATAGAATTTTAGAGATAGTCGCGACAAAACGTTTAGATAGCTTAATGAAAAATAGATTCAGTGTTTTGCCAAGTTCTACTCCTGCTTCAAATAATTAATTTTAATTAACTGAATTATATCAAAGAACTATTTTTAAGTCTTCGACCTTTGAGAGTATTAATACTACCATAAAGTAATTTGTAGCATTACCGAATCTTCCCCGGAGACGGTAAATAATACTAATTCTTTCATACCCCCTCTAACCACTTATATACCTTTGTTGAAGGCTTTGATGAAAACGTGGCGTAGGAGGTTTAACACCGTGGGGGAGATATCGGTGACGGGGCCAAGGTATAGGCATTTCCGGGTAGTTCGTTAGTTCTGAAATTTCTGACATAACACTGACATTGCAGCGCAGCGGAATTAATCTTGCTGCGTAATTGTGTATCTTACAACATCACTTATTACACACTGCATGCAGCAAGCTATTTTTGCCGGAGGGCGTGTTCCGACAACAGACTTTCAGATAGTTTTTAACACCTTAACCGGCAATTTTTTTTTGCTGCAACCCAATCCACCCCTGTTTACTATACTGGCCGTGAGCGACGAACAGTTGCAAATCACAGGGCAGAAAAGGGAAGAATTAGTTGGTAAGAGTGTCTTTGAGGTATACCCTGAGAACCCGGAAGATGCCTCCTCAACGGGTCCCTCCAACTTAAGCGTTTCGCTTGCAAAAGTACTGAGAGACAAAGTGACCGACCAGATGCCGGTGCTGCGTTATGATTTGGTAAACGCAGACGGCGTATTTGAAGGGCGGTATTGGAAAACAAGTAATAAGCCGGTGCTGGATGCAGAGGGCAACGTGCTGTATATTTTGCATGCCCCATCTGAGATCACGGAACAAGTGATGGCAGAAAGAAAGGCTGCTGCCATGCGGGAGATTGAAAAAAAGTACAGCTTGTTTATACAGGCTCCTGTGGCGGTCTACATTGTCACCGGCCCTGAAAATACGGTAGAGTTCGCCAATGATGAAATGCTCAGGCTATTAGGCAGAACATCAGACCTCATTGGCAAGCCGTTATTTGAAGTCATCCCGGAAATCACAACGGAGGGGTTCCCTGAATTGCTGGTGCAGGTGCGTGAAACAGGGCAGCCTTTTTATGCGACAGAGTTTCCTGTTAAACTGATCAAGGATGGAGAGGAAGTGCTCTGCTACTACAATTTTGTATACCAGCCATACTATGCCAACGCAGGCGATACGGCAGCTGCCGGAGTGTTTAGTGTGGCGCATGACGTCACGGAGCAGGTGCTGGCCCGCAGAAAGGTCGAGGAAAGCGAATCCCGTTATCGCACCCTGATCGAAGAAGCCCCGATCGCCACCGCACTTTATCTGGACAAGGACTTAAAAATACAGTATGCCAACAAAATCATGCTGGGTTACTGGGGAAAAGACAGCACGGTAGCAGGGAAAACATTACGCCAGGCAGTGCCCGAGTTAGAGGGCCAGCCATTCCCCGACTTATTGGAGACAGTTTTCAGAACCGGGCAAACCTATGTTGGCACTAAAGAAAGAGCGGAACTGGAAATAGATGGCCGCTTACAGCCTGCTTACTTCAACTTTACCTATAAACCACTTTTTAACAAAGAAGGCGAAGTATACGGTATCCACCACACAGCCGTGGATGTTACAGAAGAGGTACTGGCCCAAAGGCGATTAGCGGAAAGCGAATCACGTTTCCGGAATATGATCAAGCAGGCACCTATCGCCATTGCCTTAACGAGGAGCAGCGATATGGTGTTTGAGAATGTGAATGAACCCATGCTGCATATTATGGGCAAAGAGACGGCAGACGAGGTGAACGGTAAGAAATTAGAGGAAGCGCTGCCAGAGGTGAAGGACCAGCCTGTGCTGGGAATTGTCCGGGAAGTGCTGCAAACAGGGAAGACCAAAACCGGAAATGAAGTGTTGGTCAATCTGTTGAAAAACGGGGAACTGGAAGCACATTATTTAAATGTGTCTTACACACCGCTGATGGAAGAAGGCGAAGTGACCGGCGTTATACACGTAGCGCTTGATGTAACCGAGCAGGTACAGGCCAGAGAAAAGATTGAGCAAAGCGCCCGGGACCTGCAGAATCTGGCCAACGCCATGCCACAGATCGTCTGGATCGCCGAACCAGACGGGACGGTGACCTACTACAACAACAGAGTATCTGAGTTTTCGGGGGCCAGGCAGCTACCAAATGGTGCATGGCACTGGGAGAGCATTCTTATTGAAGAGGATGAGCAGCCAACGGTAGAGGCCTGGAACAAGGCTGTGCAGACGGGTAAGCGCTATGAGATAGAGCACAGGTTGCGGATGCGGGACGGCAGCCATCGCTGGCACCTGAGCCGCGCACTTCCTCAACGCGACAGTGAGGGCAAAGTGACAGCATGGTTCGGAACGGCCACTGATGTGCACGAGGGGAAGGAGCAACAGGAGGCATTGGAAGTAAACAACCGGCACCTGATCAGCATCAACAACGACCTGGATAATTTTATTTATACCGCCTCCCACGACCTGAAGGCTCCCATCCTTAACATAGAAGGCCTGCTGGCGCTCCTGCCCCAAGGATACACTGCCACAGGCGAACAGAGAAGTGATACACAGCTGATACTGGATATGATGAAGGGCTCTGTGGAACGCTTTAAGAAAACCATCGACAGCCTGACGGAGGTGGCCAAGCTTCAGCAGCAGAACGAAATCAATGTCGAGTTAGTGGATGTGGCGGAGGTGATAAAAGAAGTGACCCTAGACCTGGCGCCCCTGATAAAATCCACCCAGGCTGTGCTGGAAACGAATGTAGCGCCGCACACGGCTATCCGCATCTCCGGCAAGAACATGCGGAGCGTGGTATACAACCTACTCTCCAACGCCATCAAGTACCGCGCTGCTGATCGGGTACCCCGGGTTCAGATCAGTTGCCATACAGACGACCAGTTCCATGTGCTGACTTTTGCCGATAACGGGCTCGGCATGACTCCCGGTCAGAGAAAAGGCCTTTTTACCATGTTCAAACGATTCCATGACCATGTGGAAGGCACTGGCATCGGGCTTTACATGGTCAAGAAGATAGTGGAAAACACAGACGGAAGGATAGAAGTGGAGAGCAAGCAAAATGTCGGGACCACCTTTCGGGTTTACTTACCGGCGTAAACTAAGCTGAGGGAAAAGCGGCTTGGCGGATAAGAAAGCTTTCTGGCTTTCTGTTGAGCTCCGGTGTTTCAATAAAAAGGGTTTTACTTCCTGTAGTAGAGAAATATCAGAGTGTTAGGAATGGCATCTGGGAAGCATCGTTTTTTTTGGCTCAATCCGATTCAATTCGCCGCATGGTATACCTTTAAGGCCTATTAAACTAAGTGTTATGCCACATTATAATGTGGTTTTAAATGTTTTCTATATGTTACCTGTTTTAATTGATGTGTAAATCACATTATAGTATGATAATTGATGTTAAATATCTATTTTTGTCATGATATACATGCTAAATCACATTATAATGTTAGCTCAGGAACTTGGAGACCAGATCAAACTTCGCCGCGACATGCTGCATATCACGCAGCCTGATCTGGCAGAATTGGCTGATATCAATATCAATACCTTATATCGGATCGAAACTGGAAAAGCCAATCCGACACTCAAGGTTCTGCACAAGCTGGCAGAGGTGCTGGGTATGGAGTTGAAGTTGGAGGTAAAGAAACCAAACTTTTAAGCGATGCGGCAAGCAGGAGTGTATAGAAACGGGGCTTTCGTCGGTGTGCTCACGCAGTACCCGAACAGGCACTATGAATTCAGGTATACCGATGAGTGGTTTCAGAACAGTGCCCTGCCCGCCATCAGCCTGACCCTGCCCAAAACGCAGCAGGTATACCTGTCCGATCATTTGTTTCCTTTTTTCTTCAACATGCTTTCTGAAGGGGTAAACCGCCAGCTGCAGGTCCGTCAGCTCAGGATAGATGAAAAGGACTATTTCGGCCTGCTCATAGCCACTGCCGGATCCGATACGATCGGAGCTGTTACCATTAAACCACTAAGTTAATCTTGAATGGCTATTCCTGAAATTTCAACATGTCCGGGTACGTTGGCAACAGGCTTCCATGCCTATAGCCGAACCTGCCTGGTGCGTGTTTTCGGTGGTAAAAGAGTAAGTTATGTGCTGCCCTACAATGCCCCGCAGACAAGCGAGGAAGATGCCGAGAAGTTCATGGAGAACCGAAAACGCATCTCTATTTCGGGCGTGCAGGAGAAGCTATCGCTGGTGCTGGATAAAAACAAGCTTCGGCTGACACAGTCAGGTGAGCAAGGAACTTACATTCTAAAACCTATTCCGCGCGACCTCCGAAAGGTGCAACAGGTGCCCGCCAACGAGCACCTGACCATGCAAATCGCACGGCAGGTATTCGGGATACAGACCGCTGAAAATGCGCTGATCTTTTTCCAAACAGGAGAACCCGCCTACATTACTAAACGCTTTGATGTAAAGCCGGACGGAAGTAAATATGGTGTAGAAGATTTTGCCTCGCTGGCCGGTAGAACATCCGAGACAGCTGGCTCGGATTTTAAGTACGAATATACTTATGAAGCCTTGGCCGTGTTGGTCAAGCGCTACGTGGCGGCGTCTGTGGTGGAGCTGGAGAAGCTGTTTTCGCTGGTTGTGTTTAATTATTTGTTCTCGAACGGAGATGCGCACCTGAAGAACTTCAGCCTCATCGAGACACCAAACGGCGACTTTGTACTGAGCCCTGCCTACGACCTGATCAATACCCGGATTCATGTAGATGATTCATACCTGGCTCTAAAAGGAGGCCTGTTTGAGGACGATTATGAAACCAGTAGCTTCGCAGCAAACGGTTATTATGCCTACGACGATTTTTATGAATTCGGGCTGCGTATCGGCATCATGGAATCCAGAGTTATCAAGCTTTTTAATTTATATCGGGAAGAGAAGGAAGCCGTACACGATTTAATAGCACAAAGCTTTTTGGATATGGAAACAAAAGCACTATACCTGGAGCAGTATCGTGCTAACCTCAAGGCATTAAACTACTCTTACAGACAGCTAATTTAAGGGACGTGCTAATTCATCAAATCTCAAAATCTTAAACTCTCAAATTCCCTTGCCTTTCAATCCATTCTCCATAGACCTTCCCGTTCGGGAAATTATACCTGCCGTCAGAGAACACCTGACGGCGCAGAACACACTGATCGTAAACGCTCCTCCGGGAGCCGGTAAAAGCACCTTGCTGCCGCTGGCGATACTCGATGAGTCTTGGCTGAAAGATCAGAAGATCATCATGCTGGAGCCCCGTCGCTTGGCGGCCAAAACCATTGCCGAGCGCCTGGCGCAGCTGCTGGGCGAGGAGGTGGGCCAGACCGTCGGCTACCGCATCCGCTTCGAGACGCGCATTTCAGACAAGACCCGCATTGAAGTTGTGACCGAAGGCATCCTCACCCGCATGATCCACAGCGACCGCTCGCTCACAGGTATAGGCATCGTGATCTTTGATGAATTCCATGAGCGCAGCATCCATGCCGATGTAGCCATGGCCCTGAGCCGGGAGGCGCAGCAGGCGCTTCGTACAGATTTGCGCATTATGGTGATGTCGGCCACGCTGGATATGCCGCAGCTCACGAGCCTTCTCAAGGCACCCGTGGCGCAAAGCATGGGGCGGCAATACCCCATCGAGACCTTTTATACCGGCGATGCCGATGACCGTATGCTGCCCGAAATGACAGCCAAGGTGGTGGTGCAGGCGGCGAAGGAGCAGGAAGGGGATATCCTCGTGTTCCTGCCCGGCGAAAATGATATCCGCAAAGTAGAAGAACTCCTGCGCCGCCAGTTGCGCGATTTCAGGATACACCCGCTGTTCGGGATGCTGCCCTTCGGTAGGCAGTACGCCGCCATCATGCCCGACCGCGACGGCAGACGCAAAGTAGTGCTGGCCACCAGTATAGCCGAGACCAGTTTGACCATAGAAGGCATTTCGGTGGTGGTGGATACGGGCTTTGGCAAAACCTCCCGCTTCGATCCGAAGTCTGGTTTGTCGCGCCTCGAAACGGTGCGCATCTCCAAAGACGCTGCTGACCAGCGTGCCGGCCGAGCTGGTCGTCTTGGACCCGGCAAAGCCTACCGCATGTGGAGCAAAACCACGCATGAGCGCATGGCCCCGCACCGCACCCCCGAGATCATGGAAGCTGATTTGTCCTCGCTTGTGCTCGACATGGCGCAATGGGGCATCACCGATATCCGTGGCCTGACCTGGCTGAACCCACCGCCGCGCGCTGCCCTGCAGTACGCCACCGAAATGCTGCACCAGCTGCAGGCGCTGGAGCACGGCCGCATTACGGAGCACGGCAAAAAAATGCACGCGCTGCCTTGTCACCCCCGCATCGCGCACATGCTGCTCAAAGCTGAAGAAACCGACCAGGTGGCGCTGGCCTCTGATATTGCCGCCGTCCTGGAAGAGCGCGACCCGCTGGACCGAAACGCCGGCATCGACATTAACTTAAGGATAGAAGCGCTCCACAGGTATAGAAAAGAGCAAGGGCAAGGCAAGAAATTCGGAAAGATCGAGAAAGTTGCCCGCTCATACCGCTCGCTCTTCAGCATAGAACCTGAGAACGGCACCTTCGACGACTATGAAACCGGTGTGCTGCTCACGCATTGCTACCCGGAGCGCATCGCCTATGCTCGTCCCGGCAACAATGCGCAGTTCCAGCTGGCCAGCGGGCAGTATGCGTCCGCCGGTCACCGCGACGACCTGGCGCATGAGCCCTGGCTGGCCATCGCGCACCTGCACGCCGGCACCGGCGACAATCCGGGCCGCATCTTCCTGGCTTCGCCGCTCAACCCGAGAGATCTGGCTCCCCTTGTGAAGCAGCAGGAAAGTTACCACTGGGACCTGAACGACGGCGAACTTACCGCCTCCATGGACACTCGTATCGGTAGCATCGTGCTACAAAGTAAACCACTGCCAGCACCCGACGAAAAGCACCGCGTACCTGCCATGTCCGAAGCTATCAAGCTCGAAGGAGAACATCTGCTGGACTTCAACTACGAAGTAAGGCAGTGGCAAAACCGTGTGCTGAGCCTGCGCAAATGGCGCCCCTCCGAGTTCTGGCCCGACGTGAGCACGGCCACCTTGCTCATGACTAACTGGGATTGGCTGAAGTCCTACCTTTTCGATATTGAGCACCCAGATGAGTTGATGGAACTGGAGCTCCTGCCGATTCTGGAAGCGAAGTTCCTGAATGATGAGCAGCGTGCCCGTCTGGAAGTGCTGGCCCCGTCTAATATCACTTTGCCGGATGGCTCAGGTATAGACCTCACTTACCAACCAGGCGGCAGTCAACCCAAACTGGAAATCCGGCTGCAGGATGTGCTGGACTGGGAAGATAGTCCAACCGTAGACGATGGCGAGATGACGGTGGAACTGGCATTGCTCAGCCCGGAGCTCAAACCGATCACCACTGTGTCAGACCTGGCGAGCTTCTGGAAAGGAAATTACCGCGTGATCAAACGGCAACTGGAAGTAGTGTTTCCGGAGGTGGAATGGGAGAGGGGTAGTGGCCTATAAAGAAATAGAAAGTGCCTGCTAACGATTACCCCCCCTGCGGTCCCCTCAAGGGGGTAATCTCTGAGCAAGAAACGGCATACCATAAAAACAAAAGAGACGCGATTACAGCGTCTCTTTTGTTTTATATAACACCTATTTGCGCAGCTAAACTGCTTTCAGTTCTTTTTGATCTGGCTCTTCCTGCTCGTCAATACCTATCGATTTATTCCATTCTCCGGCGTTCTTTATACCTAGCTTTTCAGGATCAAAGGTCGGGTCGAGGCCGGCTTTGCGCTGCGCCAGGTAATCCTGCAGGGTGCGTAAGGCGGGCTTGCGTAGCAGGAAAATGGCAATTATGTTCAGCCAAGCCATGATGCCCACCCCGATATCGCCCAGCGTCCAGGCCGATTCTGCCGTCTTTACTGAGCCGTAGAAAGTAGCGGCGAGTATCAGCAGGCGAAGCGCCCAAAGCATCCATTTTCTGTTTTTGGTGTTCAGGTAGCTCAGGTTGGTTTCGGCAATGTAGTAGTAGGCCATGATGGTGGTAAAGGCAAAGAAGAACAGCGAGATAGCGACAAAACCGCTACCCAGGGCAGGGAAGTGCGTACTAACAGCTAGCTGCGTATACTCTGGCCCGTAGGGTATACCCGGCAGGTTCTCCACCAGAAAGCCCCCTTCCGGGTTTGCCACATTATACTGCCCTGTAAACAGGATCATGAAGGCCGTAGCTGAACAAACGAAAAGCGTATCGACGTAAACAGAAAAGGCCTGCACTAAGCCCTGCTTGGCAGGATGGCTCACTTCGGCCGCTGCAGCAGCGTGTGGAGCAGTACCCTGGCCTGCTTCATTGGAGTAGATGCCGCGTTTCACACCCCACGCGATGGCCATGCCAAACACACCGGCAAAAGCGGGCTCCAGGTCAAATGCGGAACTGAAGATGAGACCAAATATGGCCGGAACTTCAGAAATATTCATCAAAATGATGACCACTGCCATCAGGATATAAGCACCCGCCATAAACGGTACGACGATCTGTGCCACGTTGCCGATGCGCTTAACACCGCCAATAATGATAAGAGCAAGCAGCAGGGTAACGGCACCACCCGTATACGCCACCGGCACTTGAAAGGCATTGCTTATACCTGATGCGATGCTGTTGCTCTGCACGCCCGGCAGGAACAGTGCCATACTGATAATGGTAGCGACAGCAAACAGCACGGCATACCATTTTACGCCAAGTCCTTTTTCGATGTAATAGGCCGGGCCACCTCTGTACTGGCCATCTTTTACCTGCTTGTAGATCTGGCCCAGCGTGGCCTCTATAAAGGCAGAAGAACTGCCCAGGAAGGCGATCACCCACATCCAGAAAACGGCACCTGGTCCGCCCATCGCAATGGCCGTGGCAACACCGGCAATGTTACCCGTGCCTACACGACCGGCAATGGCTACTGTAAAAGCCTGAAAAGAACTGATGCCTTTGTTCGAGGATTCCCCCTGAAAAAGCAGGCGCAGCATTTCGCCGATATAGCGGATCTGCAGAAATTTGGTAGCGAAGGAGAAGTATACACCTGCTCCTAGGCAAAGTACGATAAGTGCATTGCTCCAGACGATGTCATTCACCGAACTGATTAGGTTTTCCATGGGCTAATTTCAGGGGTTAACAAGGTTAATGGATGTTTAAATTAAACAGAAAATCTTAAAAGTAAGGACTTACTTAGCGTTATTGTTCGGGGCGCAGGCGGGTTTGAAAAGGAATTGCTGCGTATAAGTGTGTAATAAATGGCTCATGATGAGTTGTATAGCCATTAAAAAAGAGAACCTCAGCCTAAGCCGAGATTCCCTTCTGGCAATCAAAAAAAAATACGGATTAACCGACTACACAGCGGGTATAGATAACAGACACCCCTAAAACACTCACCTACCGCTCCAGCCTAAAAAACTTCCTGGATATCGGAATCAGCATGATACCTGCGAAAGCGAAGAGCATGAACGATACCTTCAGATTGAAGGCGTGGGCCAGGTAGCCGATGAGCGGCGGGCCCATGAGCATACCCACAATTCCGAAGGTAACGATCATGGAAATGGCGATGCCAGGCGAGTACTTTTTGGAGGCGCCCGCCAGCGTGTACGTCATCGGTATAACCGAAGCCGTGCCGAAGCCTACCAGTGAGAAGCCGATCATGGCGGGCCAGAAACTTGGGAACAGAATGGCCAGTGCTATACCTGAGAAAATAAGGCTGGCACTGAGCACGTAGGTTCTTTCCATCCCGATCTTCTCGATGATCCAATCTGAAACGAACCGCGAAAGCGCCATAAACGACATGAAAATGAGATAGCCTGCGGTAAAGACCTCTTCGCCCACCACCTGCTGGAAGTAAATGCCACTCCAATCGAACATACCGCCTTCGCAAACGGCTGCAAAGAACACCAGCAGCCCCAGGTATAGGATGTACGGATCGGGCTTGCCAAACGTGAGCTTGTTGCCTGTCGTGGAGCGGTCGTTGCGCAGGAGGTATGGAAAGGCGCCCAGCACAAGCAGCGTCGTGATGACAGAGACGGCTACCAGGTGTGGCACGATGGATATGCCAAGCGAAACCAGCAGTGTGGTCACGCCGACGCCCACAATGCCGCCTGTGCTCCAGAGACCATGGAAGGCGCCGTTTATTTTGCGGTCGTAGAGTTTCTGCAGCGTAATGGCCTGTGTATTGATCGCGATGTTGAACACACGCATGCTCAGCGAGAACAGGAATAAGGCCACTATCAGGGCAAATGGTGTGGCGGCTATCCCGATCAGCGAGAGCGAAGCGGCATTCAGGACCATGGCCACAATCAGGGGAAAACGGCTGTCGAACCGGGTGACAAGCCAGCTCGATAAAGGCAAGCCGATCAGCGAGCTCACCGGCATGGTGAGTAGGATGCTGCCCAGTTCGGCCTCATTCAGGTGAAGCTTGGAAACAATAGTGGGGATGCGGGATGCCCAGCTTGAAAAGTTGAAGCCGGAAAGAAGGAAAAAAAGACTAAGCGAAAGCCGGTTTGTGGTGATAGAATGCATTGCGGTAAAATAAAGACGCAAGTTGGTAAAAAGTAAAGCCTTTAGATACGTTTATTCTTTCTTTTCAAAGGATGCCATTTTAAAATTCAGTCTTTTTTCATGCAGAACAGGTTAGTCTGCAAAGCTGAGAGTCTGATTAGCCTTGACAATCTCAAGGCTAAAATGATCGGGGCTTTGAATGGAGGAGCTATACCTACATGGGGCTTGGGATAGCCTGGCTGAAACTCAATACATTAACAAAACCTGTCCCCTCCCGCGCCACACACAGCACGAATTCAAATACCTGGTAGACGGCACAGAATGGCGTAACGGTCCGGACGCGGACGGAGAGAACCCAAAGAGTATGGCAGCACCTACTCCCTGCTGGTTCTGTAAGTAGCAGTTCCTGCGAAAGAAGCTTAATTTAATTACTTATACCTGAGATGTAGGAGGCTATTTCTTCTTCCTTGTCCTGCATGTGTCCGTAGGCAAACTTCTGTAGTACATCGCAGGCAACTTTGTCGAGCACACCGAAAATACGCGCTTCACTGATCACTTCCTCGTTCCAGTCAGATGCAATGACCATAATGGCCTGCCCGTCGTAGGGTGCAAGGTCCAGCAGGTCGGCAGTGAGGTTAAGAGAGGGCCACTTGCCGGCTGCTAGGCTGTATGAGCCTGGTTCCCAGCGGGGAGGAGTCTGCTTGAGATCCGGCGCAGGTTTGAAATAGCCATTCTCTACAGGCCCGATAAACAGAACATTTACTTTGTTCAGCGTGGTCGGTACGAGCGTTTGGGGGTGAGGCAATACGGTGCCGGTTTCTTCCAGCTTGTCTTCAGCGTTCTCCATACCTATACTTACTACCCGGAAAGGCAGATGGTTTCCCGGTGATGCCTCAAGGCATGTTACTTGCGGCTTGGGCGCTCCGCTATACCTGTGTACCCGGTGCGGGTTTGGCTTTGCCGGAACTGATGCATCGTTCGCAGTTAAGAACCTCAGCCATCTCCTGGTCAGAAAGATGTTCGAGATCGGGTATAGGCGTGCTACATGCGTTTTGCTCAGTACCCGGCAGTTCGGATCGTCAGTAAATTTTGGCCCTCTACTTATGCGAAGCATAGAAGCTAAACAAGCTTAAACGCTACGAAATCAGGTCCTTCGCCGAATCGCCTAGCGCAAAGGCATACTATACATACAGTGAGCTCACCAAGTCTTTATACCTCTCCAGGATGACGCGGCGCTTCAGTTTGAGGGTGGGGGTGAGTTCCCCGTTTTCGATGGACCACTCGGCAGGTATGAGCGCGAACTTTTTGACTTGCTCCACCGGGTTGAACTCCACGTTGTACTGGTTCACCGACTGTTTGATCAGCTTCCATACCTCCTGGTCTTCCAGCACCTCCCGGTTGCCCGGGTAGGATTTGCCCTGGGTGTCGTACCACTCCCGCAGCTTGTTGAAGGCCGGCACAATCAGCGCGCCCACGAACTTCTGCGTTTCACCTACCACCATGATCTGCTCGATCCAGTTGCTCTCCACCATCTTGTTCTCGATGGGCTGCGGGGCTACATACTTGCCTCCGCTGGTCTTGAAAAGCTCTTTCTTGCGGTCAGTAATTTTAAGGAATTTTCCGTCGATAATAGTGCCGATGTCGCCGGTATGCAGCCAGCCGGCCCGATCAATGACTTCCGCTGTCAGGTCCGGACGACGGTAGTAGCCCATCATCACGTTCGGCCCTTTGCACAGGATCTCCCCATCTTCGGCAATCTTCACTTCTACGCTTTTGAGTAACGGACCTACTGTGCCGAACATGCGGTTCTGTTCGGAGTAGCGGTTGCCGCTGATGATCGGGGAAGCTTCGGTCAGGCCGTAGCCTTCCTGTATGACAATACCGGCAGCAGTGAAAATTCGGAGCAGCCGAACCTGGCAGGCCGCCGCCCCTGTGATGATCGATTTCACTTCGCCACCCAGTGCCTGCCGCCACTTGCTGAACACCAGGCGGTCGGCCAGGGCCAGTTGTAGCCGGTAGGCCAGCGGCATCGGCTTGTTGATCTCGAAGCGCTCCGCCAGTTCCAATGCCCAGAAGAAGATTTTCTTTTTGCTGCCGGTGAGTTCGGAGCCCTTGGCCACAATGCCTTCGTATACCTTTTCGAGCAGGCGCGGCACGGTTGTGAACATAGTCGGCTTCACTTCGCGCAGGTTGGCGGCAATGGTTTCCATCCCTTCGGCATAGTAGATCGACACCCCGCAATAGAAGTAACAGTAGGTGGCCATGCGCTCGAAGGCGTGATTGAGGGGCAGAAAACTGATGGCTTTTTTGCGAAACACGCCTACTTCCTGGATGATGAGTGCACTGTCGAACATATTGTTCAGGATGTTGTAGTGCGAGAGCATCACGCCTTTGGGCGTGCCGGTGGTGCCGGAGGTATAGAGGATGGTGGCCAACTCGTGCTCGTCCACGGCATCGCGCAGCAGTTCCACCTGCTGCAAGGTATAGGGAGAGGGTTCGGCTAACAACTCTTTCCAGTGAGGGGCGTCCTCCACTTGTTTAAAGGTATAGACGGCTTCCAAAGCAGGTAGCGCATCCTGCATGCCTAATATTTTGCGGAAGAGTACTTCGTTCCCGACAAAGACCATTTTCACGGCGGCATCCTGCAGCACAAACTCCATTTCGCTGTTGCTGATGGTGGGATAGATGGGTACCGAAATGGCGCCGATCTGCTGGATGGCCATGTCCACCAACATCCACTCCGGGCAGTTGGGGCTGATGATCGCGATCTTGTCGCGGCCCTCGGCAGTGCCGTCGCCTTTCGTGATGCCGAGGCCAAGCAGGGCGGCGCTGATGCGGTTCACCTTGTCCTGCACATCGCGGGTGCTATACCTGATCCATTCGCCGTCTTCCTTGGCGGCCAGCATGTCTTCCAGCGGAAAGTTTTTCAGCTGCCAGTCGATGCAATCAAACAGGCGTTTGGGCTTTGCCGCCTGTGCTGTTTCTTCGTTCATGTTCACGAATTCCTGCCTTCAAATTTATACCTATACACCATTACTCTGTCGGTGCCTTCTGTGTTTCCGAAAGGCTATACCTGCCGCTACTCCCACCACTGCGACGTTGGAATGCTTCGCTTCAGAATGATGGGCTCTCCGATGCGGGGCGTGGTTATGGGCACGTTCAGCTCCCTTGCCTTTTTCGACACCCGCACGATCGGATCGGTCCAGGAGTGCATGGCCAGCGCAAAGGCACCCCAGTGGATCGGCATCATCAGTTTTCCTTTCAGGTCGAGGTGCGCCTGCACGGTTTCCTCCGGCATCATGTGGATGCTGGACCAGAGTTCGTTGTATTGCCCGCACTCGAGCAGCGTGATGTCGAAAGGACCGTAGCGCTCGCCAATTTCCTTGAAGCCTTCGAAATAACCCGTGTCGCCGCTGAAGAAGATTTTCTCGTTTTTGCCTTGTATCACCCAGGAGGTCCAGAGGGTTTTCATACGGTCGGAGATGCCGCGACCGGAGAAGTGCCGGGCCGGCGTGGCCACAAATGTTATACCTGCCAGTTCAGCCTCGTCCCACCAGTCCAGTTCCGTTATCTTTTCGGCCGGAATGTCCCAGCGCTCCAGGTGTGCGCCCACACCCAGTGCCACATAGAAGTGACCGGTCTTTTCTGCCAGCTTTTTGATAGAGCCGTAGTCAAGGTGGTCGTAGTGGTCGTGCGAAATGAGCACCGCATCAATGAAGGGGAGGTCTTCAACGGTGATGGGCAGCTCGTCGGTAAAGCGTTTCGGACCCAGGAAGCTGAGCGGGGAGGCCCTGTCGCCCAGCATAGGGTCAACGAGCAGGCGCTTGCCGTCCAGCTCAATCAGAAAGGTGGAGTGTCCGAACCAGGTGAGCACGGTGGCGGTGTCCTGGGCTGAGGCGAATTTGTTCAGATCTATCTTCTCAACAGGCAGATCCCAGTCAGGCGACTGGTTTTCTGTTTTATCGAAAAGGCGTGAGTTGATCATTTTGACAATGCCCCCAAAGCCCATGTCCATGTTGGTGGGGACCGGGTTGTGAAAAATGCCATCTTCGTAATTGGGCGAAGCCTGCATGAGTTGGAGCCGTTCTCCTTTGGCCTCCCCACCAAATTGGGGTGAGAGATGCATAAAGCTGCAGCCGGCTACACCGGTAATCAATAGCAGGGAAAGTAAAAGATAGGACGTGATTCTTTTGAGCGTCATGGGCCAAAAATACACATTCTTTTTGCACTGGCGAAGGGTGGACCATCAAAAAGCCCTGTTTGCTTTCGGCCGGGACGGCTTTGCAAACAGCGCTTCTGTTAAAGCATGTTGTCTATTATTTTAAGGAAAGCTGCATCACGCCCAACTGACCGAAGTGTGTGGCCAGGGCGACAAAAAGCGAGGAGACAACAACGCCAATGCTGATGGCCAGGAAAGCCCGCCTGCGCTCAATCTTGAAAATACTGGCCGCAATTGTACCCATGTAAGCGCCTGTACCGGGTAGCGGGATCATCACGAAAATCATCAGCCCCCAGAAGCCATGCTTCTGCAAATCCTTGCCCGCCAGTTTCTTGGCACGCTTCGACAAGAAGATCACACCTCTTTTGTATACTCTGAATGGCCAGAACTTCTGACTAAACGTATCGATCAGCCACATAAAGAGCGGGTAGATCAGTGCATTGCCCATCGTACCGATGACGAATGCCAGTATAAAGTGCACATTGTTCAGGATAGCATAGGGTATACCTGCCCGCGCCTCACCGAAAGGGGAGATACTCAAAAGGAAAGCATAAAGGAGCGTCTCAAGCATATTCTTTCATTAAAAAGCGAAGCTACAATTCAAAAGCCTGCTACCAAAACGGCAAATTCAGTGGTGCTATTGTCGTACAGGATGCTATACCTGAATTGAATTTCCTCACCTCAAGAGCAAGAAAGTCCAACAGCTGACTGTAGTACCTCTAACAACATGATATTCATTATGATTCAACGTGAATTGGTAGTTTTTTGATATGGTGATTTGTTTATTAAAAATATGATATCAACTTTATAATGGGCCTAATGGGTGTAAAATGACCTATAGAGGGTTTATGTCAATGTTTTAGGCGGAGTTTAGTAAGTTTGAGAGGCAGCCCTTATAAGTCTCTTTATTTGTTTAATTTGCATTATATCAATTTCAATCACATTGAATAGAATGAATCGCCCAGCATTAAACAAAAACAGGTGCAGAAGCTCCTGGCCACTGCACCTGTTCTAAAAGTTGATTCTACTGTGTCTCAACCACTTATCGTGAGCTTGCAAAGCAGTTTATAGAGGACGTTGTGGAGGCAGCGGCGGTGTTACGTATACTTCTTCCACGATCTCCACCACTTCTACCATCTCCGGTTTAGTATTCGGCTGCTTATACTTCTTGGCACCGTTGTCCTTGCGTTTCTTGCCCATCAGGGCCAGGGCGGCGGCACCTGCGGCGGCCACAACAGCGCCTGCCACTACCGGGTTTGTCACAGCGCGGGTATAGAGGCTGGTCGGCATCGTGTCCTTGATGCGACCGTGTATGCGGCCGCCTTCGCCTGGCTGGTGCAGGGTACCCTCCCGGTGCTGCGCCGGCTCGTCGAGCAGCTGCTGGTCGGTCATCAGTTTTTCGCCGGAAAGGTCCATCAGTCCCGGTGCCAGCTTGTTGGTCAGGCTCATGAACTTGCCTCCGCCGCCCACCATAATGTCGCGCTTCTGGTGCGTGGCGGCATACAGGATGGCATTGGCGACTTCTTCCGGCTCGTATACTGGTGGCGGAAGTGTCAGCTTGTGGTCGGTGTAGTTTTTAGCATGGTCGGGGTAGGGTGTATTGATTGCGGCCGGTTTGATCAGCGTAACCGAAACGGGCGCCCCTTCTTCTTCCAGTTCTATGCGCAGTGCATCGGTAAAGCCCTTCACGGCATGCTTGGTGGCGCTGTACATCCCCTGCATCGGGATGGCTGTATCAGAGAGCACACTGCCCAGGTTGATGATGGCACCACCCCGGTTACGCAGGTGCATGGCCGCCATCTGCGAGCCGTATACCAGTCCCCAGAAGTTGGTGTCGAAGAGGCGGCGGTTGTCTTCGTCGCTCACCTCCAACAGGCGACCGTAGATCGAAACACCAGCGTCATTCACCCAGGTGTCGAAGCCCCCGAAATGGGAGAGGGCCGCGTCGGCGATGCGCTGAATATCCTGCTGCCGGCCTACATCGGCGCCCACGGTAATGGCCTGTCCGCCCTTGTCGTTTATCTCCTGGGCTATTTCCTGCAAGGCCTGCTCGTTGCGAGCTGCCAGCACCAGCCGTGCGCCTTTTTTTGCGGCTGCAAAGGCCGTGGCCAGTCCGATACCGCTCGATGCCCCGGTAATCACCATTACCTGGTCTTTTAGTGGTTTAAGTTTGATCGTCATAGTTGTATTTGTTTAATCAGTGATAAGATGCTACCTTCATAAGGTACGGCCTTAGTTGACGCATGTTTGGGAAGAGGCCACCCTCCACAAAAATGTCTGCTTTGTGAAATGAATTGCCTGTTAATTTGTTACAGGTATAGCTTATGGCAAAAAAACCTTAAAATGACCGAAGAAGAGTTCGACGCCACGTTCACCTATACCTTGGATGTGCTGCTTGCCACCATGGCGGAGGAGCCCGAGATTGATCCGGAGAAGTTTTACAGCATGGCCTGCGTGCTGGAAAACCTGCGGTTCTTTAGTCCAATTTTCTACGGCGCTTTGCGAGGCAAAAAGGACTAAGTAGCAGGTATAAAAATAAACCTGCAACGCCAGACCGCAACACAGCGTATGCGCAAACATACATGTAAGTAAGTCTATGTTTCTCTCATACATTTTTCAGGATTGGAACGCAAACAGAGGAAACCTGAAAGGTCGCCTTGTGATGCTGATGTTCCGCATCGCCTATCCTGCCCGCATCAACACCTTTTTCCGCATTATCTGGCTGCCCTACCTGATGTTCTACAAAATACTGGTAGAGTGGTTTATGGGCATCGAGTTGCCCCACTGGACCAAAGTAGGTAAGAACTTCTTCCTGGGCCACGGGCAGGCGCTGGTCGTAAACGGCTGCTCTGTGATCGGTGAGAACTGCTTTTTCCGCCATTCCACCACCCTGGGTAATATCCGTCGCGAAGACGGCAGCTATACCGGCTCCCCCATTATCGGCAACAACGTGGAGCTGGGCTCCAATGTGTGCATCATCGGGGAGGTGCGCGTCGGGAACAACGTGCGCATTGGTGCAGGCTCTGTCGTGGTAAAAGACATACCCGATAACTGCGTGGCAGTGGGCAACCCGGCCCGCGTCATTAAGCGGCTCGACCAGCCGACAGTGGCAAGTGAACCAAGCGCTATCCTACAACCACAGGAGGTATAGCCCGGGCTGTTTAACCGAATCGATCGCACGGAATTAATTTTTTTCCATAAATTAGCCCAATACAATCAGTTTTAAACATCAAAGGCTGAACGCTCTCTTACACCTTACTCACCTTACCTAAGCAGCTTTTTTGAATGGACGTAAACTTAAAACCAGTTACTGCTACCGCAGCAGGTATAGACACCAGCAGCGAAGAGCAGTACCGGATTCTTGTTGACAGTATCACAGACTATGCAATTTTTCTGCTCGATGCCGAAGGCCACATCATCACCTGGAACACCGGTGCCAGGCAAATCAAAGGCTATGAGGAGAAGGAGATCTTAGGCAAGCATTTTTCGATCTTCTATACCCAAAAGGACATTGATACAAACCACCCGGAGCAGGAACTGGGCAAAGCGATTGCGGAGGGCAAGTACGAAGAGGAAGGGTGGCGCGTGAAAAAAGACGGCTCTGTATTCTGGGCTAATGTGGTCATTACGCCTGTGTATGACAAAGACCGGCAGCTGGTTGCCTTCTCTAAAATAACCCGCGACCTGTCGGTGCGCAAAAAAGCCGAAGATGACCTGTACCGGGCCTTTGAGGAGCTGAGGGAGAGCGAGGAGCGCTTTCGCCTGCTCATAGAAGGCGTATCCGATTATGCCATCTTTATGCTGGACCCGGCAGGCAATGTAGCGACCTGGAACAACGGTGCCCGCCGCATGAACGGCTACGAAGCGCACGAGATCATCGGGAAGTATTTTTCCAGGTTCTATAGCCAGGAGTTGATCGCGCAGGGTTTCCCGGATTACGAACTCCAGCAGGCGAAGGCCCTTGGCAGGTTTGAAGACAATGGCTGGCGTTACCGGAAAGACGGCACTGTGTTCTGGGCCAATACAGTGATCACCTCCATCTACAATTCCAAAAAAGAGCTGATAGGCTTTTCGAAGATCACACGCGACCTCACGGATAAACTGAAAATGGAGCAGCAGCTGTTCCTTACAAACGAAGAGCTGCGCGAAAGCGAGGAAAAAAGCCGCCTCATGATTGACAGCGTGAAAGACTACGCCATCCTGATGCTGAATCCGGAGGGAATCGTCATGAGCTGGAACGAAGGCGCTGAGCGCATCAAAGGTTATAAACCGAAAGATATCATAGGCCGCCATTTCTCTACGTTTTACACCCGGGAGTCTATCGCGAGCGGGTTTCCGCAGTACGAACTCAAGAAGGCGCAGGAGATGGGCCGCTTTGAAGACGAAGGCTGGCGCATTCGCAAAGACGGCACCGCTTTTTGGGCCAATGTGGTGATTACGCCGATCTATAACAGCAAAAAACGCCTGCTGGGCTTCTCTAAAGTAACCCGGGACCTGACTGAGCGGCGGCGCAACGAGGAGCTGATGCACAAAAACAGTGAGTTGATCAAGATCAACAACGAGCTCGACAACTTTGTGTACGCCGCCTCCCACGACCTGAAAGCCCCGATCACCAACCTCGAAGGTCTGCTGCAGGCGCTCAGGGAAGACCTGGGTGATAGCCTCGAGCAACATGAAGTACTGCTAAGTTACATGGGCAGCGCACTTGGCACGCTCAAGAACGTGATCGCTGATTTGTCGGATGTCACCAGACTGAACCATGAGCAGGAATCCCCTGAAGATGTGCAGATCGGGGACATGCTTGAGGACATCAAGATTAGTTTGCAGCCTTACATCGAGCACACCGGCGCCGTGGTAGAGTGCACCGATATGGAATTTAACACGCTACGCTATGCCCGCAAAAACCTTCGGAGCATTTTGTTCAACCTGGTTTCAAACGCTATCAAGTACGCAGACCCCGATCGCAACCCGGTGGTCAGCATCAGCACGGCCATTACCAGGGAAGGGGTATGCGAACTCTCTGTGAAGGATAACGGTCTTGGTCTTGCCCCGAGTCAGATCGGCAAGATCTTCTCGTTGTTCAAGCGCGCGCACGACCATGTGGAAGGTACAGGTATAGGGCTCTACCTGGTGAAACGCATACTCGACAACGCCGGCGACAGCATCGCTGTGGAGAGTGAAGTGGGTGTGGGTTCCAGGTTTATTGTCAGCTTCCGGCAACAAAAAAATTGATTGTTGCGGAGCAGGGGCTTCTCGTGCCTCAGGTATAGGAGCCCCGAAAATTCAGGTATGGCATGATTGGATGGCGCTTTATAATGATCAGGCCGCTTTCCAGTAACATGGCCCTTACACAAATCCTAATCTGTTTTCATAATAAAAATCCCGCATGCTACATAGCAACGCTCCCAATCAGGAGAATCAGTCTGACCAAACTATCCCGTATAAGCGGTTGCTGGAAGCGCAGAGTGGCTTAGTCTTGCTTATTTCGCCTGACCTGACCATTATGGGTGCCTCAGAAGCTTATTTGCGTGAAGCGTTCTTACTCCGTGAGCACATCATGGGCAAGCATCTCTTCGCTGTTTTTCCTGACAACCCGAATACGCCCGGACACACTCCCTCAGTTTCCCTGCGGGCATCCATAGAGCGGGCGATCGTTACCCGCAAACCTGACAAAATGGATGTCACGCGGTACGACATACAAGCTCCTGAAAAGAGTGGGGAATTTATAGAGCGGTATTGGGCCTCGACAAACACCCCCATTTACAACAGTCAGAATGAACTGGTTTGCATTCTGCATGAAACAAAAAACATTTCGGACGAGCTAAAAACAAAGGCACAACTGCAGGAAAGCCGTGCAAAGGAGCAGGCCGCACTCGCTCAGGCAGAGCAACAACGCCTGCGCATGGAGCGCTTTTTTGACCAGGCACCGGCGGCCTGTGCCATGCTTGAAGGGCCAACCTTCATCTACAGGGTGATCAACAGCTCCTATTACCAGCTTTTTCCGGGGCGTGAGATGCTGAACCTGCCCCTGTTTGAAGCCTTACCGGAACTCAGGCATCAGCCGGTTTATGACATCATCCACGAGGTATACCGAACAGGCGTCACCTACGAGGGAAAAGAAGTGCTGATACCAGTGGCGCGCTACGAAGGGCAACCCGCCGAGGACATCTACTGGAATTTCATCTACCAGGCCCTGCTGGATGCCCAAGGGAATGTAAATGGTATCCTGATTTTCGCGTTGGATGTGACTGACTTCGTGACAGCGCGCCGGCAGGTGGAGTCGAGTGCTGCATCGCTGCATACCATGAATCTGGGCCTGGAAGAAGTGATCAAACGCCGCACCTTCGAACTGGAGCAGGCGCAGGCGGAGGCAGAGCGGCAAAGCAAACGTTTGCAAAGCCTGTTTATGGGAGCCCCGGCCGCCATCTGTATTTTAAACGGACCTGACCTGGTATACGAGCTGGTCAACCCGGCCTATGCTGCATTCTTCCCGGGGCGGCAACTGCTTGGCAAACCCATACTGAAGGCCCTGCCCGAAATAGAAGGCAACCTGGTTTACAAAACGTTTCGGGATGTGTATGCGACGGGCCGTACCCACCAAGAGAAGGAAATGTACATTCCTTTTGCACGGCCTGACGGCGAAATGGAAGACAGGTACTTCCGCTACATTCAGCAGGCTCGCTACAACGAACAGAACCAGATCGACGGCGTGGTGGTATTCGCACTGGAAGTGACGGAGCAGGTACAGGCACGCAAAGCAGTGGAAGCAAGCGAACAACAGCTGCAAAAGGCCAACAAAGAGTTTGACACCGCGAACCAGCAACTCGTCTACATCAACAGAGACCTCGATAATTTCATCTATACCGCCTCCCACGACTTAAAGGCGCCGATCTCGAATATCGAAATGCTGATAAGCGAGCTGTTGCTCGAACTTTCAGAGGATAGCCTCGGCAAACTGGAGGTCAGGAGAATACTCAACATGATCCAGGGTTCCGTGTCCAGGTTCAAGAAGACGATCGCCAGTCTGACGGAAATCTCCAGGCTGCCGAAGGAGGAGCTGAACAAGCAGGAGCATGTGGTGGTGGCAGAGGTCGTGCGGGAAGTGGAACTGGATCTGGAGAAAATGATCACCGAATACGGCGCCCATATAGAGACGGATGTTGCCGATTGTTCCACTATGTCGTTTTCAGAGAAAAACCTGCGCAGCATTCTGTACAACCTGATGTCGAATGGTATTAAGTACAGCCATCCGGACAGAAAGCCGCAGGTAAAGGTGAGTTGCAAACAGGTAGACGGATTTCAGATGCTGCAGGTGAAGGACAACGGCCTGGGCTTGCGTCCTGCGCAGCAGGACAAGCTCTTTACCATGTTCAAACGCTTCCACGACCATGTAGAAGGCTCCGGCGTGGGTTTGTATATGGTGAAAAGGATCGTGGAGAATGCTGGTGGCAGAATAGAAGTGGAAAGCGAGCCGGACAAAGGCACAACTTTCCGCATATACTTCAGTAAGTAAGTTTATTACCGTTTCAAGCCCTGTCATTGCAGAAAGTAGTTGCCTTTGCGTCAGGTATAGGATTCATGTAAATGCGTATTTATGCTGGATATTGTTATTGAAGCCCGTAAAGCTTCGCTCGCTCCCGGAATGGATGTGCGGCGCATACTGCCTTTTCGGCTGCGTCGCATGGTAGGCCCTTTCATCTTCATGGACCATGCCGGTCCTGTGGAGGTGCAGCCGCCGCTCACCCACGACATGGACGTGCTGCCGCACCCGCACATCGGACTGTCTACGGTCAGCTACCTGTTTGGCGGGCAGGTGACCCACCGAGATAGCCTGGGCGTAGAGCAGATCATCCGACCAGGGGAAGTGAACTGGATGACGGCCGGCAGTGGCATTGCGCACTCCGAGCGCTTCGAAGACCCCGCCACCCTGGCCGGCGGCGAACTGGAAATGATCCAGACCTGGGTCGCGCTGCCCGAGAAGGACGAAGAAGCTACGCCTTCCTTTGAAAACTACAAACCTGAGCAACTACCCATCTTTACAGAAACCGGTGTGTGGATGCGCCTGATCGCCGGGAATGCCTATGGGCTGCGGAACGACGTAAAAACCCTTTCACCCCTGTTTTATCTGCATGTCGCGCTGGAAAAGGGCGCCCGCTTTGGTTTACCAAAGGAGCATGCCGAGCGGGGAATTTATGTGGCCAAAGGGAGCATCGAAGTAGGTCACAGAACCTATACCGTGGGGCAGATGCTGGTGTTCACTAAAGGAGCAGACCCAATCATACTGGCAAAAGAACCTGCCACACTGATGCTGTTGGGCGGTGAACCGCTTGGTGAGCGCTTTATCTGGTGGAACTTTGTGTCGTCGCGCAAGGAACGCATTGAGCAGGCGAAAGCCGACTGGAAGGAAGGACGCATCCTGTTGCCGCCAAACGACAACCTGGAATATGTGCCACTTCCTGCTGACCGCTCCAAACCCGCAGGCGGTGGACCGGCCCCTCAGGCGCTATCTTAAGGTATAGCAGGTATAGCAGGTATAGCACCTGCTATTTGCCTTTCTGGCTTTTTCGGGTGCTTCTTCTCGCCATACTCCAACCTGCTTCCTATCGTGTATCTTAATCAGCCGCCTCGGCTGCCAGGTCAACGCCTGGTCTTTTTGCAAACACTCTTTTCTTAAACTTAACCGGTTGGAAAATACCTTTCAGTTCAATAAGCCCGCTTTGCTGGTGCTGCTGTTGCTTTTTGAAATACAGGTATAGGCTGCTGCCAAGGGAGACTTTCAAAAATATTGCTTCGTAAAAAGTAGATAAATGATAGACTTTCTTTTACCTTTGGACCGAAAAACGATTTTGGTCTAACAGGTATGATGGACAGGGATGAACTTGTAAAAAAGGAGATTCTGGACGAGGCTCAGAAACTGTTCAGGCACTTTGGTTGGTCTAAAACTACCATGGAGGACATTGCCAAAGCCGCCGGAAAGGGGAAGAGCACCCTCTACTACTATTACAAGAGCAAGGACGAAATCTTTGATGCGGTTGTGTCGCGCGAAATGGATGAGGTTTTCCGGACGCTGCAGGAGGAGGTAGGCAAAATGCAGACTGCCGAAGACAAGCTTAGGACCCTGTGTCTTACCCGGTTCGATATCCTCAAAAAGAGGGCAAACCTGTATAGTGTGATCAAAGGGGATATAGAGGCGAATATTCCACGCCTGCGGGACCTGCATAAACGGTACGAACTGAGAGAAATAAGCCTGGTCCGCAACATCCTCCGTTTTGGCCTGGAGCGGAAAGAGTTTGCCCAGTATGCGGCAGAAGATATAGATGCCATTGCATTTGCCATGGTGTGCGCTTTTCGGGGTCTGGAAGTTGGCCTGCTGGTTGAAAATAAGTTCGCCGCGCTGGAAGGCCGGATGGATATTATCCACAATATATTAATGCGGGGATTGAAAACATAAAATTCCTCACCTCGTTAAATAAAATTAAAAAAATCCACAAAAATCAAGGCAATATCAATAATAAAAGCTAATATTAGTATGCGTTCGTAGTTCTATAATTTATGAACTAGGAGAACTTTTAGGAACAAAGTGCTCTGTTTCAAACCGACTGGTGATGTGGTGGGTTTGTGCCAGATAAATAAATTACGAATCATTTTTAAAGTATTGCAGATGGGCAAAATACTTCGTGAGAAAATCCTCGCCCGAGAGAAGAGCGCTGCATACCATGCAGCTGAGAGGGCGATGTCGCAGGGGGCCTATCCTTATTTCAGATCAATAGAGTCTGCTCAGGATACAGAAGTAATTATAAACGGCCAGAAGGTGCTGATGTTCGGTTCAAATGCCTATTTAGGGCTGACGAACCATCCGAAAGTGAAGGAGGCGGCCATCAGTGCCATTGCGAAGTATGGCAGCGGCTGTGCGGGTTCCCGCTTTCTGAATGGCACTCTCGACATTCACATGGAACTAGAGGACAGACTGGCTGCCTATGTCGGCAAAGAGGCCGCCCTGGTGTTCAGCACCGGGTTTCAGGTAAACCTGGGCGTGATCTCCAGCCTCACCGGCCGCAACGATTACATTATTCTGGACGAGTACAACCACGCCTCCATCATCGACGGCAGCAGGCTTTCATTTTCCAGAGTGATCAAATACAGGCACAACGACATGCAGGACCTGGAGAGCAAACTGAGCCGCCTGCCTGCCGAGGCGATTAAGCTAATCGTGGTGGACGGGGTGTTCAGCATGGAAGGCGATATCGTAAAACTTCCGGAGCTGGTGGCTCTGTCCGAACGCTATGGCGCCAGCATTATGGTAGACGATGCGCACGCGTTGGGTGTGATCGGTGAGCAGGGGGCAGGCACGGCCTCTCACTTCGGGCTGACAGACCAAGTGGACCTGATCATGGGAACGTTCAGCAAATCGCTTGCCTCACTGGGTGGTTTCATTGCGAGCGACTTCGACACCATCGAGTACCTGAAGCACCATGCGCGTTCGCTCATTTTCAGTGCCAGCATGTCGCCTGCCTCCGTGGCCAGCACACTCGCCGCCCTGGAAATCATTCAGTCGGAGCCGGAGCGCCGTGCGCAGCTTTGGCACAACACCAATTACGCGATAGAGCTCTTGGCAGCCGCCGGCCTGGAACTGGGGCCGACCGAGACCCCGATAATTCCGGTATATGTGCGCGACAACGATCTTACCTTTCAGGTGACCAAAATACTACAGGACAACGGCATCTTCGTGAACCCGGTAGTAGCACCCGCTGTTCCGGCTGATTCTACTCTGCTGCGTCTCTCCATCATGGCTACGCATACCCTTGGCCAGATAGAGGAGGCGGTTACCAAAATTGCCGATGCATTTAAATTGCTGGGCATCAACTCCCGAAACATGCCTTATGAAGAGAGTACTGCCTGTTAAAACAAAGCAGCAGTTGAAAGCCTTCATCGACTTTCCGCATGCGCTGTATAAGAACGATCCGTATTACGTGCCGGAGCTTTTTATCGCGCAAAAGGATATGTTGACGCCGGGCAAGCATCCGTTTCACGAGCACTCCGAAGTGCAGTTATACCTGGCGTATGACGGGGACAGGCTCGTCGGGCGGATTGCGGCCATCCTCAACAACAACCACAACGCCTTCAACAACAGCCGGGACGGTTTCTTCGGTTTTTTTGACTGCGTGAACGATGGCGAGGTAGCCGGTAGTCTTGTGCAGGAAGCGCAACAGTGGCTGCTCTCGAAGCAAGTCGGATCGATGATCGGGCCGGTGAACTTATCGACGAACGAAACTTGCGGTATGCTGTTAGAGGGATTCGACAGCTCGCCTGTGGCCATGATGCCCTACAACTACAGCTACTACAGGGAACTGCTGGAGGGGCTCGGTTTTCAGAAGAAGGTGGACTTGCTGGCCTATCAGTTCCTGGCCGAGGGGTATAACGACAAAGCTGCCCGCATGGCAGCCGCTCTTCGTGAGCGCCTAGAGCAGAAAGGCATCATTATCCGCCCCATCAACCTGAAAAACTATCAGCAGGAAGCCGAGAGCCTGCGCGAGATCTACAACTCCGCCTGGGACAAAAACATGGGCTTTGTGCCGATGACGCCAAAAGAGTTCGACTACATGGCCAAGGACCTGAAAATGATTGTGGACCCGGATTTCTGTCTGATTGCCGAGCACAACGGGAAAGTAGTGGGATTTTCACTGGCCATACCTGACATCAACCAGATCCTGAAAAAGATCAGAAAAGGGCGCCTGTTGCCAACCGGTATTTTCAAGTTGCTAATGCTGCGCAAAAAGATAACGGCCGTACGCATCATCGCGCTCGGGGTGATCGAGGGTTACAGGAAGATGGGGATAGAAGCCTGCTTTTATGGCGCTGCCATGCAGAAGCACCGGGAAAAGAAGATGCATTCTGCGGAGGCCTCCTGGATACTGGAAAATAACCTGCTGATGAACCAGGGGCTGTTGAAGATGGGTGCTATACCTTATAAAAAATACAGGATATACGAGAAGGTGCTATGAAAGAGCGGGTACTGATAACGGGAGCGAGCGGCTTTGTGGGGCACCACCTGGTCGAAGCGGCTGTGCAGGCAGGGCTGGAGGTATACGCCGCCGTACGCCCTTCCAGCGACATCGCGCACCTGAAGCCGTTCGACATCCGCTATACCTCGCTCGACTTCAACGATACCCAGGCTTTGGTGAAGGAGCTGGAGGAGAAGCAGTACCACTACATCATTCATGCGGCAGGTATCACCAAAGCCAGGACCGAGCAGGAGTATAAGCAGGTAAATGCCGGCTATACCCAAAAGCTGGCGCAGGCTGCTTTGGCAGCTGATATCCCGCTGAAGAAGTTTGTCTTTATCAGCAGCCTGGCAGCGCTGGGGCCGGTGGTCTACAGCGACACTACCCCCATACATGAACAAAGCAAGGCGCAGCCGGTTACGGCCTACGGCAAGAGCAAACTACTGGCCGAGCAGTACCTGGCTGAGATCAAGGACCTGCCCCTGATTGTACTGCGCCCGACAGCGGTATACGGTCCGCGGGAGAAGGACATTTTCATTGTGCTCAAAACCCTGAACTTGGGACTGGAGCCCTACATCGGCAACAAGCCGCAGTGGCTGAGTTTCGTGTACGTGAAGGACCTGGCCCGGGCGGTGATGCAGGCGCTGGGTGCAGACATACAGCATGCCAGTTACAACGTGTCGGACGGCAACAGCTACGACCGCTATGCCCTGGCCACCATTACCAAGCACATCCTGGGCAGGAAGTCCGTCCGCATTCACCTGCCGATGGGAGTAATAAGTGCGATGGCCCGTGTCATGGAGGCGGCCTATGCAGGCAGCAGCAAAACACCGGCCCTGAACCGGGAAAAGCTCAACGAGCTGGCCGCCGAGAACTGGAACTGCAGCATCGACCGGATCCGGCAGGACCTGGGTTTTGTGCCAGCATACGACCTGGAAAAAGGGCTGGCGCACACATTGAAATGGTATAAAGAAAATAATTGGCTATAAGTAGTAATTTTAAACAGTATTAGACTTAAGTGAATAAGATGGAATATCAAGTTAAACCAGCCGAAGGGCGCTTAGGTATCCTGCTTCCGGGACTGGGAGCGGTGGCCACCACTTTTATTGCAGGGGTAGAGGCAATCCGAAAAGGTTTCTCCCAACCCGTGGGTTCACTGTCTCAGATGGGCAATATCCGCCTGGGCAAGCGCACGGATAACCGTAACCCGCTGATCAAAGATTTCGTGCCGCTGGCTAACCTGAACGATATCGTTTTTGGTGGCTGGGACGTGTACGAAGACAACGTTTTTGAAGCCGCTGCGAACGCGAAAGTGCTGGAACCGATGCTGCTGCACTCTATCAAACCGGAGCTGGAGGCCATCAAGCCAATGAAGGCCGTGTTTGACAAGTCCTACGCAAAAAACCTGGACGGCACCAATGTGAAGGAAGCCGCCACGAAGTATGAACTGGCCGAAGCACTGATGGACGACATGCGCACCTTCAAGCAGGAGAACGGCTGCGACCGCCTGGTGATCGTGTGGTGCGGCTCTACGGAGGTATACACCGAAGTGAGCGACGTGCACCGGACCATAGCGGCTTTTGAGGAAGGCCTGCGCAACAACGACCCGCGCATCGCTCCCAGCATGATTTACGCCTACGCCGCACTCAAGCTAGGTGTGCCTTATGCCAACGGCGCTCCAAACCTGACCGTGGACATACCAGCGCTGGTGGAACTGGCAAAAGAGAATGGCGTGGCAATCTCAGGTAAGGATTTCAAAACAGGTCAGACGCTGATGAAAACGATCGTAGCGCCAGGTCTGCAGGCTAGGGCGCTGGGCATCAACGGCTGGTTCTCTTCCAACATCCTGGGTAATCGCGATGGCCTGGTACTGGACGATCCGGATAACTTCAAGACCAAAGAAGTATCGAAACTGGGCGTGCTCGAAGATATTCTGCACCCGGAAGACAACCCGGAACTGTACGGTGACCTGTACCACAAAGTGCGCATCAACTATTACCCACCTCATGGCGACAATAAAGAGAGCTGGGACAACATCGACATCTTTGGCTGGCTGGGCTACAAGATGCAGATCAAGATCAACTTCCTGTGCCGCGACTCCATCCTGGCAGCGCCGATCGTACTGGACATGGCCCTGTTCACCGACCTGGCCCAACGTTCGGGCATGAGCGGCATACAGGAGTGGTTGTCGTTCTACTACAAGTCGCCGCAGACGGCGGAAGGCCTGCGTCCGGAGCACGATATCTTCAAACAACTGATCAAGCTGCAAAACACGCTGCGCCATATCATGGGCGAAGACCTGATCACGCACCTGGGCCTGGACTACTACGAAGACCTGGTAGAATCGAAGTAAACGAAACAGCATGCTGAAACTGCACAAACTGGTTTCCACCAGCCTGGGCATCGGTTATATAGGCAAGGGAGGCGGAACGGTCGCTGCCGTGGCTGTCTGTCTGTGTCTGTACGCCATACCTCAGGCGGGTGGGAGCCAGCTTGTTTTCTGGCTTCCCATCATCACCCTGGTGCTCACCGTGCTGGGTGTCTGGTCGGCCAACGAAGTGGAACCGCACTGGGGCAAGGACGATAAGAAAGTGGTAATAGACGAGGTGGCGGGTATGCTGATCACGATGCTGTTTATACCTGTGTCGTTCAGTACATTACTGGCCGGGCTGGTGCTATTCCGCTTCTTTGATATTGTGAAGCCGCTGTACATCAGAAGGTTAGAGAAAGTGAGGGGAGGGTTAGGCGTAATGCTGGACGACGTAGTGGCGGGCGTTTACGCAAATATTGTTTTACAAATATTGCTATACCTGAAGCTATTCTAAATGTTTACCTTTCTGAAGGCACAGGCTGCTTCCATGGTGGCTTCTGCTGTTGACTTTCTGGTCACGGTGCTGGTGGTGGAGCTGCTTGGTGTCTGGTATGTGACAGGCACCGTAACAGGTACCATTTCAGGGGGCGTCACTCACTTTGCCCTTGGTCGGAACTGGGTGTTTGAGGCGGTGCATAGAACAGTACCGTTGCAGGCAGTCAAGTACCTGGTTATCTGGAAGGGGAGCCTGGTGCTGAACGCCTCCGGTGTGTATGCGATCACACAGTATGGCGGTTTGCCTTACCTCTACTCTAAAATTATTACCTCGCTGCTTGTCGGCTTTTTTTACAATTACATTTTTCAAAAACGATATGTTTTCAAATAGGAATAGGTATACCGTATACCTATACCGGCTGATATGTTTCCTGCTGCTCGCTGTGGCAGGCATGTACACCCAACCTGTGATGGCCCAGGGCCTCACAACGATTAAAGGCACCGTAAGAGACGCTGCCACTAACGAGGCGCTCATCGGCGTTTCTGTTTTCATACCTGGCACCAGCACGGGTACCAGCACCGACTACGAGGGCAATTTCCAGATCCGGACAAACCAGATCGTAAACAAGATACAGTTCTCATACCTAGGTTACCAGACTGCTACCCTAGCCGTGATGCCGGGGCAGGAGCAGACCCTGGCGGTAAAGCTGCAAACCGATGCCAAAGTACTGAATGAAGTGGTGGTAGTGGGCAAGAAACGCAAGGTGCACTACAGCAACAAAAACAACCCGGCCGTAGACCTGATCCGAGAAATTGTGGCCAACAAGCCAAAGAACAGACCGGAAAACTACGACTACGTGCAGTATGAGCAGTACGAAAAAACGCAGATGTCGCTGGTGAACACACCGGAGAAACTGAAGCGGAATATCCTGCTGCGCAAGTACGACTTCATCACCAGCAATATCGACACGACTGTGCTCGAGGGCAGGGCAGTGCTGCCTTTCTTCATACAGGAGGAACTGACGGAGCACTATTACCGCAAATCGCCGCAGGCGCACAAAACCGTGGTGCATGCCGAGAAGAAAGTGGATTTCGGGGAGTTTGTCGATAACAAGGGCGTTATGGCGTACATGCAACACATGTACCAGGACGTTGACATTTATGAGAACAACATTACCATCCTCACTAACCAGTTCCTGAGCCCGATCGCTGACATGGCGCCTACGTTCTACAAGTTCTACCTAAAGGACACGGTGCGGACCGAGGACGGACAGCAACTGGCCAGGCTCCAGTTTGAGCCGCGTAACCCATCGGCCTTTATGTTTACCGGCAGCCTGTACGTGACGCTCGACGGCACCTATGCCGTGCAAAATGTGGACATGGAAGTGAGCAAGGGCGTGAGCATCAACTGGGTGCGTGACCTGAAGATCAAACTGGACTTCGAGAAGAACCCGGATGGCCGTTACCACCTGAGTCGTAGTGGGTTTAAAGCCGACTTCGGCTTAACGCAGAACAGCGATATGGGCTTTTACGGGGAACGTGTGGTTTCCTTTAAAGACTACAAGATAAATGAGGCCCAGCCTGCATCGCATTACGAAGGCGATGCCGTGGTACGCGTGCTGCAAGCGGGGCTGGGGGAAGATTTCTGGCAGGCCAGCCGACACGACTCGCTCTCAGCCGTGGAGTTGAACACCTACACCAACATCGACAGCCTGGTGAACATGAAGTCCTTCCGGCGCACCATGGACTGGGGTACTGCCCTGATCGCCGGGTATAAACGGGCGGGCGCCAACATTGAGATCGGTCCCATCAATACGTTCTACAGCTTTAACCCGGTTGAAGGCTTCCGGCTGCGCTTTGGCGGGCGTACGACCAACAACTTCAGCAAGAAAGTGATGCTGGAGACCTACACGGCCTATGGTTTCAAGGACGAGAAGTGGAAGTATTACCTGGGCGGCACCTACTCGCTCACCGACCGCTCCATCTGGGAGTTTCCGGTGCGGGCGATCCGGGTGAGTTACCAGAAGGACACCAGCATACCTGGGCAGGAACTGCAGTTTGTGCAGGAGGATAATTTCCTGCTCTCATTCAAGCGTGGCGATAACGACAAGTGGCTCTACAACGAAACTTACAACATCGATTACCTGCGGGAGTTTGAGAACCACATGTCTTACCGCATCGGATTCCGGAACTGGAAGCAGGCGCCGGCCGGCTCGCTGCAATACATGCAGGTTGGCGATGCAACCGGCGAAAACGAGACAGTGCCACTTCAGCAGCTGACCACCACGGAGGCCTTGCTGGAGCTGCGCTGGGCACCGAACGAGCAGTTTTTGCAGGGCAAGATCTACCGCACGCCTGTTGCCAGCCGGCATCCGGTGTTCACGCTGCGCGCAGCGGCCGGTATAAAGGGCACGTTTGGCGGGCAGTTCGAATACCAGAAGGTGGCCCTGAACGTGAACAAGCGCTTCTACCTCTCCCAACTGGGCTACTCGGACGTGGTGACGGAAGGTGGCTATACCTTCGGGCAGGTGCCGTTCCCGTTGCTCACGATCCACCGTGCTAACCAGAGCTACTCGTACCAGCTGCAGTCCTACAACCTGATGAATTTCCTCGAGTTTGTGAGCGACCAGTACGCCAATGTGCACATCGACCACAGCTTTAACGGTTTCATCTTCAACAAGCTGCCGCTGATCAAGAAAACCAAGCTGCGGGAATTCGTGACCTTCAAGGCGCTGTATGGCAAGGTGCGGGATGAAAATAGGCCGTACGAAAATCCGGGCCTGTTGCACTTTCCGACTGATGCAAACGGATTGCCAATTACGTATACCCTGGAAAACAAGCCGTATATGGAGGCGAGCGTAGGTATAGGCAACATCTTCAACTTCTTCCGGGTGGATCTGGTGAAGCGCCTGACTTACCTGGATCATCCTAATGTGTCGGAATTAGGTATAAGGGGCAGGTTTAAGTTTGATTTTTAAGCAATTGTCAGATAACGCATGAGCATGGAAAAATTACGCGACGCGCTGCAGCAGGGGATCTACACGGTGATCAACCCCTTTGTGAGGCTACTGATCAAACTTGGCTTTACGCCCAACGCCGTCACCACCACCGGCCTGATTCTCAACATTGGCGTAGCCGGCATCTTCATCTGGGGCGGGGAAACCAGCAACAGGGGCGAGTTAGAGTACGTGGGCTGGGCCGGAGCACTGGTGCTGTTCGCCGGCGTGTTCGACATGCTCGACGGGCAGGTGGCGCGGCTGGGTAACATGAAGTCGACCTTCGGGGCCATGTACGATTCGGTGCTCGACCGCTACAGCGAAATGATCATGTTCATGGGTATCTGCTACTACCTGATCTCGCACCACTACCTGCTCAGCTCGCTCTTTGCCTTTGTGGCCCTGATCGGCTCCATGATGGTGAGCTATACCCGGGCTCGCGCCGAGGGATTGGGCGTGGAGTGCAAGGGAGGCCTGATGCAGCGGCCGGAACGGATCGTGCTGATCGGCGTGTCGGCCATTGCCTGCGGGGTGACCTACTACTTTGTGGGAGCTGATTACAAGGTATACGTGCCGGGTATTCCATTCCATATCTTTGAGACCATGTCGGTATTCACCTTGCCCATCACCGTGATGGCCGTCATGACGAATATTACGGCTTACAACAGGCTCATGGACTCTAAAAAAGCCATGGAGCAGAAAGAGATGGCAGCACGCTAAGCAGAAGATTTACAACGTGAGAAAGATATTTTATCTGGCACTCATGCTGTTATACACAGGTATAAGCAGCGCCAGTGCCAATAGTCCGGCAGGTATAGCCGAAGCAAAAGCTGATTCCCTACCGGTGCCGAAAGGCATTAAGGACCTGAAATTTTACGTGCAGCGCGACCCCAATGCCAACACGGTGGTGTACGAACTGAACCGGAATGCGAAGGGCTTGCTGAATGAGGCAGAGCCTATACACATCTACTGGATCCGGTATGCGGATGGGGGGGGAGCGCAAGGAACTGAACTACATTCAGCGCAAGTTCGCCTATGGCCTGAACACCAAAAAGCTGGGCAAGGACAATTACGAGCTCAAGTTCGTGAGTTACGGGAAGTTGCCGCTATACCTGCGCAAGGCCAAAGATGGCAAATACCACGTTTATACCACGATCAATAAGCAAGAGGCAATCCTGAACCGGGTGTTCGTACGCATCGAAGGCGGTACGTTTTGGGTGCCTAATGTGCTATATGTAGAATTGAGCGGCTATGACGCTGCCACCGGCAAGGCAGTGACAGGTCGCTTAAAGCCTTAGTTTACAGATGAAGTTTAATTTCGTGTCAGCCTGCCGGGAGTTTCTCCAGGATTTGCACCTCTTTTTCGACGTTACCACAGGCTATAGTATAGGCCAGGCGCTGCGGGACAAAGATTTCGGATCTGATTTTGACAAAGAATAACATGCGTACAACAACTGCGGCGGCAGGGGAGAAGAAAGGCGTATCGCGACGGGAAGCACTGGTGCTGGCCGCCTTATCGGTTGGGTATTTGCTGCTGTCCTACCTGTTGGTGGGCTTCAAAACCGATCAGCTGTTTTTGATCGGCCTGGCGAATGCTCTCTACTTTGCCACGCCCATTACCCGCAAGTTTATCACCGGCTTCTCGATCTTCATCGTGTTCTGGGTGCTGTACGATTACATGAAAGCCTTCCCGAACTACTGGTTCAACGCCGTGCACATCGGGGACCTGTATAACGCTGAGAAAGCCGTGTTCGGGATACGTGAGGGTGGCGCTGTACTGACGCCCAACGAGTGGTGGCAGCTGCACAGCCATACCTTTCTGGATGTGCTGAGCGGTATTTTTTACCTCAGTTGGGTGCCGGTGCCGCTGGCCTTTGCCGGTTTTCTGTTCTTCTGGAACCGGCAGCAGTTTGTATACTTTTCGCTCACGTTTCTGCTCGTTAACCTGCTGGGCTTTGTAGTCTACTACCTATACCCGGCCGCGCCGCCCTGGTATGTGCAGCTGCATGGCTTCGACTTCATCGCCACCACACCCGGCAACACGGCCGGTCTGGTGCGCTTCGATTCGTTCTTTGGCATTACGGTCTTTCATTCGCTGTATGCCAAGGGCTCCAATGTATTTGCGGCCATGCCTTCGCTACACTCCGCCTACCCGTTGATCGTGCTCTACTACGCCTTAAAGAACAAGCTGGGTATAGTTGCCAAAGTGCTCTTCACCATCATCACGTTCGGCATCTGGTTCGCGGCCGTCTATACCTCGCACCACTATGTGCTGGATGTGTTGGCAGGTATAGTGTGTGCTGCGTGCGGCATCCTCTTATTCAACTGGCTGGTGGCCAGCAATGGGGCTGTGAGCAGGTCTATCGGGCGGTTTGTGGCTGCCATACGCTAATATTGTCTACACCTGGACTCAAACTCTCCCATGACAAAAGATAACACCGCGATTCAAAACAAGCGCCTTTATGAAGAACTCCTCAAGCGAACAGCAGGGGATTTCCAGGCCTTTCTTTATGATTGCGACGGCACGCTGGCTGACAACATGCAGGCGCACAAGGATACCTATGTTCAGGTGGCCGCGGAACAAGGTGTCGTGATTGACCCTGCGATAATAGACGAGTTTGCCGGGCTACCTATACCTGCTGTGGTTGTAGAGATCAACAAACGGTACGGGAGCTGCTTCGACCCGATAGCCTTCGAAAAAACCAAATCAGAGTTGTTCTACCACGAGTTCATCGCCAAAACAAAGCCCGTGCAGTTTGTGGTCGACCACCTGGTTGCCCATGCCGGGCGGGTAAAGATCGGGGTGGTGTCGGGAGGGGCGGAGAAGATGATCCGGAAAACGCTGGAGGTGCTTCAGATCGGTCACCTGGTAGAAGTGCTGGTGTGCGCCGGCGACACAGCTAAAGGCAAACCATTTCCCGACCCGTTTTTGCTGGCTGCAGAAAAGCTGGGTGTTGCACCCGAGCATTGCCTGGTGTTTGAAGACGGTGAGCCCGGCGTAAAAGCAGCAGAGGCCGCCGGCATGCAGTGGGTGAGGGTAGATCAGGTATAAAGTAAGCTGGCACGGACAGAAACGCTCCCTCTGAATTTACCCCTGTTTGGATTCTTTTTGTGGGTAAAATGAGCGCATCTACGTAATAATTCCCCGCCCATCTGTTCTGGATTTGCTGGCAATAAGCCCACAACGTATATATTCAGGTATAGAGCAGACCTGCCTATCATTAGCCGGGGTATACCTTAGGCTGAAGTACCGCGGGCAGTACCATTTAAGAAAGAACAGGTCTACGCAGAATGGCAACAGAATCTAATTTTGAGTCTCTCAAAATTCCTATCCGCATCGGATACCTGACCTGAGCACAAATCTATTCATATTCCACTACAGCCACTCCTATGGGCTGATTCCGCACTGTCGTGTTTGTCTATCTTTCCTTTTGAAACCGATGGCTATGGCGAAAATTTATAAACTCTTCTTTTTGCTTCTTTTGTGCGCGCTGGTATCCTGCGGTGATGACGATAATCCGAGCCCCAATACAAATAATAATTTACCTGACACAGAAAAACCCAAAATCAAACTTCTTTCTCCGGAAGCAAACTCGAATCATCTGGTCATCAACCTTGTTTCCATTCGTGTCAGGCTTTCAGACAACGATGCTTTGAAAAACGTAAGTGCCTGGTTGGTTAGTGCCGATGGGCAAAAGCACGAAGTGATGGAACTGTTTCCGTTTACAGATGTCCTGAGAAATACAGAATTCAATACCTCTTTTTATCCGCGCGACATGCCGTCCGGAACTTACAAGTTGGTTTCAGAGACAAAGGACAGGCAAAATAACGTAGCCAGAGATTCCGTCACGATCACAGTAGAAGCACCAGACATTGACAAAACAGCATTTGCCAAAGCCTTTGAAAACAATACCTTTTATCACTATCTCGATTGGGGCTGGTTTCCGGTTGACTTTACTAACGGTATCCAATTTAATGAGACACAGCTCAGCAATGGCCTCTATATGATGTTGAGCTTAGATGACAATATTAAGAAAGATGAGTGGGAGAAGTTTGTGAAAGACTTCAGATTCGAAAAGCAAAACTGGGCCACCTGGGACGCAGACACGAATGGTGACTTGGATTATGATGAATTCCACAAAGGAATAAGCAAGCTCGGTTTATTTAAAAAGTGGAACCTGGACAATAGTCAACTGGTAAGCGAAGCGGAGTTCGCGATGGGAATTTTTGACAGCTGGGATCGAAACAGCAATAACTTACTGAGTAAAGATGAGTACTTCGATACGTTCTTTACCTACCTGGCGCTGCGTTACTGAAAATTTTATGTGATTCTACTAAAGCCAGTTTAACCTGACAGTTGCTTTGTAAATCATCTCCATGGTTTGCCCGGCTCTGATCCGGATAAAGCCCAAGGTATACACCTGAAAACCTGTTGCTAATAGAACCGCCCACGAACCTGAGCGGTTTTTTTATTAGTACTCCATGCACCCTGCTGAAATGTCCTTTTCATAGCCCGGAGAGTCTGGCTAGCAATTGGAGTCCAACGCGGGCGCAGATCCATATTTTGTTCGGTTTATCACATCTTTCCGGTGGTTCATCACTTTTAGTTGAAGTCCGGATTTCTGTTCGCTAATCTTATACCTGTTAAGGCCTTGGTAAGCAGTTGGCCAGGTATAGGCAGGTTAAGAAAACAGAAATGATAGAATTAGCGATCGGAAACATCTCCAAAACCTATCCGAACCGGGTGCAAGCCCTGAGAGGTATCAATCGGATGATACTGCTCGGTTTGTGTTTCTTGCTGGCCTCAAACGACGGGCTGAAGCACATGCTGATGCGCGTACTGGCCACGCTGTACGAACCGGACAAGGGTCAGTTCTTTTTCGAAGACAGCGATGTGGTAGCGCAATTATCTCATTTGCTGCAATTTATACTCGATACCATGTTCTAGCCCCTTCCGTCACAAAATCAGCCGCTTTCATCACATTTTTTGTTTATACTCAACCCTTTCATTTATCATTGTTTTATGAATGACATGACATTAGACAACAACATCGCAAAACCGCTCCAAACCACTAAGATAGAGTTCTGGGTGGCCACTGCGATCTTCGTTTTTTCGATCTTTGCGCTTTCCACGACGCATGGGCCCAATCGATGGGATTTTGAGGACGCAGGGGTAGACTATCGTTTTTATAAGCACCATTTCTGGCCGCAACTCATACGCTACACCCTGCTATACCTGGGTTTCCTGCTGCTCAATTTCCGGATCATACCCAAGCTGATGCAGAAGGAGCGTGTGCCCCTATATTCCTTGATGCTGCTGGGCCTGTACCTAACCTACGGCTTCGTGTCGGGTGTGCTCGACACCTACACCAAAAGCTACCTGATAAACTGGTATTATCCAGGAGAGCAGGACTATGACCTGATTTTCCAGGACAGCTTCCGCCATACCCTGTTTCTGTTGCTGCTGGTGGGGATCTATACCTTTATCAAATACAGCGGGCTATACCTGCTGTCCAATGCCACGGTTATCTCGGCCAGGTACCGGTTTATTAACCGGGAAACGCTGACAGTCTTTATTATCTGGATGGTGAGCGTGTTTTTGATGATGGTGTTCAACATCGGCGATAATGAGACCGCCTTGTGGGCGATAATTTCTCTGAATGCGATAGTCCTGTATCTTGTTTCGTTTCATTACCTGATACCAGCAGCCCGCAAGGCAAAGCGGCAATTCCTGGCTTACCAGGCCCGGGTGCTGCTGATACAGGTATTGGCGTATGTTCCTGTTTCCCTGCTGCTGATGGTTATCGTGCAAAGTGAAGACTCCGCGTTCGAAATCAGCTTTGTGAACTCCCTTTTCCAATTTCTGGTAACCGGCCCCATTACCTGGCAGATCTACAAGCGCCAGTTGGCAGGCAAAGAAGAGGTGTATGTGCTCAAAAAAGAACTGGGCAATTCGGCCGCTAACCTGGATTTTCTGCGCTCGCAGATCAACCCTCACTTTTTGTTTAACGCTCTGAACACCCTCTACGGAACAGCCCTGCAGGAGAACAGCGAACGTACTGCGCAAGGTATACAGATGCTGGGCGACATGATGCGCTTTATGCTGCACGAAAACCACCAGCAGAAAATTCTGCTCTCGCGCGAGATCGAGTACATGCGCAACTACATTGACCTGCAGCTGCTGCGCACCTCGGCCTCACCCAACATCTCGATCGAGACCAAGATTGACGATGTAGTAGGGGACCATTACATTGCGCCCATGCTGCTGATCCCTTTCATTGAAAATGCCTTCAAGCACGGCATCAGTCTCAAGCATAGGTCCTGGATCCGGATAAGTCTGCACAGCGAGCAGAATAAGATCTTTTTTGACGTGTATAACAGCAAGCAGAAGAAATCTGAGCAGGACCCGGAGAAAGACGCCTCAGGTATAGGTCTGATCAACGTAAGACAGCGACTCAATCTCCTGTACCCGGAGCGGCATGAACTGATCATCCGCGATACGCCGGAAGAGTTTTTTGTGCACCTCACACTGCAATTGTAAGTACAGCGCAAGGACAAAAGAGGTTTGGACAAAGGATTAAAGAGCTTTAGGTTTTAAAACATTTATAATCAGAGTTTTATGTAGTTTCTTGAGACTTGGGCCACTTTATTGTAATTCTGTATTTTTAGTCTATTTGAAGTCCTTTGTCCATTGTCAAAATTTCCTTTGTCCGACTAGTAAAACATATCATCCATCAAAAAATCAGCATCATGAAAATACTAGTATTCTTTTGCGGTTTTCTATTTGTCGCCACAAGCTTATCTGCGCAGGTGTTCGAGACAAAAAAAATGGACAGCTTATTTTTCTTGTTAGAAAAATATGACAAAGCAATGGGTAGTCTATCGGTCTATCATAAGGGTGAAAGTGTGTATCAAAAATCAATTGGCTACGCCGATGTAGATAAAAAAATAAAAGCAACGGCTCACACGAAATACAGGACTGGATCTGTTTCCAAAATGTTCACTGCTACGCTTGTCATGCAGCTAGTTGAAGAAGGCAAATTATCTTTAGAGACCAAGCTGGCTGCCTTTTACCCCGAATTGCCGAACGCAGATGAAACAACCATTCAGCAACTCCTGCAGCACAAAAGTGGTCTTTTTGATATTATAAAAACCCCAAATTTTAACGAGTGGATGGTAGAAAAAAGGAGTAAGGACGAATTGTTGATCAAAATCAAAGAAAACGGCAGTGTATTCTCTCCTGGGGAAAAAAGAGACTATTCCAATACGAATTATATCATACTATCATTCATTCTTGAAGATATTGAAAATAAGGATTTCGGTAAAATTCTGGAAAGGCGGATCCTCAAACCCCTTAAGCTAAAAAATACTTATTACGGGGAGAATAACCCTAAAAAATTCGTGTCAATTTCCTACGAAAAGAAAGATGGCGTGTGGGAAAAACCTATTCATATTGACTTAAGCATTCCCCGTGGAGCGGCAGGGATAATTTCAACTCCAGAAGATCTCAACAAGTTTATGAACGGTCTTTTTGATGGAAAATTAGTATCTGAAAATTCCCTTGCGATAATGAAGGAAGAACCTGGGATTGGAATGTACCCTATTCCTATTTTACAGGAGGAAAAAATGATTGGCCACATGGGAGGTATGGACGCATTTAAATCCCTTCTGGTTTATATGCCTCACCAAGACATGACTTTTGCATACACCTTTAATGGGGTTGATTATGCTTATAAAGAAATTGTGATGGGGATCTTTCATATTTTATTAAACAAGGAATACGCTTTGCCAAAATTGGAATCTGTAAATTAAGGGTTGAAGAGCAGAACAGAAGAAACGGGGTACGACAGGTCTGCTCCTGGATCCACAGCTTCAAGGTACTGCTGATTAAATCTGGATAAAAGCCTGTCATAGGATGGCGATTTATTTACTGGCTTTCGCAGTGCTTTTTATCAAAAGAATAAGTAAAATAAAATACCCTCAAACAGGTCTACACTAAAAAAATAGATATGCGCGCAATAGCAATAGACGACGAACCGATGGCCCTGGAAGTGGTGCGCGCGCACGCTGCCAAAGTACCTTACCTAGAACTGGTAGGCTGCTTTACGGATGCCTTCAAGGCCCTGGAGTTCCTGCAGAACGAGCCGGTCGACCTGCTGCTCCTGGACATCAAAATGCCCGATATTTCCGGATTGGAGTTCGTAACCAGTCTGCCCAAGAAGCCAATGGTCATTTTCACAACAGCCTACTCGGAGCACGCTGTCACGAGCTTTGAGCTGGATGCAGTGGACTACCTGCTGAAGCCCTTTTCATTGCCCAGGTTTGTGAAGGCCTGCAACAAGGCTCAGGAACTGCTGCAGTTGCGCGGCACCTCGGCTACGTCAGCAACAGTTAAAGATTATATCTTCCTGAAAACAGGTTACGAGCAGGTGAAGGTACACTACGACGAGATCCTATACCTGGAGGCGGCGGGCAACTACGTGACCTTTGTGCTGGAAGGCAAAAAGCTGCTTTCGCGCATGACGATACAGGAACTGAGCGAGCAACTACCAGCCGATAGCTTTGTACGCGTGCACCGCTCATACATCGTAGCCAAAAAGCAGATCGATAAAATAGAGCGCCACCAGGTATGCATCAAAGGAAATGAAGTGCCGGTGGGGGCTTCCTACATGCAGCAGTTGCAGGGGATTTGATAACGATACCTGGGGTGATGCAGTTTTATTCCAGGAGATTCTCCCCTTGAGGGGAGCGCAGAGGGGTGTTTACATCTGTGATTATTCACCAGTATCTGAGAACACAAGTATTACACTCCTTAGTCATACACCCCTATAATCCCCTCAAGGGGATAATCCTTGGGGATAATCCTTTTCCCTAAGGGTAATGCTTTTTCCATTGGGCACTGTAGGCGTATACCTGCATCAGCCTTGCTTAAGAAAAGCTGTGAACACAAAAAAGGCGCTCCGGAATTAACCGGAGCGCCTTTCATTTTTCAGGACTGTTATACCTGGCTTTAGTTGCCGTTCGCTTCCAGCCATTTCCTGGCGTTCACGAAAGCTTCCATCCATGGCGATACCTCGTCGTGGCGGCCTTTCGGGTAGTGCGCCCACTGCCACTGCAGGAGCGAACGTTCGATGTGTGGCATCATCACCAGGTGACGACCTGTTTCATCGCAGATCATGGCGGTGTTGTAGTCAGAGCCGTTCGGGCAGGCCGGGTAGGTTTCGTAGGCGTACTTCGAAACGATCTGGTACTTGTCCTCAGTGTGTGGCAGACTGAAGCGACCTTCGCCGTGCGACACCCAAACACCCAAGGTGGAACCGGCCAGGCTCGAAAGCATCACCGATTTGTTTTCCTGGATGGTCAGGGAAGTGAAGATACTCTCGTGCTTCTGGCTCACGTTGTGCAGCATGCGTGCCTTCTGGTCATGCCCCATCGTGATGAAACCGAGCTCCACGAAAAGCTGGCAGCCGTTGCATATACCTACCGAAAGCGTGTCTTCGCGCTTGAAGAAGTTCTCGATGGCATTCTTCGCTTTCTCGTTGTACATAAAGGCACCCGCCCATCCTTTGGCAGAGCCCAGTACGTCGGAGTTGGAGAAACCACCCACAGCGCCGATGAAGCGGATGTCTTCCAAGGTTTCTCTTCCGGAGATCAGGTCGGTCATGTGCACGTCCTTCACGTCGAAACCGGCCAGGTACATGGCATTGGCCATTTCACGCTCCGAGTTGCTTCCTTTTTCGCGGATGATGGCCGCCTTGATTCTTGGCTTGGAGCTGTCGATCGCTGGCTTTTTGCCGTCAAATCCTGCCGGGAAGGTATAGGTGAGCTCGTGCTTCTTGTAGTTCTCGAATCGCTCCCGGGCGCTGTGCGGACCGCTTTGCTTGATATCGAGCAGGTATGAGGTCTTGAACCAGGTATCCCGCAGCTGCGCGATATCGAAGGTATAGGCATCGTTTCCGTTCTTCAGTTCCAGCGTGGCAGAAGAGGTCGCTGTACCTATTTTATGGAAAGGAACACCATTAGCTTTCAGTGTTTCTTCTACGTCTGCCGAAGCCTGGAATACCACCCCAATGTTTTCGGCAAACAGCACTTTGATGCTGTCCGCTTCGCCGAGCGATGTCAGGTCAATGGAGGCACCCAGGTTGTTGTCTGCGAAACACATTTCTAATAGCGTCGTGATCAGACCGCCACTGCCAATATCATGGCCTGCGGCAATCTTGTCTTCTTTGATCAGCTGCTGCAGGGTGTTGAAAGCATTCTTGAACAGAGAAGCGTCTGTGATATCTGGCGTTTCGTTTCCGATCTTGTTCAGGACCTGCGCGAAAGAAGAACCGCCTAGCTTAAATCTGTCGTTGGATAGGTTGATGTAGTAAATGTTGCCGCCATTGTGCTGCAACACCGGCTCTACCACCTGGCGCACGTTGCTGCAGTTGCCGGCTGCTGAAATGATCACTGTGCCCGGCGCAATCACGTCTTCGTCCTTATACTTCTGCTTCATGGAAAGCGAGTCCTTGCCTGTCGGGATGTTGATGCCCAGGGCAATCGCGAACTCAGAGCAGGCTTCTACTGCTTTGTAGAGACGGGCGTCTTCTCCCTCATTCTTGGAAGCCCACATCCAGTTGGCAGAAAGCGAAACACTTTGCAAGCCGTCTTTCATAGGAGCCCAAACGATGTTGGAAAGTGATTCTCCAATGGCATTGCGGCTGCCCGCTGCCGGATCGATCAGGGCCGAGATCGGGGCGTGGCCTACCGAAGTGGCTATACCTTCCTTACCCTGGAAATCCAGCGCCATCACACCGCAGTTATTGAGTGGCAATTGCAGCGGACCAGCGCACTGCTGTTTCGCTACACGGCCACCCACACAACGGTCTACTTTATTCGTGAGCCAGTCTTTACAGGCCACGGCTTCGAGTTGCAGCACCTGCTCGAGGTAGGTATGCAGCTGGCTTTGATCGTAGGTCACCGGCTGGTATTCTCTGGCAACTGTCTTGTCGTTCATCACCACTTTAGGCGAGCTGCCGAACATGTCACTCAGCTCCAGGTCCATCGGTTTTTCACCTGTGGAGCCTGACTGGAATGTAAAGCGGTGATCGCCGGTCACGTCGCCTACCGTATACATCGGGGCACGTTCGCGCTCGGCTATTTTCTGAAGTGTCTCAATATCTTTTTCACCAATCACCAGACCCATACGCTCCTGCGACTCGTTGCCGATGATCTCTTTGGCGGAAAGGGTAGGATCGCCAACCGGTAGTTTGTCGAGGTCGATTTTGCCGCCTGTTTCTTCCACCAGTTCGGAAAGGCAGTTTAAGTGTCCGCCGGCACCGTGGTCGTGGATCGAAACGATCGGGTTGTGCTCGCCTTCCACCATACCACGAATGGCATTGGCAGCGCGTTTCTGCATTTCAGGGTTCGAGCGCTGGATCGCGTTCAGTTCTATACCTGTGCCGTGCTCGCCGGTGTCGGCAGAGGAAACAGCAGCGCCGCCCATACCGATGCGGTAGTTCTCACCACCCAGGATCACGATTTTATCACCTGTTTTCGGGTGTCCTTTTTGTGCCTGGCTTGCTTTGCCGTAGCCAACGCCACCTGCCAGCATGATCACTTTGTCGTAGCCCAGTTTGCGTGGCGTTTCCAGCAGATCAGCTTTCTCGTCATGCTCGAAAGTGAGCACAGAACCCGTGATGAGCGGCTGACCGAACTTGTTCCCGAAATCCGTGGCTCCGTTCGAAGCTTTGATCAGGATATCCATTGGCGTCTGGTAGAGCCACTTTCTTTCCTGTGTCGCCTGTTCCCACGGACGGTCTTTTTCGAGACGGGAAAGGGCGGTCATATACACAGCCGTTCCAGCCAATGGCAGGGCACCCTGGCCACCGGCCAGTCGGTCGCGGATCTCACCACCCGAGCCGGTTGCGGCGCCGTTGAAAGGCTCCACCGTAGTCGGGAAGTTGTGCGTTTCTGCTTTGATGGAGATAACCGATTCGAAGTCAGTTACCTGGTAGTAGTCAGGCATATCGGCACGTTTTGGGGCAAACTGCTGCACCACCGGCCCTTTTACAAAGGCTACGTTATCTTTGTAAGCCGAAACGATATCGTTCGGGTTCTTTTCGGATGTTTTGCGGATCAGCTTGAAAAGCGAGCTTTCTTTCTCTTCGCCATCGATCACAAACTTGCCATTGAAGATCTTGTGGCGGCAGTGCTCGGAGTTCACCTGCGAGAAGCCGAAAACTTCGGAATCGGTCAGCGGTCTGCCCAGTCTTTCGGAAAGTTGGTTTAAGTAATCCACTTCCTCTTCGCTCAGCGACAGTCCTTCCTGTTTGTTATAGGCAGCGATATCCTCTACAGGCTGCACAGGCTCCGGCTGTATGTTGATGGTGTAGATTTCCTGATCCAGGCTCTTATACCTTTGGGAAAGCATCGGGTCGAAATCCGTGAAATCCTCCGCCACTGTTTTAAACTCTTCGATGCGGATAATGCCTTCGATGCCCATGTTCTGCGTGATCTCCACCGCGTTGGTACTCCATGGGGTGATCATAGCGGCACGAGGACCAACAAAAAAGCCACTCAGCACAGTTTCCTGCTTTAGAGTGGCGTTGCCGAATAACCATTCCAGTTTTTGAATGTCTGTAGCGTTTAGTTCCCGCTCGGTTTGTACGGCGTAAACTGTATCGGGCTGACTAAAAAAGAAGTGAAGCATGCTTAGTTATTTTTCTATACGCAAAGATACGGTTCAAATTTAGATAATTGGGCAGGAAAGGGCCAAGATTAGCGGCATTTCTATTGTAATTGTCTGGTTGGTGCTGGTTGTGGGCGTGCACTAACCAAGGACAAGGTGTGGTGAGAAGAGCTTCCTGAATGCTGCTCATTTATATGTAAAATTCCTTGTAAGCCAATTTTCGGCCAAATTAAGTATATTTTTTCGAGAAGAGTAGGGGAGAACTGGGTTAGGCTTCTACTAAGCTTTGTGCATTTTGCGAGTTTTAAAACTACCTTATTTACCTGATTCGGGTTGGTGCTTTAGTTGCAAGCCGTGTAGGAAGTTGCGCAGAATCTGGTCTTGGAGCGGGCGGTAATGCTGGTGGTCGGGTTTGCGAAAAAAGGCGCTGAGTTCGTGCTTGCTTAAACGGAATTTTACCAGTTCCAGAATATCCAGGATGTCTTCGTCTATCAGGTTCAGGGCAATTTTGAGCTTACGAAGTATGATGTTGTTATTCAGTTTATTTTCGGGCTTAGGTTGCTCGCCTTCCTTTTTGCCACGTTTCTCGTTTATAAAACCATTGAGAAAAGCTGCCAGGTGCAGGTCGCTCATTTCCTTAAACCCGGGCTCATCTTCCTTTTTCATCCACTCGATGATTTCTGCGCGGGTTACCTGCTCCCCCCCAGACTTAAAAAGCTCCATCAGCTCAGCGTCATTAAAATCAAATGTATAGCGGAGCCGGCGTAAAATATCGTTGTTGTTCATGTTTATACATTGAATGATTTCTTTATAAATGCCGCCATAACGGGTTGGTGCAGAAGAAGCCCGAAGCGTAGCAAGGGTTAAAGCTGCACTTTGTTGGCGGCAGTCGTTTTATTCGTTTTTAAGTTTTAGATTTTTTGACACGTTTAAATTAATACGTTGCTCAGAATATTGAATTTTATTGTAAGGTCCATATACATTTGAATACCTAGCCATTTGAATTGTTGAGTCATATGAATAACTGCTGTGCTCCTTCTTGTTAATAATCCAATATTGCCTGAATACATTTTTATCAGATGCAATCTCTTTCCTGTCATTATCTGAGTAGTAAAAAGAATTCATCACAGGCAAGCTGTCAGGTGGTGACTGTGCAACAATTACGAAAGTTGAATCTGCTGCATAGTCCAGTATATATTCCGAAATTATAAGAGTATTTTGATTATTCGCTACGGCAGTGGTATAGCCTCCTTCACCAACAATCTTATACCCTTCTCCTAACTCTGGATACCCTTCTGAACAGCTAAATAAAACAAAGCAAATAAGTAAGGTTATAATGGATGTTTTCATGTTTTATATTACCGCCAACTATAGTATAGCAGGAATACTACTCCTGCTATACTCCAAATATAGCAGATAAACGGAATAACACACCCACTTCAGCAAATTACCTGCCTGCCAACTTTATTCATCCTAGACCAACCCATGCTATACCTATCCCAGGATATAACTGCAATCACCAAGCCTCAGTAAAGAACAGGTATGCAACCTCAAAAACGAAGACCTACCAAAGAAGAACTGGCGGCGGCAAACGGGAGAACCTTGCCTGATATCGTAGCGCCCAACCTCAAAGTCCTTTTCTGCGGCATCAATCCGGGACTTTACACGGCTGTTGTCGGGCATCACTTTGCGCGTCCGGGCAACCGCTTCTGGCCAACCCTGCATGCAGCAGGTTTCACGCCCCGGCTATACCTGCCCGAGGAAGAAAGCGAGCTGCTGGACCTGGGTTTCGGAATCACTAACGTTGTGGACAGGGCCACGGCAAATGCCGCTGAGTTGTCAGCCGTGGAGTTGAAAGAAGGAGCAGCAAAGCTAGAGGAGAAAGTAATCGGGTACCAGCCGCAGGTGCTGGCTTTGCTGGGTATATCCGCCTACCGCGTGGCTTTCGGGAAAGCAACTGCAGGTATAGGTATACAGGAACAGACCATCGGGAACACGAAGCTGTGGGTATTGCCTAACCCTAGCGGCTTGAACGCGCATTTCCCGCCCCGGAAGCTTTCCGAGGTATACCAGGAATTCCGGCTCTTTGTCGAAACGTTGGAGTAGAAAAGCCTAATCTTTTGGCTATACCTTAGAGAGGCAGGTATAACTGTTTAATCCAGTTAGTGTCAGATAGGAAGTATCAGCTTCTGCGATGGCTATTAGTCTTTTTAATGGAATAAATTCATTCTCTTCCAGTCATTACTACGCATGGTCAGGTAAAAGCGAAGGTGAGAATTGCAGTACTACAAAGCTAAAGGAGTTCAGTGCTCCTGCTTGGGAAGTTGCCACGTTAATATAAGAATGATAATAGCTGCAACAGCTGTAGCCGGTTGTAACCAAGACGTGTATCCTATGATAGCAACCTGTATCGCGATCCAAAGCAGCAGGATTATACCGTAGCTATAAGCTATCATACCTGCCAGGCGGTGTCTTCTAAACAGAGCAATAGCAGTAACAAGAGCATAGCCTCCAATAATAAAAAAGAGGAATAGGCTTGGAATAAAATAGTCCTGAAAGGGACTGCCCTCTAACCATTCAGTGGGAATATCTTCTGCTCCCGACAAGCCGTAATACCCGCCGCCAAATGCGTTCAATGCTACTATAAGGAGCAATATCCCTAAGGCGTAGCGAACGAAATTTCCTGATGATCTAACCATTCTAAGGCTTGTTTCCAATAGCATGGGCATTGATATTTTTCAGCAAGTCAAACCTGCTTCAAGCCTAAGCTTCTACCCCCGATCGCTTTGGTCGCAGCACCTTATTATCGATGGAGTAACGGCCGGGACCTTTGATCATAAAGAACAGGATAAGGGCCGTGACGATCAGGGTCATGATCAGCTCGGAGTCACCCAGGAGAGCGCCCCGCTGCGGGTCCACGACCAGCAGCGCACCAAGCAGGATCGGAATCTGGCAGAGCAGCGCCAGGCGCGTGAGCATCCCGAAAGCGATCATCAGGCCGCCCACTACATGCACCAGGCTGGTGAGAAAGTGCGCCTTGCCAGTCGGAAGCACGTCCTGGCTGGAAGTGAGGAGGAAGAAAACGTCGGTGGTGTGCTCCAGAAACAGTATCCCTTTTACAAATAGGAACAGGCCGAGGAGGATTCTAAGTCCGTCCATCCAGACCGGGTTGTTGGCGCTGTTGATACGGGGGCTGTGGCGGAATTCGTGTGTAAGAGCCATGGCTGTATGATTTAATTAAAAAATGCGCTATAGCTATATTTACGTTTCCGCATGCAATCCCGTTTATTTACCATGCTTTCGGAGTCGTTTGGCCAGAAAATTCTGCTTTTCGACGGAAATGCTTTCACAATTGTAGCTACAACCGTAGCTTTGCAAACCGAATGAACATTCAATTGGAGGTTGTGTCTATGGAGCAGATGTCGGATAAGAAGAGGGCCATATTCAAAAGCACGATGGAGCTGGTCCGGGAAAACGGCTTCCATGGTACGCCTATGAGCATGGTGGCCAAGCATGCGGGGGTGGCTGCGGGCACGATCTACCACTACTTCGAGAGCAAGGAACATTTGCTCCGTGAGTTGTTTAACTATGCGCAGCAGCAGGCGGTTGCCGTGGTGGAGCGGGAGAGTTCCGCTACTATACCTTTCAAGGAGTGCTTTTTTAAGCTCTGGACCGGGCTCTATACCTTTTACCGCGACAACCAGGATTTGCTGAGGTTTTTCGAGCAGTTTGTGAACTCGCCATACCACACCACTATGCCGCCACTTGCGGAAGACAGGTTCTATACCTTGCTGTTCGCCTTTTTTGAGCGCGGCATACAAGAGGGGGAGTTGAAAAAAGTAAGCCCCAAGATTCTGGCCACGCTCACCCATAGCAGTATCATCTCGATGGCCAAAATGACGGCCAGTGGCCGACTCCACTTCGACAGAAAAGAGCTGCAGCAGATACAGCAGTTGCTCTGGGATGGAATTGCCCTTGGTCGTTAGCGACTGCTCCCAAGGCAAAAAAATGCAAGCCTATTAATGTTTAAACAATAACTACAAGCGCCAAGATGAAACATGAAAGAAAAAACTAAAGCTGCAGAATTACCATCGGTTGCCACATCTGCACGTTTAATACTCATCTAAAAAGCTGAACACCAAACGCATACATGAAATTAAAGCTATATTTTAAACATTTGCTGATTGCCTCCCTGCTGGTGCCGGGCACTCTGTTCGCACAGGACAGCAAGAATGTGGCCACAACAGATAGCCTGACGCTGGAGCAGGTTGTGAACTACGCGCTGGAGAACACGGCGGCCATGGAGCAGGCGCTGATCGACGAACAGATCGGCGAAAGGGAGATCAGGGCCAGCCTGTCGGGATGGTTTCCGCAGATCAGTGCCAATTTCGGGGGTACTTACAACATCAAGCGGCAGCAGCAGCCAATCGGGGGGGAGATCATCACCTTCGGACAGAAATACAACTCCAACATAGCGCTGCAGGCCACCCAAAGCATTTTTGACAACAACCTGTTTCTGGCTTCCAAAGCTTCCCGCTCCCAAAAATTACTACTGGACCAGCAAGTGACCGATACCCGCATCAACACAGTGGTAGAGGTGAGCAAGGCCTACTACAATGTGCTGCTCACCAAGGAGCAACTGCGCATTCTGGACCAGAACATTTCGCGCCAGGAAAAGCAGTACAATGACGCCCGCAGTCGCTACGAGGTTGGCATCGTTGACAAGACCGACTACCAGCGAGCTGCCATAACCTTGGCCAACATCCGGTCAGACCGCAAGCGGGTGCAGGAGAGCATAAAAGCCAGCCTGGCCTACCTGAAGCAGCTGATGGGCTATCCGGTGGAGCAGGAGCTGAACCTGACTTACAATTATGGTCGCATGGAGCAGGAGGTGCAGGTAGACACCACCGAATTGATCGCCTTCGACAAAAGGGTGGAACTGCAGCAATTGCAGACACAGCGCGAGCTGCTGAAGCTGAACACGGCCTACAACCGCTGGAGCTTCCTGCCGACTGTGTCCGCTTTTGCCAACTACAACCTCCTGTACTTCAACAACGAGTTTGCTAACCTTTATAATCAGCACTTCCCCAACTCGTCGGTCGGTATACAGGCGTCTCTCCCGATCTTTCAGGGTACCAGAAGGCTGCAAAACCTGAAGATCGCGCAGCTGCAGGAAGACCGGCTGGACGTGCAGATCGAAGACACGCGCAGGGCCATCAACACCGAGTACCAGACGGCACTGGCCAACTACAAAGGCGACTACACAGAGTGGCGCACGGTGCAGCAGAACCTGGTGATGGCCGAAGAGGTGTACGAGATCATCAAGCTGCAGTATGACGAGGGCGTGAAGGCCTACGTGGACCTGATCGTGGCCGAAACCGAACTGCGCACTACGCAACTCAATTACTACAATGCCCTTTACAGCGTGCTCTCAAGCAAGCTAGACCTGCAGCGAGCCCTTGGAAACATAGACATCAACCGATAACATCAGAGAATCAGGACAATGAAAAATAAGTACACCTGGCTGTTTGCAGCCATCATCAGCCCAACTATGCTTGTGTCTTGCGGCGGTGACGATGCCGGACAGCAGCAGATGAACCCGATGGCCATGGCCGTTCCGGTGAACACGATTCAGGTTAAACAGCAAAGCGTGACCGGCCGCGATACCTATCCGGCAACGGTAGTACCGCTGCAGGAGGTAGAGTTGCGCCCGCAGGTAGCGGGCTATATCACCAACATCTTTGTGCAGGACGGGCAACGCGTCAAAAAGGGGCAGAAGCTCTACGAAATAGACCAGAACAAATACCAGGCAGGTATACAGCAGGCGCAGGCCAGTCTGCAGAGCGCCAAGGCTAACCTGGCCCGCGCCGAGAAGGACCTAGAGCGCTACGAGCGCCTGGCTGAACGCGATGCCATTGCCCGCCAGCAGGTGGACTACGCCCGCACCGAAGTGCAGACCGCCCGCGCCCAGGTGTCTGCTGCGCAGGCACAGGTAAGCAGCGCGTCCACCGACCTGAGCTACTCGGTCATCAATGCGCCCTTCAGCGGAACCATTGGCATCTCGCAGGTAAGGGTAGGGGCGCAGGTATCGCCGGGACAACCTTTGCTGAACACCATTTCCTCTTCTGACCCGATAGCAGTTGACATTGTGATCAACGAAGGCGAGCTCGCCCGCTTCAACAACCTGCAGCAGGGCAAGCAGCCTGACTCGCTTTTCACTATCCGCTTTAACAACGGCGAGCGCTACGAGCACAACGGCAAGCTGGTCGCCATCGACAGGGCCATCGGCCGCCGCTCAGGCACCACAACGGTGCGCGTGCAATTCCCGAACCCGGACGAAAGGCTGATTCCGGGTATGACCGTGAGCCTGAATGTGCTGAACCAGGACCTGGGTGATCAGATTGTGATCCCGTCCAAGGCGGTGACAGAGCAATTGGGTGAGTATTACGTGTATGTGGTGCAGGGCGACTCCGTGGTGCAGCAGAACGTGCAGCTGGGCTCACGCGTGGACGGCAGCATTGTCGTGCGGGAAGGCCTGAAAGAAGGGCAGCAGATCGTGACCGAAGGTATACAGCGCCTGCGCCAGGGGGCCAAAGTACAGCTGGGCGGACCTGAGCAAGGCAAGCCACAGGCAGGAGCCGCAAGATAATTGGAAACAGGTCTTTCAGTAGATTAAGCAGACATTATGATTTCAGACGTATTTATAAGAAGGCCCGTTACCGCCATGGTGATCTCGATCGTGATCGTACTGGTGGGTGTGCTGGCCATGTTGAATTTGCCCGTAACGCAGTACCCGGATATTTCGCCGCCATCGGTTTCGGTATCGGCTAACTATACCGGCTCGGATGCGCTCACGGTAGAACAAGCGGTCGCCACCCCAATCGAAACGCAGATCAACGGTTCGCCGGGCATGGCCTATATCTCGTCCACGAGTACGGGCACAGGACAGATGAACATGTCAGTTACGTTCGAGATCGGGACCGATATTGACATCGCCACACTGGATGTGCAGAACCGCGCCAGTATTGCAGAGCCAACCCTGCCGGAAGAGGTACGCCGATTGGGTGTGACCGTGCGTAAACGTAACCCGAGTATCATGATGGTGATCGGTATTTACTCCCCTAAGCGCACCCACGATATCCAGTTCCTCGACAACTACACCAACATTTACATCAAAGATGCCTTGATGCGTGTGAACGGGGTAGGCGATATCTTCTCGATTGGCCAGGACTTCAGTATGCGTATCTGGCTGCAGCCGGATAAACTGGCGCAGTACAACATCGGGGCCAGCGAAGTGACGGCCGCCATTCAGGAGCAAAACCTGCAGGTGGCCGCTGGTTCGGTCGGTAACTCACCGCAGTATAGTTCGCAGGCATTTCAGTACCCGATCACCGTAACGGGGCGCTTGCAGACGCAGGAGCAGTTCGGCGATATCATTGTGCGCACCAATCCCGCTGATGGCTCGGTCGTTTACATGCGCGATGTGGCCCGAATTGAGTTTGGCCGCTTCGACTATGGCCGTGAATCCAAGATCAACGGCAACCCGGCCACCATGATGCTGATCTACCAGGCGCCGGGCAGTAACGCCCTGGATACAGCCGAGGGCATTTACGCGGCACTGGACGACCTGCGGGAAACCTTCCCGGCCGATGTGGACTACATCGTTTCGTTTGAGACGGTGTCGGTGGTGCAGGTGTCGATCAACGAGGTGGTGCTGACATTGATTGAAGCCCTTATACTTGTGATCATTGTGGTGTTCCTGTTCCTGCAGAGCTGGCGTGCTACGCTCATCCCGATCCTGGCTATACCTGTGTCCATCATCGGTACCTTCATTTTCTTCATCCCGCTCGACTTTACGATCAACACCCTGACACTTTTCGGTTTCGTGCTTTCGATCGGTATTGTGGTGGATGATGCCATTGTGGTAGTGGAAGCGGTGCAGCATAACATCGACCATGAGGGGCTTTCCGCGAAAGATGCCACCCGGAAGGCCATGAAAGAGATTACGGCTCCCGTAATCGCCATTGCGCTTATACTGGCAGCCGTGTTTATACCGGTGGGCTTTATACCGGGCATAGTGGGCCGTCTGTATCAGCAGTTCGCGATCACGATTGCCATTTCGGTACTAATCTCTGCTTTTGTGGCCCTTACCCTGACACCGGCACTGTGCGCGCTGATGCTGAAGCCGATGAACGTGGATAAGGATTCACGTGGCATCAACAAGTTCTTCTATAAGTTTAACAATTGGTTTGCCCGCACAACCGAATCTTACTCTGTCGGCGTGCGGAAGAGCATCAAAGCGACCCCGCTGGTACTCATCCTGCTGGTTTGCCTCTATGTGGGGACTTTTGGCCTGTTTGTGAACAAACCGACCGGCTTTATACCTACTGAGGATGAGGGCCGCATGTTCGTGTCAGTAGAGCTGCCTGAAGGTGCCTCCACCAGCCGAACTTCCGCTATTCTGAGCGAAATAGGCGAGCAAATGGCCACTATTCCGGCTATTCGCAACTATACTTCGGTGGCAGGTCTCAACGCGATCAACTTCTCATTCAAATCAAACAGCGGTACTTTCTTCGTGCAGCTACAGCATTGGGATGAACGGCAGGATGAATCAGAGCAACTGCAGGCTGTGATGGCCACGCTGCAGCAAAAGCTGTCAGGTATAAAAGAAGCCAATATTCTGGTGGTGGCACCGCCGGCTATACCTGGACTGGGCGCTTCGGGTGGTTTCACGTTTGTGTTGCAGCAACGCAGGGCCGGCGATGTAAAAGAGTTGGAGCAGGTGATGGGGCAGTTCCTGGGAGCAGCCAACCAGCGCCCTGAAATTGCCATGGCCTATAGCTTCTTCACAGCCAAAACGCCGGGTTACCACGTGGATGTGGACCGCGAAAAGGCCAAGCGCCTGGGCGTAAACATCGCCGACGTGTATGCCACCATGTCAACGTACATGGGTAGCCGCTACGTCAACGACTTCACCCGCTACGGCCGTAACTTCCGGGTGGTGGCGCAGGCCGACACGGCCTACCGCATGGACATCGAAAGCCTGAAGCAGTTCTATGTGATGAACCGCCAGGGAGAGTCCGTTCCGCTGAGTGCTTTGGTAACAACCCGGGTAGTGGAGAACGCCCCTGTGATTTCGCACTTTAACCTGTTCCGCTCCGTGGACATCAACGGTAGCGCAGCGCCGGGCTACAGCTCGGGCCAGGCTATTCAGGCGCTGGAAGAAGTGGCGGAACAAGTGTTGCCTGCCGGCTATGGCTACGAATTCTCCGGCCTGAGCCGTGAGGAGATTGCAGCAGGCGGCAGTACGATCTACATCTTCTCGCTTTCGATCATCCTGGTGTTGCTCTTGCTGGCTGCCTTGTATGAGAGTTGGTCGGTGCCGTTCTCTATCCTGTTTGCCATTCCGCTGGGTATGTTCGGGGCGATACTTGCGCTCACGCTGCTGCCTAAACTGGATAACAACGTGTACGCCCAGGTGGGTATGATCACGCTGATCGGTCTGGCGGCCAAGAACGCCATTCTGATCGTGGAGTTTGCCAAGGAACGGGTGGACCGGGGGATGGACCTGCTCGAGGCTACGATCGAAGCGGTGAAGCTGCGTCTGCGTCCGATCATCATGACCTCGCTGGCCTTCATATTAGGTGTGGTTCCGCTGGCAATGTCTTCCGGTGCAGGAGCCGTTTCGCGCCAGACCATTGGTTGGGTAGTTATTGGCGGTATGCTGGCTGCTACCTTCCTGGCGATCTTCGTGGTTCCGGTACTGTATGTAGTGATCACCCGACTAGCCTACGGTAAAAAAGGCCTGGCCGAACTGCGCGCCAAAGGCGGAGACCTTCCGGATGAAGATGGTGGTGATCCTGCTTATGTGAATCGATAGTTTGTGTAGGCACAAGATCTAAGAAATTGGATCTTTGATTCTGGAATAAATGAAAAGCCCCGACCGTTTGGCCGGGGCTTTTTAATTGTAATTCAGACAGTGGGATTGAGCTATACCTATACCTCTAACGGTTTAGCGTTAGGCCCTCTCCATCCTGTTATTTGTCATCCCGAAAAGATCTTGGTACAGAGGACACAGCTGGCGCGAGCTTGCATCTCATGCCTACACCTTTCCAAGCAGCTATACCTTCAGCAAGAGTAACAGTACGAGCTGCAAGCTCGCACTAGCAGAAGAATCTTCTTATGTGAGTTGATCGTTTGTACAGGCACTAAACACAGGATTTGATATCCTATTATAGACGAAAAGCCCCGGCCATACAACCGGGGCTTTGCGTTCATACTTTAGGCTGTGAGGTATATGCTATACCGGATTTGTGCAGCCGAAGCCCAAGCGTAGCGAGGGTTAAGGCTGAACTTGGTTATGCAGGGTTATTCTTAGTTACACCTTCTTTTCTTTCAGATATTTCTCTTACTGCTGCTTCCAGTTTAGGCAAGTCGCTCTCATTGGTCCTGAATCTGACTTCGTGAACTGTCTTACCTTTATAGAGAATCATCTTATCATAGCTGAACTGGAAGAGCATATCAGCCTGCCACCAGATTTCTCTTTGGGTTTTATCCTTATCTTCCCTGATTATTTCCACCTTGTCCAGATGCTTTAAGTCATGCTCTTCTTTAAAGAAGAGTGGTCTCAGGAAGTAGAACTTAGCTACTCCGTTTTCCAGATGTACCACGCAATCATAGTAGCTAACCCAAACATGCAGTATAAGCCCTGACAAGATTCCTAAGCCAATCGCCAAAAGAGTGTTTTCTATAACATACCCAAGCAGCAGAGATAGAACTACTACTTTGAGAATTAGAGAATAAGTATTAGCTGGTATACCTGTTTTTACCATTCTATAAATTTAATACTGCATACCTATACCTATACCTGGCGAAGGTATAGCCGCTATGCTTTTACCTTCTCCATCAGCCGCTCTATCCAGAAGATCAGAAACAGGGCGATAAGGTTGATGCCGATGAATTTCTGGCCGAGGTCGGTGCCGATGCTGAAGTGAAAAGAGGAGAGGGCCAGCCTGAATTTGAAGATCCAGCCTTCCACCATATCCACGCCCACCCCTATGCGTAGGCCTGCCACATACTGAAAGCCGTAGGCGCCGAACGAGAAGTAGATGACCTGCAGCAACTGGTTGATGATAGAGAGCACCAGGCCGCGTCTAGGGTTACGGAAAAGCATGCGACCGCAAAGAATGGAGAAGATATAAAGTCCGCCGGCGAACAGGCCAATGCGCAGGGCCGTCTGGTCTACAACCATTTCGCCGCTAAACATGACCCAAACGGTAAGGGCTATACCTAAGATGCCGCCAAGTATCTGGTAAAGCGCAATGGCTTTGATCTGATTTCTTTCAGGAGTATTCAAAGAAGTGCTTTTTCTGGTGTTTGATTTAAATTTGCTTATCAAAATTACAAATTTATATCCACCCGTTCAGCACAATTGTGAGGTTGTTGGTGAAGGCTTTAGTCCAGGTTGATTTTCCCTTAAGGGAGAGAGATATTGGGATGAGGCCATGCAAGCGGGCTTCGCTTTTAGTGTGGCTATTTTCTGTCTCTCTTTTTGTCCTGAACTAATCTTCAATAAGAAGTGACTAAAGCTTTGATAGAGGGAGCTCTAGTTGTTGTTAGGATGCTGCTTTCGTTAGCGAGCCGCCGTTAATACTTAAACAATACGTTCGTGCCGTTGCGAATCCACTTTTCAAAAAAGGCATTATCATTGAATTCTCCCGAAAGTAGCACGGAGCCGCTCTCAGTTACAGGCGTGCGCGTGCTCATAAAGTCAGGAAGAGAGTCCTGATTGTTAGGAATCCACTCCATTCCCTTTTTTAGAGCAACGCACAGATATTCATTTGTTTCGGTATCAACCAGGTATTTTCTGTTCATCTTTCGCGTATTTAAATTTATAGGTATAAGAAAAGCTGTGAGCGCTAAAATTAACCACAGCAGCAATAAAAAAGCCTTGCCGGAGGCAAGGCTTTCCTTTGAATATGGCTTAGAACTAAGCGCGCTTTACGTTAACCGCGTTTAATCCTTTTCGTCCTTCTTGCAGGTCAAAAGTCACTTCATCACTTTCTCTGATCTCGTCAGTAAGGCCAGAAACGTGTACAAAGTATTCCTGATCTGAATTTGCTTCTTTAATAAAACCGAACCCTTTCGAGTCATTAAAGAATTTTACTGTTCCTGTGTTCATTTTTGTGTTTTTTTGACGAACCTGCTACTTGTTAGCAGGCACATTTTCTCATTATTTTCTACAATATACGATGAATAAATTACAAAACCTTGACTTTGTTAAAATACTGGCCATTCTCCTGGACCTTATTTGTGCATACTCGATATACCTAGCCCGGCTAAAACACGGCTCCTGACGTTTAAAGCGCCTATAATGCGGTTGACTGGTGCCGGTTCCATTCTGATGAGGGTAGGTATAGCAATAATGCCCGCCTCTTCCGCCTTGTCAGGGTCTTTCTGGATATCGACTATTTCAAGCTGATAGTTACCATTCAAATTCTCCCTGCAAATTTTAAGAAGCGTGTCCACAGCCTCGATGGAGTTTAGGCTGTGTCCGTTAATAAAGAGCTGAAATACATGCATGCTCATTTGTTTTTCTTGGCTAAAAGCTCCGGAAGTAACCGGCTACTATGGGTGTACTGTCTTCAAAATTACTCTAGCTTGATCAGCATGGGGTTACCCGTCAGGATACCACTGATGCCCTCGAAGTGCTTGCCTATGTTAGCACCCTTGTCCGAGATCGTAAACTTGCGGATAGAAGAATCGTGTTTGGATCCGCGCATCTTCAGCACAGCGATGCTGCGTTGCATTGCACCCGACATCTCGACATAGCGAAGCAGGATGATGGAGTCCGTGATAGGAGAGATATTGCCTTCTGTGTCGGATGTGCCACCTGCCAGCAAGGGCGTGTTAGAGGTAAACAGGCCTGTAATTTCCTGGTGTTTCAGGTATGCCGTGAAAGCGATGATAAACTCCCGGAAACCTTTGTCAGATGATGCGCGAGACAAAGCCGATAAGCTGTCAATGGCGATTCTGTCGGGCTTGAAGGATTTTACAATTTCCTGGATGTTGATGAAATGGTCTTCCAGGGAGGAAATCTCAGGATATACGCAGATCACTTTCAGTAGTCCTTCGTCTTCCAGCTGCTTGAAATCAATTCCCCATCCAGTGGCGTTGCGGTAAAGCTGTGCGCTGCTTTCTTCAAAAGCCATGAGCAGGCAGCGCTCTTTTTTCTCCCGGATGCCGTTTATAAAGTTTGCCACGAGCAAAGTTTTGCCGGCTCCTATGGCCCCGGAAACGAGGTTGATAGAGCCTTTGTAAAACCCGCCGTCTATCATCTCGTCGAGTGCAGGTATACCGGAAGTAACCCTTTCATTAGAAGAGGTGTGCTTCAGGATCATGGCTGACAAGGGGATGATGACGATCGCCTTCTCCGGGTTTATGGTAAAGGGGTTTTCTCCTTTTTCGTGGTCGCTGCCCCTGAACTTCAGTATTTCGATGGTCCTCCTGCGCTTTTCATTATGGAGCACATTGCGGAGTATCACCACATTGTCCGTCAGGAATTCCTCTACCCCAAACCGCGTGATATTCCCATACTCTTCCAGCCGCTCCGCCGTGATGATGGACGTGGCACCTAAGCGCGACAAGGTAAGCGCTACCTGTATCAGCTCCCGGCGGATGGTGTGTGTCTCTTCGTGAAACTGCGTGAAGATGCTGCCTATGGAGTCGATGACAACGCGCTGCGCTTTGCATTTCGTTACGGCTCTTTCCAGCCTTATTCTGAAGGCGCTCAGGTCAAAGTCTCCGACAGCAATGATGATCTCTTCTTTCGGGGCGGCATCCACAAATATCCATTTCCCTTCCTTTTCCCAGGTGTCGATGTCCCAATTGAAGCTCCTCAGGTGTTTGCGGATGTCGTCTACCTGTTCTTCGAAGGTGACAAAAACACCCGGCTGGTCGAACAACTGAATGCCCAGTGCCAGGAATTGTGCCCCAAACAAAGTTTTAGCGCTACCAGAGCTACCCGCCACAAGTGTAGTGCGGCCTATGGGCAGTCCGCCATGGGATATATGATCGAAGGATGCGTTTCCGGTTTCTAGTTTTTGAAGGTTCATAGGCAAACGTAAGCGGTTTGGGAAGTGTAGGTATGGTGCTGAACTCACAGGTCGAGGTGTTACCATGACAGGTAGTTTTAAAAATGCTTTATAGAATGCGATCCTAATCCCCTGTGCGTTTACTCCTGCCAGGCAGCAGAACACCTTATGTTAGGATACTGGCCAGGGAAAATCAAACATGCGTGCAGTCACCCTGCATGATGAATCGGCAGGTATAGGGATGTACAAAGGTGAGTGTAATAGCAGGGAATACTTTACATACTTATTCAAGTATGTTTCAAATGTTACAGGTTTTCGAGCACGCCCTCCCGCTTGTCTTTTATTTTCTTGTAAAAAGAAGGCGAGAGGCCGGTCACTTTCTTAAACTGAGCAGACAAGTGGGCCACGCTGCTGTAATGCAGGCGATGGGCGATTTCGGTCAGGGAGAGCTCATCATAAAATAGCAGTTCCTTTGCTTTCTCTATTTTATGGATGATGATGAACTGCTGAATGGTAATGCCCTTGACCTCTGAGAAAATGTTGGCCAAGTAGTTATAGTTGTAACCGAGTTTCTCGCTTATGTAAACCGAATAATTCACTTTCGGTTGCTCTTCCGACGCGTGGATCATATCGGTGATCAGCGTCTTGATCTTCTCGATCAGTTTGCTTTTGCTGTCGTCGAGCAACTCCAGTCCGGCCTTGCTCAGGTTCTCTTTCAACTGGTTCAGCTGAATATCGGTGATGTCTTTGAGGATTTCAACGATGCCAAGGTCAACCACCACATATTCTGATCGTAACCCGAGATTTATCAGCTCTTCCTGCACCAGCGCTTTGCAGCGGCTGCTGACCATGTACTTAATGTATAACTTCATTTACTGTGGTTAGGTGCATACTCAAATCCGGGAGTATGGTACGGCGTTGCTGCTGGGAAAATGCTGAGAACCTGGAGCGAGTGATGAGCAATGAGATCAGGTTTTTACACGAAGATGTAAAACAGGTTCTGGTAGTATATACCTAGTACGTTTGTTTCCTGATATTAATTCAGAAACTCCTCAGGTATATGCCGCAACCCCAATCTACGGAGTTTAAAGGACATTAAATTTTAATTCTTTTGGAGGGGGAGGGGATTAAGCCCTACATACTGTTGTATACCTGTGGTTTGCTATACGTGGGATCAGGGTGTCGAATCGAGAGGAACTAACGCTGGTGAAGTGTTTAGTCATAAGAAAATGAAAACATTTCTGGCCGCCCATTTAGTAAATCCATCGCTAATTACTACATTCCCAATGCGAAAAGTAAAATCACTATGCAGGAAACGATCTACAACGTATGGCAACGATGATAAACAAAAATAGCAGCCAGCTCAAAGTGGGGCTATACGCTGCGGTGGTGGTGTTCTTTGCCTATACCATGATCTTTGGCTTCCGGAAGTCTTTTACGGTGGCCACTTTCGACGGAATTGAAATTGCCGGGTATAGCTACAAAACGATTCTGGTCATCAGCCAGGTGCTGGGTTACCTGCTGGCCAAATTCTACGGCATCAAGTACATCTCAGAGCTCAAACGGACGGGCAGGGGAGGCGTCATCCTGCTCCTGACAGGTATAGCCTGGCTCAGCTGGCTGTTTTTCGCCCTGGTGCCACCACCTTACAACATCGCTTTTCTGTTCGTCAACGGGTTCCCGCTCGGCATGCTCTGGGGAGTCGTTTTCTCCTATGTAGAGGGAAGGCGAAGCACCGATTTCATCGGGGCCACGCTGGCGGTGAGCTTCATCTTCGCCTCCGGGTTCGTTAAATCCGTGGGTGCCTGGCTGATGGTGGAGTTTGGCATAACCGAGTTTTGGGTGCCTTTCTTTACCGGCCTGGTCTTTGCCTTGCCGCTTCTGCTCTTTGTTTTCCTGATGGAGAAAATTCCACCACCCAGCGAAGAGGACATCCGGCTGCGGACAGAACGCGCGCCTATGACCGAAGACGATCGGAAGCGCTTTGTAAAGGAGTTCCTGGCCGGCATTGTAGCCTGCGTGCTGATTTACTGCTTTGCCACCATTTTCCGGGACATACGCGATAACTTTGGGGCAGAAATGTGGAAGGAACTGGGCTACTTCGATCAGCCCGCTATCTTCTCGCAGACAGAGACGCCCATCACCCTGATCATCCTGGTTCTGATCGGTAGCATGGTGCTTATTAAAAACAACTACAAAGCGCTGCAAACGGCCCACGTCTTCATCCTGATAGGCTTTACGATTGCCGGTATTTCAACAGCACTTTTTGCCGCTCAGTCCATGGACCCGGTTTGGTGGATGACGCTAGTTGGCCTCGGTTTATACATGGTGTACATTCCCTTCAACGCCGTCTTCTTCGACCGGCTGATCTCTACTTTCAAGTATACCGGCAACGTCGGCTTCCTGATCTACCTGGCCGACTCGTTCGGGTATGTGGGCAGCGTGGGGGTCCTGTTCAGCAAAGAGATCTTTCAGGTACAGCTGAACTGGGTCACCTTCTTCTCTAACAGCGTGATCGGTCTTTCCGCCATTGGTGTTCTGCTGACGGCTTTTTCAATGGTCTATTTTGGCAGGAAGTATGAAAAGCTGCGGGTGAAGGAAGCAAGCGCTGCTCAGAGGGTGCAGGTATAGATTGTTTTGTTTCTCTAAAATCAGTGCCGGAGTACCTTTCTTACTTATTCAGAAACCGGTAGAAAATCAAACCACCTGCTGCGTATAGTGCGGCGTCTACCCAATCAGAGGTATAGCGGGGCATAAACTTCGGGAAGAATACCTCGAAGGCTAGCGAGAAATAGACGACTGTGAAAGCTACGTGGTACCAGGAGAGGCGCAACTGCGGCCCGAAAAAGAAGCGAAGTATAAACAACGTGGCGGTGAGCACAAGCGGCAGACAAAGCAGGTCATCCAGGTAATGTTGCACCCACCAGGGCCTCGGCAGCTCGAGCCAGCGCCACACCAAATGCCCCAGGTATACCGCCGCCAGCACCCAGAACAGCGGACGGAGGGTGCGCCAACTCATCCGGCCAGCAAGGCGATCAGCCACAGAAAAAAGGAGATGATGGACACAAAGGCGATCTGAAAGCCCAAGCCAATCCGTTTAAAGAACTTGATATAGCCAGGATCATCCGGGTTTACCTCGATGAAGTTTATGGATAGACGCTTTTTCTCCTCTTCCCGGCGTTCTTCCCGGGCCTGATCACGGGCTACGGTAATTGGGTCAAGCATGCTCTGGCAATGCTCGCATCGGTCAGCAGGGTTTTGAGTCCAGCGGGACCACTGACCGCAGTTGGGGCATTTTCTGCTGGCGCTCATAGGTATTCAGGTAGGTAGCACTCCACATCCACTGATCATGAAATGCGGATTATAATTTTAATTTCACTTGCTCAATTGAGCTAGTACAAAGGTAATTATTTTTTACTTATTTAGCTCGGAAGAGCTAACATGAAAGAGAGGATTATCAATCAGGCAGTGGAGGTCTTTAACCGCAAGGGCATCAGCAAGACCACGCTTCGTGCTATTGCCCGGGAGTTGGCGATCAGCGACGGCCACCTGCGCTATTACTTCAAGACCAAGGAAGAGCTTGTGCTGGCCATTTTCTCAGAAATGGAACAGGAGATAAGTTCATTCGCCGCTGGTACGGGTTCCAGCCCTGTAAACGTACAGACTTTGGTGGCGCCGCTTACCAGCATTTACAGGGTCATGTACCGGTACGTTTTCTTCTTTGCTGAATCTTCGTCCATACTCGAGACATTCCCCAAAGTATACACGGCCTACGAGCAACTCATGCAAAACCGCCGGCGCATGTTTTTGGCGCTTTTTGAGCAATACAGGCGAGAGGGTGTATTTGAGGAAACAGTGGAAGACCACTTGTTCCCGCTGCTGTTCAAGCAGGTGTTCATCCTGTCTGACAGCTGGGTACGGTATGCGCGGCTGCCGCAGTACAGTCATCTCAGCCAGGAAGAGCGCATTGAACATTATGTGGCCGTCACGGTGGCTTTGTTCCTGCCTCATTTTAATCCTGAACTCAGAAAGGAAGTTTCAGTATGGCTGAAGCAAGTTGGCTAAGTGCCTCCAGAAGTTCGACCCTGAATGAGCGGCGTACCGGTATTTTTTGGGAGGAGCAGGCGACGGAGAGAGAAAGGTGACGCACTTCAGCGGTCCCCATTCTTACTGATAAAACTAATGTGCCCGTCTGCTTCCACATGAGCCGACTTGACATCCTGAATATTTTCTATACCTTCTCTGCGAAGATGTTCCATCAATTCCTCTTCTGTCAGAAACTCGCGTCGCATGTTTCGGCGCAGCAGTTTGCCGTCCTTCACCACGAGCAGTGCCGGGGAGGATACGAATTTCTCTATAAATGGAGAATAATAGCTCAGGAAGTTGATAGCATAGTTTAGCACCATCAGTGTCAGGATAACAATAAAGCCTTCCGTAATGGACTTGTAGCCCCCGAGTGAGTGCGTTGTAGCCTCTGCAATAAGCACAACAAAGAGCAGGTCCATGGTCGCCAGTTCGCCTCCGGTTCTGCGTGGCACAATGCGCAGCAGGAACAAAATACCCAGGTATAGAATAGCAGCGCGCAGCACAAGCTCAAGTATAGGGGTTTCTATGCGGAAGAGTTCGGACAGGTTAATTTGCAGTAGCTCCATGTATGTTAAATGCATTGGTATTACGCCACTACCAGAGGCGTTTTTAAACAGCGTGTCCCTCGTCCACATTTGGTTGCGGCCGAGGAGCAAAGCACTATATACGCCAGAGCAAGCAACGGGATACCATTACGAAGATAGCAACGAGGTATACCTGCACCTAGCCCGGGGGATAGCGGTGGTGACGCGGTAGAATAGGGACTGATCTTTTGGTTAATACTCTCTCCTCAATTTGAGCGCCATGTCGGGCGTAATAACATCAGCGTATACGCCTTACGCATCAACCAGAACCTCCTTAATGCCTTTATCAGAAGAGACGGCATACACAACAGAGCTATCATCCGGATTGCTGGCGCCTTCGAACAGATCTACCTCATCGATCTCAAATTCCTCAGGTTTAAACTCCATGTGTAGCTGGGGCATTCCAGGCAGGTAGACTTTAAGTTAAAATCTACTGTGTAACCTCGTTCCCGCAGTTTGTTAAGCGTTTCAACCATTGTACTATTCCTTTGCGTATTCAGCTTTATGCTTTTATTTATTAAATCTTTGTCAATCAGAGCCAAGGGCAGGATGTGCAAATGGTTACCCTCTACTAGAGCCTCTGAATTAAACAGGGCTAATTCTACTCCATCACCTTGTACGAGCAGTACACCAGAACGTCCGGAAGTGCAATCCGGGTACAGCGCCCTACGCGTCGTGCCTGAAATTTGACTTTGTCACGTGTTTTTACACCCTATGCAGCTTATAAAACGATACATTGCAGTTTGCGCTCAGAGAGCTACATAACCCATTTTAGGGTATGTATAATCCTAAGCTATTCCCTTAAACACTGAATAATTATAGCGGGAGTACTTCCTGATTACACGGATTCAGCGTACAATCCAATAGTCAAACATAAACAACAAGTAGAATGAAAATAGGAATAACCGGAGCTACCGGGCACCTCGGACGCCTTATCGTAGCCAAAATGAAAGAAAAAGCAGCCACCGGTGACCTGGTTGCGCTCGTACGCTCCCCTCAAAAGGCAGCAGAACTGGGTATAGAGGCCCGTGAAGCTGATTATGACAAGCCCGAGACACTTCAACGTGCCCTGGAAGGTATAGATACCCTGCTGTTGATTTCAGGAAGCGAAGTGGGGAAGCGTGCCAAGCAACACCAGCACATCATCGATGCAGCCAAGCAAAATGGCGTACAGCGTATCGTGTATACGAGCTTGCTGCATGCCGACAACACATCCGTTAGTCTGGCAACAGAACACCGTGCAACAGAACAGGCCCTGAAGGCTTCCGGTATTCCGCATACCAACCTGCGCAACGGCTGGTATACCGAAAACTATACCGGCTCTATTCCGGGTGCTCTGGCCGGTGGGGCATTTATTGGCAGTGCAGGAGAGGGTAGGATTTCTGGAGCCACGCGCGAAGATTATGCAGAGGCGGCAGTTGCCGTTCTGACCAGCGAAGGACATGATGGCAAGGTATACGAACTGGCCGGTGACGAAGCTTTCACCCTCAGCGAGTTCGCTGCGGAGCTATCCCGCCAGACGGGCCGTGAAATTCCTTACAAAAATCTGCCCGAGGAGGAGTATGCGGCCGCGCTTGCCAGCTTCGGTATACCTGAAGAAATGGCGAAGGCAATTGCTGGTTGGGATGTTTCCGTGTCGAAGGGCGATTTGTTTGATGATAGCCGCCAACTCTCCAAACTGATCGGACGACCTACCACACCACTTTCCGTTGCGGTGGGAGATGCTATGAAGGAGACTTCTAAGTCAGGATAGGTTTTTGCAAATGCGTTGAAAAGAATCAGGGGTAATTATTAAATTGAAAAGCTGGCTATACCTGTAGCCAGCTTTTCAATTTTGTAATCGACTCACTACTGATCTGGTGCCCCATATCCTGTTCGTGGTACGTTAGCTGTACGCCTGCCTCCTGCAGATATTCCTTCGCTTCACGGGCAAAGTGTATGGGCAGTGTGTTATCCTGCGTACCGTGCGAGAGAAAGACTTTCAGTTTCTGCAAAGCCGTTTTGGGTTGTACCAGGGGCCTGATTTCCTGCAGTATTCTTCCACTGAATGCCAGTATACCTGCTACCAGTTCCGGGTGGGTCAGCCCAATGCTGAAACTCATGATAGCGCCCTGACTGAAGCCGCCCAGGTATACCTCGTCCAGGTTATATTTTTCTTTCACCTGACTGATGAACTGCAGAATGTTCTGTCTGCTTTTCGCTTCCTGCTCTGCATTTATCTCCGGCTTGCCCGTAGAGAAATCCACCTCATACCAGGCAAAGCGTCCGCCTCCCAGCACAACCGGACCGCGCGGTGAAATTACCGTGAAATCGTCCGGAAAGTGAGGAGCCAGCTAGAACAGATCCTGCTCATTGCTGCCGACACCATGCAACAATATTACTGCTTTGGAGTGGTTGGAAGTACTAATGGCAGGCCGTACCAAATACTGTAGTCCCAAGTCATTTTCAAGGTTGTTCTTCATCGTTTCTGTAAGTGACATCGTTTAGTCGTTCTAAGTTAAAAGGCTGTTCTTTACTTTATCACCCGATCATCACCGACGTCATGGTCAGGGAGCCGCCCACCACTTTGTCGTTGAAGAAGGAAACATCCTCTTTGCTGCCTTTCAGGCCCAGGGTATAGAGCAAAGGCCAGTAGTGCTCCGGTGTAGGTATAGCCAGCATGGCTTCGCGGCCCAATTGCTCGTACTTGATCAGCTTGTCGTGCTGCCCGTTGCGGATGAGGTCTTTGAAAGTGGTGTTCATCTGCACCGCCCAGTCAAAGCCATACTCCGGCTCGTTTATTTTATCCCAGGCGACCATGCGCAGGTTGTGCACCATGTTGCCGCTGCCCATGATCAGGACACCTTTTTTGCGCAGGGCGGCCAGCTCTTTAGATAGATCGTAATGGTACTGCGGTCCTTTGGTGTAGTCGATGCTGAGCTGTAGCACAGGTATATTGGCCTCCGGGTACATGTGTCGGATAACGGTCCAGGCGCCGTGGTCGAGGCCCCAGTCGTGGTCCATTTCTACTGCGGTTGTTGTGATGAACGAAGCAGTTTCCTTGGCCAGTTCCGGACTGCCCGGTGCCTTGTACTGCACATCAAACAACTCCTGCGGAAAGCCACCGAAATCGTGGATAGTCTTCGGGAAGTCCATAGCCGTGATGCGGGTGCCTTTGCTCAGCCAGTGGGCCGATATCACCAGTACTGCTTTGGGCGTGGGCATATCTTTGGCCAGTTGTGCCCATTTCTGGCTGAATTCATTGTCCTGAATACCATTCATGGGGGAGCCATGGCCCATAAAGAGGACCGGCATTAACTGCTCCTGCTCACCCAGGCTATCTGTAAATCTATTGAATGCGGTTAGTGTGGTCATACCTGCTACTCCTGTTAAAAGTGATTTAATAAACTGTTTCCGTTGCATGGCACCCTGATTAATTTAAAGGTGCTCCCAGGAAATTTCATCCCGGAAGCACCTATTAAAACTTAGCTTACTGGATAGAAAGCGATCTGGCATAAGATGGCTTAAGCACCGTTCGCATGAGAAGGTAGTCCAGTGAGTACCTGCCGCTGCCTGTCAGTAGCAACACGATATAAGGCATCAGGTATAGGATTCCCAGTTCTTGCTTGGCAAACGGGTCTGCCGCATGGAATATAAATACTGCAACCACCATGGTGACAATCAATGGGATAGTCGCCAATCTGGTGCCCAGCCCTACCAGAATCAGTAGGGAGCAAAGCACTTCAGAGAATACTGCCAAGGCGAGTGTGCCAGTGGCGCTTAGCCCAAACATAGCAGGGAACTGCACCGGACCATCTGAGAAAAGCATTTCCAGTTTCGGCCAGCCGTGCACGAGCATCAGCGCTCCAATGCTGACCCGGGTAATCAGCAGCGCCACATCAATGCTTATGGCGCTCTGGTTCACGTTCAATAGCTTTTTCATCGCTGATTATTCGTTTATAGATTATTGGATAAACTCACCGTCCGCCTTGATGCGCACTTCGTCGCTGATCATCGGGGCTGGGAAACCGCTGCCTAAGTTAAAGTCTGAGCGCTTGATGGTACCTGTTACCTGGAAACCAGCGGTCTGCTTTTTGTTCATGGCGTTCTCTACTGTACCGTTGTATTTCATGTCCATGGTAACGGGCTTGGTTACGCCGTTCAGGGTCAGGTTGCCGGTTAGCTTGTAGCTGTCTTTGCCTGCTTTCTTTACAGAGGTGCTCTTAAAGTTCATGGTCGGGTACTTCTCTACGTTGAAAAAGTCCGGGCTCTTCAGGTGCGTGTCTCTGTCATCTACTCTCGTGTCAATAGAAGCTGTTTTAGCGGTCATTTCTACAACAGCGTCACTGAAATCCGGCTTAGTGGCGGTGATTTTTACATCGAAGTCATCGAAGTGGCCCGAAATATCGGAAATGCCCAGGTGTTTCACTGTAAAGCCAAGCTGCGAGTGCGCGTCATCGTTTGTCCAAACGGTGTTCAGGGTTGTGAAAGCCGTCAGTGACAGGAATGCGAATAAAACTAAGGATACTCTTTTCATAAAATTTGTGATTTAAATTGTGTTTATAAATGTTAAGTGTGATTCGTTTATTAGTGCAGGATTTTCCAGCCTGCCAGCCAGTTGTAGTCGTGCTTCATGTTCAGCTGAATAAGCAGCAGTTGCATGCGCTCCAGCGTGCCGCTTACGGCCAGGTCGCCTGCCACAATCGGATGGAAACCAGCCGTCTCGACTAACTCTGTCACGGTTTGCAGAGCTTCTTCGTCATGGCCAGCTATAAAAGCGTCCACTTGCCTTCCATCGATCACTGGTGTGGCGAAATCGGCTGCAAAGGTGGTGTTAAAGGCTTTTACCACTTTGGAATTAGGCAGCAGCTTTTGCAGTTCCTCCGCCGCGCTGGTATCCGGCGCGGTTACCAAGCCATCGTAAGTATCGTTAAGCGGATTGGCGATGCTGATGACAATTTTTTGGTTGGCAACTTCCTTTATCCTATCGGCTACTTCTTTCTCAGCCGAGTAAGGGACCGCCACGATGATGATGTCCGCTTCCCAGGAAGCATCCCTGGAGCAATCCGATGCTTCTACATCGGCGCCTGGGTTGCTGCTTTTAATATCCGCCGCAATAGCCTGCAATTTATTCAGGTCATTGGCGCAAAGCAGCAGCCGGTAGTTGCCTTTCGACAGACTTCTGGAGATGGCAGAACCCATGTTTCCGGAAGCTCCTATAATCGCTATGGTTTGCTTTGTCTTCATATTGGTGATTTTGAACAATACAAAGGTACGGCCGAGCCATGCCCCGATGCATTGCGTCCGGTCAAGAAAAAGCATTGATCCAAATCAATGCTTTTGAAGAGATTGGTAGATTGTTACTTAGAAGAGATGCGTTTCCGGATGCGGCTCAGGGTTTCTGGGGTGAGGCCCATGTAGGAGGCGATCATGTGCTGGGGAACGCGCTGCACAATGTGTGGGTAGAGGGCGATGAATTCCTGGTAGCGCTCTTCCACCGAGGCACTGATAATGGAAGTCAGCCGGCGCTGCATGGCCAGGTAAGCGCCTGTAATATTCAGTCGGGTGAAAGTTTCGTACTTGGGCATCGTCTGTAACAGTTCCTCATGGGCCGATTTGCTGATGATCACCAGTTCCGAGTCTTCCAGGGCATCGATGTTGTAGGTGGCAGGTTCTCCAGTCAAGAAACTGTACAGATCGGAGATCGTCCAGCCTTCGAGGCCAAACTGGATGATGTGCTCGTTGCTGTTTTCGTCAACTGAGTACGCGCGCAGGGCCCCCTTCTCTACGAAGGCGATCATTTTGCACACATCGCCTTCCTGCAGCAGGTATTGCTTCTTTCGTAGCTTCTTCAGGGTAAGGTAGGTTTTGATATGCTCCTCCTCCTCTTTCGTAAGCTGGACTTTACTGTTTAGATTCTGAAAGAATAATGTGTACATCACAACGCTTTTACGGCTGGTTTTCGGGAAGGAAAGGTATACCTTCCTGCTGTCATTCTAACATCGGGCCCTTATACCTGTGCAAATTTACAATTTTATTCCACCCTTTCTGTTTCCTTCGCAGGCATCTCTTCCGGAAACACCAGCCATTCCCGCTTAATGCTCGTAATATGCCTGAACGCTTGCTTTAACCTTACGAACAATTGGCACTTGCAGGAAATGACATACCTATTTGCAGTGCTAAACTTACATCGAAAGCATTTGTTGTTTTATTATCTTTGTGCCACACTTACTTACTACTAGCGGGATGATTACTGTATCTGATAACCAATTCTACGAGTTGGCCTACGATCTAAAAAAGAACCGGATTTACATGAGAATCAATAATTACTGGAAATCGCCGGAGGTGGTGCCAAATTATTTGAATGATTGGAATAAAGTGATAGGTATAGCATCGCCTGGCTTTACCCTGCTGGCCGACTTCCGTAACATGCTCACGCATCCTACGTCTGTAAAAGAAATGCACGAGGCTGTTGCCAACAAGTTACTTGAATCCAATGTCTCCTATGTTGCCGAAGTCTCCCCCACAGACAGGATAGCCGTGCTGCAGGTAAGCGGCGTGTGGAACCAGATCGGCAAGGGAAGTATAAAAGTTGCCGACATTGTCTTAGGCGAGAACATACTCGACCAACTCACCAGCACCTCTACTTAAGAAGTTTCGCGACGTTAACTGTACGGGTTAAAAACTGTAGCCTAGGATCCTATACCTATTCCACCCGTTCTGTTTCTTTGGCCGGCTTTTCTCCCAGAAACTCAACCCAGGCTTTTCTAATACACGGATAGTGTTTGGACGCTTCCACCAGATTCATAAATGCGACCAGGTTGTCTTCAAACCTTTTGGCCAGCGTCTTATTTTTCAGGCTGCCATCTTCATTAAATGCTTCGGGCGCCGTAGCCAGCGAGAACATATCCGGGTATACCCTGGTGCCCAGGTGCTCAAAGGGAACGCGTAAAGCCCAAAGTCCGCGGTTGCCACCCGCCATAGACGCAGAAGCGGACATCAATAAGGCATGATGCTGGTGAAAGGGCTGCGGACGGAAGCGGGATGTCCAGTCGATGATGTTCTTCAGATTACCGGGCATAGAACCGTTGTACTCTGGCGATGAAATGATCATGGCATCGTTGGCCAGCATACGTTTACGGAGCGCTTCAGCTCCCTCGGGATGGAAATTATCCACCTCCAGATCCTGGTTGAAAGTAGGACACTCAAACTCCGCCATGTCGGCAAAGTCCACCGTGCCGCCATGTTCCTCAATGACTTTCACGGCCAGTTTTGCCAGCTTGGTATTGAGCGATCCGTTCCTGAGCGAGGCTGAAAAAACCAGAAAACTGGTGTGTTCACGACTTTTATTCTGTTGCTCTTCCATTTGCTATCCTTAAGTATAAGTTGTTTCAGATGTTGCCATCTACTCTTTCATTTCAAGTGAGATCGGCTTCCACAATTAGTTGTTGTCTTTCACTTCATTTATTAAACGGCAGCCCAATAAAAAGTTATGACTAGGCAGGTTGCAGATTTCCTGCCGATAACCCGCACTTGCCGGACCAGTGCGTGTAGGCATGAGGAGCCCTGTCTTATTTGCTATACCTACTCAATTGATTATCAGCGTATAGGTATACAGGTAAAGCGTATACTTTTAACAGGATCAATCAAGGGCAAACGACATGAACGAAATTAAAGGGGTGCACCATGTAACTGCTATTACCAGCAGCGCAGAAAAGATATATGACTTTTTCACAAACGTGCTGGGAATGCGTCTGGTGAAAAAAACGGTCAACCAGGATGATATTCAAACCTATCATTTGTTCTTCGCCGATGACAAAGGCAGCGCCGGAACGGATATGACATTCTTTGACTTTCCAGGCATTCCGAAAGGCAAGCACGGGACAAACGAGATCGCCAGGACCTCTTTCAGAGTGCCGGACGATGCGGCTCTGGCATACTGGGAAAAACGATTTGACCGGTTCAAGGTCAAGCATGATGGAGTCAAAACTCAATTCAGCAAGAAAACACTCCCCTTCGTCGATTTTGATGATCAGCAGTACCAGTTAGTGTCCGATGAAACAAATACAGGTATAACTTCGGGCACGCCTTGGCAAAAAGGCCCTGTTCCGCTGGAATACGCCATTACGGGATTGGGGCCAATCTTTATCCGGATCGGGGACTTCAATTATTTTAAGGAGGTGCTGGAGAAAGTGCTGTTGTTTAAAGAGACTGCCAGTGAAGGAGCCTTCTATTTGTTTGAAGTGGGGGAGGGCGGAAACGGTGCTTCCGTTATCGTCGAAAAGAATGGCAGTCTTCCGATGGCGCAGCAAGGCTTTGGTACAGTACACCATGTAGCTTTCCGGGTAGAGGACCGCGCAGCACTGGAAAGTTGGATTGAGCGGATGGAGAAGATAGGGCTTCCTACTTCTGGCTATGTCAATCGTCACTTTTTTGAGTCGCTGTACACACGTGTTGCGCCCGGAATTTTATTTGAGCTGGCTACAGACGGCCCTGGTTTTATGGGAGATGAACCCTATGAAACGCTGGGGGAGAAACTATCCCTGCCTCCCTTCCTGGAGCCCAAGCGCGAGGCCATCGAAAAAATGGTCCGGCCGATTGATACCGTGCGAAGCACAAAGGAGTTTTCCAAAGAATAGAGCCGTTCGGTGAGCGCTGTTGCTATAGTGGAATAGGTATATAGCCAGGAAGAGGTAGCGTCAAGGCGGCCACACAAGCTGGAGGATACTCAGGCTATACCTTGGCTGATAAATTCTTTGAAGGTGTTGAATCGCGGTGCCCGCTACAAAAGAAAGGAAATGGCCTGCGCTATTACGGTATGTTCAGAGAACGCAAAACTTTTTAAGCATTATTGATGTATATACAATAAATGTATCTACATTTGTATCGGAGTTCAGATGAAATCTAATCCCATTACCGGGTTAAGAACTAAAATAAAAGAAGCAGCATGGCAAACACGAAATGGGTAGTAGACCCAATACACAGCGAAGTACAGTTTAAGGTAAAGCACCTGATGATCACGACTGTGACTGGTTATTTCAGGAGCTTTAACATAGAAGCGCTTACGCCGGATGAGGCTTTCACGAACGTGGAGCGCGTTGTTTTTACAGCCGATGTGAACTCGATCAGTACCAACAACGAGCAACGCGACACGCACCTGAAATCGCCGGACTTTTTTGACGTGGAGAGGCACAATGAGATCCGCTTTGTAGCCAGCCGTTATGAGAAGGTAGGAGGCAGTGACTACAAACTGCACGGCGACCTGAGCATACGCGATGTGACCCAGCCCATAACTGTAAAAGTGGAGCTTGGCGGTATTGTCGTCGACCCCTATGGACAGACAAAAGCCGGTTTTACGGTAGATGGCAAGATAAGCCGCAAGGAGTTTGGCCTCACCTGGAACGCCGTGACCGAAGCGGGCAGCGTTGTGGTGAGTGACGAGATCAGACTACACGCAGAAGTGCAGCTGGTGAAGCAGTCGGTGTAAACTTACTGAAAGATAATTCAATATATAAAAAAGCCGTATACCTGATTACCAGGTAGATGGCACATAAAACTAAGATTATGGAGAATAGAATAGCAGGTCTACACCACATCACAGCGATCGCGGGTATGGCCAAACAAAATCTTGATTTTTATACCAAAGTACTGGGGCTGCGCCTGCTCAAGAAGACTGTAAACTTCGACGATCCGGGTACCTATCACTTCTATTTCGGTGATGAAAAAGGCAGCGCAGGTACTATCCTGACATTCTTCCCACACGAGGGAGCCCGCAGAGGAAGCGCCGGCACCGGTATGGCCACTAACATTGCCTATGCGGTGCCCGAAGGCAGCTTCGATTTCTGGATCGACCGCTTCGAAAAGCACTACGTGACTTACAACAAGCCCTCCGAAAAGTTTGGTGAGAAGTACCTCACGTTTCTGGATCCGGATGGTCTGAAACTGGAGCTGGTGATACCCCAAAAACAGGATAACCGCATACCTTGGGAAACTGACGAAGTGAAAGCCGATGTGGCGACAAAAGGCTTTTATGGCGTAACGCTGACGGTGCAGGACAAAGACAAAACTGCGCAGGTGCTGACCGATATCTTCGGCTATACCTTGCAGGAGCAAAGCGTCAACCGATACCGCTATGTAACCGACGTAGTGGACACGGCCAACATCATCGATCTGGTGGAACTGCCCAACGAGCCGCGTGGACTGGGCGGAGCCGGCACCAACCACCACATTGCCTTCCGGGTGAAGAACGAAGAGGTGCTGATGCATTTTCAGAAAAAGATTGCCGACCTGGGGTATAACATCACCCAGAAGATAGACCGCAACTACTTTTATTCGCTCTACTTCCGCGAACCGAATGGTATCCTGTTCGAGATCGCCACCGACAATCCCGGATTTGGCATCGACGAGCCGTGGGAAGAACTGGGAACTGGTTTGCTCCTGCCACCACGTTACGAGTCGCGCAGAGCGGAGATTGAAGCCGCCCTACCAAAAATTGACTAAGCCAGGGGCAGAAAGAGTATGATGATAATAGCTAAAGAAGGTATGGAAGCTTTTGCAATAACCAGGGTATACGCTGACGAAAATGGTGACAGCAGGTTTGAGGATATTTCAAGGCCCTTGAATCCGGAAGGAGAAATTGGTTTTCTATCGGTGGCGGAAAAAGCGGAGAGTGTCATTTTCCGGAAAGTTGTGCCTACCTATGATTATGACTTCCATACAGCACCGGCACGGCAGTACATTGTCGTGCTGGACGTAGGTATAGAGATAGAAACTTCGCTTGGTGAAAAACGCACCTTCAGGCAGGGGGAAGTCCTGCTGCTGGAGGACACAACCGGGAAGGGCCATAAAACCCGTAACCTGGAGCAGGCCGTCCGGAGCTCTATTTTCATTACGCTGGCATAAGGTATAGCTCGCATCCGTTGAAAGAATTAATCTAAAAACTAGTATCATGGAGATAGAAGTAAAAGATAATCCGGCCAAAAACAGGTTCGAGACAACGTTGGAAGGACATACCGCCATCATCGAGTATAAACTGAAGCCCGGTGTGATGACTGTGCTCCATACCGAAGTGCCGAAAGCACTGGAAGGCCGGGGTATAGCCGGCACGATGACCAAGTATGCGCTGGAGCATATAGCAAATAAAAAGCTGGCGTTGGTGCCGCTGTGTCCTTACATGCGCTCATACCTCAAAAAGCACCCGGAATATCAGCACCTGGTGCGTAAGGAACCCGATAAAACGAATAAGGTATAGTCAAGGTAAAGCGCTCATGACCCACCATGTAAATTTTAAAGGCGAGAAAGAAGTACCAGTAGCGGAGCGGCAGACGATGCTGCAGGCTTCTTTGGCTGCCGGTATTCCGCACTACCACGCCTGTGGTGGAAAAGGGCAATGCACGACGTGCCGCGTGCTGGTACTGGAGGGGCAGGATAAACTAACACCGCCCACCAGTCTGGAGCAGGCGATTAAAAAAGTGAAGAAGTTTCCGGACAATGTGCGACTTGCCTGTCAGTCTAGGGTAAACGGGGAAGGGGTAGCCGTGCAGCGCTTGATCCGGGATGAAATTGACCGTTATATTTTTGTGGATGACACGGAAGATAACAAAACTACAGTGATGGGGGAGAGCCGTAAGCTGGCGCTCTTCTTTATCGACATCCGTGACTTTACGCCTTTCGTCGAACGGAGCCTTCCCTTCGACGTCATCCACATCATGCGCAGAATCTTCGCGCTTTTCAAAAATGCCATCACTCAGTATGATGGGGAGATTATTGATACAGCCGGTGATGGCCTTTATGCCGTATTTGGGCTGAACAGTAAAATAAAGCAAGCCACCAACTCGGCCGTGCTGGCCGGGTTAAAGATACTGGCAGACCTTCGGATCTTTAACAACACCTACATGCGGCCTTACTTTAACCATACCTTTGAAGTAGGTATAGGCGTGCATGTAGGAAAGGTGGTAGTGGGTAACGTAGGTATAGGCCTGAGCCATAACCTGACGGTGATGGGCTTTCCGGTGAACATCGCAGCCCGGCTACAGGCCGCTACCAAAGAGCTGAACAATAGCTTCGTGATCTCGGCTGTTGCCTACCGCTTACTCAAAAACCCGCCGTATGCCGTGGGTTGCAATTACCTGAATCTGAAGGGCGTCAGCACGCCTTATGAAGTGAGGCTGATCGGGAAGCCCTACGTAATAAAAGACACCCCAGTTCTCCCCGAAACCAGCCAGGGATAAACCTGCTTTTTTAGGTCCACTGACCAAATAGCCTGCCTTAGCAGCAAATGACTGAAAGCATAAGGGTTGTAAGAGGATTTACGACGTAGCCTTTGCCACCGCTTTTTTAACTGCCGGTGCCACCACGGTTCCAAGCAACTCGATGGCGCGCATCAGGATGCTATGCGGCAGGGTGCCCACGCTGATATGCAGCAGAAAACGGGTATTGCCGAATAGCTCATACTCATATAGTATTTTGTCGATGACCTGCTGCGGGCTGCCCACCAGCAAAGACCCTGTCGGAGCGCGCATCGCTTCGTAGTGTTCCCTGTTCATAGGGGACCAGCCCCGTTCGCGCCCGAGCTTACTCATCACGTAAGCATAAGGACCATAATAATCATCGGCGGCTTTTTGAGCATCATCCGCAATAAACCCATGCGAATTGATAGCCAGCTGCATTTTGGCAGGATCATGTCCGGCCTTTTTGTAGGTTTCCTTATACAGGTTTGTGAACGGCACAAAACGCTCCGGCTCACCGCCAATAATGGCCAGCGCCATCGGCAGGCCATGTGTAGCAGCCCGAACCACAGATTGCGGTGTGCCACCAACTGCCACCCAGATCGGTAATTCCTGCTGGAACGGCCTCGGGTATACCCCGCGGTTATCAATAGCTGGCCGGTGCTTGCCCTCCCACGTTATCTTCTCACTTTTGTTGAGCGCAATAAGCAGTTCCAGTTTCTCTGAAAACAAGGTGTCATAGTCTTTCAGGTCGTTGCCAAAAAGCGGGAAAGACTCGATGAAGGAGCCGCGACCGGCCATGATCTCCGCTCTGCCTTTTGATAAAAGATCGACATGCGCAAAATCCTGGAACACACGAACCGGATCATCGGAACTCAATACCGTTACACCACTCGATAACTTGATGTTCTTGGTTTTTACAGCCGCAGCCGCCAGGACCACAGCCGGAGAAGAAACGATATAGTCAGGTCGGTGGTGCTCCCCAATGGCAAAAACGTCCAAACCCACCTGGTCTGCCAGTTCTATTTCCTCCATCAGGTTTTGCATCCTTTCCTCCGGACGAAGCATCTTGCCGCTAAAAGGGTCTGGGGTATTCTCGACGAAGGTGGTTATTCCGATTTCCATAGATAAGATTTCAACAGTTCCACACAAAGTTTAAATTACGCAATGTACATAAACTTTGAGCAACCAGACTTAAATTCATTTTTCCGTTGCTTCCTATCGCAAAATGTGCCAACTTAAAACATGCAGGAGAAACGCTTTTACAAAGGCCTTTACGGTACCAACACCATCGAATTTGCTAGAGGGCTCATCCATGTGCATCCTTTCGGCGAAATCGGGAAACAGCACCAGGGACAGGTAAAACTGCATGCCCACCATAATTTTCTGCAGATCTTTCTCGTGCAGGAAGGCTGCACCGAGTTCTATCATGGAACAGAGAAAACTACGGTACAGGCACCCGCTTTCCTTGTGGTCCCCAAAAATATTGAACACGGCTTCTTGCACCTGACAGAAGTTTCCGGCTGGATCATCAACCTGGCGGACACCGTGCTGGAGCACATGTTGCAGCGGGAAGCCGATGTGATTTTCGGGATGGAGGAAGTTCATATGGTGTCGGTCATAAAAGAAGAACCTGCCACTACAGAATTATTTGAAACCATGCAGAAGTGTGTGGACGAGTATAACAGCCAAATACCGGGGCGGCTCCTGATGCTGCAGTACCTGGTCGGACAGATGCTGGTACAACTCTACCGCATATCATTGGGAGGAAAACAAGCTTTCTTTTCGTCCTCTAACATCAGCAAGGTATACTTCCGGCGTTTTCAGCAACTGATCCGGGCAGAGAATACCTACAAAAAAACGGTGGAAGAATACGCACGCGACCTGTTCATCTCTACCGGTCACCTGAGCCGCATCTGCAGAAGCATCGCCAATCAATCCCCCAAAGACATCCTGATCAATTATTTCATCACCAAAGCCCAACTGGCGCTCTCCGATGTGGACAGCAACATTGCCGATATCTCCTACACACTCGGTTTTGACGACCCCGCCTATTTTACCCGTCTTTTCAAAAAGAAAACCGGCCAGACCCCGCTCGAATTCCGAAAAAATATAGGCGTGAAGAAGTGCTAAGCACCCATATGTTCGATTTGTCTTGTTTATAGCGCATTAGTCCTACCCGTGCGGCTGGGGTAAGAGTACATTTGTAATACTTAGTGAGTGGTTACTTTCCAGAGTAAGTACACGCTTATTTTAAGGTATACTCGTACACTTAACTAAATGAAAGACATACAGATAGAACGCATCGAATCCGTGATCGTTGACTTGCCAACGATCCGCCCGCACCACTTGTCGATGGCCGTGATGCGCAACCAGGCGATGGTGATCGTTCGCTTGTTCTGCAGCGACGGCATCGAAGGTATAGGCGAAGCGACCACCATTGGCGGATTAAGCTACGGGGATGAATCGCCGGAAGGCATGAAGCTGACGGTGGACACCTACATTGCCCCCTTGCTACAAGGAAAATCAGCCCTGAGCATCAACGCCATTATGGCCTTGCTGGACTACAACATCAAAGGAAACAACTTTGTGAAGTCCGCCATTGAAACCGCACTCCTGGATGCCCAGGGCAAACGACTCGGTGTTTCAGTAGCTACCTTACTTGGCGGTGCTGTAACCAACACTTTACCCGTGCTCTGGACGCTGGCAAGCGGGGATACCCAAAAAGATATTGCCGAAGCTCATGCGCTCTTAAAAGATGGTCGGCACAATACCTTCAAACTGAAGATCGGTCGCTATGACTGGAAAACCGATGTGCGCCATGTGAGTGCGATAAAAGAAGCGGTTGGTCCGGATGTAAAAGTGACTGTCGACATCAACCAGGCCTGGACGGAGAGCGTCGCCAAGCAAGGTATAGCCCAACTTCAAGAGGATGGCATCGATCTGATCGAACAGCCCATTCTTAAAACCAACTTCGACGGACTCGCCCGACTGACACAATACTTTAAAGTGCCGATTATGGCCGACGAAGCAGCAGGCACGGTGTCTGATGCTTTTAAACTCGCCAAGATCGGCGGAGGCAGTGTCTTTGCCTTGAAAATCTCCAAAGCCGGCGGCCTCATCAACATCCAGAAACAGGCAGCTATTGCTCAGTCCGCAGGTATAAGCCTGTATGGCGGCACTATGCTGGAAGGTACAGTGGGCACGGTGGCTTCGGCGCAGGTCTTCAGCACGCTGCACCTCGACTGGGGCACCGAACTCTTTGGCCCGCTGCTGCTCACCGAAGATATTGTCAAAACCAGACTGACTTACCGCAACGGCATCATGGAAATTCCGCAGGGACCGGGACTAGGTATAGAACTGGATATGAATCAGGTAGAAAAATTCAAAAGAAAATAAGCTATGCTATTTCACGTGCACATGATAGTGAACATCCCGCTGGATTTAGATAAAGTCTATGTAGAGGATTTAAAGGCAAAAGAGAAAGCGCTCGCGCAGGACCTGCAGCGGCAGGGCAAATGGACCCACATCTGGCGCATTGCCGGACAGTATGCCAACATCAGCATTTTTAATGTGGCCAGCGCCGGCGAACTCCACGACATCCTCATGTCGCTCCCGCTATACCCGTTCATGCAGGTGGAAGTCACAGCCCTCTGCCAGCACTACTCTTCTGTCAAAAACGAGGAGGAAGCCCACTAACAAACCCGCCTTATACCTTAAAAAGCAAATCAACCTAAAACTATAGCATAAACTAACCATGGAAAGACACCAAATAGATGCCGTTGTTGAAAAAATAAAATCGACAGAAGTGCCCGGACAAGGCTCAGAGCGCATTAAAGAGATTGTAAACCGCCTCACCACCGACCTGTTCTACGCCATCGAAGACCTGGATATTCAGCCTGAGGAAATCTGGAAAGCGGTGGATTGGCTGACTACTACTGGCCGGAACAACGAATGGGGACTGGTTGTGGCCGGCATTGGCCTGGAGCACTTTCTGGACCTGCGCATGGACGAGGCCGAGGCCAAAGCAGGTATAACAGGCGGCACCCCAAGAACAATTGAAGGTCCGCTGTACGTTCCCGGCTCACCGGAATCGGTTGGTTACGCAGAACTGGAAACGGAGCCCGAAGAAGGGGGGGAGCGACTCTACATGCAAGGCCAGGTGAAAGATGAAGAAGGCAAGCCAGTACCCGGCGCGAAAGTAGAGGTATGGCATTGCAACCTGCGTGGCATGTACTCCATATTTGATTCGTCACAACCGCCTTTCAACCTGCGCCGCGCCATCATCACCGACGGAAATGGCAGGTATAAGTTCAAGAGCATTTTGCCGGTTGGCTACAGCTGTCCCCCGGGCGGCGCGACAGACCAGCTACTCAAGGCAATTGGCCGCCACGGCAGTCGTCCTGCCCACATCCACTTTTTCGTGACCGCACCCAACTATCGCAAATTAACCACGCAGATCAACATAGAGGGCGACCCGCTGATCTGGGATGACTTCGCTTTTGCTTCCCGTCCGGAACTGGTGCCGCACATCACTCGCTACGCCGCTGCAGAGGCCAAAGAGAAATTCAACATCGGCGAACCTTTCGCTTCCATCGACTTCGATTTTGAGATACACAAAGAGCGGGAAGGCGTGTTTGCCGCAGAAATAGAGCGCACGCACGGACCACGTTAAAACCTTAGCACAGGACCAGATGCCAACAATACAAATCGCAGGTAACGACTGCTTCTATACCTATGAAGACCTGGGGCACGATGACACCATTGTGTTCTCCAACTCATTGGGCACGGACCTCAGCATGTGGGACCAGGTCGTGCAGTGCCTGAGGAAGCACCTCAACATACTGCGCTACGACACCCGCGGGCACGGCCAGAGCTCCATTAACTCGGACACCGTCACCATCGCGGAGTTGGGTCAGGATGTCATTGGGTTGCTGGATCACCTGCAGTTGGGCAAGGTATACTTCTGCGGCCTCTCGATGGGCGGGCTGATCGGGCAATGGGTGGGCATCCACCACCCGGAGCGCTTCATCAAGAACATCATTGCCAATACGGCCGCAAAGATCGGAACCGCTGAGGGCTGGAACACGCGCATTGCCCAGGTGAAGGAGCACGGCCTGGCAAGTATACTCGATGGCACAGCGCAGCGCTGGTTTACCCCGGCCTTCCGGCAGGGGCATCCGGAAGCGGTACGCGATGTGCTGGAGAAATTCACGCAAACGTCCCTGCAGGGCTACAAGGCCTGTTGTGCCGCTGTGCGCGATGCCGATTTCAGGAAGGCCCTCTCGAATCTGAAAGTGCCGACCCTGGTCATCAGCGGCACCCAGGATGAGGTGACGACGACTGTCGACGGGGAATTCCTGGCCAGTGGCATCCCGCGTTCTCGGCACGTGCAACTCGAAGCCAATCACCTGTCCAGTGTGGAATTGCCCACCGAGTTTGCCACGAATGTGCTCTATGCCGCCAAAAACGAAGGCGACTTTTATTTAGAAATCTACCATTGATATAAACATGAAATCGGTACCACAGATAAGCCTTGAAGAAGCAGTTGCTTTGGTAAAGGATGGGGATATTTTGCTGCAGGGCGGCTTCGGAATGACGGGCAATCCAGTGCATCTGATGCACGCGCTTGCCGAGACCGGAACGAAGAACCTGACCTTCATCGGCAACAACGTCGGCGAGGCAGGTATAGGCGGTGGCAAACTGCTGCGCAACGGGCAGATCAAAAAGATGATCGGTTCCTTTTTTACCAGCAACCCAGAGGCGGTGAAAGCAGCCCAGGACGGCAAAGTGGAATACGAGCTTTTGCCGCAGGGCACCCTGGCCGAAGCCATCCGGGCGGGTGGCGCAGGTATAGGCGGCTTTTATACGCCTACCTCTGCGGGCACCGAACTGGCAGCAGGCCGCGAAACGAAAGTGATCCAGGGAAAAGAGCAGGTGTTTGTGGAAGGTATAAGAGGCAACGTGGCCTTTGTGCGCGCCTGGAAAGCCGACACAGCCGGCAACCTGACCTACCGCATGACCGAGCAGAATTTTAACCGCGCCATGGCAACTGCTGCCGATCTGGTAATAGCCGAGGTGGAAGAGATTGTGCCGGTAGGGGAGATCGCCCCGGAACACGTGCACACGCCCGGTTCTTATGTGGATTACCTCGTGCAGGCAACGCTGACCCTGGAGGATCTGGGCTCCTCTGCCTCAGTGGACTCTTCACGCAAAGTGAGTGAGCGCCGCATGAACATGGCCAAGCGTGCTTTAAGGGAACTGAAACGGGGTGATGTCGTGAACCTGGGCATCGGTATACCTACGCTGGTGGCCGATCTGATCACGCCGGAAGACGGCATCGTGATGCACACCGAAAACGGCATGCTGGGTGTGGGGCCGTCGCCAAAAGATGGCGGTGGCGCAATGGATTACCCGGTTAATGCCGGTAAGATTCCGGTAACGGCGCTTCCGGGCTCCAGCTACTTCGACAGTGCCGACTCCTTTGCCATGATCCGCGGTAAGCACGTGGACATTGCCGTAATGGGCGGCTTGGAAGTGGATGAAAAAGCCAACCTGGCCAACTGGGCCGTGCCCGGTCAGCCATTGTTGGGTGTAGGCGGCGCCATGGACCTGGCTTCAGGCGCCAAAACCCTCATCATCACCATGACCCATACCAACAAAGACGGCTCCGCCAAAGTGGTCCCGGCCTGCACACTGCCGCTCACAGCCCTGAAAGCGGTGGACATGATCATCACGGACCTGGCCGTTTTCCGCTTTATCGACGGGCAGCTGACGCTGACCGAGCTGATGCCGGGGACGACTTTAGAAGAAGTGCGGGAGAAGACGACCGCAAGGTTCAAAGAGGCGCTTTCAGCGTAAAAATGGCCCCGCGCCGCTCAATTATGTAAAGGAGAACCGCACAGATGGCAGTCAAGAGGTATAGCATTGATGTAGACATGGTCCTGTACATTATCCGGTGTACCATTGGTTTCCTGATCGGCTACACGCTATACCTGGCTTTTCCTCAGTTTGAGTTCTACTGGACGATGATCTCTATTTTGCTGGTCTTGTCCCCGGAAATAAAGGACTCTTCCAGACTCACGGTCGAGCGCGTAAAATCGAACCTGATCGGGTCGAGTGTCGGACTGTTGTGCGTGTTGCTCCAGGTTCCTCAGGTGGTCATGATGGTGCTTGGAATCGCGGTATCCATTCTGGTCTGCCATTTTTTTAACCTGATGAGTGTGGCCCGAACTGCTGTGGTGGCCCTTGTTATTGTGGTGATACATGAACAGGAAACCATGTCCAACTGGGCGGGGGTGGAGCGTTTTTTATGTGTTGCGTTGGGTTGTCTGATCGGATACGGAGTGTCCGGCACGACCTCGTTTTTATCTGATAAGCTAAGAAGAAATCAAACCAGTTAATTGAGAAATATCATGAGCAAGCAAGCCTATATCGTAGATGGAATCAGGACACCGGTCGGAAAGCTGGGCGGCGGACTTTCACCCATCCGCACCGATGACCTGGCAGCGATGGTCATAAAAGAGTTAGTTTCCCGAAATCCGGACATACCGAAAGACGCCGTGGACGATGTGATCCTGGGCTGCCATAACCAGGCCGGCGAGGACAACCGGAACGTAGCCCGCATGGCGGGCCTGTTGGCCGGTCTGCCGGTGACAGTGCCCGGCGAAACCGTGAACCGCCTGTGCGCTTCCGGCATGTCGGCCATTATTCACGCCGTACGGGCCATTAAAGCAGGAGATGGCGATGTGTTTATAGCCGGTGGCGTAGAGCACATGACGCGCGGCCCGCTGGTGGTTTCCAAGCCCAGCAAAGCCTTCGGCAACGATTCCGAAATGCACGACTCCAGTTTCGGCTGGCGCTTCATCAACCCCAAAATGGAAGAGGTATACGGTACCGACCCCATGGGCGTGACGGCCGAAAACCTGGCTGAAATGTATGAGATCTCCCGCGAGGACCAGGACAAGTTCTCGTACCACTCGCAGATGAAAGCGGCCAAAGCGCAGCAAAACGGTACGATGGCAGAAGAGATCATGCCTGTCATTATCCCGCAGCGAAAAGGAGAACCGATCATCGTTTCCAAAGATGAATTTGTACGTCCGAACACCACCCTGGAGACACTGGCCAAACTGAAGCCAGCCTTCAAAGCCAATGGCACCGTGACGGCCGGTAACGCTTCTGGGCTGAATGATGGCGCGGCCGCCACCTACATCGTTTCCCAAGAAGCCCTGGAGCGATACAAGCTCAAGCCGCTCGCCCGTATCGTGAGCTCGGCAGTGGCAGGCGTAGAGCCCCGCATCATGGGCATCGGTCCGGTACCCGCCACTGAGAAAGCGCTGCAGCGAGCAGGCTTGACCATGGACGACATGGACATCATTGAACTGAACGAAGCTTTTGCGGCGCAGAGCCTGGCCTGCACCAGGGCCTGGGGACTGGCAGATGATGACGAGCGCCTGAACGTGAATGGGGGAGCCATTGCCCTGGGGCACCCGCTTGGCATGTCCGGTACGCGCATCGTGTACAGCGCGGCGCTTGCCTTGAAAAGACAGCAGAAGCGCTATGCCCTCGCAACCATGTGCGTGGGGGTAGGGCAGGGCTATGCCGTCATACTGGAAAGGGTATAGACCCTTTACGCTGTTTTTTTTGATTAAGATCTGATGAGTAAGAAAGAGGCCATACTCGATGCTGCCTTAAAGCTGTTTACAGAGAATGGCGTCCGGGCCACCTCCACTAAATCAATCGCTTCTGAAGCCAACACTTCAGAAGCGCTGATTTTTAAGCACTACGGCACCAAAGACCATTTGCTCGAAACCATCATCAAAAAAGCCTACCAGACTTCCGTTGTTGAAACCAACCTCTACCTGAAAGGACTCCCGGAAAGCGCCTACATCAGCAGCATGATCGAGCTGCCCATACACCTCACGCGCTCCAACCCCGACTTCTGGCGCATGCAGTACAAGATCATGCCGCTCAACCCCATCTCTTCCCGCTACCACGAAAATTTCATGCGCCCTTGTCTGCTCAGGCTGACCGAATGTTTCAGCGCGTTAGGGTATAGCAACCCTGCCCTGGAGGCAGAGCTCTTGCTGATTCACATCGACGGCGTCTGGAAATATTTTGCCGCGCACCAACCTGACGTTTCTATAAAGAGAGAACTGATTGAGGTGATGAAGCAGAAGTATAGGATTTAGGGAGCAACTATTGAAAAATAACACGAGCATTCTCTTTGCGGGAAGACGTTCTATTGCATTCTGGCTATCCTGAAGTCACAGCCCGATATCGGCTCATAAACCCTGCGAAGGAGACAGCGCAAGTGGAATATAAAGTAATTTTATTCTTTTTCATTATTGTTTTACAGCCATTTACGTTCAAATATCAAATGATGATGTGTGTATGGCTTCTCTCAATCAAACTCAGGTTAGCACCGCAAACTATCAGGGAACAGATAAGCTTATTTTAGGTATTGTCTTAGCTGTTGTTACGTTCTGGCTCTTTGCCCAAACAACCCTGAACATTGCTCCTGCCATGCAGGAAGACCTACAGATTAGCTACGACCTGAACAACCTGGCCGTTAGTATCACAGCGCTTTTCTCGGGAATTTTTATAGTGGTGGCAGGCGGTTTGGCAGACCGTTTAGGTAGGGTAAAGCTGACAAACATCGGCTTGTTGCTGAGTGTTATCGGCTCCATACTGATCGTGATCTCGCCTACGGGTACTGCGGTGTTGCTCCTGGCCGGACGCATCCTGCAGGGGCTTTCAGCAGCCTGTATCATGCCGGCAACCCTGGCCCTGATGAAAGCTTACTACGAAGGGAAAGAGCGCCAGCGGGCGCTTAGCTTCTGGTCCATCGGCTCGTGGGGCGGTTCCGGCCTGAGTGCGTTATTTGGTGGCCTTGTTGCCTCCACCATGGGTTGGCGCTGGATTTTTATTCTGTCCATACTTGTCGCGGTTATTAGTTATTTGCTCATAAGAGGCACTCCGGAAAGTAAATCAACTGAAACGGACGAAAAAGCTTTCGATTGGGCCGGGCTAATAGCGTTCATTATCGCCATGCTGGCCATCAATATCGTGATCGGGCAAGGTGCCAGCCTTGGCTGGTTAAGCCCTGCCGTACTTGCAGGTATAGCCGTTTTCATCATCTCAACCATTATCTTTCTGAGGATAGAGAAAAGAAGCGAAAACGGGTTTGTTGATCTGTCGCTTTTTGATAACCGGACATTTACAGGAGCAACATTATCCAACTTTCTGCTCAACGGCGCTGCCGGAACACTGCTTGTATCGTTGGCACTTGTGCAGGCAGAGGCTGGCTTGACTTCCTTGCAATCCGGTTTAATTACGATTGGATATTTAGTAGCGATCCTGAGCACCATTCGTGTAGGTGAGAAACTGCTTCAAAAAATGGGACCGAGAAAGCCCATGCTACTTGGCTGTTTTATTACCGGAGTAGGTATTCTACTCACCAGTCTTACCTTTTTATTGGCTGAGCAGTATATCATCGTTTCATTTATCGGGTTTACGTTGTTTGGTATAGGGTTAGGCTTTTACGCCACGCCCTCCACTGATGCAGCTCTAAGTAATGTTCCTGGTGACAAGGCCGGTTCAGCTTCCGGCATTTACAAGATGGCATCGTCGCTGGGGGCTGCTTTCGGTGTGGCTATTTCGGCAGCTATTTTCTACGGCCTCAGTCAGATGGAAGGTATTCCGCCTATGGCAGATCTTTTTATGGGCCGAACAGATAATGTAAACGTGCGGTATGCTGCCGGTATAGGGTTGCTGTTTAACGTATTTATGATCGTGGTAGCCGTCGTGGCTATCCTGCTGACAATCCCGAAAAGCAGCCCAAAAGAAGCCCTTGTATCAGCCGACGTATAATTTTTAGTTAGAGTTAACACGATAGTTATGGAGATTCCTCAAATCAAAGCCTTCAACGACAAAATGGACAGCTTGATAGAACCGCTACTTCCAGAGTTGGAAGCCATCTATAAAGATATTCACCAGAACCCAGAGTTATCTATGGAGGAATTCCGGACGGCTAAAATTGCTGCGGATTATTTAGTCAGGTATGGCTTCGAGGTTTCTACGGGCGTAGGAGTAACCGGTGTGGTTGGTATTTTACAGAATGGCGACGGGCCGGTTGTGATGCTTCGGGCAGATATGGATGCACTGCCTGTGACCGAAGACACAGGCTTGCCTTATGGCAGCACTAAAATAGCCCGGGACGAAGAAGGAACAGAGGTTGGGGTGTCGCATGTGTGTGGCCACGACCTGCACGTTACCTGGCTGATGGGTGCGGCCAGGTTGTTTTCAGAAAACAGAGACTTGTGGAAAGGGACGCTGATGGCTGTTTTCCAGCCTGGAGAAGAAGTAGGACGCGGCGCCCAGAGTATGATAGACGATGGCATGATGGAGCGTTTCCCCAAGCCGGATATCATCCTGGGGCAGCATGTGATGGTAGGCGAAGCCGGCACTGTCAAGTATCGCAGCGGCACGATTTTATCGGCCGGCAATAGCCTGAAAGTAAAGCTTTTTGGGCGTGGCTCACATGGCTCCCAACCCCATACTTCCATCGACCCGGTGGTGATGGCGGCGGCCACTACCATGCGCCTGCAGACCATTATTTCCCGTGAGGTGGCCCCGATAGAGAATGCCGTGTTGACTGTAGGAGCCCTGCAGGCAGGCACAAAAGAAAATATCATCCCGGAGGAGGCCACGCTCAAACTGAACATCCGCACCTTCAACGACAGTGTAAAGGATCACATCCTTTCTGCGGTAAAACGGATCTGCTGTGCGGAATGTGCCGCTTCCAATGCCCCAAGAGATCCTGAATTTACCGAACTCGTCAGTTACCCGATGACCGTGAACGATGCCGAAGCTACCGCCAGGGTGGTGGAAGCCTTCAAGATGCAGTTTGGGGACCGGGCTTTTGAAACCAAGCCCGCTTCAGCCAGCGAGGACTTTAGTATTTTTGGCCGGAATTGGAAAGTGCCTTATGTTTTTTGGTTTGTAGGCGGAACCAATCCGCAGACTTTCCGGGAGGCGCTGAAGGCAGATAAATTAAATTCTATACCCAGTAACCATTCACCTAAGTTTGCGCCCGTAATACACCCAACCTTAAAAACTGGTTTGCAGGCGATGATGACGGCCGCCGCGGCCTGGTTCCATTAAACTTGGGGGTATCAGAATGAAAGAACTAAAGTCGCTCTACTTCGTCCCTGATCTGGCAGGGGCCTTCGCCTTTACTTAAGCTGGGCCACGACAACCCGGAATTGTAAACCTGACCTGTTCGGGATCTGCGCATTTGCCATTACCGCGGCCTACAACGAGTAATAATGAGTGATCACACGGCTCCATGCTGACCCTATCGGCCATAAAGAAGGTGATGAGTATGACATGTTCTAGTTCGAAGAGGGGCTACGATATAGTCAGTCTGCCAGTGCCCGAAGTTCCAGCGCAGTGACAGAGTAAGCAGGCTCTTTCGGGGCCGCTTTAAGGAACATACACTATCTCAAGCCAACCTTTCGTCCTGCCTGCAGTATGAAAAGCCAGGCAATGAGGCCATTCAACACTTAATTCTCGAAACAAATCGGAATGCCGTTGGAACAGGCGCAAGAGGCTGTACAGGCAGTCAGGGAGAAAGCACCTCAAAATAACATTGTCTTGATCGAGGCTGGATTGAAAGCGATCTCATAGTGCTTCCAGGAAGGCCGCGCATTTGTTACAAAAGATGAAGGTGTTTAACGTGAAGACAAACAAATATGGCAACAACGAACAAAACTATCTGGACATTCGGTCACTCGACCAGAAGTCCGGAGGAATTTGTGGTAGCGCTGCAGTCATTTCAGATTGAGGTGCTAGTAGATGTGCGCCGGTATCCCGGCTCTAAAAAGTATCCTCAATTCAACGTGTCAGCCCTGGAATCTTACCTGCCCGAGGCTGGTATCAGGTATATGCCCGAGCAAGAGCTGGGCGGCCGCAGAAAGCCAAGGCCTGACTCACCCCACACCGTCTGGAGGAGCGAATCCTTTCGAGGCTATGCCGACTACGCTGAAACCAAGGAATTTGAAGATGCAATAGCAAAGCTGACGGAGCTCGCCACCCAGAAGCGAACCGCCTACATGTGTTCCGAAGCCGTGTGGTGGCGGTGCCATCGCGCCATCATCTCGGACTATCTTAAAGAAAGAGGATGGACTGTGATGCACATCATGTCTGAAGGAGTAGCTAAGGAACATCCTTACACTTCAGCATACCTGGAAACACATCCGGTGAAGGTATAGGTTGGCCAAAGTCATTCGCCTAAGGTATAAGTCAGTATATATTATTGCCAGCCATATTGACTTCTAATAAAGGTCACAAGTGTCATCCCCAGTCTGATACCCAAGGTGTTTCCTGCCCTGGTGACCGCGATCGTCTACACTGGTTGCTCCTCTTCAATCTGGGGCATGCCGTAGGTTGCAATTATGGGCCATTTCACCCCGACACAAACCCGGCGTTCAAGGCAAAGCAAGATAGGTGTGACGCTTTCAGAACCACTTGCCTATCGAAGCGGTATAAGGTGTAATGGACTGGGAATTAAGCAAAAACAGTTAACCTGGTATTGGTGTTAGATTGTTGTCTGTCAAATTTTTCAAGACGAGTGATTCAGTCCTGTACGAACATTTAATAACAAAAAATGCCCAACATAATTGCTACTGCTGAAGCCGAAAATACCGGGGAAGTCTATACGACAAAACTTCTCTCGAACCAACATAGGTTGGTAGCCGATGAACCTATTGATCTTGGAGGACAGGATCTGGGGCCTAACCCCGGGGACTACCTGTGTATGGCCCTGGCATCTTGTATGGTGATTACCCTGCGTATGTATATAACACGAAAAGGGTGGGAGATAAGCTGGATTAAAGCAAAGGTGAACCTGGTGAAAAACACCAATGCAGCCTCTGGTAATAACGTTTTTTACTGCAGTGTATCTTTTGGTGAAACGCTGACGACAGAGCAACGGGGCAAGCTGTGTAAAATAGCGAAAGCATGTCCGCTGCACCGCCTTTTAAGCAAGCCCAGCGATATCATCACACTACTGGATTAACGTCTGTTTGAGAATAATTGCCGATGAAAACAACATGGCCTAAGCTTTCCTTTGAGGAAGCTCAAAAAACCTATGAAACGATACACCTGTGGACGCAGATCGTGGGGAAGATCAGACTGGTTAAAACGCCCTGGATCAATCATTCCTGGCACGTCACACTCTATGTCACGCCCAGCGGACTCACTACTTCGGATATCGTGGACGGGGAAAAGCACTTTCAGCTTGACTTTGACTTTATACGCCACCAACTGCAACTAAAAACCAGTGCGGGCGAAACAAAAAGTATTGACTTAAAAAAGTTGTCGGTGGCGGGCTGTTACCAACAGGTTCTGGATGCCCTTCGGGAAGTAGGTATACGGGCAGACATTTACCCGGTCCCGAATGAATTGGAAAACCCTATTTCATTTGACAAAGATGTAACCCATGCTACCTACAACCCGGAACATGCCGCATCTTTGCACCAGGCATTCCTGCGAGCGCAAGATGTTTTTACCCGGTTCCGGGCTGAGTTCAGAGGCAAGTGCAGCCCTGTGCATTTCTTCTGGGGTAGTTTCGATCTGGCAGTGTCGCGTTTCTCTGGCCGTGAGGCACCCAAGCATCCGGGAGGCGTGCCCAACCTACCCGATTGGGTAGCACAGGAAGCCTATTCAAAAGAAGTTTGTAGCTGCGGCTTCTGGCCGGGAAGCGAGGCGTTTCCTTCAGCAGCGTTTTACAGCTACATCTATCCAGAACCGGAAGGGTATAAAGAAGCCCGCATAAAACCTGATCAGGCCTACTACCATCCGGAGCTTCGGGAGTTCATTCTACCTTACGATGCAGTGCAAGGTGCCGATGATCCGGAAGCTGTGCTGATAGACTTCCTGCACAGCACTTATGAGGCGGCCGCTGACCTGGCCCGATGGGATCGAAAAGCGTTGGAACAGGAAAACTTCGACAACCGGAGGAAAGCGGATCGCAGTGCCTACAAGCAAGTGAATAAAGATGATTAAAAGAACACTTCTGTTAAAGCGTATACCTATACCCAGCTATCCCCAGATAATCAGTTCCCTGTCGCTACCTTAAGCATGACTACCCTGCCAGTCAGTTTGCGCACCATTATACCTTTCTTGAGAAGTAAGTAGCGCCCACACTTGCCGCGATGACGCAGGTAATGGATACCCACTGCGTCACGCTTAGGTATTCATCCAGAAATAGCAAACCCGAGAGAGCGGCGAAGGCCGGGTGCAGACTCATCAGGATGCCGAATGTTTTGGGTGGGAGCTGACGCAGTGCCCCGATTTCCAGGGTATAAGGTATAGCACTGGTTAAAAGCGCAACAGCCACACCGATCAGCAAAAGGGGGCCAGTTACTGCAGCCAAATCTCCACTGAAAACGCCAAAAGGAATTACAAACAGGCTGGCAAAGAGCATTCCAACTCCGACTGCATCGCTGCCTTTCATCACTTTCGATACCTTTCCACCCAGCACAATATAGCCGGCCCACAGGGCGCCTGCCCCGACAGCCAACCCTGCGCCTAACAGGTCCACGTTGTTGTTCTGCCAGGGTGCAATAAGCGCTATACCTATGCAGGCCAGCAGCACCCAAACCAGATCCAGAAGCTTTCTGGAACCCAGCAATGCCAGCACTAGTGGTCCGGTGAACTCCAGGGTAACCCCCAAGCCGAGCGGGATGCGCTTGATGGCAAAGTAGAACACCAAGTTCATGGCTCCCAGGCAGGTGCCGTAAGCCAGGCAGTACAGCCACTGCTTTTTGGTTAGCTTAAAGAGGTTGGTTCTGAAGACAGCCAGCAGGATAAGCGCCGCGAAGCCAATACGCAAAGAGGCTGTACCACTCGCCCCTAAAACAGGGAAAAGGTGCTTGGCAATAGAAGCGCCACCCTGCACACTGATCATAGCAAGCAGAACGGCAGGTATAGCCGGTATAGCTATTTTCTTATTTGTAAGATTTGACATTTTACAGATGAGGGTAGAAGCGACAAAATTTTAGTGAAGCCCCTGAGGAAGTTTAAGGCTGCAAAACAATCTGATTCCTTAGATTAACTGCTCAAATAAAGGCCAGGCAGTAAGAGAAATGAGAGCACTGAGGCGAGGTAATAAATGTTATTTTGTAAGCAAAACGGTATGGAGTAGGGGTGATATAAGGATGAGATGCCATGTTGTATAATTACGGTCCAAAGATGAGGATCATTCCCATAAATTCCAATGGGTTGGCTTTAAACCAGTAGCAGAAACTACCATCGTATTCCTCAACAAAAGGTAATTTTTACCCCCTGATGAGTCAATCCAGGCCCTTTTTAATTCTCCTGTTCCTCCCCACCTTAATCATTCGCTGCCAATCTCTTTCATAAAGCGACATCCATTTGAAGGGCCACCTAACTTACTGCCAGGATATCTTGCAAAGTGCTCCAGGTTATTAGTAGCCCATAGTGTCAGTATCCCGCAGGTATAACGACATCTTATGCCTTTGCTGCTAAAGTGATTTCCTGAAATCGTGATGCGATGAGCAGTAACTGTCCAGCATATTATACCCTCTTACAAAACTTTATGAAAGCGTTATAATAGGGTAACATTCTGGCAACAGTCGTTTTCTACCTTGCAGCAGATAGATTTAAAGTGCTTATTCTTAATCATTCTTTGTAAATCAAATGGCTGTAAAAACGAAAATCAACTTTGAACGCTTAATTGCTGGCATTGAGTTGGAAACCCCAGCGGGAATAGGAAGATTCAGATTGTATAAAGACGGAAATTTTAAAGATCAGAATGTGCTGGTAGAGCATCCGAAAGGAAGGATGAAATGGTATGCGGCGAATGAACTGCAGTTGCACGCTTCGGGCAACAGGACAGAACCGGAGAGTACCCGCAACCGGCCGTTTACCGCCCGTGTACCTGAGCTACTTTATTACGCCATATAAATGTCAGGTTCCTGAAAGCAAATCCTTTTTAAAATGTTATTCCTTACGGCAGCCGGTTAATCGGCTGCCGTTTTTTATGGACGCTTCCTTTGATGTCATTTTTACAGATGCACGACTTAGATTCCGTATGTGACGCAAAATTGGCTTTCCCGAAGGCCTAAATAGGTATTCACCTTCCCCTTGTACGCTATCAGGCAAGAGAAACCAAAATCCTGCTTTAGCCCTGCGTTTTCAGCGCCGAACGCGTCATAGACATTGGTCAATTTTACACCTGATGAGATATGAGAAGTCTGAGCATTGGCCCTGAAAACATAGTAGGGGCTGCAAACAATAGGAAGGCAATCTGTATTTTTTGGTATCTCTCCAGGTTACCGTTTTTTGTGCTGGTTTAGTCCCTCAGAGCAAAGACATGCTTAGTATTCGTAACTGGTTGTAAATAAATGATTATAAGGTATTTAATTTGATAGTTGATCAAATTTGAATGTAGGATTTGCACACAAAATGAGAGGGAGAGAATTTTGACTGAACCCTATTCGAAGGGAATAAAAAAAGCCGCTCCATGTGATGTGAAGCGGCTTTTTTACTATGGTAGACCAAAGGATCGAAATATCGAACCTTATCCACATAGATTTGAATGTTCTATAAACTTATCTTATATAGAAGAGTGGCTGAAAAACATATTGCCGCCGCTATCCTTGCATCATTTTGACTTTTTCATCTGGTTGATCTTTTCCAAATTGCTTTTGCTGTTTTTAAGCGTGGAGGCGTCGTTGGCAGCAGTGGCAAGATCGATGGCTTTCTGGAACTGCTCTTCAGCCAGCTTCAGCTTTCCTTGCTTCAGCAATGCCTCTCCGTAGCTATCTAATGCATTGGCCGAGGTAGCATATGCTACCGTGTTATACTTGAAGATCAGCAGGGAAACTGGCATGGTAGCTGGGTTGTTGAGCTGTTGGTAGGCAATGGTATTGATAGTGCGCTCGCCGAAGCCGGAACCCTTCAGCTCCTCGAACACCACTGCTTCAGCCTTCGACTCTTTTCGCTGTTTCAGGTAGGCTGCCGCCTGCATTATTTTATCTTCTAAGGCAGCCATTTTTGCTTCATGATCCTGTCGCTGCTTTTCCTTGGTGGCTGCTTGCACTACCTGGTTGATTGCATTAACTACTAATTCCGGTTCTTCGCGGTGGATGTTGTGCCCGCTGAAAGCTGTTACTATATGGGAACCGCTGGTAAACTGGCTAAAAAACTCGGCGTGCAGGTTGCGCCAAACTTCCACGCCTTCAGGTTCATGGAGAAACAATTCAGGCTTAGCTCTTTTTTGCACCGATGTGAGCACCACTGCCGGCACCTGCGGCAGTTTTCCAACAGCTGGCAGCGTGCCTGTTTCAAATATTTGGTTTATCGCTTCGTTCTCCTGCCGGAACCTGTCCGGCACAAAGCTGTTTTGTAGCTCCATGTCCTTTACGGCCTTGGCATAATCTGCCTTTTTGAGTTCCTGCATCATTTTTTCATGCGCCGGGTCAACAAAATTCACAGGGATTTGATAACTTTTGATGAGCTTTTAGAGCTAGAAGGACAGTAAGTAGATCAGCTTTGCAGCTCAGTAGAGGTAGAGTTGGCAAAGGCCTATCAAGTTATCAGCCTTGTAACTCAAAAGGTCTTTGCCTCCAACTGCAGCCTACCGAACCAGTGTCAGGGTGCCACTTAAAGAATTCCTGCTCCCATACGCATCAATATATACTGCTTGCCAAAAATAGCTTCCGGCTCCATGTCCCTGTCCGTCCCACCCTTTCAGGAGGTCTTCGCTAGCATACACCCTATTTCCCCAACGGTTGTAAATAAAAAGGGACGCCTGCTCTATACCAGCCATTTTTATAGGCCTAAAGGAGTCATTGAGGCCGTCATGATTGGGAGTGAATATGTTGGGCATCACGAGCGTAATCTCACAATGTTTGTACGATACCTGCAGCTCGTCTCTTGTGCTACATCCATTTAAGGTCACCTCCACCCAATAAAGGCCGGGCTTAGTAATGGTGTAGTTTGGAACGGTGCTGTTGTCCTGCCACCTGTACGTGGCACCGGGAACGTCTGGGTTGAGGTAAAGCGACTGTCCGGGGCATAGGGTGGTATCCGCACCCAGATTGATGAGGGGAGGCTCGTTCACCTGAACGGTAAAGGAGGCGTTCTCTGTGCTGCTGCTCACCACATATGTCGTGGCCTGTTTTGGTGCCACCTTTAGCGTCTCTGCTGTGGACAGAATTACTCCCGGTCTCGTGCTTTCTGCCCAGCTATACTCAGTGCCGTTAACTGCCTTGAGCACGGCAGAATCCCCTCTGCAAATCATAAGCTGGCCAGTAATCTTGAGCGTCGGAATTTCGACTACCTCTACTTTGTCAAGATAGTAGTAGGCTGTGTTATACGTGTATTTTATCCGGACGGAGGTGGACGTCTCTGTGTCGGTGTAGAAGTTGCCTATCGTCAGGCGCGTGTAGGCCGAGTCTGCAGTAAAGTCAAAAGAGACTTCCTGCCATTCGTTAGACCAAATCTCTTCTTTCACTTCAAGTTGTGGGGTGACCTTAATTGGCTCGTGGGTGAACTGCCTGGGTGCGGCCGTAGAAAAGTAAACGCCTATGTTGTTGCTGGCGGTACCATAACTGAGCTTTCCGCCGCCGTTGCTTACCCAGAAGGATACCTTGTATTTCGTTCCCACCTCCATTGCGGAGGTTAGTCGAACGGACAGGTACTCCCGGAAGTTAGACACATCGCTGGTGAAGGTTAAAAAGCCCGCCACTGCGGATCCAGAGTATGGGTTAACAGTGGCGTTGTGGAGATTAGGTAACCGGACCTCCTGTCCTGCCTGAATATGGAAGTAATCGGGGGAGCCGTAGGGGAACTTGGAAGGGATGTACTCATTGACGTTGGACCAGTTTTTGAGCTTGTGCCATTCCCCTGACTCCACCGGCAGGGTGGTGTACTCCTCAAAGTCGCCGTTGGGTACGAGGTTCTGGCCTAGCGCGCCCAGGGACATCAGTATAAAAGCGAGCAGTAAGTAGAGTTTTGTCATCTGGCAACATGTTAGTGGTATCAGGTTTCACCCGCGTCCACTTGGGGATGAATTTTCCATCGGAATGAGGCGGGGCTAAAGATAGCTTTTAATAGCAAAACTAGCCATGCTCTCCCTCTGCATGATACGGCCATTCGTAGTGATATAGTGAGGCTACTAAGCGAGTGGTGCGTCTGAAGTTCCATTTTGCCATCCTGAGAATCAGAATATTTTATTTTTAGGAGATGTGTAAGTGAGAGTCTAAGATTAGGTACAATGAGTTATAGCCCACAGGCCTAAAAGCAAATAAATCTGAAGGGGTTGAAGCTATCTATGGCCTTGTGGTGTATCTATAAGCAAGAACTCCTGGAACTCTGCAGAAGGAGAACGGCCCCTTTAGCGTCCGAATAGCATAAAAAAAGCCTCTCAGCGTTAACTGAGAGGCTTTCGAGTAGTCCGTAGGGGAATCGAACCCCTGTTGCCAGAATGAAAATCTGGAGTCCTAACCCCTAGACGAACGGACCATTTTGTCGTTTGGTGGTGCAAAGATAAGGCAAAGAGCTTACAAGGCAAATGTTTTTTTGATTTTTTAGCCTGTTTATGCGTAAAACATTAAGAATCAGTAAGGAAAAAATATGTTGTTTTTCCTTGTCTGTAATCGTAACTTCGTGCCATCAAAATTTTAAAACAAATCAATCCCAAATACCATGTCTAAAATTAAAGTTGCAATTAACGGTTTTGGCCGTATCGGCAGACTTACTTTTAAGGCCCTTCTGGAGAAGGACAATGTAGAGGTAGTAGCGATTAACGACCTGACCAACACCAAAACATTGGCTCACCTGCTGAAGTATGACTCAGTGCACGGCCGTTTTAATGGTACAGTAGAAGCCACTGACAACGGTATTATCGTAAATGGCACAGAGATTCAGATCACTGCAGAGCGCGAGCCTAAGAACTTGCCTTGGGGCAAAATGGGCGTGGACGTAGTACTGGAGTCTACTGGTCGTTTCGTGGACGAGCAAGGCGCTGGTGGCCACCTGGAGGCAGGTGCCCGCAAAGTGGTTATTTCGGCTCCAGCCAAAGGTAACATCCCAACTGTAGTACTCGGCGTGAACGAGGACATCCTGACAGGTGATGAGCGCATCGTATCCAACGCATCTTGTACTACCAACTGCCTTGCGCCAATGGCGAAAGTACTGGACGACACATTCGGTATCGAGAAAGGCTATATTACTACAGTACACGCTTATACCTCTGACCAGAGCCTGCAGGATTCCCCGCACAGCGACCTGAGAAGAGCACGTGCAGCAGCATATTCTATCATCCCAACATCTACAGGTGCTGCCAAGGCTGTTGGCCTGGTGCTTCCTCACCTGAAAGGCAAACTGGACGGTGTGGCGATGCGCGTTCCTATTCCGGATGGCTCGCTGACCGACCTTACCTGTATCCTGAAGCGTCCTGCCACGAAAGAAGAGATCAACGCTGCCATGAAGAAAGCCGCTGAAGGCGATATGAAAGGCATCCTGGAGTACACCGAAGATCCAATTGTTTCGATTGACATCGTAGGCAACACCCACTCTTGCGTTTTCGATGCAGAGCTGACTTCTGCTAACGAAACACTGGTAAAAGTGGTAGGCTGGTACGACAACGAGGCCGGCTACTCAAACAGAACGGCTGACCTGATCGCCAAGCTTGGCTAATCATCGGTTTTATACCTTATACCCGCAAAAGCCCGCCTTTCTGGTGGGCTTTTGTGTTTTATGGCGTATATAAAAGAAAATCACTATATTTCACCTGAAATGACATTCGTCATCGTTTGGGCGTATAGAGCCCTGTATCTTTACAATGAAAACAAAGCAAAGCAATAAACCGCACCAATTATGAGAAGAATACTTGTACCCACCGACTTTTCTGACCAGGCCCATAATGCCTTTGAAGTAGCTGTTGCCATCGCACGCCAGACAGGAGCCGCCATTAAGCTGCTGCACGTTGTGGAGATGCCCTACTCACAATCCTTTAGCGTAACCGGTGACCTGGTTGGCGGAGACGGTATGGAACAGGTATATATGATGAAGCTGCTCGAGGCGACCAAAAGCCGAATGGCCCAGTTGGAGCGTTCGGTAGAGCATGCCGGGGTTGAGGTGGTGCAGGAAGTGGATGCCGACAACGTGATCCGTAAGATCCGCCGGGTGATCAGCGACGACCAGGTAGACCTGGTGGTAATGGGCTCAAAAGGCGCTAGCGGCATGAATGAGTTCCTGCTGGGCTCCAACACAGAGAAGGTGGTGCGCACGGCCGAGTGCCCGGTACTAACTATCAAAGCCCCTATTGCCAATTTCCGGGTTCGCAACATCGTGTTGCCATCTGACTTCAAGCGCGAGATCGGCACTGCCATGGAGAAGTTCAAGTTCTTCCAGCAGATGTTCGGTGCAAAGCTGCACCTGGTATACGTCAACACGCCTGGCGCTTTTGAGTCGAACGCCATCCTGCGCACACGCATGCAGGATGCTGCCGAACGCTACGGGCTGCAAAACTATACCACCAATGTATACAACGACGTCATTGAGGAAAACGGTATCCTTAACTTTGCAGAGGAGGTTGGCGCTGACCTAATCATGATGGCCACACACGGCCGTACTGGTCTGGCCCACCTGCTCAGCGGCAGTATCGCTGAAGACCTGGTAAACCACTCTGATACCCCAGTGCTGACATTCCACCTCAAATAAGGAACCTATACCTTAAGAACAGAAAGCCCGGCAATATGTCGGGCTTTTTTTATTCTCCTGCGGAATCGGTTAATTTGCGTAGAATTTACCCAGTCAACAGCGCCTTTGGCCGATCTGACCGATATGAGCAAACGTCCCCGATTCCGGTTCATCATCAATCCCACCTCCGGACCCAGCAGCCGGGTTGATGTGGCCGCCCGCATCAAACTCCACCTGGACCACGGAAAGTTTGACCACGACATCGTGTACACCGATTACGCGGGTCATGCCCCGGAACTGGCGAGAGAGGCGGCGACGCAGGGCTATGCGGTCGTAGTAGCTGTTGGGGGCGATGGTACGGTGAACGAAGTGGCTCAGGGACTGCTGCATACTGAAACGGCACTGGGCATTATCCCAAGAGGCTCTGGCAACGGACTTGCCCGCCATCTGCAGGTACCTCTCACAGTTGATGCGGCCATCCGCTTCCTCAACCTGGGACACCGTTCTCAGATTGACAGCGGAACGATCAACGGGCGCCCTTTCTTCACGACGGCAGGTATAGGCTTTGATGCCTACATCAGTTCGGTATTTGCAGGGAGCAAGAAGCGCGGTTTGCAGACCTATGTGGAGCTAATCCTGAAGGAGGTACGCAACTACCGCCATCTCCCGGTGAAGGCCGTCATCAATGGCAAAACTATCGAGACAGAGCTGTTCGTGATGGCCTTTGCCAATGCGGCACAGTATGGCAATAACGCCTATATTGCTCCCATGGCCAATATACGGGACGGTATGCTGGACGTGTGCCTGATCCGTAAACTGGATATGTTTAAAGCGCTGCAACTGAGCTACGCGATGCTGGCCAACAAACCGGCCAGTGCTGACAGCGCCGAATATTTTAAGACAGAAGGGGTAACCGTGCAGACCGACCATGAGATGATGCACCACGCCGACGGCGAATATCTGGGCAAGGCGAAAGAGTTTGAGGTGCGTATGGTGCCACAATCGCTGCATGTGGTGGCACGCTAAAGAAGGGGAGCGAGTACAGGTATAGAGAACAAGATTATGAGCGACAAGAATAAAAAAGGCAGACAGGGAGTGGTGTACTCCACTAGTTCTGATTTCAATTACCAATATGAGCAGGAGAACGAAGCCGAAACGCTTCCGCCCCAGCAGCAGAACCTCAAAGTGATGCTCGACAAAAAATCCCGTGCAGGCAAGCAGGCGACGCTGGTGGCTGGCTTTGTCGGGACGGACGATGACTTGAAAGAGCTTGGTAAAATGCTTAAGAACAAATGCGGTGTTGGCGGCTCGGCTAAAGATGGTGAGATCCTGATACAGGGCGACTTCCGCGATAAAGTGCTGCAGGTACTCCAAGCTGCTGGTTACAAAGCCAAGAAAGCGGGAGGGTGATTTTAGTGGATTGTTGAACTGTTGATGGTTAAATTGTTGGAAGCCAGAGTAATCTGCCCCTGGCCTCCTTTTGTAGAGGCATACCACCAGGGGATTTTCCTGCATGGTTTAACAAGGTATAGAAGTACACGATTCATTCGGACAGGACGCGTGGTCTCGTCCTCAAACGCTTTGCTATAAGGCTCTTCGGAATTTATTAATCCCTAAGCAAACTGTCGGGGATTTCCTAATTCCCGTGTGCCGTGTTTGTTTCGCAGGTATACGGGGACAGGTATGTCCCCAGCAGAAATACTTCCAGGCATGGAAGTCCGGAAGAGCGTTAAAATGGCTACTCCAAGACGTGAACGACGTCACACTGATGCGTAGGTTACCTAACCTAGCAAACCTTCTAAACTTCCAGACTCTTCAGCTGACTCACCGGCCCTTGCAGGTGGTAGAAGTTAGCAGACTTTTGTACGAACAGGTGGCCGGCCAGAGCAGGAGCTTTTGGGGGACGGGGCTTGTATACCTGCACCGCGCCTTTGTCCTTGCCAGGTATATGCTCGTAGCCGATCTCTTCCAGTTTTTGATCCAGCGCTTTTGGTGAGATACTCTTGACTGGTATTCTCACTTCCGTTCTCCTATACCACAGCAGGAGGGCAATGGTGAACAGCAGCGAGAAGATCGCCGCATTTACCAGGATTTCATTGATCGCCCCAGTCGACTCCTCACTGAACCTTCCCGTAATTCCAAACCAGGCCGCAGTCAGCAGCCCATACATCCCGAAGAAGTATAGGTTCAGCTTTACAAATCGCAGCAAGGTATAATGCTTCAAGGTATGGTTTATTTGTTGATGGATAAAATTCTGATTGTTAAATAATTGAATAGATAAACATCCAAGAGTAAATCTATACCTGTGGGTTATGCCTTATAACTCTCAAACTTCTCTAACTTTCTCCAGATCTTCCGGGGTGTCGATGCCGATGGTTTCGAACTCGGTGATGGCGGTGGTGATGCGGAAACCGTTTTCGAGCCAGCGCAGTTGCTCCAGCGATTCCGCCAGTTCCAGGCTGGAAGGGGGCAGTTGTGTGATCTGCTCCAGGATGTCGGTGCGGTAGCCGTAAATGCCAATGTGCTTGTAATACGTGTGCTGTTTGTGCCAGATGTCGTTGGGGACGTTGCGGCAGTAGGGTATAGGCTGGCGGCTGAAGTACAGGGCCTCCCCATGGCGGCTTACCACCACTTTCGGCGCATTCACATTGAAGAGCTCTTCCGGGGTGGTGATCTTCTTGATCAGGGTCGCCAGTTGCGTCTGCGGGTTATTGAAACAGGTGGCCACCAGCTCGATCTGCTCGGGCCGGATAAAGGGCTCGTCTCCCTGAATGTTGATCACATACTCGAATGGCTGGTCGTGAAGCTGGTAGGCTTCGAAGCAACGGTCAGTACCGCTCTGGTGGTGGGCAGCCGTCATTACGGCCTTGCCTCCGAAGCCATGTACATGGTCCAGAATGCGCTGATCATCAGTGGCTACAATCACTTCTGCTAAACCAGATGATGAAGCCTGTTCGTATACCCGCCGGATCATGCTTTTGCCGTTGATGTCGACGAGTGGCTTTCCGGGGAAACGGGTGGAGGCATAGCGGGCAGGTATAATGCCGAGTACTTGCATAGGGCATACGGGTTTCGGTGGCCGGCCATGCAGCGGCAGGCCCCGGCAAGTTACGCAAGAGATAGGAGTAATGCAGCAGACAGGTATAAAAAGCTTGGAGCGGGCTAGGTCCGTTTCTTAACGGATATCACGCGGATAGCGTCCATGGCCCTGCTTTGCGTAGACAGTCCGCAGCGGATGTCGAGTTGGCGGCCCAGCTTCTCGTAGGTGATGATCACGGGCGTTTCGCCTTCCACCTTAAAGGCTGCGTCCATTTCGTTTTCGTTGTCCGGCTTAAAGCGCTTACCGTCTATCTCCACTTCAAAACCGCAACCGTCTACCATATACTCTCCCGACCAGATCAGGATGGCGTCATCGGTTTCGGCGTTGCCGTCCGCATTATTCTGGCATGCAACCAACAAGAGCGAGCAAAGGCCAAATAGTAGTGTAAGCTGAAGGAATAGTTTCATAGGTTTAGAGTAGAAGTAGATTGATAGCAATTGATGATGTTTTAGCGTTTTTTAATTGACAGAACGCGGATGAAGTCCCTTTTTGATTTACCGGGAAGCATATCGCATGCTAAGTCCCGCTGACCCAGGTGAACTAACTTTACCTCTACCGTGGTAGGCTCATATACCTTGAAAGAATCGTCAATGTCGCCTTCATTTTCGGGCTTATAGCTCTTCTCACCAATATGTACTGAAAACCCGCAGCCGTCGACGGCAATATCGCCTGTCCAGAAGAGGGTGGCGGTTGTTTCGACAGTTTCGAAGTCATCGTCCTTGTCACAGGAAAAGGCAGTCAGCATAAGGGCCAGCGGAGCCAGCAGGTATAGCTTGGATTTTTTCATCTCCGAAAGTAGAGGATATTTTCTGTTCTCATGACCCCAAATTTACAGAAAGGGTTGCATGGCACAGAAAGGGCTTCCCACTTATGCTGCACCCTCCTTTTCTAAACTTTCTTCACCCGCAGCGCAAAGGTACTTTGGTCGATCACCTGCACCACATCGCCTTTGTCGATGAAGCCGTCGCGGGCCTGTGCGTCGTATACGTTGTCGTCTATCATCACCCGTCCGCTTGGCGCCATGCGGGTATAGGCTATACCTGTTTTACCGATCAGGTGCTCGGCAGAGTGGCTGGAGCGGTAGCCTTCTTTACTTTCGAAGGTATTGACAAGCGTGACACGGCGCAGGGCCCGGCTTCCCAGCACACGATTCCAGGTCAGCACCACAATGATCACGGCACTGATCATACCGAGCAACACCGATACCAGGCTTTCCATCAGGCGCTCAGACGAAACGAACGTAAAGTCAAAGGCCTGGTTGTTGACCATAATCAGGAGCAGCGACAGAAATACGAGCACAATGCCACTTATACCTGTTACCCCAAACCCCGGAATGACAAATACCTCCAGGCCAATAAGCACCAGCCCTACAATGAACAACAGCACTTCCCAATGCTCGGCCAGTCCGTTGAGGTAGAAGGGCGTCAGGTATAGCACGCCGGCTACAATAGCGGCTATGAGCGGAAAGCCCACACCCGGAGTCTGCAGCTCAAACCACAGTCCGCCGATGATGATCAGGATGAGGATGCCGCTGATAACGGGGTTCAGGAAAAAAGAAATGACTTTGTCTGTCGTGCTAAGTTCGTAGCGGACGATCTCGGCGTCCTGCAGATTAAGCTTTTGCAGCACTTCCTCGATGTTGTTGGCCTGTCCTTCGCTAAAGCCGTGCTGGATGGCTTCGGAGGTGGTGAGAGTAAGCACTTGATCTGCGGACAAGGTGCTGTCCACAGCAGCGTCTACCATGGCTTCGGCCAGTCTGGGGTTGCGGCCGTTGGCTTCGGCGGTGGAGCGCATAATCGAACGCATGTAGCTCTGGTACTTGCCCGGAGCGGCCTGCCCGTCGGCCCCCACCACAGTGGCTGCCCCGATGTTGGCACCCGGCGCCATGTAAATGCTGTCGCAGGCGATGGAGATGAGCGCCCCGGCCGAGGCAGCGTTTTTGTCGATGTAAACATAGATGGGCTTCGGATACTCGAGCAGGCGCAGGCGGATGGCATCAGCATCATTCACGGCACCGCCGTAGGTGTTCAGTTTCAGCAGCACATGGTCAGCTTCCACGCGGGTGGCCTCTTCCAAGGCCAGCTGGGTATAGCGGTTGGTACGTGGGTCGATCTCCGAACTAATCTCCATGATGAACACCTTCTGGCGCTCCTGCGCCCAGGCAGTCGTGCAAGAAAAGAGAAGGGCCAGCAAGAGGAGGGAGGACCAGGGCCATATTTTTGCGTTAGATTTCATACATTTGGGCTTAATCGGAAATAAGATACTAAAAAAATCCCGCTTATCCTTTCCCTGCTTTTTAAATACGACTTTGAGGCGCCCGTATGGCGGATCCGACTGGATGCCCCCGGTGGTTGGCTGGCGCTGGAGGTGCGTGACGCCGACCTGCTGCAGGCCCGCTTCTATACCTTGCACCTGCCTGCTGGCCAGTTCCAGGAGCTGAAATTGCCCGATCCTAACACCTGGTGGCTGGGCCTGGAAGACGTGCAGGAACATGTGCTATACCTGCACGGGTACGGCGACCGCAAATTGGGGCAGCACAAAGGTATACGGGCTTTTGCAACTGACTCAGGTATAGCGCTGTGGCAGCAGCCGGAGCTGGCATTTTATGGAATAGAGGAACAAGGACTACTGGCTTACGATATTAGTCAGGAAAGCGGGGAACTGCTTTTGCTGGAAAGCGGTTACGGTAAAACCATTCAAAACGATATCAGTCAAAAAGAGGCGGCTGATCGCGTGCAGCGCTTCCATCAAATACGATTTGGGGCTGTGCAGTACCCACACCTATACCGGGAGGGGGAAACTTATTTCGGTCAGGTACGCGATTTTTTGGCGCAGGAGCTTGATTGTGAGCCTGTAAGTGTCTTGGAGTATGCCGAAACGGACACCTGTCTGGTGGTGAGTTATTACCTTAAGACTGGTGAAAATAAGTTAGATAATTTTCTGGCTATTTTTGATTTAAATGGTTTTTTGCACTTAAATGAGTTACTTGCAGGTGCAATTGATGGCGTAGGTTCAGATACTTTTTTTATCTTTATGCGCAGTTTGTATTTCGTGCAAAACAAAACAACCTTGAAGGCATATTCTCTTTAATTTTTAGTTCGACTTTTAGCTATGATCCGAATTTTACTTATCGCCCTTGTAGCAATACCGCTGCTTCCTATTTCGGCTTCAGCCTTCGACATGGTTGCCCTGCGCGACTCGGTTGGTGTGGAGCGTAAGAACGGTAAGGTATACGTGCAGCACCGCGTAGAGCCAAGAGAAACGCTTTACGCCCTTTCCAGAAAGTATGGTGTATCCGTGGCCCAGATCGTGGACTCCAACCCATCTGTAGAAACTACCATCAATGTTGGGCAGCTGGTGCTGATTCCGCGTAAGTATGCCGCAGCATCTCCCGCTGTTAAGCAGGCGCCTGCCGCAGGCACGGCCAGCAACCGTACCTTTACTGTGAACAGCCGTGGCGAGAAACTGCACCAGGTAGAGCCGCAGCAGACGCTGTACTCCATCTCGCGCATGCATGCCGTGAAAGTGGATGACATTAAGCGTTGGAACAACCTGCCAGATAACACGATCAGCGTAGGTGCTTTGCTGATCGTAGGCAAAGGCCAGCCGGTTCCTTCCAAGAACCCCATCTACGTGAGCGAGACGGATGACGAGATTGCAAAAGATAAGGTAACGGAAACAGCTGTAGCTTCTACAGACCCTGTAGCTGCTCCAGCTACTCCGACCAATACACACGTTGTGCTGACGCCGCAGCCTGCCACACCGGCACCTGCTACCAGCGTTAAGGATGACGATGATGAAGAGATGGTGGATTCTGTATCTGGTGCCAAGAAGATTCTTGAAACAGGTATGGCCGAAATGATCGACCCGAAAGCAGATACCAACAAATACCTGGCACTGCACAAAACAGCTCCGGTAGGCACCATTATGCAGGTGAAAAACGCCATGAACGACCAGGTAGTGTACGTACGTGTGATCGGTAAACTACCTAGCACAGGCGAGAACAACAACGTGGTAGTGCGTCTGTCCAAGAAAGCCTGCCAGAAACTGGGCGCCATTGATCAGAAGTTCAGAGTAGAATTGTCTTACATGCCCTAAGTAGGTATAGCGATAAAGAAAAAGCCCGGGCAGCGATGTCCGGGCTTTTTTGTTGCCGTTATATACCTGCAGTTGGCAGCTGAAAACTGGGCTACCAACTGCATATTACTTAACTTGCATAGCGCCATTTCTCGTACCAAGCACATGAAACAGGATATCGCCCAGATCAAAGCCCTCCTCGACGACCGGGTAGCCCGCTACAACCAGCCTAACTTTATTCCGAACGACCCGGTCTCCATACCGCACCGCTTTACCAAAAAACAGGATATCGAGATCAGTGGTTTTTTTGCGTCCATCCTGGCCTGGGGGCAGCGCAAAACGATCATCAACAACTGCCTGAAGTTGATGGACCTGATGGACAATGCCCCGCACGAGTTTATTTTGCAGCACCAGGAGCAGGATCTGCCTAGATTTCTCGGCTTCAAACACCGTACTTTCAACGATACCGACCTGCTATACCTGATTCACTGGTTCCGGTGGTACTACCAGCAGCACGAGAGTCTGGAGATGGCTTTTACAGGAGAGCGGAACGAGGTCAGGACACAAAAAGAGCGGCTGGAGCATTTTCATAACCTGGTATTTAGTTTGGAGGATGCTCCGCACCGCACCCGCAAGCACATTTCCACCCCGGCCCGTAAGTCGGCTTGCAAGCGCCTGAACATGTACCTGCGCTGGATGGTGCGGCCCGCTGACGGCGGCGTGGACTTCGGTATTTGGCACACGATGCGACCAGCCGATCTGGTTTGTCCCTGCGATGTGCATGTGGAGCGGGTAGCCCGCCGCCTTGGCCTGATCACCCGCAAAGGCATGGACTGGCAAACGGCCGAGGAACTGACCGACCACCTGCGCACTTTCGACCCACAGGATCCGGTAAAGTACGATTACGCCCTGTTCGGACTCGGGGTGGAAGAGAAGTTTTAAGGCATAGCCTAAATCAAATTCCGATGCTACAGCACTTAAAAAAATTTGATGAGCACCTGAGCAGTTGTTATACCTCCGATGGGCCAGGCGCTGCCTTGCTGGTTTTAGTGGCCGGGGAAGAGTTGTATGCAGGCGGTATAGGTATAGCCGATCTTTCCACCGGCGAACGAATTACACCCGACACTACTTTCCGGTTAGCTTCGGTGAGCAAGCAGTTTACGGCAATGTGCATTCAGCTGCTGGAGCAGGAGGGGCGCCTGACTTATGACGATACCTTGCAGCAGTTCTTCCCAGCGTTCCCGGCAGGTATAGGAGCGCAGGTGACGTTGCGGCATTTGCTCTGCCATACCTCCGGCCTGCTGGATTATGAGGAGTTTGTAGAAGAGCAACCCGACTGGCAGATCAGCGATGAAGAAGTGCTGGCGATTGCAGCTGCTCAATCAACGACCTACTATACACCCGGTACCCAATACAGGTATAGCAACACCGGCTACGTGCTGCTGGCGCTGGTGGTGGAGCAGGTGTCAGGTATAGCCTATGCCGATTTCTTGCAACAGCGAATATTCGAGCCACTCGGTATGGACCACACCATGCTTTACGGAAAGGGCATTACTATACCTGCGCGTGCTATGGGCTATTCCCGAAATGAGGTGGGCAATATCGTTCTGGCTGACCAGGGCACCTGCACCGCTACCAAAGGCGACGGCTGCATCTATACCTCCGTGCGCGACTACGAGCGGTGGCACCGGGCGCTCAGTCAGCAATCAGGTATGGCACCTGCGCTGGAACAGGTATACGCGCCTATACCTGACTATACGAACGGCTTCTATGGTATGGGCTGGTTCTTCAGCCAACGCAAATCAGGAGGAATGGAAATGTACCACACCGGCAACACCAGCGGCTTCAGCAATCTTGTCATCCGTATACCTGAAAATGATGTGCTGATCACCTGCTTCTCAAACATAGCCGACAATCCGCACCTGTTGACTGGCTTTCTGGATGTGCTAGACCAATTCTCTATACTCACAGCAGAGTCAGGTCTGATTAGAGACTTGCTGAAACTGACCCACTAACGGTTATACCTTCTTCTGACATCGTCTTCGGTGAAGATTGCGCCAAAGCCGATGTTGAGCGAAAAGTAAAACCTATACCTGGTACCTGGCGCGGTATTGAGGTGCAGATCGTCGTTGATGGTCCAGCGTGATTTTTCGAGTGGAACGAGGTAGCCTACCCGGGCATTGATCAGATAAAAAGACTGCCTGGCAAAGCCGAACCCCAGATCCAGATGTGCTCTTGAGTTATGAATTTCCCTATACTGCAGGTCATTTTCCAGGTATTCTTCCAGGTCGGTCGTCTCATCTAATTTCTCGCGGTACAGGTAGTTGAGTCCATTGCCTTTGAAGCCCAGGTATGGGTATAGCGCATAGCGATGGCTTTTGGTCAGGTCATAGCCGAAGTTGAAGGAGAAAGATCGGTATTCCATTTCCGTCAGATAGGTATCTTTCTCTTTTTTGCGGGTACCCGTAGCAAAAGAAATCGTGCTGATGCCGCGGTTCGCGTAGAACTGGAGCCCAATACCTAAGGTCGCAGTCGGCTGCTTAGCATCCGGTAATCCGGCTGCAGCCACCGCATTCTCAAAGCCTTCGTTGTCGATGATCGGGAATTCGACTGGAATGAAAATATAACTCCCAAACGCGCGATTTTTGAGCGAGTCAGGCTGTGATTGTGCGCTAGCTGCGGTAGCCAGACAGAGAAAGGCCAGCACAGAAGCTAGCTTTTTCATACCTCCACAGGGCCTTCCGGCTTCACAGCAATCTTCAGCACCACCTTGCGCACATTCTTTTCCGTGATCATAGCAGCGTGGGCATCGTCGGGGTAAAAAATGGTGAAAGAACCTGCCGGCACATCAAACCAGAAAGCAGGCTTGTCCGGAAAGAAAGCAGCATCCCGCTCGTCGGTATAGGGGTCGTTGGGCTCGCTGCACAGCGCCAGGTCTCTCCAGCCCATGTGGTCAGTGCCTTCGATCACAAACTGTATGTCGATGTAGCGGCGGTGCACCTCTATTTTGGCGTCCGACTCAGGTATACCGCTGCCATCGGAGATAATGGCAAAGAGGTCTTTGCCCACAATCGCTTTCTGCCCAAGCGGGAGCGTCATCAGGTCAGTTTCCTGCAAAAACTGAAAAGCCTGCGCAAAAAGCGGGTGCATGCAGGTATAGCGGTTGGCGTTGGTGAGTTTGTCGAGAACCATATGAGTTTGGGAGTTAAAAAGTTTAAGAGTTAAAGAGTTTGATTGTAGCGAAGTTATACCATAAAGTCGTGGTGCTACACAGCATCGTTTCATTGTAGGGACAGGTCGCGACCTGTCCGAATCGTGCACCAAACCTGCTCTAATTGTGCACGAAAAATCGTTCATTGATATTCCCCTCTTGGGAGGGGCAGGATTAGGTCAATTGCTTGCAGGCTTTCATACCAAACCATGCATCAGAGAATTAGCCTTAAACAATTTTAATTCCCAACAATTTATAAAACCACAGCGAACGAAAGCAGCACCTTTACTTGTTATAATATGCTAAATTTGCCCTAAATCTAAGAGATAACAATTGATCTATCCAGATAACTTTGAAATAAAAATTGGCTTTGCGCAGGTACGCGAAATGCTTTCGGAACTTTGCCTGAGCCCACTTGGCCGACAGTTCGTCAGCCGCATGACCTTCCTGAACCGCCATGACCTGGTGCAGCGCCTGCTGGAGCAAACGAACGAGTTCAAACAACTGCTCGAGTCCGACGCCGAGATTCCGCTGCAGCATTACTTCGATGTAACCGCCTACCTCGACCGGGCCGCTATACCTGGTACTTTCCTGGAAGTGCAGGCCTTCTTCGAAATTAAAATGTCGCTGCGCACTATCCGCGACTCACAGCGCTTTATTTCCAGCACTGAAGAGGGTAAGTTTGAAGCCCTGAAAGCCCTGGGTGCTAATATCATGGTTGAGCGCTCCCTAATCGCTGCCCTTGATAAAGTGGTGGACGATGCCGGTGCCGTGCGCGACGATGCCTCGCCCGAATTGCAGCGTTACAAGCGCGACCTGATCGCGCAGCAGGGGCAATTGCGTAAAACGATCAGCTCGATCATGCGCCACGCCAAAAATGAAGGCTGGACACCCGGCGATGCCGAGCCAACCATCCGTGGTGGCCGTTTGGTTATACCGGTCATTGCCGAGCACAAGCGCCGCATCAAAGGTCTGATCCACGACGAATCGAACACAGGGCAGACGGTATACATTGAGCCGGAGTCTATTTTCGAACTCAACAACGACATCAAAGACCTGGAGAATGCCTACCACCGCGAGTTGATCCGCATACTGGTAGGGCTGACCAATACGCTCCGCAACTTTATACCCGAGTTGCGCAAAGCTTATCAATACCTGGGCCTGCTGGACTTTATACGAGCCAAGGCGGCCTTTGCCAGACGCATAGAGGCAACGATGCCGAAGCTGCACAAGTACCCGCACATCGCCTGGAAAGAAGCCATTCACCCGCTACTATACCTGTCGCATAAGCAACTGGGTAAACCAACGGTGCCGATGGACCTGGAACTGACACGCGAGCAGCGCATCCTGCTGATTTCCGGCCCGAACGCAGGTGGTAAATCGGTGAGTTTGAAGACGGTGGGCCTGGTGCAGTACATGTTGCAAACGGGTATGCTGATACCTGTAACTGATAACTCGGAAGCTGGTATTTTCCACGACATCTTCATCGACATCGGCGATGAGCAGTCCATCGAAAACGACCTGAGTACCTATAGTTCGCACCTCACTAACATGAAAAAGTTTGTGACCGTGGCCGATAACAAGAGTTTGGTGCTGATAGACGAATTTGGTACAGGTACAGAACCCGTGCTGGGCGGTGCTATCGCCGAAGCCGTGCTGCAGAACCTGAACGACAGCAAAGTGTTTGGCGTGATCACGACGCACTATACCAACCTGAAGAACTTCGCCGAGCGCACACCGGGCATCGTAAATGGTGCCATGCGCTACGATCACAAAAACCTGCAGCCGCTCTACCAACTGGAGATCGGGAAGCCGGGTTCTTCGTTTGCAATTGAGATTGCCCGCAAGATTGGTTTGCCAAGACACATTGTGGACAAGGCCAGCAGTCTGGTGGGCAAGGACAAGATTCGCTACGACCGCTTGTTGGAGGAACTCGAGACAGAAAAGCAGGAACTGGAGAAGAAGCTGAAAGAAGCCACAGCGCTGGAACTAAAGCTGAAACGCAATGTAAAGGAGTATACTGACTTGAAGAACTTCCTGGAGGAGAGCAAGCAGGACGTGATGCGCGAAGCCAAGGGCAAGGCCAAACTCCTGCTAAAAGATGCCAACCAGAAGATCGAGGCTACCATCCAGCAAATCAAGCAAAGTCAGGCAGAGAAGGAGCAGACCAAGCTGGCCCGACGTGAACTCGAAGAATTTGCCACCGAACAGGTACGCAAAGAAGAGCCGCGCCCTGCCCACAAGCGAATTGCCAGCAACGGCGGTCCGCTCAAAGCCGGCGACACGGTAGCACTGATCGGGCAGGACTCGGTGGGAGAGATCGTAGGTATAAAAGGCAAGACTGCGGAGGTATTGTTCGGTGGTTTGAAAACGATCGTGAAGGTGGACAACCTGGAGCGAGCAGAGGCCCAAACCAAAAAGCAAAAGAAAGCCGAAACAGCAGAGGGCTATACCCGCGGCATGAACATCACGCAACGTATGGCTGACTTTGGGTCTTCGATTGATATTCGGGGTGAGTATGCCGAAGATGCTTTAAACAAAGTGATGAACTTTACTGACGAAGCGATTATGCTAGGTATACCTGAAATTAAGATTGTGCACGGACGCGGTAACGGAGTGCTGCGGCAAGTCGTGCGCGACTACCTGTACTCGGTGCCGGAAGTGGTCAGTCTGACCAGCGAGGCAGAGGAAAGAGGAGGCGACGGTGCTACTTTGGCTGTACTGAAATAAAAAAAGGCTCCTGTAAAGGAGCCTTTTTTGTTTATCGTATGAATCGGACCTCCAGTGTTAGGGACTCACCATCGTCCTCTAGCGTCTGCTCCATCCGAAGCTCTTTATCGGTAAGCATCAGTACGCTTGCTTTGTACTCATCTTCGGTTCCCTTATCAAAGATGATGGATTTTTCATTATCCGCAAACTCCCAGGTGCCGTTCAACGAAGTTCTTTCGTAGGAGTCCACATAGGTGCCCGCTTTGTCAAACTTAATTGTGTTCTTTTTGATGTCATAACCGAGTTCATCCATAAACAGATCGGAAATATCGCTGCCATAGGCCCAGATAGATTCGCCTTTCCAGGTGCTGGATGCTAATATGTCTTTGTTTGTAGGCTCTTTGTCCTTGTCTTTGTCGCACGAGGTCATGCTGGTTACCAGGAGCAGGGCAAACAGGAAAGTGAGTAATTTTTGAATTCTCATAGAATGATTTTATAGTAAAAGATAAATTACATGGATCCTGTCCTGCGCTGGAAAATCTGTCGTGAAGACGCACGAAGGGCATTAGCCAGCCCTAACTTACTGAATTTAGTCTTTCTTCACAAACTGGACCTTCGCATCGAAGCTTGTGTTGTTGCGGTTCACGGTGGTGATCAGGTCCATGTTGGTGGGAGTCAGGCTTTCTATCTGTAGGTCGCCGAGGAGGTCGAAGTAGATGATTGTTTCATTTTCCTTGAATTCCCAGGTTCCGGTGGTAGTTTGTGGGGTGCCTGCCTGGTCGTATACTGCGGTGTAAGTGCCGTCGCGGCGCAGGGTCAGGCGTGTGCTCTTAATGTCGAGCAGCATGTCTTTGATCTCGGGGCGGTCTGATACGTCAAAACCATTGACCAGCACGCGTTCTCCCTGCCATTCGTGTGCTACAACGAGGTCAGTTTTAGTAGGTTCAGGATCGTCTTTGTCACAGGAAGCTAGCGTAAGAGGGAAAGCTAAAAATAACAGGAGGTAACGAAATATATAAAGTTTCATAGGGTTGTAAGCTATTATAGTCTACCCTATATATCGCAGCCTGTTTAAATAAGTTAGGTAAGTTTACTTAAAAATTTTAGCGTCCTCCGGAAGCCCTGTTGCTTAGATAATGTTTACCTCTGGCTGTAGCGTAATGCCGAATTTCTCCTGCACCGACTGGATGATATCCTGTGCCAGCTGCAACAGGTTTTCGCCTTTCGCACCGCCATAGTTCACTAGTACCAGCGCCTGGTTTTTGTGTACACCGTAGTTATCGATCATCTTTCCTTTCCAGCCGCATTGCTCAATCAGCCAGCCAGCAGGCACTTTCACACTGGTCTCAGACACAGGGTAGGCAGGCATATCAGGGTGTTTTTCCTTGAGCACATCAAAGAGGAGCAGCGGAATTTCGGGGTTTTTGAAGAAGCTGCCGGCATTGCCGATCTGTGCCGGGTCGGGAAGTTTGCTGCGGCGGATATGGCATACGGCAGCGCTTACGTCGTGTATGGTTGGCTGTAGCACCTGCATCTCCTGCAGGGTGGTTTGGATGGCACCGTAAGTCGTGTTCAGTTCCGGATTTTTGCGAAGGCGCAGTGTCACGCTCGTTACCACATACTGTCCCTTCAGGCTGTGTTTGAAGACGCTCTCGCGGTAACCGAACTGGCAGGCATCCTTGTCGAAGGTATGGACTTGGCCGGTTTCGAGCTGCACAGCTTCCAGTTCCACAAACACATCCTTTAGCTCTACGCCATAGGCCCCAATGTTCTGCAGGGGAGCGGCTCCCACCGTGCCAGGTATAAGCGACATGTTCTCAATGCCACCCAGATCATTTTCAAGACAGAAGAGCACCAGGTCGTGCCACTTCTCGCCCCCACCGGCCCGCACGTAGGTATAGTCGCCGTCTTCGCGCAGCACTTCCATACCTGTTATACCATTGAGCAGCACAATGCCTTCAAAATCTTTGGTGAACAGCAGATTGCTGCCCCCACCTAAAATGAGCTTCGGCTCTTCCTTCACCTCCGGCCGCTGCAGCAGTTCCTGCAATTCCTGCACATTGTCGAAGCGCGCAAAATGCCTGGCCCTGGCATCGATGCCAAACGTATTGTAAGGTTTAAGGGAAAAGTCTTTCTCGAATTTCATAAGCGGGTATTTGAGGGCAAAAATAGTTTTTATTTAGATAAGAGTTAAAAGTTATGCGCTAAGAGTTGAGTGGAGGCGATGTGGGTATAGGTATAGGGTTTTATGATGGCCAGCTCAAGGTAAAAGCTAAATCTGAGCTGCTGCCCATGATGCCAGCAGGTATAGCGACTTTTTGTTTACTCTTTCCTTACTAAAGAAACCACCACAATAAGCCTCAAACTCTTAAATTGACTACAACTCCTAACTCTTAACTAAATTACCATTATTTTTGCGGTTTAACAGGTATAGCAAATGGCGAAGCAAAAGCAGAGCGATAATTTCAATATAGTTGCCACAACGCTCAGTGGACTGGAGGAGGTGCTGGCAGAAGAACTGCGGGCGCTTGAAGTAGAGTATATCAAAGTAGGCAACCGCGCAGTTTCTTTTTCAGGTAACCTGCGCCAACTTTACGAAGCTAACCTCTGGTGCCGCACCGCTATTCGCATTCTCAGGCCTATCCGTAACTTCAAAGCCCGCAACGAGCGCGACCTGTACGAACAGGTGCAGAAAACCAACTGGGCCGAGGTGTTTGACCTGAACCAGACCTTTGCCATCGACGCCGTGGTGAGCCATTCTACTTTCGAACACTCGCTGTTTGTAGCTCAGCTAACCAAAGACGCTATCGTCGACCAGTTCCGCAAGGCAACCGGCGAGCGTCCTTCTGTGGACCGCATCCGGCCGGATGTGCGCCTGAACCTGCACATGCACGAGAACATGGTCACGCTTTCGCTCGACTCTTCCGGCGACTCGCTGCACCGCCGTGGTTACCGCTTGCAGACCAACGTGGCGCCGCTCAACGAGGTGCTGGCCGCCGGCATCATTGCCCTGTCCGGCTGGGACAAGAAATCGACCTTCATCGATCCAATGGCCGGTTCCGGTACTTTCCTGATTGAAGCCGCGCTGATGGCGCAGAATATTGCGCCGGGCATCTTCCGCCGCGACCCCTATGGTTTTGAGAGTTGGAAAGACTATAACGCCGAGCTTTTTGAGATGGTATGGAAAACGGCCGAAGCCAAAGAAAAGCGTGAACCACAAGCCCGGATCATCGGCTACGACATCGACCCGGATTACGTGCTGGCTGCCCGCAAGAACATCGAGAACGCCGGTCTGGAGCATGTGATCAAAATCGAAATGGCTGACTTTTTCGAGACAAAAGCTGCAGCAGAAGAGGGTGTACTGATTATGAACCCGCCCTATAACGAACGTATCCAGTCAGACGACATTCACCAGTTGTACAAGCAGATCGGGGACACGCTCAAGAACAACTACCAGGGCTTCGACGCCTTTGTGTTCACCGGTAACCTGGACGCTGCGAAAAGCATCGGCCTACGCGCTTCCCGCCGCACGCCGCTTTATAATGGCGCCATCGATTGCCGCCTGCTCAAGTATGAGCTGTACCAGGGAAGCAGGAGAGGGGAGAAGGAGTAGGATCAGTTTTGGCTCTTTGTAGCTATTATCAGGAGTATTCTACTAACCCCTATAATAGCTACATGGAGCCGCTTGTATTAAATTACAGCCGTAGCTATTGGCAGTTGTTTACTATAGGTATACGTCTATATCAGTTCGGACGCTAAGGTTGTCTCCACTGCTTTTCCTTTATTTATAGTCACCTTGTACGCCTTGTCAGCTTCGTTTTGAGTGATCACTCTTTTCAATTGGGTGCCTTCAAAATAAAGACCAGCTGTTTCATCACAGGCATATCCTGGAAGCAACTTACCTTCTTCAATCATCTTCAGGTATAAAGGACGCCTGTTGGCTTCTGTGTGGTAGTGAGGACAGTTACTTCCTTTTAAAAACCCTAACCCTTTCACAACTGAATAATCCGCTGGTCTGGAATCAGAAAGCCCCTCTTCAAACCAACAAATTGCTCCCGCACTCGGTCCGGACAAAACGATTCCTTTCTCCCAGGCTTTCTTCAAAACAACGTCTATACCATGTGCTTTCCATAATGCTATAGCATTCAGCGTATTGCCACCTGTAACCAGAATCGCATCCATACTTAATAGCGTGTCTGCAAAAGATGTCTTTTGTTCAGTACTTGAGATAAATACTTTCTGCACAAAAGGTTGTATTGGCAGTTGTTTAGCTATTTCAAACCACTTGTTGATGTAAGCTTCACTATCTCCCATTGGAGTAGGCAAGAAACATATTTTAGGATTTTCTTTACCAGTAAGAGAAATAAGGTACTTGATGGTCTTTAGGTCATACCCTCCACCCGTCAAAAATATCTTCCTTGTTTCCAGTTTTTGTGCAAACAACTCTGTATTTGCAGCGACGGATACTCCAGCAGTAGCGACTGCTGTATATTTTAAAAAATCTCTTCTTTTCATGAGTTTATACTTTCCGAGGAATGGTTTTGTCTGATAAGGTGTGTGAGGCGGAGCTGAAGCATAACATATAGGCTGGGTTATGTTCTTTTGTTTTTAAACAAACTCTCCTAAGGGTCTGATAGGTATATTACTTTCTCTTAATTTAGCTAAACCCCTTTCTTCAGTTTCTTCATCTGAAAAGTTAATCAACAAACTATCTTTTGCAATTTCAGGATACCTTGTAGCTTCACCATTTGCCAGTTGTTTTAGTTCGTTATACCTATCATCATCTCTTCTCACAAAGCCTTTAGGTACTAAGTTTGGACTGAGCCATACCCATTGTCCATTTATAGTACTTCGATACAACGGATAGCCATGATCGTAAGAGTTAGGGGCTTCAAATTCGACACCTAAACTTTGCTCAATATCTTTAGCCATTTTATCAATTGATTCATTGGCTTCTATCACGAACTCTCCATTAGTTTTAATAACTAACTTAGATAAGTATTCAGCAAAAGAATTTGCTACCACGGTTTGTGTTCCACTCTCGGGTACAATTAAGGTTACTTGCGGATCTAGTACGTTTTGTCTGTAATCAAGGCACATAAAAAAATGTCCATCGTCATCAAATGGAATAAGTCCTTCTAATTTGAAATTAACCCAGTCATAATATTCAGACCAGTCTACGTCAGTTAAGGAAGGATAATGTGGTCCGATACCGTAAATAATAGTATGCTCAAACTCTGGTAGCGTTTTCCTGATATAACCGCCATTCTGAATTTTTAATAGTTCAATGTATTCATTTGGCAATTTGTACCCGATTTTCCTCTCTGCGTCTTCGAGTATCTCAGCTGTCAATGGTGGTTGAAGGTAAGGTAAGTATACAGGCTTTTCCCAAATTGATTCTAATTCTTTCATTATTTGCCAATTGAACATAACTACCCGCTAGCAGGAGCACCTACTCCTACTAGCTGCACTATAGATATAGTGCGCTCTATACCAACGAAAGGTATATAAAAAATACCTAATATGTTCGTCCTTGCCGAACCTTGCCAAAATAAAAAGAGCGCCCATTTCTGAGCGCTCCTTCACTTATACCTGTAGTTAATAGGTATTTACATTCTTCTGATCTGCGCACCTAAGGCATTCAGGCGACCATCAATATTCTGGTAGCCACGGTCGATCTGCTCCACGTTGTCGATGATGCTGGTGCCTTCGGCAGAAAGTGCTGCGATAAGCAGGGCAACACCAGCGCGAATGTCAGGCGATGTCATACGGATGCCACGCAGCGGAATTTGCTTGTTCTGGCCGATTACGGTAGCGCGGTGCGGGTCACATAGAATGATCTGGGCACCCATGTCGATGAGCTTGTCCACGAAGAACAGGCGGCTCTCGAACATTTTCTGGTGTACCAGCACAGTGCCTTTTGCTTGCGTTGCCACTACAAGAGCCACGCTCAGTAGATCCGGGGTGAGGCCTGGCCAGGTATGGTCTGCAATGTTCAGGATGCTGCCATCGATGTAGGTGTCCACTTCGTAGCGGTCCTGCTCAGGTATAAAGATGTCATCGCCACGGAACTCCATTTTGATGCCCAGTCGTTGGAAAGTGTCCGGTATAAGGCCCAACTCCGGAATCTGGCAATCTTTGATGGTAATCTCTGATCCGGTCATGGCGGCAAGGCCGATGAAAGAACCGATCTCGATCATGTCAGGTAACATGCGGTGCTCGGTTCCTCCCAACTGTTCCACACCTTCTATTACAAGCAGGTTAGAGCCAATGCCACTAATCTTCGCGCCCATGCGGTTGAGCATACGGCAAAGCTGCTGCACATAAGGCTCACAGGCTGCATTATAGATCGTGGTCGTACCTTTAGCCAGCACAGCAGCCATCAGGATATTGGCTGTACCTGTCACAGAAGCTTCGTCGAGCAGCATGTAGGCGCCCTTCAGACCAGAAGAGGTGACGGTATAAAAATTATCTTCGGCGCTGTATTCAAAAGAAGCACCCAGTTTTTCGAATCCTGTAAAATGCGTGTCCAGTCTCCGGCGGCCAATCTTGTCGCCACCCGGCTTTGGCATTTTTGCTTTGCCGAATCGGGCCAGCATCGGACCTACGATCATCACGGAGCCTCGTATGGCGCGACCAAGCTCTACAAAACGCTCGGAATCCAGGAAATCGATGTCGATGTCGTCTGCCTGAAAGGTATAGGTGTCCGGCGACAGGCGCTCTGTTTTTACACCCAGCGACCGGAGCAGGTCAATCAGTAGGTTAACGTCCCGGATATCAGGGATATTAGAAATTGTTACTTTCTCGGGGGTAAGAAGCACGGCGCACAAGATTTGAAGCGCCTCGTTTTTGGCACCCTGCGGAATGATTTCTCCGCGCAGCTTTGCACCGCCTTTTACTTCAAATGAAGCCATTTAATACTATTTGTTTCGTTGGTTGGAAGTTGGTCTTGTGTTTTTGTGGCTACGCTTGTCACCGCCACGGTTTTGCTGCTGTTGCTGCGGGCGGTTGCTGCCACCGTCCTGTGACTTGCTGCTCACAGATTCGAACAGGCTATTGCTCTCAATCATAGACGGATCCAGATTCAGCTTTCCTTTGGAGATTTGCTGGATGTCACTTAGGATCACATCGTCCGTAATGCTGTCTTTGTTGTAAGAGCGGTACAGCGTCTTCATCAGTTTCCCGATGGAAATGGTCGCCGCTTCGCGCTCTTTATCGTCCTCTAACTCTGTGGCGCGCTGTATGAGCAACTCCACGTTCTGACCGTAGTGCTTATACCTGGGCGTGCTGAGCGGGTACTCCATGCGCTGCGGCTTGTCGTTGAGGTACTCCATGGCGCTGAGCGGGTAAGGGGCATCCACATCGAGCTTTGAGCCGGACATCACATACAGGTGGTTCCAGAGCTTTTGCTGAAAATCCTGGGTGTCGCGCAACTGTGGGTTGAGCTTAGCCATCAGATTAATCAATAAGTAGGACAGGCGGGTCCGCTCTGTTTTGTCCTCAATACTCAGTATGTGATTGACAAGATCCTGTACGTTTCTGCCGTATTCGCGCAGCAACAGGTCCTGCTTAAAGGTGGTACTTGCTTCCATTATTTCAATTTATGAATCTCAAATGTAGGGATATATTTTTATTGAGTGATTTAGTGGTTGAGTGGATGAGTGATTTATAGAAATTTTAGTGAGTGAAAAAATAATTCATCAAGAAACTATCACTTATCCACTCAATCAGCATTCAAAAATAAAAAAAATCACTCCATCACTAACTCACTCATTCACTAAATCAATTATGTATCCGCAGCTTGGCAAAGCTCAACAAGAGGGTTTTTTCGCCCACTTCGTCGAAGTTGATGATAGCCTTGGTGCTATTGCCCTGTGTGTCCATTTTGCTTACTACGCCAAACCCGAATTTAGGGTGCTCTACTTTCATACCGGCTGCCAGATTCGACGTATCGCTTGGCTGAAAGTCGGCAGGAGCGGTATAGGCTGTGGCGGCCTGCTTGCGCGCCGGCTGCTGTACCAGACTGCTGATGCTGCTCTTGCGCTGCAGCACGCGGTCGAACACATTTCCGCCGCTGGCTGTGTTTTGCTCGCCGTATTTAAAGTTAAGGTACTTCGGATCGATCTCATCGAGGAAGCGGCTCTTCTCGCAGGCGCGCAGGTTGCCCCACTGGTACCTGCTCGTCGCGTAAGTCAGGTATAGCTTTTTCTCGGCACGGGTGATGGCCACATAGAACAGGCGTCTTTCCTCTTCCAAATCAGCGCGGGAGTTCAGCATCATCTGGCTCGGGAAAAGGTTCTCCTCCATACCTACGATGAACACGTTCTTGAACTCCAGGCCTTTGGCCGAGTGGATCGTCATTAGCGTCACAAACTCACCGTCCATATCGGCTTTGGTATCGGCATCCGTAATCAGGGCGATGTCCTGCAGAAAGGCCGACAGACTCTTGTCTTCCTTCTCCGGATCATCCACATACTCTTTAATACCGTTGAGCAGTTCTTGAATGTTCTCGTAACGGGCCAGGCCCTCAACGGTTTTGTCCTGGTACAGGTCATCTACTATACCTGAATGCTTGGCTACGTGCTTGGCTACTTCAAAGGCGTCGGTGTTATCGGCAATGCGTGCAAAGTCCTTGATCATGATCGAGAAGTTCTCGATGGCGGTACCTACCCGATTACCCAGGAACTGACCTGCATTCTGAATTACTTCCCATACGCTGTGATTGGTCTCGTCGGCCGTTACAAACAGTTTCTGTTCGGTTGTCTCGCCAATCCCTCTTTTTGGGTAGTTGATCACGCGGCGCAAAGCCTGTTCATCGTTCGGGTTCACCACCAAACGCAGGTATGCGATCAAATCTTTGATCTCCTTACGCTGATAAAACGACAAACCGCCCACAATCTTATATCGGATGTTCATGCGGCGCAGGGCTTCTTCCATCGCTCGCGACTGGGCATTGGTGCGGTAGAGGATGGCAAAGTCGTCGTAGGAGAGGTGGTTGTTCATCTTCTCCTCAAAAATGGAGGTAGCCACCAGTTTGCCTTCTTCGTTGTCGGAATTGGCTTTGATCACCTCGATCAGCGGTCCCTGCTCATTGTCGGTATAGACGTCCTTCTTGAGCTGCGCCGAATTGTTTTTAATCACCGAGTTGGCCGCATTCACGATGTTCTTGGTAGAGCGGTAATTTTGCTCCAGTTTGAACACCTCCAGCTCCGGGTAATCACGCTCAAAGTTGAGAATGTTCTGAATATCAGCCCCACGGAAAGCGTAGATAGACTGCGCATCGTCACCCACCACCACAATGTTGCGGTTTTGGGCGGCCAGTTTGCGCGTAATGAGGTACTGCGAGTAGTTCGTATCCTGGTACTCATCCACCATCACGAACTTGAAAATGTGCTGATACTTGTTAAGCGCATCCGGATGGTCACGAAAAAGCACGTTGGTCTGGAACAGCAGGTCGTCGAAGTCCATAGCACCGGCCTTGAAGCAGCGATTGGCGTACTGTTCGTATATCTTACCGATCTTCGGGCGCATGGCAGCCTCGTCGTCGGCCTGAATCACGGCATCGTTCAGGTACTGCTTCACAGAGATCAGCTTGTTCTTGGCGGAGGAAATACGGCCCAGCACCACGTTCGGCTTATAGAGCTTGTCGTCCAGGTTCATCTCCTTCACAATGTTGCGGATGAGCGTCTTGGAGTCATCGGTGTCGTAGATCGTAAAGCTTTTCGGATAGCCGATCTTATCCGCCTCGGCACGCAATATGCGCGAGAACACGGAGTGGAACGTGCCCATCCAGATGTTTTTGGCCTCGTTTCCAATCACTTTCTCGATACGATTGCGCATTTCCTTGGCCGCCTTGTTGGTAAAGGTCAGGGCCAGTATGTTGAACGGATCGACCCCCAAACTGATGAGGTGTGCAATCCGGTAGGTGAGTACTCTTGTTTTGCCTGAGCCGGCACCCGCTATGATCATGGCTGGCCCCTCGGTATGGAGCACGGCCTTGCGTTGCGACTCGTTTAGTAAACTAATATAATCCATTTCGTCTCTTCCGCGTGCGTCATTAATAATCCATGCAATTTACACATTCCTATCCGTTTTAGGAACGGCACCTGCACATTTAGAGAACCAGACTGCCCTACCAATTGGTTTCTTATAGAGGAATGCAATTTTGGCCTCTGATTTGTGTGTCTTCAGGCAGCGCTTTTTAGAGAAACGCCGCATTATCTGTATCTTTGTAAAGTTAAGAAGGTTGAAGTGGGCATTTGGCTGCTTTATACCTGAGCAATATATGATCCCTTTACCACGCATGAAGAAACTACTCCTGTTCCTTGCACTGCTCCCGGCCGGGCATCTGGCCGTGGCGCAATCCGATACCAGCCAGGTTGTCAAGGTTATACCTGATTCCCTGAAACAGGTGAAGGTTCCCCGCTCTGCCAAACAGGTATGGCGCACCCCGGAAATGCAGGAAGGTATGGACCTCTATATCGGATTAAAATACAACGAGGCTTACGCCAAGTTCCGCCAGGCAGCTGCGCGCGATGAGGCAGCGGCCTATTACTTTATGGGCCGCATGCATCAGTATGGCGAGTTGGTGGAAGACGGAGCGCCGATTGACGATATCATAACATCTGACTCAGTGGCCTATGTGCGCAACCCTGAGAAGTTCTACAAAGCCGATCCTGACACCGCCCGCATCCTGTTCGAAAAGGCGCTGGAAGGCAGCAGTCTGTTCGGTAATCTGGGTTTGGCAGAGTTAATGACCATCCGTAACGACGAAGATAAGCAGCGCTTTACACGACTCATGCGTAGTGCCGCCCTCGACATCCGCGACATGGCCATAGCAGGCGACGCTTTCAGTAACCGCATTCTGGGTAGTATGTATTATACCGGCTACGGCGAAATGGAGGACAAAGGGTATGCCTATACCTATATCAAGCGGGCCGCTGAGCTCAACGACGTGGTAGCCTATACCTCTTTAGCAAACCTATACCTGAGAGGGGAGGGCGTGAAAGAGAATGTGGCACAGGCGAAGTACTGGCTCGAGAAAGGTGCCGCTGTCGGAGAAAAAGAAGCCCTCTATACCCTGGGTTTGCTTTATGAAGAAGGTAACCTTGGAAAGCCTGAGCCTGATAAAGCACGCAAACTGTACCACCAGGCTATCTCGCAGGGCAGTTCCAATGCCTTTGAGCAGCTCAAGTACCTCAATCAGTCTTCTGACCAGAAACTGGTGCTGGCAGCCATTGAGCGTAACCCCGAAGTAGTGAAGCGGTCGCTGGAAAGTGGTGCCTACGTCAACACTGTGTCTGTGCCAAACGGTTATGATTTTGACTTCAGGCTGCGCACCCCGCTCATGCACGGCATTTACATTCCGTTGCTGCTCGAAGACTATGGCGTGATTTACCAGCCGAAAGTTCGACTGGAAGTGGCCAGCCTGCTGCTAGGTGGCGGCGGCGACGTCAATGCAACCGATCAGGATGGGAAAACCGCCCTGCACTATGCCATGTATGGTGCCCGCATCAATACCGAGGAATTTGAAATTGAGCAGGCACAGTTGCTGGATACCCTGTTCAAATACAAGGCTGATCCGAACATCGTGGACAACAAAGGCAATACCCCGCTCTACTATGCAGTTCGCTTTGCTAACGGTACGCACATGATGGAGATGAACCGTTTGCTGAAAGGAGGTGCCAACCCGAATATCCAGAACCTGGAAGGACTGACGCCGCTTATGCTGGCCTGTCAGCTGGACGGTGGCAACGAGGTGATCGTGATGCTGATCAATGCCGGTGCTGACCCAAGCCTGCGCGACTTTTCTGGCAAAACAGCCATGGACTATACCAAGCGCGAAAGTGTGCAGAATATACTGACGGCGGCAGGAGCAAGGGCGCCTAAACGCTAGTCTAAACTTATTTAACTTTAATTTTGTCTCTTATCTGCCGGTGAGGCCGGTTAGAGAAGCTTATTCCAATACTTACATGATCGTTCTTCAGAATACCGTCATCAGTGACGACATCCGTGATAATTTCTTCGTCTGCAATCTTGAGAAATGCAAAGGGGCCTGCTGTGTGGAGGGCGATCTGGGCGCTCCGCTGGAGGAGGAAGAACTGGCTATACTGGCGGATAACTACGAGCACATCAAACCCTACATGACGGGAGCCGGAAAACTGGCTGTGGAAGAGCAGGGGCTGTACATTCAGGATTTTGAAGGCGATTACTCCACACCAACCATCGAAAACCGGGAGTGTGCCTACGCCTTATACGATAACCAGGGTATACTGAAGTGTGCCATTGAGCAGGCCTATTACGATGGCAAGATCAGCTGGAAAAAACCCATTTCCTGCCACCTGTATCCCATCCGCATTACAAAGTATGATGATTTCGAAGCGCTGAACTACGACCGTTGGAGCATTTGCGCTGCGGCCTGCAATTTTGGGGCTGACCTTGGTGTGAAGGTATATCAGTTCCTGAAGGAACCACTGATCCGTAAATATGGGGAGAGTTGGTATAGCGAACTTACCGAGTTGATCGATAAAGAAGAAAAAGCTGCTACCACCTAAGGTATAGGTATAGCACATAAAACAGCAAAGCCCGGCCATTTTGGTCGGGCTTTGCTGTTTTCATGAGGTGAACACTACTTAATCAGGCCGGCATTGGTCCAGAGTTCGAGCAGTTTGCTAGCTAGTTTATCTCCTTTGCTTTCTGCCTGTCGTGCCCAATAAGTGGCTTGTTCGTAGTCGCCGGCGGCCTCGTAGGCAATAGCCAGGTTATGGGCTGCCTTTATACCTGTTTTAGACGAGAGATCCTGTGCCAAAGGCTGTAGTGTGGCAATAGCCTGCTGAAACTGCCCCAGGAGCAACATGATGTGGGCATCTCGCAGCGGACTTGCCATGTGTACCTGGCGTACCAACAGTGTCGGTTGTGGATAGAACCTATCCCAATAGCTGTAGCCTGTCTCTACCGCCAGCCGGTTCACCACAGGCCCTGCTTTGCCCATAGCCGGACCAATAGCTAGCAGTCCGCTCACCACGGTTCGTGAATCGTAAAATTCCTGCTGCTCCACCGTTGCCTGGTCCAGCAGCATACCTGTGCTGTCGTACAGCGACCAGGTGCTTGCTACGACCAGGTCATAATTGGCAATTTTGGTCCTGTCGCCGTCTTCATCATCATAGCTGTCTACCACTTTCCCAAAGCCCGTTTTGAACTTGTCGAGCGTTAGGATCAGGTGTGGGCTGTACTTCTTAAAAAGTCCGTCAATTTCTTCTTCGTTAAGCCGCTCCGTACTGGCAGGCAGACTGATGGCCTGATCCGGGTTGACCAGCACAAAAGTCGAATCGTTGTAAATAGCACCCATAACGCCCCCGGCAGCCTGGTAGGCTCCGTCGCGTAGTACGGCTGTCACGTTTTCATTTTTATTTGTAGCCTGTGCAGCCGCATCGTAGCGGTTCACGACCAGCACTTTCCACTGGTCGGGGCTCACCCGTACCACAGGGGGGCGAACCGTCTCCATCGTAATCATAGTTGCACAGCCACTCAGCTGCAGCGCCAATACTGTCCATAGAAGAGTAACAAAGAGCCTGCTTGGTTTCATTTCTGTTTCGTGTGAGGTGCGAGACTAAGTTAAGTAAATATGATAATGTCTCTATATTTTAAAACCACATATATCGGGCCAAACAAAAAAACCGACCCTGTTTCGGAGTCGGTTTTCTTTAGTTTAATAAATTCGGAGCTTACAATGAGCTGAAGTCGAAGTTGTCCAGGTAAGCTGTGGTGAAGTTACCTTCCTTGAAGCCCGGGTCATCCATCAGTTTCAGGTGGAATGGTACCGTCGTTTTCACGCCTTCAATCACGAACTCGCTCAGAGCTCGCTTCATTTTCACAAGCGCCTCTTCGCGTGTCTGCGCCGTCACGATCAGCTTTGCGATCATGGAGTCGTAGTTCGACGGGATGGTATAACCAGAGTAAACGTGAGAGTCTACACGAACACCATGTCCGCCTGGTACGTGCAGATTGGTAATCTTGCCTGGAGAAGGACGGAAACCGTTCTTTGGATCCTCCGCGTTGATGCGACACTCGATGGCGTGCATCTTCGGGTAGTAGTTCTTGCCTGTGATACGCTCACCGGCGGCTACCTTGATCTGCTCTTTGATCAGGTCGTAGTCAATAACCTCTTCTGTAATCGGGTGCTCTACCTGGATACGGGTGTTCATCTCCATGAAGTAGAATTCGCGGTGCTTATCTACCAGGAACTCAATCGTGCCTACACCTTCGTAGTTAATGGCTTTGGCACCCTTAATGGCCGCTTTACCCATGCGGTCGCGCAGGTCGTCAGTAATGAACGGAGAAGGCGTTTCCTCTACCAGTTTCTGATGACGACGCTGGATAGAGCAGTCACGCTCCGAAAGGTGCGCTACCTGTCCGTGCTGGTCACCGATCAACTGGATCTCGATGTGACGCGGCTCCTCAATGTATTTCTCCAGGTATAGACCATCGTTGCCGAAAGCAGCCTTCGACTCGGTGCGGGCATCGTTCCAGGCTTTCTCGAACTCGTCCTCGTGCTTGATAATGCGCATACCACGGCCACCACCACCGGCTGTCGCCTTGATGATCACTGGGTACTTAATCTTCTTTGCCAGCTTCTTGCCCTCTTCCAGCGACTTCAACAGGCCGTCAGAACCAGGTATGGTCGGTACGCCCGCTTTTTTCATAGTGTCTTTGGCGGAGGACTTGTCGCCCATGGAGTTGATCATTTCCGGAGAGGCACCGATGAATTTGATGTTGTGCTCGGCGCAGATGCGGGAGAACTCAGCATTTTCAGAAAGGAAGCCGTAACCCGGGTGAATGGCGTCGGCATTGGTGATCTCGGCAGCCGAGATCAGATTGGGCATGTTCAGGTATGACTGCGCACTTGGAGGAGGGCCAATGCATACGGCTTCATCAGCAAAACGTACGTGCAGGCTCTCCTTGTCAGCCGTAGAGTATACGGCCACCGTTTTGATGCCCATCTCCTTACAGGTACGAATGATGCGCAGGGCAATCTCGCCTCTGTTGGCGATTAGTATTTTTTTAAACATAATGTCAGTTTTGGAGATTCTGAGATTTGGAAATGTAGAGATCAGCGTGAAATTGATATAAAAATGGAGAGGGTATTGGCCATCTCCATTTTCAAATCCTCACATTTTCAAATTTTCAAATCGATGAATTAGCTAGGATCTACCAGGTATAGCGGCTGGTCGTATTCCACTGGGTTGGCATTGTCCACCAACACTTTTACGATCTTGCCAGACACCTCTGACTCGATTTCATTGAAAAGCTTCATCGCTTCGATGATACAGATTACCTGTCCCTTTTTCACTTCGTCGCCTACGTTTACAAATGCTGGCTTGTCCGGGCTGGAAGAGCGATAGAAGGTGCCGATCATGGGTGCTTTGATGGCGATGTATTTGCTGTCGTCGCTGGCCGGTGTGGCAGCAGGGGCTGCCGGAGTGGCTGAGGCGGCAGGAGCCTGAGGTGCGGCAACCGGAGCGGCCACAGGGGCTGCCGCGTGATGCGCAGCGCTTGCTGACTCTTTCACATAGCTCACCTTCTGGTCTGGATCGCGCTTCACCGAGATCTTGAATTCTTCTGTCTCAATGTTTACTTTATTCAAGCCAGACTTGGCGATAAAGTCAATAAGGTCCTGGATTTCTTTAGCTTTCATGTTGTTATTTTACTCGTTCTGCGTAAGAATAAGTTCGTGTGTCTACTTTGATTTTTTCGTCCTGCCCAATAAACAACGGTACCTGAATAGTGGCCCCTGTTTCTACAATAGCTGGTTTTGATGCATTAGTGGCCGTGTCGCCTTTCAGGCCCGGCTCGGTGTATGTAATGGTCAACTCCACAAAAGGAGGGATCTCGCAGGTAAGCGGGGCCTCCGTCTCGGCATGGAACAAGATTGTCACTTCCTGGCCTTCTTTCATCAGGTCAGCAAATGGCACCATTTTCTCGTCCAGGGCAACCTGTTCGAAGGTATTCATGTCCATAAAGTTGTAGCCCATGTCATCTTTGTAGATGAACTGGTGCGGGCGCTGCTCCACACGGGCAGTAGTGATCTTATGACCAGCCGAGAAAGTGTTATCTAACATTTTTCCGGTTTTGATGTTGCGCATTTTCGTTCTCACGAAAGCTGGGCCTTTGCCTGGTTTAACGTGCTGAAACTCAACAACTACATAAAGGTCGTTGTTAAATTCCATACACAGACCATTTCTGATATCAGCTGTGGTTGCCATAGTATGCTGTTGTTACGCTTGAAATTGAATGAAACGATAAAAGTATAGCGCAAATCGCTGTCTTGCAAACAAAGTTAGCTATTATACTCAAATATTGATTAAAAAGCTTAGGGCAATCCGCATGGAAAGCAAGCCGGATGTATCCTTACCATAAAGTCCGGAGTATAGCGCGACGAGTCATTTATTTTATATAAATTAGCGATTATTTTAAAAAAAGGCCGTGCCAGCATAGGCGCTTTTATCCTTGTCTGCGTATGGCTGTATGCCCACAGCACCTGACCAGTGCGTTTTTTTAATGTAAATCTCTCCTTTGCATGGATTATAAGCTCATCTTTGAGAACACCCCGGAAGCTATGGTGCTGCTTGACCCCGATATGAAAATCGTAGGGGCCAATAAGCGGTATCTGGAAGTAACGATGCGGCAGCTGGACAATATTCTGGACAAACATTTTTTGCTGGAAGCCTATCCAGAGCCTAATGTGCCCTTTGAAGATAATCCGGTGCGGCTTTCTATTGAAGAGGCCATTCGTAAAGGCCGGAAGGTATACCTCGACGTGATACGCTATGCGATTGCCCGACCTGACGGAAGCGGCTACGACGAGCGTTGCTGGGAAGCCTCCCATACACCCATTCTGAATGAGCAGGGCGAATTGCTGTATGTACTGCAGGAAACCAAAGATGTGACAGAGCGGGAAGAAACAAAGAAGGCTTTGCAGGACATCGAGCAGAAATTCCGGTTCATGGCAGACTCCATGCCGCAACTCATCGATGCCGATGATGCAGCTGGGGATTCGACCTATTTTAATAAGCAGTGGGAAGCCTATACAGGTATAGCGACGGAGCAGTTGATGGCGGGTGGCTGGAAAGCAGCCATTCATCCGGATGATTTGCAAAGCGCCTCTAAAGTATGGCAGCAGTCGCTTGAGAAAGGGGAGGCCAGCCAGGTGGAAATTCGCATACGCGATAAGGAAGGCGATTATCGTTGGTACCTGAGCCGCTACCTGCCCATGCGAAATGAAGATGGTGAGATCAGGATGTGGCTTGGCAGTTGCAGCGATATCCACGACATGAAGAATCTGGTGCAGGAGCTCCTCGCAAGCAACGAGCAAATGTCTGAACTGGCGGATCAAGTGCAGCTCGCTTTCCGCAAAGTCGAGAACGAGCGAATGACATTAGAGCGTTTGATCATGCAGGCCCCGACTTTCTTTGCCATTCTGAAGGGCAAGGAACACCGTTATGAACTCGTGAACACAAAGTACCAGGAACTGTTCCCGCATGTAGCCCTTATCGGTAAAACGGTGGCAGAAGCTTTGCCGGAAATTGCTGATCAGGGTTACATTGATGTACTGAATAATGTATATCAGACGGGTGAAACGTTCGAAGCCAGGGAGATTGTTGTGAAGCTCTCTACTCCGGAGGGCAAACTGGAGGATAATTACCTTACCTTTATCTTCCAGCCGCTCTTTGATGAGCATACGCAAATAATTGGTATACTGGTCGCGGGCTTTAATGTGACCGATAAATATCAAATGAAGAAAAAACTGCAGGAGTTAGGTATAGCAGTAGATGAGTTGTAGTAGCCGCAGCATTTAGGAAAGAAACACGTGAATTCAGCGCAGGTAGATTTACAGCAGATCCGGATTAAACATATTCTGTTTAAGTCCAAGGTGCGTTCTGTGCTATACGGAGGGGTGCTCGATAGCGTATTTTTCTCAGATGCAGGCCCGATCAGTCATTGGTTCCTGCAGGTTGGAAAGGAAAAGTATGGCAGTGAGCCAGAGCTTTACAGTTTGCAGAAAACACACAGCGAGTTGCTGACAAACGCAAACCAGCTGTTCAGCCTCTACCGAAGCGGCAGCATTGACCAGGCGCATGCGGGGATGAAGGATATAGAAAAGCTATCTGACCGTTTTCAGGAACTGCTCATGCAACTGGAGAAGCGACTTGCCTTGCGGGCCGATATGGTATAAATGATCCGGAAATAAGGTCTATAAACAGGAAAAGCGGCATATTAGCCGCTTTTCCTGTTTATAATCAGAGTGAATTATTTCGAGTCGTAAGCCCACTTCAAATAGATGGCGCCCCATGTAAAACCGCCACCGAAAGCCGCCAGAATCAGGTTGTCACCTTTTTTCAGCTGTTTCTCATACTCCCACAGGCAAAGTGGAATGGTGCCACTTGTTGTGTTGCCATAACGCTCGATGTTGAGCATCACTTTGTCGCTGCCCACGCCCATACGGTTAGCTGTCGCGTCGATGATGCGCTTGTTTGCCTGATGAGGAACCAGCCAGGCAACATCTTCTGCTGTCAGGTTGTTGCGCTCCATCACTTCAGCCGATACATCTGCCATACCTTTCACAGCGAACTTAAATACCTGCTGTCCTTCCTGATAAGCGTAATGCTCACGCGCCTGCACCGTTTCGATAGTAGCAGGTTTGCGGCTACCGCCCGCTTTCATATGCAGGTACTGCGCGCCAGTGCCATCGGACTTCAATACGGAGTCCTGTATTCCGTAGCCTTCTGTATTTGGCTCCAGCATCACAGCGCCGCCGCCATCACCAAAAATGATACAGGTAGCGCGGTCAGTATAATCAACGATAGCAGACATCTTATCGGCTCCTACTACGATCACTTTTTTGTACTGTCCTGACTCGATGAACTTAGAGGCAGTGGCCAGCGCGAAAAGGAAACCGGAGCAGGCTGCCTGCAGGTCGTAACCGAAGGCATTTACGGCGCCTACTTCAGCCGTGATCAGGTTGGCCGTGGCCGGGAAAACCATGTCGGGGGTGGTAGTGGCGCAGATGAGGAGTTCTATTTCTTCTGCTTTGGTATTGGTTTTTTTGAGTAAGTCGAGTACTGCCGGTACTGCAATGTGTGAGGTGCCTTTGCCTTCGCCTTTCAGAATGCGCCTTTCCTTAATACCGGTTCGTGAAAGGATCCATTCATCGTTGGTTTCTACCATTGTTTCCAGTTCCTTGTTCGTAAGCACGTAGTCCGGAACATAACCAGCCACTCCAGTGATCGCGGCAGTAATTTTACTCATATTATGAAAGGTATAAGTGTTGGATATTTAAGACGGCAATATAATAAAAAAAACTTGGCACAAACCGTCATTACGCAAAAAGAGTAGTGAGACAGTTTGTGCCAGGAAATGTTTTTGGCCAGGGCCAGCGTCTTTTATTAGACGCCCGTATGCTTTATAAATCGCTCAGACAGGTTAGTGGCTACCATTTTCTGGGCCTGCAGCATCATGTTGCAGACTGCCAGCGGGGAAGAGACACCATGTCCTATAACGGCGTTGCCATTGATACCCAGGATCGGGCTGCCGCCTACGGCCTCGTAGTTGAATTTGTCGAAAAACGGATCGTGCATGTTCTTCTCGTTGAGGATGTCGTAAACAGACTCTGCCATCTTCAGGATGATGTTGCCGGTATACCCGTCGCACACGATCACATCAGCTTTGTCGTTGAACATGTCGCGTCCTTCGATGTTGCCGATGAAGTTGATGTTTGGGTTAACTTTGAGGCGCTGGTGCGCTGCCTGTGTGTTGACAGTGCCTTTGCCTTCCTCTTCGCCCAGGTTCATCAACCCGACTTTCGGATTTTCGATTTCCAGTACGTATTTGGCGTAGATAGAACCAATTTCGCCGAACTGCTCCAGTACTTCAGGTTTGCAGTCAGCGTTAGCACCCACATCCAGTATAATACCGAAGCCACCATTGAGCTTTGGTACCAAACCGCCGATAGATGGTCTTAAAATACCTTCTACGGCTTTTACGCTGAACATGGCTCCTACCAGCATTGCTCCGGTATTGCCAGTGCTGCAAAAAGCATGTGCTTTTCCAGCCTTCAGCATACCAAAACCTACAGCAATACTGGAGTCTGGCTTCTGGGTAAGTGCTTTGGTGGGATGTTCTCCCATGTCAATTACCTGGGTGGCGTTCACCACCTTTATTACAGAACCAGTGTAACCATATTCTTTCAGCAGCTGATTCAGAATATCTTCCTTGCCAATAAGCAGGATTTCATAATCTTCTTCGAGCTGTTCTGCAGCTAACATAGCACCCTTCACGTTTGCTTCAGGTGCATAGTCGCCGCCCATAGCGTCCAGGGCGATTCTCATGTACTGGATGACGTTAAATTATACAGAACTTAAACGGAGTACAGACTTGGGTTACTGAGCGTTTGCTGTATAATTTTTGATCGCCAGTTTGCCTTTGTGGTACAGGTCGCCTTCTACCACGTAAGCATGGTGAAACAGGTGAGGAGTGTCTGTAGTAGGGCAGATTGCAATCGCTTTCTCAGAGAGTTTCTGGTGAGTTCTTCTCTTATCTCTTCTGGTCTTCGAAATCTTGCGTTTAGGATGTGCCATTTTTAGTTATAAATTTACTTGCTGTTATGTAATACTTTATTATTCTACTGCTTGTTAGTTCAGGTTTTTCAAGGCATCCCAACGTGGGTCAACGTCATCGTCGTCATCTCCACCGTTGTCATTTCCTTCACTGTCGCCCGCCTGGCGCGAAGAGTAGATCAGGATATCCCTTTCATCTTCTTCGTCCTGCTCCTCCAAAAAACGTGGGTGGAGCTTCTTCATTGGCAGCGATAAGCCAATGTAATCATACAGGTGCTGTGCTACATTGAGCGTCTGCGTCTCAGGCGTAATCTGCCACAAGTCCTCATCCAACTCGGTGTTTTCCTCTCCATACTTGATCAGCAGCGTCTCTTCGATATCCAGCGGCTGGTCAAATTCCTCCAGACTGCGGTCACAGGTGAGGCGCACGTGCCCTTTAATGTTAAAATGCAGCGTCAGCAGCGACTCGGTCTTATCGAGCTCTACTTTCGCCAGTAGCTTTCCCCCCAGTATGATCTCCTGCTCAAACAAAGCAAAGAATGAATCGTCTATCTCAAACTCGTAATCATGCTTTCTGTTACTGAGTTTGGCTATGCCGATTTCGTAGTCTTTAAGCTTTTTCACTACCGTGTTTTTATTGCAAGACGCAAAATTAGAACATTATTTTGACAAATAAAATAGCAGCCCGATTTATAAAACAGGCTTTTGCTCTGTCTGGCGCTTTTTTATGATGTCGCAGGCAAGGAACAGCGCTTCTCTAAAAGAGGTTTCATCGGCTGTGTGTTTGCCGGCTATGTCGTAGGCGGTACCGTGGTCCGGTGAGGTGCGCACGATCGGCAGGCCGGCCGTGTAGTTCACGCCGGTCTCCATGGCGAGCGTCTTGAAAGGTATAAGCCCTTGGTCGTGGTACATGCTCAACACTGCATCGAACTGCTTGTACATGCGCATGCCAAAGAAGCCGTCGGCAGGGTAGGGGCCAAATACCAGATGCCCTTTGTCTTTCAGGTGCATCACGGCCGGACGGATGATCTCAAGTTCCTCGGTTCCCAACAATCCTTTCTCACCTGCATGCGGGTTCAGACCCAACACAGCAATGCGCGGCTTCAGAATGCCGAAATCATGGCGCAGCGATTCCTGCAGGATGGTGATCTTTCGGATAATCAGGTCGAAGTTGAGTTTGCTGGCTACCTCCTTCACAGGTATATGGCCCGTTACGGTGGCTACTCGTAGGTCGTCGGCCACGAGCAGCATCAGGCTGTCGGCCGCATCGAAGTAGGAGGTCAAAAACTCAGTGTGGCCTGGGAAGCGGAACTCCTCGGACTGGATGTTGTCTTTGTCGATCGGGGCGGTTACTAGGCCGTCCAGTAAACCAGCTTTCAGATCGCGGGAGGCGGCAAGCAGCGAGTCAAGTGAGGCCTTGCCGGATTCCGGTTTTGGTGTGCCTGGCTCTACGGCGATGTCTTCTTCCCAGCAGCTGATCAGGTTGATCTTTTTAGGTATAAGCTCCTGTGCGGAAACCACTTGCTGGTAGTGAAAATGTTCCGCACTCAGGGCTTTGCGCACCTGGTTCATAACTGCGGCAGAACCGTAGATCACGGGCGTGCAGAAATTAAGGATGCGCTGGTCTGAAAGTGTTTTGACGATGATCTCCGGGCCGATGCCGTTCGTATCGCCAATGCTGATGCCTATTTTTGCTTTGTATCTATTGTCCATTTGTTGCTTAGTTAGCCAGAGAGCTAAGGTAGTTGTAAACCAGGCGCACGCCCGATCCGGTGGCCAGTTTGCCACGGTAAGAGTCTTCGCCCAGCAGGTAGGCCGTGCCGGCGATGTCAAAGTGCACCCACGGATAGTCGGTGAAATACTCCAGGAACACACCCGCCGAAATAGCGCCCGCTTCGGCACCGCCCAGGTTTTTGATGTCGGCTATATCAGACTCAATGTGCTTTTTATACTCGTCCCATAGCGGAAACTCCACAATACGCTCATGCTCTGCCTCACCGGCTTTTTTCAAGGCTGTCATCACGTCATCGCCGGCATTGCTCATCGCTACCAGGCCTTCTTTGCCGATGGCGCGGGCCGCGGCTCCTGTCAGCGTTGCCATATCAATAACCAGCTCCGGCTTGTACTTCTGTGCAAAGCTCAGGGCGTCGGCCAGGATCAAACGACCTTCGGCATCGGTGTTGAGTACCTCCACGGTCATGCCGTTGTGCATGGTGAGCACGTCTCCCGGTGCATAGGCCTTGCCGCCCGGGCGGTTGTCGGTAGCAGGTATAAGTGCGATGACGTGCAGCTGCACATTGTTTTTGGCTAAGGCGTATAACACACCGGTTACGGCAGCGGCACCGGCCATGTCGGACTTCATGTAGTCCATGGACTGTGGCGTTGGCTTCAGACTAAGGCCGCCGGTGTCGTATACCACGCCTTTACCTACCAGCACGTAAGGCTTTGTATTGGTAGCCCCTTCCGGCTTCCACTCTAATATATTAAAAGTAGGCGGTTCTTCGCTGCCCTGGTTCACGGCCAGCAAACCTCCCATTTTCAGGGACTGAATCTGCAGTTCGTCAAACACCTGCGTGGTAAAACCGGCTTTTTCACCTAACTCTACCAGTTGCTCACTGAACTGGGTGGCTGATTGATGGCTGTTCGGCTCGTTCACCAGGTCGCGGGTGATGGTCACGGCGTCGAGCACGTTTTGCAGCTCCATCACATCAAACTCCGACAGGTTCTCGTCTGTCAGCACAATGGTCTGCAGCGGGCTTGGCTTGCTGTTTTTAGTCTTGTATTTCTGGAACTGGTAGTTGCTCAGGTATAGGCCCTCTGCCAGGTAGGGACTTGCGTCCGATTTGGTGAGGTCCTGAATAGTCAGTTCCTCTATTTTGTCGGCTTTGAGCTGTTTGAGCAAGGTATAGCCGGCCTGGCGCAGCGCCTCTCGGGTGGCGTTCTGAGTTTTGCCTTCCGGGTACACCACTACGTATACCCGCTGGGTATAGCGGTTCAGGGAGACGATCTTCGCCTCTGCTTCCAGCTGGCGTTTCAGGTAGGCGGTTTCGTCTGAGCTTAGCTCTGGGAGCGAATCCGTCTGGTCAGCCCGCACAATCAGGGCTACGTCTGTATTTTTACCTACTGATGTGTTGTATTTGAGTTGTGTTGGCATTTGTCATTCGTATCTTTGGAGCACGCAATATAGTAAGTATATGGTGTAATGCGAAAACCACGGACGCAGGTATTGTCGGCAACGGTAGCGCATCTAAATAAGGTATAACGGGTTTCCGGCGAAATTGTCTTAATCAGCCGGTGCCATAACACATAGCACGTGAGCAAAGTAAGTCCGAAAAAGCACCTGGGCCAGCACTTTCTGGTCGACCAGAACATCGCCCGCAAAATAGTGGAGCAACTGACGTTGCCCGACGGGGTGGAGGATGTGCTGGAAATCGGCCCAGGTATGGGTGTGCTCACGCAGTATATGCTCGAGCACAAGGAGTACCGCACCACCGTGCTTGACATAGACCGCGAATCCATTGCCTACCTGCAGCAGCATTTCCCGCAATTGGGAGACCGTATCATCTCGGCTGACTTTCTAAAAACCGATTTGAGCAAGCTTTTTCCAGGCAAGTTTTCTATCATAGGCAATTTTCCTTACAACATCTCGAGTCAGATCTTTTTTAAAGTGCTGGAACACCGCGACGTGGTGCCGGAGGTGGTCTGCATGATCCAAAAAGAGGTGGCTGAACGGCTGGCTTCGCCTCCGGGCTCCAAAGCTTATGGCATTTTGAGCGTGCTCCTGCAAGCCTTCTATACCATTGAGTATAAGTTCACAGTGCATGAAAACGTATTTCACCCACCTCCCAAAGTGAAGTCGGGCGTCATCAGTGTGGTGCGCAACAACCGGGAGAGCCTGCCTTGCAGCGAGAAGCTTTTTTTCTCTGTCGTGAAGAACAGTTTTGGAACAAGGCGCAAAACACTGCGTAACTGCCTCAAGACTTTCAACCTCCCGCCGGAAGTTACAACGCAGCCTGTCTTCGACCAGCGGGCAGAGCAGTTGTCAGTAGAGGATTTTATAGCATTGACCCAGCTCGTAGAGCAGAACATATAATACCATGCAGGTAGAGATCACACGTGAATACATAGAACAGGTTGAAGAGGCAATAGCACGCGACGACAAGGGTTTCCTGCTCGAGACCATGACCGACATGTATCCGGCCGATATTACGACGGTGCTCTACGAACTCGACACCAACGAGTCGAAGTACGTGCTGGACCTGCTGCCTCCCGAGACCGGTTCTCAGATTCTCAGTGATCTTGACTACGACATCCGCACCGATTTTCTAGCCTATTTCACCAGCCAGGAGATTGCGCGCTACGTCAACCTGATGGACTCGGATGACGCCGTGGACATCCTGAACGAGATGAACGTGCAGCGTCGCGAGGAGGTGATCGCCCTGATAGAGAACGAGGAGAAGGCGGACGACATTCTGGACCTGCTGCACTACGAAGAGGACTGCGCCGGCGGTCTGATGGCGAAAGAGCTCATCAAAGTGAACATCAACTGGCGTGTGCGGCAGTGCATCGAGGAGATTCGCCGACAAGCCGAGGACGTGGAGCGCATCTATACCGTGTACGTGGTGGATAACCGCGACATTCTGCTCGGCCGACTTGGTATCAAAACGCTCCTGCTTTCCAAAGACGACAAGCTGGTAAAAGACATTTACAACGAAGACGTGATCTCGATCGAGTCGTTCCGGGACGAAAACGAGGTGGTGAGCGTGATGCAAAAGTACGACCTCGAGGCTATACCTGTCGTGAACATTCAGGGCAAGCTGCTCGGGCGCATCACCATTGACGACGTGATTGACGTAATGCAGGAACAGGCCGAACTCAGCCGCCAGCTCATGACGGGTATATCGGAGAATGTGGAGGAAGACGACAGCGTATTCCGTATTTCGCGCTCCCGTATACCCTGGCTCGTAATCGGCATGGTGGGGGGCTTGCTAGCGGCTCATTTTATGGGTTTTTTTGAGGCCGACATTGCCATGCTGCCGGCACTTGCGTTGTTTGTGCCGCTTATTACGGCGACGGGCGGTAACGTAGGTATACAGTCCTCGTCCATCATCATCCAAACACTCTCATCCAACGCGGTGATCTTTGAGAATTTCTCCAAGCGTCTTTTCAAGCTTATTATGGTGGCGTTCCTGAATGCCCTTATCATTTCGGCGCTTGTTTTTGGTTTCACCTATCTGTTCCGGCAGGATCTCAAGCTCTCAACCGTTGTATCAGTAGCACTGTTCTCAGTGGTCATGCTGGCCTCGCTCATGGGTACGCTGACGCCGATGTTGCTCGACAAATTGGGTGTAAACCCTGCAGTTGCCGCTGGTCCATTTATCACGACGGCAAATGACTTATTGGGCTTAGCAATTTATTTTGGGGTAGCGCATATGTTGTATGAACTGTAATAATATGGCGAAACCACGTATCCTGATCATCGAAGAAGTACACGCTAGCCTATTTCCGATGCTAGAAGGTATAGGTATAGACTATGACTACCGTCCGGATATCAAGCCGATCGAGGTATGCGAGGCACTTGTTGGTTTTGATGGGTTGATTGTGCGGAGTAAAATGCGCATTACGGCCGAGACCATCAAACTGGCTGACAAACTCAGGTTCGTGGGTAGAGCTGGGGCGGGACTGGACAATATTGATGCGGAAGCATTGCAGGAGAGAGGTATAGCACTTTTCGGAGCCAACGAGGGAAACCGGCAGGCAGTGGGCGAGCATGCGTTAGGGATGCTGCTCAGTCTGATGCGCAATATCTCACGGGGCGACCGGCAGGTGCGCGACAAGGTATGGCTACGCGAAGAAAACAGAGGTGAGGAGATCGGCGGCAAAACGGTGGGCATTATCGGCTACGGGAATATGGGGCAAAGCTTTGCCCGTGTGCTTAGTGGTTTCGGCTGCCGCATCCTGGCATACGACCGGTTCGCTCCTGAGAAAATCTCAGCACCGGCTGAAGCTGTGTCGCTGGAGGAATTGCAGGCAGAGGCTGATATTGTGAGCCTGCATATACCTTATATATCGGAAAATCGGGCCTTTGCAGATGATGCCTTCTTTCAGAGTTTTCAAAAGCAGACCTGGTTCATGAACACCTCAAGAGGAGAGGTGGTGGACCAGTCGGCCCTCGTTCAGCACCTGCAGACCGGCAAGCTGAAAGGGGCTGCTCTGGATGTACTCGAAAACGAGAAACTGCACAGCCTGACGGAGGAGCAAAACCGGAATTTCGACTACCTGAAATCAGCTGAAAATGTGTTGCTCACCCCCCATATTGCGGGGTGGACCCATGAGTCGTATGTCAAGATAAATGAGGTGCTGGTGCAGAAAATACAGGCCCTGCAGGAGTCAGGCAAGATATCGTAAGAATACCCGATTAGGGCCCGGCCTACGTCGGTGCGTTTACGTATATAAGTGATACAGGCGCCTGAAACAAGTGTTTTTGGTGCCGACAAATAAGTATCGCCGAAAAATTTTGTATTAAAATAAATTTGTATATTTGCTCAAATCAGTGCCACCGGGGGAAGCCCGTGCGCATGTGGCTTACCCATAACCACCGGCTTGTTTTGATGCAGGCTGGCTGAAAAGAGAAAATAAATCAATTACATATTAGGCAAAAAGAACGGTTATGTTTGACATAGCCGTTCTTTTTGTTTTTGTGTTTTAAAACATGAAGACAGTATTATGAGCAACATTTCGTATTACACCGCTGAAGGTTTACAGAAGCTAAAGGAAGAGTTACACGAGCTGAAAACAAAAGGTCGCTCGGAAGTAGCGCGTCAGTTAGCAGAAGCACGCGATAAGGGCGACCTGAGTGAGAACGCTGAGTATGACGCAGCCAAGGACGCACAGGGTCACTTGGAACTGAAAATTGCAAAGCTGGAAGAAGTAGTTGGCAACGCCCGTCTGATAGACGAGTCGAACCTGGACATGAGTAAGGCGCTGATCCTCTCGAAGGTGAAGATCAAGAATCTGAAAAACAACATGGTGATGGACTATACCCTGGTGGCGGAGGAAGAGGCTGACCTGGCCTCCGGCAAGATTTCCGTGAAGTCTCCGATCGGGAAAGGCCTGTTGGGCAAGTCGGTTGGTGAAAAAGCCGAGATAACCGTACCGGCCGGCAAGATCGAGTTCGAAATACTGGAAATCAGTCGCTAAGCTTATGGAGCCATCTATCTTCACTAAAATTGTAAAAGGCGAGATCCCCGCTTACAAAATAGCGGAGGATGATCGCTACCTGGCCTTTCTGGACGTGTTTCCGACAACAAAGGGCCATACCTTAGTTATACCCAAGCAGCAGATTGACTACCTGTTCGACCTGGACGATGCACTATACCTGGGCCTGATGGCCTTTACTAAAAAAGTGGCGGCTGCCATAGAGAAGGCCGTTCCTTGCAAGCGCATAGGTATAGCAGTGGTAGGCCTGGAAGTGCCTCATGCGCATGTGCACCTGATCCCACTCAACAAGATGGCAGACATGAACTTTGCCAACAAGCAGCAGTTCAGTAAAGAAGAATTTGAGGAAGTTGCCGAAAAGATCCGGAAGGAGTATGCGGCTTCTTAAGGTATAGCTATATCTTCAAGTCCTACAAAAAAGGGCGAATCTTTCGGATTCGCCCTTTTTTATGCTTAATTCTCTATCAGGATAGAAGGCTTAAACTCCAGTTGCGTTGTGTCTTTTGGTTGTACCTGCTTTGGTGCCGGCTGGTTTTGTTGTTGCTCCTTCTGCTTGGCTTCTTCCTTTGCCTGTCGTTTAAAGAAACCTCTCAGTAGGAAGTTGTTTTGCAGGGCCTCCATATTCTGATCGAGCTTTTCAGTGCCCGTCTCCAGGTTTTGCATGGTGCTCTGCAACTGGCGGGCAAATTTCTGGTCATTGAGGAGCACACCTACCGCACTATTGCTGTTGTTGAGCTGAGTGGTAGCCGTACGCAGATTCTCCGTTATTTCAGAGGTTGAAGCGGTGGCCTCTTCCAGTTGCGTCATCGAGTTTTTCAGCTGCTGGAACACCTCTTTGTCAGTTACCAGTTGGTTTGCCAGGCCGTCAGGGGAGTTGAGTTTATTGGTGAAGGCAGTGAGTGAGCGTGAGGCATTGACGGTGCTTTCGGAAGTGCGCTGCAGGTTAGCTACCACACCACGGAAGTTCTGGGCCATGGTCGTGTCGGTCAGCAGGGCACCTACGGTTCCTTCGCCTTTCACCAGGCGGGAGGTAAGCTGCTTAAAATCACCGGTGATCGCTACCAAGTTCTCGTTGTTCTGTTGCAGCTTTTCCATCAGGTCATCTGTATTGAGCGGGCTTATGGCTGTTATTCTGTCGCCATCTTCGATAGGAGCGGCAGCCTGGGTGCCTCCGTCAATCACGATGTTCTTGTTGCCAATAAAGCTCTCGGAGCTGATGCGGGCCGAGGCATTTTTGCGGATGAACTGCTGCACCTTCTCCTCAACGTTCATGACCACCTCTACCTGCGAGTCGCCATAGAGGTTGATGGACTTGATCGTGCCGATCTTCACACCCGAAAACCAAACATTGTTGCCGGTTCGCAATCCGGCTACATCATCAAAAATAGCGGTAAGCGTTACCGTATTGATCAGGCGCTTTTGCTGACCGGCCAGCATAAAAATACCAGCCACCAGAATCACGATCGCCAGGAAAGTGAAGATACCAACAATAACAGTGCGTTTATTATCTGCAGAACTCATCTAGTCTATAAAGTTGTAGTTATAAAAAGATTGTACGCGTTCGTCATTGCTGTCGAACACCTCTTCGAATGTGCCTTCCCGTTGGAATTGTCCGTCGAGCAGCATCACTATTCTGTCTCCTACGGCGCGGGCACAGGTTAGGTCGTGGGTAATGATGATGGAGGAAGTATTGAATTTCTCCTGCACTTCATTTATCAGGCTGTTGATCTCGATACACGTAATGGGGTCGAGGCCAGCAGTGGGCTCGTCATAGAGCATAATATCCGGTTTGAGGATCAGGGTGCGGGCAATACCGATTCGTTTGCGCTGGCCACCGGACAGTTCAGAAGGCATCTGGTTAATGGCCTGCGAAAGCCCCACGGCCTCCAGCACATACTGGATCGTGTTTTCCCGTTCGGCTTCAGTCATGTGCTTCGCGTGCCGCTCCAGCGGAAACTCAAGGTTCTCGCGCACGGTCATACTGTCGTACAGGGCGCTGTTCTGAAACGAAAAACCGATCTTGAGCCGAAGTGCATCCATCTCCCGTGGTTTGAGACCGCTAACTTCTTTGCCCAAAACGTTGACCGTTCCTTCGTCTGCCTGCAGCAAACCTGATATGATTTTGATCAAAACGGACTTGCCTGTACCGGAGCGGCCGAGCACCACCAGGTTTTCTCCTTTATAGAGATCAAGGTCCACACCTCTGAGTACCTCAAAATCGTCGAATGCTTTTTTGAGGCCCCGGATAGAAATCACTTTCTCGCTCCTATCGATGTTGGGGTTTATTTGTTTTGCCTCCATTAAAAAGCTCTGATTGTGTTAATAACCTGCATGATGAGCAGCTCTTCAATAAAGATAAGGAACATGGCCGTTACCACCGATGAGTTGGCCGCCTTGCCTACACCTTCTGTACCCTTAGAAGAATTATACCCTTTGTAGCACCCCACCATGCCGATGGTGAAACCAAAGATGACAGACTTTACCGACGAGGCGATGATGTCCAGAAAGGTGATGGCGTCAAAAACCTGGTAAAAGAAGACGCTCAGGGAGGTAAGTTCATTCTGGTGCACGTTCAGGTAACCGCCCAACAGCGACACAAGCGTGGTAAACATCGTTAAGGCCGGGATCATCAGCGTTGATGCCAGCACCCGGGTGACCACCAGAAATTTAAAAGGGTTGGTGGCCGACACTTCCATAGCATCGATCTGCTCGGTCACACGCATGGAGCCCAGCTCGGCACCGATGGCGGAGCCGACCCGGCCTGCTGCAATAAGCGCTGTCACCAGTGGACCGATGGCCCGGATGATGGCTACGGAAATAAGGGCGGGCAGGAGCGAGGTGGCACCAAAATCGGCCAGCGAGGGGCGTGACTGGTTCGTAAATACAATACCGATGATAAAACCAGTGAGCGAGATCAGCGGCAGAGAGCGCACACCGATTTCATAGCACTGCTTGATAATCTCTCTAAACTCGTAAGGCGGAAACCACACCTCCTTAAAAAACCGCGCATTGAAACGGTACACTTTCGCTAACTCAACAAAAATCCTGTCGAGCCTGCGTGTCGTTACATACCTGCGCCGGGCTGGAGCAGCTCCCGGTTTATTTTTGTCTAAATCCATTTATGCTGTTTAGGATTCACCTATACACTTGCCTTTGACAAAGCAGCGGCAAAAATAACTCAAATTTAATAATATGCCTGACGCTAAATTTAACCGCACCAGCAAAAACATGTTTAAACTTTGTCTTTTGGCAAAACCTATACCTTGCTACAGGCTGATTTTAGTCGGGTTTCGGAAGGAAATCAGGCAAACTTATAAGCCTTACGAAAGATAGATGCGATTTTTTACAAAACTGCGAAATATTTTCAAAAGCTTATACTTATTGAAGGATAGTTGATGGGGATGTTGAATTGCTGATTGTCCGGTGTACGGTTGATCTGGCCTTTCTTTTGGTGAGGGTTGAGGAGTTGAAGGGTTAAATTGTTAATGGTTGAATTGTTGTGTACACGATGCGGACAGGTAGTGACCTGTCCGCATCGTGTGGTTATATCCTGAAAATGCTCTGCTACAATGCTCTTCGGGATTTCTCAATCCCGAAGCTGACTGTCGGGGATTTCCTAATCCCCGTGCGTAGGTTTTGCAGGTATACGGAGACAAGGATGTCCCTGCAGAAATACTTCCAGACATGGATGCCCGAAAGAGCATTAAGAGTATCTAGATTGGGAACGGTCAGATTGGTATATCCGCAGAATCGAGGTTACGCTGTAACGTCGCTACATCACAGCTTTCTAACTTCCCCAATCCTTAAACTCCTAAACCCCAATCTTCTACAACTTTCTCTCAGGATTGTCGGTCAGGAAGGCTTTCCAGGAGTTGGTGCCTTTTTTGGCGTTATTACCTTTCTGGTAGTGGTGGCAGAGAGCCACGGACAGGGCGTCAGTGGCATCGAACATCTTTGGGTCGGGCTGTATTTTGAGGATCTGCACCAGCATGGCGGCCACCTGCTCTTTGGAGGCATTGCCATTTCCGGTCACGGACTGCTTAACTTTCTTAGGGGCATACTCAACATAAGGGATATCGCGGGAAAGGGCGGCGGCGATGGCAACTCCCTGTGCGCGACCAAGTTTGAGCATACTCTGTACGTTCACGCCAAAGAAGGGCGACTCGATGGCCAGCTCGTCGGGCAAGTATTCGTCGATGAGCTGTATCATGCGGTCAAAAATTTTCTTTAACTTGATGGCGTGGTTGCTGTAGCTTTTGAGGTGAATAACGCCATACTGCACTACCTTTACCTTTGATCCTGTCACTTCAATCAGGCCATAGCCCATGACTTGCGTGCCGGGGTCGATGCCAAGAATCAATTTGTTGGGTGGGAGGGCAGGAGAGTAAACCATAAGAGCCGCAATTTAAGACAATATCTTGAACATTACCAGCAACAGAAGGTTCCTTTTAGTTTCCGGCAAAGTTGTCGTGGTGCTGCTCACCTTCTATTTTTTGTACTTGGCCATCTTTACGGCACCCGACACGCTGCTCTCCTGGCAATCCATACTGCAATCCGCCCGTCAAAGCAATTATACTTTTCTACTGATCTTAAGTGCGCTGCTCATACCTGTCAACTGGGGACTGGAGGCCTGGAAATGGCAAATCCTAGGGCAGAAGCTCGAACACATTTCATACCTGCGGGCGTTCCGTGCGGTCATGGTAGGGCTCACGCTCGGCTTCATCACACCCAATCGTTTGGGCGACTACGCCGGCCGTGTGCTCGAGCTCAAAAGTAAGGAGCGCCTGGAAGGTATAGGAGCGGTTTTCATCGGCAGGTTTTGTCAGTTGGTGGCCACCGTGCTGGTCGGTACGCTGGGGCTGGTCTACTTTGCTCTTTTGCTTTACTGGAGGGAGTATCCGGGAGTCTGCCTTAGTATTTTCTTTCTGCTGCTCGTGCTGAATGCAACCATGCTATTACTGCTCTTTAATGCCCGTGCCATGGTGGCCTTAGTCGCAGCAGTAGGACCGCTGCGCAAACTGGCAAAATACCTGGCCATAATGGGGCGCTATACCTTCGGGGAAATGAACCGGGTGCTGCTGCTCTCTCTCTTGCGCTATTTTGTGTTTCTGCTACAGTTTGTTCTCCTGCTCGTTTTGTTTGAAGTACGGCTGAGTCCTGTGGAATACATCAGTGGCGTGTCTACTACATTCTTTCTGAAGTCGGTGGTGCCTTCGGTGTCGCTGCTGTCAGATCTGGGTATGCGGGAGCTGTCGGCCATGTATGTGTTTGGGTTACTCGGGCAGGAGCGTCTGCAGGTGCTGAGTGCTAGCCTGAGTCTTTGGTTGCTCAACATCGTGGTGCCAAGCGCGGTCGGTTTGTTCTTTGTGTTGCGCCTGAAGATGGGCAAGAGAGGAGGGAGCGCCTGATGTTCATGGTGCTGCTTCTGCTGTCGCTGCTTGCCTATGGCTGGGTCATTCTGCGTTATTTGTCCGCCTGGAATCGCCTCCCTATACCTGCTATAGCTGCCGGGTTTATACCTGCCACCAACATCACCGTCATCATTCCCGTCCGGAACGAAGCAGGGCGTATTCTTACTCTGCTGCAGGATCTGGAAAAACAAAACTATCCGGCTGAGCTCTTTGAGGTGCTGGTAGTAGACGACCACTCAGACGACGGCACCGACCAACTCGTGCAGCGTTTTATACCTGACACCCGGCTCCGCCTGCGGCTGATCCGGCTCAAAGATCATGTGGAAACGACCGGCAAGAAAGCCGCCATCAAACAAGGTATAGCAGTGGCCGGTGGCGAATTGCTGGCTTTTACCGATGGCGACTGTCGGGTGCAACCTGACTGGCTGTTGCACTTCGCCTATACCTTCCAATCGCAGCAGGCTATCTTTATCTCGGGTCCTGTCTGTTTTCACCATACTCATACCATGTTGGAGCGCATGCAGTTGGTCGAGTTTGCTTCGCTGATCGGAGTGGGGGGCGCATCTATCGGCCTGCGGCAACCGAACATGTGCAATGGCGCCAACCTGGCATACACCCGCGCTGTGTTTGAGGAGGTGGGCGGTTTTGCCGGAAACGAAGGTATAGCCAGCGGCGACGATGAATTTCTGCTGCACAAAGTAAGTCAGCTATACCTAGAGCGCATCGCATTTCTGAAGCACCCCGGAGCCATCGTGTATACCGAAGCACGCAAAACCGTGCGCAGTTTTATTGCACAGCGAGTGCGCTGGGCTAGCAAGTGGCGGAGCTACCAAAGCCTATCGGTTAAGCTGGTGGCCCTGCGTGTTTTTGCCGTCAACCTTTTTCTTTTCCTGGCTATACCTGCCGTGCTGCTGAACTGGATTTCGCCTTTGGTTTTTCTGGCAGCTTACGCAGTCAAATTCCTGATCGATTTCCTGTTCTTAAACCGCGTGCTGACTTTCATGCAGAAGCAGTATTATCTGTTTTATATGCTTCCGCTGCAGCTAGTTTACATTCCTTACGTACTATATACCGCTATCATGGGTCTTTCAGGTCGCTATACCTGGAAAGGCCGAACCATCCATAATCATGACTGAGAATGAATTTGCCATCATGGACGAACTCTATTTTGTGACGTCCTACGCTGACCTCAAAAGCACCAGCGCCCTGACTGACGAAGAACTCTGCACGGCCCTGCGCAACCTGATTGCCAAAGGCTATATCCGGATCTTATACCCGGACCCGGATACGGAGCACGAGTACGATGAAACTGCCTTTGGGAAACAATGCCAGCACTACTACTACCTGGCCACCAAAGCCGGCCTTGTGGTGCATAATTCCATCTGACACAAGTATTTCCCGAAGCAATTCTAAACAAATGCCTTGGCTACGTAGTTGCATGTAAACGTACGGGACGAATACGGATTATTTGAAAGGATTTGGAGGGTTTGGCAGAGAATGCGGTTGATTTTTTGTAAATTTACCCGGTCTATACCTGCGTGACAGGTATAACTGGCAGGAGGGTCCCCACGTGCGGATTTTTCGCCAACCTAACCTATGAAACTGAATGCCTGATATAGTTGCTCCGAACATACAGCAAGAGTTAAACCTCAAAAAGCTGGAATTATCGGCCCTGTTGGAAATCACGCAGGCGATTAACGACAACCTGCCCGAAGAAGCGCTCTACAAAATATACCGCTTCACGCTGATCGCCCAGCTGCAGATCAATCGTCTGGCGTTGTTTGTGCACGACGAGAAGTGGGACTGCAAAGTGAGCTACGGCACCGACCTGGAGCCCGCCAAGCAACACCTTCCCGAAGCAATTCTCGAGCTCAAGGAAATTACCCGCATGTCCAAGCTGAGCGTTGACAAGAAGTGGCGTAATTTCGAGATCGTGATCCCGATTCTGCACAATGGCAAAGTGCTCGCTTTTGTGATGATCGGCAAAAACCTGCCTTACTACACCAATATCGAGGCGCTCAACTTTGTGCAGACGGTAAGTAATATCATGCTCGTGGCCATCGAAAACCACCGCATGGCACGCCAGCGTTTGGCGCAGGAGTCTATCCGCAAGGAGATCGAAATTGCCCGCGAGGTGCAGTCCATGCTGTTCCCAAAAAGCCTGCCTAATGACAAGGACGTGGCCATTCACGCGAGCTATATTCCGCACTCATCCATCGGCGGCGACTACTACGATTTTATTGAGATCGACAAAGACCAGTTTCTTTTTTGCGTAGCCGACGTGTCAGGCAAGGGGGTGCCGGCCTCGCTGCTGATGTCGAACTTCCAGGCCGGTTTGCGCACCATTTTGCGGCAGACGGCTGACCTGAATACTGTGGTGTCGGAACTCAACCACCTGATCTACCGCAATGCGATCGCCGAAAAATTCATCACCACTTTTGTCGCTATCTTCAACCGCAGCACGCGGGAGCTGAGTTATGTAAACGCCGGCCACAACGCCCCAGTTCTACTATACGAAAACGATACCCATGACCTGCTCAACGATGGCTGCACCATGCTGGGCGTGTTCGATGTACTGCCTTTCATGAACGTAGGCAAGATCCATGTGCCACATGATGCCATCATACTCTGCTATACCGACGGCCTGACCGAGGTATTTGATGAAGACGAATCGGAGTTCGGTATAGAAGGGACGATTAAATTCCTGCAGAAGAACCGTTTCCTGAGCTCGAAGATGCTGCACCTGCAACTGCTCAACGCCATCAACCTCTACAACGAAGAGTCTACCTTTAACGACGACATCACGCTCCTGTCGTGCAGGTTTAAGTAGGATTGATGGTTAAATTGCTAAATTGCTAAATTGTTTTTCAAGAATACAGGAAAGCTACTTATTAGCAGAGCGTTGAATTTCAAATGAATAGCCTGTAAGTAGCCATTCAACAATTTAACCATCAACAATTTAATAATTAAAATTGCTCCGCCTTTACAAGACTCCCGCCTTGCTTCGCAGAATATTGCCTGGCTATACCTGGCTGAGGGAAGAACAGGGCAAGGTGCTATACCTGACTTTCGACGATGGGCCCATACCGGAGGTGACGCCCTGGGTGCTGGAGCAATTGGAACACTACAAGGCTAAAGCGACTTTTTTTGCGGTGGGTGATAATCTGGTGAAGCATCAAGGTATAGCAAAGCAGATTTTAAAACAGGGCCACAGGCTGGCGAATCATACGCACAACCACCTGCGAGGCTGGGAAACCTCACTGGAGTATTATCTTGAAAACGTGCAGCAGTGTCAGCGGGAGCTCGAGAGGATTAATTCTGATGCAGCACATCCTAAATTGTTCCGACCTCCCTACGGCCGCATTTCCTTAAAACAGGCAGCGGCCCTTCGTCCCGATTATGAATTGGTAATGTGGGATGTGCTCACCAACGATTACGACCGTTCGCTCAGCCCCAAAAAATGCCTGCGCGAAGCCATCCGTTGTACCCAAAGCGGCAGCATCATCGTATTCCACGACAGCCTGAAGGCCCAGCGAAACATGCAATATGCCTTACCCCGTTTCTTAGAACACTTCACCGCACAGGGCTATACCTTCCGGACCCTATGATGGTATCTGTCGCCTACTTCATCCTGTATTTTATAGTATTTACAGCGCTTCTGTTGCTGCTACTCTTTAACCGCAGGCGCAATACGGCAAAGGTTACCAACCTGCCTAATGTCACAATTCTTATCGCGGCCCGTAACGAAGAAGCTAACATCCTGGCTTGTCTGCAGGCCATTGCCGCACTCGATTACCCAGCTGAAAAAATTGAGGTGCTGATTGGTGACGATGATTCCACTGACCGCACCCGCGCCCTGTTAGAAGCCTTCATCCAGGACAAGCCCGGCTATACCTGCCTGCCCATTATCGGCACGCTAGGTCAGGCCAAGGGCAAAGCCAATGTGCTGGCGCAGTTGGCCCATAAAGCAACTTCCGACATTTTCCTCTTCACCGATGCCGATATAGAAGTGCCGCCTACCTGGATAAAGGCCATGCTGGCAGGACTGGATGAAAAGGTAGGCGTTGTGACGGGACTGACCACGGTGAATGGTAACCGACTGTTCGATAAGATGCAGCGGATGGACTGGCTGTTCTCTATTGGCCTGATGCAGGTGTTCAGCGACTTGAACATGCCGGTCACAACCATGGGCAACAACATGCTGCTCACCCGCAAAGCATACGAAGACGTGGGTGGTTTTGAAAGCATCCCTTTTTCGATTACAGAAGACATTGCCATTTTCAACCAGATACTCAAGCGTGGCTATGGCTTCCGCAATCTGTATAATAGTAAGGTGCTCGCGTGGTCAGCGCCTGCCCCCGGTTACGGCGCACTGCTGGAGCAGCGCAAGCGCTGGATGCGGGGTTCGGTCTTCATGCCCAAGTTTATGTTCGCGCTGTTTGTGCTGCACTCAGCCTATTATCCTGTACTGATTCCTTTCTTTTTTAAGGCCTCCCTAGGTATAGCGCTCAGCATTGCGGTCGTCAAGTTGCTGCTCCAAAGCGTTTTCATGCACATCTGCCTGAAACGACTCCACCGCAGCGCCTCCTGGTGGCAGTACATTGCCTTTGAGCTATACCTGCTGGTGACTACTTTCGTCCTGATCCTTTACTTCTTCCTGCCGACAAAAGTGAAGTGGAAGGGGAGGAGGTATTAGGAGTTTGAGAATTCAGCAGTAGCAGCCCTCCCCCTAATGTAAAGAAGTCACGTAGCACTGTCGTTTAATCGTAGGGACAGGTCGCGACCTGTCCGAATCGTGCACCGAGCAGCGATCATGCACAATTAACAATACAACCAGCAAATCCTGCCATATAAGAGTAAGAGGTGATACACTGTAGTACTTGCAGCCTTAGCCATTAGTTCGGACCTTTGCACGGAGATATTTGATCCAAAACAACGCACATGACTTTAATTGATTCGCACGCACATATCTATTCAGAGAAGTTTCAACAGGACCGTGACGAGGCTGTAGCAAGGGCACTCGAAGCCGGCGTAGAGAAAATCTACATGCCCAACATTGATCATACCTCCATCGATGTGATGCTGGAAACAGAAGAGAAGCACCCTGATCAATGCATCGCGATGATGGGCCTGCACCCGACCTCGGTGAATAAGGATTTTGAGCAGGAGCTATACCTGGTGGAAGAATGGCTGAACAAGCGACAGTTTGCGGCAGTGGGCGAGTGCGGCATTGACCTGTACTGGGACAAAACTTTTCTGCCACAACAGCAAGAGGCCCTGAAAGTGCAGGTTGAACTGGCTAAAAAGCACCAACTGCCCATCGTGCTCCACACCCGCGACTCCTTTGACGAAACGTACGATATCATCGCGGATGCACAGGATGGCAGTTTGAAAGGTATATTCCATTGCTTTTCCGGCACGGTGGAGCAAGCGACTAAAGTAAAGGAACTCGGTTTTCTGATGGGTATAGGCGGTGTGGCCACTTTTAAGAACGGCGGCCTGGACATAGTGCTGCCGCATGTTAGTCTGGATGATCTGGTACTTGAAACGGACTGCCCCTACCTGGCGCCCGTACCGCACCGGGGCAAACGCAACGAGCCCGCATACCTGCCTTTGGTGGCACGCCGCGTGGCCGCACTGATGCAAAAACCAGTGGAAGAAGTAGCCGCCGCCACTACCCGTAATGCCCTCAACCTCTTCAAAATCTAAGCGATGAACGTAGTCAAAACCAACATCGACACCGCCGCACCTGCGCACTCAGACGCCTCCATTCTGATCATTTATACCGGGGGCACGGTAGGTATGGTATATGATGAAAAGCACAGCTTGGTGCCTTTCAACTTCAGTCAGATATTGGAGAAGGTGCCCGAACTGAGCAACTTTAAGTATTTGCTGACTGTGCTGAGTATTGAACCGGCCATCGATTCCTCTAACGTGGCGCCCAGTGACTGGCTGATGCTGGCTAACCTGATACGCGACAATTACGCCGACTATGATGGCTTTGTTGTGCTGCACGGCACCGACACCATGGCCTACAGCGCTTCTGCCCTCAGCTACCTGCTCGAGAATCTGGATAAGCCCGTCATCTTTACCGGTGCCCAGGTGCCGATCGGCCGTACTCGCACCGATGCCCGCGCCAACCTGATCTCTGCCTTACAAATAGCAGCTACCAAGATCAATGGGAAGAGTGTCGTGCCAGAAGTTTGTGTTTATTTCCATAACCTCCTGATCAGGGGCAACCGGGCAAAGAAAGTAGAGAGCCGCCATTTCAATGCTTTTAAATCGGAAAACTATCCGCTCCTGGCCAAAGCGGGCATCAGCATCGATTTTTATGAAAATGCTATTTTGCCGCATTCGGAAAAACCACTGCACGTGAACCAGCAACTGGATGACAATGTGGCTATCCTGAAGCTCTTTCCTGGCATAACGCCGCAGGTGATACGCAGCATGCTGGAAACACCGGGACTGTGCGGGATCGTGCTCGAAACATTTGGCGCAGGCAATGCCCCCACAGCGGGTTGGCTGCTTGAGATGCTGCAGGATGCCCTGTCAAGAGGGATTTATATTCTGAACGTATCGCAGTGCGACGAGGGCAGGGTGGACCAGGGGCGTTACGAAACCAGCAAGTTCCTGCTCAACATGGGCGTGATCGGGGGCGATGATATCACGACCGAGGCAGCCATTACAAAATTAATGTTTGTGCTGGGGCTCGGCCTGCCGGTAACGCAAACCCGTGAGCTGCTTGCCAGTAACCTGCGCGGAGAGATCAGCATTTAGCAGGCGCAATATATTTATAAGGTATAGGGCTGTAAAAATTTGCGATAGTGTAAGTTATTGGCGTATATTTGCACCCATAATAGAGAGCTGTCCGAGTGGTCGAAGGAGCACGCCTGGAAAGTGTGTATACCCCAAAAGGGTATCAAGGGTTCGAATCCCTTGCTCTCTGCTGCATAACCCAAAAGAGCCTGTAAGTGAATAACTTGCAGGCTCTTTTGTTTTGGGGGTATATTTGGCGTATACAGGCTCTTCGACCGATAGGAGAGTTGGAGGAGGAGGCATCACTGTTCCTCAATCATGATGATACTTCTCGCCCCTCAGAATGGTAAATCCACGGTATAGCTGCTCCACGAAAAACAGGCGCACCATTTGGTGTGAGAATGTCATTTTAGAAAGTGAGATTTTATCATTTGCCCGCTCATAGATGGCGGGGGAGAAACCATAGGCACCTCCGATGATGAAGACCAGGTTGGTGGTAACGGAGTTGAGTTTTTTTTGCAGGAAATGGGCATACTCAGTGGAGGTAAAAGTCTTGCCCTGCTCGTCGAGCAGCACCACGTGGTCGCCATCCTGTATCTTTTGCAGCAGCAGTTTGCCTTCTGCCTCTTTTAGATTATCAGCCGTGAATTTGCCACCCTGCTTCACATCAGGTATGATCGTAAACTCGAAGGGATGGTAGTGCTTCAACCGTTTCATATACTTCTGTATACCTTCCTCCAGAAATGCCTCGTCTGTTTTGCCGATCGCAATGAGTTTGATTTTCATGTAGCGCTTTTCCCACAAATTTCGGTCTAAATACGCTGCTATGCAACTTGATCGGCCCTGGCTCAGGTATAGCCGGGCTTTCGATGGATAAGATTTGTTTCAGTCTCCATCTTGTCCTGCAATCAACTCACCCTACAAAGTAAATCTGAAAATTTAGCAGGGAGGCATTGTTTAACCTTATTCTAAATTACTGAATAACAGTGGTTGTATGCAACCTGTAGTGGGTGTAGACAGGTAAAAAGGGAGAGTAAAACGATGTGTGACTAAAATTATAAAGATATGGAAGCGATATGCAATAACTGCAACCACTGGGAGCAGGACCAAAACAAAGTACAACTTCAAAGCAATGAATTTGGTTTGTGTGACGAGCTAACCGGCCAACATGCACTGGAGCCGGCTTATGTACTGCCGTTGGTTCACGAAGGACCGGAGGATAAGAAACCAAGAAGATTTGAGATGATCACGGGCGCACAGTTTGGGTGTAATCACTTCAGTGAGCGCAAAGGCTGGGTATAAGCCCTTCGGCTAGGTTCTAAAAACAAATGCCCTGCAGGAGACTGCAGGGCAAATGCCTAATCTAAACACAAACAACCAACACTAATATTATCTATTCAATCTTATTCTAATCTAAACTATTCTATCTATTCTATTCCCAAGGTGTAGCTTTCTTGTTGGCTGATATTAGTAGCGTAGGTAAGGCACGTTGCTCACTCCGGAGGAGAGTGAGTCAAGTATACCTACAAAATACTCGCCTATAAACAGACCGGTTCCTTTCTTTACCGCATCCGTCCCTAAAGTCGAATTGATCACTTCCCCATCAATCGTTGAGTACTCAAGCGATTCTTCATTTTGGGTAACGGGCTTCACTGATTTTAAGTAGTTGCGGCTACCAACGTGCTTTGTTGGATTGGCCGCTGTGTTTTCGTAGGTTTTCATATGTCAGGCTGTGATTTGGTTTAGATTGATACAATGATACAGCTAAGCCTTCTCCTAACACAGGAAAGATATTTGCAAGAAGTAACTTGTATTATATGGTGCCTATATATAAAATAATTATTTTATATAAGCGATTGGTAGACTTTAATCGACTATACAGCTTCTGCGATAGGGGGGTGTTGACGAAATATGCTAAAAGGTAACAAAAGTTAATTACTTTTTATATTGTAAAGAACGCAGCACATAATAACTGACAGTCTGCAAGGCCAGCACGGTCAGCGAGAGTATGGCACCAGGTATAGCGACGATCCACCAGGCAGCCGTATTGGTGCGTATACCTGCAATCATTCTTCCCCAGCTAACCAGGTCGGTGCTCACGCCAATGTTCAGGAAGGAAAGCGTCGACTCCAGCATCAGCAAACCAGCTAAACCAAAAGAAAATGCAACCAGCACCGGCCCCAGCAGGTGCGGAAGCGCTTGGCGAACCAGGAGGCGTCTTTGCGTATACCCCAGGCTGGTCGCAGCCTCAAAAAAGGGCAGTTCCCTGATGCGCAGCATTTCCGCCCTCGCCAGGCGCGCCGTTCCCGTCCAGAAGGTAAGCACCAGCAAGATAGACAAAGCCAGCAGAGTAGGAGGTACGATGGCTGCCAACACAAGTATTAGCACAAGCCTCGGAATACTTGTCTGCACTTCAATCAACCTTAGCAGCAGTTCGTCAGTTGGGAATGGAGTCTTTTTATGGAGGAATGTGAGTCGTTTGAAAAGTGGCGTTAAGGTGAGTACCACTAGCAGACTGAGTAAGACAGCTGCTATACCTGTCAGGAAGAAATCAGCGTAGTCGGCGCCCTGACTGAAGAGTAAAGTCGGGAGGTAGAGGCCGTAATAGGCGAAAGGTAACAATGCGAAGAGCAAAGCCGCCAGCAGGGCCCGGCTCAGGTATAGGCGGCGGTTGCCATAAAGCCCTGCCATGGCTCCGAGCGTCAGGCCAATCAGGCTGGCTAGTGTCATGACAGGCAAACTGATAGCAAATGCTGTGCGGGCGCCATATAGTATATTGGACAGCACATCACGTCCCAAACCATCTGTCCCAAGCCAGTGCCGGGATTTGTCCGTCTCAGTTTTCCAACCGAAAGGCGCCTGGTAGATTTGCTCCAGGTCCAGTTCGTTTGGACCATAGGTAAGCGGGAGCCAAGGCAGCGCCAAAGCGACAGCTGCCAGCAACACAAGGTATAGCAAGGCCAGTCGGAAGGCCGGTGCCGTTTGCCACAATGCACGCGCTATGTGCCACAGGTTTTTCATGCTGCGTGCGAACGTATGCGTGGATCGGCCAGAGCGTATAGCAGGTCAGAGAGCAGGTGCGACAACAACTTGAATATGGCCACTATCACCACGATGCCCATTATGACGGGGTAGTCGCGCGCCAGCACCGCATCAATGAGCAACCGGCCCACGCCAGGTATAGCAAAAATAGTTTCTATGATAACGGCCCCCGCGACCAAGGCAGGCAGAAAATCTGAAAGCAGGGTGATAACAGGAAGCAGGGCGTTGCGCAGCATGTGACGGCGAATGACGCGATGCTCGGAAAGGCCCTTTGCACGGGCTGTGCGGATGTAGTCCTGGCCAGCCACCACCGCCAGCGCCTGGTAAAACTGATTGGTGAGGTAAGGTAAATTAGCCAGCACCAGGCAGATCATCGGAAGCGCCATAAACTGCAGCCATTGACTGAATTGCGCTACCCAACTCTGGTCGAAGGAACTGTAATAACCCATACCGTATACCGGGAAGAGCTGTAAAAAAGCCGGATTAGCCAACAGTACCAGCAGAAGCATGGCCAGCACAAAGAGCGGAACGCTATCCAGCAGGAAAAGGGAAGGAAGGAATGTGCTGCGCCAGATACGGCCTGAGCGGCGCACCATCAGGATGGACAGTTCCATAGCCAGCAGAGTGGCAAATAACATACTCACCAACAGCAGCCACCAGGTGTTTCCAATCGCTTCGCCCAGTACTGTGGCCACCGGCCGCCCATCCCGTAGCGAAGTGCCCAGACTACCCTGGAGCAAACCCGAAAGCCAACGCTGGTACTGGTTTTGAGCGCCATGCCACTGCAGCGATGGCAGAAGATAGGTATAGCCCTGAGAATGCGACAGTAAATGTTCACTGTTTTCTAGCATCTGGCTCTGAGAAAGCTTGGTCGTGGGCAGTCGTGTTGCTATACCTGTCGTAGCCTGCTGAAGTTCGGTAGCGTCTTTGTGACTATAGATCCTAAAGAGGTGTTCCTGCACCTTTTGGCGCTCCGACTCAGATAGGCTTGCCTCAAACGTCTTCAGGCTTCGGAAAAAAAGAGCGGATGCTTCCGGATCGCCATACTGCCAGGAAAGTTTTTTGAGGAAGGCACGGTCACGCTCCGGGAAAACGCGGTGCAGGGTGTCGGGTAAGGCGGCAGATGTAACGCTGAAATAGAAGAGCGGCAGGTCCTGCCCGGTGGTCTTTAAAAACTGCCGGTAGCTGTGGTCGCGCGAGGCGGCATCGCTGCGGCTGTAATAGCCGGCTTCTTGCTGTGCCAGGTAGGCGCTCCCAAATGCGCCGGGCATCAGCTTGCTCAACAAAAAGATGGCAGATGCAATGAACCAAAGTGTAGGGATAGCCAGGAGTAGCCGCCTGAATACAAAATTGGCCATGGCACGGTTAAGGCTTAAGCATAAACGAACTCAGGTCGTAATAGGGGCGCACGCCCGACACCTTGGTATTAGTGAATCTGCTGTGTATAGCAATCCGCTCTTTTCTGAAATAGAGCGGCAGAAAGGCTGCTTCCTCCTGTATGATTTCCTGTAAGCGGTGCAGGAGCCGGGCCTTCTCCGCTTCGCTTTCGGCTTCGTTGATCTGGTTTAGGAGTTGGTCGCTTTCAGGCGTACCAAAGCCTGTGGTGTTAAGCCCGCCCGGCCCGGCAAAACTTGAGTGAAAAAGCGGCTTAAAATTGAAAACAAACGGATTACCCGAGATGCCTCTGAAGTGCATGTCGTAGTCTCGTTGGTCTATCCTTTGGCTATAAACGTTTCCCTCTAGCGGAAGCAAAGTAACAGGTATACCGGCTTTGCCGGCATGTTGCTGAAAGATGAGGGCCATTTGCTCATACGCCGTGTTGCCGGCCCTGTAAAGCAATTCAATACGCAGTTCTTCCCGTTGGCCGTTGATATTCCGGTACCAGCCTTTTTGCTCCTGTATCCAGCCGGCAGCTTTTAGCAAGGAGGTGGCCTGTGCGGGGTCATAATTGCGTGGCTGCAATTGCGGATGATACAGGTCTTTCCGGTCAGGAGGTATAGGGCCCACCGTCGGTGTCGCGTACGACTGCTGGCTCACCCGGATCATACCCGGTACATCCAGCAGGTGGGAGATGGCCTGGCGTGTGCGCTTGTCGCGGAACGTTGGTTTACGCGAATTGATGGCAGCGTAGATCAGATCATAGCCCTGCGGCGTATGGAGGTCGTAGTCTTTCAGGAAGTTTTCATCCTGCCGGAGCTGATCGAATTCGTTGACTGGAATGTTGTCCAGGACATCGAGCTGTGCGTTTTTAAGGGCCAGGAGTGCGGTGGTATTGTCAGGTATAATCTGAAAATTGATCTGCTCAGGGTTGGCATTGAGGTAGCTGGCAGCGCTTGCCGTGTTTTTCCCCCACCAGTTTTCCTTTTGCTTCAGCACAATGTACTGCCCCGTAGCCCACTCGGCTAGTTGGTAGCCGGCGCTTCCCTGCGAGATATCCTTGCTTTCCGGTGAGCCCAGCTTGTTACACCGTTCAGCCACAGCTCTTGTACGGTCTGTGTTATATTGACTGCTATCAGACGTAGATAAGGAAGATAATGGGATAGCAGTAAACGCCTGTTGCGGATCCAGGAGATAGGAGGGCAGGATAAAGAAGTCGCCGGTTAGCAGTTGCATTTCGGGCGTGTAGCCTTGGCAAACCAATGTAAATCTGCCGGGATCAGATGGATCGAGTTGTATGTTCTTTATAAACTCCAGCTGTGAGCGGATATTCTCATTACGAATGAAAGGAGATTTAAGCACCTTCAGGGTGAAAGCCACGTCTTGTGCAGTAACGGGGCTCCCATTGGGCCACTCGGCTTCAGGGCGAAGCTGGTAGTGAAAAAAAGTAAGCGAGTCCTTGCGCTCCACTTCCGGAAAAGCGGAGGCAAGGCCTGGCTTCAGTGTGTTATCTTCAAGATCTACAGTCAGCAGGCCTTGGTAAAGCAGATTGATTATCTGCAGTGCTTCCTGCGAGGTATAGCCAATGGGGCTTAGGCTCCCTGGGTCTATAGCTAGACGCAAGCGTACCTCATCAGGCTGCCGGACCGGCTGACCGCAAAAATTTAGTAGTAGTAGAAGTAAGAAAAATAGAAATGCTTGAGTTCTCCGCATTATGTTTCGTGCCCCTTGACCAAAATCAGGCAATGGCAATATAGAGAAAATGGAGCAAATCTCAAGAATAACCCAAAGGTCTATTTCTCAATATTAACCCATGTGCCTGAACCACCCATGGAGTTCATGGTCTCAGTAGTGGTAGTGGTAGTCGTAGTCGTAGTTGTTGTAGTAATGCTCTTATCCTGCTCTTTAGTAGTATCAGTAGGAGTGCCAAGCAAAACGTTCAGAACGATAGTGATGATGATAGTTGCCATGATTTCTAGGGTTAAATCGGTTTATAGTGTAACAAAGATTCACACAGAATAAGTGGAAAGAAAAGAAAGTATTTATATAAAGGTAACTATCAATATGGCAATATATAATGTAAATTAATCAATAAATAATATAAATCAATTGTTTGTAAGCTTGATATTTATATATTACTATCTAATATATTTTCAAAAGGTAACATAAGTGTGTTACTTTAGGTCTGAAATTGTTAGAAAATAGCAGTATTTAGTGCTTCTTAAACGTTTTTCAGGGCTAATAGATTTCTAATATATAGAATTTTAGTTGATCTTTTGCATGAAGGAAATTAAAAAATTGATTGAGATAGTTCTTTCTTGTAGCCAAGCAGAAACAGGACTGCTTGATGTGCCCAAGCAAAGTATAAAGGAAAAGAAGTTTATACGGGGAATAGAGTTGGGGCACTATACAACTGATGAACACGCGGCAAAAGACCTTTATAACACTAACCCCAATGATGTAAGGTACAAGATGCTAAAGCACCGGGTTAAGAAGAAACTTTTCAATGAGCTGAATTATGTGAACCCGCAAAAAGTAACAGCCAACCACGTTCGACAAAAGGAAATTCAGTGTAATAGTCTGATCTACCAGGCAAATATTGTGCGAGCACGCTATGAGTTTGACTTGGTGATCAATCTGGCTACTAAAGCATTAATGATAGCGCAAGAGTTTGACTTTACTGATTTGAAAGTTTCTGCATTGGAGCTATTGAGCTTGAGTTACTCCGAGCAGGGTTTTATAAAAAAGTTTACTGCAGCCCAGGAAGAACTTAAAACCGCTATGAGACATTTTGTAATGGAGCGGGAAGCAGTTTCTATGTTTCAGCATGCAACTGTTCAGCTGCGTAAGTCAACAAAGACCAGAAAGGAATTTTTGCCTCATTTGCCAGAAATTATTGAGAAGCTGGAAAAATTATGGAAAGGGTCGGGCACGTTCAGCTCATACTATGCTTACTACCGGTCGTATATCTGGTACCATGAACTTGAAGGAAATTTTAAAGAAGTCATTTCTATAACGGTAGATGCCCTTAGACTGGTTGATCATAACAAAATCAATGTGCATCGTTTTGATATGACCTATAACAATTTCATTATGGTATACGCTCACCTAAGAGCGAAGGACTATACGGACGGTTTGACCTATGCAGAAAAGAATTTACAACTCTATAACCCGACTTCAGTAAACTGGTTCTCATATATGGAGAACTACTTTTTGCTGGCGGTACACGCTCAGCATTATGAGCTAGGAGACATACTACAGCGGAAGATATTTGATAATTCATCCTTTCACATCATCCCCACAATTGCCAAAGAACGCTGGATACTGTATCGTTCGTATTTCAGGCTGGTATACCCGCAGGCAACTGTTCCGGAAGGAGAAGCCAACAATCCTTACCTGCTTTCGCTGCCTGAGTACAGCAAGGACAAGCTGGGTTTCAACGTGGCCATTCTCACACTGCAGTTCATCTATTTACTTGAAAAAGGCGAAACCGAGGCGCTGCTGTACCGCATCGAAAGCATTAAGAAGTATGTCTCCACGCACTTGAAAGATGCTTTCAGTTTGCGCAGTAAGCTCTTCTTGAAACTGCTGGTGCTAACTGTAACCGAAGACTACGATGCGGAGGTTTGTCGGACGAAAGGCGAATCGCTTTATAAAAAGCTACTGGACACGCCCGCTCCCGGAGATGCTTATGCTGAGATCGAGATTGTGCCTTACGAGCATTTATGGGACCTGATTCTGCAGATTCTGGCAAAAGAGGAAGCGAATACGAAGGCACGTACACGCTGAGTAAATATTTTGCTATATTTCAGCTATGCAAAAAAACAACCCTACCATTACCAGAGCCTGGTGCGTGTATGATTGGGCCAACTCGGTGTATTCGCTCGTTATCATCTCCACGATCTTTCCGATCTATTACAGCGCGGTATCCAAGCATCCCGTAACGGGCACTACCCTGGTCAATTTCTTCGGGTTAGAACTTCAAAGCTCGGTGCTATTCTCTTATGCGGTATCGGGCTCTTTTTTGCTGATCGTGCTCATGAACCCCTTTCTGACGGCCATAGCCGACTACAGCGGGCGCAAGAAGCTTTTTATGCAGCTGTTCTGCTACGTGGGCTCTATCTCCTGCGCCAGCTTGTTCTTTTTTACCAGGGAAACGTTCTCGATCTCGGTGGTGCTGTTCATGCTGGCGTCCATTGGCTTTACGGGCAGCATCGTGTTCTACAACTCATACCTGCCGGAAATTGCTACCGAAGACCAGTACGACCGCCTGAGTGCCCGTGGGTTTGCCATGGGTTATGTAGGCAGTGTCCTTTTGCTTCTATTCAATCTGGCCATGATTCTGAAACCAGGATGGTTCGGCATTGCAGCAGACAACACTAGCCTGGCTCCCCGTATCGCTTTTCTAACAACCGGAATCTGGTGGTTTGGCTTTGCGCAGTATACCTTCTACCACTTGCCTGCCAATGTCTATCAGAAAAATCCGCAGGGCAGCTGGGTGTTGAATGGCGTGAAGGAGCTCAAAAAAGTACTGAACCAAGTGAAGGAACTGCGTCTGTTGAAGCGCTACCTATTGGCCTATTTCTTCTTTAACATGGGGGTGCAGACCGTGATGTATGTGGCCACTATTTTCGGGATAGAGGAACTGAAACTGCCAAGTGACAACCTCATCATCACCATCCTGATCATTCAGTTGGTAGCTATTGCGGGTGCTTACGGCTTTGCTGCTCTTTCTGCGAGGTATGGCAACATCAGGGCTTTGATCATCGCTGTGATCATCTGGATCGGCATATGTATCGCTGCTTATTTTATAACCACTGCCTATGAGTTTTATGTCCTGGCTGCCGTTGTGGGTTCGGTCATGGGAGGTATACAGTCCCTTTCCCGCTCTACTTACTCGAAACTGATTCCGGCCACTACCAAAGACCATGCATCCTATTTCAGTTTCTATGATATCACAGAGAAGGTGTCCATCATGCTCGGCACGCTGGCCTATGGCGCTATTGCTCAAGTAACCGGTTCTATGCGCTACAGCATACTCGCGCTAATCGTTTTCTTCGCCCTTGGCCTGATCTTCCTGTCCCTGATTAAAGGTAAAAAATCACTGGCGCCGCAAGGCGAAGCCGAGGCAGTCGCAACTAGCTAGGTATAGCGAAGGTATACAGTAAACCAAAAACGGCAACCCGATAGGGCTGCCGTTTTTGGTTTTAGATTGGGTTTTGATGGTTTAATTGTCAAGTGCTGATTGTTTGGTGCACGATTCGGACAAGTCGCGACCTGTTCCTACGATAGGTCAGTTTTTATACCTGTCTCTGAAGCCGCTTGCCATTCTAGTATGACGTTATAATGTGTCGTCTATACCTTTTAACTCCTCAACTTTCTAACTCAATTTACTTCTTGTATACCTGCACGCCGTTCACGTAGGTGCGTAGCACCTGCAGGCCGCGCATCTGGTCATTCGGTACTTTCATCAGGTCGCGGTCCACGATAATGAAGTCAGCAAACTTGCCGGGCTCGATACTACCTTTTTCATTTTCTTCGAAAGCAGCTTTCGCAGGCCAGATTGTCATGCCGCGAAGGGCCTCTTCACGGCTCAGGGCGTTCTCCATCTGGAAGCCACCTTCCGGCCAGTTTTTCCCATCCTGACGTGCTACTGCTGCATGGAATCCAAACACTGGGTTGATATCCTCTACCGGGAAATCGCTTCCTAGCGGAATATAACCGTTCTGATCCAACAACTGCTTGAAAGGGTAGGCGTGCGCGATGCGTTCTTTGCCCAGGCGATCGCCGGCCCAGTACATGTCCGAAGTTGCATGTGTCGGCTGCACGGATGGCAGCACGCTATACCTGCCAAACTTGTCCATATCGGCAGGATTGATGATCTGAGAGTGCTCTATACGCCAGCGTTTGTCGTTCTTACCTTTCAGCACTTCTCCGTAGATATCGAGCAGCAGACGGTTAGCCGAGTCGCCAATGGCGTGCGTGTTCATCTGGAAACCGTGCTGGTTCATCAGAGCGGCCAGGTCACGGAACTCTTGCTCAGAGGCCAACAGGAAACCATAATGCCCGTGCTTATCACTATAAGGCTTAAGTAGGCTGGCACCACGCGAGCCCAGTGCCCCATCAGAGTATACCTTGAAAGAGCGCACATTCAGACGGTCGGTCTTATATGGTCCGTTAGCAAAATAATGGTCTTGATTGACCTTGCCCGGATTCATCATGGCGTACACGCGCATCTGCAGTTCTCCGCTTTTATGCATGGCATCCATCAGGTCGACAGTAGATTTGTCAAGACCAGCGTCGGCAACAGAAGTCAGACCCACCGCAAAGCAGTTTTTCTCTGCATTGATCAGCGCCTGTCGCTGTTCCTGCTCGTCGGGTGCCGGTATTTTGGAACTCACCAGGTCAATGGCATTGTCGACCAGGATACCAGTCATTTTGCCACCTTCCACTTCAACCAGGCCACCCACCATTTTGGTCTGCGGCGTTATGCCAGCCAGGTCCAGGGCTTTCTGGTTTACCAAGGCGGCATGACCATCTACACGGGTAAGAATAATGGGTGTATCCGGGAAAAGCTGGTCCAGGGTATCTTTGGTCGGGAATTCCTTCACCGCCCAGTCGTTCTGGTCCCAGCCGCGGCCCGTGATCCAGTCTGCTTCAGGGTAAGCTTTGTGCTGGTCCACTACTTTCTGCACCACTTCTTTAAATGAGCCAGTGCCATACAGATCTGCCGACTGCAGTTCGAGACCGTAGCGGTAGAAGTGGGCGTGTCCGTCATTCAGGCCGGGGTAGATGGTTTTACCTTCGGCGTCGAGTTCCTCGGTAGCGCTATACCTGGCCCGGATATCTTCGGTAGTACCCACAGCCACAATCTTTCCGTCTTTCACAGCAAAAGCTTCGGCCTGATCAAAGTTATCATTCACTGTGTACACGTTGCCATTGTACACGATCAGGTCAACTGATTCGCCGCCGGAGTTAGTGGAGTTGCAGCTACTCAGGAGGGTGAGGCCCAGCAGGGCGCCGGCTGCAAAAGAGCGTAGTGTTTTTTTCATTTATCTGTTTATTCGAAACGCATGTGTTTCACGGATTCACCGGAATTGATCAGTTCGATCAGTGAGTCTATACCGATGCTCAGGTGTTTTTCTACATAATTGGTCGTCACCAGTTTGTCGCTTTCCGAGGTCTTCACGCCTTCCGGAATCATCGGGTTATCCGATACAAGCAGTAGAGCGCCGTGCGGAATTTCGTTGATGAAGCCTACGGTAAAGATCGTAGCGGTTTCCATGTCGATGCCCATGGCACGGATCTGGCGGAGGTATTCTTTAAAATCCTCGTCGTGCTCCCAAACACGGCGGTTTGTAGTGTACACAGTTCCAGTCCAATAATCCATCTCGTGTTTTTTGATCATAGACGAAACGGCACGCTGCAGACGGAACGAAGGCAGAGCCGGAATTTCTGGTGGCAGATAGTCATCAGATGTACCCTCGCCGCGGATGGCTGCAATTGGTAGAATCAGGTCACCGATGGCCGTTTTTCTTTTAAGGCCGCCGCACTTGCCCAGGAACAAGGCCGCTTTCGGCTTGATGGAAGAGAGCAAGTCCATCACAGTGGCCGCCATGGCGCTGCCCATACCGAAGTTGATGATGGTGATGTTGTTGGCCGTAGCCGTTTGCATCGGTTTGTCCAGGCCTTTTATCTCCACGCCGAACCGGTCGGCGAACATGCGCACGTAGTTGATGAAATTGGTGAGCAGGATATACTCGCCAAATTCATTTAAAGGCACACCGGTATATCTTGGCAACCAGTCGCTTACGATCTCTTCTTTACTCTTCATGTTTTAAATATAAGTAATTAGGTATAAAAAAGCCGCCTTGGCAAGGGAGTTTGCTGGGGCGGAGGCTGTAAAATTGGTAAATTGCCTTATGGAAACGCTCAACTTACCGAGGTTTGATTACAAAATTAAGCATTCCGGCGCTAATATCATGATTTTTGATACGCTACGCCGGAAATATGTACTGTTGACGCCGGAAGAATGGGTACGACAGCACTTTGTGCATTTCCTGATCGGTACGCATCGCTATCCTAAAAGCCTTATCAGTATTGAACGGGGCACCACCTACAACAAGTTGCAGAAACGCACCGATATGTGCGTATACGACCAATCAGGCAAGCCCTACCTGCTGGTGGAATGCAAAGCGGCGCACGTGCCCATTACACAAGACGTGGTGAAGCAGGTGTCAGTCTACAACCAGGTACTGCAGGCCAGGTATGTAGTCATCACCAATGGCATGGACCACTACTGCTGGGAAGTGGATTTCGAGACCCGCCAGTTTACACCGCAGCAAGGTATACCGGCTTTTGGCGCGGAGGTATAGTGTTGAGCTTTTGCAAGCTATACCTGCTGCTGTTTACTCCTTACGCGACCAGAAATACAGGTCATTAGCGAGCATTTTGTTTTTGAAGTACTGTACATAGGCTTTCAACTGCTGCCCCTGCGTCGCACCTGCTTCTGCGGCAGGCGCTAGTTCCGGGAAGGTATGGAAGCGCACTTCATCCGTGGCCGTCAGTTCAGCCACACCCTTCTGTTGCACCAAATAATACGAGACGCCATTGTAAAGCAGCGCATGTCCGGGAGCGGCATTGTCGAGTACTGACTGACCGAAAAGCATCAGTTTATCGGTAGGCAGGTGCAGGTAGTCGACCATGGTAGGCAGAATATCGACGTGTTGCGTTACCTTCTGCACATCAGCCTCCAGCTTTTTGGCCGGGTGGAAGAGCAAAAGCGGTACCCGGTGATAGCCCAGTTCGTTCTGGTACTCCGGCCTGATACTTTTCTGGGTATGGTCGGCTACCAATATAAACAGGGTATTCCCGTACCAGGGTTGTTTTGAAGCTGACTTAAAAAACTCCCGGAGCGCGTAATCCGCATAACCTACCGACTCGTGTATCTCCAGTTGGCCTTTTGGGAATTTACCTTTGTACTGAGTTGGTACGGTATAGGGCTGATGAGAGCTGAGCGTGAAAACCGTGCTGAAGAAGGGCTGTGGGAATTTGCTCATCTCCTGTACCGTGTACTGGAGGTAAGGCTCGTCAAAAATGCCCCAGTTACCGTCAAAATGCGCTGCTCGGAGTTCCGACGGGTACTCATCCAGGCCGTAGTAGTGCTGTATACCTGCCATCTGGGTATACTGGTTAAAGCCCATCGTACCGTTGGTCGCACCGTGGAAGAAGGCCGTGGTATAGCCGGCGTTTCGCAGCAAATGCCCGGCACTATAAATGGTGTTGGACTGGTAGGGCGAGGTGATGTAAGGATCGGGCAGCAGCGAGGGCAGCCCTGACAGGATGGAAGGCAGCGCTTCTATGGATTTACGGCCATTGGCAAAGCTGTTGCGGAACAGCAGTCCCTCACCGGCCAGCGAATCCAGAAACGGGGTATAACCTTCGCCGTTATTGAGGGCTCCTACATATTCCGAGGCAAAGCTTTCCATGATAATCAGCACCACATTTTCCTGAAGCGGCTCTCCGGCAGGTATAGCATACCTGCCTGGCTTTACCGGTAGATTAGCCAGGAGCTCTTCGTCGGAGCCATAAAAGTGCTTTTCTTCTATAGTGGCCTTGCCGATGCTCTTGATAAAAGTGAAAGGCGTATTGAGCGACAGGTGACCCAACGAGGAATGCTCGTGCACAAAAGCATGCGCCGGACGCAGGGGTTTTAGTTGGATACCGCCCCGTATACCTAGCACCACAAAGCCCGCCACGAGCAACAGTCGCAGGTAGCGCTGCCACAACACTGGCCGCCGTTCAGGTATAGCAGCAGCGGTAGGGTATAACTTAATTATGATAAGGACCAAGCCCGCAAAAACAAGGCCCATGTACCAGTAGTAGCCGGCCAATTGCCCGAGCTGCCCCATCACATCACCTGTAATAGTGAATATTTCATTACCTGACCGTCGGCCGATAAATTTAAAAAACTCAACATCGACCAGCGCCAGGGCAATAAAAGGCGCGTTGGTGAGCACAAAGAGCCACCGGAGTGATTTCTGGTAGATTGGGTGTTGTACGTTTCCGTGCGGCAGCAGTGTCAGGAGTATAAAAAGTGAGTTGATGATAACGAGCGCCGCCACGTCGAAGCGGAGGCCATGCACGAAAGCCAGCGCCACCTGCCCGGCAGGGGCTTCGGCAAAGTGGCCGAAGTTAAAGACAAAGAAAATGGCACGCAGCAAGGTATAGAGCAGAAACACGAGCCCTAAGCGGCGCAGCAGCAGTTGAAATGAACTGTCAAACATCAGTCAGATTAGAGATTCTTGGCAAATGGGCCACCGCTGAAGCTGAGGCGGGCCGGCATTAAAACACAAAGATATTGAAATTGGTGCGCTTTTGGTAAAACGTCCAAAACAAGAGCGCCTTCCCGATCAGATCAGGAAGGCGCTCGTTTATGCTATCAGTCTATAACTCAATTACAGGATAGAGTTAACTTCTGTATACTCCATGTTGAAGGCTTCCGCCACACCCTTGTACACTACCTTGCCCTGTACCACATTCAGGCCTTTTTTCAGCTCTTCGCTGTCGGAGCAAGCTTTCTTCCAGCCTTTGTTAGCAATTTGAATCGCGTAAGGCAGGGTAGCGTTGGTAAGCGCCAGTGTGGAAGTATAAGGAACGGCTCCTGGCATGTTGGCTACACAGTAGTGCACTACATCGTCGATGATGAAAGTCGGGTTCTCGTGCGTAGTCGGCTTGCAGGTTTCGATACAACCGCCCTGGTCAACGGCAACGTCTACCACCACAGTACCCGGACGCATTTCTTTCAGCATGTCGCGTGTGATCAGGCGAGGAGCTTTCGCGCCTGGGATCAGCACGGCACCGATGATCAGGTCATGCGTAGGAAGCAGTTCGCGGATGTTGTATTCGTTTGACATGAAGGTGTTCACGTTGGCTGGCATGATATCGTCCAGGTAACGCAAACGGGCCAGGTTCGTGTCCAGAATCGTCACGTCGGCACCCATACCTGCTGCCATCTTGGCTGCGTTGGTACCTACGATGCCACCACCCAGGATCATTACCTTGGCAGGACGCACACCCGGTACGCCACCCAGCAAAATGCCACGGCCTTTGAGTGGTTTCTCCAGGTATTTGGCACCTTCCTGAATAGACATACGACCGGCCACCTCTGACATTGGAACGAGTAGTGGAAGGCTTCTGTCTGCGCGCTCTACCGTTTCGTAAGAAAGGCAGACGGCTTTTTGCTTGATCATAGCGTGTGTAAGCGGTTCATGCGAAGCAAAGTGGAAGTAAGTGAAAAGCAACTGGTCTTCTTTGATCAGGTTGTACTCTGACTCAATCGGCTCTTTCACCTTGATGATCATTTCCGCGATGCCGTATACCTCCTCAATGCTTGGCAGAATCGTAGCGCCAGCCTGGGCATACATGTCGTCCGGAAAACCGCTGCCTTCACCGGCAGTAGCCTGTACATACACGGTGTGGCCGTTGCGCACCAGTTCCACCACGCCGGCAGGAGTTACGCCTACGCGGTTTTCGTTATTCTTGATTTCCTTTGGAACACCAATAATCATGTCGTTATTTCTTATAGTATTAGTTATTGGAAAAGCTGCGCAAATATACCATATCTATCTTGAAATAAAAGGCTAAACACAAATCCTGTTTCAACAATGTTAGAACGGCTGCAGTCGGCTGATTTAAAGTACCTTGAAAAGGCGATGGGGAGAGGGGTAGGCCTTGAACAGCGGCGTTTTGGGGTGACGACAGGAAGTCAGCATCCGGATGCCTGAAAATTGCATCGTGCTACGCTGACGTGCTTTTATGGAAAGGTATAAAATGAAAAAAGGCAGTGATAGAATCACTGCCATTAGTACAAAATAAAACTATGAAAAAAACTATCTGAAAGGTACCGGCTGATTGCCCTCCCTTAACATATTCTTTTGAGCCAGACTCTCTACTACATTTGCCTTCAGCGTGAGCTTTAGGTCTGGCATTACGATATCATTTGAAACGATGGTTACTACCTCATTTTGCTCCTTTAACATTGTAGGAATATAGGTTAGTTCCAAAGTTGCCTGCTGTCCTGGTTTTATTGCTGGTTGCGAAACTTTATAGGTTACGCAGTTGCAATTTGACTTGACGCCTTGCACCACCAGGTCCTGTCGACCTGTGTTTTTGATTGTGAACTTAGCCACGGCTTTTTGTCCTTTTTCAAGTTTTCCGAAGCTGTGTGAAGTAGTTCCAACAGCCAAACGCGGCGAATTTGCTTTTTGTTCCGGCGTGTGGCTGGTTTTTAAATCTTTTGGTCCAACTTCCCCTTTAATGAAGATAACAGCTTGGGGGGTAGCGGCATTGGAGATCACAGAAATAGACTTGTGGAACGGGCCCGGACGGCCGTTGCTGTTGTACATGGCCTTGATCACACCCGTTTTGCCCGGCATGATTGGGTCTTTTGTCCACTCTGGCGTTGTGCAGCCGCAGGAAGGCTGTACCTGGGCTATAACCACAGGCTTATCGCCTACGTTCTTCACTACAAACTCGTATGAAGCGATCACACCTTCGGCAAATGTGCCAAAGTCATGGGTCTCTTTCTCAAACTTGAGTTCGCCCTGCGCCTGGGCTGAAAAACCAGCCAACAGCAGGCTAAGCACGGTAAGTAAGTAAAATTTTCTGTTCATAATGCGAATTAAAGAAATTTTGCGAATGAAAAAAGAGGTTCTGCAAACAAACAAAGATATAAAATCTTTTAACAAAAAGACAAGTCTAAGTATAGGTGTGTGACGGCCTGCCCGGCTTCCCAAATTTGATTTTAGGCTAATATTCTGTACTTTTGAAGAGAAAATCCACTATAAGCTTTTACAGACGAGACATGCAAACTGCTGAAGCATCTATAACTCAACGACTAAGCACTCAGGAAATATTAAACGACTATCGCCTTGCCTGGGAGAGCCGCCACGCGAGCCTTGCCGGCCGCAAAGAGGTTTTTATGGGTAAAGCCAAGTTTGGTATTTTCGGCGATGGCAAGGAAGTAGCCCAGCTGGCCATGGCCAAGTTCTTTCAGAATGGCGATTTCCGCTCCGGCTATTACCGCGACCAGACTTTCATGTTCGCTATTGGCGAACTGACGCTCCAGCAATATTTCGCTCAATTATATGCGCATACCGATGTAGAGGCAGAGCCTTCCACAGCCGGTCGCGCCATGAACGGCCACTTCGGTACCCGCCTGCTCGACGAAGAGGGGAATTGGAAGAACCTGATGGAGCAGAAAAACTCCAGCTCCGATATTTCGCCTACCGCATCCCAAATGCCCCGCCTGGTAGGGTTGGCCTACGCATCAAAACTATACCGCCAGAACCATGATCTGCAGAATATGCAGCAGTTTTCGGTAAACGGCAACGAGGTAGCTTTCGGGACTATTGGCAACGCCTCGACTTCTGAAGGGATGTTCTTCGAAGCCATCAACGCCGCCGGGGTGTTGCAGGTACCCATGCTGGTGTCGGTGTGGGATGATGGCTACGGTATTTCGGTGCCAGCCGAGTACCAGACCACCAAAGGCAGTATTTCTGAGATTCTAGCCGGTTTCCAGCGTAACAGCCGTGAGGAGCAGGGCTACGAGATATTTAAAGTAAAGGGCTGGGACTACCTGGCGCTTTGCGAAACTTACGAGGCTGCCGTAAAGGTATGTCGCGAGGAACATGTACCGGTGCTGGTGCACGTCGAGGAGATGACACAGCCGCAGGGCCACTCCACTTCCGGCTCACATGAAAGGTATAAGTCGAAGGACCGCCTGGCCTGGGAAGCCGACTACGATTGCCTGGTGAAGATGCGCGAGTGGATGCTGGGTGCCGGCGTTGCCACGGCCGAGCAGCTGGACCAAATCGAGGCAGAAGCCAGAGAGGCCGTTCGTCAGGCCCGCGGTGCTGCCTGGAATGCGTTTGCAGACGGCATCAAAGTTGACCATGAAGAGGCCTTGAAGCTGATGGATAACCTGGCAGCTGCCAGCGAGCATATCACCGAGATTGCCACCATCACCGAGGAGCTCCGCAAAACCGGAACGCCTATCCGCAGCGATGCGGTGAGAGCCGTGCGCAAGGTGTTGCGCTATGTGCGCGACGAAAACAACCAGGCGAAGCGCGAATTGGTAGGCTGGCTTGAGCAGATGATGGGCGAGAACACCGACCGTTTCAACTCTTATTTATACAGCCAGTCCGAAGAGGCTGCTTTGCTGGTAGAGGAAGTGAAGCCTGAGTTTACAGAAGACGCTCCGCTCGTGGACGGCCGTGAAGTACTGCAGGCCTGCTTCGATGCCATGCTGTCCCGTGATCCGCGTGTGTTTGCCATCGGTGAAGACGTGGGCCGCATCGGGGATGTGAACCAGGCTTTTGCCGGTTTGCAGGAGAAGCACGGCGAGCTGCGCGTGACTGACACAGGTATACGCGAATGCACCATCATCGGACAAGGTATAGGTGCCGCCCTGCGCGGTCTGCGCCCGATCACCGAGATCCAGTACCTCGACTATTTATTATATGCTATCCAGATCCTATCGGACGACGTGGCCTGCTTGCAGTACCGCACCAAAGGTGGCCAGAAGGCGCCCCTGATCGTGCGTACCCGCGGACACCGCCTGGAAGGAATATGGCACTCCGGTTCCCCGATTGGTATGATCCTGAACAGCATTCGGGGGATGCACGTACTGGTGCCGCGCGATATGACACAGGCCGCAGGTTTCTACAACACGCTGCTGAAATCTGACGAGCCGGCACTGGTGATCGAATGCCTCAACGGCTACCGCCTGAAGGAGCGTATACCTAGCAACATCGGTGAACTCACGGTACCGCTTGGTAAGCCGGAGGTGCTGAAAGAGGGCACTGATATTACCATTGTAACCTATGGCTCAATGTGCCGCATCGTAATAGAAGCCGCCCGCCAGTTGGAGGATTTTGGTATCTCCGCTGAGGTGATCGACGTGCAGTCGCTATTGCCGTTTGACCTGGAGCACACGATCACCGACTCGATCCGCAAGACCAACCGCGTGTTGTTTGCTGATGAGGACGTACCGGGAGGCGCTACTGCCTACATGATGCAGCAGGTAGTAGACGAGCAGGGCGCCTGGCGCTACCTGGACTCCAAGCCGCAGTGCCTTTCAGCGCACGCCCACCGTCCGCCATACTCATCTGACGGTGATTACTTCTCTAAGCCAAATACGGAGGATGTTTTCGAGGCAGTGTACGAGATCATGCACGAGGCAGACCCGAAGGCTTATCCGGTGATTTACTAAGCAGCCCTATACTAAGGCAGAAACGTTTTAGGGAAAGAAAATAAGAGGAGTTGCCATACCTGTAAGATTACTGAACAGGTATGGCAACTCCTCTTTTATAGGTTACCACGAAATCTACCTATAAAGATGTGTATAAAAATAATTTAAGAAGTAATGAAGCTATTAGTTGTTCATCTACTACTTGTACTCTACACTTCTGGTGCAGAACTTAACTTTGAGCAGCTGGCAGCTAATTATTATTTTAAGAATATTATAACTGAAAAGTACCCAGAGCTAAAAGTAGCAGAGTTTTCTACAAAAACCGACACAACGAGTTACTCTGGAATATTAATGAAATGTAACCAGTGGGATGAGGAAACACGAAAAGCACTGTTTTTATGGCCTAGTGAACTGCCCAAAGTTTTACAGTTCCCAAAGTCAGATATCCAGATAAAAAGGATTAGGAAAAGATCAAATAGAATTAAGGTTTTCGTGCTCCCCAGGAAGCAGATTGGTGATAGCTACTTTGTGGAAGTTATGGCATACAGAAGGCACAGATCATTTGATTACTACTTTCTTGAGTTTGATAAAGAAGGGCGTATAATCCAGGTATGTGAAAAAAATGAAATCATTTAAGTAATAACTTCTTTCCATAAAGGCACAACTTTTATGCTCAGCTACGCTCTTCTCATAGAGGCTATACTAATCGGTATAAAGATGGCTCAAGTATAGCGCCTATCATGACGAATCTGTACTCTAACTTAATTCTTCAGTTCAGTTTCCTTCATCCTGAAAATACCTAAAAAAAAGAAAGGCCCCGTACCAAATGATACAGAGCCCTGCGCTTTTTCTATACCTGATTCCTACTCGCCCGCTGGCTGAAACAAGGTTATTTCGTCTGTCGTCACCGTGTTACTGCGGTTAGGCACAGGGGTGGTGCGGTCGTAAATGAAGATGTCAAACTTGATAACCGTGCCGGGTTGCAGCAGTGGGAATTCTGACGCGTTGATCTCGTTGATGCTGTATTTGATCTCACCTTCCAAAGTTTCCGGGCGCTCATCTGCCGAAAGCCGCTGAAACCTTCCTGAGAACTGAAATCCCGGTACCGGGAAAGGGTAGGGCTCAAAACGGAAATTGCCCGGATTGTTTTGGTCCTCCACCTTGATGTACATCACGGTGTGAAAATTCTGCTCAAACTCAGAGCCCTCATTAAAAGGTGGCTGAAAGTCCAGCGATTCCCGGTTGCTGGAAAGGCCCAGGTTGCCGTCTCCGTCTTTAAAGCCGATGACCAATACGATTGAATCGCGTAAAGAGGTGATATCGGGTCTCTGAGGGAAAGGGGTGTCCACAAAATGGTACTGCTCCACTCGCCTGAACTCAATCTCAGGTACTACGTCGTAGACAGGTTCTTTGCGGCAGGAGCTAAGGGTTAGCAGCAACAGCAGGCATGCCACACCATACTTTAGCATGTATCTCATGTAGGATCTCAGAAATTGAAGCTAAATTTACTAAATCAAACGAACAGATACAGGAATTGTTATAAATAATTTGGATGGATTTCAAAGCCCGACACCTGCCGCTATTACTGGCTGACCAACCCTTTGATTTTGAAGAAACTGCCCTGGCGTTATTCAGCTACCAAGCCGAGCATAACCAGGTATACCGTGACTATTTGCAGCATTTAGGCCACGACACCAGGCAGACCAGCCAACTGGAGGATATCCCTTTTCTGCCCATCGAGTTTTTCAAAACCCACGAGGTAAAAACCGATTTTTTTGAGCCTGAGGTGACTTTTTACAGCAGCGGCACTACCCAAACATCCCGCAGCCGCCACCAGGTAGCCAGCCTGGACTGGTACCTGCGCACGACCCAGCGTATTTTCGAATCTTTCTACGGCCCAATAACCGACTACGTGGTGCTGGCGCTACTGCCCTCATACCTGGAGCAGGGCGGCTCGTCACTGGTGGCTATGGTCAATTATTTTGTGAAGCAATCCGGGCAGCAGGAGGAGGGCTTTTACCTCCGAAACCATGACCAGCTGCTGCAAACTGTAAAAGGAGCCCGGCACAGAGGAAAAAAAGTGCTGTTGATGGGCGTTTCCTATGCCTTGCTCGACTGGGCTGATGAACTGAAAGGGCAGGAGGATTTCAGTGGTGTGACGATTATGGAAACCGGCGGTATGAAGGGGCGTCGACGGGAGATGATCCGGGAGGAACTGCACGCCTACCTGAAGCAGGGCTTTGGGGTAGAAGCGATCCACTCAGAGTATGGCATGACAGAGCTGTTGTCGCAGGCCTACTCATTGGGCGACGGCCTTTTTCATCCGGGCTATACCTTGCGGGTGCTCCTACGCGACCTCAACGATCCTTTTGACATCCGGCCAGGTATACGCTCGGGCGGCATCAACATCATTGACCTGGCCAACATCGATTCCTGTGCTTTTATCGAGACGAAAGACATTGGTCGTCTGAAGCCGGACGGCACATTCGAAGTACTGGGTCGATTCGATAATTCGGACATCCGGGGCTGCAATCTGCTGATTGCTTAACATCTAAAACATCAATTCACCGTTTAAGCTGCCCATGGGTTACATATTTTTTATTGCACTGGTGGCAGGTATGTTGCTGCTATTTTACAGGTGGGCTACCCGCCGGGAACGCTATCGGAAGCAAATTCTGAAAAAGGGCTTTCCGGTTGAGTGGCGCAAGATCCTGCAGGACAGGGTGGGCTTTTACCATACTTTAAAGACCGACGAAGAGAAGGAACGCTTTGAACAGAAACTCCTGCTTTTTGTGTCTGAAAAGCGCATCACAGGTATAGATACCGAAGTAGACGATACGACCAAAGTGCTGGTAGGCTCAAGCGCTATCATCCCGATTTTTGGCTTTAAAGACTGGGAGTACCACAACTTGGGCGAGGTGCTGGTGTTTCCGGGCAGCATTCACAGGTATAAGAACGAGGATAATGAAGCGGTTTCGGAGGTGCTGGGGCGCGTAAATCCATTCCAGAACGACCATTACGTTACCTTGTCCAAGCCGGCGCTGGAGCAGGGATTCAATGACATGGCCGACCGTAAGAACGTAGGTATACATGAATTTGCCCACATGCTTGACCAGGCTGATGGCGAGATAGATGGTATACCCAAAGCCTACCTGCCCGACGACCTGGTGCGCCCCTGGAAGGAACTCATGTACCGCAAGATCAGCCAGATCGAAAAAGGAAAGTCAGACATAAATGACTACGGCGCGACCAGCGAGGCGGAGTTCTTTGCTGTGGTAACCGAGTATTTCTTCGAGAAACCCGATCAGCTGGCCGAGAAGCACCCGCATTTGTACGAACTGCTGACCAAGGTTTTCAAGCAGAATCCCAAAAGAAGGTTCCGCGTCAATTTCCGGGAACTGCTCAACCCCTATGGCAAACGCCTGGGCCGTAACGAGCCCTGCCCATGCGGAAGTGGTAACAAATATAAGCAATGTTGTATGCTGAAGCAGGGCAAAGCAGCTGCCTAAGGTATAAAACAGTCAGATAACAAAAACGCCCCAGCCAGCAGGCCGGGGCGTTTTGCATTAGTGAGAACAGTTTAATAATAAAGAACGGGTGTAATATCATTATGCCACAGCCGGTCGGGCATAGGCTTTGGCATCTTCGAATGTTATTTCCTGACCGCTCATGATCACCAGTCGCTCTACCACGTTGCGCAGTTCGCGCACGTTGCCACGCCAGTCGAGTTGTTTCAGGTACTCCAGCGCATCTGCTGTAATGATCTTGGGCTTGTTGCCGTAGTCGTTGGCGATGTCCTGCAGGAACTTCTGCACCAGGTCAGGTATATCCTCACGGCGCTCGTTCAGCGGCGGCACATGCACCAGAATCACACCCAGTCGGTGGTACAAGTCCTCGCGGAACGTCCTGGCTTCGATTTCTTCCAGCAGGTTTTTGTTCGTAGCGGCCAGCACACGCACATCCACTTGTATGTCTTTGTCGCCGCCTACACGCGTAATCTTGTGCTCCTGCAGTGCACGCAGTACCTTGGCCTGTGCCGACAAACTCATGTCGCCTACCTCATCCAGGAAAAGCGTACCGCCATTGGCCTGCTCAAATTTACCGATGCGCTGCTTTACAGCCGAGGTAAATGAGCCCTTTTCATGGCCGAACAATTCACTCTCGATCAGTTCGCTAGGTATAGCGGCGCAGTTTACTTCGATCAATGGTCCGTTAGCGCGGTTGCTGTGCTCGTGAATGGCACGTGCCACCAGTTCCTTGCCCGATCCGTTCGGACCTGTGATCAGCACGCGGGCATCAGTCGGCGCTACCTTTTCAATTGCCTGCTTCACACGACCCAGTGCTTCCGACGCACCCACCATTTCGTAGGTTTTGGAAATCTTCTTTTTCAGGATCTTGGTTTCGGTCACCAGGTTCGACTTGTCCAGCGCATTGCGCACCGACACCAGCAGGCGGTTCAGATCCGGTGGTTTCTGCAGAAAGTCGTAGGCTCCTTTTTTGGTGGCTTCCACGGCTGTGTCGATGGTGCCATGTGCCGATATCATGATAAAAGGAGTATCAGGTGCCATTTCCATGGCTTTTTCCAGCACTTCTATACCATCCATACCTGGCATTTTGATGTCGCAAAGCACCACATCATACTTCGACTTGCCTATTTGCTGCAGGCCTTTCTGGCCGTCTTCAGCTTCGTCTACGGTATAGTTTTCAAATTCCAGAATTTCTTTCAGGGTGCTGCGAATGGCCCGTTCGTCATCTATAATCAGGATTTTGGGCATATGTCTTTCGGTCGTTTTATGCTGTAAATGGTAAGTATAGAAAATAAACAGCCGCTAATCAAGCGGCTGCAGCATTTGTACGATAAATCCAAAAATTTAGTCTACCTGTCAGGTATAAGCCAGCCTCAGGAGTTGGTAAAGTTGATTACGCTATACAGTTCCGGCTCCAGGAAGGGACCGCCCGGATAACCTGCCGTATAATCGAAGTTGATCCAAAGCTCGCCGTTTGTTTCGTGGAAGTGGATCTTGCCGCCGGTTACTTCATCCGGGAAAAGCGAGCGCACGGCATAACTTACCTTGTCCAGATCCTCCACAGTGCCCATTTTTACTTCGGTATACATGTGGTTTGGAGATATTACGATGCGGGCCTCACCGCCTATGGCCATAATTGAAGAGGCCATCAGGATGGCATAGTCGTCGCAGTCGCCGGCCAGCAGCTGGATGCTCTCGGTAGGCGGCGAGTAATAGTCAAGGCCAAGCGGGTCGTTTACGTAGCGCCAGCTGTTGCGCACATGCTTAAAGAGCGAGAAGTAACGTACCATTTTGCCATACTTGCGGTAGTACTCGTCATGAAAAAAGCGGGTAGAGTGTTCAACGGCAAAGGACCGCACAGCCGGATGGGTGGGCTGCATAGCACTCTTCACACGACGTTCTTGGAAATAAGTGCCTTTTACGGGCTTGAAATAAGATACTTTGCTGGAGTTGCTGGTCATGTTCACCAGCATGGCGTTGTAGTCGGCGTAGAGGTTCTCTACGGTATAGTCGTCGAAGGTGCTGTTGAAGAACATGGCCCCCATGATGCCCACAAAAGCCAGCAGGATCAGTTTCTTGTTAATGCTGGTTACAATCACCGAGATAATGGCCGCCAGAATAACGCACAGCAGGAAGTTCAGCTCGTAGTCGATGAAGCTGATGGGAGGTAGGTAGAAACTGATCAGGACCGCCATCGGGAACACGATGATGATCTGGATGAACCGAACTAAAAACGTAGTCAGATTAGAGAGCTTGAACAACTGCGTCATGATTCCCTGCTTTTGTGGTTTCTGGCGCCTATAGCCCTTCTGGCTTTATAAGTGCATTGGCTTGAATTATCTTATACCTGTAACGCAAAATCCGGGCCTTTTTACTCACTGCTGATCCCGAAAATTTCAAATTTCTTAGCTGCGTGCAGGTATGTTGATAATTTCGGCAATATTTTCGATAATCTGAAAGCCTTTTTGGCGTGGTAGCGAAATTTTTTAATCAGTATCCGGGTCCTACCTACAGCATTATTGTTGCCAGGTATAGCCGATCGCTTTTTAGAAGAAGGTATAAGCCAAGGTCCTCCCGTTCTATTTTTATGTCATCCCGAAAAGATCTTGCTAGCGCGCAGCCTAGACTTGACCAAATCTTATGTCTAGATGAGGGACAAAAATAAGAAGAGCGTAGCAGGTAGCTACGCTCTCTTTGGTTCTATTGATACTGAATATAAAGTGGCTTCGGGTCTAGCTTGAGAATCTCCTCGGGTGTCATCAGTCGGGAGTTGTTGCGCGTGTCGTTCTTGTAAAATACTTTGAAACCCGTAAACTGCACCGGCTCTTTAACGATAAAGCGGCGGTAAGTGTCTCTTTTAAGCGCCGGCGGCCCCCAGCCATCCATGTGCATGACTACCTGTACCTCCGGTCTTAATTCAATATCCTGGGAGTTCTGAATCATGCGCTGCGTGAAGCGGTGCACGATCAGCAATTTAGGTGGCAGATTATGCTCCTTTGTAATGTCTGCCAGCAGGCCGGTGGCGTAGTTGATGTCTTCGGCGTCAAAGCTTCCTATTTTCTTGCCCGGTACTTCGCCCTCTTTCATTGCAAATTCGGCGTCTATACCCAGGTGCACGTTTGGAAGCTTCAGAAACTGTGTCAGGCGAGGAAGTTCTTCCGGCAGGGTGCTGCGACCTACTTGCACATCCAGAAACACAATGGCATCGCGCTGCCTGGCCATCTCCAGCACATCCTCGATCATTTTGTCGGTCATGCGCAGGCGGTATTTGTCGCCACGGCCCGGGTGGCCCTGCGCTGTTACCACAATGGCATGCAGGGCGGGTTGTACAGGTGTCAGCGAGTCGGCTTTGGCCCAGTTGGCTACTTCCTCATCCAGACGGTTTAACATTTCCTCAACCGGATACTCGCCCAGTATACCCATGCGCTTGGACAGTGGGTTGCCGTAATAGGCCAATATACGCTTGTGCGGCAGGATGGCACCGGGCAGTGGCTCAGGTCCCGGGTATACGGTTGGTGCTTCAGTGGCAGGAGTTGGTGTTGGAGCAGCAGTTGGTGTCTGTGCCGCTACTGTGTCGGCAGAGGCGGTGCTGGTGCTATCAGTTGACTGCCCTGGCAATTCGTAGTTCTCTGTCGTAGCTGGCAGTGTAGCGGAATGCGCTTCTTTGTCCTGGGTGCAGGAAGCGGAGCCCAGCAGCAGTACAGCCGCCAGTACGGCAGTAGCGGGTTTCAGGCTTTTTTTAAGGTGGTAGGGTGGTAAGTTCTTCAGCATGAAGCTTTTGATCGCTTCATGTGTGCGGGGTAAAAAGGAGTTCATGGCCAGGTATGGGTATTCGGTGTAATACAGTCTATGAAAGTATGGATATTTCGTGAGGATACAGCGCCTGAGCCTCCTTTTTTAGTAAAAAACTTATTCGTGGGTATAGTGGCGCTTCAGCCACTGGCTTAGTCCCTGTAATCCTGGGAAGAGCACCCGCTCGGTGATGTTGGCCTGGTCCAGCTTATCCCGGATCTCCCACTTGAGTCCGGCCGGTATAATGACTTTGAAAAACAGTTCCGGGTGCTGCTCCAGCCATTGGCTCATGTTGGCCTGCGCATTCGACATAAGCGAAAAAAGGGCATACTGGTGCACAATGCGCTCATCCAGCGATGGCGGCTCCAGAAACACCACAAATTCCTCGTTCTGCAGCAAGGAGAGCTCTTTAAGGGATGAACAGACCGGCTGCAGAATCTCGGGTGTAAACACGTTGGAACCTTCTTCCTTGATAGCAGTCTGAAGTTTTAGCGGCAGGAAGTCATTGGCTTTTACGTAATCCACGCACCAGATTGCCCCGTCTTCGTTGTAGCTGGCCAGGTTTTGAGTGGCAAAGTGCAGTGCTACATAAGGGGAGTAGGTCCAGTCCAGCAGACGGGTCGGGAGGCCATGGTGCTGTGCCACGGCCAGCCAGTTCCATACCGAGTCGCCGGGCGCGGCATTGCTGTGTGCGTACTTCCGGAAGTTCCGCAGGATATGGGGCTCCAGTTCGTAATAGCGGCTCCCGAGTCGGGTTAGGCTGGTGCTCAGGTCATACTCCTTACTCCAACTGCCGCGGTAAACGTGAGAGGAGCGAAAGCGCTTGATGTTCTCGTTCCAGCTATGGTCAAACAAAGCCGACTGTACCTCAGCCCAACTGTTTACTGTAATATCGTTTCCGTGTTCCATGCAATCGTTTTGCTGTCGTGAAATAGCAGGCGGCGGGGTGTCGTAAGTGTATACCTGACGGACGGTTTAAATGTTATACCCCTCAATAATAGCGAGGGCACATTGTAATTACAAGCACATCGGTCTATACTTTTGTGTTAATTTGCTTATCTGTCCATTTGGTAAGATACAGATCATGTTATCTTCAACTTTTAAAAGAGGTTCATCTGTATACCTGCCCTGGTACAGAAGTGATTATAGTTGTAGGGTTTCATGCTGCGGCCGGCCATGTAGCGGTTGTAGCTCATCTTAAAAAGTTTGTTGATCGCCTCGGCAAATTTGCCCTCGCCGCGCATGCGTGTGCCAAACCGACTATCGTTGAGCTGACCTCCATGGCAGTCAGCAATCTGACTCAGCACTTTGTCGGCGCGGTCGGGGAAAGCTTCTCTGATCCAGTCTTCGAAGATGGGGCCGATGCTGCCGTTGAGTCGCACAATGGTATAGGCCGCGCTGCTGGCGCCCGCCTCAGCAGCACTTTTGATAATGGCCGGAATCTCGGAGTCGTTGAGACCAGGTATAATGGGCGCCACCATCACATTGACAGGTATACCAACCCCCGCCAGCTGCTTGACCACTTGTAGGCGTCTGGCTCCCGTGGCGGTGCGGGGCTCCAGCTTCTGTCGCAGCTTCTCATCTAAGGTTGTGATGCTGATGTTGACATGCACCAGATCCAGTTTGTTGAGCTGCTGCAAGAGGTCGAGGTCACGCAAAATAAGGGCGTTCTTGGTGATGATGCTGACCGGGTGGCGGTACTCCAGCAGCACCTCCAGCATGCGGCGGGTGAGCTTTTTCTTTGCCTCAATGGGCTGGTAACAGTCGGTATTGCCGGCCAGCATGATGGGCATCACCTGCCAGTTTTTATTTTCGAGTTGCCGGGCCAGCACCTCGGGGGCGTTCTCCTTGATGATAATCTTGCGCTCAAAATCCAGTCCGGCGCCATAGCCCCAATATTGGTGTGTGTTGCGGGCATAGCAGTACACGCAGCCGTGCTCACAGCCCTGATACGGGTTCATGGAGTAGGACAGGCCCAGATCTGGACTCTCGACCTTGTTCACGATCTTTTTCGGGTGCTCGGCAAAGAACTCGGTTTTGGTGTTGGAGAGCATCGCTTCATCCAGCCCCTCGATGTGCGCAGCCACGTACTCCTGCTTCAGGTAGGGGTTGGCGGGGTTGTACTGTGCGCCGCGGCCTTTCAAAAATTCTTCTGCTTTCATAGTGAGTTGCTGTGTTTGTTATGTTGATTCTTTATGGCGCGAGCGTCCACGCTCGTGACTGCTATAGTGGGGCCTCTGGCCCAGGTCAGGTATAGGTATAGCAAACAGTTTGCATTGCTTAGCCTGTGCGGCGGGCACTCACTTTTTCCTTGATGAAAAGAAAGAGGGCCCCTACCCCCAGTAAGCAAAAAAATCAAGACCCTCCAAATCGAGGGCCCCTACCCCCACTCGCTGAACGCTCAAACAGTGGAGTGTCATTTAAGCGCACCTGGCTGATGCTATACCTTCGTAGCTGAAGTGCAAGTTAGTCTTGCTATACCTGTCAGTATTCTGTGCTATAACACTTATACCTATGAAATGGCAATGGCGGAGATTCCCCTTTTGAGAGGGGCAGGGGTGTGTCAATCATGCACGAAAACTCCCCCTGTTCTCCTTATCACGCTGTTGCAGGTATAGCTACTTTCATCTCTTCGCCAACACACAGCAATTCCTCCAACTGCGTGGTATAGCAACGAGACTTCTTTTCGCATTTCAGTTGCCAGGGGCGGGTGGTGCCCTGGGCGGCACTGGTGACCGTATCGCGGCCCCATGCGCTGTTGAGTTTGTCCATAATCTGCATCAGGCGCTGGTGCTTGTCGCGGTCTACGGTGTCGAGGAGGCTGGTCTGTACCTGGTTCTGGGGCCGCAACTCCGACACAATCACGCCACTCTTTTTGTAGCGGTAGCCTCCGCGGTAGAGCGCCTGCAGGGCCAGGCTGGCGTAGTGCAGCAGTTCCAGGGTGCTGTTGGTGGCCGTGGGAAGCGCGATGGTCTTGCTGTTGAAGTACTGGGCATCGCTCTCCCGGAAACGGTTTGTCTCCACGAACACGGTAATGGCGCCCGCACAGCTTTTCTGGCGCCGCAGCTTGGCTGCACAGCGCGAAGCATAGTTGGCGGTGGCCTCCTGCAACTGCGACAGTGACGTGACGGCATACCCAAAAGAGCGGGAAGTGCAGATGTGCTGCTTGTTGGGCGCTATCATCTCCAGATCCTGGCAAGGCTCTCCGCGCAGCTCCCGCACTGTACGCAGGCCCACCACGGTCAGGTGCTGTTTCACGAAGGCATCGGAAGCGTTGCGCAGGTCCAGCGCGGTATGGATGCCAAAGCCGGCCAGCTTGCGGGCATAGCGCCGACCAATGCCCCACACATCACCTACCTCGGTTCGACGCAGTGCCTCCTGTATGTGCCGCTCGTCAGTCAGTACCAGCACGCCATCCGCTTTCTTCGATTTTTTAGAAAGCCGGTTCGCCAGTTTAGCCAGTGTCTTGGTCGGGGCCACACCCACCGACACAGGTATACCTGTCCAGGTCCTGACGGTGTTCCGAAGCTCTCCGGCATACTGGTTTAAGTCGCGGCCATAGAAATTACCTAAATCCAGAAAAGCCTCGTCGATAGAGTATACCTCCAGGTTGGGTGTGAACTGCGCCAGCGTCTGCATCACCCGTGCCGACATATCGCCATACAAGGTATAGTTGCTGCTGAAAACGTGCACGTTATGCTGTTCTACTATATCTTTTGCTTTAAAGGCTGGTTCGCCCATTTGTATACCCAGCGCCTTGGCCTCGTTGGACCGCGCGATGATGCAGCCATCGTTGTTGGAGAGTACCACAATGGGTTTGCCTTCCAGCTTTGGATCAAAGACCCGCTCGCATGAGGCGTAAAAGTTGTTGCAGTCCACGAGGGCGAAAAGGCTAGTCATGGCTGCTGTTTACTTTATGAAGCGACCACACCACGACGCCCCAGGGTTTAAAATCCATCTCTTCCGTGATCTCCACGGGCGGGTAGAGTTCGTTGGCCGGCTGCAGGTATAGCCGGGGGCCTTTTTGCAGCAGCCGTTTTACTGTGAACTCGCCATCTACCACACCAATGATGATGTGCCCGTGGCTGGGCTTGAGGGAGCGGTCTACTACGATTATGTCGCCGTCGTGCAGGCGGGCATCACGCATCGACTCGCCCCGCACCCGCAGCAGGTAAGTGGCGGTCGGGTTCCGGATCAGGACCTGCTGCAGGTTGATCTTGTCTTCTAAATAATCCTCTGCCGGCGAGGGGAAACCTGCCGCTACGTAGCTCTGGCTGATCGGGAGTTCCAGCAGATCGGGTAAGTCCAGCGGCACAATCTCCAGGTGGTCGGGCAGGGTGTTCAAGGTATAGGCTTTTTCCATAGTGCTGTTTCGTAAAATATCGCTCAAATATATATAGTATTTGCTAATATAGTTGTCATTTGTACTAATATTTTTAGCATTTGGTTGTGTTCGGAGGTTAAATGCTCAAGGTAGTTATCAGTAACAGGCTGGAGGTCAGGTGATGATTAGGCAGTGGGATAGCGTGATATCAGTCGATTAGGATATCCTGTGTTGTATGATTCAGGTGAAGTGTTGCGCTCTGTTAAGAGCAGCTGGATGGAGAAATACTTGGACAAACCCGGCGGTATCATTCTAAAGCAGGCCGCCATTCCAGCGCCCGGCAAAAGCGCCTACACGGCACAGGACCTGGTGGGCATTGAGGAAAAGTGCCGCACCGAGTACACCCGGCCCAATACGATCGCGGTCTATTTCTTCTTTGCCGACAGCAGGTATGCGGAGGACACCGACAACAGCAAGGTGCTGGGGGTGGCTTACCGCAATACGTCCATGGCCTTGTTTGATCATACGATCCGCGGTATATCAGTGGGTATCGGCCAGCCAGACAGAACAAAGCTTGAGAGTGTTGTGCTGCAGCATGAGTTGGGGCAATCCTGGGTCTGGTAAATGCCGGCACACCCATGCAGCAGAACCACCAGGACGCGCCGCACGGGCGGCATGGCGATAACAGCAAGTGCCTGATGCACTATACTGTGGAGACCGGTAGCGTGGTGCAGAATCTGCTGAGAGGCTATACTCCGGTACTGGACCAGAACTATGTCAACGATCTGAAATCCAGTGGGTAAAAGTGATTTTAGTGAAGTATGTCTTCAAGTACGGATCCTGACTTATGCACAGGAGCCGTACTCGTTTTCAGGCCGTAACAACCTGCCTGCTCTCATTATCCGGCTGGCAGATACACCAGTGTTTTTTAGGGCGACTCCTGGCTTGGAATACCGGACGAACTCTTAAATTTGAAAAAATTTAAGCGATTATGATACAACGCAGCACGCGGCTCGATGCGGTTCATTACGAACTATGTGGGCCCATATACGAGAAGGCGAAAGAACTGGAGTTGGAGGGGCACCGTATCACGAAGCTGAACATCGGCAATCCGGCTCCCTTTGGCTTTGACGCGCCCGAGGCGGTCACCCGAAGCATTATGGATAACCTGCGCCATGCCCAAGGCTATTCCGACCACAAAGGCATCCTGCCCGCCCGCGAAGCGATCAGAAACTACTACACGGCCAAGGGTATAGCCGGCATCCATACAGATGATATTTCACTCGGTAACGGGGTGAGCGAGCTGATCCTGCAGGCGGTGCAAGCGCTGCTCAACAACGGCGACGAGGTGCTGGTGCCTTCGCCGGACTACCCGCTCTGGACAGCAGCCGTGCGCTTTTCGGGCGGCAAAGCCGTGCACTACCTCTGCGATGAAGCCTCCGACTGGAACCCCAACCTGGCCGACATCAAAAGTAAGATCACGAGCCGCACCAAAGCCATTGTCATCATCAACCCTAACAACCCGACTGGCGCGGTATACGCCCCGGAACTGCTGCAGGAACTGGTAGAACTGGCCGCTGCACACAACCTTGTTATGTTCTCAGACGAAATCTACGACAAGATACTATACGATGAAGTGGAATACCGCTCTACGGCCACCTTTTCGGACGAGGTGTTGACCGTCACTTTCAGCGGACTTTCCAAGAACTACCTGGCCGCCGGTTTCCGGGCGGGCTGGATGCTGGTGAGCGGCAACAAAGCCAAAGCCAGGAGCTACATCGATGGGCTGAACACGATGGCTAGCCTGCGGGTGTGCAGCAACGTGCCGGCGCAGTACGGCATACAGGCGGCGCTGGAGGGGTATCAGGAGATGCAGGACCTGGTGTTACCAACGGGCAGACTAAGGCAGCAGCGGGATATCTGCTACGAGAAACTGACGGCTATACCTGGCATTACCTGCGTAAAGCCTAGAGGCGCTTTCTACCTGTTTCCGAAAATTGATGTGAAGAAGTACGCTATTGCTGACGACCAGACTTTTGTGCTGGATTTTCTGCAGGAGCAACTCGTGCTGCTGGTGCAGGGGAGCGGCTTTAACTGGCAGCAGCCCGACCATTTCCGCATCGTATACCTGCCCGAGCTACAGGAGCTGAGCCAGACCATGGACAAACTGGCGCTGTTTCTGCAGCACTACAAGGGAACAGGTATAGCCGCTCCGCGGCAGCTAACGGAGTCGCTGTAGGTATAGCAATTGATAGAAATCAGAAAAGGCTCCCGCTAAAGGAGCCTTTTCTGATTTATGGGTTACCTGTCAGGTATAGCTTATTCTGCTAGGCAGGCTTCCTGCTGGTAGGCTTTCAAATCCGCGAGTAGCGGGATCAGGCGATCAATGGTCACGTGGTCCATCACCACCACCTTATACCAATTGGCGTCATGGTGATTATCCGGCACAAGGCCATACTTGCTGGCGATGCCCCTGTTCAGGTACTCGCTGCGGATCGTGATGATGTTGGAGTATGGGTTGCGGTAGTAGGCTATACCTGCCTTGTCGAGCTCAGTGGCCAGCCAGGCGGCGCGGTTGAGCAGGGTAGTGGTTTTTTCCTCCCAGCCGTAGCGTCCGTAGGTCATCAGGATCATCCAGACGGCAATGGCGTTGGCGCCGGAGCGACTACCGATCAGCGTAAAATCTTCTCCCTCCACGTAGCTGGCTTCCTTGGTGTTGGCATGCTGCATAAAGCCTTCCCGGATAAGAAAAATACCCGTGCCGTATGGCGCCTGTACCATCTTGTGCGCATCCAGCGTCACAGAGGTGATGTGCTTGTTCTGGAAGTTAAGCGTGTTATTGGGGTTAGTGAAAGGGTAGATGAAGCCGCCGAAAGCCGCGTCCACATGGATCATGAACTGGCAGTTGTTATCTTCAAGTGATGCTGCATATAACTCAGCGTTATCAACTGATCCAAACATAGTTGTCATCATGTTAGTGATCACAATAAAGTGGCTTTTGCCTTTTGCTTTCTGGGCAGCGATCACTTCCTGCAGGTGGGTTTCGTCGATGGTGCGTGTGTCGCTGTCCACCTGCACCGTAGCGATGTCGAGGTCGAAGACGTTGGCGGCCTTGCTCATGGAGTAGTGGCTGTCGCGGGAGCACAGAATGCAGATGCTCTCGTTGCGCACGCCGTCGCGGTTGCGGAAGTAATTGCGGTAAATCCAGATGGCCTGCAGGTTGGCCTCCGTGCCGCCGGCTGCTACATAGCCGTCGCAGCTTCCGGGCTCAGCTTTCAGGATCTGCTCGGCGCACAGACCGATCAGCTCGCGCTCGATCTGGTGCGTGCCCCTGAAAAAAGATTCGGAAGCGCCCAGGGTATGGCAGCCAATGTGGTTGGGGTTATGGATCAGCGCCGTCAGGAAGGGAGCGTCTTTCAAAAAAGGGGCATCTTGGTAAAACACTTTGTTATCAAGGTGCGAGCCAGGTATACCCAGTATGTTCTCGTCATAGAAATTCACGTTCTCGGCCAGGGCGTTGAAGACAATCGTCTGAATGGTGTCCTTGCTGAGTTTGTTCCACTGTTGCATACTCGTAAGCGGGGTTTAATGATAAATAAAAGGGCTTTGCCGGTACGCTGCTGTCCAATGGCAGAGCAGGCAAATATACAACTTTCAGCAGACATGCTTCCTGCGGGGCAGTACCGGCTCCTCCCTTCCAGATTGCGATTTACGAGTGTCTGCTCCTGAAAACAATGATATAAATCATACAGCCAGTAATAAAAATCACGAAAAAACTGGGAACTGAAATGTGTGTGGCTTTACTTTGTAGTATTATAGTAAAACTATCGAATTGAGGTTATGAGCCTATACCTTAAGCAGAATGCGCTATACTTACCGTTAAAGACTATGTGGCTTAATGTCCGGTCTACCTCTGTCTCCCGGCACTATTGCCACTTTCGCAGAGGACATAATCGGCATGGGCATCTGGAGTAATGGGTGCATGCTCACAGACCTGTCCGCAGCAAAGACAGCCACCTGAAAATAAAGGACACGACTGGGAGTGAAAAATTGAAATACGAAGAGAGGAAGTTCTAAAAACATCCGAACTTTGCCGGGCAGGTTGCTCGAAAGATTACCCAATGATTCAAAAAATAGTAAAATCCATGAGAACGCAAAATAGAGAAACACAGGCAGAGCTAACCCCACAGCGCGCAAAAGAGATTCTGTTGGAAGGCAACAAGCGCTTTGTGAGCAACCTGAAAGTGAATCGCAACCTGCTGCAGCAGGTCAACGAAACGTCAGAAGATCAGTTTCCGTTTGCCATCGTGTTGAGCTGCATCGACTCCCGCACCTCGGCTGAGTTGATCTTCGACCAGGGCTTAGGTGATATCTTTAGTACCCGCGTTGCCGGCAATGTGGTGAACGAAGACATACTGGGGAGCATGGAGTTTGCCTGCAAAGTGGCCGGTTCCAAGCTGATCGTGGTGTTGGGACACAGCAGGTGCGGCGCCATAAAAGGAGCCTGCGACCACATAGAGATGGGCAACCTGAGCACACTGCTGCACAAGATAGCGCCAGCCGTAAACGCTGTGGAGTATGCCGGTGAGCGGAGCTCCAAAAACAACGAATTTGTAGAAAAAGTGGCCGAAACCAACGTGGTGTGGGCCATCGGTGAGATAAAGAAAAATAGCCCGATCCTTCGCGAAATGATAGAAAAAGGCGAGATTGGCATCGTAGGCGGAATGTATAACGTGGAAACCGGCGTGGTGAACTTTTACAATGACGCTGAAAACCTGACGGAGACACTTCATGAAGAACTTGCTGGCAAATATTAAGATCAAAGTAGAGGAGAAGGTATACCTCAAAGACCCGGAGGGATCCGAAAAAGGGCGTGACATCGTCGAGCACGGCATTCTCCTGATTGATGAACTGGGGCTGGAGGCCTTCACCTTTAAAAAACTGGCGGAGCGCATCAACAGTACGGAGGCAACCATCTACAGGTACTTCGACAGTAAGCACATGCTGCTCTCGTACCTGATCTCGTGGTACTGGAACTGGCTGGAGTACAGGCTGGTGTTCGCCATTAACAACATTGAGTCGCCGGAGGAGCGCCTGCGCATTGCGATTAGCATCTTGTCAGGTAGAATCGAAAACGATATGGATTTTGAGCACATCGACGAGGTAACGCTGCAGCGCATTGTGGTGGCCGAGTCGGCCAAAGCCTACCTTACCAAGACGGTGGATGCCAACAACAAGGAGGGTTTCTTTTTGAGCTACAAGCGTCTCTGCAAGCGTATAGCCGGCATCGTGCACGAAATCAACCCGGATTATATGTACCCGGCCTCCCTGGTCTCCACAATAGCGGAGAGTGCGCATTACCAGAAGTTCTTTGCGCTGCACCTGCCCTCGCTGACGAACATACACGAAGACGGCAATGGCGAGCTGGAAGATTTCCTGACACACATGATATTTAAAACGATCGAGAAATAAGCAACAGTAGTACATCGCAGTGAAGGATGCTATCGGCAAAGGGCCGGTAGCATCCTTTTTTCGTTTAAGGCCGCCTGATTCAAGTATAATTATAACCCACAGGGCCAATTTTGCATACACTAATAGGTATAACAAACAGAGCCTATGAAAACCAGAAGCATTTTATTGAAAAGCCGTCCGCAGGGCATGCCTACGGAGGAGAACTTTGAGTTTAGAGAAGAAGAACTTCCCGGCTTGCAAGAGGGACAGCTGCTGCTGAAGTCGCTCTACGTATCGGTGGACCCTTACATGCGCGGCCGCATGAGTGATGTCAAATCTTATGTGGCGCCCTATAACCTGAACGAGCCCATAGCCGGGGGTGTGGTGGCGGAAGTAGTGGAAAGTCGCAACGAGAGGTATAAGTCAGGTGCCGTTGTGCTGGGCAACCTCCCCTGGCAAACTTACAGCATCTCCGACGGCAAGGGCCTCAATCCGCTGGACCCGGACCTGGCGCCGCTGAGTTACCACCTGGGTATACTGGGCATGCCGGGTATGACGGCCTACTGCGGTCTGCTATTCATCGGAGAGCCAAAGGAAGGAGAGACGGTCGTAGTGTCCGGCGCGGCGGGGGCAGTGGGTACCGTAGTCGGGCAGATCGCCAAACTGAAAGGCTGCCGCGTGGTAGGTATAGCTGGTTCCGATGATAAGACAGCGTATCTCAAAAACGAGCTTGGCTTTGATGAGGCCATCAACTACAAAACCACTTCCAACATGCGCGAGGCTTTAGCAACTGCCTGTCCTGGTGGGGTGGACGTTTACTTCGACAATGTGGGTGGGGAGATATCAGACGCTGTGTATAGCCTGTTAAACAAATTCGCCCGCATTGCGGTTTGCGGACAGATCGCGCTGTACAATGCCACCTCAGTGCCGACTGGTCCGCGGGTGGAGCCTGTCCTGCTCAAAAAGAGCGCCCTGATGAAAGGCTTTATCGTGAGCGACTATGCCGCCCGCTTTCCGGAAGCAGCAACTGAAATGGTAAGCTGGGTAAAAGCTGGTAAACTGCAGTACGAAGAGCACATTGTAGAAGGTTTTGATCAACTGCCACAGGCCTTCTTCGGCTTATTCAGAGGCGAGAACACGGGCAAGCTGCTTGTGAAAGCGGCAGATTATAACACCAATTAATTAGCAGAATTTAATTTATGAACAATTTCACTTTTTATAACCCCGTTAAGATCCTGTTCGGAAAGGGGCAGATCGCAGCCCTGGCTACTGAAGTACCGGCTAATGCACGCGTGCTGATGGCTTATGGCGGCGGGAGTATTAAGAAAAACGGCGTATACGAACAGGTTATGGCCGCCTTAAAAGGGTATGAGGTGGTAGAGTTTGGCGGCATAGAGGCCAACCCGCGCTACGAAACTCTGATGAGGGCAGTAGACCTGGCAAAACAGGAGCAAGTGGATTACATCTTGGCCGTAGGCGGCGGCTCTGTCATCGACGGGGTTAAATTCATCGCAGCGGCTATACCTTTCGAAGGTGGCGATCCCTGGAAAATATGTTCCGAGAAAGTGCCCGTGACCAAAGCCATTCCTTTTGGAGCCGTGCTGACCTTGCCGGCCACAGGTTCTGAGATGAACTCCGGTTCTGTGATCACGCGGGAAGAAACCAGACAGAAACTTTCGTTCGGCTCGCCGCTTACGTTTCCTAAGTTTTCCATCCTTGATCCGGAGACCACTTTCTCGCTGCCTCTGCGCCAACTCAGTAATGGTGTGGTAGATGCCTTCACACATGTGCTGGAGCAGTACCTGACCTATCCGGTTAATGCGCCGCTGCAGGACCGTCTGGCGGAATCCATTTTGATCACGCTGAAGGAGGAGGGGCCGAAAGCGCTGCAAAACCCAACTGATTACGACACGGCTGCCAACATCATGTGGTGCGCGACTATGGCGCTAAACGGGGTGATCCGGGTAGGTGTCCCGACTGATTGGGCCACGCACATGATCGGTCACGAACTGACTGCCCTGCACGGCATCGACCATGCGCGCACCCTGGCCATTGTGTTACCGTCGTTGCTGCGCTACAAGCGCGATACGAAAAGAGAAAAGTTGCTGCAGTATGGTGAGCGGGTATGGGGCATCAGGCAGGGTAGTGAGGACGAGCGCATCGAAGCCACCGTGCAGGCCACCGTCGATTTCTTTGAGTCGCTGGGTATCCGAACCAAACTCAGGGACTACGAGGTAGACAAAAGCACAATCCAGCAAATTGTGAAACGTTTTGAAGAGCGCGGCGTGAAGAATCTGGGAGAGCGAGCCGATATTCAGGTGCCAGATGTGGAGCAGATCCTTACCATGAGCCTGTAGCAGGTATAGGTATACAGTCTGAAAAGAAAGAGCGCCCCTGTTTTGCAGAGGCGCTCTTTTGGTTTTATGGCAAAGCAAAAAGGCTTAGGCAGCGATTTGCGGGCTTTTTGCTTGTTCCGCTTCCTCAAAAGACTTAGCCTTTTCAAAAAGCGAGTCGAGGCGGAGGAGGCGGAACATGCGCTCTGTGGTAGCATTCATATCGCAGAGCACCACCTTTACATCCTGTTTTCGGATCTTGAGCAGTTCACTCACAAAAGAGCAGATGCTGCTATTGGTCAGGTGCAGGCGGTCGACGTGCGAGCAGTCAATCCAGAGTTCTTTGTTGCAATCACTTGGCGCCTCGGCGATTGCCTGGCGGATTTGATCGAGCGCTTGCTGTTTCACAAGGCCTTTTACAAAAAAGATATGGCGATTATGGTGCGAGGTGTGGTTGGTTATTTCCATGGCGACGTCCCTTAAAAAGATTTAAAAAATAAAGGAGGGTGCTTTAATAGCGGGAATGTCCTTTATTAAATTCCATAAAATTTAAAACAAGCTACTGGGTGATTATTGTATTTTTAAAGTACGAGGTAATTGGTATATAGTTATTTTGTTTTCAATTAAATTAGTTAAACAGTCAGAGAGCTCTTTTTTATTGGACTAAAGCTTACAGTTACTTGTAAAGGAATGTAGCTGTAATAGGATTCATCCTGTGCGCCTTTGTTCTGGTGGATTATTGTTAAAATGAAAAAATAGTGTGGTGTGTTGTTGCAGGTTGCTAAGAAATGTACCTGAACATGCGTAACTAATGCTGAAAGGGCTTTTGGCAATCAGGCATAAGAATATACTATTTTTAGTATATTGATAGGGAATTGACCCCACCGCTATGCTGAAACAACTACTGCTGCTCGCCTTTATTTTCTTGTGTTCCGTGCCTGCCTTCGCGCAGGGGCGTCTGGCTAACTCTCAGTTGCGCAGCCCCTATACCTATATCTATAAAATTACCGACGGGCAAGCCCTGAAGATTTATGAAAAGGGGCCGGACGTGGTGAAAAACAACTTCTTCCACACCGTCATCGATTCATTTGCGATCGGGAAGACCTACACCAAGCCACTGCCTCACGGCCACTACCTCTATATGCACGCCCAAGGTCCCGATCTGATTTACTGGCTCGAGACAAAGAGCCAACTGCAGGCGAAGCTGCTGCATCTGCAACCGGAGCTTGCCCTGCTGGTGCACGACAGTCTGGGACAGTTGGTAACGGGTGCGGAAGTAATGGCTGGCAAAAAGCGTGTGCCCTTTGATGGCAAGACGAACACTTACCGGCTGAAAAAAGGACCAAAGAAGGGAGTAGTCAGCGTGAGCCACCAGGGCCATACCTTTTATGAAGAACTCGCGCCGCAGCAGCATCAGTATCATTACAAACCAAAGTGGTGGCAACGACTGATCAACACCTGGCCGATCTACTATACCTGGCAGCCTTTTCGGGATGTGTACAGAACCATTCAATGGGGGCATCCGGAAGGCTGGATCCGCAGTGTGGTTGCTATTTTTGACGAGGACTATCGTCGCGAGAAACCTGAAAAATACAAAGGCTACCTGGTCACCAACAAGCCACTATACCAACCCGGCGACACGGTCAGGTATAAGGCGTATGTGGTGAACAGGAATGGCAAGCCCGTGCCGTACGAGGCGCAGCTGATACTGTATGGTTATGATATTAAGCGCAAAAAACTGGGGGAGCTCGAGCCTTACCGCAAAGGAGCATACGAAGGCTGGTTTGTGCTGCACGACAGCCTGAACCTGCGGCTGGATGCTACCTATAACTTATTGCTGGAAAGAACCAATAAGCGGGAGGATGTGCTGGTACGCCACTCGTTCACCTACGAAGACTATGAACTAAAGGAAAACAAGTATATCCTGCGACTGGCGCACGAGGAGCACCAGGCTGGTGTAAAAAACCAGGTGCACGTGCGCGGCACCGACGCCAACGGACTCAATCTGCTCGATGCCCGGGTAGAGGTTGTGGTGCTTACCCGGCAGGTATTCGGGTCGCGGGAGCAGCAGGTGTTCGTACCCGACACGCTTTGGAAGCACAGTCTGCCGCTGGAAGCTACCGGCGAAACAAGCATTTCCATACCTGCCACTTCTTTCCCGAAAGCCTCCTTGCGCTATCAGGTGAGGGCTGATTTTCTGAACAGCAGCAACGAACGCAGTTTCCAGTCCGCTGATGCCAGCTATACCTATACCCCGGGGCAGCTGAAACTCTCCCTCTCGCAGGATAGTCTGCTGGCTCAGTATCTGGAAGGCGACAAGCCCGCGCCGCAGGAGGCGCAGCTGATTGCCGTAGACGCAAAAGGCAACAAAGTGCTGGAGCAGCAGGTGCAACTGCCTTACCGTTTGCCTGTGAACCCTTACGTGCGACGTTACATTCTGCAGACCCCGGAGCAGGAGGTATCACTTGCCCTCAATACCGAAAATGCACAGCTACAGGCCTATACCGACCGAAGCAAGGACTCGCTTTACTTTGTGCTCGACAATCCGCGCAAGCTGCCTTACTGGTACTTCGTGTACCGGGGCGATAAATTGGTGGAGCAGGGAAGAGGGCAGGAGCGGGAGCTGCGCTATACCCGGGCTTTGCGCGGCAGCGACCCTTATTTTGTGACGTTCCGCTACATGTGGGGCGGTGAGATCCGGTCAGATGAAAAAGTGGCTCCGCACCGCAGGTATACCCTGAACCTGGAAGTGGAAGCGCCACAGGTTGTCTACCCGGGCCAGCAGAGCGACCTGACCGTGACCGTGCGTGATGCCAAAGGCAAGCCAGTACCCAACGCTGACCTCACTGCCTATGCCATCACCTCCAAATTCACGGCGCAGGGTGTGCCCACACTGCCGTCATGGGACAGGTATAAAGGGCGCAAATCATACCAGAAACTGAAGCTTAACAACGAAGACAAAGCTACCTCGCAGCTGATGGACTGGCAGGTATGGAGCCGCCGCATGGGGCTGGACAGCATAGCCTACTACAATTTCCTATACCCGAAGCAGGGCATTTTTACAGAATACAGCCTTTCCCGCGACAGCCTCACACAATTCTCGCCTTTTGTAGTGGACTCCGGCCGTGTGGTCCCGGTGCATGTGGTATACCTGGATCGGGTGCCGGTGTATTTCTCCGGGACGGACGTGATGCCCGCCTATTCCTTTGCGGCTGATAGTGGCTATCATACCATCATGATGCGCACGGCCGACAAGCTGATCAAACTGGACAGCGTATACCTGCGGCCTTATCACAAACTGGTGCTGAGTGCCGACATCACAAAGTCTGATGTACCCTATGCGGCAAAAGCTGAAAAAGAACATGCGCTCTCAATCCGGGAGCGCAACAACCTGCACGGCTACCTGCTGCAGGTGGAGCAAAACTTCGGCAGCGATCTGGCTTACCTGAAGCAGGGCCGCCGGGTGTTGCGCATTCAGGGCAACCCTGCCCGGAACGACCATTATTACTCATCTGCAAAGTCCCTGCTGGCGGGGCCGTTCTCTCCCGGATTTTTGCAGTTTACAAGGTATAACCGCTTCAACACCACCTTCGACATGGAGCCGGGCTATACCTATACCTTTGAGCGGGAGCTGCTCAAAATGCGTGAGCGTCAGCTCCTGCCCGAGCATGTTCATCTTGGCAACTGGAACAAGAAGGAGCGCAATGCGGTGCCACTTTATGATAAAGCCTCAACTGAACAACAACTGCAGCAGGAGTGGGAGGATTTGAACCGGGAATTCTGGTTACAGAAAGCCTTGGGTAATAATCCGCGCTACGACGACTACCTCCCCAAAGGCCGTGCAGGCTGGCGACTTGACAGCGCCTTTACACAAAGGCCTACCATTGCCCTACTGCACAAGGCCGGTCAACCCGACTCCGCGCGCCTCTACAGCGGCAACACACTGCTGGTGTCAGGTATACCGGTTGGCAAATACCAGCTGACACTGCTGTTCCCGAACAGCAGCTACGTTACTACCGACCTGCGTGTGCAGGCAAACGGACAGGTACAGCTATACCTTCAACCAGCCGCTCAGAAACAGGCCGACAAGTATAGCCAGACGATGCAGCAGTTGATCAACAGAAGAATCAGAGAAGCTCAGCGTAGTGTAAGTATAGAGGCGCAGCAGCAGGTGATCCGGCAGATGCGCAATGACAACTATACCTCTGGTCTGGACGAATACAGCACCACCGTATCAGGCATAGTCGTGGATGCAGGGTCGGGTGAGCCGCTGCCGGGTGTGGCCGTGCTGGTGAAGGGAACACACATCGGAACGGCTACTGATGCGAACGGCTATTATCAGCTTGGTGTGCCTTCTAATGCTGTGCTGGTATTCCGCTTTCTCGGGTTTGCAACCTCCGAAGTTCCTACTGAGGGCAGGAGAGTGGTAGATACCTCTTTGAGTCAGGATATGAAACAACTCTCAGAAGTAGTGGTGGTAGGTTATGGGGCGCAGCGGAAAAGTGAGGTGACTTATGCTAATCAGTTAGCTGGAATTGCTCCGGGAGTCCAAATAGCGCATGATGGAGTCATACGCATCAGAGGCAACGCCTCCATCCAAAGCGCCAGTTCGCCGCTTATAATAGTGAACGGAATACCCTACAGCGGAGAACTATCCGACCTGGATCCGGCTTTGGTCGCTTCGATGACGAAGCTGGACGCAGCGGCAGGGATGGCGATTTATGGCTCCGTAGCGGCTGGCGGTGTGATCATCATCGGTGGCAAAACTGGTCCTGAAGGGCTCACCGCAGAGTTGCCGGTAGATGAGGCAGGTGCCATCCGCGAGAACTTCTCGGACTTCGCCTTCTGGCAGCCACGATTGCTCACCGACCGCAAAGGCCAGGCAACCTTCCCGGTCACTTTCCCGGGCGATATTACTAGCTGGAACACTTATGTACTGGGTATGGATGGCAAAAAACGCACGGGCATCTACAGCACCAGCATCAAGTCCTTTAAAGCAGTGATGGCCACGCTGGCGATGCCGCGCTTTCTGGTGGAAGGCGACAAAACGCAGGTCATCGGCAAGGCGCTCAATTACCTGCCGGATTCCTCCAACGTCAGCACACGCTTCGAGGTGGCAGGCAAGCAGGTACGTGAAAGTCAGATTTTGCTCAAGCGCGCCTATACCGATACCCTCACCTTTACAGCTCCGTCTGTGGCGCCTGACTCGGTAGAAGTGCTCTTTGCCTTGCGGTCAGCTGAAGGTATGGCCGACGGCGAGCGACGTCACATCCGGGTATACCCGAAAGGCACCGAAGAAACTACCGGCCACTTTCTGGCTTTGCACGCTGACACAACTTTGACGCTGGACTTCGAACCGGCCAAAGGCCCGGTGAAGCTGCACGCAAAAGGCAATCTGCTGGAGGTGATGCTCGAGGAAATCGACTACCTGCATAAATATGAATACTGGTGCAGCGAGCAGGCAGCCTCCAAACTCAAGGCGCTACTGCTGGAGAAACGCATACGGGAGCAGCTAGGCGAAAAATTTACACACGAACGTATGGTTCGTCGGTTGGTACGTCATCTCGAAAAGACACAGTTGCCGGAAGGCGCCTGGACCTGGTGGCAGTCTGGTCCGGCCTATACCTGGATCACGAGTCACGTAGTAGAAGCGCTGTCGCTGGCTAAAGTGGAAGGCTATGCACCGAAATACGACGAGCAGAAGCTGCAGGATTTTATGGTCTACCGGCTGGAGCAGGCCCGCTTCACGGACAAACTGCTGATGCTCGAAACGCTACACAAACTACAAGCCAAGGTTGACTACAATCGCTACGTGCAAGAGCTTTCGAAGCGGGAGGGCTTATCTTTAGAAGAACAGCTGCGCCTCACGCGCATGCGGCAGTTGCTCAAACTGGAGGCCCCGCTCGATACGTTGCAGAAATATAAGAAAGTAACCACACTCGGGGGGCTGCATTGGGGCGAGAAAAGGTATAGCCTCTTCAATAATTACATTTCCAACACGCTGCTGGCCTACGACATTCTGAAAGTAGCCGGTGGTCACGAGCAGGAACTGGCCAGTATCCGTGCCTATTTATTGAGCGAGCGTCGCAACGGCCACTGGCGCAATACCTATGAGTCGGCCCGCATACTGGAAACGCTGCTGCCTGATCTGCTCAATAAAAAAGAAGGCGATCAGCCACTCCAAAACACCCTGCAACTGACGGGGCCTTTGCGATTGGAAGCAAGTAAATTTCCGGTAGATACCACGTTTCTGCCGGGCCAGCCGCTGGTTATCCGCAAAACCGGCAAGCTGCCGCTATACCTGACTGCCTACCAGACTTACTGGAACGCCAGCCCGGAGCCGGTACAGAAAGACTTTGTAGTAAAAACCTCCTTTAAAGGTATAGCAAACCAAGCCGTTTTAACAGCTGGCAAGCCAATTGAACTGGTAATAGAAGTAGAGGCCAAAACCGATGCCGATTACGTGCTGATTGAAGTGCCTATACCTGCCGGCTGCTCTTACGACGAGAAAACAGGCAGGGGAGCTTACGAGGTTCACCGGGAATATTTCCGGCACAAAGTCGCCATTTTCGCTGACCGTCTGCCTAAAGGCAGGCATACCTATACCATTAAGCTATTGCCACGCTACAGCGGCGTGTACACAGTAAATCCTGCTAAGGCAGAACTGATGTATTTTCCGGTGTTTTATGGCCGCACCGGGCTGAAGGATGTGAGAATCAAATAAGTTAAATAAATACGCTGCAATGGCTTGTTTTTTTTCGGGATAAGGCAGGTTTTGATTTGGTCCTTTCAGAATACAAGTAACTAGTTATGAAGATTTTATCATTTATAAATGCTTTATTCAGGCCCCGAAAAAGCCATTTTGTTGTACTGTTAATATATTGTTAAATATTTTTACAACAATTATTGTGATTTAAAAGAATGTCGCCTAAATTGCACTATGCTGTTTAAATATAAACACATATATAATTCTATCCTGACATAAAAAACACACAACCTGATTTGAACTAAAATGTGTACTTTTTGGCTTTATACCCTGAATGCTACACTTCTTGGGAAGAATCAAAAACCAACATTTAACTTTTAGCCAATGTTAGATATCATCAATTTTATTGCGCTTGCCGGCATCTTTAACATCTGTTTTTTCTGGTATGCATCTACCAAAATGAAGACAAAGCCTGATCCGGTTAAGACGCTCGTTGTGTCTTTTGTATTCTCTATTCCACTTAGCTTTTTGTTGATCGCCGTTTACACAACCATGCTGCTTTATGCAGCGAAGATCGGCGCCAGCGAAGACGCCATGTGGGAATACATGGAGCAGGAAGAATTGCAGTAACACCTACAGGTATAGCAACAGCTAACCTGTTCTCTTAAACGCATCGCGGGCACTTGTAAGAAACAGGTGCCCGCGATGCGTTTGTAGCTTATAGGTTTTTCTGACTTGGATTCCCGGCAAAATGAGGGGAGCTATGATAAAAAAGAGAAACACTACACAGGTAGATTGCTGTCTCGTTAAGCGAAATTGAGAGAAGCGGAAACCTATTAAGGTATAGACTACGGGCCTCCCGCTTAGAGCTTAACTCAGAATCCGCAACTCGTCGCGCTTGATGAGCGGAGAGCCTGCATAGCGGTCTTCCCGTGGCCCATTCTCTAGCTTCAAGACCCCACGCGGACAAACATGTGCGCAAATGCCGCAGCCCACGCACGATGCCCGAATGATCGGCTCGCCCTGTTGCGCATACCAGCGCACATCGATGCCCATTTCACAGTAAGTAGAACAGTTGCCGCAGGAGATGCACTGTCCGCCATTGGTGCTGATACGAAAGCGGGAGAAATGCTTTTGCAGAAGACCCAGGTATGCCGCCATCGGACAGCCAAAACGGCACCACACCCGGTTGCCCATCAGCGGGTAAAAGCCCACGCCTACCACGCCAGAGAACATCGCCCCGATAAAAAAGCCATACGTACTGGCAAAGCCTCCCGACAAATCACCCAGCAAACGGCCTTCGCTCCACGAGTTGATCCAAAGGAAAAGCGTCGTGAGGATGACAAAACCCAGGATCGGGTAGATGATGGCCACTTCCCAGCGCCAGGCTTTGCGGCTCTTGTCGGAGAGGTGCCGGTAGGGGTCGCCGGCAGTTTCAGCCAGTCCGCCGCAGCCGCATACCCAGGAGCAGTACCAGCGCTTGCCGTAGAAGTAGGTGAGTACCGGCGTAGCCAGAAACGAGAAAACTGCTCCCCAGAACACCATAAATATGCCCAAAGCGGCTCCGTCGCGCACCAGATAGTCTATGGTGCCCGGGAAAAGATAATCGTACTTAAGCGGCCAGAAATAACTGAAGTAGTACTCCGGCTTGTTGAGCATGAGCAGCAGGCCCGGCAGCAGAAAAGCAAAACCCAACTGGAAAAACATCACCGAAATGGTACGGATAATGTGGTAGCGGCTGTTGCGGTACTTGAGCAGGGCGTATACCCCCATGACGAGAATAGCCAGGGTATAGAAAGTACCATATAGGAACCACTGGTCGCTGGGGCGGCTGCGCAGCCACTGACTCAGGGGCTCCGTGGCCTGAATCAATCCTTGCAATGTGTCCGGGAACCAGTAGAGCAGCACGTAAAAACCGGTGAGCACAAAGCCAATGACCCAGGCCGAAGGCCCTTGGGAAGTGGCCTCCTGTTGCCAGCGTCCGTGGTTTTGCTCGGCAGGTGATTTGTACCACCTACTTTGCCAGATGTAAACTAAAGCGCCAATCGTTAAGACAAGCGTACCACCCAGTCCGGTGAGAACAGGGGAGATATATTCAGCGCCTGCGGCAGCCACGAGTATACCCAATAGCCCGATACTGATAAGCAGCAGACCCGCCATTTTCAGCACATTTTGTGAAGTGTTGGAAGTTATGGAGGTAGTTTCAGAAAAGACGGCAGTTTGCATCAGTATGATCAGTAATTAACAGGAAGTAGAATTAGAAAACAGCCCGAAGCGCTTGCGCAGCTCCCACCAGTTGCTGTGTTTAACTGGCGGTTGCCGGTCCGGGAAACGGGTATAGTACTGGTGAAGAAGCTCTTCTTCGTAGCGCTGGAAAAACTCAGGATCGAAGTTGACGGCCGGCAGCTCCTGCATGACCGCGTGTAAGGTATAGCCTTGCTGCAACCAGTGGTGACACAAGTCGTGGCGGTAGCGGATGCCGAGTAAATTTATACCTAACAGCTTGTCTGTCCCCTTTTCGTAGAGGAAGCGGATTGCCTTTGTCGCCTCTTTATTCTGCCAGTAAAGCGATTCCTGTTGCTCCGTTAATTGCGCGGGCACGGTGCCATAGGTCTGGTATTCAATATCGAAGAACTTGGCTGAGTTGAACCAGGGACCCCGTTGGTAAGCCTTACGATTACCGAGCAGGGTAGAAGCCAGCGCCTCGGCGTGCAGCCGACCTGTATACCAGAGTTGTTCCATCATCGGCTGGCCCGGCGCCGGGTTTCGGAACTGGGTGCAGTCGCTGAGAGCGTATACATTGGGTTGGTTAGTTTCGAAAAACTCGTTTACCAGAATGCCCCGGTCGATGTCTATACCTGAACCTTTGAGGAAATCCACGTTCGGCTTTACGCCGGTGGTGATGCCCACAAACTGGCAGGGCAGCTCTTTGCCGGTGCGCGTCCGGATAGCGCGCACCCGACCTGCGTCATCAGCCAAGATCTCCTGCAGTTCTTCCTGTAGCAATAGTTCGATGCCGTGTTGTCGGATGTGGTCAGTCACGAGTTGGGCCTCTTCCCGAGGCAGCACGTTGTGCCAGTACAGTTTATCCCGAATCAGCATGGTCACGGCTATGCCACGACTCCGTAGCATCTCAGCCATCTCCACACCGATCAATCCTCCACCTACGATCACTGCCTGTGCTATACCTGCGGTGTTGGTTTTCATCATCTCCAGATCCTGCAGCGAGACAAGGCCCTGCACACCTTTCAGTGCTTGACCGGGCCAGTCGTAATAGGCGGCGCTGGAGCCGGTGGCCAGCACCAGTTTATCGTAGGGCAGAGGAGCGCCATCACGCAACACCAGCTTTTTGTCGCTTGTATCCACACGCTCCACAAAGTCATGCACTAACTCGGTCTGCTGTTCCTGCCAGTACCAGTCGGCATAGGGCACGATGTCCTGAAAGCGCATATGGCCCATATACACGTACATGAGGGCCGTGCGGGAAAAATGCAACGGCGACTCTGCCGACACCATCGTAATGCGGCAGTCACTCCCTTGCCGAACGCGCTGCGCCAAAGTAGCGCCCGCTATGCCGTTGCCGATAATGACTAAGTGCTCCTGTGAGTTGATCTTCTCCATTGAAAAAGCCTATACCGAGTAAACGGCTATACCTGTTATACTTTGCTGTGGCAAACAAGGTATAGCCAAATATACGAAATAAGGGCAGGCATAAAAAAAGAAGGCCGGGTCATCCCCAGCCTTCCTCTATGCAAATCCATTTAAATGTTAGCGGCTGCCAGCACTGCTGCCGACATCCTGTCCGCCGTCTTCCACACTTTTACCGCCCTGACGTCCGCCGCTGCGGGGCTCGTTGCCAATGCTACGACCGGCCTGGTCACTCTCCTCAGAACGTGAAATTTGCTCTGTGGAATCCTTCCTGGCAGTAGGGTGGATGTTCGGTACTTTGTTTCCCTCGTTTATTTTGCTTTTGTTTTGATCTTTGTTCTGGTCTTTATTCTTATCTGCGTTCATCTTTTAGCTGTTTTAGTTGTCTTCGGTTTTACTCTGTATTAGCTTCAGGGTTATGGCTATACCTTAGTAGCGGTCATAATCCGGATTGGAAGCGGTGTTATCCGGTGGACCATAGCGGCGTGGCTCCCGCTGTTCGTAGCTGCCCTGGCGTTGGCGCAACTCACCGGTCAGGGGATTGTAACGACGGTTATAGTCCGGATCGGAGTTGTAGCCGCCGTCGTAGCCATAGCTCAGGGAGCCGGCCATGTTGCCATAGTTCTCACCTCGTTGATACGGCAGGTTATCGGGACGGTAGTCGGCGTCGAAGTTGCTGGAATGATGGCTGTAATAATCACCGTTCTGCTGATCGCTACCACGCATACCCCTGCTGCTATAGTCTGATCGGTTGTCGCGCATACCTGCGCTGCCACCATAGCGTCCACCAAAGTCATTTTCAATTCCTTGTCGTGAACTTCCGCCGCGGTAGCTCTGCTGGTACAGACGCTCGGTATAGCCATCGTTGTCTTGCAGGTTGCGGCTGCGGCGGTATACGTAGTCACCTCCGTGGTTATCGTGGTTGCGGTCTCTCTCCCCCAGATCGCCATGGCGGGAGCGGTTGTAGGTGGTGTAGTGACTGTCTTCGTCTAAACGGTAGGCGCCCCTGTACTGCGATTCGTCTAATCGACGGTTGTCGTGTGTGCGATCATCGCGTCGGTCCTGCCAATTATTATGTCTGTCCATAGTTTTATCTTGATTGGTACACCATCTATTAACGCACAATCCGGTTGTGAGTTTAGTACTTGTCATTAACCCAAAGCGGGGGCATGCCCGTAAACAGTAGCTGAATTATGTAGGAACTAAAACACAACGCTATGAGAAACAACCGAGAAGAAAACCGTGAAAATCGTAACGTGGAGCCACGCTGGGCGCACAGCCACCACCATGGCGAGAACTCAGACCGCGGCAACTACACCGTGGATTCGCGCTTCAACAGCGGCTACGGTGCGCAGGAAGACGACTTCTACGATACCAGATCTTTCAACACCAACATTGACCACGAATACGGCTCCAGGCAGGGACGCTTTCAGCCGGGCGGGGCACAATACAGTGGCGAAGATTATACTTCGAGCAGACGCAGAAGAAACGACAACCCCTATGGCATGAGTTATGTGCCAAACGACGATTACAATTCAGACCGACACTACGATCCGCAGGCCGACTACAGCAACCGCGACTATGACGACCTGCGTCGTCTGGGCAACTCATGGACGCGAACGGGTTTGGGTGATGAGCGCTTTGGACATGATGTAGGCCAAGGCGATCGTAATTTCCAGGGCCACTCCTCCATAGGAGACTATGAGTCGTATCGTCGTTACGAGCTGGACAACCGGATGTATGACAACGATTACAGCGGTGGCTTTGCCGGACGTAACCACACCGAGGGCCGCGACCACTTTGGTGAGGACAGCCATTACAGCAACCTCGGCCGCTGGGGACAGGAGAGCCGCACGCAGCGCCGCTCTGAAGATCGACACAACCGACACTAATTTGTAAAACCATGCAGCCGCAGGAGCGCGTTCTTCTGCGGCTGCCATTTAAAAGAGAAAATATAACTATGAGAGATTACAGAGATCAAAATTATAATGATTACAGCCGCCAGTATGAACAGGAGTATCCGCGCCAGCAGTACTACCGCGAGGAGCGCCACGACTGGGGGAGAAGACCTGAAGACGAGGGGGCCGGTCGGCAGTACCGCGCAAGGTATGAGAACCCACGCATGCCCGAAGGCAACTACCGCGGTGATATGGAGGATTACTACAACACCACCTATGAAACCAATAACTACAGTGGTGTGCCACGCCATGAAGAGTACGGCTTGCCGCATGGTTCCGAAAACGACCTGGGAAGGGTAAGCCGGGGCAATCCGCAATTCTACAACCCCGACAGCTTTGAGAGGACCCGCTACCGCTACAGTTCAGGGTATAATCCAAATTACGACAACCCCGAGGAAGGCGACCTGTACCGAAACTTCGACAGCCGGGGAAACCATGGCTATCGCCACGACGCTTCTTACGGCGCGGCCGATGAGTTCCGCGATTTCGGCGATGATCACTATGGCTCGTCTGAACAAAGTGGCAGGTACTATTAAGAGCGGCCCGGCGAAATGATATTACGCGCTTGTATACTTTTTTTAACTCTTGCGTATAAGTCACTATACATTAGTATTGAATTTCCATCTGAGAAAGGCCACAGCGTAACAGCTGTGGTTTTTTTCATTTCTTACGACATTTTGAAAATTGTATTAAATTAATTTGAATTGATAAGAATTTACGTTTACCATAAACTTATATGCATGTATTAAAATCTTTACTGCTAGGAGCTGCCACGTTAATCGCTATTCTGGGCATTATTTCGATTAGCCTGCCCCGTCAGATCCATTTGCAACGCGATATCATCATTGATGCCCCTGCTGAAGTGGCTTTTGAGCAGCTCAGTGATTTGCGCAACTGGCCCAAATGGCTGCCAGGACACCACCTTGACCCAGCTGAGAAGCTTAATGCTGGCCCGGCCATAGGCGCGCGCTACAACTGGAAGAGCCAGCGGAGGAGCATCGGGCAGGGCGTGGTTACGATTGTAGAAGTCGAGCCACCAAGCCGGCTTGTCACTAACCTCGAATTCGAAGAAAATGATAAAGCAAACAGCACCTTTGTATTGGAAGAGACAGAAGAGGGCACGAAACTTACCTGGCATTTTGAACAATACATAGGAGACAACCCAGTCCGGAAGTTTTCGAGTCTGTTGATTGATAGTACTGTAGGAGAGGAGTTTGAGGATGGCCTCAATAATATCAAAAAAGAAGTGGAGTCCAGGTATGCGCTGACCGACAACTAAGCAAGGACCTTATTCGCTGTAACCAGTAGGTATAGCAAGGTATAGCCTGAAAAAGCTATACCTTTTTTTATTTCCTTCTTTTACTGTTCTTTCGGGATGATGGTGATCCTGCCGTCTTTTTCCAAAATGGCGTACTTGATCTGATCGAGCCGTTGCAGCCCTTGCAGATCCCGTGCCGACTCCATGATATCTGCCTCGTCTACCCGCACTTTCTTCAGCCGGTCGTGCAGCAGTTTGCCATCGTCCAGGAGAATGACCGGTACGCCGTCCAGCACCTTTCCAAAGTATTTGAATTTCTGTTTGAGAAGCGAGAGACTGATGTCGGTAAGCAGAAGCGTAACGATCAGCAAAAAGCTATTGGTAATAGACTTATCCTCGCTACTGAGCGCCTGCTCTGCCGTTTCAGCAATGATCAGCAAGAGCACGAAGTCGAACACCGTAGCCTCGTACAGGGTTCTTTTGCCGCTTATCCTGAAAATAATCATCAGGAACACATACAAGATTAATCCTCTGATAACGGTTTCCATAGCGTAGACTTAAGGGTATATGAATGGTGTGATACGAACAGCTTTTTCGGAAGTAGAGAATTGCAAAGGCAGGGAGCCCATGCCATCAGGCTTCACGTAGAAGATGACTAAAAACGGCTGGTTGGCGGAAGCAAAACGATACGTAATGCCCTGCTCGTGGGTGAATTGCTCCGAAGGTTCAGGAAGGATCCTTTCTACATGGAGTTTCTCGTAAAAATCTTTGTTGAGTCGCAGGTCCATGAGGGAGTCTCCGCCGGAGGGGACCAGTTTTACTTTGATTTCGGCCGGGGCACCGCGTCTCAAAAACCGTTCATATTCGATCTCAAGCCCATCGGCACTGCTGCCGGCTTTTAATTTCTGTAGGTTGCCAATGCCACCATTGCCGGTAAAACCCAGCAAAGCGGCAATTACGACTAAGACCATCAGGACCCAGGCTACCCGCTGGACTTTCCAGTTGGCGCTTTCCAGTTTAATATCCTCGTCTATTTCGAGTTCACCCTTGTGTTTTTTCACGGCTATACCTTGCTTTTGCAGGTATATAACGCTTGCACAACTTTATGGTTTTACCAGGCTGTCAGGACTGGCGATTTCGGGGTAGGCTTCTGTTTTAAAATCGGCCACTTTCTTGTAGAGCTTGCCCTTTTCGGCAGGAGAGGACAGGAAAAGCGTGACCTTGGAAGTGTTGAAGTGATTGGACAAATCGGCCAGCAGATCAGGTATACCATCGCGGTCCAGATCGCCTACCCAGAGGAGCACATAAATGGCACTCTCAAAATTCTCATCAGATGCCAGTTCCTGCGAAATCCTGCGTCCGTTCTTAGTACCTGACACCGTCCACTTATAGTTCTGCACCGAGTAGGATTCGGATCCTTCCTGCTGTATGCTGTCGCCGCTGGCCGACAGGGTATAGGTCTCGCCTTTATATCGGAGGTCGATGGCTGTATTCGGCAAAATGACCTGATTGGAGTAGCCCACTGTGTCTATTTCACTCTCCTGTAGTTTGGCTATACCTGTCACGAAGAAAAGTGTATTCTGGTGTTCACCTCGCACTTCACGACCGGATTGTACCTGCCGTCCTTTGTCATAAACCGGATCGAAAAAAGTAGTGACCTGCAGGTGACTGGGCTGCAGCCGGAAAACGCTGTCTTGCTGCACCAGCGCCATCCAGGACTTTTGCTCCGCACCCTGCCATACCTCATGTTTATGGAAGCGCCCCTCGATCATGATCTTAGCGGCCGTGTTGGGTTCAGGGCTTAAATCGGCCGTGTCGGGGGTATAATGCTGCAGCTCGTCGTCGTGGGGTAGCTTAGCGGAGTCAGGCGCCTCTGCCAGGCTGGTGTCGGTTTCCACCAGATGCGCATGATCCGTTGTATCGGCCTGTGACTTGTCCGGGGAGCTATTGCATGCCACCATGCTCAGGGCTAGAAACAGGATCGCAGGTATGCGCATTGTGGTAGGGTATTAGGATAGAAGAAAACGAATATAGCGAAAATATCTCTGTTCGAACAAAAAAGGAAGGCTGACCATCGCCAACCTTCCTGCTCTGTTTGCTATACCTTGCGCAGCTGACTACAGTTGCTTGTAAAGTCTGTCTTTGAGACCGGCAGAAGCCTCCACCAACGGAAGACGCACCGCGCCGCCGCATACGCCAAAGCGCTCCAGCAATGCTTTTACGCCCACCGGATTACTTTCTTCATACATCATCGGGTTGATATCCACGAAATCGAAAAGCAAGTCAGATGCTTCTTTGAATTGATTGGATAAGCCAAGACGGACCATGTTGCTGAATTTCTCAGGGAATGCGTTCGCTAGCACGGAAATCACGCCCACGGCACCGAAAGCGATCATCGGCAGCGTAAGCATATCGTCGCCACTGATCAGCAAAAAGTCGGCTGGCTTGTGCTTGGCAATGTACATGCACTGTTCCAGGTTGCCGGAAGCTTCTTTAATGCCAATAATGTTTTTATGAGCTGCTAATCGCACAGTGGTTTCGGCGGTCATGTTGCTGCCTGTGCGGCCCGGCACATTGTACAGGATCACCGGCACCGGACAGGCGTCGGCTATCTGGGTATAGTGCTGGATAATACCCTGTTGCGAAGGCTTGTTGTAGTAGGGACTCACCGAAAGCACGGCGGCTATACCTTCCAGGTCTGTTTTCTGGATCGCGTCGAGCACCTCCCGCGTGTTGTTGCCACCCAAACCGTATACCAGCGGTACACGGCCGTTGACATGCTTCTTTACGAAAGCCAGAATCTCGGTTTTCTCTTCAGTTGTAGTAGTCACGGACTCACCCGTGGTTCCGTTCACTACGAGGTACTCCACGCCACCTTCTATGGTGAAATCGAGCAACTGACGCAGCCCATCATAATCCACGTCCTGGTTGCTGGCAAAAGGCGTTACCAGGGCAACACCTGTTCCTTTAAATGTATCTTGTATCATGCGCTGTTTTTCTAAAGCACGAAGTTCGAATTATCCGATGGATTCTGCAAGTGTTGTGGCCTAGCACGACTTCTAGTGATTAGGGTAAATTTGTTTGACGAAAAAAGAAGATGGAATAGGTATAGCGTAAGCATTTTTCGAAAAGACCTTTATCCATTGTAGAGCAGTCCTTTGCACAATCATCTCTAAAGAAGTCGTGATACGCAAATGTGCAATGCAAAAAGCTTACTGTATATTATTTTCCTCCACCCAATGTAGGAAGTGGTCTTTGTATACCTCACCGATCGGGATTTCTTTGTTGCCGATGCGGATACGTCCTTTTTCGATGCTGTCGATCTTGTGCAGGGCCACGATAAAGGAGCGGTGTACGCGCATGAACTTTGACTCGGGTAGTTTTTCCATGGCCTTGTTCATGCTTAGGAGCGTGATGATCTTCTGGTCTTTGGTCTGGATAATGATGTAGTCTTTTAACCCCTCGATCCAGAGGATGTCGGCAAAGCCGACACGCACGGTCTTGTAATCGGCCTTCACGAACATGAAATCCTGCTCGGGTGCTTGTGGAGCAGGGGCGGTTACCTGAGCCTCCGGTGCTTTGTTGCTGCGCTGCAGACGTTCCTGCGCCTTGTTCACGGCCTTCAGAAAACGGTCGAAGGGAATCGGCTTGAGGAGGTAGTCCACGGCGTCGTGGTTAAAACCCTCCAGCGCATAATTTGGGTAGGCCGTCGTGAAGATGATCAGCGGCTGGTGTTTGAGTATGTTCAGAAACTGTATACCTGTCAGTTCAGGCATTTCAATGTCCAGAAACATCAGGTCGATCTGCTCTTGCTGCAATACCTGCATCGCCTCCGTGGCGCTGGAGCAGGTTTTCACAAGTTGAAGAAAAGGCAATTTGCTAACATAGCTCTCAATAATATCGAGGGCTAGCGGTTCGTCGTCAACGGCAAGGCAGCGGATGGTCATAGGTTTATTTTTTTGGTTGGAAATACAGTTTCAGCGAGGCAAAAAAAGTATCGTCTTTATCTTCTAGGTGAAGTTCGTGTTGGTGGGCGTAGAGCAAGTTAAGGCGTTGCTTTAGATTTTGCAAACCAATGCCGCCAAAGTCCTTTTTTTTGTGACTGCTGCTGTTGTTCACCGTCGAAAACTGCAGCCATTCGTCCGTCACGACCAGGTTGAGCGTGATGCCCACCTCGTTGCGACTCACCAGGCCGTGTTTGAAAGCATTCTCCACCAGCGTCATCAGCAGCATCGGGGCAATCTGTTTACCGCTTAGGTTACCTTCTACATTTAATCGGATGCTCGTTTGCTCGCGCAGGCGCAACTTCTGCAGGTCGATAAAATTCTGGATGTGCTCTACTTCCTTCTCTAGGCTCACCAGCGTATCATTGCTTTCATAGAGCATGTAGCGCATCAAGAGTGAGAGTTTCATGATGGCGTCCGGCGTTTCAGGCGACTGCTTGTAGGCCAGCGAGTAAATGTTGTTGAGCGTGTTGAAAAGAAAATGCGGATTCACCTGCGACTTCAGGAAATTTAGTTCAGCTGCCAGTTTCTGATTTTCCAGCTCTTTGTTGCGCCGCTCGTTGCGGATGTAGTTGCCGGTTACTTTCAGGGCCGAACTGATAAACACCACGATCAAACCGGCCAGCACATAGTTGAGAATGCGGTCCGAGGAGTAGAGCACCTTCATACCCGGGTTGAACTCCCGGAACACATAAAAGTCGAGCGGGGAGCGTACTAGCGCTACCACTGTGAGTGTGAGTAAAACAACCCCGAGGTAGGCAAAAATCCGGTTTTTGGCCAGAAACCGGGGAATCAGTACATACCAGTTGAGATAAAAGATCATCATGGCGAAGCTCAGGCCTACCAGCGAGTCAACCGCCTTGTTGAAAGTAAGGCCGCGCTGAAACTGAATGTAGAAGATCCAGGCCCCAAAAAATGCCCAGGCTGCCACGTGAATGGCTAATTTATACCGCTTCTTCATGGTAAATGGTGGTAGGGCTATCAAGTTCAAGGCTGTGTTGGGAATGGGTCGAGAATGCAAGAGTAATATCTGTCTTTTACTGAAGTTAAGCAATATTACGACGCGCTCATATAAACACAGCCATATACTATACGGAAGGGCAAGCCTGCCCCATCAATTCCGCTTTTTAAAAGATCAACCCTGAAAAGGAAGGGAAATGGTTGTTCGTATATCCTTTTCGGCTGTTCGTCTATTTCATTTTTATTTGTCCACTTAATTGACTCCATTTGCAGCATGCTTCCTGGCCTTCAAGCTGTGTCGGGAAGAAGGGCCTTGCGGTCTATCCCCAAGTTTAATTGTTTTATTGTTTGTTTGTAAATCAATAAGCGCCGGCCTCTTGTAGACCGGCGCTTATTTTTTTGTAGTATGTTCTGATTAGATACTCACCATACCTAAGAACTCGTCTTCGGAGAGGATGGTGATGCCGAGCTTGTTAGCTTTCTCGAGTTTGGAAGGTCCCATTTTATCGCCGGCTACCAGGTATGAGAGTTTGGCTGAAATAGAGCTCACCACCTTGCCACCATGGCTGACAATGATGCGCTGCAGCTCGTCGCGGCTCACGCTCTCAAATACTCCCGATATCACAAAAGTCTTGCCCTCCAGCTTGTCGCTTTCCATTTCAGGAACTGTCTTCTCACTTTTAAACTGCAGCCCAGCGACCTTCAGGCGTTCGATCAGTTGCTGGTGCTCAGGTCTACTGAAATACTGTATTAGCGACTGTGCAATACGGTCACCGATCTCATTCACTGCGATTAATTCTTCATACAGGGCACCACGCAGCGCTTCTATATCCGGGAATTGTTCGGCCAGTTTCCTGGCCACGGTGCTGCCCACATAGCGTATTCCCAGTGCAAAGAGCACGCGGTCGTAAGGCGTCTGCTTCGATTTTTCCAGGCTGTTGAGAATGTTGTTGGCCGACTTCTCGCCCATGCGCTCCAGGTTTACCAGATGCTCAAATTTAATGTCGTAGAGATCGGCCACGTTGTGCACCAGCCCGGCTTTGTACAACTGCTCGATGGTCTTCGGGCCGAGCTCGTCGATGTTCATGGCTTTGCGGGAGATAAAGTGCTCCAGCTTGGCCTGGATCTGCGGCGCGCAACCTTCCTCGTTCGGACAGTAAAAGTTTGCCTCGCCCTCGGCGCGCACCAGCTCGGAGCCGCAGGCCGGGCAGTGGGTCGGGTAAACGATGGGCATGGAGTCGGCAGGGCGCTGACTGATTTCTATACCCGTGATCTTAGGTATAATTTCGCCGCCTTTTTCTACGTGCACAATATCACCCAAGCGTAAGTCGAGGCGCTGGATCTCGTTGGCATTGTGTACCGAGGCGCGTTTCACGACTGTTCCGGCCAACAGCACGGGCTCCATGATGGCGACAGGTGTAACAGCTCCGGTGCGGCCGATCTGGTACTGTATGTCGAGCAGGCGGCTCATCGCGCTCATGGCCGGGTACTTGTAGGCAATTGCCCAGCGCGGGCTTTTAGAGGTATAGCCGAGCTCTTCCTGCAGGGCATAGCTGTTCACTTTCACCACCACGCCGTCGGTGGCGATGGGCAGTTCGTGGCGTTTCTGTTCCCACTCGTTGATGTAGTCGAGTACCGTGTCGATGGAGCTGCATTTACGCCAGGTATCCGATACCTTGAAGCCCCATTTCTGAATGGCCTGCAGACTTTCGGAGTGTGTGTCAAACGGACTGGAGGAGCTCATGAAACCATAGGAAAAACAACCTAACTTGCGGCTGGCAACAATGGCCGAGTCCTGCTGCTTGAGCGTGCCGGAAGCGGCATTGCGTGGATTGGCTAAGAGCTGTTCCCCTGCTTCTTCGCGGTCGGCATTGAGTTGCTCAAACACCTGCAGGGGCAGAAAGACCTCGCCACGTACCTCAAAGCTATCCGGGTAATCTTTGCCGTGTACCTGCAGCGGAATATCCCGGATCGTACGCACGTTAGCGGTGATATCATCGCCCCTGGTACCGTCGCCGCGGGTGGCCCCCTGCACAAACTCGCCGTTCTCGTAGGTCAGACTGATGGCCACGCCGTCGAACTTCTGCTCGCACACATACTCCACTTCGTCCCCCACTATCTTGCGCACACGCTTGTCAAACTCGCGCAGGTCTTCCTCCGAGTAAGTGTTGCTGAGCGAAAGCATCGGGGATTTGTGGTATACCGTCTTGAAACTCTTCGTTACAGTGCCGCCCACGCGCTGGGTAGGGGAGTTAGGAAGGCGTAGCTCCGGGTGCTGCTGCTCCAGTTTCTGCAGGCGCTCGAGCATCATGTCAAACTCGTAGTCAGAGACTTCGGAGACGCTGTTCTGGTAGTATTGGTAGTTGAGGTAGTTTATGCGTTGGGTGAGCTCCTGAATCTCAGTGGCCGGATCGTGTGCTAAGTCCATAGGGTATTTTGTTTGGTCTGTAAAAATACAGAACGGACCGCAGCTTGCCAAGATACATCAGCGCCTATACCTGCGAAGATGCCTGATAAATTACAAGTCGGAGTTTTATGTATCAGACAACCTGGCACATTGCGTCTGGCGGGAGGCAAGGCGGTTTGATCAGGTATAGGGAAGGTATAGCAGTGGAAAACAAAGCGGCTGTTCTTCCGGAAAAACAGCCGCTCAGGTATAGGTATAGCGTAATCGCCTATTTCAGTTTCACGCCATCGGCCACGAAGCGCAACTCTTCTCTTGGCTCGGTGATGGCGGCAATCTCCTCAGCAGACTTCCCTGCATCCTCGGCAAAATGGCGCTGGTCGTCTACCGAGATCACTTCATGCTTGGCTATACCTGTAAACACGGCCGTTTTGCCAGATAGATCTTCTATAGGCAGGAAAAAACCGTAGTCACGGAAAGTCACTTTCATCGTGCTGCCATCTTCCAGTTTCACATCCATCCAGCAACCCTTTGACTGGCAGCTTTCCGCAATTTCAGCAGCAACGGTGGCCTGTATGGAATCATTGCCACTAACAGCTTGCTGCAATTGACTAGCTGAGAGTACGTTTTGCTCTTCGAAAGAAGCGCCAAATGCGTTAGTTTCAGCAACAGTTTCAGTGGTTTCCTGAGCTTCGGTTGTGGCGTTATTTTGTGAGCAGGCCTGCAGCACAGCGGCAGTCAATAGCAGTGCAAATAGTTTTTTCATGGAGGTATAGACTTTTCGTGATTTCAAATATAGAGATTATCCACTAAGTGCAAAAGTATAACGAACCGTTCCTGTCAAAAAGCAGGTATACGCCGCCAAACAGATTATAAAGCCCTGCCCACTTACTCCAGCGCTCGGTTCTGAAACAGCAGGAATCCCAGGTGAAAAAGCACGCCCCATTCCTTGGACTTATCGTTGTAATAATTCAGGCTCAGCGCAGCCGGACCCAGTATGCCGTGGTAGACGACAGCTGCCGTGGCAGCCACACCTGTGCCAGTGAGTTTTTTTCCGTAATAGGCCTGCTGTCTGTCATTTTGCAGGATCGGCCGGTAGGGCTGGAACAGGTAACCCTCTGTACGAGCCTCCAGCCGGGGAGTGATCAGGTAGACGTATTGCAAGCCTCCGGCCACAAATTCATGTGCACGGAAGCGATCGAGGAACAGCGTACGGCTATCTGAAAGCGGATGAAAGGCCGGTGCCATGGTGAGGGTAGAGCGGTAATTGCTGAAAAAGGGCTGCGTCGAGATCACGCCTTCGAGCCTGTAGCCGAACCGGTGACTGCCATTGCCCAGAAAGTTCTCATAAAGAAGGCGACCATAAAACCAGCTATGATCCGCTGAAAGGTTCTGGGATTCAATAGACGTTGAACCGGGCCTATACCTTTCCGTTGCGTTTACCATACGGCCTGTTACTGCAAACGAGCGCCCGCCGGAAGGATATTGCTTTCGGTTGAGCCTCCCGCGTCTAAAAGTAGCGCCCACCGTCAGCCCGCTCATGGCGGTGCGGTCAAGGGTGTCAGAACGCTGGATCTCCAGGCGGTTGCTATACCTGTCGATGTGTTGCGCATAGGCTGCGCTGAGTACCAGCCTGCCTTTATAAGTGTTGGTAAAGCCCAGGTTGAGGCCAAAATTACGGTCGGTCTGCTCCAGTAGCGGCAGATTGTTGCGCTCCAGCAGCAAACCGGTGGTGGAAAGAAAATTCCAGTGATTGAACGTGAAGGCAGGCTCAATGTAGTAAGGCAGACTGGCAGGTACGTCGATGCGGGTGCGAAGCTGAGCGCCCTGGTAAAACCGGCCCGTCTGGAAGCTTCCGGCAAAGGTATAGAGCTGCCGACCAAGCACGCTGTACTCCATGCCGGCGTAAATGTTGTCGATTGGGCGCGAAGCGATAACGCCTCCCAACGCTATTTTCAGGCCGTCTTCTTTTTTCACATTCAGGAGCAGGTCGTAGGTCTTCCCCTTAGCATCGTAGCGCATGGTCGGGTACAAGTTGCGGAAATTGTCGATCGCGGCCAGGCGGTAGTAGCCGGTTTTTACATCCTGCATGGTATAGCCTTCTTCCTGCTCGCTCCTGAAAAAGCGTTGCACAAAGTCCTGCTGGTTTTTTTTCAGCCCCTGAATTTCCACCTTGCGAAATGCATGTGGCTCAAATCCTCCTCTGAATTTCTCCCGCTTGGACCCAAGCACCTCGGCACTCACCCTGCGCTTTATTTTTCCCTGAATCTGATCCATGTTGTCACTCGTCACCTTATACCCAGCCGCGAAAAAGTCCTCTACATTTTTGAAATCCAGCGAATTGAGGTTGCCCAGGTCAGGCTGCAGGTATATGTCCTTATCTGTCAGGGCTGTGGAGTCTGAGTTTGACATCATGGCGTAGAGCAGGGTATAGGCCAGGTCAAAGTCATCGTTGTCGTAGGGATACTCACTGTACGTTTTAGAAGATACGTTCACCCCGATGATGATGTCCGGGTTAAAGTCTTTGCGGGCGACATCCACCGGAAAGTTGTTGTACAGACCACCGTCAAACAAGAGTCGCTTCTCAATTCGGATAGGCTTGTAGAAGAGCGGTACCGTGAGTGTGGCCCGCACGGCGTCTGCCAACTGTCCTTTGCGTAGAATGACCTGCTGCTGCGTGAAGATGTCAGCCGCAACGCAGCGGTAAGGCACCATCAGCTTGTCGAAGTCGTAGCCGGCGTGCGCAGCAGGCTGGGAGAGGAGCTGCGCAAGGGCAAAATTAAGCGAAGCATCGTTCACCAGGTTGGAAGTGAGCTTGGCCTGGAAAGCCGAGTCAAGCGCCACATGCAGCTTGAGCAGGGCAGGGTTGGGGTCAGGCGACGCAAAGTTATAGGTATAGTTCTGCTCCGGCTTGCCGGTGGCCCAAGCCTGAAAAGCTTCGGTATGGATCAGGTACTCGATTTCGGCCGGAGAGTAGCCGGCCGCGTACAACGCCCCCACAATGCCACCCATGGAGGTGCCCACGATGTAGTCGATCGGGATGTTGTTTTCTTCCAGGGCTTTGAGAACACCCACATGCGCTATACCTTTTGCACCGCCACCGCTGAGCACGAGCGCCACTTTTTGGGCATAGCTCACCCTGGACCCGCTGAGCAGCAGGATGAGCAGGAGCAGGTAGGTGCGGGTGTTTCGGTATACCTGTATGTGTAAAAGATGGCGGGCAGCCTGCAATAGGCGCATAATTTGTGTTTTATCAGTTTCTAAGGTCAGCCCAGCGCGCGCTGTGTATCGTGAACAGCATGCGCCCCGTCAGCCTGGACGTGTAGCGGGCAGGTACCCGCAGGCGCAGATCCTGAAGCATCAGTTCAAAACTAGTGCTGAAGGTGATCGCGTTTCGATCAGGTGTGAAAGTGACCGGAATAACCATTTCCTTGATGATACCTTGTATGTTAACGAAAACCCTGCTGTTGAGCGTCTGTCTGTTTCTGTTCCTGGCATTGATCTGTTCAATCGGCGCTTCGATCTCAATATACAGCTCTGGGTAACGGGATGCAAAAAAGATGTCCTGCACCATGGCTACCGGACTTGAATCGTTAGCTGGCAGCAGGTTTTCAATGGGCAGGAGGCACTCTATTTTGCGGGTATTCTGATCGTAGCGCACCAGCATCTTGATTGACTGATAATCGTAGGTGCTTTGCTCCCCCTCCAGGCTGATCTGCATGCTGTTATTGGCCGTGTAAGGCGTCCGGTTCTGCTGGGCTTGCACCGGTAAGGCTATCAGTAAAAAGCAAAGTACAGGCAGTAGAAATTTAATCATAATGGGGCATGTAGTAGCGTGTACTCCTGCTAACGCAAATCAAGGGTGAAAGGTAAAGTAGCGGCTAAGCTTTTATGCAAGGAAGCTTTCCTGAAATAAGCTGCATGCTGTCCTTCACAGGTCAAAACTGTCCCAAGTGATAAGTAAGACCGGTAAATCTTATTTTTTGTGAGGCATTTACAAAACTATAACACCCACTAGTTGGTATACAGAATAAGATAAATTACCCGCAATTCAATTGAATAGAGGAGGCCCGTAGCCATAAGCCGGGAATGCTCGGGGGATGACTCGACATGAACCAGGACAGAAAGAATAAGGTAGGCGCACGCCAGGGCTCAGCGTTTGGCAAGATCGAGCATCTGCACCCGATCCGGATGCTGCTATACCTGAGTATGGTCGGTATTGGCGTGCTGTTCTTTGTGCTGGTGGTGGCTTTTGTTCGGACAGGCGGTTTCGGCAGCGAACAATTCTCGCTTCCAAAGTTCTTCAGCGTCAGTACCCTTATCCTGCTTTTCAGCAGCTATACCATCAGCAAGGTTCCCCGCATCTACAAAAAAGACAAGCTCCGCAAAATGACGCGCTACCTGGCTTTTACTTTCATGCTGGGAGTAGCCTTTATCGGGGCACAGATTCTGGGCTGGCGCGAACTGACACTATCCGGTGCTTACTTTACCGGCAAGGCCTCGGGAAGCTACCTATATCTGATCACAGCGCTGCACCTGCTGCACTTGCTGGGCGGTATGATTTTTTTGGCTTTCCTGCTCATCAAAACGGCCCACATGGCTAACGATGGGGTGCGCAGCCTGATCTTCATCCGCGACCCATACCGCCGCCTGCAGCTAGCCATGCTCAACACTTACTGGCACTTCCTGGGAGCCCTTTGGCTCATGCTATACCTGGTGATCCTCTTTATGGCCTAAGCCACTAGCGCACCAGCGTCACGGAGCCCCTGAACTTATCTGCTCCGTAATCGATCACGTAGTAATACACGCCGTCATTGACGTCCTTGCCATCCCACTTAAAGTTGTGGGCTGTGCTTGAGAACACCTCTTTGCCCCAGCGGTTATAGATGCGGATGTGCTGGAAAGTACTTGTGCAGACGTCTGCCGGCATACCCGGAATCTCAAAGAAATCATTCAGGCCATCGGCGTTTGGCGTAAAAATATTGGGCGGTATGAAATTCTTGTAATCGGGCACCTTTACCTTAAACTCCATGGTGATCTGCTGCAAAGGGGAAGGAGCACAGGCATCTTCCTGTAAGATAAAATCAACCCGTAACACACCCTGCTGAAAGGCATCGCAGTTGGCCGTCCAGTTAAACTTGCCTGTAGCTGTACCAGGTCCACCGGTGGACGTAAAGACCATGCCCAAACTGGCCAGTTCGAAATTCTCGCCCCGTGCCTGCATGCTCAGCAGGTGTTTGTCCAGGTCGGTGCCCGTAAAATTAGCCTCAAAAGGCTCATTCAGATCCAACTCAAACACCAGTACCTGCTTGTCTGTTGTGAGCACCGGCGGCTGATTCGGATAGTCCGTCCTGACCTCGATAACTTCTGTCTTTGTCAACTCTTTTCCGCATACCAAAGACGTGGCCGTGAATTCAATTTGATAGGAATCCTGCCGGAGCGTTTCGCAGTCAATCAGCCAACGGAAAGGGGACTGTACCTGCCCGATGCCACTGCTGTTTCGGAAATTGATCGGCACAGAATTGATATCGAAGTTCAGCCCTTTAGCAGAAATAGTCACCTCATCGTTGTCGGCGTCAAAGCCGAGCACGTTGAAGTCAATCACATCGCCTTCCATGACAGTATACACCTTGTCAGGACGAGAGAGCTGGATGGAGGGCGGTTCGTTGGGGATGGGGTCAATGACGAAACTCACCTGCAGTGTATCCTGCCTCGGCAGGCTGCAGCCATTGTCTTTTACGATCAGGTTCAGTTTAAAGACCTGGCCCTCCGTGTCGAAACACTCATCAAAGCAGACATTAGCTGTTAGCGATTCCTGTCCTCCTGGAGTGTTTACTACGCCGGTGGTAGTGCCGGTGAAGGTATAGAGGTCGCTGCTGAAATTAGCAGGGCGTGCATAGAGCGTAATCCTGGAGTTAGGGTCCGGGTCTGTGAACTCCACGTTCAGGCAGCGGGCATCAGCCGGGCTGATCCGGATTACCTCGCCTTGTTTGTAGTTGGGGCTCTGGCCGTTTACTTTTGCTTGTACAACCGGGCTTTCGTTACGCGGACAGTCTTTTACAAGAAGCTGAAAGTCTCGTCGAACCTCCCCGAGCTTCACACCGCCTCGGTATTCCTGCACGCGCACAGCAAACACGAAGAGGCCTACGCGGTCCGGCCTTACTGTTAGTCTACCCGTCTGCTTTTCAATAATGATCGGTGGAGATCCCTGTATCTGATTGTCGCGGTTATATCCGGGTAGCCATCTGACCTCGGGGTATGGCGCAGGCCTTGCGATCGGGGCGGCATTGGTCGGATCTGCTGTGGCATAGCCATTCAGTGGGGTCACCATGTCGTACACCAGGGAGTCGCCGTCAGCATCAGTACCGCTAAAATCGTAGTAAAACAGTTCATTGGCGCAGGCATAGTCGCTCAGCGGTGGAAACAGGCGGGGAGAGGAATTGACAAACTGCGTTCCGTTTTTGGTGACAGGTGGAAACTCCATGTAGAAAACCTGTCCGGCAGCATCTGGCATCACAATGTTGTTGATCGTGCGGTTGCGGCAGCAGCGCTCCCAGGCCATGTAGTAGCCCTGCTGGTTGTTGAACATGTTAGGGGACAAGACAACATCCTGTGAGTACACAATGCGGCGGGTGCGCAGCTCCCCGATCGTGCAGGCGATATCGGTGTAGTTCACAAAGGTATCACTACGCAGGGGCAGCTGCACGTCCATCATAAAGCGGTTGTTTCCCTTATCGAAGATCCGGATATTGGCAGAGGGGTCCCGGGCACCTGGTGTGCCGTTCACATCATCAAAATAGAGATTCATCGTGATGCGGTAGGTATAGCCTGAGCGATGCTCTATCTCTAGTTCGCCGCCAACAATATGCGAGGCTGTAGCATGCAGGCAAACCATCAGGAGGCACATCAAAAGAAGTAAAGCGTGTTTCATGTAAGGCGGCGTTTTGGGGTTTCCTTCAAATTCCGGTAATACAGTACTGGTAGTGGGGTATAAGTTACATGAAATCCTGAAACTTCGCTATATAGCCCAAAACTTTATAGTTATAGTAGCCAACATTCGGATTATTTTTGCGTTATATGGCTTCTGGGAATCGGCTTAATATTTCAATCGCGAGTAAAAATATTACTGTTTTTACGTAGCCAAAACAATCCACGACAATTGAAGTTATAAGCAAACACAGAATTTTTTGGTCCCCTTCAAAATTGATCGTTTACCGGATAATGTATATACCATGATGACGCTAACACAGGAACTTGAATTGAAGAAAAGATTGCTCCAGGAGTCAACCAAGCTGTTAAACATGCAAATTCAGGCAGCAAAAGATGCAATGGACGAGGCACAGGAAAGTGCCAACGAGCACCACGGCGCTATTGAAGACAAATTTGAATCCTTCAGGGAGGCCTGCCAGATTCAGCGTGATATGTATGCGCGGCAGCTGGATGAACTGATCACCACAATGGGTGTGCTGAAAAGGGTGAATTCTACGAAGGAGAATAAGGAAGTGTCGTTTGGGGCAGTGGTGATGACCGAGCTCCAGAACTACTTTATAGGTGTGAGCCTGGGTGAGATCAAAATCGACGGGGATTCATTCTATGCCATTTCAGGCTTGTCGCCACTATACAAAGCAATGGAGGGCAAAAGCAGTAGAGAGAGCTTTGAGTTTCGTGGCAAATCTTATAAAGTACTGCAAGTATTTTAATACTGACCATCAGTATAGTAAACCTTTTGCCAAAAAATCAGTTTAATAAAACAGTAAAGGGTTGAAAACATAAAAGGTTGGCTTTAGGGCCAACCTTTTATGCTATATAGGCGAAGTGGCAACACTTACTCTACTCGCGTCCAGTTCTGCGTTCTGCCAATCAGGGAAATACCAATGTAGCCTTTTACTTCCATTTTGTCTTTGCCCGTCATTTTCATGTAGCAGGAGTAGGTTTTGCCGCTTTCCGGGTCGTAGATGGTCCCATCATCCCACTTGTTACTGCCATCGTACTTAAAGTCCTTCATGAACACCATGCCCTGCAACGGACGGTTGCGCATTTTCTTTTCCGGGTTGTTCTCGTCCAGTTTTGGTTTTCCATTTCTGAGCGGCTCCTTCAATTGCACGATCTTACCATACAGTTTATCGCCTGACTGGTAAATCTCAAAACGAGCTTTGCCTTCTTCATTGGTCCAGAGGCCAACAGGAGAAAGTTTCTGTGCCCACGCTAAGGTAGAAAACAGCATTAGCGCTACAAGGGTTAGCAGGTGTTTTTTCATGATTAGGTTTTTGTTTGATAAGATTAGTAACGAAATATAGCTAAAATAATTCATTTTTCAACTAAAATACGGCACGGGTCGATTTTAAGGCCAGAACAGCGTATTTATGCTTATTTTTCAGCAAAAATAACAGATGGCGTTTGGTTTACTTATACTAGAACACCACCTGTTCAGAATTCGCACTTGCTTTATTTTGAGCGACTTAAGAATACAGTATGCAATTTAGGGTCCATAATGTATGCTCCGAAAAGAAAAGATGACAAAATAAGTGCAGAACCTTGTGAACTAATCGGCGTTATTTTAACTTTATAAATCAGTGAAAGCGGCGAGTGCTGCGGCTTTGCGTATGACTGCCCCGTGCAGCGGCGCATGGTTTATGTCGGACTAAAGAGAAAGGAGGTGCTATGTCTAATCCATCAGTCGTCTTAGTAAGCCTTGGTAATAGTGTTCACCTCAACGGTGAGCAGGCTTAGTAAGCAGTGAGTATCTACTGCTTGCGCAGTAAATATTACCTTTGGTCTTGAGTGATGGTGCTGCTGCAAAACAGGGCGCCGCTTGTTAAGATTTGAAGGATTCTTAAGGCGCTTGGTGTAACTTGACGGGCTACACCAAGCGCTTTTTCTTTTTACCCACCTCCATGATCTGTTCGGCAGAAGCCTACAGGTCGTCTTTGTAAATGGTATTATTGCGCAGCCTGCGTTCCCTTAAAAAAGAAGCAACATAGGAGAATACCGCCAAGAAGCAGCTTATACCCATTAGTAAGGTAAAGAAATGCCTGGCGTCCCACACAAAGGTATCCGGATCAATTTGCAGAATCAGCAGGAAGCCGGCCAATAGGGTGAGGGCAGTAACGGTGTGAAACACAAACCGATTATGGCGCTTTAGATGATACGTGGTAGCAAGTAACAAAATTCCCAACATCGGAGCCAGCAGAGCGACTAGTGGTCGGGAGGGAGATAGAAAATAAACTGCAATACCGGCGAGGATCAATACCAGGGCGTTGATGGAGTTGGCTATGTAGGGATGCACCATATCTATTTCTTTTAGCTGAAAATTGCCCGACCAGCGAATGCCAGTCGGGCTATATAGTGTGTCTTACGTAATTACCGCGATTTTATGTTTAGCCTATACCTTACATTACGCGTCTAACATCCAGGAAACGGACTTCATACCCTGTGCCTTCTACCTGACTGATTTTAACACCGCCGTTAGAAGAGGAGTGCACAAAACTGATGGTGTCCCCTGGTTCAGAGATAACAATACCCACATGACCTGGCTCACGTACCTGCGGATTTGTACCCGTAAATATAACCAGATCTCCCGGTCGCGCCTCATCCATTGATACCGATCTACCATCCTCAGACTGTGTAGTTGAAGAACGCGTCACCGGCACATCAAACTCCTGATAAACATGCGATGTGAAACCGGAACAGTCAAAACCACTGTCGCTTGTGCCGCCATATTTATAAGGGGTTCCCATTAAGGTCAAGGCGTAATTGACTAATGCATCCGTCGGGGTGGTCCCACGTGCGTTTATCCAATCAGTTTCAGTAGCTTTCTTCGATGAAGTTCTTTCAGCTTTGATAGCTGCAATAGTCTCTACTGAACTAGCGTTATTCATTCCGAGTTCTGGTTTGTCAGTTCTTACACTGGCAAAATGCATCCGGTTTGTGTCTTCCGTTGGAGATGCTGCCTGGTCGCCATCCGCTGACATGAGAATCAACAATAGTACGACTGGGGCAAGCATTAAGGCAAATATCTTTTTCATAGCAGTAGGGTTTAGGTTTCTTAACATAACCTATGGAAATATCGTGCCAGAATTCCCGGATAGTTGATGGTAACAGCCTCTTAGACATGAGCTAAGCTTATCATAGTCAAGCAGTCATGCTGATTTAACAGGAAATTAAGGGCCGTTAATCGGCTGATTTAGGCTATTCATATAATAAAGATCTTTTAGTAAAAACATTTTGGTATAATTGTTTTAAAAATTATAATATAATTAATAATATTGCAGACAGTTTAAATCTTAGAGGATGGAATTGTTTAAGGCGGATACTTGTGAAGTAAGATTTGTAGCAGACAGGTTGGAGTTACGGTTCGACCGGAATATGCAGTCACAGGATTTTAGGGGGGGATTGCTCAAGGCGTTGCAGTTTGCCAAGGATCATCGAATCAAGTTATGGTTATTTGACCTTCGCAGCATTGGAAAGCTTAGCGAAGAAGAGGAAACCTGGTTGCAGGTACAGATTTTTCCGCAAATCATGATGCACCTGGGCACAGACAATCATGTAGCATTGGTGGTAGACGAGCGTTGTTACGGTGACATGATCAGAGAATCGGGGCTGTTGGGGCTGAAAAGCTATAATTCGTTCATCATCATGAATACTTTTTGCGACTTGCAGGGGGCCATCGAATGGCTCGATCATCGCCAGTCGGAGTGTGCCTAAGCCGATCAGTCGGGCTATACCTGAATTATGTGGATTTTGAAAAGCAGGCTTTTTATCGTAAAATGCCGGATAGCTTTTAAACATCAATCCCAACTAAACCGCATGTATCACCTAAGGCATTCTATTCTATACCTTTTCTTATCCTTCTGCTTCTTTTTCTTAACCGTTCTCCCGGCACTCGCAGCCGACCTGCGCTATACCTTGTCGATGCCGGAGCCACATACCCACTATTTCGAGGTAGAGGTGGAGTTGAGCGGTGCCCGACAAAATTACATCGATTATAAAATGCCGGTTTGGGCTCCGGGCTCATACCTGGTGCGAGAGTTCGCCAAAAATGTGGAGGGCTTCAGCGCCACTGACAAATCAGGCAAGGAACTACGCCACGAAAAGATCAGCAAAAACACCTGGCGTGTGTACAGCAATAAGGCGGATGCCGTGCGGGTGCGCTACAAGGTATACGCTTTTGAGATGAGTGTGCGTACCAGCTTTCTGGATGCATCCCATGGCTATGTGAACGGTACCAGCATGTTCATGTACCCGGAGGGCTATCAAAAACAACAGGGCACACTCGTGGTGCAACCTTATAAAGACTGGAAAACTGTTTCTACTGGCCTCAAGAGCACCGGCAACTTTACCTATACCTTCCCTGACTACGACGTGCTGGCTGACTCTCCGCTGGAGATTGGCAACCATGAAGTTCTGCGTTTTGAAGCGGGTGGTGTGCCCCACGAAGTAGCCATGTACGGCGAAGGCAACTACGAGCCAGCGCGTTTGCTGGCCGACATGAAAAAAGTGGTGGAGGAGTGCATCAGCCTGATGGGCAAACTGCCTGTTGACCGCTACGTGTTCATTGTGCACAACCTGCACCGCGGAGGCGGCGGACTGGAACACCTCAATTCTACTACACTACAGACAAGCCGTTGGAACTATGGCACCGAGCAGGGCTATACCGGATTTATGGCGCTGGTTGCCCACGAGTACTTCCACCTCTGGAATGTGAAGCGTATGCGTCCGGCCCCGCTTGGCCCCTTCGATTACGACAAAGAAAACTATACCCGTTTGTTGTGGGTGTCTGAGGGCATTACCAGCTATTACGACGATCTGCTCACCCAACGGGCCGGACTGATGAGTACACAGCGCTATCTGGATGTAGTGGCGGGCAGCATCACCTCAGTAGAGAACACCCCGGGCAACCATGTACAGACAGTGGCAGAATCCAGCTTCGATGCCTGGATCAAGTACTACCGACGCAATGAGAACACGAACAATGCTGAGGTGTCTTACTATACCAAAGGCGGTGTGCTCGGGCAGTTGCTTAACATGGAGATCATGAAAAGCACCAAAGGTGACAAGAGCCTGGACGACGTGATGCGCTACATGTACGACCGCTACTACACGAAGCTGAACCGTGGCTTTACCGAGCAGGAATTTAAAGAGGCGCTGGAACGCTTTGCGGGTCGCAAGCTGGATGATTTCTTCCAGAACTATGTGCACGGCACCAAAACACCAGATTACAATCAGTATTTCGAGGCAGCCGGTCTGCGTCTTGTCAACCAAAATGAAGGTGTGCTCAACCTGAACTGGGGCGCCGGTACAGCCCTGGAAAACGGCCGCACTATTGTAAAAACCGTGGCTCGCGGCAGCAGTACCTATGAGGGCGGCCTGAACGTCAACGACGAGCTCATCGCCATTGACGGATACAGAGTGGAAAGCGATATTTCCCAGTTGTTCAGCGGTCGAGCTATTGGCGATAAAGTACCCGTAACTGTTGCGCGCGATGGGAAGCTGATGGAGCTGCAAATTCCGATCGTGGCAGACAAAAGCGTTCGCTATAAATTTGAGCGGATGGAGAAAACAACAGCCCTGCAACAGAAAATCTACAGCAAGTGGCTGAAGCAGGATTAACCTGCCTATACCCTCAAGAACTTCAAAAAGGCGACGCTTCACACCAAGCGTCGCCTTTTTAATTAGGCTCCTGCCACAGTTTTGGCTTAGGCATGTTGAGTTATTTTATACCTATAGCATAGATGGTGGCATCTTTCTCTCGTGAGATTGGAATAGACAGATTAAGAACGTTTTATGGTAGATTAATATAACTATAGATATGTGGGTATGGATATTTAAAATAGCACCGCTTTTTAAAAATAAGTCAGAATTGAAATTGGATTGGTATTAGTAATTTTTTAAGAGATGGTATTTGCACAAAAATAAAATACATATTATATTTCGAATATAATTACCAGAAACCAAGCAGTTTGCCTTATGGTTATCAGTGATTCGTCCTATGCATTTGTTCACTATTCGAAGGAAGCCAACGTGCTGTGCATTAGCTGGAGATTGAAACCAGGTATGGAGCAGTTCAGGAATCTGTATTGGCAGGTACTTCAATTCGTGAAGACCAACTCAAAAATCCGCTATTATACTACTGACATTTCACTAATCGGCCCTCTGGATGCGGAGCAGGAAGCCTGGTTGAGCCGCGAGTATTACCCGCAGGTATCCGGTATAATCGGCGAAGACATCTACGCAGCCGTTATCTTCTCAGAAGGCCATTTTAAGGCGCTGGTCAGCAACTATACTGCATCCCCGCTGCTGCCGGTGCATGACTTCATTCACTTCAATTACTTCACGGATAAGGAAGAAGCAATGGATTGGCTGCTGTATATGCAAAAAGGCCAGGACCTCGCCATTTCAGCAAAATCCTGACCTCTGTTTCTGCAGTTACGCTCACCCATCAAGGGAAAATTCCGAGCGCTTCGTAGCTTACCCCAATCTTTTCGATAGCCGAAAGGAAAGCGGCCGTACGCATGTCTTCAATGTCTTTTTTGTTCATCATCCCCCTGATCTCGTGATAGGCATTGATCATGGTGTCCTCCAGCCCGGAGCGTACCAGGCTTATCTCGTCAGAGCCCTGTATTAGCAGGCTGCGTTCGTGCGTAGACATGCTCTTGCCGGAGGCACTTTCGATCGCATTAACCAACCGGCGGTGACTGGCTTCTTCTGCCCGCTTGCCCATACGCCCAAAGCGCACGTTTGACAGGTTCTTGAGCCACTCGAAGTAAGAAACCGTTACGCCGCCAGCATTGATGTACAGGTCTGGTATGATGATGATGCCTTTCTGAAGCAAAATTTTCTCAGCATCGCGGGTAACGGGTCCGTTGGCACCTTCCGCCACTATTTTGGCTTTGATGCGGGCGGCATTGTCCGCGTTGATCTGGTTTTCAAGCGCAGCAGGCAGCAGCACGTCGCACTCTTCTTCCAGCAAATCGGCAGAGTTTTCGAAGTTCTTGCACTGTCCAAAGTTCAGGATAGAGCCCGTTTCGCTACGGTGTTTAAAGGCCTCGGCCACATCAATGCCGTTGGAATTGTAAATACCTCCTTCGCGCTCGGCTATACCGATGATGATGGCTCCGTCCTGCTGGCAGAAATTGGCGGCGTTGTAGCCCACATTACCCAGACCCTGCACAATAATGCGCTTGCCTTCCATGGTATTGCCTTCTATACCTGCTTTTTTCATCAGGTCCGTATCGCTGAAAGCTTCGCGTATACCATAAAATATACCCAGGCCGGTGGCTTCTGCTCGGCCACGTATACCGCCCTGCCCAACGGGTTTACCTGTTACGCAGCCTAGCGCATTGGTTTCGCCATACTTGAGGGCCTGGTATGTATCAGCGATCCAGGCCATTTCACGGCTACCCGTGCCATAGTCAGGAGCCGGCACGTCCATACCTGGCCCGATCAGGTTTCTTTTGATTAGTTCAGCAGCATAACGACGTGTTACCTTCTCAAGTGTTTTCACAGAGCTGGTGCGCGGGTTGATCTTAACGCCGCCCTTGGCACCACCAAAAGGCACGTCTACTACGGCGCACTTAAATGTCATGATAGTTGCAAGTGCCTTCACCTCGTCCTCATCTACCTGCATGCTAAATCGGATACCGCCTTTAGACGGAAGCTTGTGGTGGCTGTGCTGTACCCTGATGCCTTCGAACACTTCTACACGGCCGTCAATCTCTACTGGAAATGACACTTTATAAACGCTGTTGCAGGTCTTGATCTGTGCCAGAATACCAGGGTCCAGTTTTGAATAACTGGCAGCATGGTCGAAGAACTGGTGCACGCTCTCCAGAAATTTTCTGCCCTCATTGTCGGTGTTTGCCATACGAGTATATGTTTTTTGGTGAATGCATTAAATGTGTTTAGAACGTCTGCCGGGGTAATTTGTTTGCTTAAAGGCTTTTGTTTCAGTATCCGGCTATGATTAAGGCAAAATAATTTAGTGGCTTAGCTACTTGTCAATAAGCCAGTTAGACAAGTTTACTATATGAATCCAATAAAATATTTAACTATATTTTGTTAATGATATATAAATATTACATCTTTGTTTATAATATAATCCTTGTCAGCTGGGTTTCGTTAAATTAATTCACTCATGCTTACTACTTAATGGCCAATCGCCGCATAACCTGATCCTACCATGTATAGAGACAATTTGATTGGTGCCAATGCTTTCAGCAGACATTTTTCGGTAAAGGACAAGAACCGGAGTGTGTTGCAGGAGCAGCTTGTACTTAAGTACAATCATGAAGAACAAACACTTTATATTAAGTGGGAGGGAGAGGTAAGCTCCAATGAGTTGCGTCAGGGATACGCCCACATCATGTACATGGTCCTGACCTACAAGCCTCAAAAGTGGATCATGGACCTCCAAAACAGGCTATCCATCGAGAAAGAGGATCAGCAGTGGGTGTTCAAGTATATTTTCCCGCAGGTGCTGCGCGCTGTAAACAAAAATGTGTTCGTGGCGATCGTGATGCCGGTGTTTGCTTACAACAGCCTGGTAAATGAAATAAACGGAGACGAGTTGATAGACGGTGATAACTTTATGATCATCCACCATTTTCTGTACCAGGAAGAGAGTCGTCGCTGGCTGCGTGAAATGGCGGAAACAGATCTGAAGATCGCCTAGGTATAAAGGAGTATAAAAAAAGAAGTGGTCCGGCCGTCGTACTTAGTACGCAGCCGGACCACTTTATTATTATGGTAGTCTAAATTAGTGTACTGAGATCAGCTCCACATCAAAAATAAGGGCCGTGTTTGGTCCGATCGAGTCGCCGGCGCCTTGTGCTCCGTACGCCAGTTCCGATGGAATGAACAGTCTCCACTTGGCACCCTCTTTCATCAACTGAAGCGCCTCTGTCCAACCCGCGATCACGCCATTTACCGGGAAAGTGGCCGGTTGTCCGCGCTCGTAGCTAGAATCGAATACAGTGCCGTCAATCAATGTGCCATGATAATGGGTCGTTACTTTGTCAGAAGCAGCTGGTGATTTGCCTGTGCCTTCTTCCAGCACCTGGTACTGCAGACCGCTCGGCAGTGTCTTCACACCTTCTTTGTTTTTATTTTCAGCTAAAAAGGCCTCACCGGCTTTCTGGTTTTCACCTCCTTTTGCGCCTTGCTTCTGTTGCATCTCCTGCTGTAGCGCCATCATGGCCATCTGAATTTCCTGCTGCGACAGAGAGGAAGGCTCACCTGCGATCACCTCTTTTAAGCCTTTGAAAAAAGCTTCCGCTTCAATGTCGATACCCTGCTTTTTGAGGTTGGCAGCCATGTCGCGGCCAATGATGTAGCTTATTTTTTCCTGTTGTGTCATGTATAATGGTATAATGATAGGATTGATTTTCGAATGGTAAAGGTACGTTTATTGGGCCGATTTACCTATAAAGGGCCGTACGGGGATAAAAAAAGCAGGTTGTGAAACCTGCTTTGTAATTTATCAAAACAAAAGTCGCAAGTCTAGAGATACAGGTGTATGTCTTCTTCGTGGAGGTCCATTTGGAGCTGCTCAGGTGACATCCAGCCTTTCATGAAATAGCCAAATGTGGTGCCGATAAGCAGGAGAGAGGAGATTTTCGTAAAGCGCATCATGTTTGTTAGCCTGAAGAATTAAACTTAAGTTTCTTAACGCTATATAGAGATTAAGGTTATACCCGTTATAGGCTCATGAATTGTATTTTAGAAATAAAACGTAAAGTTGGTTCGTTGTCCGGCAATTGTAGCCAAAATACGGCGACTTATAATTATTAGTGGCTGATTTTTGTGTTTTCTCCTTTTCTTTCCGCTAACTTTGCAGTATCAATCATAAAGATTATGAGGCCAACAGGCAGATACCTTTCTTTTTGGCTTGCTATACCTGCTTCGGGACTTGTAGCAGCTTCTCATCATGTCGCAATGTGTGATGAATTGAACGGCTATTGCCTTAACTTTCTTTCCTCCCCCAAGGCCTTTAACTAGTAAGCCGGAGCTTACAGCTCTGGCCTCCTGCAAACAAAACTGGTAATTACGTATTTCTGGTTTACCAAATTCCCTTTATTTAACTCATTTTCACCTATTTTTTATCATGGCAAGTAAGGTCAGTGTAAGGCAGTCCATGGGATATGCCTTTTTATCAGCTTATCTGATTACCTTGTTTTTATCGGTATTCGAACGGCAGTACCTGTGGCTGTTTGTGGCCATATTACCGCTTCACATGCTATACCTAGCTAACGTCCGACAGGGCAGGCATTCTATTTTGCGCAACTACCCGCTAGTAGGGTACCTACGCTATTTCTTTGAGAGCATCCGCCCGGAAATCCGGCAGTACTTCTTTGAGTCCGACCTGGATGGCAAGCCTTTCAGCCGCCGGCAGCGCTCCATTGTGTACCAGCGTGCTAAAAACGTGCGCCAAACGGTGCCTTTCGGGATGCAGGCCAACAGTCAGGAAGCCGGTTTTGAGTGGATCGCCCATACCATGTTCCCGGCGCATGTGCAGGCCCAGGACCTGCGCGTGACAGTAGGGGGTAGCCGCTGCAAGCAGCCGTACAGCGCCTCTATTTATAACATTTCGGCCATGAGTTACGGTTCGTTGAGCAAAACTGCCGTGACTGCCCTGAGTGCTGGTGCCAAACTGGGCAGCTTTGCACATAACACCGGCGAGGGTGGCGTAAGTCCCTTCCACATAGAGGGAGGCGGTGACCTGATCTGGCAGATCGGGACAGGCTACTTCGGCTGCCGTGACAAAGATGGCAACTTCTCTGAAAAGCTGTTTCAGGAGCAGGTGGCTCATCCGCACATCAAAATGGTGGAGATTAAATTGTCGCAGGGTGCTAAGCCAGGTCACGGCGGTATACTGCCTGCCGCTAAAAACACACCTGAGATTGCGGCCATACGTAAGGTGGAGCCTCATACGACGGTGGCTTCTCCGCCGGCGCACTCTGCTTTCAGCGACCAGTTCACGATGTTGCTTTTCATCGAGCAATTGCGTGTACTGTCAGAGGGCAAACCTATTGGCATCAAGCTCTGTATAGGAAATAAGCAGGAGTTTGAGCTATTGTGCATGGAGATGAAGCACAACGGCATCTACCCGGACTTCATCACGATCGACGGGGCAGAGGGTGGCACTGGTGCAGCACCGCTGGAGTTTACCGACAGTCTGGGTATGCCGCTTTACGATGCGTTGGCTTACGTGCAGTACATGCTCGAGGTGTACGGGCTGCGTGACGAGATCAAGTTGATTGCGGCGGGCAAGATCATTACAGGGGTGGATATTATCAAGGCTATTTCATTGGGAGCCGACATTTGCTACAGTGCCCGCGGCATGATGTTCGCGCTGGGCTGTATACAGGCCCTGCAGTGCGACTCTGGTCGCTGTCCGGTAGGTATAGCCACACAGGACAAGAACCTGTACCAGGGGCTGGACGTAGCTGATAAAAAAGTGCGGGTGGCCAACTTCCACGGCAATACCATTAAGTCTACCATTGAGGTGATGGAGGCCTGTGGATTTGCATCGCTGGAAGGCATTACACCTGACAAAATATTCAGACGAGTGGAGCAGGGGCAAACGAAGAGCTTCCGGGATATTTATTTCCCAAAACAGCCTTCATCTAGTCCTATCAGCAAAAATTACGTACTTAATTGATATGGAAAATGTGATCTATCTTACGGAGCAGGACTATAAGCGCCTGATTGAACTGGTGCAGCAGCAACGGCAGGGACCAGGTATGCAGGCAAACATTGCCAAGCTGGGAGAGGAACTGAAGCGGGCCAAGAGAGTCGCTTCGGATGAGATTCCGGCTGAGGTTGTGACCATGAACTCCAGTGTATTGCTGCGGGACATGAAAAGCGGCAAGGAGATGGAAATCACGTTGGTATACCCGAAGGACGCCGATGTGAATGCCCGAAAGATCTCGATCTTTGCCCCGGTAGGCACCGCCATTATCGGCTGCAAAGAAGGCGACGAGGTAGAGTGGCCCGTACCATCTGGCACCATCAACTATAAGATAGAGAAAGTAACTTTCCAACCGGAGGCATCCGGCAACTTCGCATTATAAGGATAAGCTATACCTGTAAGAAAGCCAGTTCGCAACCTGACAAGGTATGGCGGACTGGCTTTTTGTTATTTATCTTTAGAGCTAATCTCAATCTTTTATAAACGACCTATACCTGTTCTTGATCAGGCATAGTTGCTGACGTCTTCGTCCCAAAGATCAAAATTGATGTCATCTTCTTCGATCCGGGTGCTGAGGTATACATAAGTGGCCAGGCCTAAAAAGAGGAGGGCGGAACCTACCAGCACAAACGGGAAGTCTTCTAAGTCTTTGTCTTTTGTTTTCATAAACGCGATGCTTGTTTGTTGTTCTATAATACCTTGCAAAGCGGCAATTAGTTGTCAAGTTGCTTACTGTCAGTAGGTATAAAAAAGGAAGACCGGGCAATTGCCCGGCCTTCCTTTTTTATTAACGCCAGCAGTAGCGGGCATCTTATAATTAAGTGCTTACATATTTCTGCGGTACTGTCCGCCTACCTCAAACAGGGCATTGGTGATCTGGCCCAGCGAGCAGTATTTCACGGCTTCCATCATCTCTTCGAAGATGTTGCCGTTGGCGATGGCCACTTGCTGGAGGCGCTTCAACATCTCAGGTGTTCTGTCAGCATTGCGCTGCTGTAAGGTCTGCAACATCGCGATCTGATACTGCTTTTCTTCCTCCGTCGCGCGGATAACCTCCGTCGGAAGCACGGTAGGAGAGCCGGTAGACGACAGGAAGGTATTCACGCCGATGATCGGGTATTCGCCGGTGTGCTTCAGCGTTTCGTAGTACAAGCTTTCCTCCTGAATCTTGCCGCGCTGATACATCGTCTCCATGGCTCCCAACACACCGCCACGCTCCGTGATGCGGTCAAACTCCAGCAACACGGCTTCTTCCACCAGATCCGTTAGCTCTTCGATGATGAAGGAGCCTTGCAGCGGGTTCTCATTTTTAGCCAGACCCAACTCCCGGTTGATGATCAACTGGATCGCCATAGCGCGGCGAACAGAGGCCTCAGTTGGTGTTGTGATCGCCTCGTCGTAGGCATTGGTGTGCAGCGAGTTACAGTTGTCGTAGATTGCGTAGAGGGCCTGCAGCGTGGTACGGATGTCATTGAAGTCAATTTCCTGTGCGTGCAGCGAACGGCCGGACGTTTGGATGTGGTACTTCAACATCTGCGAGCGGGCATCGGCGTTATATTTGTGCTTCATCGCCTTTGCCCAGATACGGCGTGCCACACGGCCAATCACCGCATACTCCGGATCGATGCCGTTGGAGAAGAAGAAGCTCAGGTTCGGCGCAAACTTGTTGATGTCCATGCCACGGCTCACATAATACTCCACAAATGTAAAGCCGTTGGCCAGCGTAAAGGCCAGCTGCGAAATAGGGTTGGCACCTGCCTCTGCAATGTGGTAACCGGAGATGGACACCGAGTAGAAGTTGCGTACGTTCTTGTCGATGAAGTAGGCCTGCACGTCACCCATCAAACGCAGCGAGAATTCCGTGGAGAAGATGCAGGTATTCTGTGCCTGGTCTTCTTTCAGAATATCGGCCTGCACGGTGCCTCGCACGGCTGCCAGGGTACGCGTTTTGATCGGCTCGTATACCTCGGCTGGCAATACCTGGTCGCCCGTCACGCCAAGTAGCATCAGGCCCAAGCCGTCGTTGCCCTGTGGCAGTTCGCCCTGGTACTGCGGACGCGCTATACCTTTCTCTTTATAAATAGCGTCAATCTTCTGGTTGATTTCCTCTTCCAGGCCGTTCTCCTTGATGTATAGCTCGCACTGCTGGTCGATGGCGGCGTTCATAAAGAAGCCGGTCAGGATCGCAGCCGGACCGTTGATGGTCATGGAAACCGACGTCATCGGGTCGGCCAGGTTAAAGCCAGAGTACAGTTTTTTGGCATCATCTAGGCAGCAGATACTCACGCCAGAGTTACCAATTTTACCATAAATATCTGGTCTGAAATCCGGGTCTTCACCGTACAAGGTTACCGAGTCGAAGGCTGTTGACAGACGCTTGGCTGGCATACCTAGGCTCACATAATGGAAGCGACGGTTCGTACGCTCCGGTCCGCCTTCACCGGCAAACATACGGGTTGGATCTTCGCCTTCGCGCTTGAACGGGAATACACCCGCCGTGTAAGGGAATTCACCTGGCACGTTCTCCTGCAGGTTCCACTTCAGCAAATCACCCCATGCCTCGTAGCGCGGCGTAGATACCTTCGGAATTTGCAGATGTGAAAGCGACTCTGTATGCGTCTTTATTTTGAGTTCTTTGTCGCGCACTTTGAAGATGTAGAACTCATTCTTGTAGGCCTGTACTTTGTCTTTCCAGTTCTCAAGAATTTTCTTGTTCTGTCCATCCAGGCTCAGCTCCACCTCGGAATAAGCCTGCTCAAGCTGTTTGATCAAACGATCTTTGTCTTCAACCTCTATACCTTGCACCGCCTCTATCGACTTCTTGATGCCGTAGAGTTTTTGAGCAATCTCGCCCTGATCCTTCGTCCACTTATCGTAGTTGCGTATGGTCTCGGAGATCTCAGACAAGTAGCGGGTGCGGGCAGGAGGGATGATGTATACCTTCTCCGACATTTCCTTCGAAGTCTGCAGGTTGGAGTCGAAGGCTATACCTGTTTTCTCCGACAGCTTGGCCATCACGGCACGGTATAGCTGGTTCATGCCCGGGTCGTTGAACTGCGAAGCAATGGTGCCAAATACGGGAATCTCATCGTCGCTCACATCCCAGAGCTGGTGGTTACGCTTGTATTGTTTTTTCACGTCACGCAGCGCGTCAAGGGCACCGCGCTTGTCAAATTTATTCAGGGCGATTACGTCGGCAAAGTCGAGCATGTCGATCTTCTCAAGCTGCGTGGCGGCACCGTACTCCGGCGTCATCACATACAAACTCATGTCGGAGTGCTCGATGATCTCGGTATCAGATTGACCTATACCTGAAGTCTCGAGGATGATCATGTCAAAGTCTGCCGCCTTCACTATATCCACCGCGTCCTGCACATACTTGCTCAGGGCGAGGTTGCTCTGGCGGGTAGCCAGCGAGCGCATGTATACCCGCTCGTTAGAGATCGAGTTCATGCGAATGCGGTCACCTAACAGAGCGCCGCCTGTCTTACGCTTCGACGGGTCTACGGAGATGATGGCAATCTTCTTTTGAGGGAAGTCGATCAGGAAACGACGCACCAGCTCATCTACCAATGAAGATTTACCGGCTCCACCCGTACCGGTTATACCCAGCACCGGCGTTTTTACTTCTTTAGCGTGCTCTCTCACTTCGTTCAGGATGCTGCGGGCTTCCTCCGGGAAGTTCTCGGCCGCCGAGATCAGGCGGGCGATGGCTTTAGGGTCTTTATCACGCAGGTGTTTTGCTTCGCCGTTCAGGTCTTTGCCTGTCGGGAAGTCGCATTTCTCCAGCATGTCGTTGATCATACCTTGCAGGCCCATGGCGCGGCCGTCGTCAGGGGAGTAGATGCGGGCAACCCCGTATTCGTGCAGTTCCTCGATCTCAGTAGGCAGAATGACCCCGCCGCCGCCGCCGAAAATACGGATATGGCCGCAGCCGCGCTCTTTGAGAAGGTCGTACATGTATTTGAAGTACTCCAAGTGACCACCCTGGTACGAGGTAATGGCGATGGCCTGCGCATCTTCCTGCACGGCGCAGTCCACAATTTCCTGCACGGAGCGGTTATGACCCAGGTGAATCACCTCGGCGCCGGAGGCCTGTATGATGCGGCGCATAATGTTAATCGAAGCGTCATGCCCGTCGAACAGGGAGGCTGCCGTCACGATACGAATATGGTTAACGGGCTTATATGGCTCTATTTTAGTAACTTGCATAATTTACTAACAAGGATTTTTCAAATTTGATGCGAATATAGTCATTTTCGCGCAGGATTGACAGGGTTGAGCATACACTGGAAGTCCAAACCGGTATTCGCTTCAACGGAAGGAAAGGGATTCTGTTATCCGCACTGACGGGCCTTGTGGCCAATAGCGATCTGGCCTGAATAAGCGTGTTGGCCGGCTTTTAGAAAAGGGACTGCTAATAAGGGCTATATCAGATCGAAAGCACGTGCGTATTGGGCCAGTTCGTAAGATGTTGTGGCATTTAACTTGGCTTTGATGTTGCGGCGATGGGTTTCGACGGTGGATGTCGCAATGAATAACTCATCGGCAATCTCGGAGGAGCTTTTGCCCAGCGCAGTCAGCTTTAGGACATCCCGTTCGCGCCCGGACAGTTGGGAGAAGGTAGACATGTTTTTTCGAAGGAACATATTTTCTTCCAGTAGTTTGCCCACCTTCGGCGTTACATGGTGGTCCGGATCCACAGGTATAGACACCGTGATAGACAACAGGGGCATGCCTTCCTCGTCCCGCATAAAAATTTTGGAACTGCTCAAATGCCACACATAGTCCTGCTGCTGCAACAGCCGCACCTGCTGGAAGTAAGTGACAAACTCATTTATATCATTGCGCTTTATCAATCCGAGTAGCTTGGGTACATAGTATTCAGCATCTTCGGGGTTGAAGTATCTTTTGTAGTAATCCAGGCCCATCGCCTTTATTTCTTCCTGGGTAGTGCCTAATGCTTTTGCTCCTCGTTCAGATAAATATTCCACCAGTCCGCTGTCGAGCCAGTGGATGATGACTACCCCCGGTATTTCTTCGTTCAGCGCCTCTACTTCCTTAATTTTCTCTCTTACTTTCTCGTGGATGCTGTTGTTGCCGGTCATTGTGTTGTTTTATATAGACATATATAGACTTTTACAATATAGTGTGTTCTGAAGATGAAAGCAACTCTGGGACTCACACTTAAAAGAAAAAAATTGTACTGTAGTTCAGGCATATAGCTGTCGGAAGTACGCTTGGGCTAGCATTGAAGCGCTGAAAACCAGTGTCGGGATGAGAACTGTGGAAACGGAGCTGGAGGGTTACAAGACGAGTTTGCTGACGTGTATAACAGATTTAGTTCGTGCTGTCAGCACTTAGTTGAATTAAATTGACAGGAATATTATTAACTTTGTTCTCGTATTAAACTTATATGAAGAACATTCGCAATTTCTGCATCATCGCCCACATTGACCATGGTAAAAGTACCTTGGCTGACCGCCTGTTAGAGTTTACCTCGACGGTGGCAGAGCGTGAAATGCAAAACCAGCTGCTCGATAACATGGACCTGGAGCGGGAGCGCGGCATCACCATCAAGAGCCACGCCATCCAGATGAACTACCGTTACAAGGGAGAAGACTATGTACTGAACCTGATCGACACCCCAGGGCACGTCGACTTTTCCTATGAGGTGTCCCGTTCAATTGCCGCTTGCGAGGGTGCGCTGCTGATCGTGGACTCTTCGCAAGGTATAGAGGCGCAGACGATTTCGAACCTATACCTGGCCATCGGTTCTGACCTGGAGATTATACCTGTGCTGAACAAGATCGACCTCCCGCACGCCATGCCGGAGGAGGTAAGTGACCAGATCATCGACCTGATCGGCTGCGACAGAGAGGACATAATTCATGCCTCAGGTAAGGCAGGCATCGGTATAGAAGATATACTGAGCGCCATTTGCGATCGCGTGCCGGCTCCGAAAGGAGACCCTGCCGCTCCACTGCAGGCCCTCATCTTCGACTCGGTTTTCAACTCCTATAGAGGTATTGAGGTATATTTCCGAATTTATAATGGAACACTCAAGAAGGGGGAGAAGGTAAAGTTCATCAACACCGGCAAGACCTACGAAGCAGACGAAATCGGGGTGCTGAAACTTAACCAGGAACCGCGGCAGGAGATGGCTGCCGGCAACGTGGGCTACCTAATCTCAGGTATCAAGAATGCAAAAGAGGTAAAAGTTGGCGATACGATTACGCACGTCGACCGTCCTGCAGTAGGTATACAGGGCTTCGAAGACGTGAAACCGATGGTATTTGCCGGTATATACCCGGTAGAGACCAGCGAGTACGAAGAACTGCGAGCCTCTATGGAGAAGCTACAGCTGAACGACGCTTCATTGGTATGGGAGCCGGAAACATCCGCCGCCCTCGGCTTTGGTTTCCGTTGCGGCTTCCTGGGAATGCTGCACATGGAAATCGTGCAGGAGCGTCTGGAGCGTGAGTTCGACATGACGGTGATCACTACGGTGCCGTCGGTGCAGTTCCACGCCTATTCTACCAAGGGCGAGTTGCTGAAGGTGAATGCCCCTTCCGAAATGCCGGAGCCGAACTACATCGACCGCATCGAGGAGCCGTTCATCAAGGCACAGATCATTTCGAAGGCCGAGTATGTGGGTCCGATTATCTCGCTCTGCATGGACAAGCGCGGTATTCTGAAGAACCAGACCTACCTGACCAGCGACCGCGTAGAGCTTTCGTTTGAAATGCCGCTTGCTGAGATCGTGTTCGACTTTTTTGATAAACTGAAGACTATTTCCAGAGGCTACGCCTCGCTTGACTACGAGCTGATCGGTTTCCGTCAGTCGAACATGGTGAAGCTTGACGTGATGCTGAACGGCGAGAAGGTGGATGCCTTGAGTGCCATTGTGCACCGCGACAAGGCTTACGACTGGGGCAAACGCCTCTGCGAAAAGCTACGGGAGCTGCTACCGCGTCAGATGTTCGAGATCGCTATACAGGCGGCTATCGGGCAGAAAATCATTGCCCGCGAAACGGTAAAGGCCCTGCGTAAGAACGTATTGGCCAAGTGCTACGGCGGTGACATTTCACGTAAACGCAAGCTCCTCGAGAAACAGAAGAAAGGTAAGAAACGCATGCGCCAGGTAGGCAACGTGGAAATTCCGCAAGAAGCCTTCTTAGCTGTGCTCAAACTCGACTAACATTACCAAGCCCCGACGTGCCTCCGCGCGCCGGGGCTTGTCGCTTAAAATGCATAGACCAAAGACATATAGACAAAAGGACTTCATGATGATGAATCGATTTTGTATTTAGTCCAAATTTCCTTTGTCAAAAAAACTCAGAACGCTTAACTCATAACTTTTAACTATAAACATGATTCTGCTCGACGGTAAAAAAACATCCGAAGCCATTCAGCAAGAAATTGCTGCTGAAGTTGCCGAAATTAAAGCCCATGGTGGCAAGGTGCCGCACCTGGCGGCCATACTGGTAGGCAATGACGGTGGTTCTGTCACGTACGTGAACAACAAGGTGCTAGCCTGCGACCGTGTTGGTTTCGGCTCTACCCTGGTGCGCTACGAGGACGATGTAACCGAGGAAGAACTGCTTAACAAGATACAGGAGCTGAACGAGAGCGAAGAAGTAGATGGCTTTATCGTGCAGTTGCCGCTGCCAAAGCACATCAATACGCAGAAAGTACTGGAAGCGGTAGACCCGAAGAAGGACGTGGATGGCTTTCACCCGGCAAATGTGGGCCGCATGGTGGCCGGCCTGACTTCTTTCCTGCCTGCCACCCCATATGGCATCCTGCAACTGATCGAACGCTACGGCATCGAAACAAGTGGCAGGCATTGTGTGGTGATCGGCCGCAGCAATATTGTGGGCTCTCCCATGAGCATCCTGATGGCCAAAGCCGCTTACCCGGGCAATGCCACAGTGACCCTCTGCCACCGCAACACATACGACCTGGCCTACCACACCAGGCAGGCTGATATCATCATCGCCGCTGTAGGTATACCTGGTCTTATAACAGCCGATATGGTAAAAGAAGGCGCTGTGGTGATCGACGTGGGCACAACCCGTGTACCGGACCCTACCCGCAAGTCGGGCTACAGACTGCGCGGCGACGTAGATTTTGACAATGTGGCACCAAAATGCAGCTACATTACGCCAGTTCCAGGTGGTGTTGGTCCATTGACGATTGCCATGCTGCTGAAAAACACGCTGAGAGCGGCAAGAAAAGAAGTATACGCGTAAACTATCGTTTGCCCTCTACCTTGATGAAAGCCCCTTGCCCTCCAAAATGGGCAAGGGGCTTTTTTTAGAATTAGATCAGCTAATCGCTTCCTCTGAACATATTGTGAACATCTCCATGAAGGCTTCCTGTTGTTCATAAAGTGATTCAGATATACCTGCTTCTGAATCAAAAAGGAGGTGTCTGTTTCTAACTGTTACCCCATGCTCTTGTAAGCACATGGGGAGGTAGGCAGCCGGCGCGCTCCTGAGCGCTCTTTCGAACATTCGTGTCCGAAAGTAGTTCTGCTGGGGACATCCTTGTCCCCGTATACATGCAAACGAAATCCACACACGGGCATTAGGAAATCCCCTACAGTATACTTCGGGATTGATAAATCCCGAAGAGTTGGTAACTACTTTGGAACACGGGGATGTGGACATCCCCAACAGATGGCTTTCGGACACGGATGTCCGAAAGAGCGTTTACTTAACTTTACCTGAAATAGCCGGCACTTCTTCAGTCTCCAATCTGCAAGTTCTTTCGCACGTTTCGGACAGGTCGCGACCTGTCCCTACAACTGCCTGACTACAGAAGTTTATGTTCCTCTAAGGTATAGCGGAACATAAGTTGATCTCTACCTTGTTGCTTTTTTAACTAACTTTGCAAGTTCGGTAACGCTTACACTTTGTATAGGTATAGCCGGGCTTTAATTTAATGAAGGTCTATACCTGAGTGATCAGGTATAGCCGATGGAATACAGAATTGGAAACGACAAAAGCATACAAGACTGCCTCGATTCATACAGTGCCTAAAGATGGCAGTGAACTTCCGTTGATGGAAGCTTTTTATACCATACAGGGGGAGGGTGGCAACACCGGCACGGCCGCTTACTTTATCAGGCTGGGAGGCTGCGATGTGGGCTGCCACTGGTGCGATGTGAAGGAGAGTTGGGACGCTGAACAGCATCCGCTCACGCCTGTACCTGAGATCGTGGATACTGCCAAAACCTTTCCGGGCAAAACCGTCGTAGTAACAGGAGGCGAACCTTTGCTGTACAATCTCCACCCGCTAACAGCCGGATTGCAGGAGGCAGGTATACGCACCATGATCGAAACTTCCGGGGCTTACCCGTTGAGCGGTCACTGGGATTGGGTGTGTTTGTCTCCTAAAAAATTCAAGGCACCAGATGCTTCTGTATATCCTTTTGCAGATGAGCTAAAAGTCATTATATTTAACAAATCGGATTTTGCGTGGGCAGAAGAGCATGCGGAAAGGGTAGGGGCCAGTTGTAAGCTATACCTGCAGCCAGAGTGGAGCAAAGCCGGGCAATTAATGCCGCTTATTGTCGAATACGTTAAAAACAACCCCCAATGGCGTGTGTCCTTACAGACGCACAAGTACATGGATATTCCGTAAAGCTATGCTTAAGCCGCTGCTTCTTCTGACTCTGATTACCCTTAGTATAGCAACCTCTTGCCTGGCACAGGACAGACCAGCCTCCAATTCCAGAAAAGCAGTAACACTCTACTACAAAGCCGAAGAAGCAGCTCAGGCACGTGATTTTAACAAGGCACTCACTTACCTTGATGAGGCTATTGAACGTGACCCAAAATATGCTGACGCTTACCTGAAAATTGCGAGTCTGCATCGGGCCATGGGCAACAAGCCCGAGGTGTTTGAAAACCTGCAGAAAGGCTTGACCCTCAAGCCTTTTAATGCCGGACTGATGAACAGCTATTTTGATCTGGCAGACCTGTATTTTGAACGGGGTGATTATGAGAATGCCCGCAAAAACTTTGAGCTTTTCCTGCGCGGTAAGCCCCGCAACGGCCGCATGACAGACTTTGCCCGTCAGCAGATCCAGTCCGCTGAGTTTGCTGCCGAGGCCATGAAGAAACCGGTGAGCTTCAACCCGGTCAGACTACCAGGCAATGTCAACCGCTTTGAACTGCAGTACTTTCCATCCACCACTGCCGATCAGCGCCACCTGATCTTTACTGCACGTGCCGGCCACCGCCCTGACCAGGACGAAAACATATTTGTCAGCCAGTACCGCGACAACCAGTGGAGTCCACCAAACTCTATCTCTCCATCCATCAACACGACTGCCAACGAAGGAGCCGCTACCATTTCCGGAGATGGCAAAACCATTGTATTCACCTCCTGCAACCGCTCTGACAGCCAGGGCGATTGCGATCTGTACATATCATTCAGGAGCGGGGATGAATGGAGCAAACCCAAGAACATGGGTACGGTTGTGAACTCCAAAGCATGGGACTCTCAGCCTAGCCTTTCTGCTGATGGGCGCACCTTATACTTCACGTCCACACGGCCGGGAGGTATAGGCAAAGAAGACATCTGGGTGACCCGGCTGAATGAAGACGGCTCGTGGCAGAAGCCTGAGAACTTGGGCGAACCTGTGAATTCAAAAGGCCGTGATATGGCGCCTTTCATCCACGTGAGTGGGAGTACGCTTTATTTTGTAAGCGACGGGCACCTGGGTATGGGCGGCCTCGATGTGTTTATGACATCGCAGGATAACAAAAGCAAATGGAGTGCACCCGAAAACATGGGATATCCGCTTAACACCTATGCCGATGAAGGCTCGCTCTTCATCACAGCCGACAATAAAAAAGGCTACTACTCCCGTCAGGAAATGACGGAAGCCGGCGCCGCAACAATCCAACTGTACGAACTGGACGTGCCTGAAAACTGGCGCAGCAAAGTAAAAAGTACTTATGCCCAGGGCAGAGTATTTCACGCCGATACCAAAAAGCCGATTGCCGCGGTCGTGCAGCTCTACGACGTAAGTGCTGACTCCTTGGTGCAGCAGGTGAACTCCGACCAGGTATCGGGCGAGTATACCATTGTGCTCTCCGAAGGACAGCAGTACGCACTCTACGTATCAGCGCCCGGTTTCCTGATGAACAGCCTGAGCTTTGACTATACCTCCCGCAAGTCGCTTGACCCCGTTGCGCTCGACGTATACCTGAAACCGATCAAGTCCGGAGCGGCGATTGTGCTCAATAACCTGTTCTTCGACACGGGGCAGTATAAGCTGGAGCGTGAGTCGAAAACAGAGCTCGATAAGCTCATCACTTTCATGCAGCAAAATCCTGCTATTAAGATTGAGATCTCGGGCCACACCGATGATGTTGGTTCTGATGCTGATAACAAGGTGCTCTCCGAGCGGCGCGCCCGTTCCGTAGCTGAATACCTGCGCAGCAACAAATTGCCGAAGGAACGCATCACCTCCGTAGGTCACGGCGAGAACCGCCCTGTTAAGCCAAACTCTTCAGACGAAAACCGTAGCCAGAACCGCCGCATCGAAATGCGCGTGCTGTAGGAGTGGAGCTCGTGCCACTGCCACTGATCAGGTATAACTAATGTAGCTGCGGTTTCATATGCACGATTAACATCCCCCTGCCCCCTTCAAAGGGGGACTTTTCCTCAACTGCCTGAATCAGGTATAAGCTCTTTCGTTACTCTAAAATATCACTGACAGGTATAATAAGACTAACTCGCCCCTTCAGCTATGAAACAGATCACCTTAGCCAGGTGCACCATTACAACTACACACTGTCTGAGCATTCAGCGAGTGGGGGTAGGGACCCTCGATTTGGGGAGTCTTGACCTTTTTCTTGGGGGTAGGGGCCCTCGATTTTTGTGTCAAGGCAAAAAGCGAGTGCCCGCCGCACAGGCAAAGCTATAAAACATTACAGTTTGTTATACCTGTATTTGCAGTTGCTAGAAAACAACAGTAAGCTATGCCTATACCTATACCTATACCTATACCTATACCTGCAGCCCCGCTACAGCAAACACAAGCGGAGACGCTCGCGCTATACCTGCAAAAACAATAAAACAAAACGGCCTGCTACTGTAAAGTTGCAGGCCGTTCCCTTAAATAACATTATAATATTATCTCTTCTCGATATCGATGTAGTTACGCTCCGTTTCGCCAGTGTAGATCTGACGTGGACGGCCGATTGGTTCTTTCTGCTCGCGCATTTCCTTCCACTGTGCGATCCAGCCTGGCAGACGGCCAAGGGCGAACATTACCGTAAACATGTCGGTTGGGATGCCGAGTGCGCGGTAGATGATACCGGAGTAGAAGTCTACGTTCGGGTAAAGCTTGCGCTCCACGAAATAAGGATCGTTCAGTGCTGCTTCTTCAAGTTCCATTGCGATGGTTAGGATAGGATCATTGATGCCAAGAGCAGTTAGTACTTCATCAGCAGCCTTCTTGATAATGCGGGCACGTGGGTCGAAGTTCTTGTAAACACGGTGACCGAAGCCCATCAGGCGGAACGGATCGTCCTTGTCTTTTGCTTTCGCGATGAATTTCTTCGAGTCGCCACCATCCGCTTTGATCTGCTCCAGCATCTCAATTACGGCCTGGTTGGCACCACCATGCAGCGGACCCCACAGGGCGCTGATACCGGCAGACACAGAAGAGTAGAGGCTGGCATTGGCAGAACCTACCAGACGTACAGTAGACGTAGAGCAGTTTTGCTCGTGGTCAGCGTGCAGGATAAGTAGTTTGTTGATCGCATCTACTACCACCGGGTTGATCTCGTAATCCTCCGTTGGGAAGGCGAACATCATGTGGAGGAAGTTAGAGCAATAGTCCAGCTTGTTTTTAGGGTAGTTTACTGGATGCCCTACCGAGTTTTTATAAGACCAGGCAGCAATAGTAGAAATCTTGGCCATCACGCGAATGATAGACAGGTCCATCTCTTCTTTTGACTGGTTTGGATTAAGCGACTCCGGATAAAAAGCTGTCAGGGAGCTAATCATGGCAGAAAGGATACCCATTGGGTGTGCCGTTGACGGGAAGCCGTCCAAAATCTTGCGCATGTCCTCATTCACGAGGGTGTGCATTTTGATCTTACCACTGAAGTCTTCCAGTTCCTGTGTGGTTGGCAGTGCGCCGTAGATCAGCAGGTAGGCTACTTCAATAAAGTTTGACTTCTCAGCCAGTTGCTCGATCGGGTAACCTCTGTAGTGCAGAATACCTTGCTCTCCGTCAAGGAAAGTGATGGCACTTTTAGTGGCACCCGTATTTTTATAACCGGAGTCCAGGGTGATGTAGCCTGACTCCGAGCGCAAAGCAGCTATATCGATTGCTTTCTCATTCTCGGTACCTGTTACAACCGGGAACTTGTAGGACTTCCCCTCTAAAATTATTTCAGCGTGTTCTGACATGCCTGTATTTTTTATATGTCCGTGAATAGTCTCTTAACGAAGCGAAATTATAGAAAAATGTATTTAAAACGAAATGGAATGATGCGATATATGGTAAATTAACAATGTTTTAACCCACTTTTGAATCCGCCATTTGTATAAACGACATTCTGTCAAAATGTTTCGGAATATTATGCAGTGTCTTGTACTAATCCATCCTTCGTTGCTCACCATGGAGAAGCGCTGTCATCAGCCTCGGAGGACGCGCCTCCAAATCCATATCGCGGGGTATACGGGGTGCCTTTGCCCTCCAGGTGGTTCTGCATGTCCAGGTGCAGCTTAATACGATCCAGTTTAATGAACTCTTCCCAAATCTCCTGGTCACTATCCGACATGCGGTTTATCAGGTCTGTTAGCTGCAAGCCGTCTTCCGATTTCTGAAGATCCCGGATGTATGGATCGGAGTCGACCATGCCCTGTATTTTTATCCGGAAGTAGGTGTTCAGTTCCATGTACCTGTCTTCATCCCAGTATTCCATTTCCTGCGCCATAATCTGCTTCGTTTATCATTTATACTCATTCCAGTGCATAAAGCTACATTCTTCTATCACAATCCATCCGATCCGCGATCCGGATCGGGGTCATCAGGCTGCACACCGGGCGGATTGAAAAGGCCCCAGCGATCCACGGCGTAGTTCCAGGCGTCAAACGTTTTCACCCATTCTACAAACAACAGGCGGTACTCTTCCAGCGCGTCCCTGATCAGGTGCAGGTAGTGGATGTGCTCAAAGCCAAACATGATCAGCGTGTTGCAGTGGTTCTGCAGGTCGCGGGCTGCCTTGCGGATTAGCGTGGCGCATTCCATTCGTATATCATACAGGTCGCCACCCTCAGCACCAGCCACTTTAACACTCAGCAGTGCCGCATCTTCCAGCATGAAAGCCTTGCTGCCGGAGAGCCGGTGGTCATCTTCAGGTATAAGATCTGCGATCTTGACGGTGAGTTCGTAGATTTCACGACCCTTCCGGAAAATCGGCATCTGGCGCGGGTTGAAGTTATCTTCTTGCATATCTGTGTGTTGGGCCAATACTGCCATACCTACAACAATAGGTATAGGGATAGACAATTTTGTACAAAATACGTATAGATGTGAAGTTATAAAATATTGCCGATTTTGAATTTAAAATACGGGGGCACTGTTTTGCAGATAAGAGGGGCTCTAACCCAACTACATTAGTATAAAATCTACGTATAGCATAACATAGGGCACAGGGGACAGCCCATTTTGTCGCCGAGCCACTCTTCCCCTGTTCCGGGCAATGGAAAGCAGCGCCCTGCTTCATGTGTACGCGTACACATTTCCTGCCCGCATACCTGTGCGTGAGCGTACAGCCTCAGAACCAACCAAGGGCCTGGCCATGGCACGGTATCAGACAAGTAAGCATAGCGGCATTCCTTGCATAGAAGGCGTGCAGACCATAAAATAACTCAAATGATGACACATTCAACCGACAGGCAGTAAACGGGCTATCCATCACGAAGGCACTGCTTATTGCTCCCAGGTTTAAAATGATTCTCTAAAAATACGCCCAATGAATATTTTAGAAAAGATCAAGACCAATTACAGTGCCTCCACGAACGAGATGACAGTAGCTGCCTATCTTGAGGAGTGCCGGAAAGACCCGAAAATGTACGCCAAGCCCGCCGAGCGCATCCTCGATGCCATCGGTGAGCCGGAGATGCTCGACACGCGCCAGGACCCTAAACTGAGCCGCATTTTCTCCAACAAGAAAATCAAGATTTACCCCGCTTTCCGTGATTTCTACGGCATGGAAAGCACCATCGAGCAGATCGTGTCCTACTTCCGCCACTCGGCGCAGGGGCTGGAGGAGAAGAAGCAGATCCTATACCTGATGGGGCCTGTGGGGGGCGGCAAAAGCTCCCTCGCCGAGAAACTGAAGCACCTGATGCAGCAGAACCCGATTTATGTGCTCAAGGCAGACGACCAGATCAGTCCGGTGTTCGAGAGTCCGCTGGGGCTGTTTGCCGACTATGCCGAAGAGCTGGAGGAGGAGTACGCTATACCTGCCCGCTACATACCCGGCTGCATGAGCCCCTGGGCGTCGAAGCGGCTGCGTGAGTTTGACGGTGACATCAACCGTTTCAAGGTGGTGCGGCTTTTCCCGTCCATCCAGGAGCAGATTGCGATCTCCAAGACCGAGCCTGGCGATGAAAACAACCAGGACATCTCCACCCTGGTGGGCAAAGTCGACATCCGTAAGCTGGCAGATTACCAGCAGAGCGATCCGGATGCCTACTCGTATACCGGTGGTCTGTGCCTGGCTAACCAGGGTTTGCTGGAGTTTGTGGAGATGTTCAAGGCCCCGATCAAGGTGCTGAATCCGCTGCTCACCGCCACCCAGGAAAAGAACTACAAAGGCACCGAGCCGATCGGTGCCATACCTTTCGACGGTATCATACTGGCGCACTCCAACGAGTCGGAGTGGGCCAAATTCCTCAACGACAAAAAGAACGAGGCCTTTCTCGACCGCATCTATAAGGTACAGGTTCCCTATTGCCTGCGCGTGAGCGAAGAGATCAAGATTTACGAAAAGCTCATCCGCGAGAGCTCCCTGAAAGAAGCGCCCTGCGCCCCGAAGACCATTGAACTGCTGGCTGAGTTTTCGGTGATGTCGCGCCTGAAGGAACCGGAGAACTCCAGCATCTACTCCAAGATGCGGGTGTATAACGGGGAAACCTTACGCGAGACGGACCCGAACGCCAAGTCCATACAGGAGTACCGCGACGATGCAGGTATAAACGAGGGCATGCAGGGTATATCGACCCGCTTTGCCTTCAAGATTCTGTCCAAGGTCTTCAACTTCGACAGCGAGGAGATCGCCGCCAACCCGGTGCACCTGCTGTATGTGCTGGAGCAGGAGGTGATCAAGATGATGCTACCGCCCGAAACCGAAACCAAGTACCTGCACCTGATCAAGTCGGTGCTGGCCAGCAAGTATGCCGAGTTCATTTCCGACGAGATTCAGAAGGCCTACATCGAATCCTACAGCTCCTACGGTCAGAACATCTTCGAGAAGTACGTGGTATACGCCGACCACTGGATGCAGAACAACGATTACCGCGACCCGGACTCCGGAGAGATATTCGATCGCAGCATTCTGAACGAGGAACTGGAGAAGATCGAGAAGCCGGCAGGCATCGCCAACCCGAAAGACTTCCGCTCCGAGGTGACCAACTTTTTCCTGCGCTTTAAGGCCAACCATGGCGGACAAAGCCCACGTTGGGATTCCTATGAAAAGATCAAAAACGTGATCGAGAAGAAGATCTTCACCAACACCGAAGACCTGCTGCCGGTCGTTTCCTTCAATGTGAAAACAAACGAGGAAGACGAGAAGAAGCACCGTGACTTCACCCGCCGCATGCGCGACCGCGGCTACACCGACAAGCAGATCCGCATCCTGGTAGATTGGTTCATGCGTGTGCGTAAGACGATGGCGTGAGGTTGATTGAGTGAATGAGTGAGTTAGTGATTGAGTGATTGGTTTTGATTTTTGAATGGGTGGTTTATTGAATGAGGGATTTATTTTTTGATGATGAATTGATAATTCATCCATTAGAAAATAACGCCTCACGCACACCCGACTTTACTCACCAATTCAAAATATTCCCACCAAAACTCACTCAATCACTAACTCACTCATTCACTCAATCCAAAATCACTCAATCACTCAATCACTCAATCACTAACTCAAATGAGCCACATCATCGACAGACGGAAGAACGACAAGGGGAAGTCCACCGGGAACCGGCAGAAGTTTCTGAAGCGGGTGGAGAATCAGATCAAGAAAGCTATACCTGATATCATCTCGCAGGAGAGCATCAAGGACAGCAGTACCGGCGGAAGTGTGAAGGTGCCTGTGCGCGGACTTGAGGAGCCTACATTTCACCATGACCCCAAAACCGGCAAAAAGCAGGCGGTGCGCCCCGGTAACGACAAGTATAGTGAGGGCGACCGCGTGCCCAAGCCCAAAGGGGGAGGGGGAGGCGGCGGCCGGGGCAAGGGTTCTAACAGTCCGGAGGTGACCGAGGATGAGTTTACTGTGGTGCTGTCGCGGGAGGAGTTTCTGAAGTATTTTTTTGACGACCTGGCGCTGCCCAATATGGTGAAGAAACTGATGGACAGCACCGAGAATTTTGAGATGCGACGAGCCGGTTATACCCGCGACAGCGTTCCTTCACGCCTCAACATCAAGACCAGCTACCAACAGTCGCTTGGGCGTCGACTGGCCCTCAAGGGCGTACTGGACAAGAAGTTGGCGCTACTGGAGGAGCAGCTGTCGCTGGCGACCGACCCGCAGCTGAAAACCGCACTCGCAGAGGAGGCGGAGAAGGTACGGCGTCAGGCCAACACGTTGCCTTTCTTCGAGGACATCGACCTGCGCTACAACAATTTTGAGCGGGTGCCTATACCTGTCACTTCGGCCGTGATGTTCTGCATCATGGACGTATCGGCCTCGATGGGGCAACACGAGAAAGACGTAGCCAAGCGCTTTTTCACGCTGCTCTACATCTTCCTGACCCGGCAGTACAAAAACGTGGAGCTGGTCTTTATCCGGCACCATACCGAAGCCAAGGAAGTGTCTGAAGAAGAGTTTTTCAATTCCAGAGAAAGTGGCGGTACGGTGGTGGCGCCCTCGCTCAAGCTGATGGAGCAGATCATGCGCACCCGCTACGACGAGAACTGGAACGTGTACTGCTGCCAGGCCTCCGATGGCGACGTGTGGTCGAAGCAGGACGCTACCGAATGCAAGCAGCTTTTGCTGGAGAATATTCTACCCGTTATTCAGTACATGGCCTACATTGAGATCAGCAACAGTCCGCGCGAAAGTGACCTGTGGCAAGCCTACAACCGCATCAGCGACGACGACTCTTTTTCAATCCGCCAGGTATACGAGCCCTTCGAGATCTGGCCTGTTTTCCAGGGACTGTTCAGGAAGCGGAGTGCCGCTTAAAACGTATCAAGTATCACGTAGCAAGTAGCACGATGCCTTCAAAACATCCTTTTTCAAGCCATTCCCTCAAGCTAAGTCTTGCTACGTGATACCTAATACTTGATACCCAAAAAAATATGACAGACATAGAAAAATACCGGGCGATGTTTTGTGATCCGAACTGGGATTATGAAACGCTGCAGGCGGCGGATGAGGTGATCAGCCGGATCGGGAAGGAGTATCTGAAGCTGAAGATATACCCGAACCAGATCGAGGTCGTGACTTCGGAGCAGATGCTGGATGCCTATGCGCTCACCGGCCTGCCTACCTCGTACCCGCACTGGAAATTTGGGAAGGACTTCGTGCTTAACCAGAGCAACTACAGCAAAGGCCGCATGGGGCTCTCGTACGAACTGGTGATCAACTCCAACCCCTGCATCAGCTACAACATGGAGAACAACTCCACCTGCATGATGCTGCTCGTGATCGCCCACGCCTGCCAGGGCCACAACGCCTTTTTTGCCAACAACTACATGTTCCTCGACTGGACCTCGGCCGACTCCATTGTTGACTACATGGCTTTTGCGCGGGAATATGTGTTGCGCTGCGAAGAAGAGCATGGAGAAGAGGAGGTAGAGAAGGTGTTGGATGCAGCACACGCACTCATGAACTACGGCGTCGATAAGTACAGGAAACCCTCTAAGCTGTCGGCACTGGAGGAGAACGAGCGGCTGAAGAAACTCACTTTGATCCGGCATGAAAACTACAACGAACTGTGGCGTACCCTGCCCAAAAGCACAGCCGAACTGGAAACAGGTGCTTTGGACGAAGGGCGCTTTCCCAAAGAGCCGGAAGACAACATCCTTTATTTTATTGAGAAATACGCTCCGGCTCTACCGGCCTGGAAGCGTGAACTGGTGCGCATCGTCCGCAAGGTGTCGCAGTACTTTTACCCACAGGGCGCGACCAAAGTCATGAACGAGGGCTTTGCAACATTTGTGCACTACCACATCATCAACAAGATGTTCGAGGAGGGCTACCTCAACGACGGCTTCATGCTGGAGTTCATCAAGAGCCACAGCGGCGTGCTCTATCAACCAGAGTATAGCAGCAAGTTCTACTCCGGGCTCAATCCCTATACCCTGGGCTTCAATATTTTCATGGACATCAAGCGCATCTGCCAAGAGCCGACTGAGGAGGACAAGGCCTGGTTCCCGGATCTGATTGGCAAAGACTGGCTGGACCAGGTGCTGTATGTGATGGAAAACTTCCGCGACGACAGTTTTATTCTGCAGTACCTTTCCCCGAAAGTGATCCGCGACATGAAGCTTTTCACGATCATCGACAACGAAGGAGAAGCGGAGTTTGAGATCGGGGCCATCCACAACGAACGGGGCTACCGCCGGGTGCGGGAGCAGTTGGCGGCACAGTACGACCGTTCCAGCCACATCCCCAACATCCAGGTGACCCGCGTAGACCGGCACCAGACCAGCAAGCTATACCTGACGCACTACATGCAGCGGGACCGCAAACTCGAAACCAAAAGCGCCCGCCAGACAATGGCCCATCTCCGCTACCTGTGGGGCTTTCCGGTGGAGCTGCACTCCAAGAATAAGTTGGGGATCAATGAGAGTTCTTTTGAGATAAAGTAAGAGACAGAGACTATCGTCTATCCACTTTAGTAGCCCTGTTTAAGTCCTTACTTTAAATTATAAAAGCGCTGAAGGAACATTTCCTTCAGCGCTTTTATAATTCATGTCTAGCTTATTCTATCCAGCCTGACTTATTCGCCTTATAGATCGACCACAGCGGACGGCATGATGACGGAGTCGAGTACGTGAATCCTGCCGTTAGAGGCTTCCACATCCGTCTTGATCAGCTGTGCGTTCCCGACTGAGGTGATGGTGCCACTGTTATCAGTACTCACAGGGAGGTAGCTCTGGTCTGTCATCCGGATTCTGGTATTGCTTTGTAATTGCCCCGAGCCTACCTCCGAAGGCAGAATGTGTGCCTGTATCATGGCGGAAAGTACAGCGCTGTTGTCAGTTAGCAGCAGCTTGGCGAGCTTATCTTCCGGTATTTTGGCAAAGGCTTCGTTTGTTGGAGCGAAGAAAGTCATTTTATCTAAACGCTCCAGGTCGTTTTCCAGGCCAGCCTGCTCGATCAATTTCACAAAGGTAGAGAGGTTGGGACTTTTTCTGGCCAGTTCCATGACCGTGTACTGTTCTGTATCGTCAATGTCGTCAAACATGTCATCAATCGGAACGGGGTTTTCCAGTGCCAGCGCGGTAACAGCGATCGTTCCAACCGGAACCATTGCCTTTTCTTCCACAACCAGCACATCCAATATCTGGCCTCCCTCATCGGTAGTGCTTCCTGCCATACGCTCGGTTTCACTGTATGTGGCTTCTCGTTCCATGGCAGTTGCATCTGTCGTCTCGGCAGAACTGGCGCAACCAAACAGTACAAAAGTCGATAATGTCATTACGGCAACCGGCTTCAAAATATTCTTCATCATCATAGCTTTCTGTGTTAATATTTACAAAGTATAAAAATCTTTACCTGCCTTCTTTTTGATCAGGAGACAAGTCTTATAAATTTCTACTGTTTTAAAGCCATGATGTTTCAATGTTGCTACATTAAATACCATGGTGTTAAACCCTTAACTAAAAAAATATGTCTGTTGGCACGAGAATTACGTGTGTTCGAATGAAAAAACCCATGCTTGGCTAAAATATGGCAAAGCATGGGTTTTCGTTAGCAGTGTAAGGAGTTTGAGGTACAGAACCCCCATGTGTTGAAAAACTGTAATTGTATAATTATAAGATAAAAGTAAGTAATTGTTGTTTAGCTACCCTCATATGGCAGTATATTAGAGGCTTCGCGCCAGGGCAATTCACTTGCGTTAATTTATGTTCAGTGAGTAGCCATGAATTCCTTCAGGCCTTTCTCAAAAAGCGCTACTTCCTCCATCGTGTTGTAAGGAGCCAGGCCGATCCTGATCCAGCCGCCCATGGGGTTTACGCCCAGTTTGTCGGCCATGGTGGAGGCGTAGAAGTGGCCGTCGGCAATGCACATATGGTAGTGTTCGGCAAACCAGCTCGTCACGTCGCGGGCTTTTATACCAGGCAGCGTAAAGGCGAAGGTCGGGGTTTTGTAGGTGCCTTCAGCTGCTCGGTAAAGCTTCAGACCAGGTATCTGGCGCAGGAAACTTTCCAGCCGATCTGTGAGCTGCTGCTCGTGCGCTTCAATGCACTGCATGCCTGATACCAGCCGTTCTCTTCGGGTATGGCCTTCGCCCAACTGTTCTATGAACGTGATGGCGCCGATCAATCCGGCAATGGCTTCGTGGTTTTGGGTGCCCGTTTCGAGTTTGTCGGGTATCTGCTGCGGTGCGGGCGCCAGTTTGTATACCTGCAGTTTCTCGAAAAGCGATGCCGCGATCACAGCGATACCAATGTGTGGACCAAAGAACTTGTAGGCAGAGCAAAACAGGATGTCGCAGCCCAGTTCCTGAAAGTCGATGGGCAGGTGCGGCACAGCATGCACGGCATCCAGCACCACGATCGCATTCACCTCTTTGGCTCGCGCTATTACTCGCCTCACATCCGTCACCGTCCCTGTCACGTTCGACGACATCCCGATCGCTACCAGCTTTGTCTTCTCGGTGATCAGTTCGTCGAGTCTGTCAAGGTTTAAGGTATAGGTGTCGGGGTTCAGCTCTATAAACCGCACCTGAGCGCCTTTGTCCTTGGCCAGCGTCACCCACGGATCCACGTTGGCGCGGTGGTCCATTTCGGTCACCACCACTTCGTCGCCGGAAGAGATAAAGCTGCCCAGACTGCGGGCGATGCTGAAGGCCAGCGTCGTCATGTTCTGTCCGAAAGCCACCTCCTCAGGTGCACAGTGCAGCAGGTCCGACACCGCTTTGCGTCCTTCCAGCAGCAGGTTGTCGGTGCCCACGCTGGTGGGGAAGGCGCCGTGCAGGTTGGCCATCCCGCCAGTGATGTAAGCCAGCATCCCCTCAATGGCCTGCTTTGCCATTTGCGTACCGCCGGGTCCGTCGAAATAGATGAACGGCACTTGATCACCTGATTGCTGCAGAGCCGGGAAGGCTGCGCGAATATTTGCTGCTAAAGAACTCATAAGCTGATTGTCTGGATGACCCGCCAACGGACCGGTTAATCGTTAAAATGATACAGGAACGTCACCACGCCTGTATAAGCCGGTTTACGGCTGTTCTCGATTTCGAGGGTAACTTCGATCTGTGTTTTGGCAATGCCGCGCAGGTTTTTAACTGACAGCATTTTGGCACGCAGCCGCACCCGGCTGTTCACGGTCACGGCCTGGTTGAAGCGCAGACTTTCTATTTCGTAGTTCACCTGCATCTTCACATTCCCGATCTTCACGATCTGGCCCCACAGGTAGGGCAGCAGCGACACCGTCAGGTAGCCGTGCGCGATCGTCGACCGGAAAGGCGTCTCGATGGTTGCGCGGTTTTCGTCCAGATGAATCCACTGGTGATCGAGGGTAGCATCCGCGAATTTCTTGATCTGCTCCTGCGTGATGGTGTGGTAGTCCGATACACCCAGTTCTTTCCCCTGGTATGATTCCAGTTCTTCGAGGCTGTTGATGGTTAATTGACTCATGTTAGGTTTTGTGTTTGTGTTGGTGGTATAAACATACGTTTTATTCCGGAAAATTAGTTGTTTCCTATATTGAGGATAGGGGTTTTTATATGGTATAAATGGTTTTTGCCTTGCTGGCAGGTTTATACTTTCATGACTTTCATGGCGCGAGCGTCCTCGCTCGTGTTTGCTATGGTAGGGTCCTTGGCCCAGGTATAGGTGCTTTGTTGCTAATGCCTTTTGCAGGTATAGCAGGCTGCGTTGTTTTATAGCTTGCCCTTGCCGGGCGGGCCTTACTTTTTTCCTTGATGAAAAAAGTAAGCAAAAAAATCAAGACGCTCCAAACTCGCTGAACGCTCGAACAGTGGAGCGCCGAAAAATGCACCTGGCTGATGTCTTCTATTTCATTGCCTCCGGGGCAAGTTAGTCTTGCTATACCTGCCAGTGGATTGTGATAATTAATACAGAACTTATAACTAACACTGGTAACTGCCGGAAGTCCCCCTTTGAAGGGGGTAGGGGGATGTCAATCATGTACATGAAACTGCAGCCACAACGCCTCTACCTTGGAATGGCAATTACAGATTCCCCGCCTTAGACAAGGAGGGGTTAGGGGTGGTTGGATACGGTACTGCAAAGAAACTGCTGAAGCTACTACACTTATACCTGAATATAGTAATGGCAGAAGTCCCCCTTTGAAGGGTAGGGCCGTTAAGTTCTAGCTAATTCTCCCCTTGAGGGGAGCGCAGAGGGGTGTTTACGATTGTGTTAAAACAGTAATATGGCCAGCTATCAGCATTTTAGTACTGCAGCAACACCCCTATAATCCCCTCAAGGGGATAGTTTTATACAAAACTTAACAGCCCTGCCCTTCGAAGGGGGCAGGGGGATGACAATCGCGTACGGGAATCCTGCAAATCCGTGGGGGTAGGGGCCCTCTTAATTCCCGTAAATCCTGATTTAGACAACTATACCTGTCCACGATTCGGACAGGTCGCGACCTGTCCCTACTATTTTACGTTTCCTCCCGTTCTGCGACAGGGGCGCACTTCAAAAGAAGAGAGCCAGTACATCCCCAACCTTCTCCCCCAAACCACGCTATAGAAACAAACTACGCAAAACTTAACCACCATGACCTACAAACAGTTGGGAAAATCAGACCTCCGGATAAGTGAAATCGCCTTTGGGTGTATGTCGCTGGGGAGCGACCAGGCGGCGAATGCGAGGCTCCTGCACCATGCGCTGGAGCAGGGGGTAAACTTCTTCGACACAGCCGATCTGTACGACAAAGGCGCAAACGAGGAAACGGTCGGTAAGGCGTTTGCAGGCAGGCGGGAGCAGGTGATCCTCGCGACGAAAGTCGGAAACCAGTGGCGGCCCGATGGCAGTGGCTGGGACTGGAACCCTACTAAAAGCTACATCCTGCAGGCCGTGGAAGAGAGCCTCCGGCGGCTGCAAACCGACTACATCGACCTGTACCAATTGCACGGCGGCACCCTCGACGATCCGATAGACGACACCATCGAAGCATTTGAGCTGCTGAAACAACAGGGCAAGATCCGGCACTATGGCATTTCGTCGATCCGGCCCAATGTGATTCGGGAATTTGTCAGTCGTTCAGGTATAGCAAGCGTCATGCTGCAGTACAGCCTACTCGACCGCAGGCCGGAAGAATCGGTGCTGGAGCTGCTGCAAGAGCAGGGGGTAGGCGTATTGGCCCGCGGTAGCCTGGCGCAGGGGCTGCTGGCCGGCAAGCCTGCCAAACCCTACCTCGGCTATACCTTAGAGGAGGTGCAACAGGCGGCCAACGCCGTACGAAAAGTAGCGGGCTCAAACCGCATGGCAGCTGAGGTGGCGGTGCGCTATACCTTGCACCACCCGGCAGTGACTGCGGCCGTGCTGGGTATACGCACCGAAGAGCAGCTGGAGGAGGCGCTACTGGCCAGTAAAAGTGCAGATTTAACACCTGAAGAAATCAGAGCACTGCAGCAGATAGTACAGGCGAACAGGTATGAGCAGCACCGCTGAGGGGCCTAACGGACGATGGGTATAGAGACGGTCAGGTTGACGCGCAGGCCGTTCCAGCCAGGATGTATCGTTTTGCTGTTGCTGTTGATGACAAGTTGCTGTTTTGGCTCACCCGGCACATGGAAGGGATAGTTCGTATCCACAAAGTAGCCCAATGAGAGGGTCGTTGGAAAATGCATTAAAGGATATTGCAGTCCAACGAATGGCTTGAAGCCCAAACCATACGAGCTAAACTTATCTTCACTGCTTTCGGTCTGGCTGTTTATCTTGGTATAGGCCTCCAGCTTCATGTTCGTCATCAGCATATGCAATTCTGCCCCCGCCACATAGCGTAACTTACTTTCTTTGATGGCTTGGTGGTGATAGAACAAACCTCCGAAGGCATTGTAATTGAGCGGGGTGTCCAGCAAAAACTCACCGGAGTAGTCTGCATAAGCCACCCGGCCACCGGTAGATCCGTGCTCGATGAAAAATCCGATGCGGGATTGATCCCCTATATCGGACACCACATTGAGGCCAAACTGAAGATAAGAGCCATAGGTATCGGTAGCCTTTGCATTCAGGCCCGTGTTGGCGATCATAACGCGCTGCAGCTCCTTCATCGATTGCATCCGGAAAGTGCCAAAACCCAGCCGCGGCTCCAGGTATACCTTCGACTGGGCTATGGTTGTGCTGACAGTTAGCAACAGACATACTGCCAGCAGGAAAGTTTTCAGGTATGACATAGCCTTACAGTTTTAGATAGCGGTTGCCGGAATAGAGCGTGTTGTTGTAAAGAAAAACCAGGGTGCCATCCGCTATATCAAGTTTGTTGACCAGTTGGCCCGTACTGCTGTTGTAAATAAAGAGCTGGTTATAACTGCTGCCATAGAGATGGCCAGTCACCGGATCCGTGTCAATCGGGTATAGCTCCCTTTCTGTCTGAAACGTTGACTGCAACGTGCCATCCGTAGTGGAATAAAAGGAGATAGTGGATCCTTTGGTAGTATAGAACTGCGGACTGAGAGTATGAAACTTCAGGGTATTGGCCTCCTGTTTTGTCAAAGACAACTGTTTCCAGGAGCTATTGGGCTGCTCTACATACACCTGGTCCGATGCGTTGATGGTTCTCCCATCCGGGCTGATCATGGAATAGCTATAATGCAGGTCGGCCTCCACAGCGGTGATGACCTTTTTCTGATCCATATCAATCACATAGGCATAATCCTTCGTGTCTTCGTAATAGTCCGCGCTCCGGGCCCGCAGAATCAGCCTGTTGGTGTTGCTCACCCCATCCAGCATACTGAAATGGTAGAACTCATCCGGCAGTAAATCGTTCAGCTCATAGGTAGCCAGCGTCTGCAGTGTGAGAGGGTCCAGCCTGTGTATGGCATAGTTGATGATGCTGTATAGGATCTTGCCATCCTGGGAGATCACGTCCTGCTTCTCGCTGCCTATCTGGTCGTACATGACATTCCGCTCCTGCAAGACATGGCGGGTGGCCGCGTCCACTACCTTGATATAGCCTCGGTCAGCAAAGTAAAGCTTTCCGGAAGTGGTCTTCCCGAACAGCCTGTCTACGTCCTGTGGCCCCCAGGGAGCGCCTATACCTTCCAGTATGGCAAAGTCCCTCACCGACCTTGAGCCGGGGCTGGGGTATGACCTGGAGTACGTGGCCAGGGTGGCATGCAGCTCTTCCCCAAATATATTGGCAGGTATGGTAACAACGGTGTCCTTTGGATTGGTAAGGGTGATAACCCTGTTGGAATTCAGGGTCAGTTCGTAGCTGCCAAAATTCCTGCTGAAGGGGGTGGAACTGAACGTTATGGTAAGCTCCTTTTCGGGGCTGATGGTACTCCCCAGCACATGCGGTTTGGGGTAAAAGTAGGGGATCGAATTGCTGGCCAGGTCATAATAGTACCCGTTTACCCGCGTCACCACCCGGTAGGAAATCTGCTCTCCCAGGTAGTCTTCGTCGAACCAGGTCGTCTGGTTCGGGTCGGTAATCGTGGCCGTCAGTATCCCGTAAACCTGGCCTGGGTATATCCGGTGGATCTCGTATTTCTGGAAGCCGGTTCCCCTGTACTTTTTCCATTCCAGCTTCAGGCTGCCACCCTCTGCTTTTACACTGGTGAGCGTAACGGGCTTTGGCGGCGTGTTATCAATGTACACCACCCAGGTTCTGTATACCTGAACACCCTCAACCCCCGCTTTGTCTGCCAGACTGCCGGTACCCGAGTTGCCCAGCACGTTGAGCTGTAGGGTATAGTAACCGTCGGCATATTCGGTCGTCTGGAGCTGACGCCCCCCTGTGGCAGACGAAGTCGCGCCCAGCGAATGTTTCCCCAGCAAAAGCTCAACAGAGTAGATGGCGCGCCCCGGAAGGGAAACGTTGAAATTAAGATTGACCGATCCACGCAGCATCAGGGTGTCCTGCGACGGAAAATTGTCTAGTTCGATATCGCCTATCACTTCGACCTGAGGGCTTACCTCCTCAAAGTGACTTCCGGATGGGCTGTAGTCGCAGGCAAGAAAAAGGCACGGGGCGATCCCGAGCAGCAGGCGTAAAAGTTGCTTCATAGGCGAAGGGCGGATATTAACACAAGGTATAGGAGCGGGCAAATATACAGATTGTCTGGTATTTGCACTATATCCGGGGTGAAAATTGGAAGGTATACCTGGTTCTGTTGACGCAACCTTCAGGTATACCTTCCAGACCTGCATTGGCCTATTTGCAGTTCTTCTTCGTTACTTTTCCTTCTTTGGTCAGGTATACGGTCTGGCCATCCTTCTTCAGTTCAATGCAGTTGTCTGAAGCGTAGAACATAACGGGTTTATCGAAAACAGCGCCTGTTATGTCTTTTCCCGACTTATCTACATAACCAAACTTATAAACATCTCCGGAAGGGGGATCCTGGCGGTAATAATAGAATTGCTTGCTGATGTCGTCTGTAATGTAATCGTACCAGGCCGTAAACTGCTTGCCATCGGCCTGAAACAGCGCCTCCTTCTTAGCAGTGTTTCTGACATTGAAGATCTTGTTGTCGCTGCCCGAACGTATCTTCTCGTACGCAAAAGGGATCACGGTATTTCCCTGCTCGTCCATCACACCCGCTTTGCCTTTCAGCACCAGGATGACCAGGCCGTTTCTGTAATAAGTGTACTCGTCGTCGTAGATAAGCGGCACGAGCACCTTGTGTGTTTTTTTGTTGATGAACCCGCATTTCCCGTTCAGGCAAACCCGGTAGCGGTCCCCCTGGCTGTTCACACTGTCGTAAATGGGTTTGAGCAGGTAGGAGCCGCTTTCACCGTCTATCAGGGCATCTTTGCCGTTGATATTTACCATGATCTCAGCACCATGGTAGCCCCTTAGTACGGCACCTGCCGGCAGGATGCTGCTGCCAGTTTCCGTGATGATATCCGTTTTGCGTTTTCCCTCCACCTGGTACTCGACATAGAATACATCGGTGCGCTGAAAGAATACCTCCAGTTTGCTGTACCGGATCGGCAGAAGGAGCTTCTGCTCCGTATCCATGAGCCCGAATTTTCCGTCCAGTTCCACTCTGATGTGAGGCTCATATCCTTTGTACGCCACGGAGGTATACCTGGCGGGCACGACGACCTTCCCTCCGTAATCAGCGAGGCCAAACTTCCCTTTCTCTTCGATAAGCTTGTAGTACACTTCCAGCTGCATCTGCTGAGGCGGCATAACATCCAGTTCTTCAATTACCTGTGCGAAAGCAGGGGCGAATGGGAGCGAAAGAAAAATGACGAGAAGTAAAAGTTGCTTCATAAGCGGTGTGGTTTGAAGATGGGTGTATGGTATAAATATTAAAGATATGCTATATAATTAAGTCATACAATTTTAAGTATAGCATCGGGCATTCCGGTAAGCAAAAAAGCAGCAAACGTTTCCGTCTGCTGCTTTTCAGAATAGTGTGGGTATACCTGCCGGATGCGGCAGGGCTTATACGTTAGTCGTAGCTTTTCTTTTTCTTTTCGAGTTTAGCGGCCTGCTTTTCCTTTGGAGTTTTAGCCGGCTTTTTCTTTACATCCTTTTTTGCGTCTTGTGACTTTGCCATAGGTATAGATTTAAGGTATAGAATAAAGGTACGTAATTTTTTTATTCGTAATGCACCTCCAGCTCATCTTCCGCCAAACCGAAGGCAATTCCCCGCATCAGGATCTGGGCGTTGGGGTGGGAGGGATCCTGCAGGTCCTGTTCAATCTCCCTGATGCTCATGCCCAGCGTATCGCCTCCAAAAATACGGATGCGCAGCGATTGGGTGCTTTCCACTACGTCTTCATCTTCATTGTCCTCGTCGGCATCTGCCTGTAGCTGCAGTTCCATTTCCTGCAAACGCCCGATCAGGGTGTCGCGGTCTATTTCCTGGTCCAGGAACTGGCCGAACAACTGCCGGGCCATAGGAGAGTAGTGGGGTTGGTGGGGCATGGGTGTTATTTGTTTTAATAATAATTAAACGCAAGATACGGGAAATGTGCCTGAATTGCCGTCCCTTTATCAGTAAGCGCAAAGGCAGCCCAGGGACATTAAGCCTGTCCCTCCACCGCATGCTTCAGGTTACCGGAGATGGTGTGCAGCCACTTCAGCTGATCCGAGATCAGGCGGGCTTCCTTCAGGTTTTTGAGGAAGCCGGGAGCGATGGGCTTATACGTGGCTCCGGCCAGCTCGCGGGTGCGTATGGCAACCAGTTCGTTATACCTGCCCTCCAGGTGGTCGTACGCCTCCACCAGCTCTTTCTTCATCACCTCTTCTGCCTCTACCTCCTCTTGCAAGGTTTGCAGGGCCTGTGCCAGGTTGGCGTCTATCGACTTGATGATCAGGTGCAGGTCTTCCGAAGCAGCCTCTGTCTTGTTGTCCCGGATAAAGGTGCCCAGCGCAGCCGCAGCCGCCAGGAAGGTATGGTTCAGGCCGACGATCTCATAGATCTCCATCAGCTTCTGCTGCGCAGACTTCGGTTCCTGGCTCATCCGCTGGAAAGCCGCATTCAGATTGCCCATCTGCAGGAAGGCTTCTTTTCTGGCGAGTTTGTAGGCCGTAGTGTTCTGCGATTTTTGATGGCTATACCTGTCTATCTCGGCCAAGTAGCTGCGGTTGGCGTTAAGGGCCTTCACAATATTTCCTTTGATGCTCAGCAACTCCCACGAAGGCCACAAAAAGGAGATAGCTCCCAGGGAAATGGCAGCGCCTGTCAGGGTATCGATCACCCTGAACTGGATCGCGTCGAAGGCATCCGGGGAGATGAGGGCATAGATAAAGATGACACCAGTGGTCACGAAAATAGAGGAGGTGCGGTAGTTTCGCTGCACAAAAGCGAAAGAAAGAACCAGCGAAACCAGCGCCAGCACGCCATACAGGTATACGTTCTGCACCAGGAGCACCACCGTGCCCGCTATCACGGCACCCAGCAAAGTACCGTAGAGCCTGTGCTTCGACCGCTCTTTCGTTAAGGTATAGCCGGGCCTCAGGATGACCACGATCGTGAGCAGGATCCAGTAAGCGTTCTGAATCGGGAAGAGGATGCCCAGCACATAGCCCACCAGCATCGCGATCGTCAGCCGGCCGGCATGCTTAAAGATGGGCGACTCTGGGGAGAGGTTATCGCGTAAGATCCGCACGTCATAATCCTGCTGGGTGATAAACTGCCGGCTTTCCCTGCTCTGCATACCGATACTTTGCTGGTCCTCCAGGTCCAGGTACACCCGCTCGATCGAGGCGATCTTTTGCAGCAGTTTTTCTTCGTAGTCCAGCAAATTGTGGAGCAGGAGCGCACCCTCCCGGGCCTGGGGTAGTTGCAGTTCTTCCACGTACTGGCGGATGCTGTCGTTGCACTTCTGCAGCAAGGGCTCCAGGTCTTTCTCTGCTGACAGGGCAAGCCCCTGTTGCATACTGTCGGCCAGGTCGTCCAGCTTGGCCGACAATTCAAAAACCAGCTTAATGAAAGGCAACAGCACCCTGACGGACTGTCCGAAAAGTGCTCTGGCCCGCTCATAATTGGCCGGGTTGGCTAGCGATAATTCCAGGATGTCGATCAGCTCGATAAAGATCAGGAGCTGCTTGCGGTGGTAGTTGGAAGTGCCGGAGCTTTGCCTTTCGTGCAGGAGCACTTCGCGCAGGGCTTCGTGGGTCTCGTTCAGTTTCACCTGCAGGTTGTAGAGTTCCTTCTGCAGCGCCTCCTGGTCCGGGCTCTCCGTCGTCAGCTTGCCACGCAGCTGTATGTAGCGGGCCGTCTGCCGCAGACAGGTAATGATCAGGTTTTCAGTTTGCCGTCTTTGGAGCAGCGAATGGAAAACAAGCGAAAGCAGCAGCGCCCACAGGCCACCCGCAGCCATCAGCAAACCGTGTATAAATATGTCGGCGCCCGCATGCACGTGCACAAAACTCATCACAATGGCCATCAGTCCGGCAAAAGACACCAGCGAAGCCCGGAAGCCATACACGGAAATAAAGGAGATGGCAAACACCAGCACAGCCAGTACCGGCAGCAGCAGGTATAGACTACCCGATGCCAGGCCGATGGCGATACTGGCCAGCATAGCAATAGCTGCCGCTGCCAATATACCCACGGTTTTATGCTTTCTGCTGCCCGGCACATCGCTTCCCGAAGCCAGCACCACGCCCATGGCGACGCTCAAAAAGTAGGGCACCTGCCCAAGCCATAGCCCCAGCGAAACAGGCACAGCGGCACCAAAGGTGATCACCAGCGCCTTTACAAAGTCGGTACTCCTGAAAAATTGTCTCAGCTCCTGCAGCATACCGCAAATGTACGGCAAGTGCCGGTGCGAAGCTGTGTCTGGTGGGGGAAGTTTTAGAAAGTGCTTTGGGTTAGTGGAGAAGCTTCTGATCTTTCAGCCAGTCGAAGATGATCTGGTCAACGGGCGACACGGCCTCTCTGTCCTGATAAGTAAGCCACACGACTTCTTCTATTTCACTGGCTGCGGCAATTTTGCCCGTATAGTTACCTGTATAGCAGGTCATTTGCACCTGCACCCCATCCGGATGGCCATCGGCCTGCGCCTGAAATATACCCAGAAACCGGGTGCTGGCCTCGAACAGGTCAATGCTAAGCTCTTCGCTTATTTCACGCGACAGTGCCTTGAAGTCGCTCTCGCCCGCTTCGCGTTTTCCGCCGGGGAAATAGTATTTGGATCTGCCCTTGCTTCGGGTGCTGAGTATTTTGCCGTCCTGGATTTCGATCCAGGCGAGTTTGTCGATGATGTGCATGGGAGGCAAAGATAGGGAAGGGGATTACAAATCTCGGTAGCCGCCTTTGAATACTTCGTTTACATGCCAGATGGTGAAGTCAGGATTGGGGTAGAAAGCTTTCTTCTGCGGAGGTCGGATTGATTTGCCGTGATGCTGCAGAAGCCATTCCTGTGCTCCTATACCATTTATTTCATCTGATACTAACAGTCGTAAATCAGGGTTAACAGTAAAAGCACCCAAATCAAAGAGCTTATGATGTGTGGCACAGAGAGCAAGGCCATTCACTTCGACATCTGGTCCACCAGCCTGGTGCCACATGATGTGCGCTGCTTCAAGTGCTAATACTTTATGCTTAAGCCGAACACCAAAGCCGCAAACAGCGCATTGATATTCATAAGCTTTCAGGATGTTTTCCCGAAATTGCGGGACACGCTTTCTAGGAGTCTTTGCTTTATTGCCAATTGGTGTTGCCGTAATATCCAGCCCAACAGCATCCAATATATCCTGATGAAGCGTGTCAGGGAAATTCTGTTCCAGTATCAGTTCAGTCACAGTTCGCAATAATTCCGGGTCTTGCTTTAGCTGTAGTGTCACCTCATCCGGGAATTTCCCCTGCAGATCGTGATCACGTAGAAACTTAGAACTGTAGTCCTGCCGGGTGTCCAGTAACTCAGGCTTGTTGAACTGCCACAGGTTATCATTCGCCAGCTTGGTGAATGGGAAGTTTGGGTATAAGGTTTTACGCTGAGGACCAAAATCAAGTAGTAAGTCTCTAAGTCTGGGATCTATACTTGTGTAAGGTATAAAACCTGTATTGCCTCTTTGAATCTCTCCCAATGCCAAAAGCATGAGTAAAGGCTTATGTGGTGCACGAATGCCTTTGCTTTTCCATGTATTGATGTTTTGGAAGTGGGAGATGAGTTGGGATGTTGTCACTAGCTTTACACCTTCTAAACTTATAGTATTAGTAGTAAATTTTAATTCATCAAGCTTTACACTTTTTCTGAATTTAGGTCATTTTATACTTGTTTTACCAATAATTGATACCCCCTCAATAGTGGAAGAATTCATCTAAGAATTTCGCCTCTATTGCCGATAACAACATCACCTGTATCTACTACATAAATGATCGTTTTGAGTCTTCAGTTTTTTTATTCGTACAATCCCAATTTCCTCAATATTTTATCAGTATTGTACATAGATAAGATGGAAGTCATACTTGTCTCTGCATAGTCAAAACCATTTAACTAGCTCTCGAAGGGGTCAGTGTGCACATCTGCTAGATAGACAAACTCACATTTCGCCTTCGCTTTAAATTATGGTACTAATTAATATAAAAACTTATTTGGTTAACCTTGCTTTTGGGTTTGTAGATTGTAGTCGTTTGTAAGGTATACCAAGGCCCTCGCAAACTTTTTGTTTGCTTTGGAAATGAACTGGGAACAGGTGAAAATGATTAACAACCATATGTCTAAGGATTGATAATGGAATGAATTTTTTTTCTAAAGTTTTACCTAATTGGACTAAATTAGCCTGAGGAAAATTAGCAGCATGGTCTAACTGTAATGAACTGTGTATTAAGTGTATTGCTGGGGTATCATATTCCCTAATTAGACGATTGTATGTCTCATTCAAACTTGGCGACCCAACTGATGCGGCTACACGTTTTATAGTGCTATATGAAATAGTTTGTGTTAATCCTAAGATTGACTGCTTAGCTCTTTGTAGTAGCTCATCATTAGTGAAATTTGGCTCTTCTGTTCTTTGTAGTTCAACTACATATCTGACAATATGATCTCGATTTTCAGAAAGGAGAGATAACATGTTCCCTAAAGATCTTAAACCTAATTCATAGCACTCTTTAGCTATCTGGAGTTTTTGAGTCGCTGGTAACGATCCTGGGAAATTTTTTAGTATTTGTCCTAGTATTTGTAAAGTTCTGAATGCACCTCCTAATTCTTTGGCATATAGAGACATTTGCTCAAATTCTTCAGCACTATGCTCACTAGGGTCATTTTCATACTCATCATGCCCATTTTCCAAATTATCTAACTCATGTAATCTTTCTTTTCTAGTTTCTGCTACATCTTTTTCAACATATTCTATACTTAATGTTCCGTTATTATTATCTAAAAACTGGGGATCATTAAATTGTAGGAACTCAAGGTCTTTGTCAAGATTAGCAGGTCTGTCATTTTTGAAATGATTTTTAGCCGCTATGGTCATTTCCTGTATTATGAATGGATCTCTAGATAGGTGCGCAAGAAATAACAAAATATTTGCGTAATCTTCAATATAGAGATTATGACACAACTCTTTGACCTTTTGCCTTACATGTTCATTTGTAATAAAATCATTTAGATACTTAGCTACAAAATAGTAATACATATACTTATACTTAAACTCATATGTATCTCCTATCTTAATTAGGATTAAACATTTCTCTAATTCTGCTTTAATACCATCAAATGAAATTTTTAAATCATATTCAACTTCATATTCTCTATGAAGTTCTTCAAATTTATCTTCTGGAATCTCCTCTTTAGTAAGAGAAAACATCTGATAAGCTACGTAAGAAAGGTAGGCTATTTTTACATCAAACTGAATTTTAGTTGAACCATTTGCTAAGGCATTACGAATGAACAATTCATAAAAGTAGCCATAAGTACTTGCACTCACGTCAATAGGTGTTATGCTATCGTTATTCTGGAGGATTGATAGAATAATTATAGGAAACGCAGGTACAAAGTTTTTTCCAACTATGGTATCTACTGTTCTTTCAATAGAAAGTAATTTATTTGCCAGAAGTTCTTCATTTTCGTGAAGCGATGAATCAAGTAGCAACCACTTTTCAATCAATACATTTCTTCTAACGTAACCAAAGGGGAGTATTCTAAAGGTTCTAAAAGAAGCTCTCTCCTCAATCATTCTTTTCGCATCAGTGATTTCATTGATTTGTTGAGCGATATCATTGGACAATAGGATGACCTTGCCAAAGTATGCTTCAAGTAACGATAAAAAATCTTTTTCGTAGCCGCGAGCAATTTTTAATTTATGAAAGCTATCGATTATAAGTATTCTCTGACTATAATCGAGTTGTTTATACTTGTCAGTTATTTCGCCTTCATACTGTTCTTCAGCCTGTGATATGAAATATTCAATAACTTGTTCATTATTTCTAGCTTTGAAAGACTGTCCTAAAATAAGTATTGGAACAAGACCTTTTTTAAGGAGGTCTTTATATAGTGTTTTAGCTAACCCAGTTTTTCCGCCTTGTTCAGGAGCTGTTATTAAAATATTTTCAAGTGAAATTAGCTGTTCGAGTAATTGATCTCCTTGTATAATAGAATTTGTTTCACCTCTACCATATGATGACTCTCTTAAATCTGGATAAATAAAGAAATTTTCCAGTTTCAAATTTCCTTTTACTGGATGATTTATATTTACGCCGGGATTCTCAAGCCAATCTAGATGTGCCTTTGAAATCTCAAAGGCTCTTTTTTTTCTTAATTTATTACCCTGGAATTCTTCCCATCCTTGGCTTCTATATGTAGTAGTATAGTGGTTTTTTTCCCATTTATATATTATAAACTTTTGTAGTAGATTTTCAGGATCTATGAAAATTAGATTGAAGCTTGAATTATCAGGATCACTTGAGTCTTGCAACGCACCACCTTCAAAATATTCAGTAATTTCTCCACTCATTCCTCCAATCCTTTTGACACTAGAGTCATGTTCATGACCAGACATAAGTATATCTGACTGATCTTCAATAACTTTTCTAAAGCTTCTGTTGTTCATCTCCATAATCCAGTTATAGGGATGATGAAATAAAGTGATAGATATATCAGTTTTGCTTGCTTTGGTATTAATAAGATGGGTTGGATAAAACATGCTTCCATGCGTTTCATTCCTTTGGGAAACCCAAGCTGTGTTTATGCAATTAAAAACAAAATTATAGCCTGACACATCGACATTAATAGTGGCAAACATTTGGTCTAATCCTTCAATGTTTACTCCTGTCATTTCTTTAACAAAATCAAAGAAAGTGCTTTGTACACTTGTGCAAATTTCAACGATATCAGGTGTGACAGACTCGTTATGAATATTCTTTATAATTAAGTTTCTAGCGCTCTGAGGGGTACTGAAGTCGCAGTCATGATTCCCAGGAATAAAAACATATTTTATATCCTTAATAAAGGAGTTCTTAGAAAATAGTTTCTTCTTTATACTCTTCAACCAATCAGCAGCAACTACATATTCTAGTTCATCACCTGAAAAAGCTATATCTCCAGTAAGTGTTAAAATTATGAAGGTATCGTTTACAATTTCTGCAGAAATTGCTGATACTAGTTCATCAGTTTTATTAAGTATAGGATCATTTTCTCCCTTAAAGTGAATATCGCTGAGTTGTACAAGTAAAGTTTTCAAAGCCTAGATTTTTAGTTGATATTAATTTTCAAATGTTTCAAAAGCCAAAACTATTTTATCAGATTTTATTGAATCATTACATGCATAAAGTATTCTTACAAGCACAAATGATTTTTGTAAGTAAGCTAATCTATTGTTGTAACATTATAGGAGAACAAGGTACAAAATAAATATTATATAGGGTAGTTATAATATTGCTTTTTACTATGTTAGGATGCATCCCTGTATGTTAGTTTAGAGCCAAAGATTTACCTTACAGAAATACAAAAGGACACTTAAAAGCAAAAGAGCCGCCTTCCATAATTGAAAGAGCGGCTCTTTTGTTTTTATGATTTCTGTTCGAAATTACTTCTGGTCGCAGTTGAACATCCAGTGCACGCCGAATTTGTCTTCGCAACTGCCGTAGTAGTCGCCCCAGAACATATCCTGCAGTTCCTGTTCTACTTTGCCTCCTTCCGAAAGCGCCTTGAACAGGCGCTGGGTTTCTTCGCGGGAGTCGGGGTGCAGGGTGATGTACACATTGTTGCCCTTCGTCAGCCGGAATCCCATCGATTCAGGCGCGTCCGTTCCCATTAGCAGGTGTCCGCCCAAAATCGGCAAACCGATGTTCATGATCAGGTTTTTGTCTGCTTCAGGTATAGGCGGCATGTCCTCGGAAGGAGGGATGTCGCCAAAGCGGGAGATGTTCCCGACAAACTCAGTCCCGAAAACGGATTTGTAGAAAAGGAAGGCTTCCTCGGTCTGGTTCGTGAAGTTGAGGTAGGTGCTTACTGCTGCCATCGTTTTATTTTGTGGGTTAAAAGTTTAGGATCCGGTTTCGCACATGGCCTTAATTTTCTGCAACGCCTTAGGCCAGGTTTCTGAAAAGTGCGCTTCATACTCCTGGTTCGTGTCCACGTCAACGGCCAGTACCGTTTCGCCCTGCTTTTCGGTAAAGGTATAGTTCTCCAGCGCACCCGCCCATTCGGCTACTTCCGGTCCGCTCGTGATCTCGGTGCCGTCCTGCACCAGGCCCAGGTGCTCGATGCTGATAAACTGGTTCGGAATGTTCTCCTTTATCCGGCTGACCATGCCACCGGCAACGCCCTTGTCGTCCAGACCCAGGAACTGTATTTTAGCGCCTTTCTCCCAGGAGCCCTTGTAATGCGAGGTCGGATGAAACACAGCGGTCCAGGCCTTGTACTGCTCCGGGTCGAGCATGGTGCGGTATACCTTTTCGGCGGGTGCCTGTATGCTTATTTCGTAGTGCAGCGTGCGGGGCTTTGAAAAAGCTTCCACATAGTTTTTGAAATTATCCAGAATGGCCTGCCAGCCTGCCTGTTGCATCTCCACCGAATGGCTTGGGTCTGCGTCAAAGGTTTCCGTAACGCGGGTTTCATTGCCTGCTGGCTCAAATGTGATCTCTACTTTTCGACCGTCCTCCAGGGCATAGGCGATGCGCTCGTGCTCCTGCACATCGGTGTAAGTACCGTTGAAGTCAAAGCCCATGCTGCTGTCTTTGGCCTCCATTCTGGAGAGGAACGTGCCACCCACCCGAAGGTCGTTTTCAGCCCGTGGGGTATGCCAGTCATCGGAGGCATTGTTCCATCTGGTAATGTTCTGCGGCTCGGTCCAGCATCGCCAGACTTTCGCTACCGGAGCCTGTACGTTTGCGCTGATGGTGACGGTTGTGGTTTTTGAAGTGTTTTCCATAGTATTTAGCTTATTTTGAAAAGATTGACTTGTGATCAGGATTGACAAGGTGCAATATGAATGTACATATAAAAATCAAATGAATACAGGTGTAAACACTTGAATTCATGTGGCTGTTGCACCTGATCCTAATAGCCCCAGGCCGCTTGTCTGCCTTGCTCTAACTAGTACAAAGATAAACTGACAGGGCTGGAAAAAGGGGGTGAAAATTGACAAATGAAGGGCGATTTGCGACAAAGTAAAGCTGCTCTGGCTGATTGCCCGGTCAGGGGCTTGCAGAAGTTAAGAACCGCTTCTCCTATACCTGCCAGTGATCTGCAGGGAGTAAGAAAACCTCTTAATGAAGTGCAGTATACTGTTGCAGGAGTGGTTACAGGTATGGAGCCTTTCGAAGCGCCGCCTACGTATACAAGAATGTGCGGGGCTAAACGGCAGTGGCTTCTGCTGGCCCGGCAGAAGCTATAAAACAATCAAGCGCGATGGAAGCAATAGAGGGTTACATCAGCACACGGCAGACACTCTTTGAACAGGAGGGAATACAGCCTGAGTCAAAAAAGGTTTTTGTGGATGGCTTGGGTAAGACGATCCATTACCTGGAACTGGGAGACGGAGAGCCGCTGTTGCTGCTGCACGGCGGTGGCAGCCATGCCGGGGAATGGATAAATATCCTGCGGCCTCTCTCAGCGCGTTTTCACCTGTTGGTGGTCGACAGGCCCGGCTGCGGCTTGTCTGATTATATGGATTACCGGGGCCTTGATTTCCGGTCGGAGGCTATCGACTTTGTAGGTACGTTCATGCATGCTGTGGGCCTGGAGAAAGCTTCATTGCTGGGCCAGTCCATGGGTGGCTACTTCAGTATCTGTTTCGCCATGCAGTATCCCGAACGGGTAAATAAGCTCCTGCTCATGGGGGCGCCTGCCGGCATGAACCACCGTATTCCGCTCCTGCTTAGACTACTGGGTACCCGGGGGGTGAACACGCTCCTGATAAATACGGTCGGCAGACCTTCCATTCCAAATGTCAGGAAGCTGCACAAGGAGCTTTTCGTGGCCGATGTGGCCCATCTCTCGGAAGCCTACCTCCGGCATTCCTATTACAGCCAGTTGTTGCCAGGCGCCATGAAATCATTCACCACGCTGCTGGAAAACGTGCTCACACTGCGGGGATGGAAAAACAAATACTACCTGGGCGATCAGCTGGGCGGGCTTGCTGTGCCGGTCAGGTTCATTTGGGGCGATCAGGACGCTTTTGAACTTCCTGCTACCGGAAGGCAGAAAGCAGCGGCTATCCAAAACTGCGAATTTGTGGTGGTGGAGGGGGCGGGGCACTGCCCCTGGCTAGATCAGCCTTCGAAGTGCGTTGACTCTGTTTTTACGATGTCTCCCGTATAAGAACGGCAACGCAGCTCAGCCATACAGTTTTAACTGGCCTTGTTTTGCAGCCGGATAATGACGCTTTGAAATAGGTTTAGGTTTATTTCTTATCTTCAGCGACAGACACACCTTCTCCCTGAAACTATGACCACGCACAGTACCCTCCGTGCCGATACCAACCTGGAAGCCTTCTCCACCCTGGTTGGCACGCGCTATGAAATGTATAACAGTCTGTTCTCGTCGCTGCCCTTCCACCGGGTGGAAAAAACAGGCGTGCTGCTCTCGCTGCTGGTACTGCACTGTGAGGACGGCTACGAGCGTCAGCAGAGTCCGCAGGAGATCATCCAGAGCTTCTTTGCGCAGTACACCAACTACCGCACTGAGCAGGAGCAGCACGACCTGCTCTTCCGTTTTGTGCAGTATGCGGAGCGGCAGGTGGTGCTGTTCGATGCTCTGGAAGAGGCCGCCTTCCGCGACACCCACGACATGCACGGCGCAGGCACCATGAACCAACTGAGTATCGCGGTGCTGCACGAGCAGGCGCAGGAGCAGCTGGCCCGCAAAATGCAGGAGTTTGCGGTGCGCCTGGTCCTCACGGCCCACCCAACGCAGTTCTACCCGAGCAATGTGCTGGGCATCATCAACGACCTGTCGCAGGCACTTGCGACTGACAATACCTCGCAGGCGCACTCATACCTGCGGCAGCTGGGCAAGACGCCCTTTTTCAAGAAAGAGAAACCCACACCCTACGAAGAGGCTATAAGCCTGATCTGGTTTCTGGAGAATGTTTTTTACCGTGCTTCCGGCGACATTATTTCTTACCTGGACGCACAGTTCCCGGGTGTGATCCGGCCGGGCTTTAAACTGATCCGGATGGGCTTCTGGCCGGGAGGGGACCGCGACGGCAATCCTTTTGTGAAAGCAGACACCACGCTGCAGGTGGCCGATGCGCTGCGGGTCGCGGCCATCAGGGCTTACTATGCAGACATACGCCGACTCAGGCGCCGCCTGACTTTCAGGGGCGTGGAAGATCTGCTCAAGGAGCTGGAAGCCAGGCTCTACAATCACCTGTTTGTGCCCGGCTATACCCTGGATCTGAAGCAGGAGGATATCCTCACATCACTGCGGGAGATAGGCAGGCTATTGCTGGAAGAGCACAACAGTTTGTTTTTAAAACAGGTGGAGGCGCTGATCACCAAAGCGGAGCTCTTTGGCCTGTTCTTCGCCACACTCGACATCCGCCAGGATTCCTCTGTGCACAGCCACCTGTTTGAGGAGCTTTCGCAACATACCGACCTGCTGCCAAAAGACTATGCGCAGCTTCCGGATGGGGAGAAAATTGCTGCCCTGACAGGTATAGCAGACAGTCTGCAAGACCTCGATCTGTTCGCTGATGATGAGCTGCTGCAGGACACGCTGCAAACTGTAAACGCTATCCGGACCATACAGGAGCGCAACGGGGAGGAGGGATGCCACCGCTATATTATCAGCCACTGCACCAGTGCCCTCAATGTGCTGGAGGTCTATACTTTGTTCCGCCTGAATGGCTGGCAAGCCGAGGCCCTCACCGTAGACATCGTGCCGCTCTTCGAAACGATTACGGACCTGCAGCAGGCGTCGGCCGTTATGCGCCAGCTCTATGAAAATGAGGTATACCGGGAGCACCTGCAGCGGCGCAGCAACACACAGACCATCATGCTCGGCTTCTCCGACGGCACCAAAGACGGCGGCTACCTGATGGCCAACTGGAGCATCTACAAAGCCAAGGAGGCGCTCACGCAGGTGAGCCGCGCGTATGGCGTGGAGGTGATTTTCTTCGACGGCCGGGGAGGTCCGCCGGCCCGGGGCGGTGGCAAAACGCAGCAGTTTTACGCTTCCATGGGCAACAACATCGCCAACAAAGAGATTCAGCTCACCATTCAGGGCCAGACGGTAAGTTCCAACTTTGGCTCCGTGGATGCGGCCCGCTTCAACCTGGAGCAGCTTCTGCACGCCGGCATCAGCAACAGTCTGTTCAACCGCAAAAAGCCCACCCTCAGCCAGGAGGATGACCAGCTGCTGCAGGAGCTCGCCGAAGTGAGCTACGACGCTTATGTCGAACTGAAGAACAATCCGGTTTTCCTGGAGTACCTCACCTATGTAAGTCCGCTGCGCTACTACGGTGAGGCCAACATCGGCAGTCGCCCCTCGAAGCGCAAATCCGGCAAGCTCAATCTGGATGATCTGCGCGCCGTGCCCTACGTGGGCGCCTGGAGTCAGCTGAAGCAGAACCTGCCGGGTTACTACGGCGTGGGCAGGGCGCTGGAGGCGTTACATGCGAAAGGGTACTGGCCTAAATTGCAGCAGCTCTACAAAAACTCGCTGTTCTTCAAAACCCTACTCGACAACTCCGAGATGGCCATGAAGAAGTGCTTTTTTCCGGTGACGGCCTACCTGGCGGAGCATCCCACTTACGGCCCGCTCTGGCAGCAGATATACGAGGAGTTTGAGCGGACGAAAAAATACGTGCTCCTGCTGGCGGGGGCCGACACGCTGATGGCCGACAAACCCATGGATGAGCTCTCGATCCGGCTACGGCAACGCATCGAGTTACCGCTCATCACAATTCAGCAGTACGCACTGGCCCGCATCCGGAGTCTGGAAGAACAGGGGGCAACGCCGCAAGAAAAACAGGTATACGAGAAGTTGGTGATGCGCTGCTCATTTGGTATCATCAACGCCGAGCGGAATTCGGCCTGATTATACCTGGATGGACGCCCACTGCTGGCCGCCACGAAAAGAGTGGAGTACGGGTCTTTTCCCTTTTAGGGGAATACTGCCGCCGGGTGACTGCACATTAGCGATCAGACACGGCTGATCTTGCTCCCCATGCGCGCATCAAACTCTTCTTCCGAGTTGGTGCCCGTCAGGTCGAGGGCCTTTAGTGAGAGACGGGCGCAGGCGTCGGCGTCGGAGGCGGCACGGTGATGCAGAAAATCGATGCGGTGCATGGTACAGAGCGTTTTGAGATCGTACTTGTGCATCCCTTTCCAGATGTTCTTCGAAAATTTCAGGCTGCAGGTATAACGCGCCTCTGGCAGCGGAATACCATAGGTCGCCAAGGTTTTGCGCAGCACACTCATGTCGAAACTGGCATTGTGGGCGATCAGCAACTGGTTTTCGAGATAGGGCTTTAGCTGCGGCCAGAGCTCTGCAAAATCAGGCTGGTCTTTTACGTCAGCCGGCCGGATGCCGTGCACAGCAATGTTAAAGGAATTAAAATTCGGGTAATACAAAGGCTTGATCAGCCAGGACCGGGTTTCGACGATTCGCCTGTCGCGCACCACGGTTATACCTATCTCACAGGGGCTGTCACGTTGGGGTGTGGCCGTTTCGAAATCAAGCGCAATAAAATCCATCAGGCGGCTAAGTTTAAAAGCAGGGTATTGAAAAGTAGTGGTGCAATTTAGTCAATTTGCTGAAACCATGCGGAGGTGATTTCAGCCACATCTGTCATCTCGACGAAAGGAGAGATCTGGGTTATTTAAATGTCTGCACAATGCTTCAGATTTCTCCTATTGTCGAAATGACATAGTAATTCTATCAGTTGATGGAATCTGTAAAGCAACCGCTTACTGCTCACACGCTCTTCGGGACATCCATGTCCCGAAGAAAGCTGTTGGGGATGTCCACATCCCCGTGTGTAGGTCTGTAGGTATATGGGGACACGGATGTCCCCTGCAGAAATACTTCCGGACATGGATGTCCGGAAGAGCTTTATCGAGGCTCCGAGCTTCTAATGGATCTGCATAAAAGTAGCATACGAGAGCTCTTTGGGATTTATAAATCCCGAAGTAAACGGTAGGGGATTTCCTAATCCCCGTGTGCCGATACACGCTGTTCTGGAGACCCGCAACAGTTGGGGGTAGGGGCCCTCTATTAGGATTCGGATTGATAAATCCGAATCAGCTCTTCTGAGTTAAAAACCTCAAACAAAGCAAGGGACTATATTTTAAAAATAACCCTTAACTTTAAACACGTCATCCTAACCTGATTCCCGAACCTACAGCCCGTTCTATGAGAAGTATAGCCCTATCTGTTCTGCTGCTGATTCCCCTCCTGGCATTTACCCAAAAGAAGTCCTCAGCTCCTGATCTGGTCAGGTATGTTAACCCCATGATCGGTACTGCCAAGATGGGCCATACCTATCCGGGAGCCACGGTGCCTTTTGGCATGGTACAGTTGAGTCCGGATACCGATACCATACCTTACGAGGTGAACGGCAAGTATAACAAGGACGTGTACAAGTACTGTGCCGGCTACCAGTATGACGACAAAACGATCGTCGGTTTCAGTCATACGCACTTCAGCGGCACCGGCCACTCCGACCTGGGCGACTTCCTGATCGCGCCGACTACCGGCAAGCTACAGTTGAATCCGGGCACGGCAGACAAGCCGGAAAGCGGCTACCGATCGGCTTTCTCACACCAAAACGAGGTGGCAGAGCCGGCCTACTACAAGGTGAAGCTTGACGACCACAACATCCTGGCAGAACTGACGGCCAGTAACCGCGTGGGCATGCACCAGTATACCTTCCCGAAGTCGGACGAGGCGCACATTATCTTGGATCTGATGTCGGGCATTTACAACTACGACGGCAAAACCACCTGGACCTTCGTGCGCGTGGAGAACGATACCCTGATCACCGGCTACCGGCAGACCAACGGCTGGGCCCGCACCCGCACAGTCTATTTTGCCATGGCCTTCAACAAGCCCTTCTACCAGTATGGCAATAAAGATTATTCCGAGGCACAGGTATACAAAGGCTTCTGGCGCAAGTTCGACCAGACCAAGAACTTCCCGGAGTTCGCCGGCAAAAAGATCCGTGCTTATTTCGATTTCAAAACAGAAGAAGGGGAGAAGATCAAGATCAAATTTGCCCTTTCTCCGGTGAGTATCGAAGGCGCTTTGGCTAACATGAAAGCCGAGATTCCGCACTGGGACTTTGAGCGGGTGAAGCGCGAGGGACAGGCCGCCTGGAACAAAGAGCTCAGCAAAGTGGTTGTCGATGCCGGCAAAGACGACCTCGTGAACTTCTACACCGCTATGTACCATGCTTTCCTAGGTCCAACTACTTATATGGACGTGGACGGCAGGTATAGAGGGCTCGATATGAACGTGCACCAGGCCGATGGCTTCACCAATTACACCAGCTTCTCGCTCTGGGACACCTACCGGGCGCTACACCCGCTGTTCAACATCCTGCAGCCCGCACGCAACAACGACATGATCAAATCGATGCTGGCCCACTACGACCAGAGCGTACACAAAATGCTGCCGGTTTGGTCGCACTACGCCAACGAGAACTGGTGCATGATCGGCTACCATTCCGTGCCCGTGATTGCCGATGCTGTGATGAAAGGCAATGGCAATTTCGATGCAAATCGCGCCCTGGATGCCTGCGTGCAGACCGCACGCACCCGCTACTACGATGGACTGGAATACTACATGGACATGGGCTACGTGCCGGAGGATAAGAACGGGTCTTCGGTATCGAAAACGCTGGAGTACGCCTACGACGACTGGTGCATTGCGCAGATGGCAAAAAAACTCAACCGGCAGGACATTTACGAAGAGTTCAGCAAGCGTGCCCAGAACTACAAAAATGTGTATGATGCCAAATCCGGCTTTATGCGCCCGAAACTGAGCGACGGCACCTGGAAGCAGGAGTTTGATCCGCTGGATACACACGGGCAGGGCTTCATCGAGGGCAACTCCTGGAACTACAGTCTCTACGTGCCCCACGACCCGGCCCAGATGATCGCGATGATGGGAGGGAAGACCCGTTTTGGCCAGCGCCTGGACTCGCTCTTCACGATGGAGCTGCCGGATAAGTACTTCGAGAACACTGAAGACATTACCCGGGAAGGCATCATTGGGAACTACGTGCACGGCAACGAGCCCTCGCACCACGTGCCTTTCCTCTACAACTGGACCGACCAACCCTGGAAAACACAGCATCGCACCCGCATGGTACTCAAAGCCATGTACAAGCCAACAGTTGACGGACTCGGCGGTAACGACGACTTCGGTCAGATGAGTGCCTGGTACATTTTCAGCACTCTGGGCTTCTACCCGGTAGCCCCTGGTTCCGACCAATATGCCATCACCAGTCCGGCCATTAAGTCAGCTACGATCAATCTGGAGAATGGCAAAACCTTTACCATCGACGTGAAAAGCCAGAGTGATAAGAATGTGTATGTGCAGAAGATGGAGTTGAATGGGAAGCCGGTGAATCGCGCTTTCCTGACGCATAGCGAGATCATGAATGGCGGGAAGATTACTTTTTATATGGGCAGCAAGCCGAATAGGAAGCTTTTTGCTGTAGCGCCTTAATTAGGTATAGCATGCTTTATAGCAACTGCTGCTACAAGTATAGCAACTAGTGTTGTTTTATAACCTGCCCTGGCCGGGCGGGCCTCACTTTTTTCCTTGATGAAAAGAAAGAGGGCCCCTACCCCCAGTAAGCAAAAAAATCAAGACGATTTTAAACTCGCTGACCGCTCAAACACAAAATCGTCATTGGTGCACCGGGTACAGTTTTCTGCTTCGTAGTGAGAGTGCAAGTAAGTATTGCTAAACCTGCCGGTGGTCTTGACAGATGCGACGAAGCCTATACCTTTAGCTATGGTAGTATCAGACTCCGCGCCTTAGACAAGGAGGGGTCGGGGGAGGTTAAATCATTAGGAGCCTAAACGGCGTTTGCCACTATGCTGTAGCTGTTTAACGGTAATGGCCAAAAGTCCCCCTTTGAAGGGGGCAGGGGGATGTCAATCGTGCATGAAAATCCTGTAAATCCTTAAATCCTGATTCAGACAAAAAAAGACCGCAGTTTTACCTGCGGTCTTTTTTATTTGAAATTCAGTGTGTGTCAATTATACCTACACCTCCTTCACTTTATACCCAACAAAGCCATAATAAACAATATAAGCGTAGCAGATCATCGGGATGATGAAGGACAGCTGCAGGTCGCCGGTCAGGTCGGCGAACAGGCCTTGCAGCGGGGGCACGATGGCACCGCCTACGATGGCCATTACCAGGAGGGAAGAACCCTGGCTGGTATGACGGCCGAGTCCTTTAATAGCCAGGTCAAAAATGGTTGGGAACATGATGGAGTTGAACAGGCCAATGGCGATGATTGCCCACATGGCCAGCGAACCTTCCGCCAACACCCCAATCAGCAGCAAGCCGATCACGGCCATGGCAAACAGACCTACGGTGCGGTTAGGTATAAAGCGGGCCAGCATCAGCACGACCACGTTCAGCGCAATCAAACCCAAGATGATCAGCGCTTCGTTGAGGTCATACAGCACGTACACTGTAAAAAAAGTAACCAGAGCGATCAAGCCGATCACAGCATACTTGCCGGTTTGCTTCAGGGTGCTCAAGGCGACTGCCCCGAAAAAGCGACCGATCATGGCACCACCCCAATAGAAGGCCAGGTAATGTTTCGCCTCCGATTCGGTCAGGCCTGTGATCTGCGGAAGTTTAATGTAGTTGATCAGGGCACTGCCAATGCTTACTTCACCGCCCACATACATGAAGATACAGATAATGCCCAACACCAGATGCGGATGCTTCATAGCCACAGCGCCGGTTTCAATTTTACCGCTGCCTTCTAAACGTGGAAGCCTAGCCACCTTAATTAACAGAGCCAACAGCAATAAAAGCGCGGCAAGTCCCAGGTAGGGGAGTTTCACGGAGTCCGCCGTATCAATCTGAGCAGAAGCCACCTGGTCGAAGATCAGGTAACCGCCGATGATAGGGGCAATGGTGGTGCCGAAGGAGTTAAGTGCCTGCGACAGGTTCATGCGGCTGGAAGAGGTTTCGGGCGGGCCCAGGATTGCTACATAAGGGTTGGCCGTGATCTGCAGTACCGTAATACCGGATGCCAGCACAAACAAAGCCATCAGGAAAAGACCATAGCTATGAAATTCGGCCGCCGGGTAAAAGAGGGTGCAGCCCAGGGCCGCCACGATCAGACCGATGATTATGCCGTTCTTATACCCGATCTTCTGGATAGGATCGCCCTTAACGATGGAAGTTATAAAGTACAGGAACGACACAATGAAGTAGGCCCCAAAGAAGGCTGTCTGGATGAGCATGGCCTGCCAGAGCTGCAGCGTAAATACCTCCTGCAGTTTCGGGATCAGGATGTCGTTCATACAGGTAATGAAGCCCCACATAAAGAAGAGGAGCGTAACGACGATCAGCGGAGAGGTATAATTTCTATAGTCCCGCGTTGATTCTGTAGACTGTGAAGCAGCTTCGTCGGTCTTAATAGGCGTGATGGATGGCATCAGGGTATAGTTTAGTGTTAAGGTTCGAATTGCGTATAAGGTATGACAATATAATGCTTTTCTGGATTTACCGGATTGCTTTCGTTTTGTTTTTACTCACTACCACTCGTAGAGCAGCTCATTCCCTCTTTTTCCGACTACCACAATCGCATCCATTTTACGCAGGCAGTAGGTGATCTGCCTGCAGCGGTGCATGGGCAGCCCGGTAGCCTTTGCCAGGCATTTGTTCGAAAAGGGCTGGGTCAGGGTAGGAGGCAGGAACTCCAGAAAATCGGTACTCTTGCTGAACACCCTGGACGAGACCACACTAACCAACCTTCTGTCTTTCAGGCTTTCGCGCTTGCGGCGTTTGCTGCCTTTGCCGTCTTTGCAGCGCACTTCCTCTTCCTGTATCAGCGGGAACTCAATGGAGAAGTTGGCATTGGTCATCAATTCCGGCAGTCGTACGAGCTCTTCAAACAGATCAGTCAGCGCTCCCTTCGTAGTTGACTTTCGCCTTGACAAAATTGAACCACCGGACTTATCTACCTGCACAATCCATTTCTCGAGCGTGATCGGGTGCAGCATGTGTACGCGGTGCTCTTGTACGAGGGTTTGCAGTTTTGGCCGGATGGCGGTGAAATTTCGCGTCTGTATCTCGACCAACTGTTCTCCGCGCACCAGGTCAATCACAAATCCGCTAACAGGTACTTCAAAGCAATCGCCGGGCTGAGCATACCATCGCTTCAGGGCGGCATGCAGCGACCGTTCGTTGCGTATCCCGATGCCATTCCCCCTTATCCCTTCTTTGTCTGTCACTTGTGAATCAGCCATACCTGCTACCTGCTTTTTCTAATTTGCAAAATAGGCATTCTGTTGTAAAATCAGCCTATCGGGCACCAGTAAATTCCTTAGTAGAAGAAAGTAGGTATAAAGAATGTAAGAATTAAGTGTATAAACCAGTGAAAATACGTGTAATTTCTTGAGTTGATTGACCTCAATTTACGTAGTAAGTAAAACTTGTCTCATCAGGCTGGTAATTCGTGTTGCTAACCTGTAGCCTGGCCTTAAGTCTCTTAAATAACGCTATGTTTAAAACGAACTCTGAATCAAATGCGCCGGCATCAGTCGGCGAGGACAATACAAGTGTGGTTTCTGACAGAGAAACTTTATCACACAAAAAACTGGCTGGAGGGACAGCACTTGCAAACGGCTTTCAGGGCTTACCAGATGTGGTCTGCCTGTCGCACCTGCGCTGGGATTTTGTCTACCAGCGGCCACAGCACCTGCTCTCGCGCTTTGCCAGGCATGCGCGTGTTTTCTTCGTGGAAGAGCCCCTGTTCACTGACTGCCAGGAGCCATACCTGCAGGTGGCGGAGCGCGAAGGGCATGTACAACTCGTCGTGCCGTACATGCCCCATGGTTTTTCCGTAGAAGCTGTGGTGACTGCACAACGCAATCTACTGAACCAGCTATTCGTTGAACAGCAACTGACGCATTACCTTTTCTGGTACTATACACCAATGGCTCTCGGCTTTACGGCGCACTTTTCGCCGGTGCTCACCGTTTACGACTGTATGGATGAGCTATCGGCTTTCAGATTTGCGCCCGCACAACTCAAAGAACTGGAACGCGCGCTCTTTCAGAAAGCAGACCTTGTTTTTACGGGAGGCCAAAGCCTGTACGAGGCCAAGAAAAAGCAGCACCCACAGGTTCATGCCTTTCCAAGCAGCATCGACAAGGCACACTTTTCCAAGGCGCGCACCCGATTGCCAGAGCCCGCTGATCAGGCCAGTATACCGGGGCCCCGCATTGGTTTCTTTGGGGTGATTGACGAACGTATGGACCTCGAACTACTGGAAGCCCTGGCAACTGCCCGACCGGATTGGCACCTGATCATGATCGGACCGGTGGTGAAAATCGATCCGGCTACACTGCCCCGTCACGCCAACATTCACTATTTGGGAGGGAAGTCCTACAAGGAACTGCCGGCCTACCTGAGTGGCTGGGATGTGGCGCTCCTTCCTTTCGCCATCAATGAGTCTACCGAATTTATCAGCCCGACTAAAACACCCGAGTACCTGGCGGCCGGCAAACCTGTGGTGTCAACTCCGATCCGGGATGTAGTCCGCCCTTATGGGGAGGCCGGTCTGGTGCACATTGCCGACACCTCCGATTCCTTCATCACAGCTGTGGAGCACGCCCTGACACAGCAGGAGGATAAACAATGGCTGGATGCGGTAGATGGTTTCATGGCCGACCTTTCCTGGGATAATACCTGGAGCAGTATGACCAGACTGATCGTGGGTGCCCTGGAGCTGAAAAAGCAGCAGGCCTGATCAGGAGTAATCACTTACATTATAATTCAATACCATATGTTCGACTACCTGATCGTAGGAGCGGGGTTCGCCGGCAGTGTGCTAGCTGAACGCCTGGCCTCGCAGCTGCATAAAAGAGTACTCATTATTGATAAGCGTCCGCATATTGCCGGCAACGCCTTCGATCATTATAACGAAGACGGCATACTGGTGCACAAATACGGGCCGCACATTTTCCATACTAACTCAAAGGAGGTGTTCGACTACCTGTCGCTCTTCACGGCCTGGCGCCCTTATGAGCACCGGGTGCTCGCAAGCGTAGACGGACAGTTGGTCCCCATGCCCATCAACCTCGATACCATCAACAAATTATACGGCCTCAGCCTGACCTCTTTTGAAGTGGATGATTTCTTTAAATCCGTGGCAGAAGAGGTATCGCCGGTGCGGACCTCTGAAGATGTAGTGGTGAGCAAGGTAGGACGGGAGCTTTACGAAAAGTTCTTCCGCAACTATACCCGTAAGCAATGGGGCATGGACCCATCGGAACTGGACAAGTCGGTGACCTCCCGCGTGCCGGTGCGCATCAACCGCGATGACCGCTATTTTACCGATACATTCCAGGCCATGCCACTACACGGCTACACCAACATGTTCGAAAAGCTACTGGCCCATCCCAACATCAAGATCATGCTCAATACGGACTACCACGAAATACTCGACGTAATTCCTTTTAAAGAGATGATCTATACCGGGCCGGTAGATGAATATTTTGATTTCAGGTTTGGAAAACTCCCTTACCGCTCGCTCGAGTTTAAACACGAAACGCTGGATGCGCCCGTGCACCTGCCTGCTGCAGTAGTGAACTATCCTAACGAGCACGCCTACACCCGCATCACGGAGTTCAAGTATCTGACGGGGCAGCAGCATCCCAAAACGAGCGTGGTATACGAATACCCGCAGGCTGAGGGAGACCCCTATTACCCGGTGCCGCGCCCTGAGAATGCGGCTATCTACAACCAGTACAAAAAGCTGGCAGATGCCACACCGGGCGTACACTTTGTCGGCAGATTGGCTACTTACAAGTACTACAACATGGACCAAGTGGTGGCGCAGGCGCTCACGCTATTTAAAAAGCTGTCGTGCCAGGAAGAGGTGCTGCCTTTGCTGGATAGCGCTTTGGTAGGGCACAACGGGCATAGCGTAAAAATAGACGGGGCTACACTGCAGGTCGGTACAGAAGTCACTAGCAAAAGAACCCGATAAAGATCCATTTTTACCTGCTGCCGGTCAGGTAGCAGGCAATTCCTACCCCACAGGCTTATGGCAGACAACGCAACAAACACCACTTTACTTGAAAGTCCTTTTCAGTCCTTCTGGATGGCTGGGTTTGAGTGCACCGATAAACTCAATGCTTTTGGTAACAGGGTGGACTTCCTCACCCTGACAGGGCACCTCGCTTTGCTGGAACAGGACTATAAGAACCTGGCGCCTTTCCATATCAGCGCAGTGCGTGAAGGTATAAGGTGGAGCCAGGTGGAGAAAGCTCCCTACCAATACGACTGGACCACCGTCGGCACCATGCTGAAGCAGGGCAGGGCACTGGGCATACAGCAGGTATGGGACCTATGCCATTTTGGATACCCGGATGATCTGACGCCGCTGCACCCCATGTTTGCCCGACGCTTTGCCGCTATGTGCCGTGCATTTGTGCGGTTTTACCGTTCCCATTTCCCGGATGGTCCGCTGGTGGTCACACCGATCAACGAAGTGAGTTTTATCTCCTGGTTGGGGGGGGATGTGCGGGGCACTTCGCCATACTGCACCAGGCAAGGCTGGGAAGTAAAATACGGTTTGATGCGGGCCTACATAGAAGGTATAGCGGGCATGCGCGAGATCGACCCGAACATCCGGATACTGACTACAGAGCCGCTGGTAAATATAGTGGCCCCTCGTGACTGCTCGCCGGAGCTACAGGCCGAAGCGCAGCTGGCACATGAGCACCAATTCCAAGCGGTGGATATGCTTTGCGGCCATGTTTGCCCCGAACTGGGCGGCCGGCCGGAATTCTTGGATATACTGGGGCTCAACTACTACTACAGCAACCAGTGGGAGCTGGGCACGCACGCACAACTGAGCTGGGTGAACGAGCACCAGGACGAGCGCTGGCAGCCTTTGCGTAATTTGTTGCAAATGGCCTATACCCGCTACCAGAAGCCCATTGTGCTGGCAGAGACAAGCCACCCTGGTATAGACCGTCCGCACTGGATCCGTTTTGTTGCAGAGGAATGCGCCGCCGCCCTGCAGGCAGGTATACCTTTATGGGGCATCTGTCTTTACCCCATCATCGACCGTCCCGATTGGGACCATCTTTCACCCTGGCACCGGGCCGGGCTCTGGGACGCGGAAGAAGAGCCCGGTGAACTGCCGGAGCGTGTGTTGTACCAACCCTATGCCGAAGCCCTGCTGGATGTCCAGCAAATGATGGAGGAGCTCATCTTCACGGATGAAGAAAGAGGAATGTCGCGACCTCACAGTAAAATGTCGGGAAGAAACCTGCGCTTTAGGAAGCTGCGGCAGGCCGTTAATGGAAAATAGAGTATATTTCTCCGTTTTCTCAAGGTATTACTCATTTAAGCCGTTTAAATTCCCTGTGGTTGATGGAGCTTGCTATTGTGGTAACCGTACGCAAAGTATACCACCAGGCCTAGCGCCAGCCAGGCCAGAAAGCGGGTCCAGTTTGTCAGGCCAAGTTCCGTCATCAGGTATAGGTTAGTGAGCAGACCCAGCACCGGTATAAGCGAAAGATTTCGGATCCAGGTGAGGACAGTGAGGATAGCGGCAATACCGATAAAGCCCAGCAACGGCAGTTTGTGCTGGAAGTTTTCCCAACCACCATCCAGGCTGAAGAAGCCGCTCACTTCAGCGGCACGAAAGCGGTATAAAAGTACCATAGCCACTAGTACCATGAGCGGAAACACATAGCGGCCATTGATGTAGGGTACACGGAATCCCTTGTGTGCTGCCGTAGCGGCTTTCTGTTTTTCCTCCAGCAAGAGGATGCCGCCGCACACCAGCACAAACGCGAACAGCGTACCGATGCTGGTCAGGTCTGTGACCTCGGTCAGGTTCATGAAAATGGCCGGTACGGCCACCACAAAACCGGTGACGATCGTGGAGAAGCCGGGCGTTTTGTGTTTCGGGTGGATACGGGAGAAGGCTCTGGGCAAAAGACCGTCGCGGCTCATGGCCATCCAGATACGCGGCTGCCCGTACTGGAAAACCAGGAGCACTTTGGCCATGGCTATAACGGCACTCACAGCCACAATACCGGCCATGGCATCCAGGTTCACCCTTGAAAACACATAAGCGAGCGGGTCGCCCACGGCCAGTTCGCTGAACGGCACCATACCTGTCAGCACCAGTGCCAGCACCACATACAATACCGTGCAGATCACTAACGTGAAGATCATAGCGCGGGGCAGGTCGCGCTGCGGGTTCTCACACTCCTCGGCGGTGGTGGAAATAGCATCGAAGCCGATGTAAGCAAAGAAAACGGCCGACACTCCTTTCATGATGCCCGCTAGTCCGTTCGGGGCAAAGGGAGTCCAGTTGTCGGTGTTCACATAGAAAGCACCCACCGTGATGACGAGCAAAATAACGATGAGCTTGAGCAGCACCAGCAAATTGGCCGTGCGCTTGGATTCTTTGATGCCGATGTAGACCAGATACGTAATCAGTGCCGTGATACCCTACGCAGGTATATCCGCCACCAGCTTAAAGCCCCCCAGGGAGGGTGCGTTTTGCTAGGCTAGAAAAGCTTCCTGCAAATGGGTTGGAAAGGATGATAATGTCTGACCCTGTGCAAGCAGCGTCTGCACCTCTTGGAAGCCACGCGACGCGCTCAGGAAATCCATGGTCAGATACTCCGGCATACCAATGCCGACTCCCCGGAGCACGGCCGTAAAATAATCAGACCATGAGATAGCCACAGCAATGTTGCCAATGGCATACTCCATGAGCAGATCCCAGCCGATGATCCAGGCCACAAACTCACCGAAAGAAGCATAGGCGTAGGTATAAGCGCTACCAGACACAGGTATAGTTGAGGCGAACTGGGCGTAGCACAGGGCCGAAAAACCGCAGGCGATGGCCGTGAAGATAAAGAGCAGCGAAACCCCGGGTCCGCCAGCCGCGCTGGCATTGCCGATGGTGCTGAAGATGCCCGCCCCAATGATGGCAGCAATGCCAAAGGCAACCAGATCCCTGAATTGGAGGTTGCGAATCAGGTTGGTGCCCTGGATGTTGCCATCCTTCCTATAGTCCTCTAAAAGGGCTGTGGCATTTTTGCGGCGGGTAAGGTTCTTCAAGAAATTTCTCAATTGACAGGTATAGTGTCGGTGTTGGTAGAGGCAGTGGAAGTCTGTGGTTTGGATTCAGGTATAGTGGTGCTTTTCTCGTTGCCGTACACAACAGCAACCCAGCGGGGGAATACGATCACACCTACTACCAGGTATAAGTAATAAGTCAACAGGCGATACAGGAGAACAATGATGGTGGTAAATCCGCCCAGGAAGGCACCGAAGAAGGCCGGGAAGGCAATTTCAGCAAAGCCAGCCCCACCCGGCGTAACGGACACCAGCAATACCACTTTGTAGATGAGGTTGCGGGCGAACACCAGAAAATGGTCCGCTGCATCCAGGTGCGTGAACGCCGCTATCAGGCAGCCGATAATGGCATACCGGGCCGTCCAGACGAAGATGGTCGAGATGCTCCCGTGCAGCCAGTAGGCCGTGTCTTTGGTGCGTAAGTGCCTGGAGGCAATCAACAATTCGTTGGCATGGCGCAGCAGCGTTGGACGCCACTTAAGCAATAGCCGGAAACTTCCAATCCGGAGCAAAAGGCGCTTGACGGCTTTCGGGTTCATGAACAGGGCGTAGAACATGGTGAAGGCATACAGGGCGATCAGCAGGTAGGAGATACCAAAGGCAATACCCAGGCTTTGCCGGAGCGTCTCGTTCATGTTGTCGAAGGAGGGAATCAACTGCCCATCTGCAAACAGCAACACCAGTGGCACAGCCAGCACGAAGTACAGGTTGTCGAGCATGGCGGTCACCATCACCTGTGCGATGGACTTCCCCAACGGAATCTTCTCCTTGAACAGGATGTAGGCGGCCACAGTAGAGCCACCCACTACCGAGGGTAGGGCACAGGAGGCAAACTCCCAAAGCATGATCACCCGGAAACTCTGCTTCCAGCTCAGTGCTTTGTCTGTTATGTAGCGGATGCGGTACATGTAGCCCAGGTCCCTGATGAGCAGCACCAGCAGGGTGACCCCAAGCCAGAGCGGGCTGGCCTGCAGGAGGGTTTGAAGTTGCCCAGGCTCATAGTTCTTGTACAGCATGTAGCCCACCACACCCAGGCCCAGCAACATAGGTAGGATAAGCCTGCGGGCAGAGAACTTCGCCTGTAGTTTTTCTTTTGTCAGTGTCATGATTATGATGGTATCTACTCAGAACTCCACTCGTCGTATTTTGTGCTAATGGCGAAATGGGTGCTTCGTAGTCTAGGTAAAACCCGTTCTCTTTTCTTGTTGCAATGTCAGGCACAGGCTAAGGATTGAAGAAAAGCCAGTGATACCGATTCGCTTTTCTGGAGCCATGGTAGCTTGAAACAGGAGTGGGTTTATAGGGAAAACAACTTTAAAAGCAGTTATCTGATGGTTTCACTAGAGCCTATAATGCTGGGGAAGAGGTTGGGAACTAGGGGCCCTTGGTGAGGATGGTATGGAGGCCGCAATCGTCTTTGGAAACAGGGGAGGCGTACGGTGAAGGTGCGGCGCCCTTATCAACAGGATAAAGTCTGTGGAGCAGCGAGCTTACCAAAGGAGCCAACAGCGCTCTTTCGAGCTGAGGCACACCCAAAGCTTCTCCAGAAATGAACTGGCCACCAAGGAGAACGAGCGGGACCTCTTCCGCATCATCCACACTCTGTTGAAGCACCGCATCAGGATAAGATGCCGCTTGCGCGGTGACAGGATGGACAAATGCCAACACACTGCATAGCAAAACCGCCAGCAGGACGTTCAGCTTTCGAAGCAACTGTGCACCCGTAGTTTTCATCGCAACAAAGGAATCGTGTTGTGCCGATTAATGCAACAGCAAAGGCACATATATTTTACCTGAAAGTTAAGCTTCAAACGGTATTTTGGCGGCCCACCTTCGCCTGTACGCTGTTTGCTATTCCTCCTGTAATCATGAAAGGAGAAGCCAGACCAAGTTTGCTAAATACTAGTAGCAGCGCGTTCCAGCTTCTGTTATGAGCGCATGATTTATCCTGGTCTTGGGAGAGTCTCAATGCATCACTTTTTTCTCCGATGACATCTGGGCCTCTTTCTGCTGGTTTCTGCGGAACCACCAGTACATGGGAATGCCGGTCAATATCAGGGCCATACCGATGGCTGCCTCCCGTGGACGGACAACGATCGTGTTCACAAAAAGGGCGGCACAGAAAAGGACCATGATGGCGGGCACTACCGGGTACCCCCATACCTTATAGGGCCTGAGGGCGTTGGGCATCTTTTTTCGGAGGATGAAGACACCCATTGTAGTGCATCCATAGAAAATGAAGACAGCGAAAATGATCATGTCTGTCAGCTGGTCGAACGTGCCGGAGAGTACCAGCAGGCAGGCCCAGATACTCTGGAAACGTAGCGAGTTGGCTGGTGCCTGCGCCTGGTTGAGCTCGGCCGCTTTCCGGAAGAAAAGTCCTTCACGCGCCATAGCAAAGTATGTGCGGCTGCTTGCCAGCACAGTGGCATTGGTGCAGCCAAAGGTCGTAACCAGAATCAGGATGGAGATGAATATGGTACCCCCATATCCCCAGAAACTCTTCACAACCTCCACTGCTGCAATCTTGTTTCCGGCCGCATGTATCTGCTCCAGCACCGGTATAGGCAAAATGGACAGATAGGTCATGTTCACGATCAGGTAAATGCCTATTACAGTCAGTACCCCGATCGTAATGCCCCTTGGAATATTCTGCTTAGCGTTTTTGACCTCCCCGCCTAAGAATCCGATGGCTGCCCAGCCCTGGTAGGCCCAGAACGCGGAGAGCATGGCCGTGAAGACAGCGCTGAACGTGACGGGAGAACTGGAAACAGACGAAACTGAGAAGCTTTCCCCGATAGATGACTGATCACTGGAAAGACCGAAAAGCACGATGATACCGATTCCGGTGAAGACGAGCAACAGGATGGCAGTGCTTAGCCATGCCCCCATCCGTACGCCCTTCATGTTCACCCAGGTGAGGAGAACGATCAGCACGATGGCTACAAGCTTTATGTTGAAGTCAGCAAAGGGGTAGAAAATACCTACAATTGTGAAGTCGGATAGCCCTTCGAGTACAGGAGGCAGGGGCACGATGCTATGGAGGGACTGCGCGAAGACATAAGACAAGGAAGAGATCGCCGCCGTCTGGATGACTGTGAAAAGCGACCACCCGTAAATGAAGGCGAAGAAACGGTTGTAAATCTTCTTGTAATAGGCGTACTCGCCGCCTGTATCGGCCAGCAGCCCGGCCACCTCCGCGTTACAGAGCGCGCCGAACAGAGAAATAATACCAGCCAGCAACCAGCAGATCAGCACCCATTCAGCCGAGTGCAACTCGGCGGCCATCGGGGCCACTTTCTTGTACACGCCGGACCCGATGATATTTCCTATCACGACGACGATGACCAGGCGCAGGCCCAATGAGCGGTCCAGTTCTCTTTGTTTCCCCATGTGTTATGTCTTGTGCTGGTCTCTTGACAATTAGGCAATTCTAACCCCAATGTAGGATGGAAAAATAATATTTCATACTAATTTATCCATAGCAGCAAAATGTTGGTAAGCAGAAGCGATTAAGCAAACGTAACCAATAAGGATTTGGTAGAGACCGATGACCAATCTGAAAAGCACCAGCATAGTAATAGAGGTATTCAATAGATGATGTGCATTGTCTGTGAACACAAGCTACTGGTTGTCTATCTTCTTTCTTTCACATGTAGAATGTGAACTGTTGGTTAACTTTCCACCGATGAGCCAGTAATTCTAGTTATTACAAATAATGCATTCGCTTATGAGTACCAGATCAGAAAACCAACAAAAGAAGCAGCGTCAAAAAGAATTTCAGGAAAGGAAGGAATACCAGGAGCGCCTAAAAGCGGAGGCCAAAAAAGGCAAACGCGATACAGCTAGGGATAATGATGAGATTGACAGAAAGGGCGGGAGTGGAGACTAAGATTTACGGTTAGCTTCGATTTCTATTAATTTAGAAAACGCTGTTGCTAAAGGATGAGCATTTCTTAGGCTTTATTCATCAGGTATAGCGGCAAAATAAAACCCTGCAAATAACTCATTAGCAGGATTTTATTATAAACAGGTAAGTATTAGGCTATTGCTAATGGTTACTTTCCGATGCAAAACTTTGTGAAGATGTTGTCGAGCAAATCATCGTTCGTAATCTCACCCGTGATCATACCAAGACTATAAAGAGCCCGGCGAATATCGGCTGCTACTAGGTCGCCGCTTATACCTAAACCTATTCCATTGAGCACGTCGTCCAGCGCTTCGTAGGTTTTGTTCAGGCTGTCGACGTGGCGCAGGTTGGTCACGATGGTCTGCTGCTGGGTGTTGAGTTTGCCCAGGTTCACTTTGTCTACCAACGCCTGCTTCAGTTCTTCTAAGTGAGCTCCCTCCGCAGCGGATATCTCCACTAATCCTTCTATACCTGCAAATTCAGCCAGTTTATCAGGTGTAGCCTGGTCTATTTTATTGGCGACAGGAAGCAGCGGCAGTTTCTTCGGATTGAGTTCCTCCATCTCAGTTTGCAACTCTTCCGGGGTCGTGCTAGTGATGTCGAACAGGTAGATGATGAGCGAGGACTGGCTCAGCTTTTGCATGGTGCGCTCCACCCCGATAGCTTCTACCTTGTCGGTAGTTTCGCGCAGACCGGCTGTATCGATAAAGCGGAACGTGACACCCCCGATGTTGATCTCATCTTCAATGAAGTCGCGGGTCGTGCCCGGCACATCCGACACGATGGCTTTTTCTTCGTTTAGGAGCTTATTGAGCAGGGTGGACTTGCCCGCATTAGGTTTGCCCACGATCACAGTCGGCACACCATTTTTGATCACATTGCCCAGCTCAAATGACTTGAGCAGCTCGCGAATGATCTGCTGTATGTTCAGGATCAGGGTGCGCAATTGGTCGCGGTCGGCGAACTCCACATCCTCTTCGCCGAAGTCTAGCTCCAACTCTATCATGGACGCAAAGTGTACCAACTCGGACCTCAGCCGTTTAATTTCCTGCGAAAAACCACCGCGCATCTGCTTCATGGCTACTTCATGCGAGAGGGCAGAGTCTGAGGCGATCAGGTCGGCCACGGCTTCGGCCTGCGCCAGGTCAAACTGGCCGTTCAGGAAGGCGCGCTTTGTAAACTCTCCGGCATTGGCCAGACGGGAACCTTTTTTTAAAAGCAACTGCATGATCTGCTGCACGATAAAATCGGAACCGTGGCAGGAGATTTCCACCACGTTTTCTTTGGTATAGGAGTGAGGCGCCACAAATAGCGAAACCAGCACTTCATCTATTATCTTATCGCCATCGCGGAGGGTCCCGAAATGGATGGTATGGCTGTCCTGTTTTGTCAGGTCTTTGCCCTTAAATACAGAATTGGTAATGGTGATGGCCTCAGGGCCTGAGAGGCGAATAACTGCAATGGCGCCTGTACCGGGTGCCGTGGCAACCGCTGCAATGGTATCGGTATGTAAAAACTGATGAATCAAGGTATAGCAAGTGTTTTAAAACACAAAATTACGGATTAATCAGGCATTCTTCACCAAACGTTCGTCATTCCTACTTTTTGGTATACTCTTCCCAGGTTTTTGACTTGTGATGATTGTCTCCGAAATAGGTCAGAACCTGATGGAAAGTGGTCGCATCGAGGTAGCCGGGAACGGGCGTGAGCATGTTAAATTTCTCGTCCAGGTATACGGTAGTCGGGTAGCTCATCTGCCCTTGCAGGAGGGCAACTGCCAGCTCGTGCGCCCGATACTGCTCCTGATAGGTATAAGTATGGCCGTTGAGCGTGATCGGTTTTTTACCCTCGGCATCCAGCTTCACGGCATAGTAGTTTTTGTTGATATAGGCCACCACTGCAGGATCGGTGAAAGTAGACTTATCCATTTTCTTGCACCAGCCGCACCAGTCCGTATACACGTCGATGACAACTTTGCGAGGATGGATCTTAATCTTTTCGGCAGCTTCCTCCATGCTGATCCAATTGATTTTAGCTCCTTTTTGGTTGGTAGATGCTGCAGTTTTCGTTCCATGCCAGGTATAGCCTGACAGTAAAAGCATCAGCGCAAGCAGGGAAAGGAGGTATGTTTTTTTTGGCACGGTGAGTTTTATTTGAATCAGAACGGTTAAAGGGATGCTTCCTGTATATGTTGCTTTATACCTTGTCTTTCAGGTTAATGCCCGACCATCTGCACACGTTTCTGTCTGCGCAATTTGCCATGTGTAGGCGAGAAAAGGAATGCCAGCAGGAACTCTATACCTGTTACGGTGGCGATAGCACCGGCAATTGATCCATCGAGCCACACGGCCAGGTAGTAACCCGCGAAAGAGGCAATGATCCCCAACAAAACAGAAATTCCCAGCATGGTCTTGAAATCGTCGGTTAGCAGGTAGGCAGTGGCAGGCGGAGCGACGAGAAAAGCTACCACAAGAATCGCCCCAACAGACTCAAAGGAAGCGACCGTTGTGAGCGACACCGCGCCCATCAGCAGGTAATACCAAAGGGTAGTAGAGATGCCAATGGCTACTGCAAAGGCAGGATCAAAAGTGGTCAGGAAAAGCTCTTTATACCCTAGCACAATGAAAGCACCGATCAGCAGCGTGACTACCGCCAGCATCCAGACTGTGCGCGGACCCATGCTCAGGCCTCCTTCGGTAATAATAAGGTCGAGCGGCACGTATGCAATTTCGCCATACAGCACACAGTCCTGGTCCAGGTCCACCTGCCCAGCAAATACGGAGATGAGAATGATACCGATGGCAAAGAGCCAGGTGAAGGTAACGCCAATGGCCGCATCAGCCTGTACCCGTGCATAACGATGGAAGAATTCGATCAGGAAGGTGGTAAGCACACCCAGCAGTCCGGCTCCGATGAGCATCGGAATCGTGTCACGCGAGCCGGTGAACATAAACGCGATCACGATGCCTGGCAGCACAGCATGCGAAATAGCATCGCCCACCATGGCCATACGGCGCAGTATCAGGAAACAACCCAACAGACTGCAGCACGTCGCTACTAAACTCCCCGTCAATATGATCCAGAATGCGTTCACGTTTGTTCTTGTATGGTTAAATTGTTGATGGTTGAATTGTTAATAGTTCTGCGCTCGATTGGTCGGGCTGTGATTCAAGTCCGTCAACTTAAAGAATTAGTTCTCTTATGTCATCTCGAATGCAATGAGAGATCTGGGTTATTTCAGTCTTCTGCAATATTTCAGAATTCTCCCCTAGGTCGAAATGACATATTAAGCACTTAAATTGATAGCATCGGTCCATGACCTGTCACTTCAAAATCTCATTTCTGATGATATACCTTTCATACCTTCAGTCAAGTTAATTCCTAAATCTATAATTTTCGACTTCTATTCACTCATCCGCTCAATCACTCATTCACTCATTTCCGTCATGGAATTCTCGCGCTATGCGGATCCAGATCAGGGTAGTTGAGTTCTTCAATTAGGCGCTGCTCCAGTTCCGGGGTAATGATGTGCTCGATGGTTTCGGCGTCTTCGTGCACGTGGTCTGAGGCCAGGTTGAGGTACTGTGTCAGGTATAGCTCCCACAAGCGGTGGAGGCGTACCACCCGGCGACCGCGTTTCTCGCCTTCCGGGGTCAGCAACCAGCGACCGTCATCTTTCTGCAGATAACCCTGTCGTTTTAACTTTTGCAATCCGCTAAGGGCTTCATTTTTAGGTATGTTGCGCCGCTCCAGCAATTCTTCCAGGCTGCGGGCATTACCATAGTCCTGCCGGAGTTCACCTAATTGGTAAAGCAGCTTGAGCAGGTTTTCCTCCAGAATACGGGTCTTGTTGCGCCGCTGCCGCAAGATGCGGGCAACCCAGCCACGACCGGGCGCCAGAGCAAAGGACAAGATGGCGATCATCGAAACGATCAGCACGATCCAGGGGCCAGTTGGCATGGAAGGGGCAGTGTATGAAACGAAGGCGCCCGCTATACCTGAGAAAGCACCGATGAGCGCGGCGAGTACGAGCATCACCTTCAGGTTTTCGGTCCAGAAACGAGCTGCCGCCGCCGGCGTAATCAGCATGGCAGCCATCAGCACGACGCCCACAGCCTGTATACCTACCACCACAGCAAATACGGTGAGGGTGGTAAGCAGCAACTCAAGTCCGCGCACCGGAAAACCGATGGTGCGGGCATAAGCCTGATCAAAACAAAGGAGGGTAAGTTCTTTAAAAAACAGCACCACAGCTACCAAAAGCAAAACGGCTACCACCCCAAAAGCGATCAGATCTTCTCCGATCAGCGAAGCAGCACTACCAAACAAGAATTTGTCAAGTCCGCTCTGAGCGGCGTTGCCGGTTTGTTGGATAGCGGTGAGCAGTAAAATGCCAATACCAAAAAAGACAGATAACACCAGCCCAATAGCCGTGTCCTCTTTAATCCGGGATCGGGAAGTAATGTAATCGATCACCACCAACGAAAGCCAGCCTGTTACAAAAGCACCGATCAGCAGAATGAAAGGATTTTTGGTGCCTGATACAATGAAAGCCAGACAAACACCCGGCAGCACGGCATGGGCCACTGCATCACCCACCAGCGCCCGCTTGCGCAGCAGCGTAAAGCAGCCCACCACCGCCGAACTGGCAGCCAGCAGCACCGAGCCCAGCGTCACGTACCGTATGTTGGCATCCGTAAACGAGAAAAACTCTAGAAAGTCCTGCATTTTATAAAAGGTTAAATTGTTGATGGTTGTTAAATTGTTAATTGTTTTATCTAGTGATGCTGTTTTAGGTAATATAGCCTGCAACTACGAAACTTATACCTACCAATTGGTAGCCGCGGCAATTCCTTTCCTTGGAATGACAGGGGTGGGTTAACCGTGCACCCAGCTATTAGCGAATAACCATTTAACCATCAATAATTAAAGAATTCAACTCTTCTCCCTTGCCGGGAATTCCTGTTTGCGGAGGAGATCGCCAACTTTGCTGAGCAGAGTGAGTTTTCCGCCGTAGGTTTGCTCCAGCAGTTCCTGGTTCAGTACCTGTTCTGTAGGACCGGAGGCTACCAAGCGCATGTTGAGGAGCACCACCCAGTCAAAGTATTCGGAGGCTGACTGCAGGTCATGGTGCACTACAATTACTGTCTTACCTTGGTCACGCATCAGGCGCAGCAACTGGATGATAGCGGTTTCGGTGGCAATGTCGACGCCGGCAAAGGGCTCATCCATGAAATAAACGTCGGCATTTTGAGCCAGTGCCCTTGCCAGAAACACGCGCTGCTGCTGTCCTCCGGAAAGCTGCGAGATCTGACGCTCAGCAAAGCTTTGCATACCTACTTGTTCGAGCGCTTCCATGGCAGCATCCCTATCGGCTTTGCGGGGACGCTTGAACAAACCCAACTGGCCATACCTGCCCATCAGCACCACATCAAATACAGAGGCTGGAAAATCCCAGTCTACCGACTCCCGTTGGGGCACGTAACTGATCCGGCTGTATACCTGTTTGAGGGGTTGGTCGAAGATGCGTACATAGCCACTGCTGACAGGTAACAGGTTCATCATCGCCTTGATCAGGGTGGACTTGCCTGCACCGTTCGGACCAATCACGCCCACGAGCGCACCGGCCGGCAGGGTGAGGTCAATGCCCCACAGCACCGGTTTTCGATCATAACTTACCGTCAGGTCGTGTACTTCTACTACTGGATTTTCTACTTGAAGTATCATAGGATAGCCTTCTTATTTTAAAGAAGTTACAATCGTGTTCGTGTTGTGTCTTACCATGCCGGTATAAGTCCCCTCAGGTGTACCTTCTTCGCCCATAGCATCAGAGAAAAGGGTACCTCCAATCAGCACCTTGTGGCCTCGTTTGCTGCAGCCCTGCACCACTGCCTCAATGGCCTTAGGCGATACAGAAGACTCGACAAACACCGCTTTTATCTTATTAGCCACAATGTACTTGACCAGCGAAGACACGTCCTGCAAACCAAACTCGGATAGAGTAGAGATGCCCTGCAAACCGCGGACCTCTATACCGTAGGCGTTGCCGTAGTAGCCAAAAGCATCGTGTGCTGTGATCAGGATGCGCTGCTGTTCAGGTATGGAAGCAATGGCGGCTTTGGTTTCGTTGTGCAGTGCTGAGAGTTCGCGCAGGTATACTGCCGTCTGCTCCTGGTACACCATGGCATGTTGCGGATCCTTTTTCTGAAGCTCGCTGCTCAGCTGCACGACTACCTTCATCCAGAGTGAGACATCAAACCAAACGTGCGGGTCGTGACTGTCAGCAAAAGCAGTAGAATTCAACAGATCGGACTCTGGTATACCTGCTGTAGCGGCGAGCACGGTTTTGTAGCGGCTCAGCTTTTCCAGCACTTCACCCATTTTGCCCTCCAGGTGCAGGCCGTTGTAAATGATCACGTCCGCATCGGTCAGCATATTCAGGTCGCCCTGCGTAGCTTTGTACAAGTGCGGGTCTACACCGCTTCCCATAATCGCTTCTACGTCTGCTGCATCGCCTACAATGTTCACAACGGCATCTTTCAGTATACCTGTCGTGGTTACAATGCGCATGCGCTTTCCGGCTGGCACCTCGCCCCGGGTGTCAACCTGGGTGCAGGCTGTTCCAGAAAGCATGACCAGCAGCAGATACAGGAAAAGGGCAGGAGCTTTCATACTAGGCAGACAGGAAAATATTACGTGCCACTTCACTGGATACTACCAGATTCTTTTTGTTCTCAATGTTTATTTCCAATGAGTTATCGTATAGGATCTTATCTATTACTTTAATCTTTGCTCCCAGGAATATCCCCATTTTATCGAGGTACTGCAGAAAGAGCGGTTGAGAGTCGTTGACGCCTACTACTGTGCCGGAACTGTTCACTTCAAGTTCTGCCAACAGACGCTGCTGTTTGGTATTCATCTCGCCGTCTTCCGTGGGAATCGGGTCGCCATGTGGGTCAAACTTTGGATAGCCCAGAAACTCATCGAGCCGCCGGATAAGCAGATCAGAGTTGATGTGCTCCAGTTCCTCGGCCATGTCATGCACCTCGTCCCAGTTGAATTTTAGCTTCTCCACCAGGAAAACCTCCCATAACCTGTGTTTGCGGATGATCTGCAAAGCTACCCGCTCACCATTTTTCGTTAGGGTGACACCCCGGTACTTCACATAGTCGGCTATACCTTTAGCGCTCAGTTTGCGCAGCATGTCCGTCACAGACGCCGCCTTGGTGTCCAGGGCGTCTGCTATCGCATTGGTGTTTACCTCACGGGTACCGCCGTCAGAAAGTTTGTAGATGGCCTTGATGTAATTTTCTTCAGTAAAGCTGTGCACTTATTGTTGATTGAGTGAATGAGTGTGTTAGTGATTGAGTGAGTTGGTAAATGAGTTAATTATTAAATTGTTGAGATTAATAATTCGTCCTTGAAACATCACTCAACCAAAAAATCTCTCATTCACTAACTCACTCAACTTAGAAATTACCATCTGATAAGGGCAGAGGCCCAGGTGAAGCCGGAGCCGAAGGCTGCCATACATACCAGGTCCCCTTCCTTAACGCGCCCTTCCTGTACGGCTTCGCTCAGTGCGATCGGTACAGAGGCAGCTGTTGTGTTACCGTATTTCTGGATATTACTCATCACTTTTTCGGCTGGAAGTCCCATCTTCTGTTGAATATAAGACGTAATTCGCAGGTTGGCCTGGTGTGGTATAAGCATATCAACATCAGATGCTTTATACCCATTCTTGTTCAGTGCTTCTTCAATCACTTCCGGGAAGCGCGTGACGGCATGTTTGAACACTTGGTTGCCGTTCATGTAAGGATAGATGGTGCCCTCGTCGATCATTTCATGTGTAAGGCGGTCCTTCTTGGTGCTGCCCGGGTCGATCACGGCCAGTTCTTCGGCAAACTCGCCATCGGCGTGCAGGTGCGTGGACAGAATACCGCGTTCCGCGCTTTCAGAAGGGGTGAGTACCACAGCGCCCGCGCCGTCGCCAAAGATCACGGACACGTTGCGGCCACGTGTGGTGAAGTCAAGGCCGTTTGAGTGGATTTCAGAGCCTACTACCAGGATGTTGTTGTACATGCCGGTTTTGATGAACTGGTCGGCCACCGAGAGGGCATATACAAAGCCGGAGCACTGGTTACGCACATCTAGGGCGGGTATCTCTTTCAGGCCCATTTCGCGCTGCATTAACACACCGGAGCCAGGAAACACATAATCCGGGCTAAGGGTGGCAAACACGATCATGTCCACCTCCTCTGGCTTCAAACCGGCCATTTCAAGGGCTTTCATAGAGGCTTTGGCGCCCATGTTGGATGTCGTGTCTACGCCCTCCTGGAAGTAGCGACGCTCCTGTATACCTGTTCGCTCACGGATCCATTCATCTGAAGTTTCCATGATTTTCTCCAGGTCAAAATTGGTGACTACCTTTTCAGGCACGTAGTGGCCTACGCCGGCTATCTTTGAGTTTCGCATAATATAAGGTTTAGCTTTACAAATATACTGATTCTATTCAAATTTAGATTCGTCTAAAAATTGATTTTCAACTTGCTTATACCTTGGTCAGAAGAGGCTTTATTAACTGTAGCAATTTTTTCTCTTCACTTTCCCAGTAGATGGTGTCAGGTATACCTTGTTTGTAGAAATTGAGAGTGCTCAGTTTGGGGTATAGTTCCTGTACGTTTAGTCGACTAAAATCAATGGCCAGGCCGGCATTGTTTCGCTCTACTATACCTTGCCACAAAGGGTTTTCCTGGATCAGGATAGGCAGTCCATGTGCCATGTATTCGTAGAGTTTCGTAGGGATGCAGCGAAAAGTACTTGCATTGGGTCGGTAAGGCAGTAAGCCGATATGGCTCTCCTGTATTTGTTGCAGTATTTCCTGATGCGGCATCAGCTTGTTGCCACCCACTAATTCCACGAAAGGGAGTGCATGGCAAGCCTGTTGAAGTTTCGCTAAGGTATGGCTGTTGGCGCAATACCCGATGATGGTTAGTTTCACTTCAGGCCGGATAGCCTGTAGTTTCTTTGCCAGCTTAATCGCTTCCCACACGCCGTACTCCTCGGCAATAGTGCCGCTGTAAAGCAAACAAAGCGGCCCGGTAGGAGGCAGGCTGGCAGGTATAGCAGTGATTGGCAGTTTTTGACTGCCTTTGTACTTGTTCTCTATAAAGGTATAGCGATCGCCCAAAAAGGGAAGCTCATCGGCATAACTGCGCTCGGCCAGCAGATAGTGATCGATGCTGGAGGCTGTCATCTTTTCGATGGTGCGAATGCTCAGCGCCAGCAGATGTTTAAGCGGCCAGCTATAGTTGTGCTGTGCCCGCAAGTTAAGGCTATAGTTTTCCTGTATGTCGTATACAATACGGACGTCACCATACCTGGCTTTATATAGGAGCGTAGCTAGTAGCAATTCGTGTGTGCTCACGATCACCAACTGTGGCCGGATGTGCTGGAGCAGGCGGTAGTAATCGCGCTGGGCAGTTAGGCGGCCGGTGCTGAGTCTCCTGAACTGGAAAATAGGGTGGAAGTGCAGGTTGTCCGGTGCTCCGGCAGGTATAGGCGCTTTGTATCCGGCCAGGTGGATGCTTGTACCAGAAATCTTGCTCAGCGACATGCCCAGCTTTTCATAGAGACGGGTGTCGTTTATGGGCTTGAGCAGCGAGGCCAGCAGGATTCTCTTTTCAGACATCGCCTAAATTTAATACTTTTACGCATTGATTCTCTATAAACGAAAAATAGCATGGCATTACAGCAGATAATAGAGCAGGCCTGGGAAAACCGTGACTTGCTGAAAGAACATAATACGATTGAAGCGGTTCGCGCCGTGATAGAAGAGCTTGACAAAGGTCGTCTGCGTGTGGCAGAGCCTGTTGGTGATGACTGGAAGGTAAACGAGTGGGTGAAGAAGGCGGTGCTGATGTACTTCCCGATTCAGGCGATGAAGACGATCGAGGTGGGACCGTTTGAGTTTCATGACAAGATTGCCCTTAAATCGAACTACGCACAACTGGGTGTGCGTGTCGTGCCTCATGCCGTGGCCCGTTACGGCGCTTATCTTGCCAAAGGTGTAATCATGATGCCTTCTTATGTAAATATTGGCGCTTATGTGGACGAAGGTACGATGGTGGATACCTGGGCTACCGTAGGTAGCTGTGCTCAGGTGGGCAAGCACGTGCACCTGAGTGGCGGTGTTGGACTGGGCGGCGTGTTGGAGCCGGTACAGGCAGCCCCTACGATTATTGAGGACGGCGCCTTTATCGGATCGCGCAGCATTCTGGTAGAAGGCTGCCGCATCGGCAAAGAAGCAGTGATCGGTGCAGGTGTAACCATCACGGGCAGCTCCAAAATCATCGACGTGACAGGCAGTGAGCCGAAAGAGTACAGAGGATATGTGCCGCCGCGTGCCGTGGTTATACCTGGTTCCTATACCAAGAAATTCCCGGCAGGCGAGTTCCAGGTACCATGTGCCCTTATCATCGGTCAGCGCAAAGAAAGTACCGATCTTAAAACTTCGCTCAACGATGCATTGCGTGAAAATGCTGTAGCAGTTTAAAATCTTTTATACTTCCCTTTATTTAACTGAAAATCCCCCTGCTGATATGGCAGGGGGATTTCTGTTTATAAGGTATAGCTGAAAGTATAGACTAGCCTCTGGAATGCAGGGCGATGCGGTTACCTTCTGTGTCCAGGATTAAAGCCATAAAGCCGATGTCCTCTGCTATCAGCGTCTTGTCCTGTAGCAGTTTACCGCCCGCCTTCTCTACCCTAGCCAGTTCGTTTGCTAAGTCTCCAGACGGGGAGGAGAAGTAGACCACCGTTCCGTCGGCAGAAGGTTTGTACTTCTCTTCATGCTTCACAAGCGAGCCTGAGGCACCTGAAGCCTCCTCGGACCATGGGAACCAGGCCATTTCCTCGTCGCCAATGGTCTGGTAGTGTAGGGTATAGTCAAACACCGTTTCATAAAAACGGATAGCCCGCGGCATATCGGTTACTGGTACCTCAAACCAGTCTACTACATTAAAGGTCTGTGCCATGCTTATTGTGCAAAGTGTTTTTTCTTGAATCGGTCAGCCACGACAAGTTCTTTCGAACCATGCGACCAGGAGTAAAAGCCTTGTCCTGATTTCACGCCTTTATGACCTGCTTGCACCATGTTTACCAGCAGTGGGCATGGGGCGTATTTGGGATTGCCAAAGCCATCGTGCAGCACGTTCAGGATAGAAAGGCACACGTCCAGGCCAATGAAGTCGGCGAGTTGCAGCGGTCCCATCGGGTGCGCCATACCCAGCTTCATGATCGTGTCGATCTCTTCCACGCCGGCCACACCCTCATATAAAGAGTAGATCGCCTCGTTGATCATCGGCATAAGAATACGGTTGGCTACGAAGCCCGGGTAGTCGTTGCACTCAGTAGGCACCTTGCCCAGTTGCAGCGACATGTCCATCACCTGGCTGGTCACTTCGTCAGAAGTAGAATAGCCGCGGATAATCTCGACCAGTTTCATCACCGGCACCGGGTTCATAAAGTGCATGCCGATCACTTTGTCAGGGCGATTGGTTACCGAAGCGATTTTGGTGATGGAGATAGAAGAGGTGTTGCTGGCCAGTATCGCTTCCGGCTTGGCAAAAGCATCCAGATCTTTAAATATCTTCAGCTTCAGGTCTACGTTCTCAGTGGCCGCCTCCACGATCAGGTCTGCTTCCTGCACACCCTGCCTCATGTTGGTATAAGTGGTGATGCGGTCCAGGGTCTGGTTTTTCTGCTCCTCCGTCAGGTTGCCTTTGGCTATGATGCGATCGAGGTTTTTGGTAATAGTAGCGAGTGCCTTGTTGAGCGCCTCTTCCGAAATGTCAACCAACGAAACAGGGAAACCATTTTGGGCAAATACGTGGGCTATACCGTTGCCCATAGTGCCCGAACCAATGACTGCTATTTTCTTCATAGATGAATATGCGTGTAGTTAAAAATACATTACAAAGCTAACAGAATTCAGATAAACAACGGTTTTAAAAACATTTATCTTGGAAGACTTCTATTTTGTGTGCTGGCAAAAGTCAGGGCTATACCTATCAGGTACCGGGTATAGTTAATATTCTATACTAAATTATGGCGGTCAATTCAGTTTTTGAAAGAAGTTGCATTTTAGCTGTGTATCAAAAGGATAAGGGTCAATTTGCTACTCGGTATTATAGCTATATTTTAAAATATTAGTTCAAAGTATACAAAATAATGCGATTATATACATCCTTTAAAGTATAGGGCTCGTAAAAAGCTTAAAACAAAAAAATGCAAAGCAGGCCACTTAGTCTGCGTTGAAAGCCAGACAGTCGGTTTTGCTTTCAACGCATTGAAAAGGAGAAATTAAAACAAAAAAACTATGGGAAATTTACTGTATATCATAGCCGTTGTGCTAGTAATCTTTTGGCTGATCGGGTTCCTTGGGTTTCCTGATGCCGTTGGTGGAATCATCCACGTACTTTTAGTGCTGGCTGTTATCGCAGTTGTGCTGCGATTAATACGAAGTGCTTAACCTATATAGCGTAACTACGTTAGATAGGATAACAGACTATATTTTCGAAATTAAAATATTAAAACTATGGGAAATTTATTGTATATCATAGCCGTTGTGCTAGTAATCTTTTGGCTGATCGGATTCCTGGGATTCCCTGATGCCGTTGGTGGATTGATTCACATCTTATTGGTGATCGCCGTGATCGTGGTACTGCTACGACTCATACGGGGCTAATACGAATACCTCAAAACAGTAAAGGCTGCAAAGAAATTTGCAGCCTTTTTTTATTTATTCCTTGCTCCAAGGCCTACTTCCTGAATGGAAAGCTAAAGCCTGCTCGGATGACCGGGTTAGAGTAAGGTGAGGCATAAGAATCGTTGAAATTGTAGAGCAGCAGTATGTCGGCTGCACCCCGTTCACCAATACGCTGCCTGTAGCCTAAGCCGGCCATGGGTATACCTATAAAGCGCCTGCTGATCTCATACACCCCGGTGTTATAATTCATTAAGGGCAGCTCCACACTCAATTGCTCGTACTCACCGTGAATCAGGAAATTCTCGAAGATCTGCTGTTGGGCGAAAACACGACCTCCGTAGTTGTGCATACTCTCTCCCCTGAATCTCCGATAATGGTACACCCCGCCTATACCAAGCCAAAACGTTTCGGTAGCACGATAGCCGACTACCGGCAAGAGTGAGATATTCGTAAAAGTACCGAACTGCAGACCGAAACTCCCGCCCCAGAACATGCGGTCAATCAGAGCCTGTGGAGCTTCCTCACCCGGGCGCACTACCTGCGGACGGATCACCTCTGGCTGTGGCTGCGTGACGCGGGGTTGTTGCTGTTGCGGTTCCACCGTAGGTCTCGTAGGCAGTTCCCGTTTGCGGCGTACCGTATCGGGCTCAGTTTGGGCGATGGCCGCTGTGCCGCCCAGCAGGCAACACAGGGTCAGCACCAGGATTTTGTAGCTTAAGCGTAGCGGCATATCATGCTGGGTTACAGGTTGTCGCTGTTTATACGCTATACCTTGGCAGTAGCATACATTTTTTTGCGCAGCTCCTTGATGTTTTCGTCCGACAGGTATTCCTCGTAGCCCATGCGCTTGTCGATGATGCCGCGTGGCGTCAGTTCGATGATGCGGTTGGCGATCGTGTCCACAAACTGTAAGTCATGCGAAGAGAAGAGGATGGTGCCATCGAAATCGCGGAGGGAGTTGTTGAGGGCCGTAATCGATTCAAGGTCCAGGTGATTGGTTGGCTCATCGAATACCAGCACGTTACCAGATTGCAGCATCATGCGGGAGAACATACAGCGCACTTTCTCGCCACCTGACAGCACGTTGGCCTTTTTGAGCGACTCCTCTCCTGAGAACAGCATACGACCCAGGAATCCGCGGATAAAGCTTTCGTCTTTTTCCACAGAGTATTGGCGCAACCAATCAACCAGGTTCAGATTCGTGTCGAAGAACTCCTGGTTGTCTTTCGGGAAGAAAGAAGCTGTGATGGTTGTGCCCCACTTAAACTCTCCTGAATCAGGCTGCTCCTCGTTAAACAGGATCTTAAAGAAAGTAGAAGCGGCAATGTCGTTACGACCGATCACCGCAATCTTATCTCCTTTATCAATCATAAAAGAAATGTTCGTGAAAAGCGGCTGCCCATCGATCGATTTGGTCAGGTTCTCCACATGCAGGATCTGGTTCCCCGCTTCACGCTCTGGCTTGAAGGCAATATAGGGGTACTTGCGTGAGGAAGGCTGAATGTCTTCTACGGTCAGCTTCTCGAGTAACTTAGCACGCGAAGTCGCCTGCTTAGACTTGGAAGCGTTGGCACTGAAGCGGCGGATGAACTCTTCGAGTTCCTTACGCTTGTCTTCAGTCTTCTTATTGGCATCGGAACGCTGTTTCAAGGCCAGTTGGCTTGACTGGTACCAGAAGCCGTAGTTACCGGCAAACATCTTGATCTTGCCAAAGTCGATGTCGGCCACGTGCGTACACACGGCGTCCAGGAAGTGACGGTCGTGCGATACCACGATCACGGTGTTCTGGAAATTATCGAGGAAGTTCTCCAGCCACATGATCGACTCAGCGTCCAGGTGGTTGGTAGGTTCGTCCAGCAGCAGGATGTCCGGGTTACCGAAGAGGGCCTGCGCCAGGAGCACACGCACCTTTTCACTGCCGCTCAGATCTTTCATGAGGGCGTAGTGCAGGTCCTCGGTTATGCCAAGGCCGCTCAGGAGTTCCGCTGCTTCATACTCTGCATTCCAGCCCTCCAGGTCAGCAAATTCACCTTCCAGTTCAGCAGCACGTACGCCGTCAGCCTCCGTGAAATCTTCTTTGGCATAAATGGCATCCTTTTCCTGCATGATGTCAAATAGGCGCTTGTGACCCATGATGACGGTCTGCAATACCGGCGATTCGTCGTATTCGAAGTGGTTCTGCTTCAGTACGGCCAGGCGGGCGTTGGCCGGTATCTCCACGGTGCCGGTGTTCGGGTCAATCTCACCCGAGAGTATCTTTAGAAATGTGGATTTGCCCGCGCCGTTGGCCCCGATGAGGCCGTAGCAGTTGCCGGGCAAAAATTTGATGGTTACGTCTTCAAACAGGGTACGCTTGCCATAAGACAGGCTTACATTGTTGGTGCTGATCATAGATAGCTTAAAATGAGTATATGAAACGATTGCGGTGCAAAATTACGAAATAAAAACCGTCTTTTTTTCAAATTGCTGTAAACCAATAGGCTAAGGGCTCACAGAGGGTGGCTTAATTGCTTTTAAATGAAGCCCTTCGGGAAGTGAGCTGAAAAATTAATGACTCAAATCACAACACCAACCCATGTTCTCTAGTATATTGATTTAATTATATACGGCAGATCGCACCTGCTTTGGGGAGCTTTATGCACGACAAGCTCTTTTTTATAACCAATCGTGCGACTAATCTGTTCACTTTTAAAAACAAAGGACTCTTAACAAAATAGTATACATATGGCACTTTCAAGAATCACATATCAAAAGGTATCACTGAAATATGGTATTTTCGTAGGTATAGCGCACATAATCTTTTTTCTGATCATGCGCCTGCTGAACCTGCAAAACAGAGTGGAGCTTTCGTTCCTGAGTGCGATCTTCCTGATCATAGGTATAACGGTGGCTATTTCGCAATTCAAAAAAGCGAAAGGAGGGGACATCAATTATTTCCAGGGCCTGGCGATCGGGGCAACCACGGGCGTGGTTTCCTCTACAATACTGGCCCTCTTCATGGTTGTTTACCTGACTACTTTAGACACAGCATACCTGGCCAGCCTGCAGTCCAGTTCACTGTTCCCGGTGAGTTTATCAGTACTGTCATTCTTTGTGCTCACCATTATTTACGGAACTATCCCCGGCTTCCTGATCGCTTTTGTGGCCATGCAGTGGTTTAAGCGGGAAGAACATGCCATACAGGAGCGCATCTGACCGTAGCAATTATTCCAGCAGACTCAATTTGAGATATACCTCAAGCACCTACTATGGAAAAAATCGGCCTAAAATACGGCCTGTTAACAGCACTTGCATTGGTCAGCTACTTTCTACTTATGAAAGTAGTTGGCCTCTCGCATATTATTGAGTTGCGCTTTCTTAATGGCCTGATTATGGCAGTAGGTGTTACCCTTTCCATACGGGCACTTAAGATTATGCGGCAGGGCAATATAGGGTATTTTGAGGGCCTGGGGGTAGGCGTCATCACTTCCGTTCTGGCAACTGTGGTATTTTCCGCGTTTATGGTCGTGTATATTAAAGCGTTTGATGATGGGCTGCTAAAAGTTCTTGCCGGCGAACAGTTTTTCGGCGATCGAATGGCCATTACTCCTGGAATTGTAGTTTTTATGGTTCTGATGCTGGAAGGTGTGATATCGGGCTTTATGGTGTCGTTCATTGCTATGCAATGGTTTAAGCGACGCGACCACAAAGTGCCAGGCAGTCCCTGATCGAATTTCATTCACTGAAGAGATACAAAAAGAGAGGCGACCCGGGATTTACCTGGTCGCCTCTCTTTTTTAGGATTATATTGTCAGATCAGCTCACCAGGTTGTCTGGTCGCTGTATGATTTGTACAACTACTTCATGTAAATCACCTTCCTCATCTTTTAGCTTATAAATTACCATCGGGTTGTCTACGTCATGTATAGGCGTGATATTGACGACTTTACCTGCATCAAGCCTCTCTTCGAGCTCCAGTGCTAAGTCCTGAAATGCTTTTGCAAAGTTGACCTCAAGCGAACTGGGATTATAATGTTTGGTTTTCATGTTTATTTCATTTTGTATGGGGGAGACGCTACTGCGAAACCGGGTGCCACTATTAAAAATACTATTTCGAGCGTTTGTTTTGTGTACTGTTCTCTGAGGCTTTAGTTACGATATAGCTAATTTTGAATACAAGTTATTTTTATAATTTAAATGTATTTTGAAATATTGCAATTATGTTCTAAAATATGGCAGGATGTACTATTAGAAAAATATAAAATATGTGTGTTTTCAAACAGAACCTAAATAATGTAATTCCGTTCATAACACTATATAACTTTAGCATAGCCAGATGATGGCATAATACCCGAATACCATGAAAAGAATTATACCTTTTTTAATCATACTAGGATTAACAGTAAGTACGACACAGGCGCAGCGATTGACAGAGACAGACGACGAGCTGGATAAAAAAGTACTGGCATTAAGCCTGAGCGGTCCCCAGATGGCTATTCTGGAAATGAAGCGCGAACTGAATCTGAGTGAAGAGCAACTAAAGCAGGTTGAACTGCTGCACGAAGAACGCTACCAACTGATGTCGGAAGCCGAGTTGAAGCAGGAAGACCCGATAAAACGGCAGCGTACTTACAGAGAAATACAGATACAGCTTGACAAGGTAATGGCTGGCATTCTGAGCGAAAAACAGCTGAAGCAATTCCTTGAGTTGGAAGGACGCCAGCACATAAACATGCTGACTGGGAATGAAGAGGAATAATCACCGGTAAGAATAAAGCAAAAAGCCCGCCTTAAGGCGGGCTTTTTGCTTTATTTTGCAGCAGGTACTGGGCGCAGGTAGGTGATCTCGCTTACTTTGTTCAGGGCGTTAAAGCGTACCTCAGCCCGGTTAGCTTCAGAGAGTTTGTTCCGCTCATTGCACTGCGAGCCGGGTTCGAAGTAGTAGATAAAGACACGCTGTCCCCGGCGCATCAGTTGCTCCGCATCAGGTTTGCCGAGGATGTCTTTTATTTCTGCTTCAGGGCGCCCGTACAAGTCGCGGCGTATTGACTCAAAGTCGTTGACCATAGTATTTCGTTGTCCCTGGCATCCTTTTTTATCTTGTTGCCATTTTTCACTATCAAAGCCTGACATGCGGGCGGGATCAGCGCAGCCCATTAGCATAATCAGTAGCAGGGTATAGAAGGAGTACGTTTTCATGTGCTATTCTCTTACCTCAAAATTGCAGCTTCCGGCCTTGGCATACAAGTAAATGCCCTAATTTATAAAACAGTAAAACTTTAGAGCAATAAAAATATAGAGTCCTCATATACTAAGATTCAGGTATACAAACGTTTAGCATATACATCCGGTCAGCAGGTGGGGGAAAGCCCTTCAAATTGGACCTAAACATCTTTTAAGGGAACAATTGTTGTGTTTTTTCCTGTTAGTACATTAATTGCGTAAAACCCGATAAGAAGAATAGCCCTATGATAAGAGCCACTGTAACCTCTTTTGCCTTGAGTTTCATGTTGATAGCCACTCCTGGCGGAGCCCGACACGACGAATCTGATCCGATGGGACTCACAGCTGAAACTGTTTTGACTTCCACTTCACTTGCCAACCTTTCCTTTGCTGAGAAGAAACTTGCTTTCGAAGATCATGTACAGGAAGTGTATAACAGAGCAGGATTACAAGAGGCGGGACTTTCCTACAGTGTATTTGAGCGTGCCTATACAGGTTACCACAATTTCAAGCAGGATGAACTGACAGCTGCTGACAAGCAGATCCTGACCGTGGTTGATTTTACCAAGCCAAGCAATCAGAAGCGCATGTGGATTATTGACCTGGATGCAAACAAAGTACTCTACAACAACCTGGTGGCGCATGGCCGTAACACGGGCAATGTAAAAGCAGAGAAGTTCTCAAACGAACCTAATTCCAACATGAGTAGTATGGGCTTCTACCTGACCGATAAAACCTATCATGGCAAGCATGGGCTTTCGTTGCGTTTGTCCGGTATGGACGAGCAGTATAACTCGAAAGCCATGGAACGTGCCATCGTACTGCATGGTGCTGACTACGTTAGTGAAGATTTTGTAAAGCAGTATGGCCGGCTCGGCCGCAGCCTGGGCTGCCCGGCGGTGCCAAGAGCTATTTCCGGTGATGTGATCGAGCTGATCAAGAACAATACGGTACTCTACATTCACAGTGCAGACAAGGCCTATACCTCTGACTATTTGAATGTAGAAAGAGCTGTCGAAGGCTTCGCATCGCTTCAGGATATACTGCCGACTAACGCATAGACAGGACAAAAAACTACACAAAAAAGCCACGCCGAGATCCGGAGTGGCTTTTTTGGTTTTAATGATTCTTAGGGTCACGTCTGGTCCTTTGTCGTCTTTACCAGGTTGATGCCCGCAAAGAAAAAGATCAGGCCTACAATAAAGGGAACGGCAGCCGTGTACTTGCCAACGGCAGCGCCGTCGCCTCCCATAACAAAGGCATAAGCGCCCCAGATGATGCCAACTATACCTAATATGGTCAGAATGGCACCGAATGTTCTTTTCATATTCATAATATTCTGTTTTAATTGAAGCTGTTTTTGCAGCGATTTTAGTGTATTACGAAATTCATATAAAATAGGGTAGCTATTTATGAATTCTTGCCTTCTATCTATCCTGCAATCTCTATTATTTTCATGGCACTTGCGTATACTTTCTAGTACAATTAAAGTATATGGTGTTGCAACATACCCGGCCAGCACTAAACATCACGCAAAAGCTGACCGGTGAGTAGGGCTTACATAATTATAAAATTAGAACCGTGAAGCTATAGAGTAACATGAGAGCAGTCATGAAATTTATTATTGCCATCCTGATTGCGGCGGTATCGCTGGTGACGTACTGGTGCAACAGGCAGGAGAATGAATTTACCGGCCAGATGCAGCACGTGGATATGACCGTAGAGCAGGAGATTGCCCTTGGGTTACAGACTGCTCCACAGATGGCTTCTCAATATGGTGGACTTCATCCGGATGAACAGGCGAGAGCCCAGGTTAACGTAATCGGGCAGCGGCTTGTCCAGAATACCCGCGTTGCCGAGACGCCCTATAAATTTGACTTTCATTTGCTAGCCGATGAGCAGACTGTCAACGCCTTTGCTCTTCCCGGCGGGCAGATTTTCATCACAGCAGGGCTGCTTCGTCGTCTGAGTTCGGAGGCGCAACTGGCAGGCGTGCTGGGCCACGAGATAGGGCACGTAGTCGGGCGACACTCTGCCCAGCAGTTAGCCAAGGCAAAGCTCACGCAGGGTTTGACCGGTGCTGCAGCCATTGCCACCTACGATCCGGAAAACCCAGCTTCACGAACAGGTGCCGTTGCTGCCGCTATGATTGGCAAACTGATGAACATGCGTTACGGACGGGAAGATGAACTGGAGTCGGACCGGCTGGCGGTGCGCCTGACAGGGGAGGCAGGCTACGACCCGCGGGCCATGATTGAGGTGATGCGCATACTCGAGGAGGCCAGCGGCGGTGCCAGTGGTCCTGAATTCGCGCAAACGCATCCCAATCCAGGCAACCGTATCGCGGAGATTGAACGTGCCATCCAACAGGAGTATCCAAACGGTCTGCCTGCTGGCCTGGTAAAATAAGCCCGGGCATTCATCTATAAACTGAGACCACAACATGCCTACGCAAAAAGACAAGAAACTCCAAAACCTCCTGTTTGTCATCAACCCCATAGCAGGTGATATCGACAAAGAGGAACTGGAGGATGAAATAAAGTCAGAATGTGCTGATTATCAAATTAGGTGTACGATCTATCGAACGACGGGCGAAAGTGATTTAGAGCAGATCAAGCAGCTCATAGAGGAAAATACTTATGATGCTGTCTTTGCAGTAGGGGGCGATGGCACGGTGAGTCTGGTCGGCGCCCTGCTGATCGGTACCTCCATACCTTTGGGCATTATTCCGCTTGGCTCCGGCAACGGGCTCTCAAAAGACCTGGGTATACCGCAGGATACAGAAGAGGCTTTGCAGTTGATCCACGAACATGTGGTGCGCAACATTGACACCATCGACCTGAATGGGAAGCCTTCGATCCATCTCAGCGATCTGGGATTTAACGCCCTGGTCGTGAAGCGCTTTTGCGAAGGGGATAAGCGTGGACCGGGTGCCTACGCGTGGATAGCTTTGCAGGAGTACATGAATTACGAGCCGAAGTTTTATCGAATAGAAACCGACACGGAGAATTTTGAGGGGGAGGCTTTTATGGTAACCATTGCCAATGCCAACGCCTTTGGGAGCAATGCCGCTATTAACCCCAGCGGAATCCTAAACGACGGTCGCTTCGAAATCTGCCTGATTGAGCCTTTCCCAAAAGCTGCCGCGCCTGTTTTGCTGGTGAGGATGTACACCGATAATATTGACGGCTCCATCTATACCCGTCGCATCAGCTGTCGAAAGGCTACTGTCTACAACGTAGACCGTGAAGTGGTGCATATCGACGGCGAACCGGCTGAATTAGATGAGGTGATCAAAGTGACGATGCACCCTAAAAGCCTGAAGGTTATTCTGCCTATACCTGATGAATCATAATTAAAGGCTATACCTCCAGTGTTTGTTTTTTGGGCTTCAAGACGGGGCCTAATTCTTTCCGGAACACAACGGCACCTGGCATTGAAACGCTTTCACCTTCCGTAACCGCCAGCGCCTCTATCCATACCTCCCCGGTGTCGTAGTAGTTGAGCACAAAGAAACCCCGCTGCTCCAGCGTAAAGGTGGCTTTGCCGCCCTTCTTCACAAAAGAGGTTTTGCTGCCCGATCCGCTCACGATGTAATGGTTGTCCCTCACCTCAAAGTGCTGCAGATTATGGTCATGCCCCGCCACATACACAATGTTGCTGTACTGATGGAAGATTCGGAGCAGACGCTTGCGCATCTTGCGGTATTTTCGGTGGGACATGTCCTCATAGGCTCCAAATAGCTGACGGTAAAATGGGTATAAAGAACCGAAAATAGGCAACGGAATATAAAAGCGTTTGTGGGCAGCCGTAAGCGGAAAGATGTGCTGTTTGATGGTGAACTTGCCACCGTGCAGCGCATTGCTGTAAAGTGGGTGGTGCGCTGCCACCACGATACGCTGGTGTCGGTTACGGCGCAGGATCTGGTTCAGGCGCACAAAGAATTCCTCAATGTCATCATAAGGGCAGCCCTGCCCGGTACCCATCGGCTTTTCGCCCCGTTGCACCCACCACTGCGTGTTGATGATGACCAATAGCAACCCTTCTGCTAGTTGTATGGCCTCCGGACCAGGGCAACCGTGCCGGGGCAGGTAACTGTTGTCGTCCTGCAGCGTGTCGACCACATATTTTTCTTGCCGGAGCACATACTCCAGCCCTTTAGAGCGCCCTTTGTTCCAGTCGTGGTTGCCGCTCAGAAAAATCTTGCGCCCTGCATAAGCGCCCATTTGCCCTAGCAGGAAATCCAGGCGCTCTTTGGCGGCAGGGTAGTGGCGATGGGTTTCGGCGGGCATTCCCACCGGGTATAGGTTATCCCCCAGGAACAGGACGCTGCCATCGGGTCCTGCGTTTTGCTGCCACTCTTCCAGGATTCGCATGACAGGGTCCGTGCCGTCGGTCGCGACATAGCCCACATCGCCCATAAACGCGATGCTGTGTACCAGCCGTGCCTCAGGTTTAGGCAGGCACTTGCGCCAGCCTACATCCGAAAGTTTATAGAATGGCTTGTTGCGGTACTTGAGCTCCTGCCAGTAGCTGAACAGCCCAAAAACCAAAAACAACACGGTAGGTATGATAAGAAAGTATAGCAGCATCAGAAGTTAGGTGGCGAGAGGTTTTTGAAATGACCGTTGAGCTTGACGCGTTCCTTGAGTTTTTCGGTTTCGGCTACAATAGGTAATACCTGCAGAAGATGCTGTAGAATCATTTCTTGTCGCAAGGCTTCACTATTGCATTGCAACAAGGTATACTCCTGTTCCGTGTTCAAGCCTAAATGGTGGCCAACGTCAAAAGAGGTAAAGTTTTCGGGGAGGTCCATCAGAATATTGCTTATACCCAAAGCTGTGTATAACTCCTGCAGCTTTTCGCGTATTTTCTCTTTCGTTACAATATCCTCGTCTTCCAGGTTCTCTACTTCCTCTACCTGACCGCCAGCATAGAGCCTGCCCGGTGCCTGTTTGTCAAACTCCAGTATCATAAAGGTGCTCAAACCCTGTGTGCGAATGTCCATCTCGCCGCTTTCGTATTTTTTCTCAACCTGCAGCAGCTTGATCTCCGTGCCGTAGTGCCCCACACTGTTGTTGATGAACGTAGGTATGCCAAATGTCGTGCCGCTTTCGAGGCAGTCGTAGACCAGCTGCTTGTAGCGAGGCTCGAAAATGTGCAGGTTTAGCTTCTCGCCCGGAAATACCACGATATTCAGAGGGAACAAGGGTAAGTACTTTTGCATGGCCTTTTCTTTAGCTCTATAACAGACAAGTTCGTGTTTTGTATATGGAATACGGGTATGTTTGACGCGTGTTAAGTATTACAATTCAGCCACGCCGCTTTTGTTGCATTATAAGCCAAAACACTTAGCTTTGCGCACTTATTTTTTGAACGCTTATAATGAAGAAGAAACGGCTGGGCTTTCGTGAGATCAGGCTTATCATCACAAAGCTTTTGCTGAGCCTCGTGCTCCTGAGTGTGCTGTGGGTGTTGGTATACCGCTGGGTGGCTCCACCGGCTACGCTGCATATGGTGAAGCGGCGCGCCGAAGCCGGGGCAGCAGGCAAGGATAACCCTGCGATCAGGTATAAGTTCGTTTCTCTGGAGGAGATGTCAGAGCAGTTGCCGCTAGCCGTGATAGCTTCAGAAGACCAGCTTTTCCTGGAACACAGCGGTTTCGATTTTGATGCTATTGCCGATGCCTTTAAGCGCAATCAGAAAGGAAAGAACATCAGGGGAGGCAGTACCATCAGCCAGCAAGTGGCCAAGAACGTGTTCTTATGGCACGGTCGGAGTTACCTGCGCAAAGGTGTAGAGGCTTACTTTACTTTCCTGATTGAGTTGCTGTGGGGCAAAAAGCGTATCCTGGAGGTATACCTGAACATTGCAGAGATGGGGGATGGGGTGTTTGGCGTGGAAGCGGCTTCGCAAAAGTATTTTAAGAAACCTGCCTCGGAGATAGGACGTCAGCAGTCGGCACGGCTGGCAGCAGTGCTTCCCAATCCGATCCGCTATTCCGCTGAAAGACCGTCGGCATACGTATTAGGCAGGCAGCGTCGCATAGCCCGTGCCATGGGCCGTCTGGGTGGCACGACTTACATCAAAACCATACTTCCCCAAAAAGATGAAAAGAAATAAGTTTATCGGTGTACTGGCCCTGTGTATAGGCTTGTCATTTACAGCCTGTCAGCAGAACGAAGAGAAGCAGGTAGAGCTTAGCACCACTACTCCTGCCAAGCACGATCCAGCGGTGGCAGAAGGGCAGGTGCGCGACATGCTGGCCTCGCAGTCAGCCTGCTGGAGCCAAGGCAACCTCGAGTGCTTTATGCAGGATTACTGGAAATCAGACTCGCTGCTGTTTGTGGGTAAAAACGGCCTGACCTATGGTTGGCAAAAGACTTTGGATAACTACCGCAAGAGCTACCCTGATCCGACAGCCATGGGCAAACTGACCTTCGACCTGAAAGAGTTTCGCCATCTAGCCTCAGACCACATGCTCGTAGTCGGCAAATGGCACCTGCAGCGCGACGCAGATTTAGGCGACTTGCAAGGCCACTTCTCCATCATCCTCAAGCGATTCCCGGAAGGCTGGAAAATCGTAGCAGACCATTCGAGTTAGTGAATGAGTGAATTGGTGATGGAGTGATTTTGTTAGTGTGTGATTTTAATCATTGTAATAACAATTTAACAATCACTCATTCACTCCAATACTCATCCACTCAATTAATCACTCATCTCCCTCGGCATCCACTTCGGTTTCTCTGGCAATTTCCGGAATTTCTTCCGTGAAGATATAGCCACATTTTGCAGCGTGTTCAGCGGCTTCCAGGGTTTGTTTTACAAGCACCATCTCCACTTCTTTGTTATCCTTGAACTCGTCAAAAATCTTGACCACTTTCGTGGCGTGTTTTTCGATGTTCACATCCCGGATGTAAATGGCCAGGACACGGCCCGGGTGTTTTCGTACAACCTCTGCATAAATCTCGGCATCCTGCTGCCCGCTGTCACCAATTAAAATGAACTTAAGCTCAGGGTAAGTGATCAGTATGTTTTCGATCTCTTTATACTTATGGCTCATATGGTCGGAGGAGCCGAGCTTGCTTTCATCAATTCCGAAGTCACGGAGCAGGAGCGGCCCTTGCGGAATTTCATTCAGCTCCAGAAAATGGTAAAGCAGATCGTACGTGTTCCAGGGACTGCTCGAAACATAGAAGAATGGATTGTTACGCTTGCCGTTACGCCCCAGTTGCAGCGACTTATAAAAGGATGCTACCCCATGGAAAGGTATGCGGGAGTGTGCATTGTTGAGCAGCACGTTTCGTCCGGTCTGCAGCAGGCTCGTGGCCCCCGTCCGCACGATGGTATCGTCTATGTCGCTGATGATGCCATACTCTGCATCGGGAGGAGGGACGAGCACATGTGCCTGCGCCTTCACCGGTCCTTCCACCTCCACGGGGGCCTCGGAAAGCGTAATATCGATTGTGTGCCAGATGTCCTCGAGCACAAGCGGCTTCTCAGGCGCTAGATTCAGCACAAAATAGCCTTCTATGTCCGTTGTGATCTCATGTTTCTGATCTCCCAGGCACAGCTCAATGCGTGCACCCGGTATTTCCCGGCTATTAAAGCGTTTGTACATATTCAGGATGTTCTCCCACAACGTGTCATTCTCTTCTGACAGCGTGATGCCCTTATCGACCAACACGCGGCCTTTCACATAGAGGCGGGTAGGTGTGCCATAGCTGCGGTAAGCCATAATGTGCAGCGGACCAAACATATTGAGCTTGCGACGCAGATTAAAAGTCAGCGTGTCAAACTTTTCTTCTCCTTTCAAAACAGCTTTCGCAGCAGTGTTCTTTATCTTTTTCATAGTCGACAGGTATGGGGTTCAACACAAAGGCCTGCCTCTGGGCAGACCTTTGCGAGTTACAAATTCAGGCTTTTTTTCAGTTCGTTAAAGTCCGTATTGGCAGCTCCGTCTTTTGCGCATTCACGCTGGCTGGCCTGCTGCTGAATGTTTTCGACGCGGTTGTCCGGGTTCGGGTGTGTGCTCAGGAACTCGGGCGGATTGCTGCCCTGCGCCTCAGTGTTGAGCTTTACGAAGAAACCGGCTGCGCCATCGCAGGCATAATAATCGGTTCCGTCCAGGTATATCACGGAGGCGTTATCGGCCTCGGTCTCGGCTCCCCGACTGAAGCGCAGGCCTGCCAGGGTACCTGCCAACTGGGCAGCGATCTGTTGCAGCGTACCGGCATTGTTACCGAGCGCGACGGAAAGTAGCAGCGCTATACCGTAGTCTCGCTGCAGTTGCTGCACGCTGTGGCGTTTGTCGGCGTGGGCTATTTCGTGGGCCAGCACCCCGGCAAAATGGTCTTCATCGTCCAGGAACTTCATCAAGCCGGTATACACGTAAATGTGTCCACCCGGAGCAGCAAAAGCGTTCAAGGTTTCACGATCATCGATGATCTTCACCGTCCAGACAAACTCATTTCTATACTTGATTTCGCCGGAGTTGAGCACACGGTTCACGATGCGGTCGAGGTGGGTATAGGCTTTTTGAACATTGGCATTGCCGGAGTTGCGCTCCAATAACTTGCCCTGTGCACGGAAAGTAGAATCTACCTGCTGCGACACTTGCTCACCCAGTCGTATATCATCCTGAATCGAAAAGATGACGCCTTCATTGTCTTTGCAGCTACTCATGAAAAACACACTGACAAAGACAAGCAGCCAGGGTGCGGTACGATTGATATACTTCATCATTTAAATTAGAGTGGTAAAATGTATTAAAGCAATGCGCAGGTATAGGCTATAAATAAGACCCTGCGATTTGCTTAAAACTAACGCTATTTGATTTTAGTATGCGCTTACGGATTAAAATTCGCCTTGGTTGGAAGGAGTAGTGACAGGTATAACGCATAAAATAGTGCAAATAAAAAAGCCCCTGATATTCAGGGGCTTTTTTTCAAGTGTAGTATGCGCTATTTTACGGAGGAGGTACCTACCGGGTTACCGTTGGTATCCAGCTCCACCACTTCGTAGCTCAACTTCTGAAGTTCTGGCAATACTGTTTTCTTATCGCCTACCACCACGATGTGCATTTTGTCAGATGGCAAGTGCTTGGCAGCCAGCGCATCGATTTCCTGCTTCGTCATGTTGTTGAGAATCTGCGTTTGCTTGCCTACGTAATCCTTCTTCAGGTCGTAGCGCAGAATTCGGCCCAGGAAGTTCGCCTTCTGACCAGGTGTTTCGTACTGGCGCGCATCTGACTGACCGATCGAGTTTTTCATGAACTGCAGCTCATCTTCTGTGATACCCTTGGTTCTGAAATCGTTGATTTCTTTCATGAACTCCACTACAGAAGCAGCAGTAGCATCAGCACGCACACCGGCAGAAGCTGTGTACGGACCAGCAAAGCGGCTGCCACCGAAGCCGGAACGGGCGCCATAGGTATAGCCTTTGTCTTCGCGCAGGTTCAGGTTGATGCGGCTGTTAAAGGCACCACCCAGCACGAAGTTCATCAGCGATGTTTTGTAGTACTCACCGGTTGCGTCGTAAGGCAGGGCTACGTAGCCAATTCTGATCTCTGATTGCGCAGCGTCCGGCTTGTCAACGAAGTAGATCTTAGTGGCCGCAATAGCAGGCGCTTTCACATCAGCAGGTACAGTTACGTTCTTCTTCTTCCATTTTTTCAGGAAGTCCAGCTTGCCGATGATCTCTTTTTCGTTGATATCGCCTACTACTACCAGTTCAGCGCCTGTAGGCGTGAAATTGGCAGCATAGAACTGCTTCACATCCTCGAGGGTAATGCTGCCTACTGACTCTGTAGTACCTGAAGTAGGGATGGCCATGATGTGGTTTTCACCATAAAGCAGTTTGTTGTACACGCTGCTGGCAATAGCCGTTGGCTGTGTCGACTGGTTGGCTATACCTTCCAGTTGCTGCTTTTTCAGACGCTCAAAGTCGTCAGCTGCGAACTTCGGACGGAACAAGCGCTCTTCGAGCAGTGCCAATGTTTTGTCCAGGTTCTTTTTCAGCGATTGTACTGTTACGTAAGTGTCTTCTGTACCAGAACCGATGCGGATAGAGCTGCCCAGTTTGTCGAGCTCGCTTGTGAAGGCTTCTGAAGTGAAGTTTTCGGTGTCCTCATTCATCAGAGAAGCTGTAAGCGATGCGATGCCCGCCTTGCCTGCGTTATTGGCCAGCAAACGATGTCCGCCAGGTATAGTCAGCTGCAGAGTAACAGTTGGGATCTCGTCAGATTTCGTGCCGATCACCTTCATGCCATTCTTGAACTTCGAGGTATAGAAGTTAGGTACGCTCACGGCTTTGGCCTGACCCGCTACCGGGCGCTTGCTGCGGTCGAAAGTGTCAACTGCCTTGGTATAGCTCAGTCCGCTGTAGTCCTGTGGCTGTGCTACCGACACGTTTGTGTCAACGTTATAGTTGTCAGCTTTGGCCACCATTTCCGGCTTGCCTTTTGGTACCACACTCAAGATAACAGCAGGTTTGCCTTTGATATACTGGTTATATACACGCACTACATCAGCCTTTGTCAGTGCATTGATGCGGCGGATTTCTTCCTGCAGGTAGTTCGGGTTGTTACGGAAGGTTTCGTAAGAAGCCAGTTGCGATACTTTGCCACTCACGCTTGCCATTCTGTTAATCAGGTTAGACTCAGCAGAGGCCTTGTAGCGCTGCAGATCTTCGTCGGTTACGCCGCGTGTTTCAAACTCAGCGATAGACTTGCGCAGCAGTTCTTCCATCTGTGCCAGAGTACTGTTCGGATAGGCCATAATGGAAATACCGAACTCACCAGCCAGCTCCGAGGTGGAGTTCATGGCAGAAGCTTGCAAGGCTTTCTGCTCTTTCACGAAGTTTTTGTAGAAGATAGAGTTACGTCCCTGTCCCAGGATTTCGGCCAACACGTCCAGTGCATGCTCGTCTTTGTGACCAGCCTCCGGCACCGGATACGTAACGCGCAGCATCGGGAAGCGCACATTGTCTTCGTAAGAAATGTAACGGTCTGCGTTAAGTGAAGCGACCATTGGCTTCATGTCCTGCACGGCAGGGCCGGTAGGTATAGCGCCAAAGTATTTCTCTACTAGTTTCACAACTTCCGCCGGATTAACATCACCACCCACGGTTACCGTAGCGTTGTTTGGTCCGTACCAGCGCAGGAAGAAGTTTTTCAGGTCTTCTACGTTCACGCGGTTCAGGTCCTCGATGTAACCAATGGTGGTCCAGGAGTAAGGGTGACCGTGCGGGTACAGGTGCTGCGATGTTTTCTCGTACACAAGACCGTAAGGACGGTTGTCGTAGTTCTGACCACGCTCGTTCTTTACAGTTTCGCGCTGTACTTCAAACTTCTTCTGGGTTACGGCATCCAGCAAAAAGCCCATACGGTCGGCTTCCAGCCATAGCGCAGTTTCCAGTTGGTTGCTTGGCACGGTTTCAAAGTAGTTGGTACGGTCGCGGTTAGTAGTACCGTTCAGGGTACCGCCTGCATCCGACACGATTTTGAAGTGCTCTTCGTCGGCCACGTTATCGGAGCCCTGGAACATCATGTGCTCAAAAAAGTGCGCAAAGCCAGATTTACCCACCTCTTCGCGGGCTGAACCTACGTGGTAAGTCACGTCCACATGCACAACCGGATCGGAGTGATCCTCGTGCACGATTAGGGTGAGGCCGTTGGCCAGTTTGTATTTTTCGTAAGGTATAACCAGCTCATCGCTTTTCTTGGTTACCTTTTCCACGAGTTTTGTCTGCGCCTCGGCAGCACTGACCACACTGGCCGTGAGCACGATACTCAAACCGATTTTCTGAAGCATATTAATTTGTTTTAGGTGAACGATTGGTCTTGTGTTAGGACCAATATAACACATAAAGGTTTAATGCTATAAGAAAATATAGACGAACGCCTATTTTGTCTCGGCAAACACTTGTTTGGCAAACATAACGGACACCGCCAGGGTCAGCAGTGCTACTACCAGCATGGCGGTTGTAAGCAGAAAAGCCATACCTGATGTATGGGTAGAGTTAGGCTCAGGGGCTTCCTGCACCATTTCGAGCAAGCGAATGAAATAGGTGCCGGAGCGCCAGCCCAGCAGAAGCGTGAGCAGTCCGGCCTCGGCGCTTCCCAGAAGAAATCCCCAACGGTGTTTTCTGTTCAGGAAATGCCCCGCCACCAGCGCCAGCAAGCCACCGGCTATACCTGTAAAGAGGGCGGTCCGGGCCTGCTCGCCGGCCACATCTACCGCCACAACGCCACAGCCCAGCAGGAAAACGCCAAAAAAGGCGTAGAGGTAAGAAATCTGTTTATGGATGGTCATGGATATGTCTTTTTTTCTGGGACAAATATAAGGGGAATTGTTGAGGAGGTATAGGCAAAAGCTCCCGTGCAGTCTGTACCGTGGATAACTTTTGCATGGCTTTTATGTATTATAGGCAACAGGCGCCTAATGCCTTAGCTAATGACAAAGAAAGAACTACACAACCTATATAAGGATCCTGCCCTTTCAGCCGAGTGGGCGGGCCTGCGCTATACCTCTGACGAAAAGCCGGGGCTCACCCGTAAAAAGGCCGGTACAGGTTTCACCTACTTTGATCATAAAGGGGAAAAGGTGACCGATGAAAAAACGCTTGAACGCATCAAAAAACTGGTGATTCCGCCGGCTTGGACCGAAGTATGGATCGCGAAAACGGCCCGCGGACATCTCCAGGCCACCGGACGCGACGACAAAGGGCGCAAGCAGTACATCTACCACCCGGAATGGCAGCACGCCCGCAACCTGACCAAATTCGGTCGCATGATCACATTCGGGAAGTCGCTGCCTGCCTTGAGGGAGCAGGTTCAAAAAGACATACAGTCCCGCCACCTCGACAAGCGCAAGGTAACGGCGCTGGTGGTGTCGATTATGGACAACGCGCTGATTCGGATCGGAAACCGTGCCTATGCCAAGTCAAACAAGTCGTATGGGCTCACCACGCTGCGTGACCGTCACGTGACCTTTAATGGCAGTACGGTTACTTTTGCATTTGTGGGCAAGAAAGGAGTGGAGCAAAAAATCGACCTGAAAGACAGGCGCCTGGCGCAGCTCGTGAAGAAGTGTAAGGATATACCCGGCTACGATTTGTTTCAGTACTACGATGAGGAAGGCGAGCGGCAGACGCTGGAGTCAGGCGACGTGAACGAATACTTGCGGGAAGTGACCGCCTATGATTTCACGGCCAAGGATTTCAGGACCTGGGGTGGCACCGTGCGCATGGTGGAATGCCTGGAGCGCGTTATCGACGAAAACCCGGAGATTGACAAAGAGAAAGGTATAAAGGAAGCGGTGAAGGAGGTGGCCAAAGGCTTGGGCAACACCCCAACCGTTTGCAGCAAATACTACATACACCCCGAGGTAGTGAACCTCTTTCGGGAAGATAAACTGATGAGTTTCCTTAAAAAGCACGATCCCACTAAATCCAAAATCGAACACCTCAGCAGTATGGAACATTTCGTGCTGAAAATGCTGGAGAAGAGCCTTAGAAGTTGAGGTATTTATTTTGTAGGGACTGGTTGCAAACTGTCCCTACAATACTCTAATTTCCTTCCCGGTCATAGGCGTGCACCCGCACGTCTCTTGTGGTCAGGTCTTTGGCTTCGGTGCCGAAGTCGATTTCGTTGCCGCGCTCGGTGTCGTAGATATGGGTCATTTTGCGCCAACCTTTAACCGAGGACCTGTCCGTTATTTCATCTTCACCCAGGCCGCCATATACCTCTACCAGTATACCTTCTGCAACATCTCCTTCAATCGTAAATTCATCATCTCCGCTGAGGCCGTGCAGCGTGATCTTTTCTGTTTCTTTTCCGGAGAATGTCCGTTGGTAGAGTACCTTTTCAGGTATACTGGTTTGAGCAGGACGCATAAGAACAACTTCGGTGTGGTCATCATCCAGCCGCCTTACCTGAAAAAAATCCGGCTGATCAGTGCCAGCAACGGTGACTTCTTTGGCTATGATTTCATACATCTCTTCTGCCAATTCGGGTAGTTGGTCGCGGCGGTTTTTCAGATTTTGTAGGATGCTTTCTCCTTTTAAGGTATAGATGGGAGAGGGCAGGTTTTCCACGGCTTTTTCGATCACGTCATCGGTGAGCTTTTCCTGCACATCCTTTGCAATCGCCACCCATTCTTCCCGTGTCAATTCGTGAAGCAGGCGCTCGTCTATAAAACGTGCATTGATCATCAGGGCTTTCACATCTTTGATGGTCGGTCCGAAGGAGTAGAATTTACGGGCCATCAGCTTGCTGGTGGCAAGGAAAGGTATAGCGCCGTCGTCCATTTTCAGGAATACCTGGTCACGGTCTTTGGGGATGGGTTTATAAATCGTATCGGTGCCTTCTTCGTAGACGGCCCAGTCCCACTGGCCTTTGTGGCGGTCCCAGTCACCGACGAGCACATCCAGGAGCCGGGCGCGCGCAAAGGCTTTTTGATCAAATTGATGGGTATTTGTTTTGTAGCGATTGCGTAGGGCATCTTCGGAGTCCGCAAATCCGGTCACGTTTCCGAACATACGCAGCGTGTCGGCCATACCATCAAATTTCTCCTCGAGCATGTATACCTTGCCCTGCACCGCCTTTGCGTATTCACCGAAAGAGGTATCACTTTTTTGAACGTAATAAAGTGTAGGGGAGCTATGAAAGACGCCTGCCGCTTTGGCTAGGCCAGGAATGATCAAAGCCCCGTACGGGTTAGCAGAAGAGATCTGATCGCGGAGAATGTTGGTGACGAAAGTGGGTCGCCAGAATTTAGCCAGCACCTGCACCGGATCTTTGTCGATGGAGCGGAAAGCGTAAATGCGGCCGAGGCTGTCCTGGAGTTGGAAACTGCTGGTCTGGAAGCCGCCCCCTTTCTTCACGACTCTCATGCCGCCGTTCACGCGGGAAAGATCAAATACGGGAAGCTTAACAGGGGTGGTCCAGCTGTCGCGATGGTGGTTGCCCCAGAAAAGGCGGTAAAGCCAGCTACGGTCGTAGTGGCGTCCGGCCACTGCCCATACGCTGTCAGTGCCAGCCGGAGGCAGGTCATGCTCCCCCGGCTGCACCAAAGCGTCTTGTTGGTAGAAATTATCGTCGGCGCAACTGCTGAGCAAGAGTGCGAGAAGCAGCAGAAGCGTCGTTTTAAGGTATAGTTGCTGCATAAGGTATAGATACCATCCTTAAACGCAGCCTCGACGCAAGGTTTTCGCTATTTGCGTTTTTGTCTGTAATAGCTGATCAGTCCGGCTGTGGAGCTGTCGTGCTCCGCTTCCTTGTTGTGGAGCAGTTCCTCTTCAATGGCGCCGGCCAGTTGCTTGCCCAGTTCCACACCCCACTGGTCGAAGCTGTACACGTTCCAGATCACGCCCTGCACAAAAGTCTTATGCTCGTACATGGCAATCAGGCTTCCCAGGGTATAGGGCGTCAGCATGTCGAACATAATCGAGGTGGATGGCTTATTGCCTTCAAATACCTTATGCGGGACCAGTTGCTCGAGCTCTTCTTTAGCTATTCCTTTCTTCTCCAACTCTGTCCGCACTTCCTCCTCAGTTTTGCCTTTCATCAGCGCCTCGGTCTGGGCAAAAAAGTTGGAAAGCAGCATCGGGTGGTGCTCGCCGATCGGGTTGTGGCTGTTCACCGGGGCCAGGAAATCAGATGGAATCAACACCGTGCCCTGGTGGATCAATTGGAAGAAAGAGTGCTGTCCGTTGGTGCCCGCCGCACCCCAGATCACAGGCTGCGTCTGGAAGTTCACGTACTCACCATTGCGCATGGCGGTCTTGCCGTTGCTTTCCATCTGCAGCTGCTGTAAATACTCTGGCAACAGGCGCAGGTACTGGTCGTAAGGCAACACGGCGTGCGACTGCGCTTCAAAAAAGTTGGTATACCAGATGCTCAAAAGAGCCATCAGTACCGGTATGTTCTGGCGGAGCGGCGTATTTTTCAGGTGCTTGTCCATGGCCTCAGCGCCACGCAGCAATTCCTCAAACCTGTCGTACCCGATAGCACAGGCCACCGACAAACCGATGGCTGACCAGAGCGAGAAACGACCGCCTACCCAATCCCAGAAGCGGAAGGTGCTTTCCGGTGCGATGCCGAATTTAGAGACTGCCTCGGTGTTGGTAGATAGTGCCACAAAGTGCTTGCTCACATACGCTTCGTCTTTGGCTGTTTCCAGGAACCAGCTCCGGGCCGTGTGGGCGTTGGCAATGGTTTCTTTGGTAGTGAAGGTTTTGGAAGCGATAATGAATAGGGTTGTTTCCGGATCGACTTTGCGCAGGACTTCTACCGCGTCGGTACCGTCCACATTCGAGATAAAATGCACTTCGATATCCGGCTTCTGATATTTCTTGAGCGCCTCGGTCACCATTTGCGGACCCAGGTGCGAGCCACCTATACCTATGTTCACGACATGCTTTACTTTTTTACCAGAGTAGCCGGTCCATTCGCCGCTGTGCAGTCGGTCACAGAAATCCTTCATCTGGCGCTGCACGTCACGTACCTCTTCCAGCACATTTTCTCCGTCCACTACCAGTTCCTGATCCGTGAAGTTACGCAGGGCGGTATGCAGCACGGCACGGCCTTCGGTGGCGTTGATCTTCTCTCCGCGCAGCATGCTCTCGATGGCGGCTGGCACCTTCGTTTCCTCGGCTAGTTCGGCTAACAGATCCAAGGTTTCTTCCGTGATGCGGTTTTTAGAGAAATCGTATAGCGTTCCGTCTATCTCGAAAGAGAATTTTTTGAAGCGACCCGGATCGGCCTTGAATAAGTCGCGCAGGTGCTGATGCTTCAACGCAGCGAAGTGTGTTTCAAGTTTTTTCCAAGTATTCGTTTGGGTCGGGTTGTCGGATTGTAGCATGTTTTATTTTGTCAAGGTGTTACGGCAGGAACTACTCTTAAAGCGCCTGCAAGGTTTTTCAGAATGGGCAGGAAATATAGCCTTTCAGGTATAAAGATACGGTAATTTGGGCAGTGAGCACATGAAAGGTATCATTTAGCGGGCTCCTGCGTAGGCCTAAGACCGGTAGATTTCATTCGATGAAGGGAATTCATGCGTATGAAGCTTACAGGAATGTTAAACGAAAATCCCCAGACTATGAAAGAGGAAGAAAAGAACCAACCAAACGAAACTCCATCACCAAAAGCCAGAATTTTGAGGGAAGACGACGGAAAAAGAACACCACCAACCCATGCTAAGGAGGTAACCGGCGAACAGCATCAGACCACTCACCCGGAGCAGGCCCCTGACGTACCGCCGCATGAGCGCACAGAAGGTATACCTTAGTAGCTTATTGATTTTTTGTAAAGTTCACCCTTAAAGCATACGCGGTGTGTTCTTCACAACTGTTCGCAGGCCTTTGGCTTGTCCGAAATCCTGATTATTAAAACTAATAAAACATGAATACGCTTCAGCAAAATCTTCAGGAGAAAAACATCAAAGCCCTGATCTTCGATCTCGACGGTGTCGTAACGCAGACAGCCCGGGTACACGCCCAGGCCTGGAAGCGCATGTTCGATGCCTACCTACAAAAGCGTGGTGAGGAAGAGGGCAAACACTACGAGCCGCTCGACATCGAAACCGACTACCGGGAGTATATTGACGGCATTCCCCGCTACGACGGTGTTCGCAATTTTCTGGAATCCCGAGGCATCACGTTGCGGGAGGGCAGCCCCGAAGACGAAACAGGTCATGAAACAGTAGGAGGACTCGGGAACCTGAAAAACATGTACTTTCAGGAATTGGTCAGGCAGGGCGGGGTGGATGTGTATGATGATACCATTGCCTGGATCAAACAACAAAAACAAAACGGTATGCGCACAGCCGTTATTTCTGCTAGTAAGAATTGTGTGGATGTACTGCATGCCGCAGGTATAGAGCAGCTGTTTGAAGAGCATGTTGACGGGCTACAGTCCTCTGAACTTGGCCTGAAAGGCAAACCTGCACCGGATATTTTTCTGGAGGCTGCCCGCCGGCTAGGTATAGCACCTGCCCAGGTGGCCGTTTTCGAAGACGCCCGCAAAGGGGTACAGGCCGGCAAATCCGGTGGTTTTGGACTGGTGGTAGGTGTAGACCGTACCCACGACGAAGCCGGTCTTAAAGCTAGTGGAGCTGATCTGGTTATCAAGGAATTCCCCAAAGTATAAACATCCCAAATTCGACCCCTCAAATCAATACTATGATACAGAAATGTGCGGCCCAGGAATTACCGTCGGCCCTCGAACAACTCTCCGAACTCAAAGCACAGTTCCAAGGCAAAACACCCGCCATTTTTCTTGACTACGACGGCTGTCTGACGCCCATTGTGCAGCGACCTGAAATGGCATTACTGTCGGACGAGATGCGGACGGCACTGCACGAGATGGCTGCCGTGACCAAAGTGGCTGTGGTGAGCGGGCGGGACCGCCGGAACGTGGAAAACCTGGTCAAACTCGATAACCTTTATTTTGCCGGTTCCCACGGATTCGATATCACCGGCCCGGGAGGTATGGCCTCTGAACCCGGAGGTGCCAAAACCGCCCTGCCCGCGTTGGACAAAGCGGAAGGCATCCTGCAGGAAAAGCTACAAGGTATAGCGGGAAGTCTGGTGGAGCGGAAGCGCTATGCGATCGCGGTACATTACCGCAATGTGGCTGAAAATCAGGTGGAAGAAGTTAGAAAGGCTGTGGACGAAGTGCTGGATACAATGCCAGAACTCAAGATCGGCCACGGCAAAAAAATCTACGAGCTCAAACCGAACATTAACTGGCACAAAGGTAAAGCGGTGATGTGGCTGATGGAGGAATTGGGTTTGAACAATGGCAACTATGTGCCGCTTTACATCGGCGACGATATAACGGATGAAGACGCTTTTGCAGAGCTGCGGGGCCACGGTATAGGTATACTGGTAGGCGAGCACGACGACAAAACGGCCGCTACTTACCGGTTGGAAAGTGTGGATGAAGTGCGTGTTTTCCTGGAAGATCTGACAGATACTATCAAACAGCAAAGCAATGGCTGATTGGAGTATCATTTACAACCAATGGGTCCCTGAAGAGCAAACCCTGCGCGAAGCGCTCTGCACACTAGGGAATGGTTACATTGCCACCCGTGGCGCATTTGAAGAAACTCCTGCCGAAGACGATCTCCATTACCCCGGCACATACCTGGCCGGCGGCTACAACCGGCTCACCTCCGAAGTGGCCGGCAAGCAAATCGAAAACGAAGACCTGGTAAACTGGCCCAACTGGCTACCCGTTTCCTTCCGGCAGCCAGGCGAAGAGTGGTTTCACATCAGCAACGTTGAGGTGCTCGACTTCAAGCAGGAGCTTGATTTAAAGCATGGTGTGTTGCTTCGTTTCGTCCATTTCCGAGACAGTAAAGGGCGCGAATCGAAGCTCAACACCCGTCGCATCGTCAGCATGGCAAACCCGCACCTCGCAGCGCTGGAATGGCAGTTGACGCCTACTAATTGGTCAGGTGAAGTAGGGTTAAGAGCCGCCCTTGACGGTCGCGTGATCAACAGTGGCGTGGCCCGTTACCGCGCGCTGGCCAGTCAGCACCTCGAAACATTGGAACAAGGCCAGCACGACGAAGAGACCATGTACCTGGTGGTGCAGACAGTGCAGTCGAAGACCCGAATGGTGCAGGTAGCCCGTACCAAGGTATACCTGAATGGACAAGACAGTGGCGTGTTGCCTCAGACCAAAATTGAACAAGGCTATACAGAACACCAGTTTAAACTACAGGCAAAAGAAGGCCAGACTTTGCGGCTCGAAAAAAGCGTGCTGATCTATACCTCCCGCGACTGGGCCACCTCTGAGCCTTTGCAGGATGCCTGTGTCAACAGCTTCCGGCAGGGTACTTTTGAAGAGTCTTTGGAGGAGCATAAGCGGGCCTGGCAACGCATCTGGAACCGCTGTGACCTTGACACGGCTTGCAATACGAAAGTGCAGTCTGTGCTGCGACTGCACATCTTCCATTTGTTGCAATCCGTCTCGGGCCATACCGTCGACCTGGACGTGGGCGTACCCGCCCGGGGCTGGCATGGAGAGGCTTACAGGGGGCACATCTTCTGGGACGAACTCTTCATCTTTCCTTTTCTCAACCTGCATCTGCCGGCCATCACGCGAGAGTTGCTTATGTACCGCTACCGTCGCCTGAACGAGGCCCGAAGCGCCGCAAAAGCGGCAGGGTATAAAGGGGCTATGTTCCCGTGGCAAAGCGGCAGTAACGGCCGAGAGGAAAGCCAGGTCCTTCACCTCAATCCGCAGTCGGGCCGCTGGCTGCCTGACAACACGTTTCTGCAGCGGCACATCAGTTCGGCTGTTGCCTACAATGTGTGGCACTACTACCAGGCCACCGGCGACATCGACTTCCTGAGTTACCACGGTGCTGAGATGTTGCTGGATATCGCACAGTTCTGGTCCACGATCGCTACTATCAATCAGGTAACTGGTCGCTATGAGATTCTGCATGTGGTGGGGCCTGACGAGTACCACACCGAGTATCCCGATTCTGAGGAGGTAGGCCTAAACAACAACGCCTATACCAATGTGCTGGCCGTTTGGGTGATCCAAAAAGCGCTGCAGCTCAAAGAGGTGATCGGTGACTCCCGCTACGTAGAACTGCTCACCAAGCGGCACATTACGCCCGACGACTTGACACGCTGGGAGGATATCGGCAAGCGCATGTACGTGCCTTTTCTGGAAGATACCAAGATTATCGCGCAATTTGACGGCTACGACAAACTACAGGAGTTCGACTGGGCGAAGTACAGAGCAAAGCACGGAGAATCCATGCGGCTCGACCGCATCCTGGAAAGCGAAGACGACAGCGTGAACAGGTATAAAGCCAGTAAACAGGCCGATGTGCTGATGCTCTTTTACCTTTTTTCTTCAGAAGAATTGATTTCCATCTTCAGGCAACTTGACTACGACTTTAAGCCCGAGCGTATACCTGAAAACATTGCCTACTACGAACAGCGCACTTCGCATGGCTCCACCCTAAGTAAGATCGTGCATGCCTGGGTGCTGGCCCGTTCGGACCGTAAACGCTCCTGGACAAACTTTGAAACAGCCCTGATGAGTGACCTGGAAGATATACAGGGAGGCACCACAGCCGAAGGCATACACCTCGGAGCCATGGCCGGCACGGTAGACCTGGTGCAACGCGCTTACACCGGCCTCGAGATTCGTGATAATGTGCTGTGGTTGAACCCGGTGCTTCCGGACGAAATGCCCTGCCTTAACCTGCAGCTCCGCTATCGCGGACACTGGCTTGACCTGAATATTACCCGCGATAAACTGATCATCAAATTTGACAGGGGATGGTCCAAGGAAGTGAATGTCGGGGTGCGTGGTGAGGTCTATACCTTCAGGACCGGCGACCAAAAGGAGTTCGACATCCGCCGCTAAGGTATAAGGAATGTGTTTCAGGAAAGTCTATACCTAAACCTATACCTGATGTCATTTCCTGTAATTCTCGGCCAGGGGGTAGTTTCATGAAAGTATGCACGAGCTTGTTAAGATCTATTAGAGCCTTCATCCGGATGTTTTATAATAGTGGTTTCCCTAGAGTGACGCCTTTCTTTCAGATATTTATACCTGTAGCAGTATGCATAAAGTCCTGACCATTACGATCAACCCGGCCCTGGATAAGAGCACCCACGTGCAGCGTGTGCTGCCCGAGAAGAAACTCCGCTGCGAAGAACCCACTTACGAACCGGGCGGAGGGGGCATCAACGTTTCCCGAGCCATACACAAGCTGGGCGGCAACTCTTGCGCCTGGCTACTGTCAGGAGGCCCAGCCGGAGAAATGCTCTGCAATTTGCTGAAAGAGGAAGGCGTGGAGTACTGGAACGGCCAGACTAAAAGCTGGACCCGCGAAAACCTGATGGTGATGGAAGACAACACCGGCGACCAGTTCCGTTTCGGCATGCCGGGTCCTCATATAGAGGAGTCGGAGTGGCAACAGGTGCTGGACAAACTCGAAAAACTGGAGCAAGTTCTTGAATATGTGGTCGCTAGTGGCAGCCTGGCTCCCGGTGTGCCCGACGACTTTTACCTCCGGATGGCGGTGATCGCCCACAAGCGTAACTTCAGGCTGATCGTGGATACTTCGGGTGAAGCCTTAATAAAAGCGGCAGGAGAGGGGCTATACCTGATCAAACCCAATCTGGGTGAGCTGGCCAAGTTGGCCGGAAAGGAACACATTTCGGCGTTCGAACAGGAGGAGTTTGCTATGCAGGTGATCGATGAAGGCAAGTGCAAAGTGCTGGTCGTGTCGCTCGGCCCACGTGGTGCCATGCTTGCATCAAAAGAGTCAGGTATACACTATGTCGTGCCACCGACCGTGAAACAACAGAGTGCGGTCGGCGCCGGAGACAGTATGGTAGCGGGTATGGTGATGGGCTTGCTACAGGGTCGTCCGCTTGATGAAGTGGTGCGCTATGGTGTAGCCGCCGGTACCGCCGCTACCATGACGCCAGGCTCGGAGCTTTGTCGCAAAGAGGATACTGAGGAGATTTACCAGTGGTTGCTGAAGCATAAGTAATAAAATAAAAAAGGGTGAAGCTTTCGCCTCACCCTTTCCCCTATTAGTAAGCTAGATTATGAATTGCGATTCACGCAGTTCAAATCCTCAAACGCCTCTTTTAACCTGGCGATGAAATTTTCTTCACCTTTGCGCAGCCATACGCGTGGGTCGTAATATTTTTTGTTCGGGGAATCCGGACCCTCTGGATTGCCGAGCTGACCTTGTAGATAATCTTTCTTCGACTCGTAGTAATTCTTCACGCCTTCCCAGTAAGCCCACTGCATGTCGGTGTCGATGTTCATTTTGATGGCACCGTAACCGATTGCTTCTGTGATCTTCGCTTTCTCAGAACCGGAGCCGCCGTGGAATACGAAGTTCACCGGATTGTCGCTAGTTCCGTATTTCTCCTTGATGAAGTCCTGTGAGTTTTTCAGAATCTCCGGGCGCAACTCTACGTTGCCTGGCTTGTATACGCCGTGCACGTTACCGAAAGCCGCTGCGATCGTGAAGCGGTCGCTTACCTTCTTCAGTTCTTCGTAGGCATAAGCTACTTCGTCTGGCTGGGTATACAGTCTGGAGCTGTCCACACCCGTGTTGTCCACGCCGTCTTCCTCGCCGCCCGTTACGCCGAGCTCGATCTCTACAGTCATACCGATCCTGTTCATACGCTCCAGGTAGCTGGCGCAAGTCTCGATGTTTTCTTTGATCTCTTCCTCAGAAAGGTCGAGCATGTGGGAGCTGTAAAGCGGCTTGCCGTGCTGCTCGTAGTATTTCTCGCCAGCGTCTAACAGACCGTCGATCCATGGTAGCAATTTCTTGGCGGCATGGTCAGTGTGCAGTACTACCGGCACACCATAGGCTTCGGCCATCAGGTGCACGTGCTGGGCACCGGAAACACCACCTGCGATAGCGGCTTTCTGGTTGTCATTCTCTAGGCCTTTGCCAGCAAAGAAGGTGGCACCACCGTGCGAGAACTGAATGATTACGGGAGAGTTAAGCGCCTTGGCTGTTTCCAGCACGGCATTGATAGAGTTTGTGCCAATCACGTTGACGGCTGGCAGCGCAAAGTTATTTTCATTGGCATACTTGAACAGCTCTGTTACCTCATCGCCGAACAATACCCCTGATCTGAAACGTTTTTCCATGAATGTTTAAGTTTTATTTCGATTTGAAATTACGGATAAATAATTTCTTAACCGAAAATTGATGGCAGGCGCTTCAGAAAAAAGGGGCTATACCTGTTAGGAAAGCTTAATCAAACACGAGCACTTTGTCTTTGTGCTTCCCGCGCATGTGGCCGCGTATGATCTGCTGCACGTCCTTGTTGTCGTTGTAGCGCTGTATCTCTGACTTGAAATCGTCGAGCGAACTGGCTGAAAAGTACTCGTCCACAAAGCCAAAGCCGAGGTAGGTGCCGTGCTCCACCACCACCACAGACTTCTCGCCCAACTCTCGGCCCTTGCCCACAATCACAAAGCTGTTGTGCTCGTAGGTGAATGACTCGATGGCGGCATCCACCCGGGCATTGTACTCCTCAGGGCTTTCCTCACCAATACAAGCGCCCTGGCAGATGTGTACCTGGTAATCGAAGCAGGCGCCCGGCGTTTTATACAGGTCGCACAGCTTCTGGCACAGGTTATATTTGGACACCTTATGATAAAGGAATCCCTTGGCCTTAAACTGGTTTGAGAGGGCAATAATAGGCGTCATGTTCACATCATCGGCCCTATTGATGCTACCGAATGTCAAGCGCTTATACCCTTTGTCGTCCTGGTAGGTGAAGATGCCGGTGTTAAATACACTGCGCCGCTGCTGCCGGTTGTAGTGCGGTTTCATCCGCTTGATTTCGGCAGACTCAAACAGTAATGCCACCAGTTCGTTGCCCATCAGCTCGTAAGTGATATCGGCTATCTGGTTTTTGAACTCAATGGATTTGCGACTCTTGTAGTCGATGTTGAAGTGCTGGATAATGCGCTTCTTGATGTTAATACTCTTGCCCACATAGATCACCTCGCCCGCTTCGTTGTAGAAGTAGTATACACCCGGAACCGTCGGCAATGCATCCACCTGCTCCTTGCTGATGGCGGGAGGAAGGAGTGAGGCTTTGATTTCGTTTTTAAGCTGTTCTGAAGGATCGGCCATATGCTGCGCTCCGTCAATGACCGGCCGGTTGATCTTGATCAGCTTGTCAAATAGCTTGGCCGTCGCCTCAGCATCGCCAATGGCCCGGTGGCGCATCTGCAGGTCAATGTCGATGCTTTTACAGAGTTTCCCGAGCGAGTAAGACGGTAGGCCAGGTATAAGCGAACGACTCAAGCGCACGGTACAGAGCGTTTTGCGCTGAAAGGTAAAACCCAGATCGGCAAACTCTTTCTTGATGAAGGAATAGTCAAATCGCACGTTATGGGCTACGAACACCTTCCCCTCGGTGAACTGCACGATGTCTTTGGCCACCTCGTAAAACTTGGGTGCGTCCTGCACCATGTCGTCGGTAATGCCGGTGAGTTGAGAAATGAAATAGGGTATGGGGCGCTCCGGGTTGATCAGGGTGCTATATTTATCCACGACTTCGTTTCCATCGTGAATGAAAATGGCAATCTCGGTGATCCTGTCCTGCGTGGGCTGACTACCCGTAGTCTCAATGTCTATGATGGCGTACAAGCTGATTCTTTTTAGGCTTATTTGAAGCGACCTTCGGCGCTGTCCAAAGGGCTATCCTGTAAACCAATATTTTTAGCAATACGTTTCAAATTGAACGCTCGCTATACCTTGTGCAAACAGCTTTAGCAAATGCGGGCTATTGCTCAGCCTCACGGTCATCCTCGTAGCGCTCCCTACGCGCTTTTTCGCGCAGCTTATCGAACATTTTCCGGAAGCGCCCCGATTTCTGAGCTTTCACATCGTCTATGTCAGCCAACAAAAAGCCAAAAGGTTGTAGTGGTTCATAGGCATCGAAAATTACCTTCAGGATCGCTATCATGGGTATAGAGATGATCATACCGGCCGCTCCCCATATTTCACCACCGATCAGCAAGGCGATGATGGCAGCAAAAGGGTTGATACTGACCTTGGAACCAACAACATAGGGTGTAATGAAGTTGCCCTCCAGAAACTGCACAAACATGAACACCAGCACCACCAGCACCGCCTCGAACAAACTACCGGTAGTAGCCAGCGTGAACAACGCCGGCAGCATGGCCCCGATCAGGATGCCAATATAAGGTATGATGGTCAGGATGGAGGCAAAGACGCCGAAGAAGATGGCATACTTCACGCCCAGGATTAGCAGGCCAGCCGAGTTGAGCAGAGATACGATCACAATCACGATCATCAGCCCAGAGATATAACTCTGCGCCACCAACTGTATGTTGTCAATAGTATGGTTCAGGCTGCTACGGCGCTCCTTCGACACAAACTTGTACATGAATTGCTCCAGGTGGTCGCGGTAGTACAGAAAACAGAACACAAAGATGGGCACGATGGTGATGACCGTCAGCGCGCCGGTGGTCAGCGAGATGGTGCTGCCGACAAAAGTGGTCGAAATCTCCCGCAAGCCGCCTACTGTATTACGGAAAAGCTCGCTTTTGTTGGCCGGCTGTATGCCAAAATTGTGGTAGAGGTAATCCTGTACCTTCATCAGCAAAGCATCAAAGTTTTTGCCGATGGCATCCAGTTCCGAGGTGAGGCTAATGACTTGCATGGACAGAAACCAAATCACCAACCCCAGCACGATCACCACCATCACAATGCTACAGAGAATAGCCAAGGCACGCGGTACACGAAATTTTTCGAGGTCGCGGGTAAGAGGCAGCAGGAGCAGGGCAAACAGCAAAGCAAAGGTCAGTGGCATCAGAACTGATTTGAAGCTTTGGAGTGTCCAAATAGCTAGAAAAAGGCCCAGTAAAATGATGACATACTTAAAATACTGGGGTAATTTAATTTCCATAGGGTGCGAATGTATGTAGGTATACGGCCTGTGTTTAACCGCATTCAGTTAAGCAAATGTAATGCGCAAGTATAGTTATATCTAACTATTTTTATGCTAATAATTTTAGCTAAGTTATACCTGCGTATTTCTCTTATTTTTGTGAACTGATCGCAATGTGCATTGGTTGTATAGAAGTGGTTGATGATTTCAACTATTTTAGCTATATTTGCTGACTAATAATATTAGCATTAGCCTTCTTTTAAAGATGAATCGGTTAGACGCCGGAACTATTTGTAGCGTCCGATTTCTTTTATTTTTCTATATTTCCGAGTGATTCCACTAAATCAAATACACTTACGCTTACAGAATGGCAGAGTTAGAGCATAATTACAACGAAGACAGCATTCGCTCGCTGGAGCCCCGCGAACACATCAGGCTACGCCCCGGTATGTACATCGGTAAGTTGGGAGACGGTTCTTCGGCCGATGATGGTATTTACATTTTGGTGAAAGAGGTAATTGACAACTCCATTGACGAACACGTGATGGGGTATGGCAAGACAATCGACATCAAAATATCGGACCACAAGGTGCAGGTGCGTGACTATGGCCGCGGTATTCCGCTGGGCAAGGTGATCGACTGCGTGAGCAAAATCAATACAGGTGGTAAGTACGACAGCAAGGCTTTCCAGAAGTCTGTTGGTCTGAACGGTGTGGGTACCAAGGCAGTAAACGCCCTCTCAAGCCAGTTCCGCATCCAGTCGGTGCGCGACGGCCAGATGAAGGCTGCAGAGTTTGAGCGTGGCGTGCTGACAAACGATCTTCCGCTGGAGGCCACTTCGCAGCGCAACGGTACGCTCACGACATTTACGCCGGACGATACTATTTTCAAGAACTACCAGTACAACCCGGATTATCTGGAAAACCAGATCTGGAATTACGTATACCTGAATGCCGGTCTGACGATCAACTTCAACGGCAAGAAATTCTACTCCGAAAACGGCCTTCTCGATCTTTTGAGAAATAAAGCCGATGAGGAGAGCATGCGCTACCCGATCATCCATCTGAAAGGCAACGACATTGAGCTAGCCATCACACACGGTAACGACTACGGCGAGGAGTACTATTCTTTCGTGAACGGTCAGTATACCACGATGGGCGGTACGCACCTGGCGGCCTTCCGTACGGCACTGGTAAAAACGATCCGCGACTTTTATAAGAAAGACTACGATGCGGCTGATATTCGTGGCTCCGTTGTTGGTGCCATTTCGCTGCGTGTACAGGAGCCGGTGTTTGAGTCGCAGACCAAGACCAAACTGGGCTCGATTGACATGGGACCAGATGGACCGGCTGTGAACTCATATATCAATGACTTTATAAAGGAGCACCTGGATAATTATCTCCGGATCAATCAGGCGACGGCCGAGGCGCTGAAGAAGCGTATCGAACAGAGCGAGCGGGAGCGCAAGGACATGGCGGGTGTGAAGAAACTAGCCAACCAGCGCGCCAAGAAAGCCAACCTGCATAACCGAAAGCTGCGCGATTGTCGTCTGCACTTCAACGAGGACAAGCACGAGAATGCACTGCTTTCTACACTCTTCATAACGGAGGGTGACTCAGCAAGTGGTTCCATCACCAAATCCCGAAACGTGGATACAGAGGCGGTTTTCAGTTTGAGAGGTAAGCCGCTGAACTGCTTTGGATTGAAGAAAAAGGTAGTGTACGAAAACGAAGAGTTCAACCTGCTGCAGCACGCTTTAAATATTGAAGAGGGGCTGGAAGGTTTGCGCTACAACCGCGTAGTGATCGCCACAGATGCCGACGTGGACGGTATGCACATTCGTCTGCTGCTGCTCACTTTTTTCCTGCAGTTCTTCCCGGATCTGGTGAAGAACGGCCACGTGTACATTCTGGAAACCCCGCTTTTCCGGGTGCGCAACAAGAAAGAGACGATCTATTGCTATAACGAAACTGAAAAGCAGGCGGCTATTGAGAAACTGGGCAAGCGTCCGGAGATCACCCGCTTCAAAGGTCTGGGGGAGATTTCACCGGATGAGTTCGGCAAGTTCATTGGCGATAACATCAAATTAAAACCGGTGTTCCTGCAGAAAGACACGACGATACAGAAAATGCTGAGCTACTACATGGGCAAAAACACGCCGGAGCGCCAGCAATTCATTATTGAGAATCTGAAGTTTGAGAAAGACATAGTTGAGGAAGTATATGCATAACGACGAACTGAACAACGAAGGTATAGAAAGAGAAGAGGAGCAAGAAGTTGCATTTACAGACGGTGAGGAAGAGATAATCCATAACGTAACGCCGGTGTCCGGTCTGTACGAAAACTGGTTCCTTGACTATGCTTCTTATGTAATACTGGAGCGTGCCGTACCTGCCATCGAAGATGGTCTGAAGCCGGTGCAGCGCCGCATCCTGCATGCGATGAAGGAGATGGACGATGGTCGCTTTAACAAAGTGGCCAACGTGATCGGTCAGACCATGCAGTACCACCCGCACGGCGACGCCTCAATAGGTGACGCGATGGTAAACATGGGTCAAAAAGATCTTTTGATCGAGACGCAGGGTAACTGGGGCGATGTACGTACTGGCGATAGTGCGGCTGCGCCTCGTTACATCGAAGCGCGTCTGTCCAAGTTTGCGCTGGATGTGGTTTTCAATCCGCAGACGACACTGTGGCAGTTGAGCTACGACGGCCGTAAGAACGAGCCGGTGACTTTGCCGGTGAAATTCCCGCTTTTGCTTGCGCAGGGTGTAGAAGGTATAGCCGTTGGTCTCTCGACTAAGATCATGCCGCACAACTTTAAGGAGCTGGTCAAAGGATCTATCGATGTGCTGAAAGGCCGCACGACAACCTTGCTGCCTGACTTCCCGAACGGCGGTATGGTGGATGTGACCAACTACAACCATGGTATGCGTGGTGGTAAGATTCGGGTGCGCGCCACAATTGAGAAGGTCGACAAGACGATGCTCATCATCCGTGACGTGCCTTATGGCATCACAACCACAGGACTGATGGAGTCGATCGTAAAGGCGAGCGAGAACAACAAGATCAAGATCAAGAAGGTAGTTGACAATACGGCTGCCGATGTGGAGATACAGGTACAACTGCCTCCGGGCGTGTCGCCTGACCTGACCATGGACGCGCTCTACGCGTTCACGGACTGCGAGGTATCTATTTCTCCAAACACCTGCGTTATCATCGACGACAAGCCCCACTTCCTGAGTGTGGACGAGTTGCTGCGCATTTCCACCTTCAAAACAGTGGACTTGCTCAAGCGTGAACTCGAGATCCGTAAAGGTGAGTTGGAAGACAAGTGGCACTACTCTTCGCTGGAAAAGATCTTCATCGAGAACCGCATTTACCGTGATATCGAGGAGTGCGAAACCTGGGAAGCTGTGCTCGAGGCGATTGACAAAGGCCTGGATCCGTTTAAGAAGCTTTTGCGTCGCGAAGTAACTCAGGATGACATCATCCGCCTGACCGAGATCAAGATCAAGCGTATCTCCAAATTCGACTCTTTCAAAGCCGATGAGTACATCAACAAACTGGAAGAAGAGATGGCTGAGGTGGATGACCACCTGGCTAACCTGATCCGCTATGCGATCGCTTACTTTGAAGGATTGCTGAAAAAGTACGGACAGGGACGTGACCGTAAAACGCAGGTGAAAACCTTTGATGTGATTACTGCACAGAAAGTTGCGATCGCTAACCAGAAGCTTTACATGAATGCCAAGGATGGCTTCATTGGTACAGGGCTGCGCAAAGACGAGTTCGTTTGCGATTGCTCCGACATGGACGATATCATTGTATTCCGCAAGGATGGCAAGTTCACCGTGTCTAAAGTAGCCGAGAAAACCTTTGTGGGCAAAGACATCATCATGGCCGGCGTTTATAATAAAAACGACGAGCACATGGTCTATAACATGATTTATGTTGACGGCAAGACAGGTGTATCTTTTGCGAAACGTTTTTCTGTAAAATCGATTACCCGCGACAAAGAGTACGACCTGACCAAGGGCAATAAAAACTCCAAGGTGCACTACCTGACAGCTAACCCGAACTCGGAGTCGGAGGTGGTGAATATTACTCTTGCGCCACAATCTACGGCTCGTATCAAACAGTTCGACTATGACTTTGCTGAACTGATGATAAAAGGCAAAGGATCAAACGGTAATATCGTGACCAAGTACCCGATCAAGAAGGTGGTACAGAAGAGTCTGGGCGAGTCAACTTTGGGTGGACGCGAGATTTTCTATGACGAAGTGATTGGACGCCTGAACACGGAAGGCCGTGGACGCTATCTGGGTTCCTTCAATACTGAGGATACAATCTTAGTGGTATACGAAGACGGTACTTACGAGCAGACCACGTTTGATCTGGCCAACCACTATACCGTCGAGAAGATCAAAGTGCTGCAGAAGTTTGATCCGGAGTTGGTGGTATCCACTATTTATTACGAAGGGGAGAATAAAACTTACTATGTGAAGCGTTTCAAGATTGAGACTTCTACAGTAGGTAAGAAATTCAGCTTTATACCCGAGACCAAGAATTCCAGACTCGAAGCCGTATCTACGCACTCGGTTCCGATGGCGACCATCAGTTTCAAGCGTTCGCTGCGAGGAGAGAAAGAAACAGAGAAACTGTTGCTTAGCGAATTCATCGACGTGAAAGGCTGGAAAGCCATGGGCAACAAGCTCAGCTACTTCAAAATCTACGACGTGAAAGTGCCGAAGCTGGAGGAAATGGAGCATGAGGAAAAGCCTAAGGCTAAGAAAGTTACCACAAAGCGAGAACCTGTTACCTTGCCTTCCGAATTGAAAGAGCTGGCAGAAGAAGCAGCCAAAGTCAGTGGGGCTCAACTTGATACGCTGGAAGCCGTAGAAGAACTATCAGATGACGGCAGTGCAATAAAGGCTTTGAAGAAAAAGAAGCAGCTGGATTTATTCTAAATTAAGTCCTTTTTTGCATAAGTCGTTTCAAAGCAATATATTAGGTTGCTGATTACGAATTATGCGATTACTTATCAAAGCTATACCTGTTTTACTCATCATGCTCGGTTTTCTGATTCGTCCACTGGACGCATTAGGAGATTCCGGGCATGATGTGCTTTTAAAGAAAGCCTATGAGCTGAAAGAGCAGTACAAGGAAACAGAGGCCTTGGCCGTTTATGAGCAGATTATCGGCGCTGACGAATCAAATTTTGAGGCGCTTTGCCAAGCCAGTCTCCTGCACAGCCTGATGGGAAACCGATTTTCAGACGATACTCGCAAGATTAATCATTTCAGCACCGCCAAAGCGTACGCACAACGCGCCTTCCTGCTGGACTCTACTGATGCCCGTTCTAACTATGCTATGGCACTCTCGCTGGCTTCACTAGCTATGGTGTCAGGCCCGAAGCAGCGATTGGCGATGATCAGCGAAACCAAGTCATACCTGGATGGGGCGCTGGCTGCCGATGAGCGTTACGCTGATGCCTGGCATTTACTCGGTCGCTGGTATTTTAAAATGGCCAATCTCAATTTTGCTGAAGTCACAACCTATAAAGTCATGCTGGGTGGGATGGCAGATAAACCTGCTACAAACAAGGATGCGATTTATGCTATGGAAATGGCTATTCTGCATAATCCGAACAACCTGCGCTATTATTTTGACCTGGCCAATATTTATCAGGAAATGAAAAACAAAGAAGCTTGTATGTCTACGTTGCAGCGTGCGATGGCCCAGAACCTCGAGTTACAAACGAAGGAGGAGCTGGAGTTGAGCAGGCGCTGCAAAATGATGTTGCAAGCATATCAGAAGTAACTGGATACATTTGCAACACAAAGGGCCTGCTTCTGTCTAGGAGCAGGCCCTTTGTGTTCTTTCAAAACTATATGGTTGTGTGTTTGTCGATATTTAGGCAAATTATCTATAATTTAGCGCCAATCTAGACAGTAAGAAAAGACAGTACATGATGTCTCGTTGGGCCTTTAGTTGGGTAGTGGTGGTATTGATGCTTGCCAGTTGCGGTAAAGAAGAAGGTACACGGGAACAGATGGTAGACCTGGCGGCCGTAGCTGTGGAGGATCCCGCGAAACAGCTGATCAGTCTAAGCGAAGCCATTGAACGGTCGAAACGTGACGGCAGTCTGTTCGCCAGGAGAGCCATGGTACTGCTGCGGCAGAATGAGCTGGACAAAGCCTTAAACGATGTAAACGAAGCCATCAGGCTGTCTAAGGAGCCTGCCAATTACTTCGTGAAAGCACAGGTACTATACCTGTTGGGCCGGCGTGAAGAAGCGTTGCCACTGGCATTGCAGGCAGAACGAAACTCGTTTGAGAGTTCTTCCCTGTACGTGCTTTTGACGGAGCTATACCTGGACAGGAGAGAGTATGCGAAAGCGGCTCATTTTGCGCGGCAGGCGCTCGAGCTTTCCCCTGACGATCCGTATGCGGTCTATTACAAAGGCAGGGTATCGGAAGTGACAGGCGATACGACGGTTGCCATCAACCATTACCACCGGGCACTGGAGTACAAGCCTGACTTTGTGCAAACGCATCGATCTTTGGCGGGGCTATACCTGGCACAACCGGACCTGACCCAGGCCAGAAAGCATACAGAGCAAGGGTTGCGGCTGTCGCCGGAAGATCCACAGTTGTGGCATTACAAAGGGATGCTTCAACTGCAGTCATCGCGCAAAGATAGTGCCCTGGTTAGCTTCGAAAAGGCGCTCGCTCTTGCAGATACGTTGCAAGCGGCCCACTTTCAGTTGGCACAGCTGCGGCATGGCTTGGGAGAGAATGAACTGGCCTTGCAGCACCTGGAGAATGCGCCAAGGTATAGCAAAGAGCTAAAGTACCTGTCCGTGCGGGCAAGTAGCCTGGAGCGAACTGGAGAGAATCTGGCAGCATTGCGAACTTTCGAGCGTATGCTGGCCATAGAACCGAAACATACCTATGCCCGGCAGAGTGTTGCCCGGCTCCGGTACAGATTAGAAAGACCCAGACCCCAGCTGGACAGTATGGCTGTCAGGCAGCGGGGCTTTTAACACGATACTAAGAAAAAAACATGATCAACATCACTTTGCCAGACGGCTCTGTACGCCAGTATCCGAAAGGTGTAACAGGCCTCGAGATCGCAACCAGCATTAGCGAGGGACTTGCCCGCAATGTTTTGGCCGTAAAGGTGAACGGTTCCGTTTGGGATCTGTCTCGCCCCATAGAAGAAGATGCCAGCGTGCAACTGCTCACCTGGAACGACGATCTGGGCAAAAATACGTTTTGGCACTCTTCGGCTCACTTATTGGCTGAAGCTCTGGAAGAGCTATACCCAGGTATAAAGTTCGGTATCGGACCGCCAGTTGAGAACGGCTTTTACTATGACGTGGACCTGGGAGAGGGCAAAACCTTTTCGCAGGATGACTTTGCCAAAGTAGAGCAGAAAATGCTGGAACTGGCACGTGCCAAGAATGAGTATGTGCGTCAGGAAGTTCCAAAAGCCGATGCCATTAAGTACTTCACCGAAAAAGGCGACCAGTATAAACTTGACCTGCTCCAGGATCTGGAAGACGGTACGATCACCTTCTATACCCAAGGCAACTTTGTAGATCTTTGCCGCGGACCACACATCCCGAACACAGGCTTCATTAAGGCAGCCAAGCTGATGAACGTGGCCGGTGCCTATTGGAGAGGCGACGAAAAGAGCAAGCAGCTGACACGTATCTACGGCATCACCTTCCCGAAACAGAAGGAGCTGACAGAATACCTGGAGCGCCTGGAAGAAGCCAAGAAACGCGACCACCGCAAACTGGGCAAAGAACTGGAACTGTTCGCTTTTTCTGAGAAGGTAGGTATGGGCTTGCCGCTTTGGTTGCCAAAAGGTACAATGCTGCGCGAGCGACTCGAGCAGTTTATGCGCAAGGCCCAGGTGAAAGCAGGCTACCAGCCTGTCGTAACGCCGCATATCGGCAGCAAGGAATTATACGTTACTTCCGGTCACTACGAGAAGTATGGCGCTGACTCCTTCCAGCCGATCAAGACGCCGAACGAGAACGAGGAGTTCCTGCTCAAGCCAATGAACTGTCCGCATCACTGTGAGATCTATAAAACCCGTCCGCGCTCTTACAAAGAGCTGCCCGTGCGTTTTGCCGAGTTTGGTACTGTGTACCGCTATGAGCAAAGCGGCGAACTGCACGGCCTGACCCGCGTGCGTGGCTTTACACAGGACGATGCACACATTTTCTGCCGCCCGGACCAGGTAAAGGAAGAATTTATCAAGGTAATTGACTTAGTGCTGTATGTGTTCAAGGCACTCGGTTTTGAAGACTATACCGCCCAAGTTTCCCTTCGTGATCCGGAGAACAAAGCCAAATACATCGGCTCAGACGAGAACTGGGAAAAAGCCGAAAGCGCCATTATCGAGGCTGCCGCGGAGAAAGGACTTACTACTGTAACCGAACTGGGCGAAGCCGCGTTTTACGGACCTAAGCTCGACTTTATGGTGCGCGATGCGCTGGGCCGCAAGTGGCAGTTGGGAACTATTCAGGTAGATTATAACTTACCAGAAAGATTCCAGCTCGAATACATCGGTGCTGACAATGCCAAGCATCGCCCGGTGATGATTCACCGTGCGCCTTTTGGCTCGTTGGAGCGCTTTGTGGCTGTGCTGATTGAGCACTGCGGCGGCAACTTCCCGCTGTGGCTAAGCCCCGAGCAGTTTGCCATTCTGCCTATCTCAGAGAAATACCAGGATTTTGCGCAGCAGGTATACGACCGCCTGCAGCAAGATGACATCCGGGGTTTTGTGGACAACCGCGACGAGAAGATCGGGCGCAAGATCCGTGATGCAGAGGTGAGCAAAGTACCTTACATGCTGATTGTGGGGGAGAAGGAGCAGGAGAACGGAGCCGTGTCGGTGCGCAAGCACGGTGAAGGCGATCTGGGCACCATGACAGTGGATGAGTTCATCGCTACCTTTCAGTCAAAAATTGCTGAGATACTGAACAATTAAGAAGAGATATTTTTTTCTTGATATAAAATGTGCGATATTCGCACCCTGATTTAGAACTAAATTTAAGGAGGTAAAACTATAGCTACGCCAAATAAGCGCTACATCCCACGCGGAAAAGTGGAGGAGCCATACAAAGTCAATGATAAAATAACTGCCAGAGAAGTCAGGTTAGTTGGTGACAATGTAGAGCAGGGGGTATTCTCAACCAGAGATGCTCAGAAAATAGCGAACGAGCAGAATCTTGACCTGGTTGAGATTTCGCCAACAGCTAATCCGCCGGTATGCCGTATCATCGACTACTCGAAATTCAAGTACGAGCAGAAGAAGAAAACCCGTGAGATGAAGGCCAAAGCTCAGAAGGTAGTCATCAAGGAGATCCGTTTCGGCCCTAACACAGATGACCACGATTTTGAGTTTAAGCTGAAGCATGCGAAGGCTTTCCTCGAGAGTGGCTATAAGATTAAGTCTTATGTACACTTTGTTGGCCGTACGATCGTGTTTAAGGAAAGAGGTGAGATCCTGTTGCTTAAGTTCGCCCAGGCGCTGGAGGACATCGCGAAAGTGGAGCAGCTGCCCAAACTGGAAGGAAAGCGAATGTTTCTGATCCTTTCTCCTAAAGTGGCTCCTCCTGTTAAAAAGTAATTTGTTTAATTAATTATATACACATGCCAAAAGTTAAAACAAAATCTGGTGCAAAGAAGCGTTTTTCTTTGACAGGTACTGGCAAAATTAAGCGTAAGCACGCTTACAAAAGCCACATCCTGACCAAGAAGACGACTAAGCAGAAGCGTAATTTGACACACACTGGCCTTGTTAGCACAGCTGATATGGACAGAGTGAAGCTGATGCTTCAAATCTAATTACCCGGAGTTAGAAAGGTTAATTTTTTAGTACGAACCCGGTGCCTGGTCTTTTGAAGATTACAACTTAATCACCAGCCGCCAAAACTTTTTAGAAATGCCTAGATCGGTAAACGTTGTCGCAGCGCGACACAGAAGAAAAAAAATGATGAAAATGGCCAAAGGTTACTTTGGCCGTCGCAAGAATGTCTGGACAGTTGCGAAAAACGCAATTGAAAAAGGTTTGCTTTATGCTTACCGCGACAGAAAAGCGAAAAAGAGAGATTTCCGTTCCCTTTGGATCCAGCGTATCAACGCAGGTGCACGTGAGCATGGCATGTCTTACTCTCAGCTTATGGGCGCTCTGAAAAAAGCGAACATTGACCTGAACCGCAAAGTACTTGCTGACCTGGCGATGAACCATCCGGAAGCTTTCAAGAGCATCGTTGACAAAGTAAAGTAATTTACTTTCGCTATATGACCAAAAAGGGCCTGACGCAAGTCAGGCCCTTTTTGCGTTTATACCTGTTGGTAAACTAAGCAATGTCATTTTTGCGCATGATAGCAGTCATCGCTTAGGTATAGTTATTTGTTCTATTTCGCATCGTTACGGCTTCGGGCGCATCAGCAGTCAAATCATCTCTGCGCAGCGCACGTCATCCGGCATCATTCACCATATAAAGCGATGCGATTATGAAAATAAGTTTTACACGGAAAATGCTGCTGCTATCGGTTTTAGTGTGGCTGCCCTTGGAGGCGGCCCGGGCGCAGCTATACCTGACACCGCAAGTTAGGCCCAGGGCGGAATGGCGCAATGGCTACCAGAGCCTGCCTAACGGCCAGGGCGGGGCATTCTTTGTGAGCCAGCGCTCCAGAATTACGCTCGACTACAAGCAGGACAAAGTGCAGACACGGTTTAGCCTGCAGGATGTACGGGTATGGGGCGATGAAGCACACTCAAAAGATATCCCGTCTATGGCCATGCACGAGGCCTGGGGTGAGTTTGCTTTATCAGATAGGTTTGCCGTCAGGCTTGGCCGGCAGGAGTTTATCTACAACAACGACCGCCTGCTGGGCAATGTGGACTGGGTGCAGCAGGCACGCAGCCACGATGGGCTACTGCTTAAAGCAAGATGGCAAGGTATAAGCGTGGATGCCGGTGGCGCTTTCAATCAGGAGAAAGAGGCCTTGTTTGACACCCATTATGGCGTGAACAACTACAAGGTACTGGGGTTCCTGTGGGCGCAGAAACAGCTGAGCGAACAGTTGTCGGTTACAGCTATGCACATCAGCGACGGCTTCCAGCGGTCAGACACCGTGGGGGGCGTGTACTTCCGGCATACGTATGGCCTCGACCTGAATTACCAGCGGGAACGTGCGCAATTCAATGGCTCGCTATACCGGCAGTCAGGCGAACACGGTAGCGGGAAAAAGATAGCGGCCTACCTGGCAGTTGCAGAAGTCGCCTATACCTTGCAGCCTTTCCGGATCATATTAGGGACGACCTATTTGTCAGGTATGGCCGGTGACGAGCGCAAGGTGCATTCCTTTAACACGCTGTATGCCACAAACCATAAGTACTATGGCTTCATGGACTACTTTATTAATGTGCCGACTGACACACGACAAGGCGGACTACTCAATAACTACCTCAAGGCCACCTTTAGCCCAGAGCCCAGGTATAGCCTTTCACTCGACTACCACTACTTTGCGCTGGCTAAAAACCTACGGGCTTCAGAAACGCAGGCAGGTACAAGCAATAGGTACCTTGGCTCTGAACTGGATGCAGTACTCCAGTACAAGCACTCCGACCAGATCCAGTTCTCCGTGGGGTATAGCACTTTGTTTGCAGGCAGCTCGATGGCCGCGATCAAGCCGGGCGATGCATCAGCTTACGCCGACTGGGGGTGGGTGATGGTCAACATTCAGCCGCGCATTCTGTTGAAGTCCTTTGAGAAGGAGTAAGGACTGGGCATAAAAAAGCCCTGGATGTAAGTCCAGGGCTTTGTAGCGGGGAGCAGAATCGAACTGCCGACCTCAGGGTTATGAATCCTGCGCTCTAACCATCTGAGCTACCCCGCCGAATTGTGGTGCAAATATAAGGGGTAAGTTTTAAAAAAAGCAACAATTGATGCACAAAAAAATATTTTAATTTCTGTATATTTAGCCAATCGGAAATTAATACTATACTTACTCAGTCACTTACAACTACAGATAATGAGAGCTACCAAGACGAAATTTGTGCGTGAGTACCCTATAAATGCATCTGCCCGTTTACTGTACCCATACCTGAGCACCCCGAGTGGCCTTTCGCAGTGGTTCTGTGATGATGTTTCCATAAACGAGGACAAGCTGTTCAACTTCTTCTGGGACGGCAGCAACCATTGGGCTGAGATGACGAGCCACCGTACAAACCGCTCTGTTCGCTTCATTTTTCTTAACGAGGACAAATCACACCCTTCGGACCCATCCTATATCGATTTCTCTATTGAATCAAGTGAACTGACACAGGAACAGTATCTCAAAGTGGTCGACTACTCGGAGGAGGATGACGAAGAGGAGTTGGAAGAACTATGGGAGCATTTGTTGCAGAAATTGCGCGAAATAGTAGGAGGGTAGCACATCTTAGCACCAAAGGCTTATCTTTGCACGATTTTTGAAAGTCCGGTGTTAGAGAAAATAACCGGGGTTTCAGACGCCCGCATGCCAACTGGCCCACATGAAGAAACTAGATAAGCTAATACTTAAATCATTTGCCGGCCCTTTCTTTCTCACGTTTGCCATCGTGGAGTTTATTCTGCTCACGCAGTATATGCTCAAATACCTCGATGAACTGGTAGGAAAGGACCTTGGGTACGACGTTTTTGCAGAGTTGCTGTTTTATTTCAGCATCAACATGGCGCCTGTCGCACTGCCGTTGGCGGTACTGCTCTCGGCCCTGATGACCTTCGGCACGCTAGGGGAGCACCACGAACTCACCGCCATCAAAACGTCAGGTGTGGCTCTACCGCGTATTCTGCGCCCCGTCGCTTTTTTTGTGATTGCGCTTTCCATCGGGGCTTTCTTTTTCAACAATTACGTGGTTCCGAAGGCGAACCTGAAAGCGTACAGTTTGCTGTGGGACATCAGACAGAAAAAGCCTGCCATGAACTTCAAGGAAGGTGCTTTTTACAATGGCCTGCCCGGCTACAGCATTAAAATAAACGAGAAACTGGATGATGGCCGCTCCCTGCGCGACATCATGATCTACGACCACTCCAAAGGTGGCAACAACACCACGGTGATACTGGCCGATTCAGGACAGATGTATACCGAATACAATGACAATTATCTTATCCTGGAATTATTTCGCGGCAATACCTACGTCGATCAGAATAACGGAGGATTCCGAAATTCATCGGAGCAGTTTGTGCGCGAAAAGTTTGATGCGACTAAGATCATATTCAGTCTGGCTTCTTTTGAACTGGGCCGCACCCGCGAAGAACTTTTCTCGGACAACAAGATGATGAAGAACATCGGGCAGCTGGCAGCGGTAACAGACTCGCTGCGAAACTCTGGTGCGCGGGAGCGTCGGCTGTATGCCCCGAATGTGGATCCGTTCTACATGTATTTCAAAGCGGATACGGGACAGGTGAAGAATGGCCTGCCACTTACAAAAGTGCTCCCTGACTCGGTGCACGAGAAGAAGGCATTGCCACCCATTACGGCTGACGTCATGCTGACAGCAGCCAATAAAGCCCGTAATGTGAAAAGCTTTACCGATAGCTACAGAGAACGTGTGACGACGCTGAACCGGGATGCAAACAATTACGAAATCGAGATTTTGCGCAAGTATACCCAGTCATTCGCTATCGTGATCATGTTTCTGATCGGGGCACCGCTGGGAGCCATCATCAAAAAGGGAGGTTTGGGTGTGCCCGTGATCATCTCCATCATGTTCTTCATCGTGATGTATGTGCTGGGCATATTGGGAGAGAAATGGGCCAGAGAGGGGCTGATCTCAGTAGAGGCAGGGATGTGGGGTGCGAATGCCATCCTGTTGCCGATTGGCCTGTTCTTCCTCTACCAGGCGCAGAACGACTCCAGTCTGCTCGAAATCGACTTCTGGCGTAAGCTGATGACTCGTTTAAAGCGCAGTAAAATATAGCGCTGCGCTAAAATAACTGCCTGCAAAAAGTTTTTTAATATAGATATTTTATTTAACTTTGCGGCTTATACGGGAAACTATCCACTGATTATAACAGATTGATATTTTTTATACGCAATGAAATTAACTACTGAAGCGAAACAAGAAATTTTTGAAAAGCACAGCCTGAGCAAGTCTAAGACAGACACGGGTTCTGCAGAAGGCCAGATCGCGCTGTTCACTACGCGCATTGCTGATCTGACAGAGCACCTGAAGGTTCATAAGAAAGACTTCGGCACGCGTCTTGGTCTTCTTAAGCTGGTAGGTAAAAGAAGAAGACTTCTGAACTACCTGCAGAAAAATGACATTGAAAGATACAGAGCGATCATCGCCGAGCTTGGTATCCGTAAATAAGCTTATAGAAAAATAGGGAATTTCTGACAGGGATTCCCTATTTTTTTCTATTCCTCTTTATATTCCCCTTCCTCTTTGCCAGTACCCCAGCAGCGGCTGCAAACGGTAGCCCTGTTCTATTTGATGCTAAAAAATAATAATTGAAGATGTCACAAAACGCGATCACAAAAACAATCTTTCTTCCGGATGGCCGGGAGATCATTATTGAAACTGGTAAATTAGCCAAGCAGGCCGACGGATCTGTCGTAGTGAAAATGGGTAACACCATGCTACTGGCAGCTGTTGTTTCTAACAAAGAAGCCCGTGAGGGAGTTGACTTTCTGCCCCTTTCTGTAGACTATCAGGAGAAGTTTGCTTCTTCTGGCAAAATCCCCGGTGGCTTCCTCAAAAGAGAGGCGCGCCTTTCTGACTACGAAATTCTGATTTCCCGTTTGGTTGACCGCATACTGCGCCCTATGTTCCCGGGTGACTACCATGCTGAAACACAAATGACGATAAATATGATCTCTGCTGATGCTGAGATTTTGCCGGATGCGCTAGCCGCCCTGGCAGCTTCTGCAGCGCTTGCAGTTTCTGATATTCCTTTCAACGGACCTATTTCTGAAGTACGCGTAGCGCGTATCGACGGTCAGTTCGTGATCAACCCAAAAGCTTCTGACCTGAAGAGCGCAGACATCGACATGATTGTGGGTGGCTCAATCGACAGCGTGGCGATGGTTGAAGGCGAAATGAACGAGGTTTCTGAAGAAGAGATGCTCGAAGCAATCGCTTTCGCACATGAAGCAATTAAGGTACAGTGCCAGGCGCAGATGGAGCTAGCTGAAATGGTTGGCAAACTGCAGAAGCGCGAGTACTCACACGAAACACACAATGACGAGCTGCGTCAGAAGGTATACGCTGCCACTTACGACAAGGCTTATGAAGTAGCCAAGCGTGGCCGTGCCAACAAGTCTGAGCGCAAGGAAGGATTTGCTTCTGTGCTGAACGAGTTTGTTGAGTCACTGGGCGAGGAGCATGGCTATGACATGGGCCTGATCAAAACTTACTACCACGACGTAGAGAAAGACGCCGTTCGCAAGATGATCCTGAACGACCGTGTGCGCCTGGATGGCCGTCAGCTGAACGAGATCCGCCCTATCTGGTCAGAGATCAACTACCTGCCAGCTACGCACGGTTCTGCCGTTTTCACACGCGGTGAGACACAATCCCTGACGACAGTGACATTGGGTACCAAACTGGATGAGCAGATGATCGACAGTGCGATGGTATCCGGATATAACAAGTTCCTTTTGCACTACAACTTCCCTGCTTTTTCAACAGGTGAGGTGAAGCCAAACAGAGGTCCTGGCCGTCGTGAGATCGGTCATGGTAACCTGGCACTCAGAGCGCTCAAGAAAGTGCTTCCTGCTGATTCTGAGAACCCATACACCATCCGTATCGTGTCGGACATTCTGGAGTCTAACGGCTCTTCTTCCATGGCGACCGTATGTGCCGGTTCACTGGCCCTGATGGATGCTGGTGTTCCTGTGAAGGATGGCGTTTCAGGTATAGCCATGGGCTTGATCACAGACGAGAGTACAGGCAATTTTGCCGTTCTATCTGACATCCTGGGCGACGAAGACCACCTGGGTGACATGGACTTTAAGGTGGCTGGTACCAGCAAAGGTATCACGGCCTGCCAGATGGACATCAAAGTACAGGGCTTGTCACACGATGTGTTGAGCCAGGCACTTGCTCAGGCAAGAGAAGGTCGTCTGCACATCCTCAACGAGATGAACAAGACCATTTCATCGCCTAACGCTGACTACAAGCCGCACACCCCACGCTCATTCAATATCGTGATTGACAAGGAGTTCATCGGCGCTGTAATCGGACCAGGTGGTAAAGTTATCCAGCAGATCCAGAAGGACACAGGTGCTACGATTATCATCGAGGAGAAGAACGATAAAGGCCATGTGAACATCTTCGCAAGCGACCAGGATTCTATGAATAGTGCCGTGAGCAAGATCAAAGGCATCGTGGCACAGCCTGAGATAGGAGAGGTTTACATTGGTAAAGTGAAATCTATTCAGCCTTACGGCGCCTTTGTAGAGTTCATGGCGGGCAAAGACGGTTTGCTGCACATTTCGGAGATCAAACACGAGCGCCTCGAGACTATGGATGGCGTGTTGGAAATTGGCGAAGAAGTGAAAGTGAAACTGATCGACGTAGATAAGAAAACCGGTAAGTTTAAACTGTCACGCAAGGCTATTCTACCTAAGCCAGGCGCCGAAGCGCAACAGTAATCCTATAATTTTTATACTCCTGATGCCCGTTCCGTATAAGGCGGAGTAGCATCAGGAGTATTACGTTTTGTCGTGGCGTAAATGCTTCTTGATTTTATTCTTAAAATGTAAGAACTTTGCGCGATTTTCTGATGTTACCACTCCGAGCCCGGAATTAAGATTTTCACATTTTTTTGTTATAACAATATACTCTGATGAGACAACTCAAGATAAGCAAACAGATCACCAACCGCGAAAGCCAGTCGCTGGACAAGTACCTTCAGGAGATTGGTAAAGTCGATTTGCTTACACCGGATGAGGAGGTATCGCTTGCTCAGAGAATCAAAGAGGGAGATCAGTTTGCACTTGAGAAGTTAACCAAAGCCAACCTGCGTTTCGTTGTGTCGGTGGCCAAGCAGTACCAGAACCAGGGTCTGTCACTAGGCGACCTTATCAACGAAGGGAACCTGGGTCTGATCAAAGCTGCCAAGCGTTTCGATGAAACAAGGGGTTTTAAATTTATCTCATATGCAGTTTGGTGGATCCGTCAGTCTATTCTGCAGGCATTGGCCGAGCAGTCTCGTATTGTGCGTCTGCCGCTGAACCGTGTTGGTTCTCTTAACAAAATTTCTAAGTCATTCTCTGAACTGGAGCAGAAGTTCGAGCGTGAGCCTTCTCCGGAGGAGATCGCTGAGGTGCTTGAACTGACGACCGCTGAGGTGGTTGACACACTCAAAATCTCTGGTCGCCACGTATCAGTGGACGCGCCATTTGTACAGGGTGAGGAAAACCGCCTGCTGGATGTGCTGGAGAACGAAGACGAAGAATCACCTGATACAGGTCTGATGAACGACTCGCTTCGCAAAGAAGTACAGCGCGCCCTGTCTACCCTTACCAAACGGGAGGCCGACGTAATCACGCTATACTTTGGTCTGAACGGTGAGCATTCACTGACGCTGGAGGAGATAGGTGAGAAGTTCAACCTGACCCGCGAGCGTGTTCGCCAGATCAAGGAGAAAGCTATCCGCAGACTGCGTCATACTTCCAGAAGCAAAGCACTGAAGCCTTACCTCGGTTAAGCCCATAAAATCATTGCAAAGAGCCCTGTCCGTAAGGTCCAGGGCTCTTTGCATTTCTAGCGGAAGAAGCCTGCTGTCTGCCGGGTTTGTGCTAATTAACACAGGAAGTATGCAGGCAGAGCATCATATTTTTTGTATACTTGCAACCAATTTCGAATAAGCCTCACATAACATGGAAATAGAAAAAGTAAAATGCCTGATCATTGGATCAGGCCCCGCTGGTTATACAGCAGCTATCTATGCTTCCCGTGCCGGACTTAACCCTGTGCTCTACCAGGGATTGCAGCCTGGCGGCCAGCTCACCATTACCAATGACGTAGAGAATTACCCTGGTTACCCTGATGGCATCAACGGCCCCCAGATGATGGAGGACTTCAAGCGTCAGTCAGAGCGTTTTGGAACTGATGTCAGGTATGGCATCGCGACAGCCGTGAATTTTTCTTCTCAGCCGCATAAGGTAACCATCGACGACCAGAAAGTGATCGAAGCGCATACCGTGATCATTTCTACCGGTGCATCGGCCAAATGGCTGGGTATGGAGTCAGAAGCCCGTCTGAATGGCAGCGGGGTAAGTGCCTGTGCTGTTTGTGATGGTTTCTTCTACCGCGGACAGGATGTGGCGATTGTGGGCGCCGGCGACACGGCCGCTGAAGAAGCAACTTACCTTGCCAACATCTGCAGCAAGGTATACATGATCGTTCGCCGTGACGAAATGCGTGCCTCTACCATCATGCAGGAACGCGTAAAGAAAACCAAAAACATTGAGATCCTTTGGAATTCAGTAACGGACGACATTCTGGGTGAAGACGCAGTAGAAGGAGTACGTGTGCGCAATGTGCTCACAGATGAACTGCGCGAGATTCCGGTGAAGGGATTTTTCGTGGCGATTGGGCATCAGCCAAACTCCGGTATTTTTGCTGACTACCTGAACCTGGATGAGAATGGGTATATCCGTACGATACCGGGCACGAGCAAAACCAATATAGACGGTGTGTTTGCCTGCGGCGATGTGCAGGACTTTACTTACCGACAAGCCGTAACGGCAGCCGGCTCAGGTTGCATGGCCGCTCTTGACGCAGAACGCTATCTGTCTGCGCAGGATTTGCACTAAATTTACCAGTAGGTTATACCTGTCAGGCATAATTTGTTCAGACGTGGCGGGAGATGACCACAATAAAATGGCGAGGCGGTAGTTAGTTTTGCGACATTAAGCTTAATAAATCTGCTCCGCCTAATATTCAATACAATGCTAAAGTATAAAGCACCCCTTACGATTGCACTCTTTTTGCTCTGTCTCGTTTCCGGGACGGGCAGTGCCTTTGCTCAGGGTAAGGTCAAAGATCTTTTTAAGGTAAAGTCGCCTAAAATAGATTATGTACGACCTGACACCACCATTTTGATCAAGTATGAAGAGTTTCCGGAGGATGATTCGGATGCTGGCAAGTCTATTTTCTTCAACCCAAAGAAACAGCTGTCCATCGTCAGTGAAGACACGTCTGAACTTGACTTAGGGGAGCAGCATATTGTAGAGGTATCAGAGGAAGTGCTGATCGACTCTACCTGGATCAAGATTGCAGGTTACTATGCCATATGGGATACCCGAAACATCAATCCCTACCGCATGGATGGCCGCCAGTTGAAAGACACAGTGGATATTACCCTGTATGACCCAAGAGTCAAGCGCGATTACAAAATGCCCTTGGAGAAAACGCCTGTGACCAGTCGTTTCGGTCACAGAGGGTATCGCTGGCACTATGGCACAGACATCGACCTTGACACCGGTGACTCTATTTACGCTGCTTTTGACGGGGTGGTACGTATCAACAAGTGGGACGGCGGTGGATATGGCAACTACATCGTGTTGCGCCATTACAATGGCTTGGAAACGCTTTATGGCCACATGAGCAGGACCATTGCGGAGACCGGCCAGTTTGTGAAGGCGGGGGAAGTAATAGGACTAGGCGGCAGCACCGGCCGTAGCTCGGGTCCGCACCTGCACTACGAGGTGCGCTATCAGGGCAATCCCCTGGACCCGGAGTTGATGTACGATTTTCCTGACTATCTGCTTAAGGGGCAAAGCTTCGTCATCACGTCAGCCTTATTCAACTATTACAACAAGTCGAAGAGCAGCAGCGGCGGCTCGCGTAAATCAAGCTACCATAAGGTGCGAAGCGGCGATACGCTGTCAGGTATAGCCAAGCGGTATGGCGTTTCTGTCAGCCAAATCACTAAACTGAACGGGATCAGCACGCGTACGACTCTGAAGGTGGGACGTTCGCTCCGAATCAAATAAGAAAGCAATTGTTAATGAAGTTAGATATACTTGCCTTTGCCGCACACCCGGATGATGTAGAGCTTGGCTGTGCCGGTACTCTCATTGCCCATATCGCCGCCGGTAAAAGCGCCGGGGTGGTAGACCTGACACGTGGAGAACTTGGCACGCGCGGCACACCGGAAGAGCGCCTGGCAGAAGCAGAGGACGCCGCCCGGATCATGGGACTTTCCGTGCGTGACAACCTGAACTTTGCAGACGGTTTTTTCGCAAATGACAAAGAGCACCAGTTGCAGATCGTGCGCAAAGTACGCCAGTACCAACCTGATATTGTGCTGATGAATGCCCTGCACGACCGTCATCCGGACCACGGACGCGGTGCGGCAGTAGTGGCGGAGGCCTGTTTTCTGGCCGGACTCAAAATGATTAAAACCTTGGGGGACGATGGATTGGAGCAGCAGGCTTGGCGCCCGAAGGCAACTTACAATTTCATACAGGACCGGTACATCAAGCCTGACTTTGTGATGGATGTAACGCCTTACTGGGAGAAAAAACTTGAAACCATCCGGGCATTCCGAACGCAGTTTTACAACCCTGACGACAGTTCACCTAACACTTATATTTCCTCACCTGAGTTTCTGGATTTCATAGAAGCCCGCGCCCGGGAGTATGGTCATGCCATTGGCGTAACCTTTGGCGAGGGCTTTTCCTCAGCCAAACAGGTAGGGGTTCGCAGCCTTTTTGATCTGGTTTAATTTTTTGAATAGAACATAAACAGAAGGGGCCGGTCTAATGACCGGCCCCTTCTGGTATTTTATGACCAAGCTATACCTGCTTATACCCTGTTTTTTCGCCAGTTAGAAACAGTTCCGCTCTGTGTGCCGCTGCTTGTCGTGCTCACTTTAGATTTGTTATTACCCAATAGCATTGCCGCCAATACAGCCGAAATCTCTTCCGCATCCTCAGTTGGCTTAGCCTCCAGTACGCTAGGGGTAAAATAGCGCTCAATGAATTTGGTGTCGAAGTTACCAGAAACGAAGGCCTCATGCTGCAGCACAAATTTGCCAAAAGGAAGCGTGGTCTCTATACCTGTGATCTTATACTCGTCAATCGCCCGCAGCATTTTCTCGATCGCTTCCTGACGATCTTTACCAAAAGTCACCAGTTTCGCTATCATCGGGTCATAGTAGATCGGGATATCCATCCCTTGCTCAAAGCCATCGTCCACGCGTACGCCAAGGCCCTGTGGGCGCACGTAGGTTTCCAGGCGACCGATGTCTGGCAGGAAGTTGTTGGCCGGGTCTTCCGCGTATACCCGCAGTTCCAGCGCATGTCCGTTTATTTGCAGATCCTCCTGGCGGAAGTGGAGCGGTTTGCCCTCGGCGATCAGAATCTGCTCTTTCACCAGGTCCAGGCCCGTGATCTGCTCGGTAACCGGGTGCTCTACTTGCAGACGGGTGTTCATCTCCAGGAAATAGAAGTTCAGGTTCTCATCCACCAGGAACTCTACCGTGCCAGCTCCTACATAGTCGCAGGCTCTGGCCACGTCCACGGCGCAGCGGCCCATTTCATCTCGAAGCTCGGGCGTGAGGACTGCAGAAGGCGCTTCCTCGATCACTTTCTGGTGACGGCGCTGGATGGAGCATTCGCGCTCAAACAGATGCACAATGTTGCCGTGCGTATCGCCCAGCACCTGTATTTCGATATGGCGCGGAGAACCAATGTATTTTTCAATAAAGACCGAACCATCGCCAAAAGCAGAAGTCGCTTCGCTGACAGCCAGTTTCATCTGTTCTTCGAACACCTCTACGCTTTCCACCACGCGCATCCCTTTGCCACCACCACCGGCGCTGGCTTTGATCAGGATGGGGAATCCAACGTTTGAGGCGATCACTTTGGCCTCTTCAACATCGGTTATGGCTTCCTCCGTGCCCGGCACCATGGGGATCTTATACCTTGCCACGGCAGCTTTGGCGGCCAGTTTGCTTCCCATCAATTCAATGGCTTCCGGGGAAGGGCCGATAAAGATCAGACCGGCTTCCTGCACCTGACGAGCAAAATTAGCGTTTTCTGAAAGGAAACCGTAGCCCGGGTGAATCGCATCAACCTGCATACGTTTACAGACCTCGATGATCACATCACCCCGCAGGTAGGACTCATTTGACTTGGGACCACCGACGCAAACAGCTTCGTCAGCGTATCGCACATGCAGGGCGTTACGGTCGGCCTCGCTGTAGACGGCTACTGTGCTGATACCCATTTCTTTGGCAGAACGCATCACGCGCAGGGCGATTTTACCACGGTTGGCTACCAGTATCTTGTTGATTTTTCTCATGCTGCAGCTTAGCTTTATTTTTACTTCAAAGAAACGGTATAACAGGCAAACTTAAAAATGAACTGCCGAAAAAGGGGAGGGAGCTGTATTAGAAATTGTTTATGAATCTATAAAATCATAAATTTGCAAGCAGTATAATATAAACTGAATATATAGTATAACCTACTACATAAAATCCTTAAATTATCCCGTAACTTAATTAAACACAAGGTGGATTTATTTGAAAAGTTGTTGACCAACAGAGGTCCGTTAGGCAGCCACTCACATTATGCGCATGGCTATTTCACGTTTCCAAAGCTTGAAGGGGAAATTGCCCCGCGTATGAAGTTCAGGGGCAAAGAGGTGCTTACCTGGAGCCTTAACAACTACCTGGGCCTGGCAAACCACCCGGAAGTGCGCAAAGCCGATGCCGAAGCCGCTGCGGCCTGGGGTATGGCGACGCCGATGGGTGCCCGCATCATGTCTGGCAACACCAATTATCATGAGCAACTAGAGTCGGAATTGGCGGATTTTGTGCAGAAGCCGGATGCCCTTTTGCTGAATTTCGGTTACCAGGGAGTGGTGTCTATTATCGATGCGCTGGTTGACCGCCACGATGTGATTGTATACGATGCCGAATCGCATGCCTGTATCATTGACGGCGTTCGTCTGCATCAGGGCAAGCGCTTTGTGTATTCGCACAACGATATGGCCAGCCTGGAGAAGCAACTGGAGCGTGCCACGCGCTGGGCTGAGAACACAGGTGGTGCCATTCTGGTGATCACTGAAGGTGTGTTCGGTATGTCCGGTAACCTGGGCAAGCTGGACGAAGTGGTGAAGCTGAAGGAGAAATTCAACTTCCGTTTGTTTGTGGATGATGCGCACGGGTTTGGTACTATGGGTAAGACCGGTGCCGGCACAGGTGAGCATTTAGGCTGCCAGGATGGTATAGACGTTTACTTCTCTACATTCGCCAAATCAATGGCCAGCATAGGTGCATTTGTTGCTTCTAACGAACAAGTGGTAGAGTACCTGCGCTACAACATGCGCTCTCAGATCTTCGCTAAGTCGCTGCCAATGCCATTGACTATTGGAGCCATCAAGCGTTTGGAGCTGCTGCGTACCCAGCCGGAGCTGAAGGACAAGCTTTGGGAAGTAGTACACGCCCTGCAGTCTGGTCTTCGAGAAAAAGGCTTCAATATCGGTACAACAGAGTCACCGGTTACGCCTGTATTCCTGAACGGTCAGATTCCGGATGCCACCCAGCTGACACTCGATCTACGTGAGAACTACAACATCTTCTGCTCTATCGTGGTTTATCCGGTTGTGCCAAAAGACGTGATTATGCTTCGCCTGATCCCGACGGCTGTGCATACCCTGGACGACGTGAAAGAGACAATCGACGCTTTTGAAAAGATTGCACAAAAACTAGATAAAGGCCTATACTCTAAGTCAGCAGTATCTGTTTAATTTGCTCTGGAGGCCTATATTAAAGTTTGCTAATCTTTGCATGTTATCATTTAATGTGTATATTGGAGCAGTAAAAACAAATGTTTCACTATAATTAACACCTCAAATGAACAACAACTTTAGCAAACTCAAGGACCTTGTAATGTCGTTGGAAGCTGACTTCGAAAAATTCTATGACAAAAACAATGCAGCTGCTGGTACACGAGTACGCAAAGGCATGCAGGACCTGAAAAACATGGCGCAGGACATCCGTAAGGAAGTTCAGGACATGAAAAACAGCACTCCAGAGAAGAAATAAGCTTCTTAAAGCACCAAAAAACAAGAAAGGTGATCTGCAAAGATCACCTTTCTTGTTTTTAAATGACTGTTTATCAATTAGTTAATGTAAATCAAGAAATAGTTTTTCTTTCCTTTTTGCACTACCAGGTATTTTTCCTGCAGCAGCTCGTAATTTACAGGTTCTTCCGTTCCCTGGATCTTCTGGCGGTTGATACTCACGCCCCCGTTCTTAATCATGCGCTTGGCCTCACCCTTCGATTCGAAAATATGGCCTCCTGTCACGTCAGAAAGCAGATCACTTACTGTGGCCGCTCTCTCGTAGTTATTTCTGCTTACCTCTATCTGCGGCACGCCTTCGAATACAGATAGTAAAACATCCTCTTTTAGGCCTTTAAGGGTCTCTAAATCGCCTTTTCCAAATAAAATTTCAGAGGCATCGACAGCTGATTTGTAATCTTCTTCTGAATGCACGCGAATTGTAACATCTTTAGCCAGCGCTTTTTGCAATACACGCAAATGAGGGGCCTGTTTGTGCTCTTCGGTCAAGCGCTCAATCTCGTCCTGAGGTAGCAGCGTGTATACCTTAATCAGCTTTTCAGCCTCTTCATCCGACAGGTTCAGCCAGAACTGGTAAAACTTGTAAGGGGAGGTATAGGTGGGGTCGAGCCATACGTTACCACCCTCGGACTTGCCGAATTTAGTACCATCTGATTTGGTCACCAGTTTGCCTACCAGGGCGAAGGCTTTGCCGTCGTCCATACGACGTATCAGTTCGGTTCCCGTCGTGATATTTCCCCACTGGTCAGAGGCACCCATCTGCAAACGCACGTTCTTGTTCTTGTACAGATGGTAAAAGTCGTAGCCCTGAATAAGCTGGTAAGAGAACTCCGTAAAGGAGAGGCCTTCGGCACGGTTGCCTTCTTCATCTGTGCTGATGCGTTTCTTCACCGAGTCTTTGGCCATCATGTAGTTTACGGTCAGGTGCTTGCCCACCTCACGCAGAAAACCCAGGAAGCTAAATTCCTTAAACCAATCGTAGTTGTTCACGATCTCTGCCGCGTTCTCACCGCAGTTGAAGTCGAGGAATTTCTCTAGCTGCTTTCGTATACCTGCCTGGTTGGCCTGCAGGGTCGCTTCGTCGAGCAGATTTCGCTCGGCTGATTTGCCGGATGGGTCGCCGATCATGCCGGTGGCACCGCCTACCAGCGCGATCGGCTTATGACCGGCACGCTGCAGGTGCACCAGCAACATAATAGTAGCCAGGTTGCCAATATGTAATGAGGAAGCGGTCGGGTCGAATCCGATATAACCGGTGGTTAAACCGGAAGCCAATTGTTCTTGTGTACCGGGCATGAAATCGTGGAGCATGCCTCTCCATCTTAATTCTTCTATCAGATTCATGTAAGCTTAAAAATCGTCAGTTTGGAGCAAATATAGGAAAGAGTTGGCAGATTCGCGGTCTGTAATTCCCTTAGGACCGAGTCATTCCGAAAACAACCTCAAGGTATAGCGCTTGCCATGTACAGCTGAAGCTATACCTGTTGTTTCATTTTGAAATTGCAACAGGGAATTTCTCTTGACTGCTAATATAAGCTTTTCACTTGCATCCAGTTAAAGCGCCTGGCTATACCTAAAGATTGAAGCTACAAGTAGAGGAGCCCCATATACACTGTCTTAATTATACAATAGGCAGGAAGAGGAGAACATATCGGAGGTTTATTCCTTTTTGGTCGTTGAGCCTTTCATTTGCAGCGCAGATACCTGTATATTTGGTGTCAGTATACCTGATCCGTCACCACCTTATACCTGACTAACACAATGTCGCACACCCCGGAGGGCATCTTGGAGCAATTAAAGAAAAGGCAGTTTGCGCCTGTGTATTTTCTGCAAGGGGAGGAGCCTTTTTATATTGACCAGATCGCTGACTTTATAGAAAAGCACGCGCTGCAAGAGCACGAAAAGGGCTTCAACCAGGTGGTGGTATATGGCAAGGACGTAGACGTAGCCACAGTGCTGTTGCAGGCCAAGCGCTTTCCGATGATGTCGGAGCGGCAGGTGGTGATCGTGAAGGAGGCGCAGAGTATTGTGGACCTGGAGCGGGAAGAAGGGATCAGACAACTGGAGGCATACCTGCAAAACCCACTGCCTTCAACCATCCTGGTATTCTGCCATAAGCACAAAACACTGGATGGTCGTAAGTCGCTGGGCAAGGTGGTGCAGAAACACGCTGTGCTGCTGACCACCAAAAAGCTGTACGATAACCAGGTGCCTGCCTGGATTACCGGTTATGTGAAGAGTAAAGGCCTGCAGATCAGCCCCAAAGCAGTGCTGCTCCTCAGCGAGTTTATAGGCGCCGACCTGTCTCGTCAGGCTAACGAGATAGACAAGCTGTTGATCAACTTGCAGCCCGGGCAGATGATCGACGAGCGGGTGGTGCAGGAGAATGTAGGCATCAGCAAGGAGTACAATATTTTTGAGCTGCAGTCGGCACTCATCGCACAGGATGCGCTCAAGGCCAACCGGATCGTGCAGTATTTTGAAGCGAATCCTAAAAATAACCCCCTCATACCTAACCTGAGTCTGCTCTTTACGTTTTTCACCAAGCTTTTGACCCTGCACCAGTCCGCTGATAAGTCAGAGTCTGGGGTGCGGAAGAGCCTGGGCAACCGGGGCTTCCTGGTAAAAGAGTACATGCTGGCGCTGCGGGTTTTTCCGCTCATGCGCGTGGTGGATATCATTCACCATATCCGGGTAGCCGACCTGCAGGTGAAGGGCATAAGTGGCGGCGATATGAGCGAATCAGAGATTTTAAAGGAACTGGTTTTCAAGATATTGCATCCGGTTCCGAGAACTTTGACCTCCCATTAAGCACAATTTCCTGCGATCAGCACAATATTTGCTGCTGCTGCGGCATTGTATAGAGGTGTGAGGTGTTTTCCGGTGCTTAGTTGCCGGATGTTTAACGCTTGTGGTTCGTGCGGTTATCGATTTTTAATTAACTTTGAGTTTGCCTGTCGGGCATGGCGCTTGCGGGCGTCTATACCTGTTTTCTAAGAATAAGCCATAAGAATAGCTCGTAATCGGGCAGTAAGATACATATGAAGATAGCCTATAAAGTAGCGCTGGCATCGGTTTTGGCTGGGGGAAGCCACATGGCGGTGGCCCAGCACACCCAGGTGTTCACCACAAAAGACAAGCACTACCATGAAGGCGTGGAGTTGTTTGACCGCGCCAAATACGGAGCAGCTCAGGAGGCCTTCCGCAAGTACATCAACCTGATTGGAGATGACGCCAAGACCGCAGACGCGCAATATTATTATGCGCTGAGTGGCCTATACCTGCTGCACCCCGACGCTGAGCAGCTGATCCTGAACTTTACCCGCAAGTTCCCGGCTCACCCAAAGACGACCCTGGCGAACTACGAACTAGGTCTTTTCTATTTCGAGAACAAGGACTATAAAAAGGCGGTGGAGAAGCTGGAGAGCGCCCCGACGCATCTTCTGAGTATCAAGCAGAATAAAGAGCTAGAGTTTAAGCTAGGCTATTCTTATTTCGCCACTAAGGACTTCAAAAACGCCAAGACCTGGTTCGACAAAAACAAGACGACCGGCTTCAGAGAAGACGAGAACCGTTTTGCTTATGCCTCTAACTACTACGCCGGCTATATTTCCTACCGCGAGGGCGACTACGACGCAGCGAAGGCTGATCTTCTGATTGCTGAGAAGAACGAGGCCTATGCGCAGATCGTGCCTTATATGATCACGGAGATACTGTATAAGGAGCAGGATATTTTCGAAGTGATCAAATACGGGGAGGCAGCATTGGCCAAAACCCCGAAAGTGCAGCAGGCAGAAGAAATCGCGCTTTTGGTAGGGGACGCTTATTACCAGCGTGCCGAATACAAAAAAGCTGAGGAGTATTTTAGCCAGTATGCCCAGGGCAAGCGCAAGCTGGACCCGGTGATCCAATACAAGATTGCCTACACCGACTACAAGAACGGTAACTATAAAAACGCGATTGCCAATTTCAAGGAGGTAGCTAGCAAAAAGGACGCACTTGGACAGAACGCGGCTTACTATCTAGGTTTGAGCTATTTGCGCGAGGATAATAAACAATATGCTCTCACCGCCTTTGACCAGGCCCGCAAGAATGACAAGGATAAAACGATCACAGAAGCGGCTACCGTGAAATTTGCACAGGTAAGCTACGAGCTGGGTAACTTCCGCGACGTATTCAATTCACTGCAGAATTTCAACCAGGAATTTCCTAAGTCTGAGCATACCGCAGACGTGGACGCCCTGCTGACAGAGGCCTACTTCAACTCCAATAATTACTCAGAAGCAATCCGTCACATAGAGAATATGCCAGACAAGAGCTACCGTATGCTGGAGACTTATCAGCGTATGACGCACTTGTACGGCGTGAACCTTTACAACGAAGGTAAATTCCCGACGGCAGTTACCTTGCTGGATAAATCACTGCAGTATCCTTATGACAAGGAGATCACGGCGGCCAGCCACTTTGTGAAAGGGGAGGCCTACTCGATGGGGCAGCGTTATGTGGATGCTATCAACAGCTACGCTGCCGTATTCCGAAACAGCGAAGCCCGCAAGTCTGAGTACTATATGAAGTCGCGCTATGGTATAGCCTATGCCTATTACAACAGCAAGGAGTACGACAAAGCCATGCCGCACTTCAAGGCCTACGTGGACGGTACCAGCACCAGCGACCCGAACCACTACGATGCCATGATGCGCCTGGCTGACCTGCATTATGTGAAAAAGCAGTATGCACCTGCCCTGACGCTCTACGACAAAGTATTGGCCTCTAATTCCAACGACAAAGACTATGTATACTTCCAGAAAGGTATAGTACAGAGTCTGATGGGGAACAAAGAAGCAGCCAAGCAAAGCCTGCAGACCGTGTACAGCCAGTACCAGAAGTCGCGCTACGTGGAGCCGGCCATGTACCAGCGTGCCATCATCGATTTTGAAGGAGGCAACTACCAGTCAGCTGTTTCTGGTTTCACGGCCCTGATCCAGGGAAGACCGCAGAGCCGACTGCTACCGAATGCCTTGGAAAAGAGAGGTATAGCTTATGCTAACCTGGGCCGTAATGCAGAGGCCGCGGCAGATTATAAGCGCGTGCTCGACGAATTCCCGAACTCCCGTTCTGCCAGTGGTTCTCTTTATAGTCTGCAGGAAGTGCTGGCCACCCAGAACCAAAGCGCAGAATTTGATACCTATGCAGAGAAATTCAGAACAGCGAACCCGGAGAGCAATGCCCTTGAAAGCATTGAGTTTGAAGCCTCAAAGACACTTTACTTCAATGAGAAATACGATCAGGCAGTCGCTAAACTCGAAAATTACCTAAAGACCTATCCGAACAGCCCTTATGTGAGCGAAGCCAACTACTTCCTGGCGGATTCTTACATTCGGGTGAACCAGCCGGACAAGGGCTTGCCGCTCATGAAAGCCGTTGTGGAGGAAAACAAGAGTGAGTACGTGAACCGTGCGATTCAGAAAGTGGCTGACGCCGAGTTTGAGAACAAGAACTACGAAGAGGCGATCAAGTATTACAGCCGACTGCGCGACACGGCCACAAACCGTCGGGAGCAGCAAACTGCTCTGACTGGCTTGATGAAGAGCCACTTCCTGTCAAACGACTATGCCGCGTCGAAGCGCATCGCCAACGAGCTGATCAGCCAGGGTAATTCCGCCCTCTATGTCTTCAACACAGCGCAGCTGTACAAAGGCAAAGCGACCTATGCCGAAGGCAATCTGGACCAGGCCCTGAAAGAACTGCGTGAAGCATCCGCGTCCGCGACAGATGAAAATGGTGCGGAAGCGCACTACCTAGTGGCGGAGATCCTGTACAAGCAGAAAAAATATGCAGAGTCGATCGATGTAGCCTTTGACTTCAACACGAAGTTCTCCAGCTATGATTTCTGGCTGGGTAAGTCTTTCCTTATCATCGCTGACAACTATGTGGCGCAGAACGAAACCTTCCAGGCCACGTCAACACTTAACTCCGTTATTGAGCACTCACCGGTGCCGGAGATCGTGGCAGAGGCAAAACAGAAGCTGGCCAAACTGGGTGGCGCACCCAGCACAGCCCCGGCTGACTCAGTGAAGGGAAGAAAGCGATAATGCATCATGAAGAGAAATAGCAACATGAAGAATAGATTGAAAAAAGCTTCCATAGCAGCGATTGTACTGTGTGCCGGGTATAGCTTTCTGAACAGTGCCCAGGCGCAGACAACAGGCTGGGGCGAAGGTGCTAAGCTACAGGATTCTGAAGTAGTGGTGGAGAAGGATCGCAAGATCGAACTGCCGCGGGCTTCGCGTAACTACCAGAAATTTGCCGTGGTTGCTCCGGAGCCGGGTGAGCGCAATGTGCGTTACCGTTTCAATGACTACCGCCTAGAAGGGCAGGATGTTGACCTCCAGATGCGTGTGCTCACCATCAAGCAGGACGAACTGACCAAGCTGTACGGTAACTATGTAAAGGCAGGTATAGGCAACTACGGTACGCTATACCTGAAAGGCTACTTCCATAACAAGCGTAGCAATACGGCTTCTTACGGAGCGGATATCAGCCATATTACCTCTGCCAGAGGACCGGTGGACGGGAAGAATTCCGCTGTGACCAATTCGGCGATCAACCTGAATGGCGAAGCGTACATGCAGGGCCTTACCCTGGGTGGTAAACTAGGCTATGGTCGCGACAAGTACCACTTTTACGGTTATACCATGCCGGAGAACGAAGATCGCGTAACTGGTAGCCAGGTGTTCAACCGCGTGAATGCCGAAGGGTATATGCACAATCATGGTGCCGGTATGCCGCTGCTGTTCAAAGCAGGTTTGAACGTGAACTATCTGAATGACCGCTACGACATGCGGGAGACGAACATCGCTGCTAAGCTCAATACCGAGTATGGTCTGGATGATGTGTCTGCTTTTAAGGTTGATGCTGACCTCTCATTGGTATCGCACAAGGACTCTGCTTCGGTTAGCCGTACCTTATTCAAAGTGCATCCGCAGTACGAGCGCCAATTGAATGCCATTCGGCTTTCGATCGGTGCTAACATCGCCTACACAGGCGATACCGTGAATGACGCCCGCAAATTCAATGTATACCCAACGGTACGCGTAGGAGTAGAGCCTGTTAAGGGTAACCTGTTGATTTACGCAGGTATAGGGGGTGATCTTCAAAGGGTTACTTTATATCAGCTGACGCAGGAAAACCCATACCTGGCGCCAAATGTACGAGTGGCTGATCAGAACAAAGGGCTGGAGGTATACGGCGGTATGCAGGCCAACATTGCTAACTTTGTACACCTGACGGGTCGTGTGGCCTACCAGAACTTCCGCAACATGTACTTCTACAACAACTCGGCAAGCGATTCTTCTAAGTTTGACCTGTTGTATGACGACGGCGTAACAAATGTTTTGAATATTTATGGAGAGGCAACTTTCAATTATTCAGACGAACTGCGCATTGGATTAAAGGCTGATTATAACAAGTATAGCACAGCCTCCTTAGAGCAGGCATTTCACCGTCCGGAGCTGATGGCAAGCGTTTTTGCCACTTACAACTTCTATGATAAGATTCTCTTTAATTCAGAACTTTACTATATTGGGAGTTCTTTCGGGCGCATTCACCGACCTGATGGCACATTCGGGCTGCGGGAAACGGATACGATCGTGGACCTGAACCTAAAGGCCGACTACAGATTCTCCAACAGATTCACAACTTTCCTGATGGTGAATAATTTGTTTGCGCAGAAGTACGAAAGGTTTGTAAATTACCCCAACAAAAGTATCAACCTGATAGGAGGAGTCTCTTATTCATTCTAAGTGCCTATGGTAGAAAAGCACATCAAGCACCTGCTCTATAATCACGACTGCGTGATCATACCTGATTTTGGCGGGTTGATTACGCGCTATGTGCCTGCCCGGATCAATCCGGTGAAGCATACGCTGGTGCCGCCGTCCAAAAAAATTGCTTTCAACGAAAAGCTGGTTCTGAACGATGGTTTGCTCATCAGCACCATCGCCTATGCCAACAACAGCTCAAAAGAAGAGGCCAGGCAGCTGGTCGTCTCTTTTGTGCATGAGGTACGAACCCGTCTGGAAAGTGAGCAGCGGTTTGAGCTCACGGACATTGGCGTGTTCAAATACAACCACGAGCAGCGGCTGGTATTTGAATACACAGAAGGCGATAACCTGCTGGAAGCAAGCTTCGGCCTGCCCGAGATCGTCGCCAGACCGATCCGTCATGAGGAGCCGGCTGTGCTGCGAACCCTCATTAAGGAGCGCCAGGCAGCAGATCCCGCACCGGCCAGTAAACCTTTTAAAGCCCGACTGAAGCGCGCCTACCACGTGGCTGCCGGTCTGGCCCTGACAGGTTTGGTAGGAACGGCCTTATACATGCTATCCCTTCAAACGGATTATAACCTGAGCAGCCTGTACCCGACTTCGCTTGTAAATGACGAGGAGCTGGCGGGCGAAAAGACTTCCACTGTTTCTATACCTCTTCAAAACGAAGCTACTTTAGGACAGCCAGTTACTACTGATGTATTGGATGCATCGGGAGCAGGTATAGAGGGAGGAGCAGATGCCTGGGGCAAAACTTCAAGTAATACTTCTGAACAGGATGCTCAATATGCTGCAGATGAATTCGTTAATGAGAAGGCTGAATCAACTATAGAAGAAGTAGCACCGGCACCCGTAGTGACCACGGTAAGCGATAAAGATGGTCGTTTTTATATTATTACGGGCGGTTATGCCCGCATGCTGAACGCGGAGTTCAGCCGTCAGGAGATAGCGGAGTTCGGCCATGAGGCCAAAGTTCTGGAGCCTGGCAAAGGCAGCAGGCTCTTTAAAGTATCTGTAGCGGACTTTGCTTCGGCGGAGGAGGCGCAGGCTGCTATGAATACCTACAGAAAATCATTCGGAGAAAATATTTGGGTTTATAATAATTAACATGACATCTCTCTTCTTACAAATTACAACGACTCCTGCTGATACGACTTCTATGTTGATGGACGGTGCAGAAGCAGCGGAAAACTCAGTTTCGTTGATGGACCTGGCGATGGCGGGTGGTTGGGCCATGATCCCGCTGCTACTTTTGTCGCTGGCTGCTGTTTACATTTTCTTCGAGCGTTACCTCACCCTCATGAAGGCCGCTAAAAACCCCGATGGTTTCAGCGATCGCATCAAGAGCATGGTACTGGCAGGCGACATTAATGGTGCCCGCATGCTGTGCGCCCAAACGAACACGCCAGTAGCCAGAATGCTGGGCAAGGGCATTAGCCGCATTGGTAACCCGCTTAAAAACATTGAGACTTCTATCGAGAACGTAGGCAAGATCGAAATTAGCAAGCTGGAGCGAAACCTGGCTTCCCTCGCTACTATTGCAGGTGCAGCGCCTATGCTGGGCTTTCTTGGAACGGTAACAGGTATGATTCAGGCCTTCATTGCTATTGCGCAGGCGGAGGGTACCATTAGCCCGCAGCTGCTTTCGGCTGGTATTTACCAGGCGATGGTAACAACCGCTACCGGTTTGATTATCGGTTTGCCTGCCTATGTAGGGTACAACTACCTGGTGTCCAAGATCGACAATATTGTGCACGGTATGGAGTACACTTCGATTGAGTTTATTGATCTTCTACAAGAACCACAACTTTAAGCATGAATTTACGCTCTAAAAATAAGATCAATCCAGAGTTCAATATGTCGTCGATGACCGACATCATATTTCTGTTGCTCATATTTTTCATGCTTACCTCAAACTTCGTAGCGCCTACCGGCCTACCGGTTAGTTTGCCTACAAGTAAGTCATCTACCATTGTCATCCAAAAAATAAACGTTACCATCACGCCGGACTTAAAGTATTTCTTAAACGGCAAAGAGATCAATCTTTCAGATCTTGAGCCGCAATTGGCAGCACTTTTGCAGAAGGCAGAAGAAGGCGTGGTTGTACTACATGTCGATAAGAGTGTTCCGGTGGAGTACCTGGTAAATGTTGCCAGTGTGGCGGCAGGTCTAAACGCGAAGGTAACGCTGGCCACAACGCCGACAGAATAATAAGTATTGAGATGGAGATAGCATTAAATAAGGAAGAAGAGAAAAACAGGAAAATTGCGGCAGGTATAAGTATAACCTTGCACGTGATTATCCTGTTGCTTTTATTCTACCTGCTGGCTTGGAGTGGGGCGCCGGGTAAGCCGGACAAGGAGATGGGCATTGAGATAGACTTCGGCATGGATGCCGTAGGCAGTGGCGATGTGCAGTCGAAGGCCACTCCGAATGAGTCGAAGAACGTGCAGGACAGCAAGCCTGCTCCAACACAGCCGGAACCCTTACCTGATCCGAAGCCTGTTGCAGCTGCTACGCCAACCCCTCCAACTCCGGTTGAAACGCCAAAAGTAGTGACTACGACTGCTGATGCACCTGTGGTCGTGAAAGAAGAAGCAAAGCCCCAGCCAAAGCCACAACCGAAAGAGGAAGTGAAGAAGCCGGTGGAGAAACCAAAGGAGGAAGTGAAGAAGCCAGAGCCTGAAAAGCCACGTGCGCTATACCCTGGTAAGCCAACTGAAAGCACTGGCACCGGCAAAAGCGGCACTTCAAATGAAGCAACTGGTAACAACAATGGCGACGACGCCAACAAAGTAGGTGATAAAGGTGACCCAAGAGGCATCATGGGGGCCAAGAACTACGAAGGCACGCCAGGTGGTGGTGGTGGTGGCGACGGTCTGGATATGGCCGGCTGGCGTTATGACATTTCTCCGAAGCGCGACCCTTACGAAAATGAAACAGGTTTTGTGAAGTTCCGCATACGCATCGATGCTGACGGCAACCTGATTGGCATTGACCGACTGGAAAGCACGGTGTCGCCTCACGTAGAGAAGTGGTACCGCGAACAGCTACAGAAAACAACCTTCAGCCGTATAGGAGGAAGCAGAGCCACAACTGGCGCTACTGGTACGGTAACCTTTGTGATAAGATCACGCTAATTTCTATTGATTTCATGACTTATCAAGAATGTCTTGATTACTTATACCAGCAATTGCCGATGTTTCAACGCATCGGCAATGTTGCTTTTAAGAAGAGCCTCGATAACATTCTAGCCCTTTGCGATGCGCTTGATCAGCCTCAGCATAAGTTTAAGACGGTGCATGTGGCTGGCACCAATGGCAAGGGCAGCAGCTCGCATATGCTGGCTGCTGTGCTTCAGAGCGCTGGGTATAAGACAGGCCTTTATACCTCGCCGCATCTAAAATCTTTCACTGAAAGGGGGCGTGTAAACGGTACTGAACTGCCGCAGGACTACCTGATCCGTTTTGTAGAGCAGCACAAGGACCTGTTTGAGCAGGTGAAGCCTTCCTTTTTTGAAATGACCGTGGCCCTTGGTTTTCAGTATTTTGCAGATGAGCAGGTAGATGTAGCCGTGATCGAAGTGGGCCTGGGTGGCCGACTTGACTCCACAAATATCATTGAGCCGGAGCTTTCGCTTATCACGAACATCGGTTTTGACCACCAGGCGCTGCTGGGCGATACGCTGCCCGAAATAGCAGGGGAGAAGGCCGGTATCATCAAGCCCCACACGCCTGCCGTGATCAGTACCAAACAAGCTGACATCGTGCAGGTATTCGAGCAAAAGGCCACTACTGAACAGGCTCCGCTTTACTTCGCTACTGAAAGCATTCGCGTGCACGTGCTGGAACAGCATCTGGAGGGACAGGTATACGATGTATACCTGGATGATAACTTGTGGCTGCCTTCACTCCAGTCTGATCTGGCAGGGGTATACCAGCAGTATAACCTGCCCGGTGTGCTCAAATCCCTGTTGCTGCTCCGGGACCGTGGCTTTGCTATACCTGACGAAGCTATTCGCCAAGGTATAGCGCAAGCAAAATCCATAACTGGCCTTAAAGGTCGTTGGCAGGTGCTAGGTTATAATCCATTAACTATTTGTGATACAGGTCATAATGTGGATGGTGTTAAACAAATACTTGCTCAGTTAGATACTCTAAAGCCGAAACACGTGCACCTGGTATTCGGAGCTGTGAATGACAAAGATATGACCACCATTCTTCAGCTCCTGCCGAAAGATTATACCTATTACTTCTGTCAGGCGCAAATTCCGCGTGCGTTGCCTGTGGGAGAACTGAAAGAGAAAGCTGACAGGGTTGGACTAAAAGGCGATGCCTATACGACTGTTAGCGAAGCCATCGCGGCGGCCAGGCAAAATGCGAAACCGGATGAGGTAATATTTATTGGAGGTAGTACCTTTGTGGTCGCAGAGATTGACGAATTATAAGAAATGGGAAGAAGTAAATTAGCAAAGTTTGCCGCCATAGCGGAGCGTGAAAATGTAATTGAACCGGAAGGAGAACTGTATGGTCAGTTGAAGGGCAAGTGGCGGGACGAGTTTTTTGAGAATGATAATCCCTTGATCCTGGAGATTGGCTGCGGACGCGGGGAGTATACCGTGGGGATGGCCCGTCTTTATCCTGACAAAAACTTCCTGGGGCTCGACATCAAAGGGGCGCGCATCTGGAAGGGCAGTTCGCTGGCGGAGGAGGAGGATCTGGATAATGTCGCTTTTCTGCGCACTTTTATCGAGAATCTGGAGGATAACTTTGCTGAAGGTGAGGTGGACGAGATTTGGGTTACCTTCCCGGATCCACGTCCGAAGGACCGCGACATCAAGCGTCGTCTCACATCGCCTCGGTTCCTCGATCTTTATGCAAAAATTCTAAAGCCTGGCGGGATCCTGCACTTGAAGACCGACAATCAGATGCTCTTTGACTATACCTTGGAATTATTGCAGGAGCGTAATCCGAAAGACCTTCTCTTTACCGACAACCTATACCTGTCCGACTTGCAAGAGCATACCATGGGCATCTACACCACTTACGAGAAACGCTACCTGGCTGAGGGAGTTACTATTAAATACCTACAGTTCAAGGTATAGCCTTCAGGTATAAACATACCTGATGCAAAACTGAACGGCCCGCTATACCTGTGTATAGCGGGCCGTCTTCATTATATAAGAATGAATATTCGGGCTCGGTTCAAGATATAGCAGATCTGATCTAAGAAGTTGAAAGTTCAGTTTCGTATGAATGATTAAACTGCAACCTATACCTGCACGAAAGTCTCTACATCTTAACTCTCTAACTCCTTAGTTTTCCTCTATTTCTTCGAAGATCTCCTGCAATTCGTCGAAATCCTTAAGTCCGGGCTTGATCTCGTGACCACCGCGCAACCCGATGCCGGCAGGTTTGATCTCTTTCAGGACGGTGTTGATGTTATGGCGGTGAACTCCGAAACCCAGGTATACTTGGAAGCGCTTGGCCAGGTTCTTAAGGAATTTGATGTTAGTATCGTCTATGTTATCAAAATCCGATGAATAGATCAGGAAGCTGTCAACAGACGGACTGTAGAGCTCCATCATTTCTAATAGCTCACTTTCTACCGTATCTTTATTGATAAACACCTTCTGAATAACCGGACGGTTGATCTCTTCGATTTCGTCGATCAGGTAGGGGGTATCCAATTGAATGTAATCCAGACCGAAGTCATCGGCGTACTGGTTGATAATGTCGGGCTTGGCACGTTCGAACTCGCCGGCCAGTTTCACACCAGATACCCAGCCTACAATTTCCTTCAGCGTTTCAGAAGTCATTCGCTCCTTATCATCCAGTTTCAGGTTAAAGCTGATAACATCAACGCCCATGCCGGCGCAATAACGAGCATCACTCAGATTGTTTATACCATTTACTATAACAGAGGTCCGTAAGCCCATAGCAGTCTATCTTTTTAGAACCGTTTCGGTTCTGTTTATCTTATTTTATTCCAAAGTAAGTCCCAAATCGGGTATGATGCCATATTTTTCAATGTTTTTTTTAACGCACCGTTTCTTTCCAAATTGTTGTCGCTACAATATTTGCCCGGCTGAATCTTTATTAGTGCCCCGATGTTACTATCTTTGTAGTAAAATTATAGCATTTCGAATTACAATTCTGAAGATAAATGAGTAAGTTAGGAAGGGTATTGGTAGCCATGAGCGGCGGCATTGACAGCTCCGTCGCGGCTGTGATGTTGCATGAGCAGGGCTATGAAGTGGTGGGGATGACCATGAAGACATGGGACTACGCATCGAGCGGTGCCAGCAAGAAGGAAACCGGTTGCTGCAGCCTTGACTCGATTAATGATGCCCGCAACATCGCGGTGCAGCTTGGCTTCCCGCACTATATCATAGACATACGCGAAGAGTTTGGTGATTTTGTGATTAACCACTTCACAGACGAATACATAGCTGGTCGTACGCCCAACCCATGCGTACTGTGTAACACACACATTAAATGGGATGCCTTGCTGCGTCGCGCTGACCAGCTGGGTTGTGATTTTATAGCTACCGGGCACTATGCCAATATCCGTGAAGAAAACGGACGTTATGTGATCTCCAAAGGTCTGGACGAGAGCAAGGATCAGTCTTATGCTCTGTGGGGCATTTCTCAGAAGAGCTTGGCCCGCACGATATTCCCGCTGGGAGGCCTGCGCAAGACCGTAATTCGCCAGATGGCGATGGACCGTGGCTTCACCGAACTGGTGAACAAACCGGAGTCTTATGAGATCTGCTTCATACCTGACAACGACTACCGCAGCTTCCTGAAGCGTCGTGTAGAAGGTTTGGAAGAACGTGTAGCAGGCGGAGAGTTTGTACTAGAGGATGGCACTGTTGTGGGTAAGCACGAAGGATATCCGTTCTATACCATTGGGCAGCGCAAGGGCTTGGGTATAGCGCTTGGTTTCCCGGCCTATGTAACCCGTATTGAAAAAGATGAAAACCGTGTGGTGCTGGGTAACTACGAAGATCTGGCCAAGAACGCCATGACCGTGGGCAAGCTCAACATGGTGAAGTACGAGAATCTGATCGGTCAGCCTATACCTACGATTACAAAGGTGAGGTATAACGACCCAGGTACAGAGGCCATTATTGAGCAGGAAGGCGATAAAATGAAGGTGCATTTCCTGAGAGGGGTGCATGCAATCGCTCCTGGTCAGGCTGCCGTGTTTTACGAAGGCAACGACGTAATTGGTGGTGGCTGGATCGAGACGAACTTTAACACAGACTATAACCTGAACGTGTTGCAATAATGAGAAGAGCCCTTTTGCTCCTGGTTGTGCTGACCGCTTTTGTGGCTGGCTGCGAAAGTAAATACAAGGACCCCGACCCGCAGGCGATGGGCTACGACTATTATCCGCTGGAGATAGGGCAGTACCGGGTGTATAATGTTACTAATATATGGTTTTCTGATAATGTAGGAGATACGACGCGTTTTCAATTGCGAGAGAGGGTAGATACAAGTTTTTATGACCAAACAGGTCAGCTTGTTTATAAGGTTGTTCGCTCAAAAAGGAATAACGAGCATTCTGCTTGGTTAGATGACTCTGTGATGACCGTTGCTAAGACAGAGCGCATGGTGTTGACTACAAAAGATAATACAAAGTACGTAAAACTTGTTTTTCCTGTTAAAGAGAATTTCAAATGGGAGATGGATGCCTACAATAATAAAGTTGTAGTCGATTCGGCTAACAAATTTTATGAATTGAAAGAAACTTACATCTATAGTAATGTCGGAGAATCTTTCCAGTTAAATGGAAATGAATATGTTAAAACTATCACAGTTAAACCAGTCATTTCTGAAAGCTCGATAAAAATAGATGAGAGGAGTGAAAAATATGCTCAAGGAATTGGATTAGTCTATAGAATATTTAATCGCGTAAATTTATCACCCTGCTCGTCAGACAATTGTCCCAACGGGGATAATTATAAACAGGATGGCCACGAACGAGAGGAAATCTTAATCGAACACGGTAAACTCTAAGGCTTATGCGTTTTCTGGCACTGTTTGTCTGGCTCCTGTTACTAGCTCCTTTTGCAAAGGCGCAGGGTAGCGGCGGCGCAGAGCAGAAGCACCTGATCTATTTTACAGACAAGAACAACTCTCCTTTTTCGGTAGCACAACCAGCGCTATACCTTTCTGCCAAGGCCATCGAACGCCGGAGCAAGCAGGGTATAGCGCTTTCTGTTCGTGACCTGCCGGTTAATCCCACATATGTGAGCGGCCTGAAGGCCAAGGGTGCGAAGGTGCTCTATACCTCACGCTGGTTCAATGCGGCGGTCGTGCAGTGCTCTCCTGAAAAACTGGCCGAGTTGCAAACACTCGCTTTTGTAAAAGGAGCACAGCAGCTTAACCGCTTACCAACTTCAGCATCTGGCAAAAAAGGCACCCAATCCAACGACAGTCTGAAGCTTGCCAGCACTTCTTTTGATGCTTCTTATTTCGGCCCTTCCTTCCACCAATCCAACATGCTGGGTATACCTGAGCTGCACGCGGCTGGCTACCAGGGCGAAGGCATTACCATCGCCGTGTTCGATGCGGGCTTTCCAGGGGTGAACAGTATTAATGCTTTCTCACACCTTTTCCAGAATGGGCAGTTAAAAGGAACCTATGATTTTGTTGGCAAAAAGACAGATGTTTACGGACACAGTCAGCACGGCACTTCGGTGCTGTCGACGATGGCCGCCTATGAACCGGGCCGCATCGTAGGCACGGCCCCTAAAGCCGACTATTACCTGTTCCGGACAGAAGATGCGGCTACCGAGCATAACATTGAGGAGGTGAACTGGCTGCTAGCCGCCGAGTTTGCTGACAGTGCCGGGGTGGATGTAATTAACTCTTCGCTCGGCTATACCTTGTTCGATGCACCTTCTTACAGCTATACCTACAGCGAACTTAATGGCAACACCACTATCATTACCCGCGCCGCCGACTTGGCTGCTGCCACCGGTATGCTGGTGGTGACGAGTGCTGGCAACGAGGGCAACAAAGCTTGGCGCTATATTTCAGCACCTGCCGATGCCGACTCTGTCCTCACCGTAGGAGCTGTGGATTCGCTCGCGGTGCATGCACTCTTCAGCTCCGTTGGACCTACGGCAGATCAAAGGCTAAAACCGGATGTAGTGGCGATGGGGCAGCAGGTATACGTGCTGTCTTCTTCAGGTAACTTAGGCCGCTCCAGTGGCACCTCTTTCTCAGGACCGATCATGGCAGGTATGGTCGCCTGCATCTGGCAGGCACGCCCGAAGCTCACCAATATGGAGTTGCTGGAATTGATGCGCCAGTTAGGTAATAATTACAACAACCCCAACAATACTATCGGTTACGGTATTCCGACTTATAGCCGGCTTGTAACAGGTATGGCGGACGAACTGGCGGCTGGTATCAGCATCACCAACCCGGTTTCGGAAGAGCCTATTGTGCTGCGGATGGATGAAACCTGGCAGCAGGAAAACGCCCTAGCGCGGCTCTATGATGCATCTGGTAAGCTGGTACATAGTCAGATGCTGTTTGCACATCAGGCGGTGCATACGCTCAGCATCAGACCTTCCCGGCTCAAAAAAGGCATATACCTTTGTCAGGTGAGCTCCAACAGCAGAAACGTCACCCTGCGCTTTGTCAGGCTCTAATGCCGCTGTGTTTGTTTTTCACACGATGGATTCTATCTTAATTTCTATATTTGTTTCATGAAACCAATTATTGCCCCCTCTGTACTAGCTTCTGATTTTGCCAATCTGCAGTCTGAAGTAGAAATGCTGAACGAAAGCCAGGCCGACTGGCTGCACATCGACATCATGGATGGCCGTTTTGTGCCCAACATTTCATTCGGATTTCCGGTACTGCAGGCCATTCAGCGCCATGCCAAGAAGCCGCTTGATGTGCACCTGATGATCGTAAAGCCGGAGCTTTACATTGAGCAGTTCAGAGAGGCAGGAGCCGAGATCATTTCCGTCCACCTGGAAGCATGCAACCACCTGCACCGTACCATCCAGCAGATAAAAGCAACGGGAGCCAAGGCAGGTATAGCCCTAAACCCCCATACTTCCGTACAACTGCTCGACGATGTGATCGGGGACGTGGATCTGGTTTGTTTGATGTCGGTTAACCCGGGTTTCGGCGGACAGAAGTTTATAGAAAACACCTACCGTAAGATCGAAGCCCTGAAAAACCTGATCATCGCCCGCAATTCCAAGGCACTGATTGAGATTGACGGTGGCGTGAATCAGCAGAATGCACCTTTGCTATTAGAGAAAGGGGCAGATGCTTTGGTAGCCGGCAGCTTCGTGTTTAACTCAGCAGATCCGTTGCAGACCATCGCTAATCTGAAAAATCAGGCCTAATTTTAAAAACCTAAGCACCCCTATGCTCCGATATCTTGCGGTATGGCTCTTAATGCTGCTGCCAGCAGGTGTCTATGCACAGCAGGGGATCATAAAGGGTACGGTTCTGGACCATAACCGCCAGCCACTCGAAATGGCCACGGTAAGTGTGCAGGGCCGTACCCTTGGCGTTCAAACTGATGCCCAGGGCAGGTATAGTCTCAAAGTGCCTGGTGTTGAGGAACTCGTTCTGGTAGTGCGTTTCCTCGGTTATAAGCAGCAGGAGCAAAGCGTTCGCCTTGAGGCAGGGCAGGAGCTGGTGCTCGACTTTGTATTGGAAGCCGACCCGCAGCAACTACGGCAGGTGGATGTGCGGGGGAAACGTGAAGACGATACCCGCGAGCAGGTCAGCGTGACCAAGCTGGATCCGACACTCACGAAAACCCTTCCTTCCGCTTTCGGGGATTTTAACATGATTTTGGCCACGCTACCCGGAGTGACCAGCAACAACGAACTTTCCTCAACCTATTCGGTGCGGGGTGGCAACTACGACGAAAACCTGGTATACGTCAACGGAATCGAGATTTACCGTCCATTTCTGATATCGGCGGCCCAGCAGGAGGGGCTGAGCTTCATAAACCCCGACCTGGTGGCAAACGTGGAGTTCTCCTCCGGAGGCTGGCAGCCAAAGTATGGCGATAAGCTGTCCTCAGTGCTCAACATCGAGTACAAACGCCCCACTTCTTTTTCTGGATCTGTGACCGGTAGCCTCACCGGGGGCGCCATACACCTGGAGGAAGCCTCCAAGAATAAGCGGGTCTCATTCCTGATGGGCCTGCGCCACAAGAACAGTAGGTACATGTTGCAGGGGCTGCAGGTAGACGGTGAGTACCGGCCCACTTTTACAGATGGGCAGGTATACCTGAGTTTCGATCTGGGCAAAGAGCCAGAGCGCACTAAACTGGGATTGCTGGGCAGTTATGCGAGTAACAATTTCAGGGTGGAGCCTGAAAACCGCACCACCACTTTCGGTACCCGCCAGGCGCCCCTTCGGTTGCTGGTGGCTTATGAGGGACAGGAAAACATGGAGTACGATACCTATCAGGTGGGAGCCAATCTCAGTCATCAGGTGTCGGAAGAGTTATTGACAGAATTTATCATTTCGGGCGTACACTCGCTCGAGCGCGAGCTTCGGGATATAGAGGCCTTGTATCGACTCTGCGACGTGAATACGCTTGGGCGCAACGACAAGGGCGAATGCCTGCGTGACCGGGGCATCGGCAGTCAGTTTGACCATGCCCGCAACGCCTTGAAAGCGCTGGTACTGGCCGCAGAGAGTCGCAATACATGGCGCCTGAGTGCCCGCAGCACCGTGCTGGCCGGAGCCAAAGCCAGCCTGGAGCGCATCAACGATCGCCTGGTTGAGTACGGCTTTGTGGATTCCTCAGATTATGTGAACATGGCTTATCAGCTCGATTCCGAGCTCAACCTGCATACTCAGCGTTATAACGGCTATGTGCAGCATACCTATGAGTTGGATTCGCTCAGGACGATCACCTATGGTATCCGGGCCAACTACTGGAGCTACAACAATGAACTAACCATTACGCCACGGGTGCAGTATTCTTTTATCACCCGCCAGAATCCTGACCTTTCATTTAAAGCAGCTGTCGGGCTCTACTACCAGCCGCCCTTTTACCGGGAGCTGCGGAATTTCCAGGGCGAGCTAAACCCGGACCTGAAAGCGCAGCGCTCTTTGCATGCCGTGGTGGGTAGCGACTATCTTTTCAAGGCCTGGGACCGTGACTTTAAGCTGACTACTGAGGTCTATTACAAGCACATGACCAACGTCGTGCCCTATGATCTGGACAATGTGCGGCTGCGCTATTACGGACAGAACAATGCAAAAGCTTATGCAGCCGGCTTTGATGTGCGGGTGAACGGGGAGTTTATAAAAGGAGCGGAGTCCTGGCTGAGCTTAGGAATGATGCAGACGCGTGAGAACGTGCAGGGTGACTCCAGCCTCATATACAACAGTTCCGGCGAAATAACCGGAAGCAAGGATCGGGGGTATTTGCGCCGGCCGACAGATCAACTGTTGAACATAGGCGTGTTCTTCCAGGACCACCTGCCCGATAACCCAACCATCCGGATGTACCTAAACGCAGTGTATGGTAGTGGACTGCCATTTGGTCCGCCAAATCGTCCGGATTTCCGCAATGCTTTTTCAGGCAAGTCTTACAAGCGGGTGGACATCGGGTTCTCGAAGCTTATAGCCTTAGGAGATGACCTGACAGAGCGAAAGAAAGTATCGTTGGAGAGTCTTTGGATAGGATTGGAGATACTCAACATCATCGATGCGCAGAACCGCATTTCTTACAGCTACGTCACGGACGTAAACAACCTGACCTACGCTATACCAAATTTTCTGACTGGCCGCCGGGTAAACCTTCGCTTCATCGCCCGTTTTTAAGCAAAAAAAGCGGGGCTCCGATTGTCACCGAAACCCTGCTTTGCATCCGTCTAAAGCGCTGTTACCTGCGCTTTTTCCATTCGTTATACGCCGATTCAATTTCCCGCGCATAGGTCTGATAGCTTTCCGGCTCTTTAGGTCCCAATTGAATGGCCTTGGCGCTCAAGTTAGCGGCTACCTGATATTCTCTGTTCAACGCATACAGTCTGGCTTTCACCCAATTATTGAAAAAAGTCTCTTTAATGGCGATCGACTTGTTAATATATTCTAAGGCTTTCTCGTGTTGGTCTTTGCGGGAGGTCAGGTAATCGGCAGCCTGCGCCCAGGTATACCAGTCGTCGGGAGCTGCTTCCTTCAGCGCTTTGTTGATGTTGGCAAGCGCCTTCTTCTCAATTTCGGTTTCGATAAGGATCGTCACTTTTGAGTTCTCCCAAGTCAGGTTCAGCGTGCCGGTATTGGTACTGATATCACTGAAAGCGAACTGCAATGTTTCCTGGAAAGGAATCTTTGTCGGTGTTACCCGCAGGTATGCCACATCATTGAGCTCACTGTAGCCTTCCAAACCCCAAAGCGTGGTGTCTTTGTTTAGTACAATGTTCCATTCCGTCTCATTTTCCGGCAGGATGAAGAAAGAGTAAGTACCAGCCGGGACACGTTCGTGGTTCAGGAAAAGATCATCTTCGAAGGTAATCAAAGTAGCCTCGTTGGCACCAGCGCGCCATAGCTTTCCGTAAGGTACAAGCGATCCAAAGATCTGACGCCCCTTAACACCAGGTGCATGGTAGCGCACCGTTATCTCAGTCAATCCAATAGTTTGTTTCACCAAAGCGGCAGGACTGGCCTGCGGCAGTTTGATCTGGGCGGCCGCTTGCTGACTAAGTGCGAAGCAAAAAACAAGGGCTAGTAAACTGAGCAAATACTTCTTCATGATCTATATACGTGTGTAGTGCCTTCGGTAGTATGTGCTCATACCGAAAAAACTATGCCAAAGCTAGAAAAAAAATATATAAAATTTTTGATACAAAGTTAAGTAAAAATAGCACTGGTTTTCAAAGCTCCATTCGCTATAACATTGCATAAACCTTGCTAAGGGTCTGATAATTGGATGTTAAGCCTGCTAACAACAGGTGAAAAGTATATAAATTTTAATATAATATGTAAATAAACAAAAAAAATATTTGAAGAGTATAACCTTTTAGTTGTATTTTTGTATAAAGCTATTAATTATTTTAAATATTATAAGGTTAGGTGTAGTTCTAACAGAACATGTCTTCTATAGTGTTGCAATGCATCAGTCAGGAGAGTCATGTTCTTTTTCTATGCCTACACCACAATTTTCACCCACATGCTACTACCAGTTGCACCTTAAATCATCAAGGTGAGATGAATTGAAAAGCTTTTAACCCTAAACCCTCTATTACTACTTTATGAATGGTAAATTTTTACTAAAACACATGGTGAAGTGGCGACTACTGTATGTAGTCACGTTAATGGCTTCGCTTTCTTTTGCAGGCGTTAATGCCTTGAATGATTACAATCCTACAGTAATGTCTGATAAAGATGATTACTCTCCAGGTCAAACAGCTATTATTGAAGGTTACGGATGGACACAGGACCAATTTGTAGATATTCATTTAAATGAGGATCCTGTACATGAACATCACCATGGCTACCATGATACACCTGTAGACTCAACGGGTTATTGGAGAATTGAGTACCCAATTGAAGACAGACATTTGGGAGTAACTTTCACAGTAGAAGTCAAAGGTAAACAGACGGGTAAAGTAGCAACTACTGTTTTTACTGATGCTGGTTATTCATCTGTAACAGTTCCAGGTTCTTCGTTTTGTGCAGGGAGTACAGTACCTGTAACTTTTACCGCAGTAGCTGCAGGACAGGGTGCTTTTAAAAATGACAACATTTTTACCATTGAATTAAGTAATAAGAATGGTATATTTTTATCTCCTGCAACAGTAATAGGACAAGTTGCTAATAAGCAAGGTACTTATACTGTCAATGCTGTTATACCTATCAGCACTGAAGCAGGAACTGGTTATAAACTTAGGGTAAGGTCTAGTAACGACCCTGATATAATAAGTAACCCTGCTACAATAGGTACAGGTGCAAGCAACGATATTACTATTAATGTAAAACCAAACGCTCCTAGTGCCTCAAGTAATAGCCCTGTTACAACAGGAGCAAATTTAAATTTATCAGCCTCTACGATTTCTAATGCAACATATAATTGGACAGGACCTAACGGGTTTATCTCTACATCACAAAATCCAACTATATCAAATGTCACTTCAGCTGCCAACGGAACTTACTCGGTAACTGCGATTGTGAATGGTTGTACTAGTGTTGAGGGTACAGTTGAAGTTGAAATCAATACTATAAAACCCACAGCTCTTTCAGTAGGTACGGCTACAGGTACTTTCGGTGGAACGACTTTACTCTCTGCCACTCTCAAATCAGAAACCACTAACCTTAGTGGAAAAGATATTAGCTTTAGTTTGAACGGTACATCGGTTGGTGTTGCTACAACAGATGCTAATGGAGTTGCTGTCTTAACTAATGTTAGCCTAATTGGTATCAACGCAGGAGAACACACTAATGCTGTTGCCGCAATGTTTGAAGGTGATGCTACTTACAGTGAAAGTAGCAACTCTGCCAACCTATCTGTAAACAAAGCCGAACAAACAATCACTTGGAATAATCCGGCTTCCATTACGTATGGCACTGCACTTTCAGCAACGCAACTGAACGCCTCGGTGCTCGAGAACGCTTCTTTGACCTATACGCCTGCAGCGGGTGCTATCCTAGGTGCTGGTAACGAGCAGATACTTTCTGTGACAGCAGCCGAGACAAACAACTACAAGGCTGCTACAGCTACCATCCTTATCGATGTGGCGAAAGCAACGCCGACTGTTTTGCTGACAGTGGGTGGACCTTATACCTATGACGGCTCTGCCAAATCTGTAAGCGGTGCAACTGTATCAGGTTTGGGTGGTGCTGAATTGGGTGCTGCAACTGTTACTTATAAGAAGGGAGATGTGAGTGTTACTACGCCAGTGAATGCGGGTGTATATGAGGTGCTTGCTTCATTTGCCGGTGACAATAACTACGATGCAGCAACTGCAAGCGGCACGCTGGTGATCAGCAAAGCGAAAGCAGAACTTATCTTAAATGCTTCCAGATTTACTTATGACGGCACTGCAAAGTCAGTGAGTGTAACCACGTCACCAGAAGGCTTGACTGGTGTTCAAGTAACAAACAATAGTCACATTAAAGCAGACAGCTATCCTATAACTGCAAGCCTTCAAAATGCAAACTATGAGGCGGAAGATGTATCTGGCACCTTGATTATCGATCAAGCTGCATTAACCATCAAGGCAGAGAACGCTGCCAGAGCTTATGGTGATGCAAACCCACCGCTTTCTGCCTCGATCGTAAGTGGCGCAGTGCAGGGAGAGACTTTTGATCTGACGGCTTCTTCCTCAGCAACTGCTCTCTCGCCTGTAGGTAATTACAGTATTGAACCAACTGTGACAGGTGTAACCATCGATAACTACAAGGTCACTACTGTTAACGGCACCTTAACTGTAAATGCACGACCTGTAACTGTCACTGCTGATGTCTTGAGCAAGGTATACGGCGATGCGGATCCGGAATTGACATATACAACAACTTCAGGCTCAATAGTAGCTGGAGACAATTTTACTGGTGCATTACAGAGAGTCACCGGTGAAAATGCTACCACTTATCCTGTTACGCTAGGTACGCTTAGCCTCGGAGATAACTATAGCCTGAGTCTCACTGAAGGTACATTGTTCATGATTACGCCAAAGGCTGTCACTGTAACGCCTACTGAGGGTCAGAATAAAGTATATGGTAGCAACGATCCCGTATTCAGTTATACCACAAACACTGCCCTAGTAGGTGAGGATGCTTTCACAGGGGCTTTGTCTAGAAACAGCGGCGAAAATGTAGGACCTTATGCAATTACTACTGGTACCCTTTCACTAAGTAATAACTATACCTTAGATGTGGTTGAAACTATTACCTTCCAGATCACTCCGAAAGCGCTGGTAGCGTCTATTATTGCAAGGGATAAGGTATACGACGGCACTGCCACTGCTACTGCTGCTGGCACTGTGGAAGGACTTGTAGAAGGCGATCAGGTAGAGGTGAACGTTAACAATGCTAGCTTTGCTGATAAACATGTGGGTAGCGGCAAGACTGTAACAGCCGGTGTGTCTATCATGAGCACCAACTATACCTTGAGTAACAATACAGCTTCAACAACTGCAAGCATTACTGCCCAGCCAATCACTGGTTCATTTGCGGCGAATAACAAGGTATACGATGGCACTGATGCTGCAACCGTATCAAGCAGAAATCTGCAAGATGTGATCGGACAAGATGATGTTCAACTAACTGGCGGCACGGCCGCTTTTGCTGATGCAAATGCAGGAAATGGTAAAGTGGTTACTATTTCAGGTGCAGTGCTCTCAGGTGATGATAAGGACAATTATTCGTTAACTGCTGTAAGCACAGCCCTGGCAAACATTACCCGGAAGACTGCTTTAGTAACGCCTATTGCCAACAGCAAAACGTACGGTGCTTCAGACCCTGCCTTGGACGGTGCGTTAGAGGGCTTCCTGGCTTCGGACAAAGTGACTGCTTCTTACAGCCGTCTGGCGGGTGAGACTGTTGTCGGCGGTCCTTACGCCATTAGTGCCACACTGAGCCCAGCCAATGTTCTGAGTAATTACGAGATCACCTACAACACGGCCGAATTCACCATCACGGAAGCAGATTTGGTTGTGACGGCTGACGCTGCTGAAAAAGTGTATGGTGATGCTAACCCGAACTTTACAGGCATGATTACAGGTATCAGGAACAACGACGACATTTCAGCCTCATACACTACAGTAGCTACTGAGACAAGCGAAATAGGGGAGTATGACATCAGTCCTTTGCTAAGTGGCGATGCACTTACGAACTACACTGTGACATCAACTAATGGTACTTTGACGGTGTTAAAAGCTGGTCTATCAGTAGTTGCACATGATAAGGATAGAATCTTTGGAGTGGCAAATCCTGTGTTGGACGGTACATTAACCGGCATTAAGAACGGCGATGCCATTACAGCCATCTACAACACAGCGGCTGATGAAGCTTCGAATGTAGGAACTTACCCTATCACAGCTTCACTTGTAGATTCAAATAATAAGTTACGCAACTATACTGTAAGCAACACGTCTGGTACGCTTACTATCAATCAGGCACCAGCTTCCATTGCCGTGACTGGTTTGTCTAAGACTTACAACCGTGCTGAGCAGGCAGCCACTGTGACGACTTCTCCTGAAGGTTTAGCGGTTACTGTAACGTATAATGGAAAATCAGATGTGCCAACAGCAGCAGGTTCCTATGCAGTAGTAGCAGTGCTGAACAACAGCAATTATAGCGCTACAGATGGTGAAGGCACGCTGGTGATTGCTCCGAAAGAAGTGACTGCAGCCTTGGCAAATGCAGGCAAAGTCTATGATGGAACGACAACCGCTGGTGGTACTACGGCCACCTTGGATGGGGTGATCTCGCCTGATGATGTTACAGCTACAGTAACGGGTGCGGTTTATAGTGATGCAAATGCAGGAGATAGGACCATTACAGCTACAGTATCGCTCGCAGGAGACGATAAGGCAAACTACACGCTAGTATCTGTAACACCGGCTACCGCCACTATTTCTCAAAGAGCTGTTACGGTTGCTGCAATTGCAAATAGCAAGGTATACGGTGACAGCGATCCAGCATTAACTTACGTGCTGAAGGTAGGCAATCTGGTAGATGGCGAAGACTTTAGTGGCGAACTAAAAAGGGAAGTTGGTGAGGACGTTGGCTCATATGCCATCAATCAGAACACACTGACTGCGGGTGCTAACTACACGATCACGTACGAGGCTGCAAATCTTACTATCACACCGAAAGCGATTACTATCACGGCTAATGCGAAAAGTAAGACCTACGGAGATCTAGACCCAGCGCTGACCTATGTTATCACGACAGGCTCTCTCGTAGGTACTGACGCCTTTACAGGTTCGCTTTCCAGACAAAACGGTGAGAACGTTGGTACTTTTGCGATCGAGCAAGGCAGTGTTGCCCTGAGTAGCAACTACTCACTGACCTATAATGGTGCTGATCTGAATATCACTCCGTTGGAAGTTACTGTAACAGCAAACGCTAAACAGAAATATTGCGGTCAAGCAGACCCCGCGTTAGACTTTGTGTCAAGCCCTGAAGTAGGTTCTACGTTGGCAAATGGTGAACAAATCAACTTCTCTGGTTCTATAACCAGAGAGCCAGGTGAGACTGTAGGAGCGTATGCCCTTGGTCAGGGTACAGTTGCAAATAGTAATTACACTGTCACTTATGTACCCGCAAATCTTGATATTCTAGGTATAACTGTTGATGCAAGCGCCAGCAGCAAACCTGTAGCATTGGGCTCATCAGCGAGTCTGTCTGCAACTGTGACAGCTGGTACTGTAGGTATTGGTGCAGTTCCAGTGACTTTCACTGTTACTGATGAAATTGGTAAACCTGTTTTCAGTATCGAAGCTACATCAGATGGATCAGGAGTAGCGAGTGCAGTAATTCCAAGTTCAGCTTTACCGCTGGGTGTATACAAGGTAGAAGCTGTGGCTGGCTCTGGCTGCTCTTCATCAACAGCTTATATACCTGTATTCGATGCGAGCGGCAGCTTCGTAACTGGCGGCGGTTGGATTGACTCTCCTGCTAGCGCGATGCCTGCAAATCCTGAAGCAATTGGTAAAGCGAACTTTGGATTTGTATCAAAGTACAAGAAAGGCAGCAGCCAGGTGGACGGTAACACCGAGTTCCAGTTTAGTGCGGGCAGCATCAACTTCAAGAGTACCATACACGAGTCTGGCTCGCTGGTGATAGCCGCTGGCAAAGCTACCTACCGGGGTACCGGAACTGTGAACGGTGCATCAGGTTACAAGTTTACTATAACCGCTATCGATGGTGACTGGAAAGGTGCAACAGGGCCAGACAAATTCAGAATTAAAATTGTCGATGGAAGAGGTCAAATAGTATATGATAACCAGATCGGCAAAGATGAAAACTCCAATGATGCCACCATCTTAGGTAACAACGGAACGGGCGGCGGCTCTATCGTGATCCACGAAGCAAAAGAGCTTACGGCCAGCAATGGCAAAAAGCTTGGAACAGTTGACCAACTCGAAGGCTTGTCTTCTGCCCGATTCGACAACTATCCAAACGCTTTCTCTGACAGAACGACGATTCGCTTCGCTTTCGATACAGAGCAGAACTTTGCGTTGGAAGTGTACGATGTGAGAGGCTCGATGATCAGGAAAGTGGCGACTGGCAAGGCTGATGCCGGACAGGTATACGAGTACGAACTGAATGCCCGTCACCTGGCTGAAGGCGTATACTTTGCCCGTCTGATCACTGGCTCTAAAGCACAGACCATTAAAATGATTCTCAAAAAGTAAGCTAACGCTTACTGGGTCTTTTGACCCTTAACTAAAAAGGCACTTGTCGTAACGGGCAGGTGCCTTTTTAGTTAAGGGCTAAATTATGTCACACGCAAAACAATATCGACGCTTGTTTGTATAAACCAAAATCAACTGTACCTTTGCAGCAGCAGATGAGCAAAACCACGCTACATATCATTTCTTTCACTTCTACGGCAGCGCCTGTTGCCTGTGGTTCTGCTGCGCATCACCATCATTTCCATCATTCCTCGTAAGAGGAATAAAACAATCATATAGCCCCCTGTAGGGTCATTGCACCCTTATTATACTTTGCCAGCAGCAAGGTTATACTTATTTGTACCTATTTAATCCATTCAACATATATGCTACGTTTAGCAATCCAGAAATCCGGCAGACTGAGTGAAGACTCGCTGAAACTGATCCGTGAGTGCGGTATCTCTTTTATCACCAGCTCGCTTAAACTCAAAACCGAATCAACCAACTTTCCGCTCGAAATACTATACCTGCGCGATGACGATATACCGGGCTACGTGGCCGATGGTGTGGCCGACATAGGTATAGTGGGAGAGAATGTGCTGGTCGAGGAAGGCATGCAGCACCTGGCGGTAGAACAACTTGGCTTCTCAAAGTGCCGCCTGTCGCTGGCGGTGCCGAAGGGCGACCCCTACGAAGACATCAGCGACCTGCAGGGGAAAAACATCGCCACATCCTATCCTAAACTGCTGCAGGCCTACCTGGATGAAAAAGGCGTACAGGCCAACATCCATACCATCAGCGGTTCTGTAGAAATCGCCCCCAGCATCGGGCTGGCAGAAGCCATCTGCGATATCGTGAGTTCGGGCAGTACCCTGATCAGCAATGGGCTGCGGGAGGTAGAACGTGTGTTCAAGTCGCAGGCGGTCCTGATTGCGAACGGCGGCCTGAATGCTGAAAAGCAGGAGATCCTGAATAAACTGTTGTTCCGCATCCACGCCGTACAGCGCGCCCAGAAAGCGAAGTATATTCTGCTGAACGCCCCGAACGAGAAGATTGCTGTAATCAGCGAGCTGCTGCCAGGAGCAAAATCACCTTCCATCTTGCCACTGGCTGAAGAGGGCTGGAGCTCTTTGCACTCCGTTGTAAATGAGGATGATTTCTGGGAGATCATTGAGAAGCTGAAAGAGGCTGGTGCACAGGGCATATTAGTAGTACCCATTGAAAAGATGATCATATGATGCGTAAAATAGAATTTCCGGCCCGAGCAGACTGGCAGGAACTGGCAAAGCGACCCACCCAAAACTATGAAGACCTGGAGGCAGGTATAGCCCAGACCTTCCAACTGGTGCGGGAGCAGGGCGATGCCGCTTTGCTGGAGCTGACGCAAAGGTATGACGGCGTAAAACTGACAAGCTTCTTTGCTACGCAGGAGGAGTTTGCAACGGCAGAATCTGAATTGTCCGCCGAACTGAAAGAAGCTATTCTGCAGGCCTATAGCAACATACAGCTTTTTCACGCGCAGCAGGCCGAGCAGCCTAAGCAGGTGGAAACCATGCCGGGCGTGACTTGCTGGCGCAAGAGCGTGCCAATCGATCGGGTGGGCTTATACATTCCGGGAGGCACCGCACCTTTGTTCTCAACTTTGCTGATGCTGGGGGTACCAGCCAAGCTTGCCGGTTGTCCGGAGGTGCTCTTGTGCACACCACCATCCAAAGACGGAACCATACATCCGGCCATACGCTACACAGCCTCTCTGCTAGGTATAGATAAAATTGCCAAGGTGGGTGGCGCACAGGCTATTGCAGCCATGGCCTTCGGTACGGAGTCTATACCTGCGGTGAACAAGATTTTCGGACCGGGTAACCAGTACGTGACCGTAGCAAAGCAGATGCTCAGCAAAACCGGTGTAGCCATCGATTTGCCAGCCGGACCATCCGAAGTGCTGGTAATCGCAGACGACTCTGCCAACCCTGCTTTTGTGGCGGCTGATCTGCTTTCGCAGGCGGAGCATGGTGCTGACTCGCAAGTGGTGCTCTTAACTACTTCTGCCCAACTGCTAAGCAGCGTAGCGCAAGAGCTACAGGCACAACTGGAAATTTTGCCCCGCAAAGAGTTTGCCGCCAAAGCTTTACAAAACAGCTTAGGTATACTGTTTGGAAGCGTAGATGAAATGCTGCGTTTTTCAAACCTATATGCACCGGAACACCTGATCCTGTCTATCAACAATTTTGAAGAGGTACTGGACGATATCACAAACGCCGGTTCGGTCTTTCTAGGCAACTACAGTCCGGAATCGGCGGGCGACTACGCCTCCGGCACGAACCATACCTTGCCTACGAATGGCTATGCCCGTGCCTACAGCGGCGTGTCGCTCGACAGCTTTACAAAGAAGATCACCTTTCAGCACATCACGCCGGCAGGCTTGCAGAACATCGGGAAAACGATCGAAGTAATGGCAGCTGCCGAAGGTTTGGAAGCTCACAAAAATGCAGTAAGTATCAGATTAAAGGAGGTGCAAAATGTTTAACCTGGAGAGAATTGTACGGCCGAACGTGCTGAAAATGAAAGCTTATTCTTCCGCACGTGACGAGTTTAAGGGAGCAGCCAGTGTCTTTGTGGATGCCAACGAAAACAACCTGGGTAGCCTGGCTGGAGCAGGATACAACCGTTACCCGGACCCGCATCAGAAAAAGCTGAAAGAGAGGATAGCAGGTATAAAAGGCGTGAAGGCATCCCAGATTTTCCTGGGCAACGGCTCTGACGAGGCCATTGATTTGCTGTTCCGGATGGTGTGCCGGCCGGGACAGGACAGCATGCTGCATCTGCCGCCAACATACGGTATGTACGAGGTATCGGCTAACCTGAACGAGGTGCAACTGGACGCTGTGCAGCTGACGCCGGAGTTTCAGATCCCCGTGCTGGAAGTGCTGCGGCAGGTAAAGGATACGACCAAACTGATCTTTGTCTGCTCACCCAACAACCCGACCGGCAACCTGATCGAGGCAGAAAGCATCGAAACCCTGCTGGATAATTTTGACGGACTGGTGGTGGTCGATGAAGCCTACATTGACTTTGCCGATGCGCCTAGCTGGACCACCCGCTTGGCCGAGTACCCGAACCTGGTCGTTTTGCAGACATTCTCCAAAGCATGGGGTATGGCGGGTTTGCGGTTAGGTATGGCCTTTGCCTCGGAAGAGATCATCGCGTTACTCGACAAGATCAAGCCGCCTTATAATATAAATGAAGCCACCCAGGAGCTGGCGCTGAAAGCACTGGAGCAGACAGAGCAACTGGCCTACATGGTGGAAGAGATCGTGCAGGAAAGGGAAATGCTCGTGCAGGCGCTTCCGACCTTGGATGCCGTGGAAAAGGTATACCCCTCGGATGCCAACTTCCTGTTGGTGAAGGTGAAAGAGGCTAATCGTCTCTATACCTATTTACTGGAGCAAGGCATTGTCGTACGCAATCGTTCCAGCCTGCCCGGCTGCGAAGGCTGTCTGCGCATATCCATCGGCAACGTAGACGAAAACCAGCAACTCTTTCAGGCCATTGCTAAATTTAAATAACTGTAGCCGTCAGCATGCTACATGCTACCAGATAGACTAACATTAATGAAAAAAGCATTATTTATAGACCGTGACGGCACCATACTAGTCGAGCCGAAAACGGATTTCCAGGTGGACTCTTTCGAGAAATTCGAGTTTCTGCCAAAAGTGATTCGTAACCTGTACAAGATCTACACAGAGCTGGATTATGAATTGGTCATGGTTACCAACCAAGACGGACTCGGAACAGACTCTTACCCGGAGCATACCTTCTGGCCTTACCAGAATAAAATGCTCGATATCCTAACAGGCGAAGGTATAGCGTTCGCTGATATCCTGATCGACAGAAGCTTTGAACATGAAGGGCTGGAGACCAGAAAACCAGGTATAGGTATGATGAAAAAGTATCTGTCCGGTGAGTATGACTTGGAGAACTCATATGTGATAGGAGACAGGCTAACGGACGTACAACTAGCCAAAAACCTGGGTGCCAAGGCGATATTTATCGGTGAAAAATCGGTAGAAGAAGCTGCATTAAGCACCAACGACTGGGACGAGATCTATACCTTCCTGAAGCTGCCGGCCCGTCGTGCCACGATCAGGCGCCAAACGAATGAGACGGATATTGCCATTGATCTGAACCTGGATGGTACCGGTAAGATGGACATCCATACCGGCCTTGGCTTTTTTGACCATATGCTGGAGCAGCTCGCCAAGCACGGCAAGCTGGACCTGAGCATACAGGTAAAAGGTGACCTGCACATCGACGAGCACCATACCATCGAAGACACCGGACTGGCCCTGGGAGAAGCCTTCCTGGCTGCATTAGGAGACAAGAAAGGTATTAGCCGCTATGGGTTTTTATTGCCGATGGATGACGTGCTGGCGCAGGTAGCCATTGACTTTAGCGGAAGACCCTGGACCGTATGGGAGGCTGAGTTCAAGCGCGAGAAAGTGGGGGACATGCCGACTGAAATGTTCTTCCATTTCTTTAAGTCGTTCAGCGACGCGGCCAAGTGCAACCTCAATGTGAAAGCCGAAGGGCAAAACGAACACCACAAGATCGAGGCGATCTTCAAGGCATTTGCCAAAGCGATTCAGGTGGCGGTAAAACGCAATCCGGAAGACAACTCTATACCTAGCACGAAAGGGACTTTGTAAAGTGACTGGAAATAAAAAGGCTGACTGTAAGTTAACAGTCAGCCTTTTATCTGGTTGTAAGCGGTTGGTTGGATTTCAGCAGGCGCGCAACCAGTCGCTGGCTGCTTCTATATCATCAAAAGTTTGAATAAAGCTTTGGTCTTCTGTGCAGTTGAGCGTCTTGTCAGCGGAAAGGCGACTAAAAGTGCTGGGAGAGTATACCCAGGCAAAACATTCCAGCCCGGCAGCCTGCATCCTCGGGAGCCAGTCCTGGCCCACCCATTTGGAGGCCCCTGACCAGATCCCTTCCACGTTCGTATTGTCGTTCAGCACCTTGGTGCAGTTCGATTCCAGCAGCAGCTCCAGAATTTTCTCGCAGCCAGCTACCACGGTGTCGTAGTTCTGGTAGCCGCGCCAATTTACATATAGCCAGCCCTCCGTGTGGTTAAATTCAATAAGTATATTACTTTGTCTGTGTAAGATTTCGTTTCTAACCAATTTCATAGCACCCTCTCCAATATATCCGGCTTTACCCCAGTTTGCCGGCCCGGGTTATGTTCTAAACCATTGGCCAGGGTAAATACATACAAGTGGAATTGGTTCTACTCAAAAATCAGACCCAAACAGCGTCCGCCAGCCAGGATGCTCCAAATTGCTGGCAAATAAAGTTTAACCGTAAGGGGCATGGCGGTTGCTTTTACAAAAAATTCCCAAATAAGGAATTTGCTGTCCCAAATCAAGGTGCAGGCGATTATACAGGCAGCGTACAGCTTTTTTCTGAAAGTTGAGGAGGGATCTGGAGGCATCTGGTCAAAAATATTTTCCAGAGAATTTGTATTCCCCGGTTTAGCCTTTACCTTTGCAACACAGGGACCCCATATTCTCTGTTTTCAAAAAAGCACATGATCCAAAATTTTCTTCATACAGCATGGTGGTGGCACGTTACGCAAAGTCTCGTGAACAGCCCTGCTATGTATATTATGAAGAGATAGTATAGTCTATAGCCAAAGGTATAAAAGCCTGCTGTTCGCCTGAACAGCAGGCTTTTTTGTTTTTAATTCTATTTGAAAGATGACAAAGTATAAGATCACAACAACTTATAAGCGGCTTTTGGCCGACACACTTACACCGGTGAGTGTATACCTGAAACTGCGCGACCGGTTCCCAAACAGCATCCTGCTGGAGAGCTCGGATTACCACGGCGCAGAGAACAGCTTCTCTTATATCTGCTGCAGTCCGTTGGCAAGCATTAAAGCCGAAAACGAAGTATTGACCGAAGTGTTTCCGGATGGTAACTCTGTAGAAACACCCATCTCAAAAGAGCTGAATGTGCCAGCGAGACTGTCTGCTTTTGCCGGCAGATTTGAGCCTGAGCAAAACAACTTCAACTTTATCAGCAATGGTTTGTTTGGCTACATGAACTACGATGCAGTGCGTTATTTTGAGGATGTGGAGTTGAATCTTCGCCCGGATCGCCAGCAGATGCCGGATCTATACTATGCCGTTTACCGCTACATCATTGCCATCAACCACTTTACTAATGAGGCTTTTATTTTCTCGCATTCTTATGGAGAGGAAAAGGAGACAGGTATAGCACAGCTGGAGGCCCTCCTCAACAGCCGCAACATTCCGAGCTATACCTTCAAATCGATAGGCGAGGAAACTTGCAACATTAGCAGAGAGGCATTTCTGCAGAATATCAGGCGGGCGAAAGAGCACTGCTTTCGGGGCGATGTGTTTCAGCTGGTATTATCGCGTCGCTTTGAGCAAGCATTTCAGGGAGATGACTTTAATGTGTACCGGGCCCTCCGCTCTGTTAACCCCTCGCCATACCTGTTCTACTTCGACTACGGCAGCTTTAAGATTTTTGGCTCTTCGCCGGAGGCGCAGCTAGTGATCAAAGACGGCAAAGCCAGCATTTTTCCGATAGCAGGTACTTTCCGAAGAACCGGTGATGATGCCGCCGACGCTGCACTGGCCGAAAAACTCCTGGCTGACCCGAAAGAGAATGCCGAGCACGTGATGCTGGTAGACCTGGCCCGCAACGACCTGAGTCGCAACGGGCACAGTGTGGAAGTGGAGACGTTCCAGGAGATTCAGTTTTACTCGCATGTCATTCACTTGGTGTCTAAAGTATCGGGGCAGCTACACAACCAGGAAGACTCACTGCAAATGGTGGCCAGTACTTTTCCGGCCGGTACACTCTCTGGCGCTCCCAAGTACAAGGCCATGCAACTGATCGATCAGTACGAAACCACCAACCGCTCTTTTTACGGAGGCTGCATCGGCTTCATGGATTTCAACGGTAATTTCAACAGCGCCATCATGATCCGCTCTTTTCTGAGCAAAGACTATAAACTTTTCTACCAGGCCGGTGCAGGTATAGTCGCCGCCTCTGACGAAAACAGCGAATTGCAGGAAGTCGACAACAAACTAATGGCTTTGCGCAAAGCCCTCACCTTAGCACAGGAGATCAACTAATATGAAAGTTCTGGTAATCGACAATTACGATTCGTTCACTTACAACCTTGTGCACCTGTTACAGGAACTGGGAGCTGAAGTAACCGTGCGGCGCAACGACAAGACAAGCCTGGAGGAAGTGGCGCAATTTGATAAAATAATGCTTTCGCCGGGACCCGGTATACCTGATGAGGCCGGGATGCTTAAGGAAATCATCCGGGAGTTTGGGTCGAGCAAAAGTCTTTTCGGAGTATGTCTCGGATATCAGGCAATAGGTGAGGTATACGGCGGTAAGTTATTAAACAGCAACAAGGTATGGCACGGTATAGCTACTCCTGTTGAAGTGATTTGTGAGAAAGAACCGCTTTTCCAAAGCCTGCCGAAGCACTTCAACACCGGCCGCTACCACTCCTGGCTGGTGGAGCAAAACCTGCCTGACTGCCTGGTGCCAACCGCAGTTGATAATTCCGGCAATATCATGGCGCTGCGCCACCAAAACTATGATGTGCGTGGTGTGCAATTCCACCCAGAGTCCGTGCTGACAGAGCATGGGCGGGAGATGATTAAGAACTGGCTGGAAAATTAGACATAGGAATAAGTGACAAAGGACTAAACAGCGATTAACAAGAGGTCCTTTGTCTTTAATCAAATAATCATTTGTCAAGAGCAACATGAAAGAAATACTGAATCACTTATTTGAACATAAAACTCTGAGCCGTGAACAGGCGCGGGAAGTACTGAAAAACATTGCTACTGGCAGGTATAACCAAAACCAGGTTTCTAGCTTCCTGACTGTATACATGATGCGTAGCATCACGGTGGAGGAACTGGAGGGCTTTCGCAATGCCTTACTGGAGCTTTGCCATCGGGTAGACCTGGATGCTTATGACCCGATCGACCTTTGTGGTACAGGCGGTGATGGCAAGGATACCTTTAATATCTCCACACTCTCTTCCTTTGTGGTAGCGACAAATGGCATTGCGGTGGCCAAGCATGGCAACTACGGGGTGTCTTCTTCCTGCGGATCGTCGAACGTGCTGGAAGCGCTAGGTATAAAGTTTACTACCGATACCGACAAACTGGAACGCAGCATCGCCGAGTATAACATCTGTTTTCTGCATGCCCCTCTTTTCCATCCGGCCATGAAAAGTGTCGGCTCCATTCGGAAAGACCTTGCCGTGAAAACCTTTTTCAATATGCTTGGCCCGATGGTGAACCCGGCTTTCCCGAAGAAACAGTTGGTGGGTGTGTTCAGCCTTGAACTGGCCCGCATGTTTGGCTACCTCTACCAACAGCAGCCTGACATCCGATATAGCATCCTCCATACCCTGGACGGTTACGACGAAATCTCTCTGACCAGTCCTTTTAAAGTGATTGCAGACAATAAAGAGCAATTGCTCGATGCCAATGATCTGGGCCTTGGTCGTCTGGAGCACAGTCAGATAAAAAGCGGAGGAGGTGTAGCGGAATCTGCCGACATTTTCCTGAAGGTGCTCAAAGGGGATGGCACGCCAGCCCAAAATGATGTAGTCGCCGCCAACGCTGGTATGGCCATCCACTGCGCCCGCCCCGAAACGGCTATACCTGAAGCCGTTGCTATAGCTAAAGAAACACTAGAATCCGGTAAGGCTTATACCTTGTTTAACAAACTGATACAAGATACAAAGCTGGTGACAGCCTGATTATTTAAACAACTTCAATTTCGATAACCATGAATATACTCAATCTAATCATCGCCCATAAATACAAAGAAGTTGCAGACCGCAAGGCGCTATACCCGGTGAAGCTACTGGAGAAGAGTTTATACTTCGAGACGCCTTGCCTATCGCTGGAACGCTACCTGTTGCGGCCAGACAAGAGTGGCATCATTGCCGAGATCAAGCGAAAGTCTCCTTCCAAAGGCGATATCAACCCATACGTTTCGGTGGAACGCACCTCAATTGGCTACATGCAGGCAGGTGCATCGGCATTGTCTATCCTGACGGACTCACACTATTTCGGGGGCAAGAACGAAGACCTGATGATCGCCCGCAAGTACAACTTCTGCCCGATTCTGCGCAAAGACTTTACAGTAGACGAATACCAAATCGTGGAGGCCAAGTCTATCGGAGCCGACGCCATCTTGCTAATTGCGGCTGCTTTGGAACCTGACAGACTAAAACAACTGGCCGCTTTTGCCCGCTCTTTCGGACTGGAGGTTTTACTGGAGGTGCATTCTCAACAGGAACTGGAAGTTTCACTGTGTGATGATGTGACTATTGTGGGAGTAAACAACCGCAACCTCCAGACTTTCCAGACCGATGTTGCCTTGTCCCTGGAACTGTCGCAGCATATTCCGGCACGTATGACTAAGGTGTCGGAAAGCGGATTGAAGTCACCTGAGACATTGGTGGAGCTACAGCAGGTGGGTTATAATGGCTTCCTGATCGGGGAGACCTTTATGACTGACGGCAGACCGGAACGTGCCGCTGCTGAGTTCATCCGGGAGCTGCGCCAGCTGCAACAGCACGATTCGCTAGTGCAGGCGCAGGCGTAAACTCGAATTACACATAACACTATTCAAACGATCGGCAGAATGAAAGACCTGAAAATAAAAGTTTGCGGTATGCTCGACCCGGATAATATCCGGCAGGTCGCTGCACTACAACCCGACTACATGGGCTTTATCTTTTATAAAGGCTCTAAGCGTTACTGCGAAGGCCATATCACCCAGGAAATCTTAGCCGAGCTTCCGGCAGGTATACACAAAGTGGGGGTATTTGTGAATGAAGCGACCGAGGTTATACAGGATACTATTAAAAAGTATGGACTGGATCTGGTGCAACTACATGGCCATGAAACGCCGGGGCAATGTCGGGAATTGCAGGAGACAGGTATACGCCTGATCAAGGCCTTTTCGGTAGATGATCGTTTTTCCTTCGAGAACACCTTGCTCTACGAACGTTACTGCGAGTTCTTTCTTTTCGACACGCGTGGCAACAACTTTGGCGGCAACGGTACGGTCTTCGATTGGGAAATGCTCAAAGGCTACTTCTCACCTATACCTTACTTCCTGAGCGGGGGTCTGAATCTGGAAAACCTGCAGAGCAAAGAGTTCGAGAAGCTGCGACCAAAGCCATTCGCCATTGACGTGAACAGTGGTTTTGAGCTGGAGCCAGGGCTGAAGGATGTGGAGAAGCTGAAAGAGTTAGTCACATTAATAAAGGAAAGAGACTAAATTAACTGTCATCTCGACGACAGGAGCGATCCAGATCCAAAGCTATCAGATTTCTCCCGCTGTCCGAAATGACAAAATAAAAATATCACATGAAATACTCATTAGACGAAAACGGATTTTACGGCAGGTTTGGCGGCGCGTATGTTCCCGAAATGCTATACCCCAATGTGGAGGAACTGCGGCAGAATTACCTGACCATCATGGCGGAGCCGGATTTTCAGGAGGAAATGCAGAGTTTGCTACGGGATTATGTAGGCCGCCCGACGCCGCTATACCTGGCCAAGCGGCTTTCCGAAAAATATAACACGAACATCTACCTGAAGCGGGAGGACCTGAACCATACCGGTGCGCATAAGATCAACAATACTATCGGGCAGATTTTGCTGGCTAAGCGGCTGGGCAAAACCCGCATCATAGCCGAGACAGGTGCTGGTCAGCATGGCGTGGCCACGGCTACGGTTTGTGCGCTGATGAACCTCGAGTGCATCGTGTATATGGGTGAAGTAGATATTGAACGACAGGCGCCTAATGTAGCCCGTATGAAAATGTTAGGTGCTACTGTAGTGCCCGCCACCAGCGGCAGCCGCACGCTTAAAGATGCGACCAACGAAGCGATTCGCGATTGGATCAACAACCCGGAAGACACCTATTATATTATCGGCTCGGTGGTGGGTCCGCACCCGTACCCGGACATGGTGGCGCGTTTTCAGTCAGTGATTTCAGAAGAAATGAAAGCGCAGTTGCTGGAGAAAACCGGCAGCGGGAATCCGAATTATGTTGTGGCCTGTGTAGGCGGCGGCAGCAACGCAGCTGGTGCTTTTTACCACTACCTAGATACGCCTGAAGTGAAACTTGTCGCGGTGGAAGCGGCTGGCTTAGGTATAGACTCCGGTGAATCTGCCGCTACCTCGGTGCTGGGCAAAGAAGGCATCATCCACGGCAGCCGCACTTTACTAATGCAGACCGAAGACGGGCAGGTGACAGAGCCTTACTCCATTTCCGCAGGCCTGGACTACCCAGGTGTGGGTCCGCTGCATGCGCATTTGCATCAGTCAGGCCGTGCGATTTTTGAAAGCATTACCGATGAGGAAGCACTGCAGGCCGTGCTGGAACTGACCCGACTCGAAGGCATTATACCTGCGCTGGAAACAGCTCACGCCTTGGCAGTAATCGGCAGACTGGGCGCGAAGCCGGATGAAGTGGTGGTAATTAACCTTTCCGGACGCGGCGACAAAGATTTGGCAACTTACTTAGACAGATTCAACTTCGATGGAAAATAGATTGCAGCAATTATTCGCCCAAAAACCAAAAGGCTTGCTTTCGGTTTACTTCACGGCCGGCTTCCCAAATTTAGAAGATACGGTGCCTATTATACTGGAACTGGAGAAAAACGGGGTAGACCTGATCGAGATCGGCATGCCCTTTTCGGACCCGCTGGCTGACGGCCCGACCATACAGCAAAGCTCCGAAGTAGCGATCCGAAACGGCATGACCATACCTAAGTTATTTGCACAATTGCAGGATATCCGGCAGCATACCCAGATACCGCTGGTGCTGATGGGCTACCTGAACCCGGTGATGCAATATGGCGTGGAACGCTTTCTGCAGAAAGCCAGCGAACTAGGTATAGACGGGTTGATTTTGCCGGACCTGCCACTTTCGGACTATGTGCGGGAGTACAAGGAGGTATTCGAAAGGTATAAACTCAGTAACATTTTCCTGATAACACCGCAGACGCCGGAGCAGCGCATCCGTGAAATCGACACCCACACCAATGGTTTTATTTATATGGTATCCTCGGCTTCGGTGACGGGTGGTACTTCGAGGCAGTCGGTGGTTAACACTACTTATTTTGAGCGGGTGAAAGGGATGGGCTTATGCAACCCGTGCATCATCGGATTTGGCATACACAACCAGGAAACATTTGCCCAGGCCTGCCACCATGCCAGCGGCGCCATTATTGGCAGTGCTTTTATTAAGGCCATAGCTAAAGAGGGCAGCCTCAGCGAAAACATCAGCACATTTATTCAGAGCATCAGACAGAAAGAAACAGTATGATCATACAATTGCAGCAAGGTATACCTGCCGAACTACTGGAAGCTATACTGCAGGAAGTGAAAGGTATCGGCTTTAATGCCAATGAAGTAAGAACACAGGAAGCGCACTACATTGTCGGTATCGGCAAGAAAGATTTTGACATCCGTACACTTGGGCAGCTGCCGGGTGTGGCGGACATTCACCGCGTGTCAGACGAGTACAAACTGATCTCCCGCAAGTGGCGCGTCAATCCTACGTTAATCGATTTAGCCGATGGCGTGGTGATCGGAGAAGGCAACTTCAGCATCATGGCCGGTCCGTGCTCCATTGAGAGTGAGCGGCAGATTGAGTTGGTAGTGGAGCACCTGAAGGCAAACAATGTGAAGATCATGCGGGGCGGCGTGTTCAAGCCGCGCAGTTCGCCTTATGCTTTCAGAGGTATGGGACTCGAGGGATTGCGCATGTTTCACCAGCTTTGCAGCCAGAACGGCATCAAGATCATCACCGAAGTCATGCAGGTATCACAGATTGAGGACATGGTCGACTATGTGGATGTGTTTCAAGTGGGTGCCCGTAACAGTCAGAACTTCAATTTGCTGGACGCACTGGGTGAAGCACAGAAACCCGTGTTGCTGAAGCGGGGCATTTCCGGAACAATAGAAGAATTGCTGCAGGCCGCTGAGTACATCTTCTCGAACGGCAATGAAAAAATCATGCTGTGCGAGCGCGGTATACGCTCTTACGAAAATTCCTACCGTAACGTGCTGGATCTGAATGCTGTGCCCGTGCTGAAAGCCAAAACGCACTTGCCGGTGATTGTGGACCCATCACACGGCATCGGCCTGCGGGATCATGTAGAACCGATGTCGCTGGCTGCCGTCATGGCAGGAGCCGATGGTGTGATCTACGAAACACATCAGAAGCCGGAGGAAGCTTTCTCAGACGGACAGCAGACGGTGAATTTTCAGGAATCGGAGCGTTTGATTAAGCGGATGCGGCAGGCGTATGAGTTGCGGGAAAGTTTTTAGATTCGTATATAAAAGTCCCCATTTGAAGGGGGAGGTGGATGTTAATTCATACAGGAGCCAACACCCCTGTAGTCCCCTCGAGGGGACAGTCTCCATATAAGCACAAAAAAGCCCAGTACTGAATGGTACCGGGCTTTCTGTTTTAGTTTGCTTTTTTCTCGAGCGTTTCATTTAACCACTTGAAGAACTCACGCTGCCACACCATGGCATTCTGCGGCTGCAGTACCCAGTGATTTTCGTCAGGCAGGTATAGCAAGCGGCTCTTGATGCCTTTGAGTTGCGCTAGCTGGAAAGCCTGCAGACCCTGCTCTATACCTACACGGAAATCCTGACCACCTTGCACAATCAAAATAGGCGTATCCCACTTGTTGGCGAGCTCGATCGGGTTGTACTCCTTATAGCTTTGAGGTGATTTGGTCTCCCAGTAAGGACCCTTCAGTTCGTTGTTGGCGAAGAACATCTCCTCGGTAGTACCATACCAGCTGCGCATGTCAAACAATCCGTCGTGGGCGATGAAAGTCTTGAAACGACCTTCGTGGAGACCAGCCAGCATAAATACGGAATAACCGCCGTAGCTCGCACCAATTGCACCCAATCGGTCTTTGTCCACATAAGATTCTTTGGCCACATCATCGATAGCAGACAGGTAGTCTCGGATAGGTTGACCACCCCAGTCACCGCTGATCTGTCGGTTCCACTCATCACCATGGCCCGGCATACCGCGACGGTTTGGTGCCACCACGATGTAACCCTGCGCTGCGATCAGCTGCAGGTTCCAGCGGTAAGAGTAAAACTGTGTGAGAGCCGACTGCGGACCGCCCTGGCAATAAAGTAGCGTTGGATATTTCTTATTCGGATCGAAGTCCGGTGGGTATACAACCCATGAGAAGAGGTCTTTGCCATCGCTGGCTTTGGTCGTGCGTGGCTCCACTTTGCTCTTCGCCAGCTTGCCGTATACCTCGTCATTCACTGTGGTCAGCTGCGTCAGCTTGCCTGACTTGGTTTCCAGGCGGTATAGTTCCGGAGCACGGTTCATGTCGTTGCGCGACACGATCAGGTTATTGCCAGTCTGCCCCACGATACCGTTCACATCGAACTGTCCTTTCGTTACCTGGCGTATACCTTTAGTAGTGAATTTGTCGAGGTTCTTAGTGAGCGCGATCTCATATACCTGTATCGTGCCTTTGGTTGGGGCCACAAACCAGATCTTGCTGCCATCATTGCTCCATTCAAACCCGTTGATCGTCTCGTCCCAATCCTTGGTCAGGTTGTGTTTTTTACCCGACTTTGTGTCCAGCACGATTAGCTCGTTCTGGTCGGCTTCGTTGCCGTCTTCGTCCATGGCCAGCCAGGCCAGTTTAGAACCATCAGCGCTGTAGATAGGATGGGTGTCGTAGCCCAGGTTACTCTCGGTGAGGTTAGTAGTTTTGCCGCTGGCGATATCGTAGCGGTAGATGTCGGTGTTGGTGCTTACGGCGTAGGCCTTACCGAACTTTTTCTTGCTCACGTAAAGAATGGCCTTGCTGTCCGGGCTCCAGATCACGTCTTCTTTGCCTCCGAAAGGCAATTGTGGCGCATCGAATGGCTCTCCCTTCATCAGGTCGACCGGCGTGCCCAGCTGGCCGTTGTTGTAGCTAGCGAAGAAGATGTGCTGAAATTTACCGTCTTCCCAGGTATCCCAGTGGCGGTAGTTCAGGTCATCGTATACATAGACATCCGATTTCTTCAGCTCCGGGTAGATGTCGGTACTGTGCATCTTTTTCACTTCCACTTCTCGGGAGAACAACATGTGTTTTCCATCCGGAGAGAAACGCACGTTGCTTAGTCCACCTTCCACGTTGGTCAGTTGTTTTGGCTCGCCCTTGCCACCTGCTAACTGCCACAACTGGCCTTTGTGCAGGTATACGATGTTGTCGGTAGCCTTATCTATGTGCACCACGCTCTCGCCGCCCTTGGTAGAGGTCAGCTGCGTTGCTTGTCCGCCCGTAACAGGTATAGCATACAGGTTGCGCTCGCTGTTGTTTTCCTCCACATTGGGGTAACTGATGCCATAGATCACGGATTTACCGTCGGGAGTTATGGTTTCTGCAGAAACCCGACCCAGCTTCCAAAGCAGTTCCGGGGTCATGCGCTGTTGTGCCTGCGCCATTGTCACGGCAAACACACCAGCCAGTATCATTATCTTTTTCATATTCCAAAAATACCTAAAACCTGACATTCTGAAAAGGTAATTGAGCTTGCCAAGAAAAAAGAATCAGGTATAGGCATGGTATTACGTTGGGCGTACCCTATATTTGTAGCAATGAAAGGCACACTGGCACATCTGCACCATCATCATGCACGAAACAAAAGTTTCGGAGCCGCTAGCCTATGGATTTGATTTAATGTATTAAATACATATTTCCAAAAGCCTGACTCCGAACCGAGTCAGGCTTTTTTTGTTTATCTGAATCAGGATTTAAGAATTGACAGGATTGGAGTTGCTTGAAAACTATTAGGTGTTCTCTCTGTTTCGTTTTGCGAACCATTCTGAAACGTAAACTGAAGCAAGCCTAAGGTTGCAGGTGCTTTAAACACGTTCTATTTTATCTATTATTCATTAGTCACTAATTTATTAGTCATCAAATAAATGAACCTCGTTATAGTTGATTACAAAGCTGGTAATGTGCAGTCGGTGCTGTTTGCACTGGAGCGGCTGGAGGTGCAGGCTACGCTAAGCTCTGATTTTGAAACGATCAAGGCGGCAGATAAAGTGATCTTTCCGGGAGTGGGAGAGGCTTCTTCGGCCATGGCGCAGCTGCGGGCACGCAATCTGGATAAGTTACTGCCAACACTCGAGCAACCCTTTTTCGGGGTGTGTTTAGGTATGCAGTTGCTCTGCGAGCATTCTGAAGAGGGCGATACGGACATGTTGGGCATCATCCCTTTGCCTGTCAAGCGATTTCAAACAGACCTGAAAGTGCCACACATGGGGTGGAACCAGCTTGAGAAGCTGCAATCGCCTTTATTTACAGGTATAGCCGAAGGTGAATACGCCTATTATGTACACAGTTTTTATGTACCGCTGAGTGCGTATACCATTGCTCAGACTTCTTATCCGGAGCCCTTCTCGGCTGCCTTACAATATAAAAACTTCTACGCCGCGCAGTTTCACCCCGAAAAAAGCGGTCCTGCCGGTTCTCAGATCATCAAAAACTTCCTTGCCTTATGATGGAGATTATACCTGCCATTGACCTGATCGGTGGTCAGTGCGTGCGCCTCACCGAGGGTGACTTCGACCAGCAAACCACCTACGACAGCAATCCGCTGGAAGTAGCCAAACGCTTTGAAGCCAGTGGTATCAAGCGCCTGCACCTGGTGGACCTCGATGGTGCCCGCGCCCGCAAACCGGTAAACTTGTCTGTTTTGGAAAGCATTGCTGCCAACACCAACCTTGTTATCGACTTTGGTGGTGGCTTGCAGTCAGACGAGGCGGTGAAACAGGCTTTTGATGCGGGTGCTGCGCAGATTACAGCCGGGAGCATAGCGGTACGGGAGCCGGAGAAGGTAAAAAACTGGCTCTTGCAGTATGGCGCAGACAAGATCATCATCGGAGCGGATTTCAAAGGCACTAACATCGCCATCAGCGCCTGGACCGAAGAAAGCAAATACCCGCTGCAGGATTTTATGTCAGGTTACCTGAAAACCGGTGCCAAACTGTTCATCTGCACCGACGTGAGCAAAGACGGCAAACTGCAGGGACCATCCACCAACACCTACCGTCACCTGAAACTCACTTTGCCTGATGCCCAGGTAATTGCCAGTGGTGGCGTCACGACAGTGCAGGATCTGGAAGAGCTGCAGGAGATCGGCGTAAAAGGCGCTATTATTGGCAAAGCGATCTACGAAGGAACAATCACATTAAAGGACTTAGCGCGATTTTTATGTTAACCAAACGCATTATACCTTGTCTGGATATCAAGAACGGTCGCACCGTAAAGGGTGTCCGTTTTGAGAACATCCGCGATGCCGGTGACCCGGTGGAACTAGCCAAATGGTATGCTGAACAGGGTGCAGACGAACTGGTGTTTCTGGACATCACAGCCACCAACGAAGAGCGCAAGACCTTTGCAGAGCTTGTGCGCGACATTGCCCGCCACATCGATATTCCTTTCACGGTGGGTGGCGGCATCAGTGCTGTGGCTGATGTGGAGGTGCTCTTAATGGCGGGTGCCGATAAAGTGTCGATCAACTCCGCTGCCATTCGCAATCCGCAATTGGTGGAGGATTTGGCACTTCGATTTGGCAGCCAGTGCGTAACCGTGGCCATCGACACCAAGTATACCGAAGCCACTGGTTGGAAGGTATACGCCCGCGCCGGCACCGTAGAAACCGAACATGCCACCGTGGATTGGGCCAGGAAGGTGGTGGAGCTCGGTGCCGGAGAAATTTTACTCACCAGCATGAATAACGATGGCACCAAAGCCGGTTTTGCACTCGACATCACAAAGGCCGTTTCAGAATCTGTTTCCGTGCCTGTTATCGCCTCAGGAGGCGCCGGCACCATGCAGCATTTCGCCGACGCTTTCCAAGTAGCCCATGCCGATGCTGCCCTCGCCGCCAGTCTCTTCCATTTCCGTGAACTGGATATACCTGATCTGAAGCGGTTTCTTAAAGCCGAAGGTATAGCCGTGAGAGTGTGATTTTTGATTGAGTGATGGAGTGGATGAGTGATTGTTGAATTGTTAAATGGTTAAATTGTTGATTGTTTTTTATGCACGATTCGAGCAGGTCACGGCCCGTCCATCGTGCACTGATAATCAAGCAGTGAAATCTTTCTTAATTATGCACAAAACAACAATTTAACCATTTAAAACTCCTAGACTTTCTAACTTTTAAACTTTCTAACTATGTTAGATTTCAATAAAATGGGCGGGCTTATACCTGCCGTGATACAGGATGCTGATTCGAGTCAGGTGCTGATGCTGGGCTACATGAACCAGGAGGCATTTGATAAGACGCAAAAAGAGGGGCTGGTGACGTTTTTCTCCCGCTCGAAAAACCGCCTCTGGACCAAGGGTGAAACCTCCGGCCATACCTTAACGGTGGTTAATATCGCCGAAGATTGCGACAACGACTCGCTCTTAATTAAGGTAAAACCCAACGGACCAACCTGCCATACCGGCGATACCAGTTGCTTTGGGGAAGATGCATCCGCTAAACGCATGGCGGCTATCCAGTTTATTGCCAGACTCGAAGAGGTGATACAACAACGCAAGGCGAACCCGACGGAAGCGTCCTATACCAATTTCCTGTTCGACAAGGGCGTGAACAAGATTGCCCAAAAAGTAGGCGAGGAGGCTGTGGAAACCGTGATCGATGCCGTGGCCGGCAAACTGGACACCATGAAAGGGGAGGCGGCCGATCTGCTCTACCACTTACTGGTGCTGCTGGCAGCTACCGGACTGGAGTTAGCCGATGTGGTGGCTGTGCTGCAGGAGCGTCATAAAAAATAAAAACCAGTCGCGTTTGCGGCTGGTTTATACCTTATATAGAAGCAAATTTGTTTAGTGAGCGTTTACCAATTTCAGGTTATTGAAACTGCCCTTTAACGTAATGTTGCACTTGCGGGGTTTAGTCGGGTTGCTCTCGTAAGAGGTAGGATCTGTCACATTGCTGATCATCACTTCAAAACTGCCGCTCGCCAGGCCAGTCGTGGCATTGTATGCCGTGATCTCAATCATGCCTTCCATCCGGTTACCACTGCTGAACAAAGCGCTTTTGCTTGTTTTGTTGTAGTAGTGGTAGTAGGTAATATCGGCACGTCCCTTTTTGTTGTTGGAAAGTGAACGGATTGGATAGGTGCCGATATAGCCATTCAAAAGGTCCGCTTGCTTGATATTAAATACCACGGCATCATTGCCATTCGGACGGGACGGCGCGAAATCTATCTGTAGTTTTTCTTCATCCGACAAGAGTTGCATCTCCCTCAAGCTAAGGCTGTAGACTGCTTTTTCTTCCTCCTCAGATTCCAGATAATTAAATGTCCTTTCCATGTTAGCCTCCACTTTCGGTACGATCGTGGTGCTCTCATCATCTTTCTGGTCACATGAAAATGTAAAAAATGCAATGACTAAAAGCCATGTTGAAGGTATGATCTTTTTCATAGTTTTAATTTGACTATAAAGGTATGAAAAAGAATACTATATCTGCAATAAATATTACATATTCTTTATATAAAATGTTTAATCATATCAGCGATTTCTCCTCCTTTTTCCTCCTGCACAAAGTGACCGGCCTCTAAACGCTTTACTTCCGCTTCCGGAAATGCTTGTTTCCATTTATCAAGTAGATGCAGCGGTAGAAGATTGTCCTTCTCTCCCCAAAGAATCAGTTTAGGTATAGCACGAAGCTTTTCACGCTGCTTCCAAAGGCTGGCAAACCATGGTCCTGACTCTTTAAGCGCAACCGCAAAGTGCCAGGTACCCATTCGGTTACGGCTATTATTGAGCGGTTTTAAGTAATGTTGGTGCACGTCTTTGCTGAGGTGTCGTTTCTGATGGTAGCCTTTGGGCAGGAGCATACGCGGCGAAAAGCCCAGGTTCAGGTAGAGGAACTGCCCAAGGCGTCCATTGAGAAAACTACTGATTTTCATCATCTGCTTTTCGTTTTCCAGCGACCACATCCAGGTATTCAAAATGACCAAACGTTTGACATTCTCCGGATGCCTGAGGGCGTAATTTAGACTGATTGGTCCGCCAAAATCGTGTACCACCAGGGTAATGTCTTTCAGTTGAAGCTGATCGATCAGTTGCTCCAAGTTTTGTGCGTGTGCTTCGGGGGTATAGGAAAAGTCCACTGGTTTGTCGGACAGTCCAAAACCCAGATGGTCGGGGGCTATGCAGCGGTGGGTTCGGCTTAGCGCCTTGATCTGCTGTCGCCAGACAAACGACCAGGTAGGCGTGCCGTGCACAAACACAATGGGTTCGCCCCGTCCTTCGTCCACATAATGCAATTGTCCGCTTTGGAGTTCTATCGTATGATGCGCAAAAGGGTACAGAATGCGGTCAAGCCAGTTAGGTGATTTCATATTGTTCTTTAAATCAATCAACAATCACTTCTTATACTTCATAATCAGGAGGGAAGCCACGTCATCGATGGGGTAGTTGTCGTAGAGTAAAAAATGGCTTGCCATACCGTCGATGGTGGCAAAGAGGAGCTTGGCTTCGAGGTCAGGGAAGGGGATGCCTGCCTCGATCAGGTTTTGCCGGATACGGTCTTCAATGTAGGCTGTTTGCTCTTGCATGCCGTCCATCAATTTCCTGACTACTTCTGACTGTATCCGGATGCCGTGCAGCAGCTTCCAGAAATCCTGTTTCTCCTTCAGTAGCTTCACAGTTTGCCGGATATGTTGCTCTATACCAGAGCCACCTTGTTCAGGAGTTTGTACAAAGGAGGCGTGTATGTCTTCCACGCTGCGCCGAAAGATCTCTTCCAGCAACTCGTCTTTGCTTTTGAAATAATTGTAGAGCAGGCCGAGTGACATGCCTGCTTGGCTGGCGATGTTGCGGATCGAAGTCGCTTCATAACCCTTTGATGCGAATAGCCTTAAGGCTATTTCAACCAATTTATTAATGCTGTATTCTCTTTTTTCCTGAAACCGGGGCATTGTATCCTGAACATTTGCTCAAATATACAATGATTGAACGTTCGTTCATAACTAAAGTTGTGCATTTAGTTGGTTTGATCTATCCATAACGACCATTCCTGGTGCTCGCATATTCACTGACTCCATATTTACATCACTCGACTTCAGTAGTTGCTGTATTCAAAAACATAAGCCAGGCTGAAAGGTTGTGAACACATCATGTCTGTGTTCGTATTCAACTGAAACTAATCCGAAACGTGGAAATAAAAACGCTCTTCCGTAAATGGTGGGTATGGCTACTCCTCATTCTTGCGCTACTCTTCATCCTCATTGGCTTTATCACATCACTATATTTTAACCCCTGGCTACAGGAAGAACTGGAGTCGCGGGTAAAAACAGAATCGAACGGGCTTTATACCTTATACCTGCATGGCCTCGATTCGTCATTACTAAGCGGACGCATCATAGCGGACTCCATCCACCTGGTGCCCGACTTTGAGGTATGGGATCAGCACCACGAAGCAAATCAGCGCGACACCACACAAGTAAAGGCGCCCCGCACCCTGATCGATCTTAAAACAAACAAGCTGGTGCTGGCAGGTATAAATTTCCTTGGGATTTTGCGCGGGAAACCACTCGATCTGAGCAAACTGCAGGTATATCAGCCCGCTATCCTGATCACGGAAATGCGCCAGGACACTACTGAAAGTCATGAACCGCTGCACAAAGCCGTAGATGGGATCATGAAAAACCTGCAGATCGGGAGCATCGAAGTAACGGAGGCTTCTCTGCGTATTCGGGAAGGTCAGGATGCGAAAACAGATCGGATCGTACTCGAAGATCTAAAGATGACAGTGAAAGACTTCAACCTCGACAGTACCGCCTTTCTGGATGAAGAACGCGCTTACTACACCCGCCGCATTGCCCTGGAATCGGGCATGGCCGAATTCAGGTTGCCAGATAGCACTTATAAACTTCAGGCAACAGCGCTCAAAGCCAATACGGAAGACGGGACGCTCAACATCGGCAATCTGAAACTGATTCCGCTATTGGAGAACGCAGCCCTCGCACGTTTAAAAGGGAAAGCCGTTTCGACGATCCGACTCGAGGTGCCGGAAATAAACCTGAGTGGCGTAGATTACAAAGTGCATTCCCGATACAATAACCTGGCAGCCAAAAATATGGTGATCAAAAATCCATCTTTGAGTGCGTACATGGACAGGAAGAATTTTGCAGTGAAGGGAAATAAACCACTCCCGCACGACATCATTCAAGAGCTGAAAACTAGGTTGACCATCCAAAAAATAGAGGTCAAGGGGATGCACATTCGTTACGAAGAGCATGCGGAAGAGGCGACAGAGAAAGGCATCATCACCTTTGAAAACCTTTACGCAACGATCAGCAACGTGACCAACGATAAAAACCGGATGTCCGCCAAGTCTCCGGCTGTGGTAGAGGCAAAAACGGAGGTATATGGAAAAGCTCCACTTGCCGTCACCATCAGGCTGAACTTATTGGATCCGGATGGCTACCATACCATACAGGGTACAGCCGGGCCCACCGATCCGGCGGTGCTTAATCCGATTTTGGAGCCGACTACGTTTATCAGCGTGAAAGAAGGCAGTCTGCAGAAAAGCGATTTTAAGATGGAACTGTATCGCAACAAAGCCAGCGGCAACCTCAATGTGCGTTATCAAAATTTTAAAGTAGATGTGCTGACTAAGGACGAAGACAAGCGCCAGTCTTTGGCCAAGAAGCTCCTTTCTAAAGTGGCCAACAAAGTTGTTATCAAGTCCGATAATCCAGAAGAAGGGGAAGCACTCCGTGCTGGTGAAATTGACGTGGTACGCGCCAGAAACCGTTCCGTTTTCAACTACTGGAAAGACTGCCTTGTCAGTGGTTTCCGAACTGCGGCAGGCATCGAAGGTATAGGCGCTGATCTTAAAGACCCCAATAGATAAGGCTGAGGTGTTAGTGGCCTGTTGTTTTGATCAAAAGCTTTCGGTATTTGGTAAAAATACTTGACTTGGAGACAAAGCCAAGGTATAGCTCGTCCTGGAGAACGGGCAGGTTCCAGGCGCCGGTTTCATCGAATTTCTTCATCACGTCGGCCATGGTATCGTTGTGGCGCACTACGGTAGGGGGCGCCGACATCAGTGCCGTCACCAGTACCTTGTCATACTTCTCCTGTTTAAACATGATTTCGCGCACATCTTCGAGCAGAATGATGCCTCGTAGTTTTTGCTGTTCGTCCACCACCGGGTATAGGTTGCGGCGGCTCTGAGCAATCACGTCCACCAGTTCGCGCAGTGTGGCTGTATACCTGACAGGGTGAAAATCAGTTTCTACTAAGTGACGGATCTGCATGATGTGAAGCACAGTGCGATCCTTGTTCGCTGTAAGTAGTTCTCCTTTCTGGGCCAGTTTCTTCGTGTCGAGTGAGAATGGTTCGAAATACTTTACCATGGCATAAGCGGAAGCCGACACGATCATCAGCGGAATCATCAAGGTATAGCCGCCGGATATTTCAGCGATCAGAAAGACGGCGGTAAGCGGAGCGTGCATAACGCCACTCAGGATGCCCGCCATCCCGACCATTGTAAAGCTACCTTCAGGCAATTTGTGAATTTGCAGCATATTGGTGAGGCGGCTCAAAAAGAAACCAATGTGGGCTCCCACAAACATAGCAGGTGCAAAGTTACCGCCATTGCCGCCCCCTGCAATTGTGAAGGTCGTAGCCGCAACTTTCACTAACGCCAGCATCCCGACAAAGCCCAGCACCAACCATTCATTCGTCCCGAAAAACGAAAGCCAGCTATCTTGCAGTAGTGCTTCAGGTTTACCACTCTCCAATAGCTTAACAGCTCCATACCCTTCGCCAAAGAGCGGCGGAAACAGCATAATCAACAAGCCGAGCAGTACACCGCCCACGAGCGCACGGCGGTAAGGCTGGTCCTGAAAGGGCTCAAAGAGTGCTTCAATGCGCCAGGCTGCCCGGCTATAATAAACTGACATTAGTCCGGTGAGTATACCTAGCAAGATGTAAAATGGCACATGCGATGCGGCAAAGAAACCTAACTGATCAGCAAAGAATAGCTGCTCTTCTTTTAGGATAATGCGCGAACAGAGGGCCCCCACTACAGATGACATGATCAGAGGTATAAACGCAGCGATACTAATGTCGGCAAGGAGTACTTCGATAGCGAAGAGCACACCCGCAATAGGCGCATTGAACACAGCTGCTATACCTGCGGCCGCGCCACAGGCCAGCAGCAGCGTACGGTCGCGGTAGTTGAGGTGGTATTCCCGGCCAAAGTTAGAACCGATGGCTGAGCCTGTCACCACAATAGGCGACTCCAAACCAGCCGAACCCCCAAAGCCAGCTGTGATACCACTAGTGAGCACATGCGAGTACATTTTGTGCGACTCCACCAAACTCGACTTTTGAGAAATAGCATGCAGAATACTGGCTGTGCCGCGACCCAGTTGCCCCTTAAACATGACCCTTACAAGAAACACCACCAGTAAAATGCCCACAAGTGGGAACACCACCAGCCACACCGGCTCCTCCAGCAACCGGTTGCCATAGGCCAGCAACTGCTGAATGTAGTGCACCAGTGTTTTAAGGATTACGGCAGCAAGTCCGGCTGTAAGGCCAACCAATACACTGGAAATCAGAATGAAATTGCGGGTGGAGGTATGTCGGCGAAGCCAAAGGAGAGGTAATTTATACTTGCGGAGCTGTGGCATGTGGGACTATACGGGAAAGATCAGCCGGGTTTACAAAAAAAGACCACTTAAAGTTTGGAACAAAAATCTGCGGTCCTAAAAGTATAAAATCTGGCGGCTATGAAAAAAAATAACACTGGAAATCTAACCTGTAGGGCCATTTCTTAGTTATTATATTGGTTAAGACCGAACCAGAATCAATACAATAAAGACCTATGCACCACGAGCCAGACAGAAGTGGAAACCTGATACTGAAAGACCTGCGCGGCCATTTCCATGTCATTGGAGATGTGCACGGCTGTTTTGATGAGCTACTGGCGCTGCTCCAAAAGCTTGGATATGAGGTATATGATGACAAATCAGCAGGCAGGTACCGCGTGACACCGCCCGAAGGTTGCATGGCCGTATTTGTAGGCGATCTGGTGGACCGTGGTCCGAACTCGCCGGAAGTGCTGCGCCTGGTCATGGACATGGCAGAGCAGGAGGTAGCCCTTTGCGTCAGCGGCAACCACGACGACAAACTCTACCGCAAGCTGATGGGGCGCAACGTACAGGTCCGCCATGGTCTGGAGCTAACCATGGCCCAACTCGAAAATTATGACCAGGCTTTTATCTTAAGGGTGCGGGAGTTCCTGGGCCATTTGCCGCACCACATTATCCTGGATGAAGGTCGCCTGGTAGTGGCACATGCCGGTCTGGAAGAGCGCTTGCACGGGCGGCACAGCAAATCGGTGCGCGACCTATGCCTGTATGGGCCTACCACCGGGGAAACGGATGCCCATGGCCTGCCGGTTCGCCTCGACTGGGCCGCAGAATACTCCGGCGTGGCGGTAGTGGTATATGGGCACACGCCAGTACGGGAGCCGCGCTGGAAGAACAACACCATCAACATCGACACAGGTTGCGTATTCGGAGGCAAGCTAACAGCCCTGACGTATCCCGACCACATCCTGACCACAGTCGAAGCTTTCGACACTTATGCCGACTCCATCCGGCCCTTTTTACATCATCCCACACATTAAGCCTGCTATACCTGCTGCTACAAATGCTTGTTGTCCCGCTCGTGGTCGCGGTGCGTGCTGTGCTCTTTGTGCAGGTAATCTTTAAACTCCTCCAGGTCGGTACGCTCCCAAAACGGGATCTTGTTGCGCACAGCAGTACGCCCGATCACGTGTGCTGCCACCGGGGATGTCAGGAGTGTAAAGCCAATAATCAGCAACACTTTTAATAGTATGTCGGGCTCATTAAAGTACGTTCCCATCCCTGTCAGAATGAGACCAACCCCCAGCGTCGACCCCTTGGTGATAGCTGACATGCGGATGTAGAAGTCCGGGAAGCGCAAAAGCCCGATGGCAGCGATCAACATAAAGATCACCCCCATGATGATGAGCACCGAACTGATGATTTCGCGGATGAGCAGAAAGTTTATGTTTTCGAACATAGGCTATCGGGTTGATTTCATGAGATAATAGGCAAAAGAGATCGAGCCAAGAAAACCGAACAGGGACAGGATAATGGCTACGTCAATAAAGTCGTGGTTGCCGGTGAGCTCCGTGTAGATCGCCACAATACCAATGATGTTGGACACAAACATATCAAAGCACGTGATGCGATCCGGCAGCGTAGGACCCAGCGCAAACCGTATACCGATCAATACCAGGCAAATGCTGAGGGCAGCCATGGCAAATATGAGAGTGAAGGAAAATAGGCTCATCGGGTCAGGTTCAATATACGTCGTTCAAATCCGTCTTTAACTTCCTGCTTGGCGGCTTCCACATCATTGTCTTTTACATAAAGTGTGTGCATATAGATAAACTTGCGGTCAGCGCTTACATCGATCATCAGCGAGCCCGGTGTCACAGTGATCATAGTGGCCAGCATCGTAATTTCCAGGTCGGTCGTGACAGAAAGCGGAACAGCCAGCACAGCAGGCTTCATGCGGTAATTGGGCGTCAGGATGTCGTAGGCAACCCTGAAATTGGCCACCACTAACTCTTTCAGGAAAAAGGCAATCAAACTGATCGCCCGCGGCAGTTTATGAAAGTAGGAGCGGTGGTAAGAAGGTGTGGTCAGCCAGAGCAGAAACATGATAAAGGATGCCACCAACACCGCCCAGACCGCATTGTAAGGTAAAAGGGGATCACCATACTTGAAGTAAAGGTAGCTGCCAATGAAGGCGATCAGAAAATGGACGATAAATGTTTTCATACTATCTTTTCAATACGGCGTTAATGTATAATTCGCTGTTCAGAAGCTGCTCGGCCGCCAATTGTGCCATCGCCACCACCGGCTCGGCATAAAGCCCGATAAAGAGAATAAACACCGTCATGATAACGACCGGCAGGTATAGCAGGCGGTTATGGAGCTGCTTCTGCTCCGTCATCACTTCCAGCAAAGGGTCCGACTCTGGTTTCTTTTTCCAGAATACCTCATTCCAGATTTTGGTCATCGAGAAAATGGTCATCAGGCTGACGGCCAGTGAAACAAGCACAATGACAAAACTGTCGATCTCAAAGCCGGCTTTGGCCAACATAAACTTGCCCCAGAATCCGGAGAAGGGCGGTATACCTGCCAACGAGAAGGCCGATATAAAAAACAACACCGACAGTAAGGGTTGCTGCAGGTATACGCCGCCGAGTTTTTTGAGCGCGAAGGTGCCATGGCGGTGCGCCACCACACCACTGATCAAGAAGAGATTGGTCTTGACCAGGATGTTGTGGATGATGAAGTAGATGCTCCCCGCTATGGCCAGGGGCGTAAACAGCGCCAGTCCCATGAGCATATACCCGATCTGGCTGACAATATGGAAGGACAGGATCTTGCGGAAATCGTTCTGCGATGCGGCGCCCAGCACCCCGAGCACCATGGTAAAACCTGCCAGCACCGTGAAAAGCGGAATAGTCAGATCCTGGTCGGTCACAAAGATCAGCGTGAAAAGACGGATAAGCGCATACATCCCTACCTTGGTGATGATGCCTGCTATAAAAGCGGAGATGGCAATTGGCGGGGTATGGTATGAGGCCGGAAGCCAGAAAAACAGCGGAAAAATGGCAGCCTTTATACCGAATGCGATCAGGAAAAACATGCCTGCCATATTAATAAGGGCCGGATGTGCAGCCGGCGTGCGCACGAGCACAGCTAGCTCAGCCAGGTTGAGCGAACCCAGCGTGCCGTACACCACTCCTATACCTGCCAGCAGAAAATTGGTAGCCAGAAAGTTGATGGTCACATACTTGATCGCTCCTTCCAACTGCGGTTTGGTACCGCCCAGCGCAATCAACACAAAACAGCAGATCAGGAGCACTTCGAACCAAACAAAGAGGTTGAACAAATCGCCCGTCAGGCAGGCACCCGACACGCCCAGTTGCAGGACAAGGAGCACCGGGTAGTAGCCGAACGTCTGCCGCGCCCTATCCAGCCCCTTGATAGAAAAAAGGTAAACGGCCATGCCTGTGATGGAACCGCTGATCACAATCATGGCACTGAATAAGTCCGCCACCAACGTAATGCCATAGGGAGCAGGCCAGCTTCCGACCTGGGTGGTGCGGATGCCGTTTTCATTTATATCGAAGAGCAGCATAAAGGAAGCAATCAGCAGACAAACCTGGGCCAGGATGCCGACAAACTGTTGCGCGCGCACAGACCGCCAGAAAAAGAGGCTCAGGATAGCCCCATACAGCGGAATGAGTATAGGCAACATGATGAGCAGGTGGTTCATAGAGGGCGCTTAGTGGTGTTCTTCTATCTGGTCGGTGGTGCTCATGTCGTCGAGGTCGGTAGTGCCGAACGACTGGTATACCCGCTTGATGAGCACAATGGTAAAGGACTGAATGCCGAAGCCGATCACGATGGCAGTGAGCAGCAGCGCCTGTGGCACCGGGTCGGCAAAAGGCTCTACCGCTACATTTTCGTCCGGCCCGATAATGGCCGAGCCCCCGCGAGTCAGGCGCCCGATGACGAACAGGAAGAGGTTGGTGGCCAGACCGGAGAGGATCAGACCAAGTATTAGCTTGAAGAAGTGCCGGTGCAGGATCAGGTAGATGCTCGCAGAATAAAGAATTCCGATAATAAAAGGCAGTATGAGTTCCATGGCTTATTCTTCTGACATCACAAAGGTTATTTTGAGCACCACCCCGATTACCAGCAGGTATACCCCTAAATCAAACATTATCGGCGTACCCGGTTTACCCAGCACAGGTATGTAAAAATCACTCCAATAGGCGTGCATAAAAGGCTGACCGGAAAGTAAACCGAATACACCGCTGGTGGCGGCCAGAAACAAACCCGTAGCGATAATGTAGACAGATTCGATGCGGACCATGTGGTGCTTTATGTCCGGATGGCGGGCCATTTTCCTGCGTCGCCACACATTCACGCGCATCATCCGCATCAGGTAGAGCGAGCGGCTTTGGTTAGGCTGCCGCGGGTAGCCGTAAAGGTTCAGTTTCAGGAAAGTGTCCACGGTGTGTTGCGGGCCGTGCGTCATGGTATGGAATACGAAAGCGATGGACCCGATGAGGCCTCCGATAAAGCCCCCGCCCGGGTGGTTGTGGCCCCGAAACAAGGTATAGACCGAGAAGATGATAAACAGCGGAATGAGGATGCGAATGGCAGTCGCGAGTATGATGGTTTTCATGGCTTGTCTCCTTTTTGCATACGTAGTTTCAGCATGGCCATAATCCCGATGGCTGCTACGGCCAGCACCACGATCTCGCCGAGTGTGTCAAAAGCCCTGAAATCTACCAGGATCACGTTGACGATGTTGCGCCCATGCGCGAGCAGGTAACTGTTTTGGCCGTAATAGGCTTTTAACTGCGAGTCGAGCGGATACTGTTTGACGATCAGGATGACGTACGTCATCACAGCCCCGAAAGTAAGCGAGATCAGCACGTATTTGTAGCGCTCCGTGGCGTGCGAAAGGTATTTGAAGGTTGGGAGCTTGTGCAGAATCAACACAAAGATCACGACCGTAAGTGTTTCGATGAGCAATTGGGTGGCAGCCACATCCGGCGCACCAAACAAGATGTAAAGGAGCGCTGCCGAGTAACCGACTATACCCATAATGGCGATGGATGTGAGGCGGGACTGCGACTTAAACAGGAAGACGAGCGCCGACACGATCATGAGCAGCAGCACCACTTCGTACAGGCGCAGTTGAGAGAGCTCATGCAGGCGGTTGCCAAGTTCCAGCCGCGGCCCATCGTCCCAGAGCGCGAGCACAACCAGGGAAATCTGTGCCGTAACAATGGCCGCAATGTAGCTGCGCAGATAGCCGTTCTGAATCGTAGCGGTAATTTTGGTTGCTCCGATCAGAAAGCCCTTGAGCGTGAGTTGGTACAGATTGGCCGGCCCGAGAAGGTAAAGTTTGTTTAATCTACTGGCGTAGCTCAGCAGTCGGTTAGCGTAACGGTACACCACGTAGCCAAGCGCCATGGTTAACAGACTCAAGCCCAATACCAGGTTAAATCCGTGCCAAAGGGCCAGTTCAAACACCTGCTCTACACCCAGCATGGATTCCGCTGCGCGGCGCAGCAGCGGCGTCACAAAAAAGCCCGGCAGCAGACCAAACACAAGTCCTGCGGAGGCCAGCACAACAGGTGGCAGGTATAGCAAGAGCTTGTCGGGGTGTTGCAGGGGAGTTGGCTTCGTACTGCGGCGCCAGAAGACGCCAAAACCCAGCGCGATGGCCACGGCCACGAACACCATTCCCGAGAAGAAACTCACTGCAAAAAGCATCCACCGGAAGGAGCTTTCCTCGAGGGTGGCTTCGTATAGCAATTCTTTGCCAATGAATCCGAAAAAAGGAAGCAAACCCGCCATGGACATACCTGCCAGCAGCGCCGCAATGGCCGTGTAGCGCATGGAGCCGGACAAGCCTGTGAGCTGTGTCAGGTCGCGGGTGCCGGTGGCGTGGTCCACGTTGCCAGCCACTAAAAACAAGGTGCCTTTATAAAGGGCGTGCGCCAGCAGGAAAACTACCATCGCCTCCATAGCCGGAGCAGTTCCTATACCTGTCATGGTCACGAGCAGCCCCAGCGCGCTAATGGTGGTATAGGCCAGTATGGCTTTCAGGTCGACGTGCTGCATGGCAAGCAAAGCACCCAGAACAGTGGTGATGCCACCCACCAGCATCAGGGTATACTGCCACTCGTCGGTGCCGCCCATTACGGGAGTTAGCCGGGCCAGCAGGTATACACCGGCCTTTACCATAGTGGCTGAGTGCAGGTAGGCGCTGACGGGCGTTGGTGCTTCCATGGCGTTGGGCAGCCAGAAGTGAAAGGGGAATTGTGCTGACTTGGTGAAAGCACCCAGCAGGATCAGCACGAGTGCAGGCAGGTATAGCGCATGGTTTGTTACGAGATCGCCCCGCTCCAGCAGCTCGCTCAAGGTATAGCTACCGCCTGCCATGCCCAGCAGAATCAGACCGCCCATCAGGGCCAAGCCGCCGAGTCCGGTGACGAGCAGTGCCTGCAGGGCGGAGTTGCGCGATTTTTCCTTGTCCTGGTTAAAGCCGATGAGCAGGTATGAGCTAATACTGGTGAGCTCCCAGAATACAAAAATGGAAATAATGTTGCCCGCCAGCACAAGCCCGAGCATCGCCGTCATGAACAGCGTCAGGTATAAATAGAACCGTCCCAGCAAAGGATGACCTTTGAGGTAGCCGCCCGCATACAGCATGATGAGGGTGCCAAAACCCGTGATGAGCAAAGCGAAGAGCAGGCTGAGTCCGTCCAGGAAAAAGTGCAGGTTGATGTTGAGAGAGGGAGCCCAATCATGCAGTTCGCCTAATTTGTCGCCGCCAAGCACGGCGGGGGTAAGCGTGAGCAGGTATACGAAGATGGAAAAGGGCAACGTCGCCATAGGCACTAATACCCACTTGCCTAGCCAGCGGTGAAGCAGAGGCGCGGCAAATGCCAACAGGAAACCTGCGAGTATAGCTAAAAACATCAAAAATGCTTAGTTTGTAAATGTATCCGTATTAAATTCGTAGCTGATACAACAATTAGTACCAATCTGCGCATTTAATGTTACGTCGGGAGCGAAATAGAGGGGGTGAGTACGAAAAAGAGCAGCGCAGCATATGTTAACCCATAAACCCAAACATTATCATGAACTCGCTGAAACGTATTATGGTGGGGCTCGACCTGACGGAGATGGACGATACACTCATCCGCTACACGGCTTTTCTCTGCTCCATATCTGAAATAGAGCATGTGTACTTCATCCATGCCGAAAAAAGCCTGGATATACCTGACGAGGTGCTTGAAAGCATGCCAAACGAGATGCCGGCCGACGAAAAACTGCGCACTGCGCTTGTTGAGAAAGTTGGACATTACTTCGGACCCGATAGCCGGGTGCAGGTAGAAGTGCAGGTAGTGGAAGGCTCGCCACTGAAAGAATTACTGCACCTGTCTAAAGATAACCAAATCGACCTGGTGGTGGTAGGACGCAAATTCCGCATGCGCGGAAGCGGCGTGCTGGCCCAGAAGATTCTGCGCAACGGCCGTGTGAGTGTGCTGTTTGTGCCGGAAAATGAAGATACCGTTCTAAGTCACATTATGGTCAGCGTCGATTTTTCGGATTATTCCCTCATGGCGCTTGAGCGTATGCTCAATTCAACGCTCCTGAGACCTGATGTGCGCATCACGTGCCTGCACGTTTACCAGGTGCCTACCGGTTACATCACACTGGGCATCAGTTATAAAGACTTTGATGAACGCATGCAAGGTTTCGCCCGCAACAAGTTTGAGCAAGTGCTGGACCGATTCCCTGCGTTGAAAGACCGTGCAACCCTCCGACTTGTAAAACAGGAAAACGAGGATGATGTAGGCGAATTGATTATGGTGGAGGCCAAGCGTGCCAAAGCAGACATGCTCGTGATCGGCGCCAAGGGCAAATCGGCTGCCGCGCTGTTTGTGCTGGGTAGCACAACCGAAAAGATCCTGCGTTACAACGACGACGTTCCGATGATCGTGTACAAGAAAGAGAAAGAAGAGATCGGCTTTCTGGACGCCTTGCTGGGTAATGACTAATGATTAATTAGTAATGAATTATAACTAGTGATTGCTCATTATTCATTATTAATTAAAAGGCCTGCTATACCTGCGTGTGTGGCAGGTCTTTTGTTTTTCCAGCCACCGCCAGCACCAGCAGGCCGAGCAAGCCGGCCACAGCAGAGGCTGCGTAAATGCTGATTTTAACGAGGGTAAGCTGCTCGATGGCAGGAAACACCTGCTGCGCCTGAAAGAGCGACAGCATAAAGCCGGCTCCCAACAGCAACATACCGCCCGTCAGTTGTCCCCAGTGCACGGTGGCAGGTATACGCGCTATACCTGTCAGCGAGGCCAGCCAGGCAAATAGCAGCATGCCGATGGGTTTGCCGAGCACTAGTGCCAAGAATATACCCATCGGGACAGGCCCAAGCAGGTCACGCCAGGCAAAGCTGTTGTAGGTAAAGGGCACAAAAGCCAGTGCGAAAAGGGGCAGGGAGAGGTAAGCTGCCCAGGGCAAAAGCCTTCGCTGCAAGCGCCGCAACGGGGACAGGGCCTTCGTGCTATTAACCCGCAGGGTATAGGCAGCGGCCTGGAAATCCTCTTCTATTTCTTCGCCGGGCTCGGGGCGCTTCATCATGCGCAGGGCGTGGAGCTGTCCCATTATGGTATCGGTGGTCGTCACAAAATCTTCTTCCATCACCCTCGAATGAATCGGAATGACAAGTGCCAGTAACACACCCGCCACGGCACCCTGCACACCTGCCAGCAGAAAGCAGACTAGCATCACCAGGCCCAGCAACAGGTATAGCCACATGGTACGGTTGCGCAGCGCCCGCAACACTACCAGCAAACCAAACACACCCGTAGCAACCGAAAGCGCCAGCAGGTTTTGGATAGAGGTATAGAGGATCACGCTGAGCAGCAAACTGGCTATACCTTGCATGATGGCAGTCGAAGACAGGAACACGCGCAGCGAAAACGGCAGGGAATTACTGGCCAGTGCCAGCAGCGCAAGTACGGCCGCTGCATCAGCCGTGGCCACTACAGACCAGCCGGCCTGCGCAGCTGCCGGAGCCAGGTATAGGTATAGCGCCGCAGGTATAGCCATACCTCCTGAAGCCGCAGCTACAGCAAACATTCTATCAGGCCATTCCTTCAGCTCACCCACGCGCAGTACGCGTTTCAGTTCCATTCCCAAAGTCAGGTAGAAGAGCGCTAGCAAAACCTGCTGCACCCAAAAGCCGATCGGTTTTGGAACGCTGTAGGTCCCCAACGTAACGGTCAGCGGGTTTTCCCACAGGTATAGCCAGGAAGCACCCCAGGGAGAGTTGAGCCACGAAAGGGCCAGCAAAGCGACCACCATAGTAAACGTACCTCCACGTGCCAGCACCTGTTCGAAACTTTCGAAGGAGTAAACGATACGATGGATCAAAGTCGGTTTAGCAGCCAAGGTATAAAGAGATAGCCATATTCAGATTCACCATAGAGACGTAGCTAGCCCTGAAAAGTTTTGGCCCGGCTATACCTATTAGCGAAAACCATTTAAAAGCAGCAACGCCCTCCCTCCGGTATGTATTGGAGGGAGGGCGTCAGGTATAGCTCATTTAGCTTAGTTCAGGAATTCATCATTCCACCACCTGTTTGTCGATGTAGCGGGAATTCATGATGCTGAGCGCACCCATGTACCGGAGGTTGAAGCTGATCACATCACCCACCTTGTAGTTCTGCTCGTTATCACCCAATTCTACTACCAGCATGTCGGAACTGGCACCTACTACACTCAGACCATGATCTTTGGGAAGCAGGTATTTCGGGTTGATGTCCAGTAGCCCGACATCCAGAATGGCGCGGTGTGATGTTTTGCCGTAGAGGCTTTCGTCTATTTCGAAGCTCTCGCCGCTGGGGTTTTCGGCCAGCATCCCGATCGGGATCATGGGTTTCTCGTTGAGCTCGATGATCTCGGCACAAAATTCAAACACATCGTCGTACATACCTTCAAAGGTCTCGCCAGTGAACAGGTTGAGTCCGAAATAAAGCGCCTCGCCAATCCGGAAATGGTTGACACCTCGCGGCATGAGGTGGTTGAAGAGCAGCGGGATCGTTACAGAGGTGCCCCCCGACACCCAGGGGATTTCGATGTTGAACTTGGCGTCGATGATCTGCTTGTATAGGCTGAGCTGAATCAGTTTGTCCTGCGTGGGCATCACGCCGTGCAGACAGTTGAAGTTGGCACCAAGACCGATCACGGAGATACCGGGTAGCTTAAAGATCTGGGCATAGAAGTCCACCAGATCATCGCCCATTACGCCTTCCCGCAGATCGCCCATCTCAATCATGATGATGATCTTATGCGTTGTGTTTTGCCTGACGGCCTCTGCTGACAAAAGCCGGATGATGTCGAGCTCGGTTTCAAAACTGACGTCGGCGTAGCGGATAATGTCCGGTATGCTTTGTTTCGGGGCGGGTTTGATGTAAACGGTTTGCACATCGGGTGCCATTTTCTTGATGGCGATCAGGTTAGACACGCGGGAATCGTGTACCTCCTTTACTCCCAGATCGAGCACTTCCTTCAGGAAAGTTTCTTCGCCGCAAAGCAGTTTGGTGACAATGCCCCAGTCGATGTTCTTTTCACGAAAAATCCGGTCGAGGTGGTTATAGTTGTGTCTGAGTTTTTTGCGGCACAGTTTTAAGACGGCCATGCTGTTATCGGATAAGTCTGTATTCTAAATATTTGTTGGTGAAGCCCATTTTCTCGTACAGGTGGCGGGCCGGGTTGTCAGGTTCTACGTGCAGGGCGATGCTGCCTTCACTTGTCTCAGCTGCCAGTTGCACCAGTTTTTTGCCAACGCCTTTGCCGCGCTGGTTGCCATGCACAGCTACGTATACGAGTATGTTCTCCGGTATGTACCCACTCATACCTGTATTGTTCAGGATGAGCGCACCCACTACCTTGTCATCTTCCCGAGCCACGATCACTGAGCCGCCTTTGCCCTCTGCATCCGACAGCGCATAGTCCATGCACTTGGCAATGTCCTCGCGGGCGTCGCCGTACTGGTCCAGGTGATGGAACAGGAAATCAAGGACCTCATCGCGGTTTAGTTGCTGGTGATTGGTTGGGGTATGGATCTCGTATTGGACGGAGTTGTTTTCTGCCATTTCTCTTTTTCTGTTTTATTGGGGTAAAGTATTGTTAACGTAATGTAAAGCACTAGGGCAGCGGTGAGACCAAATAAATTAGGGTCGAGGCCGTAGGGCAAGTTAAAGCTTAGATTGAACCACGGCATGTTTACGAGACCTTCGGTGTTCATGGTTACCTGCAGCAGAATAGTAGTAGCGCCACCCACGAGCATAGCCCAGAAAGCTGCCACGCTGCTGCGTCGCTTCCAGAACAGCGCACCAATAATGGGCACAAATAGGCCGGACACCATAAAAGCATAAGAGTATAGCATCAGGTCGAGCACGTTGGTCATGTTGGTAGCCAGCCAAAGCGCAAAGGCTCCGACAAGGAGTGTGATCAATTGCGACAAGCGCAGCATCCTGGGCGAATCCGGGTCGGTATTAGTGAAATGCCCAATCACATCCGTTACAATATTGCCCGACGAAGCCATCAGACAACTGTCGGCAGTAGAAAGTATAGCCGAGAAATAGGCAGAGAGCATCAGGCCCATTAACCCGACCGGCAGCACCGAGCGCAGCAGCATCGGCAGCCCCGATTCAGGGTCTACTGCGGCGCCCATTCCGAGTGCGTCGAACATACCTTGCTCAGCAGCCACCCGGGCCAGTATACCTAAGCTCACACCCATAAATGCCATGATCGGCCACTCAAATAAACCGGCCAGGTACCAGGCCCGTTTAGCCGTTCTCTCATCTCGACAGGCGTAGATGCGCTGGTAGAGCGTCATACCTACAAACCAGATTGGAATGATGGTGATAGCCCAGTTCACGATTTGCTGCCAGGTGATATTGGTGAGCGTGAGAAACTCGGCCGGTAAGGTGCTGCGAATCGCCTCCATGCTGCGACCGGACTGCGCCGAAAGCCAGGCAAAGTCCGTGAGCTGGCCAAAGCTGATCTGCTCCACACCGCCTCCCACTGCCAGAAATGAAACAGGTATACCAATGAAGATGAGTCCGCCCATCAGGATAGCCCATTGTATGGTGTCGGTATAGATAACGGCTTTCATACCACCCATCACGGTATAAACCACCGCAATGATGCCCATGATGAGAAGAGCAGTATTGAGGTCGAGGTTCATGAAGGTGCCGCTGGCCAGTTTGGCACCCGCCAGAATCTGGGAGCTGGTAAAGCCGGTATAGCCGATGGCCGAGATGATGCCCGCCAGCAGCGCCACCCGAGCGTTAAAGTAGTGACCGAAGATCTGGGGGAAGGTGAGGAACTTGTCGAAAGCCGGATTGCGCTTGACCTTGGGTATAAGAAAGACCGCTGCCAGCCAGGCACCGAGCAAACCGGTAAAGAGCATCCAGGCACCCGAGAGTCCCATCACGAAGCCGAGCCCGCCCAGACCAATCGAAAAGCCACCGCCTACATCCGTTGCCACTACTGAGAGACCAATGTGACTGCTTCCCATGTTCCGGCCTCCTACATAATAATCGTCTGCACCCTGGTTCTTTTTGAGAAAGTAAAAACCAACGCACAGCATAGCCAGCATATAGAGCACGAAGATGGTAAGGTCAATAATGTGCATGTATTAGAATAGTATAAGTTTGTGTAAAGGTTAATAGTATCGGGTATTTTGAATATACTCAAAATTCTGCTAAAAAGCCCGTTTTAGTCTTGAAAAGTGCTCTTAGAGGTGAGGATTAGCTAAAATGGTGTGTGGCTTTTATACAAATCGGGTGAAAACATGCAGCCACTGGTAGCGGGCGAAAAAGAGGGTTGAAGGGCAGGTTTTGTTAGGATAATAATATTTAGACAGAACCAATGAAACGGGTTATTTAGCCCGGTAGATTGGTTTTGAAAAGGAGGAGTTCTAGGTTAAATTATTATGAATATTGGGTTGAAAATTTAGATAAATGCTTATATTGTAAGGGTGCTATATAAGTACAATAGTTGAAGAATGAAGTTCAGCTAGGTATGGTGCAGATAGCAGGAGTAGGTGCTCCTGCTATACTCTAGTTACTGACAAGCAAAATATATAGAGAATAAAATGGGAGTTTACGTTACACCAACTATCGTCCGAAAAGAAAATGGAAAGGTAATAGAAGTTAAAGAAGAAGGAATGCCTCAATCGAATCCAATTAATGCTTTGAATGACTTGATTTTCCTTGATAAATTAAAAAATAGCCTTTTGGAAATTGCCGACAGGGAACTTGATTTATCATTTCTTACAAAGCCCAATGACTATTCATATGGAAATAATGCAAATGTGAATACATCATTCTCACCAGAAGAAGTGCTTAGATGTGTCAATTCAATTAAAGTTGCCTTTCAAAAAAGAGAAAGGGAATTTGTTAGGCCAATCACATACGAAGGAATCTTCAACGAGAATGGTAACCAATTAAGTCAAGCATTTATAGAATTCGAAGAAGGAAGGTTCTTTTGGAGGAAAAAAACAGAAAGGTGGGGGCATTTAAATGCATGGGAAGATAAAGCGAGTTTTCAATGGTATGATGACGAAAATCAAAAATGGGGAGGAAGTATAGATTTGACAAAGGAGAAACCTATTTTATATGAATTGATATATAATGGTCAAGAAAAAGTTAGAGGGGAACGACTAAATTATCATCTAAAAAAAATAAGGTTTTATGACTCAATAATACCTGAGTTAGAAAATATCGAAAAACTTGCAATCTATGCAGATGAACATGGATACGATTTGCAAATTATACATGGTTAAGAAAGCCTGTCAGTAACAAGGCACAGGCAGCATGTTCGGCCAATGCCTCATTCGCAGCCTGTACAAAACGTTGTACAAAATTGAATGATACTCTTTAACAGAATACATAATCCAGCCTCTTTAGATACTAACTCAATAGAATCTGACTTGAGTGATGGTAAAACTGTTGTCATTCAGTTTTCAGAAAGAGTCTATGATGACAAGATTCTTGCTGAGCTTAATGCGCTGTGCGCAAGAAACAGCGAGTTACTCGAGATTAGGTTCTATGGGCATTATGAAGATAATGGATACTTTGACTGCCAAATTCTTGAAAGGCTGCCAGATGTGAAGTCCCTGTTTGTAGATTGCCTTTACCATGCTAAGAACCTGTCTTTCCTAACAAATCTGAAGCACCTTCATACCCTTAGCCTTGGTTTCTTTGAGCTAAAAAAGACTGAAATCCTGAATTCTGAAAACTTGAAGTCGCTGCATAAGCTGTTGCTTTGCGACACAAGGACAAAGGCTCTAAACCTGGAGTACCTTAGAGAGTATCAGAAACTTAAGTACTTGATTTGTTGCAGTCACACAAAAAACATAGAGGCACTTGGTGAGCTTAACAACTTGGAATACCTATCACTGAACTCAATAAGCAAAGCACCTATCAGCTTTATAAACAACTTAAAAAAGTTGAAGACTCTAAAATTGATATTGGGAAGCAGAAGCGACATCAATGAAATAGAAGACAATGATATAGAAGAGCTAGAAATCATACGAGTAAGAGGCTTTAATGAGTTAAAGAACCTTGCCTGTTTTAGAAAGCTAAAAAAGCTCCAAATAGAAGACCAGATCCAGCTAACTGAACTGGTGTTTGACAAGACGCTTCATCACCTTGAAGAGGTAATTATTCTGAATTGTAAGTCCTTATCCCTCTTGGACGGATTAGAGAAATTAGAAAGACTCAGAAGGCTATGGATTTACAAGACTGGGCTTGACTTTGATACCTTATTCGTGAAGCCACTTCCGAAATCACTGAAAACATTCGGCTTTTATACCTCAAAAGTGAAAATAGATAACGAAATACAAAGCAGGATTAAGTCATTAGGTTATCAAAACAGACTAGCAGAAGTATAAGAACAAATTTGTACAACCACACCTTTACGGCAGCTACGCCACCGCAAAGCCCAGTACGTTAGGAGGATTGCAATAGCAGCCCCTCGCAAACCAACATACAACATGAAAATAGAAACACATTCTATAAACGACACTAAAATAGCCGAAGTGACTTCGGAAGACAGGATAATCAATAGTATCGAAGACGGAGTGGATTTATTAGGAAGCATTTACTATCAGGGATTTGATCGAATTATAATACACGAGAAGAACATCACACCTGACTTCTTTGAACTGAAGAACGGAATGGCAGGCGAAATACTGCAAAAGTTTTCCAATTTTCGCGTCCGTTTGGCTATAGTAGGCGACTTCTCAAAATATACCCGCCAGAGTGTGCAAGACTTCATTTATGAAAGCAATAAAGGCAAACAAATCAATTTTGTGAGTTCTCTTAAAGAAGCGCTGGATAAACTCTCTCAATAACTGAAAACTAAAAAGCCACAGTTAACCTAAGCTGAAATGAAAAAGTATTTTACCCCGCTACTTTTCCTTATACCTGTTGGCATACTCTCTTATGTCTATAGCCTGACGAGCTTTCTGTTGCTTGCAGTCATTGCCCTGTGCCTGACAGCTTTGTTGGTAGTAGGTATAGCAAAGATTTTTCGCCCAAGCCTCGATCAAAAATGGCTGACACTGCCTTTAACTATAACAGCTATCTGCGCTTTGGGTGTGTTGGTTGGCCTGCTGCGTCCCTTAGATCCTGCGGTGGTGAACGTAGGTGATGCGAGTGATAAATTAGTGTATGCTTATGAAACAGACCAGGCAGACCGCATGACCGTTGGCGCATACCTTGGCCTGTTCGAAGACAGCATGGCGGAGCGAGACAGCATAAGACTCATGCAAGTCACCCAACTCTACCACGACGAACAAATCAGCCTACCGATCGATAAGTTTTATGCCGCTTTTGTGTTCCATCACAGCAAGAAAAGTGAACTCTATGAGATTGCTCAAAAGCTGGCTGGAGAAGCTGCTGCGGTAAGCGAACTAAAGGATAATTACGTGGTGCAATGGCTGGCCAAAGCAACTTACGACAGGTGGCTGGTCTCGCTGGGAAAACCAGAGAAGTACGGCACGCAGGACAAGTTTAGCGTTAGTGTGGAATAGCTATTTTAAACATAGAGATCACCATGGGAAATACAAAAGGAATTACGCCGGAGCAAAGTAAAACACTTCTCGACACTCTCAAATCCCGCTTTGAGAAAAACATGCAACGCCACACAGGTATAGCATGGGCGGATGTGCAAGCCAGACTGGAAGCGAACCCTGCTAAACTGTGGTCGCTGTACGAAATGGAGACAACAGGAGGAGAGCCGGATGTGGTCGGGCAAGACACAAAAACCGGCGAATTCATTTTCTTCGATTGCGCAGCGGAAAGTCCTAAAGGGCGCAAAAGTGTGTGCTACGACCGCGAAGGACTTGAGTCCAGGAAAGAGCACCGACCGGAAAATAATGCGCTGGATATGGCTGCTGAAATGGGTATTGAGATTTTATCAGAAACGGAATATCGGGAGCTGCAGAAGCTTGGCAAGTTCGATCAGAAAACCTCGAGCTGGATCCAGACACCAGCCGACATCAGAGAACTCGGAGGAGCGTTGTTTGCTGATTTCCGCTACGGCCATGTGTTTGTGTACCACAACGGAGCGCAATCCTACTACAGTAACCGGGCATTCCGCGGCTCGCTGCGGGTCTGAGCATCTTTAGCTAACTAAGCTATACCTTGCACCAGTCAGTATCAATTCAGATTGATCAACTAAACAAACTTTTACCTACATGAAAAAACTTTTTACCCTTTTGCTTTTAGCTGCTTCCGGATATGCTGCGCAAGCGCAGGTGGTGGATGTATCGGCGGCCGAACGTTACTTTGAACTGGTGGATACCCTGAAATCAGGTAAGCGACTGCACGATGCTACCTGGCAGCAGTTTCTGGCTATGGAAGGCAACCAACAGTACATCGAAAACCAGAATTACAAAGAAGCTTATCTGAATAACTTTCGCAAGACGATGGAAGTGGTTTACATGCCTGAGCATGACAGCCTCCTGCAAGTCCGGTTACAGGACCGGCAGGCGAACTACATGACCTACAGCATTCACGTCTACAAAGCGCATGAAACGGAGCTTCGGCAATACCTGGCGCAATTGGCTGCCGATAAAGAGGGTTATGTGAACACAATGTACCAAACCTGCTACAGTATGCTGCCAAAACGCATGCACAGCAAGAACCCTGAAACCGGTGTATACCTAATCGCGCTGGGCAACGATGCGGTGGCTCATAAAGGAAACATAGTGCTTAATGTTTGGCTCGAGTACAAGTTCAACCAGGTGAAGCCCGGCGCGGTGGGAGGTCATGAGTTGCACCATACGCTCAACAAACCAAAGCGCTATGATGTGGCCGAAAAAGATAAGAGTCTTCTGTTGATGCTGGAACTGCTGATGAACGAAGGCGTACCTGATCTGATCGACAAGAAATATGCGGTTGCACCCCACATGCCGGGCGATATGCAGTGGGGAACCTACTTGCTGGATCTGGGCAAACAGCACCTTCCCAAAGTTGATGCCGCTATCAAAGAGATAGCCTCCGGCGAGAAGCAGTACTCCAGCAAAGAAATAAGAAACCAGGTGATAGGTATGAGTGGTCACGTGCCCGGCTTCTACATGACCGATGTGATTGAGCGAAACGGGCTGAACAAGAAGCTGGTTTCGAATATGGACAATCCGTTCCAAATCATCCACCTCTACAACAAAGCTGCCCGCAAAGACAAATCGAAGCCCTTTATTTTCTCTGACGAAGCCATTGCATATCTCAAGAAAGTAGAGTCCGGAGCCAAAGTTTTAAACTAAAGCTATATTTGTCTGATGCCTCATGTGGGGGTCGCATTTACAAAACAAAAAATGAAACACTTTTCACTTGTCTCTTTCAGTCTTATGACTGCTCTTCTGTTGAGCGGCTGCACCACAGATACCGATCAGGCCGCGGCTACTGCTGCCAGCGAAGTGCAGGTAGTGGGAGCGATGCGTAACGTGATGTGGAAAGGCGAACTGGCCGGTACGATCGATCTGGATTCGATTGCGGGGAAAGAGCAGTTGTATGGTTTAGGACCGGTGGAATACCTGGCGGGCGAGTTGCTGATCATGGATGGGAAGTCCTATAAATCGGTGGTGGTGAGCGACACGACCATGCAGGTAAAAGAGACTTTTGCGGCCAAAGCCCCATTTTTTGTTTATGCCCGGGTGCCCGCCTGGCAGGAGCGCACTTTACCAGACTCCATCCGAACCATGCAGCAACTGGAGCTATACCTGGATGGCGAAACCCAAAATAGCAAACGGCCATTTCCATTTAAGGTGAGCGGCGAAATCGAGCAGGCAACCATCCACATTGTCAATCTGCCGGCTGGCTCCAAGGTCAGTAATCCCGGAGAGGCTCACCAAGGGCAGGTGAATTATGCGCTGGGCAATGAGGCAGTTGACATTTTAGGTTTCTTCTCGACCGAGCACAAAGCCGTGTTCACCCACCACGACACTTTCATGCACCTGCACCTGATCACAAATGACCGTTCTAAAATGGGTCACTTGGATGAAGCTGCATTCAAACCGGGCAGTCTGACGCTATACCTGCCGAAGGAATAGCCCAACTTTACGCAATTCATAACAGCTGCTATACCTGTAGGAAGTCCTCAGGTATAGCAGCTGTTTCTTTTTTCGGGTTTTTCCTTATTTTTTTGAAATATCATGCAACGGATAGATGTTAAATTGCATCTTAACTATATATTGCGGTAAGAATTCTATTGCTTGCTGCTTCTACCTTAATCCCTTTTTATGAAAACTAATTTAGCGTCCTTTCTGTGCTATACGCATTCCCTTGCCTGTGTTCAAACCTACCCCTGTTCCAGTTCACAAAGTTAAGCCCCTTACTACTTCCTGACATTCAAGCTTACTAATTAGCCAGATATTCCTATGCGTTTATTTTCCTGTCTGCTTACCTTTTTATTTGTCCTGTTTCAGTTCTCACTTTCTGCGCAAGGTATACGCGGGAGCATCAAAAACCAGAAAGGTGAAGCGCTGCCATTTGCCTCGGTTTACATCACGAACCTCAACAACGGCTCGTCGAGCAACGCGAACGGTGACTTTGAAATAAAGCTGCCAGCCGGAAAGCACACGGTGGTGGTGAAATACATCGGCTATGAAGCGCAGCAGGTGCAGGTCGAGATCACAGATAGTTGGGTGCAGCAGGATTTCCGATTGGGAGAGCAGTCCTTTGCCCTAAAAGAGGTGCAGGTGAAGGGCAAAGGGGAGGACCCAGCTTATACCATTATGCGCAAGGCTATTGCCAAAAAGAAATACCACCTGCTACAGTACGACAGCTACAAGATGAAGGTATACGTGAAAGGAACCGGCGAACTGACCGATGCGCCTTTCTTTCTTAAAAACAAACTCAAAGAAGAAGGGGTGAAGCTGAACGAAGCCTATACGCTCGAATCGGTGAGCGAGATCAAGTTTGCGCAACCCAACAAGTTTGAGGAGAAGGTGATCTCCATCCGCACTTCGGGCGATAACAAAGGCAGTATTTCACCGATGACTTTTGTGAGCGCAAGTTTCTACAATGATAAAGTAGTGGAGATGGTGTCGCCGCTTTCACGTTCTGCTTTTGCCTATTACAAATTCCAATATGAGGGCAGTTTTCAGGAAGGCAACATCGACGTGAACAAGATCAAGGTGACCCCACGCTCCCGCGGCGATAATGTGTTTGAAGGCTACATCTACATCATAGAAGGCTACTGGGCCATCCACAGCCTCGACCTTAGAACCAGCATGATGGGCTTCCCGATCAAGGTGAAGCAGAATTATGCCGAAGTAGCGCCAACTGTCTGGATGCCGACTACGCACCAGTTTCATTTTTCTGGCAAAGTGATGGGCTTTGGTGGTGAGTTCCGCTACCTGGCTTCCAGCTCTGATTACCAGGTGGTGCTCAACAAAAAGCTGGTGGCCCCGAAAGAAATTATCGATGAGAAAGTAGAAGAAGTACCCGAAGCCATAGCCGCTATCAAGTCGAGCAATAAAAACCCCAACCTGGAGGTGCTGGCCAACCAGGATAAACTGACGCGCAAGCAATTCCGGCAACTCATTGTGCAGCAGGAAAAAGAAGCCCTGAAAGAACAGAAAGATCCGGAAGTAGTGTCGGAGCGCAGGTATACGGTAGACAAACTGGCCACCAAACGCGACTCTGCCTACTGGGATTCGGTGCGCCCTGTGCCGCTTAGTGACAAAGAACTCAAAGGCTACCAACGCGATGACTCTCTGGCGCAGATCAAATCGGCTGAGCTGACAGGCAAAGACTCCACTAAGGTTATCAAAAAGAGAAAATTCAAGCCACAAGACCTGGTGATGGGCGCGGGTTACAGACTTTCACCACGCACACGCGTGAACATCGATCCGACTTTCACGAATGTATACTACAACACGGTAGAAGGTTGGAACGTGAACCTGAGCGGCAAGCTGCGCCACCAGTACGACAGTCTGCGCCGCAGTTTTGAAGTAGCACCTACGTTCCGATATGGCTTCGATAGCGAAACGTTTTATGCCAAGACTCGCATGGCGCATTCAGTGAGGAGCAAAGGAAAATCGCATTTGCTATACCTGGAAGGAGGTAAGTTTGTGGAGCAGTTCAATAGCGAAAACCCAATCCATCCGCACATCAACACGCTCAGCACATTGCTGTTCCGCCGCAACTACATGAAGATCTATGAGAAGAGTTTTGTGGAGACCGGCTTCGAGTATAAGCCATCGGTTTGGTTGAAAGTGAGCGGAAATATGGAGTGGTCGCAGCGCAACCAGCTTTACAACAACACCGACCGCAGCTTCTTCTACACTGATGAAGACAGGACCTTTAGCCCCAGCACGCCGGACAATGTAGAGATGGAAAGCACCGAGTTTCCGAAACACGAGGCGCTAGTGCTTCAGGCTAACCTGAGTTACCGCCCTGTGCAACGCTATCGACTATACAACGGCCGCAAAATTCCGATCATGGAGCGCTCGCCGGAGTTGCTTTTCATGTACCGCAAAGGTATTTCAGGTGTACTGGGGAGTGATGTGAACTTCGATCAGGTGCAGCTGGGCATCAACCATGCGCTGGCGTTTGGGGTGCGGGGCAAGCTGGAGTTTGAACTGCGCGGCGGCACTTTCCTGAATAGCAAGCGCATGTACTTCATGGACTACAACCACTTCGACGGCAACCGCACTATTTTGAGTAGCCTGAAACCGGCCGGTTCGTTCCGCCTGCTCGACTACTACCAGTACAGCACCAACGGCAGTTATTTCTCTGCACACACGCACTACCAGTTCCGCAAGTTCCTGCTCACCCAGATTCCGGAAGTGCGCTTCACAGGTATAAAGGAAAACGTTTTCCTCAACTACCTCAAAACGCAGCACTCGCCACACTACTATGAAGTAGGTTACTCACTCGACAATGTGTTCCGGGTGTTCCGCATCGAAACGGCAGCTTCTTTCCACGACCGCAGCTTCCAGGAAATAGGCTTCAGAATAGGTATAGCGACGCTGCTTAACTTTAATCAGAGGTAGAGATAACGGGTATAGGACATAAAGACAGTTTTCCCTTTTTAAAGGCGGATAGGAAGAGTTGCCTTGGGCTGCCGATGAATACTTCGGGAAGGTATAAGTTCAGCAGGTATGGAGCTGAACTTATACCTTCCGGACGTCTGCTGCGTGTCTGAAGTTTGCGAGCCACAGCGTCAGGCCTGTTTCTTTTGCACTAAAACAACAATATTCAGTATCGATACTATCTTGTCTTAAAATCTACGTATATAGATAAGACTGATTCTCTGTGTCTTACGTAGGTCTTCCCATGACAAGGTTTTCTGCCTTTCTACTGCTTTGTCTTTGCTTCTGTCTGTCATTTTCCGAAGCGATGGGGCAGGCGTTTGCCAGCGATACTGTCTACTTCACCTCCAAGCGCAAAAGCATCACTTTTCCTTTCAAGCTGGTCCATAACCTGATCATCATCCCGGTGCAGATCAACGACTCGCAACCCTTGAATTTCATTCTGGACTCCGGTGTGAAAAACACGCTGATCACCCGCCTGAATTATTCTGATTCGCTCAGTCTGAACGAGGCCGGTCGCATTAGCATACAGGGGCTGGGCAGCGGGCATGAAATGGAGGCGATCTACTCGAGAGGCAACGTTATGCGCATGCCAGGTATAGTAGGCGTCAATCACCAGGTATACGTGCTGATGGAAGATGTTTTTAACCTTTCTACCCGCATGGGGATGGCCATACACGGCATCATCGGCTACGACATCTTCCGGAATTTCATCGTCAAGATAAACTACAGCAGTAAAACTCTCACGCTTTACCGACCAGACACGAAACTCAAGGTTCCGAAAAAGGGTGAGGTATATCCGCTCCACATTGAGAACACCAAAGCCTACGTGGAGGCGGATGTACGGCAGCATAACGGGGATTCCATTAAAGTGAAGCTGGTGATCGATACCGGCGCGAGCCACTCGATATCGCTATACCTGCCAACTGATGAGCGTCTGCAATTACCGCCTAAAGTGATGGAAGCCTACCTGGGTCGGGGTTTGAGCGGGGATATCAATGGCAAGATCGGTCGCATCAACAGTTTTTCGCTGGGCAGGTACGAGCTGCGCGATCTGCCGGCATCTTATCCGGATGAGGAGTCAATCAAAGCGGCGCTCAACCTGGCGAATCGCAACGGTAACATAGGCTCGGATATTTTGAAGCGTTTCACCGTGATCTTTGACTATCCGCACGAGCGCATGGTGCTAATGCCCAACAGCAAATACAGCGAACCGTTTTACTATAACATGACCGGTTTTGAGATCAGCACGCCACTGCCCGGAGCCAATTTTTATATCGTGTCGCATGTCATAGAGGATTCACCTGCCAAAGCGAGCGGACTGCTGCCCGGCGACCAGCTCATCAACATCAACGGCCGCGATTGCACAGAACTGGCGCTGGACGAGCTGCTGGAGCTCTTCGAAAGCAAGCCGGGCCGAAAGGTAAGACTAAAGCTGAAGCGCGACTCCAAATTGGTAAACGTAGAGATGGTTTTACAGAGCCGGATCTAACTTAGGCCTGCTGCATATCCGTGTATACCTGCGCCCCCAATAAAATCACCGCCATTACAATCAGGCCTATGCCGACATAGAACCTTACTTTAGGTATAGGGGCAGCCACCAAATTGCCGGCCGCATCGGGTTTGCTGAAGCGCAGGTTGGATAGGATAAGGCCGTTGCCGAAGCTCAGCCAAATGGCCGCCATGAGTGGGTCACGAGTCAGGAACAGGGAGGCCGTGCCGATGGCGGAAAAGATAAGGCCGATGATAACGCTGAGTGATAAATTCTTCATTGCGCTGCAAGATACGCAAAGCCGCTAAAATTTTGAGTAGTGCGCTTTGTTACCAGCACAGCATTTAGATGCTAATTTCAAAGAAACAGAGATATTTTAAACTATATGTTGTAACATTTTGTAGTAAGGTGTAAATTTTATCATAATCTACAACTAATTGTTGTAGATACCGATATTAATTGCAAACCTTTGCTTTCTGGAACAGGCAAAGACCTGTTTTTATAAAATTTGAACCAACAAATTGAAATGAAAAAAAAGCCGACTTTATCATCTGCGATGGTAAATCACCTTTCTCTGAAGGGTGCGTCTTTTTCTATTCTGTCTGCCAGGATAGTTTTGAGGGCTATTAATGCCGTGGTCCGTTACAGGCCCTAGGCCGACGTGCTTCCCGACTACCCATGTGGTAGTCATTCTTCCCCAATTTTTTTATGAGTGATTGTTGCCTGATGAAGGTATGCGCAGCCGTATATCCGTTTCAGAGCATTGTTTCAATTATTTCTAATTCTGTATCAGCTGGTTATGTGCAAGCATAGCCTGGTATATAATTTCTATAATGAATCCATCTCCTTTTATCATTACCGTTGCCACTGCGCAACACACCAGCTATGCGCAGCAGATCTGCGACGAAATGGAGTCTTCGGCCAAGGCCAGAGGTACAGGTATAGCCAAGCGTACCCCTGAGTACATTGCCCAGAAAATGCTGGAAGGTAAGGCCGTGATTGCCCTGGACGTGAACGGCGTTTGGGCTGGCTTCTGCTACATCGAAACCTGGAGCCATGGAAAGTACGTGGCTAACTCAGGTCTTATTGTGTCGCCGGAACTTCGTAAAAGCGGTCTGGCCAAACTGATCAAGAACAAAATTTTTGAACTGTCGCGCACCAAATACCCGGATTCAAAGATCTTCGGCCTCACCACTGGTTTGGCCGTGATGAAGATCAACTCTGACCTGGGTTACCGCCCGGTTACTTATTCCGAGCTTACCGACGACGACGCTTTCTGGAACGGTTGCAAGAGCTGCGTGAACTATGAGATTCTGGTGATGAAGAACCGCAGCAACTGCCTCTGCACCGCCATGCTCTACGATCCGGCACGTGAGCAGAAACCGATTGCCCGTGAGCAGCTCCAAATCCTGACTCCTGTGGAAGAACCGTCTATACCAGTGGGCTATGGCACCTTTGCGCAAAGCCACGGAAACCAAAACACTAACCCGACAAGCATCTAACCCATATTATGAAGAAGAAAGTTGTTTTAGCCTTCAGCGGCGGCCTGGATACCTCTTACTGTGTAAAGTACCTGAAAGAAGAAAAGGGACTGGAAGTGCACTCTGTGCTTGTAAACACCGGCGGATTCTCAGCAGAGGAACTGCAGCAGACCGAGCAGCGTGCCTACGACCTGGGCGTGACGCAGCACACCAATCTGGACGAAACAGAATACTACTACCAGAGCTGCATCAAATACCTGATATTCGGAAACGTGCTGAAGAACAACACCTATCCCTTGTCAGTGAGTGCCGAGCGCGTGACGCAGGCCATGGCCATCGCGCGCCACGCTAAAGCCCTGGGTGCTGACTATGTGGCCCACGGAAGCACCGGAGCTGGTAACGATCAGGTGCGCTTTGACATGATCTTCCATGTGATGATTCCGGATATCGAGATCATCACGCCGATCCGTGACATGAAACTGTCGCGTGAAGAAGAAATTGAATACCTGAAGCAGCACGGTGTGGAATACGACTTCGTAAAAGCGCAGTATTCGATCAACAAGGGCATCTGGGGTACCTCTGTGGGTGGCAAAGAAACATTGACCTCGCATCAGCCGCTGCCGGAATCAGCCTACCCAACGCAACTAACCAAAGAGCAACCAGAGCGCGTAACATTGCACTTTGTAAAAGGTGAACTGACAGGTATAAACGACCAGGTATACGATAGTCCGGTACAGGCTATTCAGGCCTTGCAAGGTATAGCGGGTCCGTTTGCCATTGGCCGTGACATCCACGTGGGCGATACGATCATCGGCATCAAGGGCCGCGTTGGCTTTGAGGCAGCTGCCCCGATGGTGATCATCAAGGCGCACCATACTTTGGAGAAACACGTGCTTACCAAATGGCAACTTTATTGGAAAGACCAACTGGCAACCTGGTACGGCAACTGGCTGCACGAAGGACAGTTCATCGACCCAACCATGCGCAACATCGAGACCTTCCTGCAGGAGACGCAGGAGAATGTGACCGGCAAGGTACACGTGCTGCTGGCGCCTTACCGTTTCCAGGTAGAGGGTATCGAGTCGGAGCATGATTTGATGTCGTCGAAGTTTGGCAGCTACGGTGAAATGAACAATGCCTGGTCGGGTGAGGATGTGAAAGGCTTCTCGAAGATTTTCGGCAACCAGGCCATGATGTATCACAAGATCAACAATACCGAACTATAATGGCAACAAGTATAAAAGCAGGTATAGTAGGCGGAGCAGGATATGCCGGTGGTGAGCTGCTGCGTTTACTACTGCTTCACCCAAATGTAGAACTGGCTTTTGTACAGAGCCGCAGCCAGGCAGGTAAACCTGTCTATGCCACGCACCCTGATCTGCTGGGAGAAACTGAAATACTGTTTTCAGCTGATGCAGCTATACCTGTGGATGTCCTTTTTCTATGCGCCGGACATGGGGAGGCGGCCAAATTTCTGGCAGAAAACGAAGTATCGGCTGAGACAAAGATCATTGACCTGAGCCAGGATTTCCGCTGGAATGAAAGTACGGCTACTGCCAACGTAAATGCCGATGGCCGTAGCTTTGTGTACGGCTTGCCGGAGTTGCAACGAGAGCAGATACAGCAGGCGGAGCACATTGCCAACCCGGGTTGCTTCGCTACAGGTATACAGTTGGCTTTGCTGCCGCTGGCCAAGCAAAATCTGTTGAATACCGATGTGCATGTAAGTGGTATCACGGGTTCTACAGGGGCCGGCCAAAGCCTGAGCGCGACTTCGCATTTCAGCTGGCGCACTGAGAACGTTTCGACCTACAAAGTGATGGAGCACCAGCACCTGCGCGAGATCAAGCACAGTCTGAAAAGCCTGCAGTCTGAAGGTCAGCCGGACATTCACTTTATACCTTACCGCGGTCCATTTGCGCGCGGAATCTTTATTACCGCATACCTGCAGTCGGACCTTTCGTTGGAAGAGGCCCAAGCCATGTACAAGGACTATTACAAAGGACACCCTTTTACCCTGGTGACCGATCAAAACCCGGACCTGAAGCAGGTGGTGAACACAAACAAGTGCGTGCTATACTTGCAGAAGCTTGGCAACATGCTCGTGATCACCAGCCTGATCGACAACTTACTGAAAGGGGCTGCCGGACAGGCAGTCCAGAACATGAACCTGGTTTTTGGTTTGGACGAAACGACAGGCTTAAAGATGAAAGCTGCAGCGTTTTAAAAGTTTTATAGCGCGAGCTTCCTCGCTCGTGTTTAGTATAGAGGGGCCTCTGGCCCAGTTGTATGTTTTCTCAGTTTAGCACAAGGGGCCGGAGGCCCCACGATAGCAAGTCACGAGCGAGGACGCTCGCGCCATAATTCAGACAAATTACAATCAACAACCAGCAATTCCACAATGCTCACATACCCAAGAACTCTGTTCTATACCTATTTTCTAACCTCTTACATCTAATTCCATAGCCATGAACCTCTTTGATGTATACCCGCTCTTCGATATCGAACCTGTAAGAGCAGCCGGTCTGTCTGTTTGGGACAAGGAAGGCAGAAAATACCTCGACCTCTACGGCGGCCACGCCGTTATCTCGATCGGTCACTCTCACCCACACTACGTGAAGCGCATCGCGCGTCAGCTATACGACATCGGCTTCTATTCCAACGCCGTGCAAATGCCGATGCAACTGGAACTGGCCGAAAAGCTGGGCAAACTCAGTGGCTATGAAGCCTACAACTTTTTCCTGTGCAACTCCGGCGCCGAGGCCAACGAGAACGCCCTGAAACTGGCTTCTTTCCAGACGGGTCGTAAAAAGGTCATTTCCTTTAAGGCCTCTTTCCATGGCCGTACTTCAGCTGCTGTCGCTGCCACTGACGACCCGAGCATTGTGGCGCCCATCAACCAGACCGATAACATTATTTTCCTGCCGTTTAACGACGTAACCTCTTTTGAAGAGGCGCTGCTGGAGCATGGACAGGAATTAGCCGCTGTCATCGTAGAAGGTATACAGGGTGTAGGAGGGGTAAACATACCGACAGTTGATTTCCTGAAAGCACTGGAAGGTGGCTGTAAAAAAGTTGGTGCATTATTGATATTAGATGAAGTGCAGTCAGGTTATGGTCGCTCCGGTAAATTCTTTGCGCACCAGCATGCAGGCATACAGCCAGATCTGATTACGGTTGCCAAAGGTATGGGCAACGGCTTCCCGGTAGGTGGTGTGCTGATCAGTCCGGAAATAGAAGCACGTCATGGTATGCTGGGTACAACCTTTGGAGGCAACTACTTGGCCTGCGCTGCGTCGCTGGCTGTATTGGAGGTTATAGAGAAAGAGAATCTGCTGGAAAACGCCACCATCATGGGGCACTACCTGAGAGAGCAGCTCGAAGGAATGCCAGGTATAAAAGAAGTACGCGGACAGGGTTTGATGATAGGTATAGAACTCCACGAACCCTGCGCAGCCATCCGCAAAGAACTACTGAACCAGTATGGTATCTTTACGGGAAGTTCTTCCAACAAAAACACATTACGTCTATTACCCGCTCTCACAATCAGCAAAGTGGAAATAGATCAGTTTTTGAAAGCCTTTTCATCCATTCTTACCAAAAAAGTAACTGCCTGATGAAGCAATTCACTTCCGTACACGATGTGCAGGACGTAGCCGCTCTGGTGAACGAAGCACTCGAACTAAAAAACAACCCTTACGCGCATAAATCGCTCGGGCAGGATAAAACCCTTGGCCTGATCTTCATGAACCCTAGTCTGCGTACCCGTCTGAGCACACAAAAAGCAGGTATGAACCTGGGTATGAACGTGATGGTGATGAACCTTGACAAAGAAGGCTGGGCACTGGAAACCCGCGATGGCGTGATCATGGACGGCACCACCGTGGAGCACATCCGTGAGGCTGCTGCCGTGATGGGACAATACTGCGACATCATCGGCATCCGCTCTTTCCCGAAACTGCAGGACAGAGAAGAAGATTATAGCGAAGACCTTCTGAACAAATTCATTGCGCTGACCGGCGTTCCAATTGTAAGCCTGGAATCAGCGACACGCCATCCGCTCCAAAGCTTGGCTGATCTTGTAACAATCAAAGAGCAGGCGGCTGCAGGTAAGCGACCAAAAGTCGTGTTGAGCTGGGCACCGCATATCAAACCGATCCCGCATTGCGTGGCCAATTCATTTGCTGAGTGGATGCAGCAGGCGGATGTGGAGCTCGTTATCACCAACCCGGAAGGCTACGACTTGGCAGAAGAGTTTACGATAGGTGCGCAGGTACTGCACAACCAGGACGAGGCTTTGCAGGATGCTGACTTTGTGTATGTAAAGAACTGGTCGAGCTACGAGCAATATGGCAAAGTGCTGACAGACGGTGAGGGCTGGATGATCACTAACGAAAAGCTGGCCCTGACCAACAACGCCAAAGTTATGCACTGCCTCCCGGTGCGCCGCGGTCTGGAACTGAGCCACGAGGTGCTGGACGGGCCAAACTCACTGGTTATCGAACAAGCGAATAACCGACTATATGCTGCGCAGGCCGTGTTGAAGCGAATGCTAGAGAATAACTGAATTGCTCATTCACTAACGCACTCATTCACTCATTAAAAAACATGTACATCGTTAAAATAGGCGGCAATATTTTAGACAACCCGGAACGCTTGCAGCGGTTTTTGGAGGATTTCGCACAACTGCCTGGTCCGAAACTGCTGGTGCATGGCGGCGGCAAAATAGCCTCTACCATTGGTCTGCAGTTAGGTATACAGCCAGCTTATGTAGAAGGTCGCCGCCTGACCGACGCTGAAACACTGCGCCTTGTGACGATGGTATACGCCGGACTCATCAACAAAAATGTGGTGGCACAACTACAGGCGCTCGGTTGCAATGCCATCGGGATGACCGGCGCTGATGCCAATGCTATACCTGCCACTAAACGCCCGGTCACAACGGTCGATTATGGTTTTGCCGGTGATATTGCTGGTCCCGAAACCATTAATGCCACCGCCATACGTGCGCTGCTCGATGCCGGACTTACCCCCGTTTTTGCTCCGCTCACTCATGATGGAAATGGCAACCTGCTCAATACCAATGCCGACACTATTGCATCGGTTTTAGCGACCGCACTGGCACCACATTACCAGGTACAGCTGGTGTACTGTTTCGAAAAGAAAGGCGTGTTAGCAGATGCGGAAGATGATGATGCTGTTATACCGCATATTGATCAGCACAGGTATAGCGTCCTGAAAGCAGATGGAGTCGTGAAGGATGGGATGATCCCCAAGCTGGACAATGCATTTGCGGCACTACGGCAGGGCGTGAGCGCTGTGCTGATCGGGGAAGCGGAGGGGCTGCCTTCTCTGGCTAATTCCGGTCAATTTTCAGGCACTACCATCACGCTCAGTCATGCATAAGGAAAACTTATACCTGGAGGCGCTGGAACTGCTAAAGCAACTCATCGCTATACCTTCCTTTAGCAAGCAGGAAGACAAAACAGCTGATCTGTTGGCTGGTTTTCTGGAGAGTAAAGGGGTGAAAATAGAGCGCAAACTGAACAATGTTTGGGCGTTTAACAGGCATTATGACCCGTTGCTGCCCACGCTGTTGCTCAACTCGCACCATGATACTGTCAAACCCAACACCGGCTATACCCGCGACCCCTTTGCCGCTACAGTAGCAGATGGTAAACTCTATGGACTGGGAAGTAATGATGCAGGAGGTTGCCTGGTGTCGCTGCTCGCAACTTTTCTTTACTTTTATGAGCAGACCGGACTCAGGTATAACCTGGTTTTTGCAGCTACGGCTGAAGAAGAAATTTCAGGTAAAAATGGGCTGGAGTTGATCTTACCTGAACTAGGCGAATTAGAGGCAGCTATTGTGGGTGAACCAACGCTTATGCAACTGGCAGTAGCTGAGAAAGGCTTGCTGGTGCTTGACTGTGTTGCTAAAGGCCGATCCGGGCATGCGGCCCGCGAAGAAGGATTGAATGCGATTTATGAGTCGCTGCCGGATATCATGTGGTTCCAGAATTTCCGTTTCCCGGAAGTTTCCGAGCACCTGGGCCCGGTAAAGATGTCGGTGACCATAATACAGGCAGGCACGCAGCACAACGTAGTGCCCGATCAATGTCAATTTACAGTAGACGTGCGCCTGACCGATGCCTACTCCATGGACGAAGTGTTGGAGGTGATTCGCCAAAACGTAAAAGCAGAAGTAACGCCACGTTCCATGCGACTCAAGCCCTCCTCTATACCTTTGCAGCATCCCCTGGTAAAAGCAGGTATAGCGCTCGGCCGTAGCACTTATGGCTCTCCGACGACATCCGATCAGGCGCTGCTCTCTATACCTTCGCTCAAACTCGGACCCGGTGACTCCGCCCGATCGCACATGGCAGACGAATTTATTTACCTGCGCGAGATAGAGCAAGGTATAGCGCTCTATATTGATATCCTCGAAAAGGTAGTAAAGTAGTAACAGGGCGGGAATCGAACCTGCTACCTGTCATTTCGAATGCAATGAGAAATCTGATAAAGTTTGGCAAGTAGACCTATCAGATTTCTCACTAAGTTCGAAATGACAGAAAAAAATCACTCATTCACTCAATCACTAACTCACTCAATCAAAATATGAAACTCTGGCAAAAGAACACCGACGTTAAAAAGGAGATCGAACAATTTACGGTGGGTCGCGATCCGGAATTTGACATGCAGTTGGCCGCTTTCGATGTATTGGGCTCTCTGGCGCATACACGTATGCTGGAGCAGGTGGGTTTGCTGGAGAAGGACGATCTGGAAGCTTTACAGCATGAGATGAAAGCCATTTATCATCGCATCGTGGCGGGAGATTTTGAGATTGAGTCAGGCGTGGAAGACATCCACTCGCAGGTAGAGTTGGAGCTGACGCGTAAGTTGGGTGAAGCCGGTAAGAAAATTCACAGCGGCCGCTCACGTAACGACCAGGTGCTGGTGGACCTGAAGCTATACCTGCGCTACGAACTGCAGCAACTTGTACTGGAAGTAAAAGCCTTGTTTGATGTGCTGCAGGAGCAAAGCGAGCGTCACAAAGACAAACTGCTACCCGGCTACACCCACCTGCAGGTAGCAATGCCTTCGTCCTTTGGACTGTGGTTTGGCGCCTATGCCGAAAGTCTGGTAGATGACGTGCTGCTGCTGCAAGCGGCTTATAAAATTACCGATAAAAACCCGCTGGGCTCTGCGGCTGGCTACGGCTCTTCATTCCCGCTCAAACGCCAGCTAACGACGGACTTGCTCGGCTTTGGCACCCTGAATTACAATGTGGTGTATGCACAGATGGGCCGCGGTAAAACGGAGCGTGTGGTGAGCACGGCCATGGCTTCGGTGGCGGCTACGCTGGCGCGGATGTCCATGGATATGTGCCTGTACATGAGCCAGAACCTTGCTTTTGTGAGCCTGCCAGACAACCTCACAACCGGCTCCAGCATCATGCCGCACAAGAAGAATCCGGATGTGTTTGAGATCATGCGCGGCAAATGCAACAGGATGCAGGCGCTGCCAACCGAAATCTCGATGCTGCTTGTTAATCTGCCGTCCGGCTACCACCGGGAGCTGCAATTGCTCAAAGAATCGCTTTTCCCGGCTATCACCGAGCTGAAAAACTGCCTGCAGATGATGACTTTTATGTTGCCGCAACTGCAGGTACGCGATCAGATCATGGAGGAAGAGAAGTATAAGTATGCATTCAGTGTAGATGCAGTCAATGCAGAGGTGCTGGCGGGAATGCCGTTCCGGGATGCCTATAAAGTAGTGGGCGAACAAATTGAAGCAGGCACCTTCACCGTTCCCGAAACTGTCACCCATACCCACGAAGGCAGTATCGGCAATCTTTGCAATGGGGAAATTGCCGTGTTGATGGAACAGGCCATCGGCGGCTTCCAATTCGAAAGGGCAGAGCAGGCGTTGAGCGAGCTGGTGAAATAAGTTTAAGAGTTGAAGAGTTCGAGTGTTGAGGAATGATGAATTAGAAAAACTTTTGGAAGGCTAGTGCTCTGCTTATTCAATTTCTTATACCTTGAAAACATCAAAGGCCTGCTACTATGCAAGCCTTTGATGTTTTTAGTATGGACTAAGCCCTATTTTCTTAAACTCCTAAACTCTTTAACTCTCAAACTTCCTCAGTTCAGATGATAATTCTGCGGCTTGATGTTGTTCAGTTTCCGGGTAGCCTGCAGGAGCGTGCCGACCAACAGCGCGATGAACACCGACATACCGATGACCAGGTATGAGAGCACTTTCAGCGTTTTCACCTGACGGTCAGCAGACTGGTACAATTCCTTTCCCACTTCCCCCTGCAATTTGATCAGTTCGTGCAGTGGCTCCAGCAGGTGCAAAAATGCCTGATGCCCTTCTGTCCGGTATAGGTGTTCCGCCTGTGCTTTTTCCCCTTCACTGCTTAGTTTCAGGATACGGTCCTGTACAGCCACAAGCTTTCCAAACTCCTTTTTGTAAGTAGCCAACCCGGCACTTTCCCGCTCGATCAGGTATGTTTTTTCAAACTGATCGATCAGCGCGTCGATCTCTACTGTATTTGCCACCACAAGCTGGTGCAGACTGTCATGTTCTGAGGCAGAGCCTGAAAGAATATGATCCTCCAGGGTGAGGCGGTTTTGGTAGTAGCGTTCCATCACATCCGAAATAACCAGTGAAGGCACCAGCCGGTCGTGGTATACCTCGCTGAACTGGTTACTCACCCGTCCAATGCTGTAGCTGGCAAACCAGTTCGCCAGAATAATGATAGCAAACACTGAACCCAGCGCAAATGCCACTTTATCACGTTTTGTAATCCGATAGGCCCAGTTCATACTAAATAAGCGTTATGTAAAAGACAAGATACGTTTTCGACTTATATTCCCCAATTTAAACCTGATTTATTGAGTGGAGAAATGGCACTGATTCTGCGGCATACTGTTACTTCTTCTTTCTAAAATACAGATAACTTCTTTCATAGTCCGCGTATAACAGGCACACTGATATTAAGTGCAACACAAAATAGCTGCCTGTGATTCCGATCAAGATCCATACGCAACCTGATGACTCCACTTGCGGACCTACCAGTTTGCATGCGGTGTATCGTTATTTCAAAGACCCCATCTCGCTGAGCGAGGTCATCAAAGAAGTGCCATACCTGGACGAAGGCGGCACACTGGAGGTATTGCTGGCCTGCCATGCCCTCAAGCGGGGCTATAAGGCCCGCATCTATACCTACAACCTGCATATTTTTGATCCTACCTGGTTTCTGCTCACCAATGAGGAGATCATCGTGAGACTGGAGGAGCAACTGGCCTTTAAAAAAGGCGGCAAATTTAAACGGGCTACCCTGGCTTACATTGATTTTCTGCAAAGGGGCGGTGAGCTGCGCTGCACTGACCTGACCAAAGGGCTGCTGCGGGAGTATTTTGAAAAAGGTATTCCGCTGCTCACAGGACTCAGTGCCACTTACCTGTACCAAAGTTCCCGGGAAACGAGCGATGAAGCCGGCAACTCCATTTACGACGATGTGCGCGGCTACCCGATGGGGCATTTTGTGGTGCTGTGTGGCTTTGCCGATGATCAGAGACAGATTGTGGTAGCAGATCCTTATCAGGAGAATCCTTTTTTTCAAAACAATTACTACGAGGTGAAAGCATCGCGCCTGCTCAACTCTATCATGCTGGGCATGGCTACTTTTGATGCTAACCTGCTGGCTATCAAGCCAGTGGACTCTGAACCCATCGACGAATAAACCATGCGAAAAATAGTTGTAGTGGATTATCCCAAAGACTGGGATGTGGCGATTGAAGACGTGGAAGTGGTGGATGTGCAAACCTACCTGACAGATACCGCCTATACGGACATAAAGAATGCCCGAATTTTTAACCTGTGCCGCTCTTACAAATACCAGAGTGCCGGTTATTACGTGTCCTTGTTAGCCGAGGCCAGAGGACACAAGCCTATACCTAGCGTGGCCACCATGCAGGACCTCAAAAGCCCGACCATTGTGCGGGCCATTACCGTGGAGCTCAACGACCTGATCCATAAAACGCTGGGTAGTCTGCGGTCCAAGTCTTTTACCCTGAGCATTTACTTCGGGCAGAATGTGGCGCAAAAGTACGAGAAGCTCTGCAAGCAATTGCACGACCTGTTCCAGGCGCCGCTCCTGCGGGCGCAGTTCGTCTATAAAGATGAATGGGTGCTACAAAGTATTTCGGCTATACCTATCAACGACGTCCCGGAGCATCACTGGCGCTACCTGCTGCGTTTTGCGAAGTCCTATTTTGCGAGGCACCGCTTTTCTGGCGCTAAAATCGGGCGCAACAAAATATACGACCTGGCCATACTGGTTGATCCGGATGAAAAGGAACCGCCGTCCAATAAGAAAGCTTTGCAGCATTTTGTAGAGGCTGGTGAGAGCATGGGCTTCTATGTTGAGATGATCACGAAAGACGACTACCGCAGATTGGCTGAGTTTGATGCACTCTTTATCCGCGAGACTACTTCGGTGAACCACCATACTTACAAATTCGCCCGTAAAGCGTATGCCGACGGGCTGGTGGTGATCGATGATCCGATCTCAATCCTACGCTGCACCAACAAGGTATACCTGGCCGAATTGCTCACCAAAGCCAAAGTGCCTATACCTAAAACGATGATCATCCACAAAGACAACCGCGATCTGGTGGAGCAGGAGTTGGGTATACCTTGCGTGCTCAAGAAACCAGACAGCTCTTTTTCGCAGGGTGTTGTGAAGGCCAAAGACAGCGAAGGACTGCAGCGGGAACTGGACGAAATGCTGGTAGATTCTGAGCTGATCATCGGGCAGGAATTTACACCAACGGATTTTGATTGGCGCATTGGTATTATGGACAAGCAGCCGCTTTATGCCTGCAAGTACTTCATGGCCAAGGGACACTGGCAGATCTATAACTGGAGTGGAAAAAAGAACGATACCGAAGGTGAACACGAAACGGTACCGTTTGAGGAGGTGCCCTTCGCAGTGCTGCACACGGCCATTAAGGCGGCGAACCTGATCGGCAACGGGCTGTATGGAGTGGATATAAAGGAGATTGACGGAAAAGCCTATGTGATTGAAGTGAATGATAACCCTAGCATCGACGCCGGTTGCGAAGATCAGATACTCAAAAAAGAGCTTTATACCGCTATCCTTAAATCCATAAAGAAACGCATAGATGACTACAAGAACGTTAGAACAGATGAGTACTAAACCCGCGACACTGCGCCTGTTTGAAGGCTATGGTGTGGAGATGGAATACATGATCGTGGACCGGGACACCCTGCAGGTACGGCCCATCACCGACCAGCTGATCTATGATGAGGTAGGTGCCTATGTGTCGGATGTGGAGTTTGGCAAAATGGCCTGGTCCAATGAACTGGTTCTGCACGTAGTGGAACTGAAAACACAGTCGCCCGCCCATACCCTAGAAGGACTGGAAAATGATTTTCAGGAGCATGTCCGGAAGATCAACCAGCTGCTCGAAAAGCACAACGCCATGCTGCTGCCCACAGGTGCCCACCCGCTCATGGACCCTTTTAAGGAAACCAAACTCTGGCCGCACGAGCACAATGCGGTGTACGAAGCCTACAATAGAATTTTTGACTGTCGCGGACACGGCTGGGCCAATTTGCAAAGCACACACCTGAACCTACCGTTTGGTAGTGACGAAGAGTTTGGCAAACTGCACGCTGCCATCCGGATGGTGCTGCCGCTTATACCTGCCCTGGCCGCCTCCTCACCTGTGCTAGACGGTAAAGTCTCTGGCATGCTGGACACTCGCCTGGAGGTATACCGCCAAAACCAGAGCAAGATTCCGAATATTGCCGGCAAGGTAGTGCCCGAGGCTGTGTTCACCCAAAAAGATTATGAGGAGCAGATCCTGAACAGGATGTATGAGGCCGTAGCGCCTTTCGATCCGGATAACGTGCTGCAGGAAGAATTCCTGAACTCGCGCGGAGCCATCGCCCGCTTCGACCGCAGTGCCATCGAGATCCGCATCATCGACATTCAGGAGAGTCCGGTCGCTGATCTGGCCGTGCTGCAAGCTGTGGTGGCTGCCATACAAGCTTTGGTAGCCGAGCGTTGGGTGGGCATAGAGAAACTAAAACAGTGGGATGAAGACCGGTTGTCGGACCTCTTCCTGCAGGTGGTACGCAAAGGACAGGAGGTTGTCATCAACGACCGTGACTTTATCGATTGCTTTGGCTTCGACTGTAAAGACAACTGCACGGTAGGCGAACTGTGGAAGCACATTGTAGCCGAAACGCTCAACCTTGAAGAACAGCCCTGTGTGGCCTATGCCCTTAATGTGATTTTGTCGCGCGGCTGCCTTTCCAAGCGCATCGTAGAGGCAATGGGCGAAAACCCCGGTGAGCAAGATATCCGGCGGGTATACCTGAGCCTTGCACGTTGCCTGGAACAAGGCAGCGTTTTTATACCTGAAAAGCCATGCTGAGATTACTACTGACTTGTGAACACGGAGGAAATCTGATTCCAGCTGCCTATGCACCACTCTTTCAGAGGCACGAGGAAATACTGGAAACACACCAGGGCTCCGACATCGGTGCACTGGAACTGTACAATACCCTGAGACCCATTGCTGATGTTGGTTTCTATGCTGAAACCAGCCGGCTGCTGGTGGAACTGAACCGTTCCCTCCATCATGCCAAGCTTTTCTCAACTTATACCCAGGTACTGCCGCCTGCTGAAAAGGAGCGGCTGCTTGAAAAACACTACAAACCCTACCGGGAGCAGGTAGAGCAAATGGTATCGGATTTTGTATCGGCGGGAAGGGGCGTGCTGCATGTGGCTGTGCATACCTTTACACCGGTGCTGAACGGAGAGGAGCGCCAGGCTGACATTGGACTGCTCTATGACCCGAAACGCAAGTACGAACAGACTTTCAGCAAAGAATGGAAAGCCGCCCTCAACAAAGCAGACAAAGACCTGCTGGTCCGCTTCAACTACCCATACCTAGGTATAGCTGATGGCTTTCCGACATACCTGCGGCGTAAATTCACAGCCAATGAGTATGTAGGCATCGAACTCGAAGTAAACCAGAAATTCCCGCAGCAAGGCGGTGCTCGCTGGCAGGAATTACAGATGCTGTTGGCCCGTACGCTTCAGGAACTGGTTAACCGAAACGGTGCTTTGTTTTCGAAGCATACTATTTAGAGAACAAAATATGTTGTAATACAGTACTAATGTTATATATGAAGAGTTTTGCATATAACTTTAGCACTATCTCTTTCATTAGCTAATACCCAAACAGGGATCACTCTTTTTATTTTTAATAAATTAAAATCTAAAACTATGAAGATCAGAAATTTACTTAACCTGGTATTTGTTCTTGTAGCCGCGCAACTGATGTTTGCCTGTAGCTCAGCCAAATACTATGAATTTGCCGGCCATAAGCAGGCGCCTTATAACGACATGAAAAAGCCTGCGCCAAAGCAGGAGGTAGCCCCTGAGATTTCTCTGAGTGAAGTCGCTATGGCTGCAGCTGAAGAAAAAGCTACAGAAAAAGCAGTAGCCGAACCTGTGCTGGAAGCGAGTGCTGCTAAACCTGCCGCTCCTGTTGCGCCTGCTCCAAAAGTTGCCCCGATCGCCCCTGTTACTGCTGAAAAGGTGACGGTGACAGAAGCTGAGGCAGTAGCCATGGCGAAGGAGCGCCTTGCCAGTATGACAAAAGCTGAGAAAAAAGAATTTAAGAGAGAGATTCGCGAAGCGCTGAAGCAAGACCGTGGCGGTGATTTGAGTATCATCAAAATTATTCTGGCTGTACTGCTTCCTCCACTGGCTGTGTTCCTGCACGTAGGTATAGGCACTCAGTTCTGGATCAGCCTCATCCTGACGCTCCTCTTCTGGATTCCGGGTGTGATCTACGCGCTACTTGTCGTGACTGACACCATCTAAAGTCCAGGCTTTCCTCAAGCCTCAAAAGCACTGTCCTCCGGGGCGGTGCTTTTTGTTTTATACCTGTTAACCCCCGGTGCAGGATTGCGTTTTATACCTGTAACTGACCTTTATACCTATACAAGCATGGACTACAAGGACTATTATAAGATTCTGGGCATTGAGAAATCTGCCTCCCAAGCCGATATCAAAAAGGCCTACCGTGCTTTAGCCAAAAAGTATCATCCGGACAAGACCAAAGGCGACAAAGCGGCCGAAGAGAAGTTCAAGGACGTCAGTGAGGCTTACGAAGTATTGGGAGACGAACAGAAGCGAAAGCAGTACGACGAACTAGGTGCCAACTGGCGACAATTCCAGCAGCAGGGCGGCCAGTACCAGGGCAGGCCCGGCGCAGGAGGCACTTACTACGAAGGCGATATGGGCGATATGTTTGGAGGAGGAAGCGGCTTTTCTGACTTCTTCGAGCAATTCTTCGGAGGAGGTTTCTCGCAACAGGGTGGTGGCTTCCGGGCAGGCAGGCGCGCACCCAAAGGCCAGGACTACGAAGCCGAGATGCTCATCACGTTGCAGGAAGCTTACAGTGGGACCTCCCGTTTATTAACTGTCAACAGTCAGCAGCTGCGGATTACCACGAAGCCTGGCGTGTCGGATGGCCAGGTGCTCAAGATCAAAGGCAAAGGTGGTCCGGCGGGGGCGGGTGGTACGGCCGGAGATCTGTATATACGGGTGCAGGTGCAGTCTTTACCGGACTTTGAACGGCAGGGCGACGATCTGCACACGAAACTGAACCTCGACATGTATACCGCCATACTGGGAGGGGAGGAGCACGTAAATACACTGACCGGCAAGCTGAAGCTTAAAATACCAGCCGGCACACAAAATGGCAAGACCCTGCGCCTGCGCGGAAAAGGGATGCCAGTGTACGGCAAAGCAGACCAGCACGGCGATTTGTACGTAAAGATAGAAGTGCAGCTGCCTGTACATCTCTCGGAAGAGGAGCGGGGCCTGATGGAGCGACTCAGGGATCTGCATCAGCGTAAGACAGCCAGCGTATAAAAAGCGAAGTAGAATTTTAAGCCAAATGCCATGTTAATGACCATCGACCATTTCAGTATCCATAGCCCGATCGATAGCTTTGTAGACAGCTTGGCCGATAGTAACCTGACCTGCTACGCCAGCGACCTGCTCGAGCACCAAGGCTGCAACAGCCTACAGGAACTGAGTGAGGCGGTAAAGCGCGCCACCGAGGTGTGTAATTGTATGCATGTACCGCTCCAGGAGAATTTTAAAGTCGTCTACCGGTCACGAAATGGAGAAGTGGTGCAGGATTGGCGCCTGTCCCGCATGGCCTATTTACTCACCGCCCTGAACGCGGATTCCCGCAATGCCTCTGTAGCCCAACTACAACTCGAAATGGTAAACCAGATGCTACGCCATACCTGAATCAGTAGCTTGTACGTGTGCAAACCCTTCTTTTAGCAAAGCCTCCTTCCAGCCGAACTGCAGACTCAAGCGTTCAAAGTGTTGTGGGAGAGGCGCTTTTATTTCAATAATACTATCCTGGAAAGGATGGGCAAATGCCAGCGAGGCTGAGTGCAACAGCATGATCGGTGACTCGAATTGTTCCCGGAACATCTGGTTGTGCCGCCAGTCGCCATGTCGCTTATCGCCCACAATGTAATGCCTGATGTGCGCAAAATGCTTCCGGATCTGGTGCATGCGCCCCGTTTCGGGCTCCACTTTCACCAGCGAGTAGCGGGCTGTGCTGTAGCGTCCGACAGGTATAGGCAGCTCTACTTTTGCCAAGCGCTCGTAGCGGGTCACGGCATCCTGCGGCGCCTTGTGCTTGTGGTCTTTATCAGGGCGGATGGGACTGTCGATCATATCCTTTTCAGGAGTATAGCCGCGTACGATGGCGTAGTATGCCTTGTCTACCTGCTTTTCTTCAAAGGCCTTTACTATCGGTGTAACTGCTTCCGGGTTTTTAGCAAAGAGCAACACGCCTGATGTGCCGCGATCGAGCCGGTGAGCTGCGTATACCTGATAGCCTAGCTGGTCGCGCAGCATTTGGAGGGCGAACTCTTTTTTCTCTTCTGCAATGCGCGTGCGGTGCACCAGCAAACCATTTGGTTTGTTCACTGCTACATAGCTTTCGTCCTCGTATATGATCTCTAACACCTAAAATTATTTTTCGGCAAAGATAGCCTATCTGGTAAGAACTGAACTGAAACCTGCCTATACTTGCCGAAAATATTCAAGAAGAATACACAGCATGGCCATATCGTTTGACAACCTGAGGAAAGGGAAAAAGTATGTGATGGAGAATTACGGTGAGCGCTTTGAGTTTCAGGTGCTGGATATGCCCGAAGAAGGCAGCTTTCTGGTGAAAGATCTGCATACGCTGGACGTGTTTATGCTGAACGATCTGATCAGGTATGGCCGCGGCAAAGATTTTGACATGCAGGAACTATAGTGTCAGTTACTTCTGGTGACTTTTCCCTTCAGGTCCCAGTGGCTGCGCACTACCTTGCCGGTTTTGTTGTCGCGCACAATTTTACGAACATAGCGCTCCCCAGAGATCGCACCATCTTCCAAACGCTTACCGATGAATAAGGTAACAGCTTCGCCATTTTCATTAGTGATGAACGTGAGGTCCTTGCCATTGTAGTGCTGGTCAAGTTTGCTGTCGGGCGCATACAGTTTGTCAAGCTTTTCGAGTAGTTTAGGTCCCAGTGCCATATGTTCTGCTGTAGTCTGCTTCAGTTACAGAAATTCAATTATAAGATAAATGACTTGCCAGCGTACCCCAGACCTGGGCATCCTTCGCGTCATGAAAAACCTCGAATTCAATGCGTTTTGTGCTCAGGTCGTTGATCTGATTACAAATTTTATGCGTGACAATTTCCTGAAATACATCGATGGGCGTAACGCGTGCAAACCGCTTCAGCGAAGTTTGCTTTAACCGGTTGGCAGCCAGTTGGGCCAGGGCGTGCTGCATCGATATATTTACCTGAAATCCAATGCTGTTATCTGTCACCCAACTCGCAGCCTGATTTGAAATGGCCATGTCAAGACCCTTTTCGTAGCTGCACAGGAGCGCCTGTTCATCTGGTGGAAGCAACCATTTTAGGTATACCTGATTGGAGTTAGAGTCGTAGCTGATTTGGCAATAATTGTCTCTATATTGCTTCATGTATGTTTTCAAGTGAGTAGGCTGTATCAGTACAATAATAATTAGGGGTGCTATAGTTCAATAAGCTTTACATTTAAAGATTGATAAGTAGGATAATTAAATGAATATCTTGCTATAAGTAACTTTAAGTCAATTGATTGGGTAAAAAATACTAACAAAAAGATAATCCAAACTATTACTATGTTCTATGTACATGAAAATAAAGAACATTTGGTGCACAGTAGCAATTACCTTGAGATCAGGGTGAATGCAGGAGAAAAATTGTTACTATCTGACTGGCAGGGCTGGCTGGACTCAGCAAAAGGACACTCAGGTTGTATGAAAATTCTAGATTTTGTAAATGAATATAAGATTACTAAAATTTTGAATAACAACTCCAAGGTGACAGGCCATTCGGGAAACACTAAATGGATGGGCAAGGTATGGATACCCGGATTGCGTGAAGCAGGCGTACAGTATTTTGCATGGGTGTATTCTTATGAATTCTTCACACAGCTTGAGATTGACAACACGGTGGACAATAGCTCCGGTATTGCCATGCGCACTTTCTTCCTTCCGGAGGATGCCCGGCAGTGGCTGCAGGATTCCTAACCAGGTATACCTTCTTTCGTATACCTGGTTACAAATTCACTTATGCTATGCAGCCAAACCAGCACACCAATCACTTCTATGTATACATCATGGGCGATCAGTCCCAGCTACAGCTGAGCATTGGCGTTTCTGAAGACCTACTCCAGCAAATGTCCGGCAATGAAGGCCGCTCTGGAGAAGCTAAACTGGTGTATTACGAGCACTACGACCTGGAGGAAATAGCACGGGTGCGTGAACAGCGCATCAAATCGGCCGGACCTGAGGATCATCTGCGTCTTGTGGAGTCCATGAATCCTAATTGGCTTGACCTGACAGATACACTGTGCTAGGTTAATTGGCCGCCATTTCTACCCACTATTTTACATTAAGTTTGTCTCAGGCGACTGTACCTTGTATCTTGTCAGGTATAGGACGGTGTGCCATGCACCTGCCGGAATCTAGCTATCGCAATGAATAAAATGCCGCCGCAGCAAAGCGAGAACGTACGCATGCAACTACTTGTGCTGGTTGTGGGTGTGTTGTTGCTGTTTGCCAAGTTCCTGGCATATTACCTTACCAATTCCAATGCGATTCTCACCGATGCCTTAGAATCCATTATCAACGTGGTGGCCGGTGGTTTTTCACTCTACAGTCTGGTTCTTTCCGCTAGGCCAAAGGATCTCAACCACCCTTATGGGCACGGCAAGATAGAGTTTGTGGCTGCCACGCTGGAGGGCTCCCTGATCCTGGTGGCAGGAGGGGCCATTATTCTGAAATCCTTTTATAACCTCTTTGAGCCACAGGTCATTTCCAGACTCGACTCAGGTATATACCTGATCGCGATTTCGGGCATCATTAATTTCATAGTGGGTTACGTTACCGAGCGACGTGGCAATAAAGCTAATTCCATGGTGCTGGTGGCGGGAGGCAAGCACCTCAAAACCGACGCTTATTCAACTGCAGGTATACTGATTGGTCTGCTGCTGCTATACCTGACCGGACAGGTATGGCTGGACAGTGCGGTGGCTATCCTGTTTGGCGCTTTCATCTGTTACACCGGCTATCGTATTCTGCGGGCTTCTCTGGCTGGTATCATGGATGAGGCCGACTACGAATTACTGAAGCGCATTGTGCGGGTGCTGAACGATAACCGGCGCGAAAACTGGATCGATATTCACAACCTGCGCGTGATCAAATATGGCAATACGCTGCACATAGACTGCCACCTGACCGTGCCGTGGTACCTCACCGTATTGGAGGCGCACGAAGAAGTGGAGGCCGTTGGAGCGCTCGTACGGGAACAGATCGATCCTGATATTGAGCTATTTATTCATACTGACCCTTGTGTAGAAGTGTCCTGTCCTATCTGCACCAAATCGGATTGTAACGTGCGGCGGGCACCGCTCAGAAAGCGGGTGGAATGGGACCTGGATAAAGTGATCGCCGATAAAAAACATGCTATTTAGGTGCCGGATAACGGATAAATGAAAACGTGGGAGGGGATTGCTGGATTTTTTTAACAAAACCCATCCGCCGCGGTTAAATTAGCGTAGCCAATAATAAGGCTTGTGGCGTATGGTTCGGAAATATACCTTTCTTTTGTTCCCTCTTTTACTCCTGCTTTGGATGTGTACAGAATCCGGAGGGGAGCAGCGTACTTTTTTGCAGCAAAGCGCCTACAGTTACGGTGACAGCCCAGATACCCTCGGGCTAAGCAAAGCAACTTTTGCCGGTGGCTGTTTCTGGTGTACGGAGGCCTACTTCGAAAGACTTAAGGGTGTTGACCGTGTAGAGTCCGGCTATACCGGTGGGAGAGAGGACCAACCCACCTACGAGCAGGTAAGCTATGGTAAAACGAGCCATGCTGAGGCGGTGCGCATCTGGTACCGGCCAAGAGTAATCACATACCGGGAGCTATTGGAAGTGTTTTTTGCCACACACGATCCGACTACTTTAAATCGCCAGGGACCTGATGTAGGCAAGCAGTACCGATCTGCCATCTACTTCCATGATGACAAGCAGCGAAGCCAGGCCACTAACTACTTGCGTGCGCTTGAGGATGCCGGTACATTCCGCAACAAGATTGTAACCGAACTCAAACCGGCGGGCAAATTTTGGATTGCTGAGGATTATCACCAGGATTATTACCGTAACAATCCCGACGACCCTTATGTCGTATCCATTGCCAAACCCAAGGTTTTAAAGTTTGAAGACGCTTTCCGTAGCAAGTTGAAAGACAGCTATTTGAAACAACAATAGCGTACTGAAGATCACATAAACTCTAGTTGAGAATATCCATAAAATTTTGTATCCGTATTAGGACAAAAAATTGTAACTAAATCACTACAAACTATGGACTTTTTACTCAACTTATTAGTAAGTGCCGGTGTCATTCTGTTATTGGCCTACGCACTGCCACAAGTGCACGTGAAGAGCTTTCTAACAGCTCTTTGGGTGGCTTTTCTGATTGGTCTTTTCAATGCGACAATTGGCTGGCTGCTACGCGGTGTGCTTAATCTGGTGTCATTCTTTCTTCTCGAAGCCATAATCGGCCTCATCGTTACGACTCTAATGATCAAGCTAGTTGACATGCTGGTGCGTAATTTTAAGGTAGATGGCTGGTGGCCTGCCTTTGTTATCGCCATCGCAACAGCCATAGCCCTGGCACTGCTTGGCTGGGCTAGAGGAGGCGACGAAGAATATTCCATGCTCGAAAACCAACCAAAACTCGAGCAGTACCTTGTCAAGTCCGAGATCAATGAAGCAACTACGATTCGTCTAGCTTAAGAAGCTGCAACAGGTAAAGAAAAAGTAGCCAGATTTGTCGTCTGGCTACTTTTTTTTGCTAAATGATAAACTTAATTTGGGAATCCGTCCATTATATTGTTTTAGCTTTATTTAAGAGAAGAAAGACATTATATTAACCATAGCATGAAAACATCCTAAACAAACTGGTCCTTAAAGATGCTGCAAATTGGAGCAATCGTACTATGGGGTTGGATCCAACAGCTGCTTAGTTTTATACCTATGCGATGTTGCTTCACAGACAAGAGGACTTCAAAGAGGCTGAGTCTATCATACAGTCTGCCATTTTGCTCACCAAACAAAACAACACATCGACGGACTGGCTGCAGCAGATGCTGCTCAAAATCAAATCAAGAAGCATGTAATCAATTTCTAGTTTAGGAATCCAAATGCATCTACTTAACATAAAGTATATTATCAGTGACACTTATTTTAGAGTATTCTTACGCGTATATAATCAGTCTTATAATTTATATTATGTTAAGTATGTAGTGTGGCAATAAGAAAGGGAGCCTTTTCGGGACTCCCTTTCTTCTCAGAAATTAATCAGAACAGAGATTAGTTCTTCAGTTTTTTACCGATTCTCTCCGCATCAGCAGTACGCTTCAGGCGCGTATACACACGCTGCAGGTTTGCTAGTGTAGCCTGGTCTTCTGGCTGAATTTCAAGAGCTTTCTCGAAGTATGGTAATGAAGCTTCGTAGTGCTTTACTGCCTGCTTCTCGAGTGCCGGACCTTTCTTCTTGTAGGTAGCGTAGTCCATCTTGGCTGCTTTGTTGTTAAATTCGCTGCCCTTGTTGTACTCTAACACACCCAAGTTAAAGAATCCGTCGAAGTTGTTTGGATCTACTTCTACAGCTTTCTTGTAATTTTTGTAAGCCTCGTCAATGTTTCCTTTGCGCTCATGCAGGTTACCACGAACGGCGTACAGGCTGGCATTCTTCGGGTCAGCTTCGATCGCTTTGTCAAGCTTCGCCATCGCCTCTTCTGCACGGTCGTTTTTCAGGTAGTAACGCAGTTCTTCCTGCATCAGGTATACACTGTTTGGATGCTTCTCCAAACCAGCAGCTATAGACGCCATTACCACATCATCGGGTGCTTCAGTGGCCTGCTGCAACTGAATTTTGTTCTTGTATACATCTTCCGTTGTGTGGCCAATGCTGATCAACTTATCATAATACTTCACCGCTGAGGCATAATCCTGCTTGGCAGTTGAAGCATAAGCAGCATAAAGAACAGCTGTTGTATCTTTAGGGTTTACCTTAGAAGCCATGTCATACTTGGCGATGGCATTATCCCAGTCCTGCTTGTTGTGAAATTCAACTGCCTGGTTCAGGATTTGACCGTACAGCATCTCCATACGCTCAGGCACCATTTTACCGAATTGTCCGTTTTCACCGTCAATTTCCAGCGTTTTGTTAAACGAGGCAAGCGCCACTTCTGGTGTTTGCTCAGTAGCCAGTTTACCATAGATCGGGTTACCGATCAGGTCCTGGTTGATCACACCGTGGTAGAACCAGGTTTTCGCTTTATCCTGCGTCTTTTTGTGCTCGGTTGCTTTGTTAATGTCAGCCAGCGCTTTGTCCAGCGTGCCATTCTTGTGGTTAAGCACGGCGCTATTTACTGCCGAGTTCTGAGCGACAGCAACCTGAACGGTTACAGCTGCCATGGCTGTCATCAATATTTTTTTCATACTGTTCAGAGATTGGTTTTTGTTTATTTGTTTGTTAAACGATAATTAAATAAAATAAAATTCCATTTACAGATTAAACTTCATCTTCAGCAACCTCAGGGTCTATCTGAGTATCTGGCTGCAAAGAGTCTTCCGGTTTCAATTCTGACTGTTCCATCAGTGCTTCCGTAACTTCTTCTTCGTTCTCCATTTCTACTTTTGCTACAGATGAGATCTGGTCACCTTCCGTGAGTTTGATTAGTCTTACGCCTTGGGTAGCACGACCAATTACACGGATATCGGCTACACGCAGACGGATCGTTATACCTGAGCGGTTGATGATCATCAGGTCATCTGTATCTACTACGCCCTTAATAGCCACCAACTTACCGGTTTTGTCTGTCACGTTCAGGGTCTTCACTCCTTTTCCGCCGCGGTTCGTTATACGGTATTCTTCCAGCAAAGAGCGCTTGCCGTATCCGTTTTCGGAAACAACCAGCAGTTCGGTATCCTCGTTTTCTACACAAACCATACCAACAACTTTATCATTTGGTCCGGCTAGTGTTACGCCGCGCACACCAGCAGCGTTACGTCCCATCGGCCTAACCTGGCTTTCATTAAAGCGAATGGCACGACCAGAGCCAAGTGCAATGATCACTTCGCTGTTTCCGGTTGTGAGTTGCACATCCAGCAAACGGTCGCCTTCGTTGATTGTAATTGCATTGATGCCATTGGTGCGAGGTCTTGAGTACGCCTCCAACACTGTCTTCTTGATTGTGCCGTGTTCCGTACAGAATACCAGGTTGTGGTTCAGTACGAAATCCTGATTCTTAAGGTCACGCACATTGATAACCGCCCTGATTTTGTCGTCTTTCTCAATGTTCATCAGGTTCTGAATGGCGCGTCCTTTGGTGGTCTTCCCTCCTTCCGGAATCTCATATACTTTCATCCAGAACACACGACCGAATTCGGTGAAGAACAGCATGTGATGGTGCGTGCTGGCAACAAAAAGGTGCTCCGTGAAATCACTCTCCTTAGAAGCAGCAACGCCTCTCGAACCAACACCACCACGGCTCTGGCTGCGGTACTCGCTAAGCGAAGTGCGCTTGATATAGCCTTCATGCGAAATGGTGATCACCATGCTCTCTTCCGGAATCATATCCTCATAGGATATGTCGCCAGTGGAGGCCTCTATGCTAGTACGGCGCCCGTCACCGTAGCGCTCTTTTATCTCGTTTAACTCGTCTTTGATGATCTGCATACGCAGGCCTTCGTCGTTCAAAACAGAAGTCAGGTAGTCGATCAATTTCATGATCTCAGCATACTCTGCCTGAATTTTGTCGCGCTCCAGACCGGTCAGGCGCTGAAGACGCATATCAAGTATAGCACGTGCCTGGATCTCTGATAGTGCAAAGCGCTCCATCAAGCCATTGCGGGCAATCTCCGGATCACGTGACGATCTGATCAGGTTGATCACTTCGTCCAGGTTGTCGAGGGCAATCAGCAAGCCTTCCAGAATGTGGGCGCGCTTCCTGGCTTCGTCCAGCTCAAACTGTGTTCTGCGGATCACCACCTCGTGTCTGTGCTCTACGAAGTAATGGATCAGCTCTTTCAGGTTCAGTGTCATCGGACGGCCTTTTACCAGGGCCACGTTGTTGACACCAAACGAAGATTGCAGCGCAGTATACTTGTATAAGTTGTTGAGCACTACGTTAGGTATAGCATCACGCTTCAAGTCATACACGATGCGCATGCCGTCACGGTCCGACTCGTCCCTCAAGTCCGATATACCTTCTATTTTCTTGTCGTTGATCAGGGCCGCAGTCTTCTCGATCAGAGAAGCCTTGTTGACCATGTAAGGGATTTCCGTTACAATGATCTGCTCTTTACCAGCGGAATTCGTTTCAAAGTTGGCACGAGCACGCATCAGTACGCGACCACGGCCTGTCTCGAAAGCAGCCTTTACACCGTCGTAACCATGGATGATACCACCTGTCGGGAAATCAGGGGCCGTCACATAGTGCATCAGTTCAGCTACTGTGATTTCTCTGTTGTCGATGTAAGCGATCGTTCCGTTGATCACTTCTGTCAGGTTGTGCGGCGCCATGTTGGTGGCCATACCTACCGCGATACCGGACGTGCCGTTCACGAGCAGGTTCGGGAACTTGGCCGGCATCACAGACGGCTCCTTCAGGGAGTCGTCGAAGTTGGGCACAAAGTCCACCGTGTTTTTCTCCAGGTCAGCCAGGATCTCGTCGGCAATACGTTTGAGGCGGGCCTCCGTGTAACGCATCGCAGCCGGCGAGTCGCCGTCTATCGAGCCGTAGTTACCCTGTCCGTCAACCAGCGGGTAGCGCAGCGACCATTCCTGTGCCATACGCACCATGGTCTCGTATACCGAGGAGTCACCGTGCGGGTGATACTTACCCAGTACCTCTCCTACGATACGGGCTGATTTCTTGTAGGATTTGTTATAGGATACCCCCAGTTCAGACATACCGTACAGTACACGACGGTGTACTGGCTTCAAGCCGTCTCTCACGTCAGGTAAGGCTCTGGAAATGATAACAGACATTGAGTAATCGATGTATGCACCGCGCATCTCGTCTTCAATGTTGATCGGTATTATTCGTTCGCCTTCGTTCATGTTCAAGGTCTAAATAATAGTTTTGTGTTGGTTAATATACTAATCAGGCAAATGCCTGCACTATTCGTTAATTCTTGCGCTGGCTCTTGTCGTTGCTGCGCTTGCGCACCTCCCCTGTTTGCTTCGGCAGCTTTTCGCCTATCTTAGGGTTCTGCTTTTTGTAAATGGGTTGGCCGCGAAACTCCTGTTCGCCATGCAAGTGCTCCATGCGCACCTGGCAGGAAGAGATCGGACACATCGGTTTGCAGGATGAAACAGTCAGAAGCAGCAGAGCAGCGCTAAAGAGTAAAAGCAATCTAATTTTTGCCATGCATGTCGGGTTAAGAAGAGCGCTGGAAACAGGTGTTTTGCTCTTGTATCCTTATCATACAAAAGTAGTGAAATTTGGATTAATAAACCAGCGTTTCAGGGGATAGTTTAGCTACCCAAAACACTGGTTTTATACCTGTTTTGCAGCTCAGAAAGGGTGAAAACCATTTATTGTAAAACCGCCGTCAACTGCCAGTGTCTGCCCCGTGATATAGGCTGCCGCCGGCATGCAGAGAAAGGCCACAGCGCCTGCCACATCCTCCGGCTTGCCAATCACTCGCATCGGTGTTCTGGTGAGCACTTCGTGCAGGTACTGTTCGTTCTGCAGCACCGTCTGGGCAAGCGGTGTGCTGATGTACCAAGGAGCCACGGCGTTCACACGAATCCCTTCTGCAGCCCACTCACCTGCCAGGTTTTTAGTTAGTTGCACCAGCGCGGCTTTGGTCATCCCATAAATAGCACCGGTCCGCACATGCGTCAGCCCTGCTACGGAAGTCACCTGGATGATATTACCCTGTCCGGATGCTTTGAGCAAGGGGTAAAAACTACGGCTCAGTTCAAATGCAGAGCGCAGGTTCGTGCTCATCACAAAATCGTATTCTGCCTCTGTGTAGTCGGTGGTTGGCTTCCGGATATTGGTGCCTACGTTGTTCACCAGTATGTCCAGCGCTCCCCAGTTGTTGTGAACCTTGTCAAGCAGCGACTGACGGCCTTCTGCAGTGCTTACATCGGCTGTTAACACTGCCAATCCTTCCGGAAATTTCGCCTGCAGCTGTTGCAGGTCCTCTTCTTTGCGCGCCACTGCCAGCACTTCGGCGCCTAACCCGATAAACTCTTCCACTATGGCGGCGCCTATACCTTTAGAGCCACCTGTTACCACAGCTTTTTTGCCGCTAAGCAACCATCTCGCTGATGTCATATGCCTGACTTTAATTTTTATTACCCAGTATCCGGTGCAAATAAGCTTTCAGATAATTGCCGTCTATTTTGGGACGGTTGTTGATCTCCTCGAACTGAAGGGAACCATCCTGCTTACGCCATACATGGTATACGAACACATACTGTCCCTTGCCTTCCTGCCAGCCGTCAAACTGACCGAAGCGCAGGTCTTTGATGTGAATGCCCTCTGCTGCTTCCTCTACCGCATGATAGCCCTTAGTAATCTGTAGCAGACGCTCCATTTTCGGATCGCCCCGGAACGCATCCAGCAATTGTTCCTGGCGAGGCTCAAAGCTATACCTGATGATTTGGTCCTGGTCCAGCAAGGAGTAGAAGCCGTTGTAATAGCCGTCTTCTGCTGCCGCTGTAACAGACCAGAGCAGGGTGTTCATGGGAGTGGCTTTCACGATCTCTGAGTCGTAACGTATACCTTGCGCTTCCAGACTATCCCTGAAAACGCTTTTAGCATAGGCCTGTGCCCCGAAAGAGAATACAATGTAGAGTGAACTGATGAGCAACCCGGCAATATTCCAGAGTCGCCTCTTTGGGTTTCGCCGGTCATAAAACAGCACAGCGATCACACAGATCAGGAAAGGAACCGTGTAAAATGGATCGATGACGAATATGTTGTAGAAGGCTACGCCGTAGTTGCTGAAAGGCCATAGAAGTTGGGTGCCCCAGGTAGTGAAGCTATCCAGTATGGCATGGGTCGTGAAGCCCAGAAAAAACAACAGGGTCCAGTCCCGGAAGGTGGCGTGCTCATTTTTGTAAAGTCGCCAGAGCACCCAGCCCAGCAAGGGCGAGGCGATGATGGCAAAGAAGAAGGAGTGCGTGATGGAACGATGAAAGCTCAGTTGTCCCACCATGTCCAGCAAAGGATTGGCCAGTACGTCCAGATCAGGTATAGTGCCGGCTATGGCGCCCCAAAGCAGCGCCTTGTTGCCCAACTTACGGCCGGCCACCGCTTCGCCTACAGCGGCTCCCAGTACGATCTGTGTTAGTGAATCCATGCCTATTTAATGATCGGTGCGCGCTTAAACTCTTTCTCGCGGTCGAAGAGGAAACGATAGGTCACATATGTTTTGAGGACGCGGCTGCCTACCTGCTCCACCACCTTCATCATTTTTGGGTTAAAGTCCCCGATCCAGTTCATTTGCAGATCATAGTAAGGTATGTTGGGGTTGCCTTGTACGAGCTTGGCTGCAGACACCACCATAGCGGCCTCCACGCCTTTTCCCTGGCACTCCGGCGTGATGCCGAACACAATGCCATACATCGTCTTGCAGGAACCTCTCCAGCGGTGGTAAATGAATTTGATTTTGCCCCACGTATCTAGTTTTCCATTCACGTGTTTGAATAGCTGATTCAGCTCAGGTATAGCGATGAAGAATCCGGCGGGCTCTCCTTTGTGGTAGGCGAACCAGATGATCTTTTCGTCCAGCACCGGTTTCAATGCCTTCATGATAGACTTGGCTTGCGCTTCACCCATGGCTTTCACGCCTTCGTGCTTCACCCAGCCTTTGTTATATACGATCCGGAAATCCTCGGCGTACTTGTCCAGGTTGTTTTTGTCGATGTGCTGAAAGGTATAGTCCGGGTCAGACAGGATGCGTTGCGCCTTTTCATGGTATTCAGGCGTAAGCGGATCTTCTACAGTACGATAGTAAACGTACTGGTTGAAGTATAGCTGAAAGCCGTAGTTCTCGAACAATTGCTGGTAGTAGGGATGATTGTAATTCATGCAATAGGTAGGCTCCAGGAAGCCGTCCACCAGCAAGCCCCACCACTTGTCCCGTTCCCCGAAATTGATCGGGCCATCCATGGCTTCCATGCCCCGTTCCTGCAGCCAGTTGCGGCAAGCCTCGAAAAGTATGTTGGCCGCCTGCTGATCGTTTATACAATCAAAGAAGCCCATGCCGCCGGTTGGCTGCTCAAAGGAGTTCGCTGTTTTCTTGTTGATGAAAGCGGCCACCCTGCCGATAGATTCCCCTTCTTCGTCCTTTAAAATCCAGCGGATTGCTTCACCGTCGCGCAGGAGTTTGTTTTTCTTAGGGTCGAACACCTGGTTTACATCCTTGTCAAGCGGGCGGATATAATTCGGGTCTTTGCGATAAAGCCTTATTTGTACTTTAAGAAATTCTTCGGCCAGTTCGGGGGTGTTTACTTCAATCAGTCGCATAGGATGTATTCGGTGCTTGGATGATTCCCCAAAATAAGTCATAAAACTTGAAAAAGCATATATAGCCTCCGTTGTAAAGAACCAAAAACGTTGAGAGGGACAGCTGATGTAGAAGTTGGAAGGGTATAAATACAAAAAAGGCTTCAGATTTCTCTGAAGCCTTTTAAGAGCCCCCAGTCGGAATCGAACCAACGACCTACTGATTACAAGTCAGTTGCTCTACCAGCTGAGCTATGGAGGCGGTAAAAGTGCAAATAAAGTTGAGCCCCCTGCCGGGATCGAACCAGCGACCTACTGATTACAAGTCAGTTGCTCTACCAGCTGAGCTAAGGAGGCGATACTTTATTTATGTTGCCCTATCGTTCTAAAGCGTTGCAAAGGTATAATAAGGTTTTTAATATACAAACACCCGCTACTGGATTTTTCGCGCTTTTGCGATAAGCTTTTGAGTATCAAACAGAAATTTTTATCTTCTGAAAGCGGCCAGCTGCCGTTGCAAGATATCGATGCGTTTCTGCGTGTCATCAATGCGGCCTTCATATTCCTCGCGTAGCTTATCGGCGTTCTTGGAACGGGCAAAGAAGTCGAGGTTCGTGCGCAGGGTCTGTATATCGTTCTGTAGCTGGCCAATTTCGCGACGAATTGTCTGTTCTTTCTGGTATAGCTTCTGCGAAGCATCCGGACTGTTTTTCAGGCGGTCCACCTGCAACTGCGCCACGATGGTCATACGTTCGTCGTAAGGCAGGTCAGGAACGCGCTCCAGGTACCGTTCCATCAGAGAAAGGAATCGCTCCTCTATCCGCGTGTTTACACGCTTGTTGCCGGCATCCAGGGTGTCCCATTCTGCTACGATCCTGTTGAAGTCATCCAGTGAAGTCGTCGTGTTGGGTTGTGTCAGTTCCTCTGTTATACGGTCGCAAAGGGCCAGTTTTTCAGAAGAGAGTTTTTCCATTTCGGCACCCTTCTGCTGCTCCTGGGCCTGCTTGCGGTCGAAGAACTCGTTGCAAGCTGCTCTGAAACGCTGCCAGATCTTATCAGAATGCTTATCCGGCACACGGCCTATGGTCTTCCACTTCTTCTGAAGCTGGATCATTTTCTCTTTGGTCGTATTCCAGTCTGTGCTTTCCTTCAGACTCTCGGCCTGCTCACACAACTCCGTCTTCAGGCGCAGGTTCTGTGTTTTCTGCTCATCCAGGCCTTTAAAGAATTGGTTCTTGTGCTGGAAGAAAGCCTTGTAATTGCCCCAGAAATTTTTGTTAACCTCTTCAGCGTATTCTTTCGGTACAAGGCCGGCGCTGTCCCACTCTTCTTTGAGCTTCTGGATCTCGTCCGTCTTGTCACGCCATTCGTTGATGCGGTCTGTGTTAAAGGTCTGGAACTCCTGCAAACGGGCCAGCAGCCCGCGCTTCTTCTCCAGGTTAGCCATCTCAATGGTTTTGCGCTCTTCCATGTACGAACGGCGCTGCTCGTGCACTTTCTCTGAAGCTTGTATAAAACGCTCCCAGATCGCGTCACGCTGCTCGTTTGGCACAGGCCCTATGTTCTTCCACTCTTCATGCAAATGGCGCAGTTCCTGCAGGGCTTTGTTGATGGATGGCTCGTTCTGAAGGGCTTCTGCACGTTCGATCAACTGCACTTTGGCATCCAGGTTACGGCGCCTGTCCAGCTCTTTCATTTCGAAGAACATGCTGCGGTTGTTGTAGAAGATGTCGAGCAGGGCATGGTACGAATCCCACAGTTCCTGCGCTTCACCTGGCGGCACGGGTCCGATGCTCTTCCACTCGCCCTGCAGCTTCTTCAGTTCGTCGCTGCTGTTTTTGGTTTCTGCAGACTCCACTAGGGTACGCAGTTGCTGTAGCAACTCGCGCTTGCGCTCCAGGTTGCGAACGCGCTGTTCTTCACTGAGCTGCCGGTCCTGGTAGCGAGCCTCCCGGTAAGCGGCGTAGAGCTGCTCAAGTTCAGTGTGCGCTACGGGTACATGGTAGTCAAAGTCTTCTTCGGTGCCTCCCTCCTGTCGGAAACGATCAAGTGCCTGGCCCTTTTCAATTTGAAACTTATCCTCGTACTGGCGATGGATTTCCTGTATCTTTTTGTACTTGCGCTTTGCGTCAGGCACTTTGAGAAGTTGGGTCAGGTGATGGCGTATATCCTCCAGAGGCATCTGGCTATAGTCTGTGTGGTCATCCTCATCCAGTTCTTCTTCATCGTGGTGCTCATCAGCAGGTACTACAGGCGCCTTCGTATCAGTTGCCTCAGGTGCTGCCGTGGTGGCAGATGAATTAGTATCTGTTGTTTCCGTTGGAGGGGCTGCTTCTGTAGCTGGTGCCTCAGCTTCAGCCTCAGGGAGGTTTGCTTCAGCAAATACCTCGATTATTTCTTCTGTTTCTGACGTCTCTGTCTCGGAAGCCAGTGCTGGGTTGATTTCAGGCTGGTCTTCTTTGGGCACACCTGCATCGGATGGCTTTTCCTGTGCGCTTTCCTTCTGTGCGTTGATCTCGGCGAGGCGCTGTTCTACAATGTCCATCGGAGACGAGGCCTGTTGCCCGTTGGCTTGTGCTTCGTCTTGAGGCCGGGGCTTGTTGGCCTCAGCTCCGTTTGCGTCGGTGTGCTGTTTATCAGTTGTCATGACTTCAGTTTTTAGTCCACTTTTTGTCAGTTCAGGCGGGGGTCTACCGGGTAGTTTGAAAGTACCTTGTATTTTCCGCCCATTTGGCGCAATATGTTCCGCCAAAGTGTATCTGCTTCCAAATTAAATAATTTATTCGCAGCATTGTTGTTTACGATCCAAACATTTTTGTCGATCTCCTCCTGCAACTGGCCGGGTGTCCATCCGGAGTAGCCAAGAAAAAACTTGATATCTGCCGGTGTCACCTCGCCGGTGCCAATCAAAGTGCGCAGCGATTCGAAGTCGCCCCCCCAATACAGGTTGTTGTTTAACTGCACTGCCTGAGGCAAGTCCGCTATCTGGTGTACGTAGTGCAGGGTGTTGTACTGCACTGGCCCCCCTATACCTAGTTCGGCCTCAAAGGTATCGTTATATACATCAACCACATCAGACAGCTTAAGGTTTGACAAACGGTTCAGTACCAGCCCAAACGTTCCCTCCCCTTCCACGTGGCTGCAGATCAAAACCACGGTGCGCTCAAAATTGGGATCGCCCAGGTATGGCTCCGATATCAGAATACTGCCGTTTTGTGGTTTATTCTCGCTTTCTTCCTCCATTGTTTTCCAGGGTTTAATTGCTTTACCTTACATAAACTTCTGGCCTGGCAGGCCTGGCAATTGCTATTTATACCTATTACGGAAACAACACATAAGGGTACAAATCCTGTCAAATGCCAACTGAGTTCAAAAACATCCGCCGTTCCACATAAAGTCTGCCAACACTGGAAATAAGTCTTCTAATTTTATAAAATATTTTTAAATTATTGCAATATTAATTAAAATTTAAGCCTCAGCTGATTATTTTATAATTTTGGGCAAATCATCGCTTTCGCTATGCCTCTCCAACACGACATTGCCTCTATCCGGAAGAACTACTCCCGGCAGGCGCTTACAGAAGAATCGGTCTCCAACGACCCGCTCGACCAGTTTAAGGTATGGCTCAACGAAGCCATTCTTTCAGAAGTACTGGAGCCGACGGCGCTCGTGCTGTCCACTGTGTCGGCTGATTGCCGGCCTTCGGCGCGGGTGGTGCTATTAAAGGAGGTCTCCTCGGATGGTTTTGTGTTCTTCACCAATTACGACAGCCGCAAAGGACAGCAGCTGGCTGAAAACCCCTACGCTTCGATTACTTTTTTCTGGGCTGAATTGGAGCGACAGGTGCGTATAGAAGGAACGATTGGGAAAGTGGCAGCGGATGTGTCGGATGTGTACTTCCACAGTCGGCCGCGCGGCAGCCAGATCGGGGCCTGGGCCTCCCCGCAAAGCCGTGAGATAGACAGCCGTGTAGAACTGGAGCAGGCGGAAGCGAGGTATGAAAAAGACTTTGCCAGTTTGGACGTAGTGCCGCGACCGCAGCACTGGGGAGGCTATGTACTGAAGCCCGAGCGCATCGAGTTCTGGCAGGGCCGTCCGAACCGCTTGCACGACCGCATCGTGTTTGAGAGAGCCGATTCACAGTGGTCCCGAAAAAGACTTGCTCCCTGATTTTATACCTGAAAAAAACCTATACTTCTAAGAGCTATATCTATACCTGTAAGCAAACCTGATGGCCGAAATATTACCCATTAAAGCGTGGCGTTACAAAGAAGAGTTGAGCCAGTCGATTGAAGAACTGACCTCTCCCCTTTTCGATGTAGTGTCCGCAAAACAGCGGGAAGCGCTGTACCAGAATCCTATTAACAGCATTCACCTCTCGGTACCTCGTGGCGAAACGCCAGCCAATACTGCGGCCGACATGCTGCAGGAATGGAAAGCCACCGGTACGATTGCGCAGGACCCGCTGCCCGGCATTTATGTGTATTACCAGTATTTCAGGCTGCCCGGCAACGACCGCGAGTACTGCCGCAAGGGATTCATTTGCCACATCAAAGCCTACGACTGGAACGAAGGCGTGCTCCTGCGCCACGAAAACACTATACCAAGTGCCGTGAACGATCGCATCGATCTCCTGGATAAGACGCTGATGAATACCAGCGCTACCCACGGACTCTATACCGATCCGGATTTCGTACTGGAGCGCTACATGGACGAGAGCATCCAGACGCCGCTTTATGTGACCGAGGACTACCAGGGCGTGCGCGATGTGCTGGCCGTGATCCACGACCACGACGTGATCAGGCACTTCCTGGAGGTGCTGGAATCGCGGCAGGTGCTGCTGGCCGATGGGCACCACCGCTATGAGGGTTCGCTCGAGTACCGTAAGAAGCGTATGGCTGCTAATCCGAATCACACCGGCACGGAGGCTTACAACTACCACCTGATGTACCTGACCAACACCGAGGCCGACGACTTGCGCATTCTGCCCACGCACAGGGTGTTGGAGAGAATAGACCTGACGGACGAGGAGTTTCTGGAGCGACTGCGTGCTTATTTTGTGGTAACACCCAAAGAGGATGCGTACGAACTCAATGAAGTGATCGTGGGTAAGAACTGGGCCTTCGGGCTATACCTGTCAGGCAATGCCTACAAACTGCGCCTCAAGCCGGAAGTGCACCACCTGATTGAATGGGCGGTTCCCCAGGAAGTGAAAGACCTGGACCTGACCGTGATGCATTATTTTGTTTTCGAAAAGGTGTTAGGTATAGACCGTGAAGCTCAACGCGACTATCCTGGCCTGAGTTACGTGCGTAATTTCACGGCCTGTGTCAGCCAGGTGGACTCCGGCAAATCGCGTTTGGCTCTTATCACTAACGAGGTGTCGATGGAACAGGTGAAAAGGGTATGCTACAGCGGGGCCATCATGCCACAGAAGTCCACCTTCTTTTACCCGAAAACAATCTGCGGATTCTTATTCAGCTCAATCAAAGAAAATGAATTCATCTCGCCCGATACTGCTTGCCTCTAACTCCCCGCGCCGCAAAGAACTTTTAGCCGGGCTCGGACTTCAGTTTGAGGTGCGGGTGAAGGAAGTAAACGAGGATTTTCCGGAACACCTGCAGCGCGAGCAGGTAGCCGAGTTTTTGGCCTCCCACAAAGCCGATGCTTATACCTCCGACTTGCAAAACGAAGTACTGATTACGGCCGATACCATCGTTTGCCTGGGTGAGCGCATCCTGAACAAGCCTGCAGATGCTGCGGAAGCCTTTGCTATGCTGCGCGCTTTATCCGGCACCCATCACGAAGTGATCACGGGTGTTTGTATCCTGACAAAGGATTCCAAGACCATCTTCCATGATGCGACCAAGGTATACTTTAAAAAGCTAAGTGACGAGGAAATCAATTACTACATAGAGCACTACCAGCCCTACGACAAAGCGGGTGCCTATGGTATACAGGAATGGATCGGCAAGATCGGGATCGAAAAGATTGAGGGTTCCTATTTTAACGTTGTCGGGTTGCCTGTTCAAAAACTCTATACCTATCTCAAAGACTTGCAGGTAATTGCATTGTAACTCCCTGATACATAAATAAATACAAAGCTACAGGTATGGCACTATTAAAATTCCGGTCTTATACGGAACAAATTGCCTGGTCTCTAGCCTTTCATACTACTATAATGCTTTAGCACAAGCATCATTTCAACATCAGCTCATTAAATAATCATCATATTTATATTGGATGCCATATAGCAAATTATACCTGGCCAAAGGAAAAGAACACTCATTGAAGCGTTTTCACCCGTGGGTTTTCTCTGGCGCTATCAAAAGAATTGAAGGAACGGAGCCGGAAGAGGGCGACACCGTAGAGGTATACTCCAACCAGCGTGAGTTCCTGGGCATAGGTCATTGGGCGCCGGGTTCCATTGCGGTACGGGTGTTTTCTTTTGAGCAGGTCGAGTCGGATTATACCTTCTGGAAAAGCAAAGTGCAGCAAGCCTACGACTACCGCAAGCGCCTCGGCCTGATCGACAATCCGCACACCGATGTATACCGCCTGGTATACGCCGAAGGCGATGGCGTGCCTGGCCTGATTGTGGACGTGTACAAAGACACGGCTGTGATCCAAACCCACTCTGTGGGCATGTATTCGGTACGTGAGCACGTTGCCAAAGCTCTGCAGGAAATTTACGGTCCGCACCTGAAAGCGGTATATGACAAGAGCGCAGAGTCACTTCCCGCCAAGTCGCCGGTGCAGGCTGAGAACGGCTATCTGTTCGGCGAGTCAAGTGGTGGCGTGGTGGTGACCGAGAACGAGCACCATTTTTTCGTGGATTGGGAAAGTGGCCAGAAAACAGGCTTCTTCATCGACCAGCGCGAGAACCGGGAATTATTGGCCCGCTATGTGAAAGACAAATCGGTGCTGAACACCTTTTGCTATACCGGTGGTTTCTCGGTATACGCCCTCAACGCCGGTGCCAAAGAGGTACACTCAGTAGACGTGTCGAAGAAGGCGATTGAGCTAACGATCAAAAACGGAGAACTGAGTCAGGCTCCTGATCGCCACGAAGCCTTTGCCGTTGATACGTTTGAGTTCCTGAAAGGAAAGGAAGACCGCTACGACGTGATCATATTGGACCCTCCTGCTTTTGCCAAGAGCCAGAAAGTGCGCCACAATGCCGTGATGGGCTACAAGCGTCTGAACGCCGAGGCCATGAAGCGCATCAAGCCGGGCGGTATCCTGTTCACCTTTTCGTGCTCTCAGGTGGTAGATAAGTACCTGTTCAACAACACGGTGATGGCAGCCGCCATCGAGGCCGGCCGTAATATCAAAATCATGCACCACCTCTCCCAGCCCGCCGATCATCCCATTTCTATCTTCCACCCCGAAGGCGAGTATTTGAAGGGGCTGGTGTTGTTTGTGGAGTAAAGCAAGTTTAGGAGTTGGAGAGTTTGGGAATTACTGTGTAGATTTTAATTTCTTCAATTGAAACAAATACAAAGGCCCGCCATTATGGTGGGCCTTTTGCATCAATATAAGTTCTCTATATTGATAATATCCTAAACTCCCCAACTCTTAAACTCTAAAACTGAGGGCAATTCCATGCGGATGCGCCACTCTTTAGGATAGTAGTTGTTGAGGCGGCTGCCTACTTGTTTGGCCCAGCCGAGGGGCAAGCCTTCAAATTGCAGCAGGATCCAGTCATTACTGTTGCCGCTGATGCCGATGTCTTCTTTGCGGAGGTAGCGCAATGCTGCTTCCAGTTCGAGCTCTTCGACGCGAAATGCTGCTTTGTTGAGGTGCTGTGACAGCGCCAAGTCCTGCAGAGGTTTCAGTTTTTTGCCGTTCGCTTCGGCTATTTTGGTGCCGGCGTGAATCACATATAGGTTCTGGTAAAGCTCGTCCACCTCTTCAAACAGATTTTCAGGTATAGCCGAAATCACTTCCCCATGCTGCACCCATGCAAAGCGGTCTGACGTCACTAGCCAATCGTTGACCGGGGCCTGTTCTTTTTTGCCAGCTAGTGACAGCTTATACTTTTTCTTTTTCGATGATCGCTGTGGTGCCTCATACTCTCCTGCTTTGCGGAGAACGGATAAATAGAAGCCTTCACCCTGCACCTGGTGCGGATAGAAGCGATAGCCGGAAACGCCATTAAGCGAAGTCGCCTCTACTCCCCATGCCGGGTCCAGCGCAAGTGAGAGTGGTTGAGCCTTTTCCTGTTCAGCTAGCCAGGCAATGTTCTGTTCGTTTTCAGCCAGGTTCCAGGTACAGGTACTGTAGATCAGGATGCCGCCCGGCCGTAGGGATTCCAATACGTCCATTAAGATGCGCTGTTGGCGCTGGGCGCAGAGGTTCACATTCTCGTCTGACCATTCGTTCACTGCTTGCGGGTCTTTGCGGAACATACCTTCGCCACTGCAGGGAGCATCTACTACCATCACGTCAAAAAACTCAGGTAGCCGGTTAAAATCGCGTGGGTCGTTGTTTGTCACCACCACATTGCCGCTACCCCATTTAGTCACGTTCTCGGCCAGAATACTGGCGCGGCTACGGATCACTTCGTTAGCTACCAGAAGACTGTCAGGTGAGATCAGGCTGGCGATGTGGGTCGACTTGCCGCCGGGAGCGCCGCAGAGGTCCAAAACGTGGAGCGACTGGCTGAGATCCACATGCTGACGCAGGGCCTGCTCTAAAAACATGGAACTGGCCTCCTGCACATAGTAGGCTCCGGCGTGCAGGCGCGGATCCAGCGTAAACTGCGGGCGCTCTGGTAAATAATAGCCCGTTTCTGTCCAAGGTATACGCGGCAGGTTTGGCTGTCCAGTCAGCTTGTTTCTGTTTAACCGGATACTGGTGGGAGCGGCTTGGTGCAGGGCCTCCTCAAATCGGGTATAGTCAGGACCCAACTGCCCTTTCATGCGCTGCGCAAATGATTGTGGTAATTCCATCCCCAAAGGTACGGCAATTTGACCTTTTCGTGAAAAGGTTGGCTTTACTTGTTACTCAGAAAATTGTTTTTCTGCCAGCGCCATGAATTCCTGCATAACGGGGATGTCGGCCGGACACCAATCGTAATTGGCCAGATCCTGAGGCACTACCCAGTGGTAAGACCGGTGTTCCTCGGGGTTAATCGCTCCTTTGTTGTACTGGCAAATGTAAGGTATAAGCTCAATGGTTTTGTCGCCGTAGGTATGTACCACAGGCGTAAGCCGCCGCACCGGAGTGATGCTCAGGTTTAGCTCTTCCTGTATTTCTCGTACCAGGCAGGCCTCTTCTGTCTCACCTTCTTCTATTTTTCCGCGCGGGAATTCCCAAAGCATGGCTTGCGGCATGGTTTCGCTGCGCTGGGTGATCAGCACGCGTCCAAACTGCTCGATCAAAGCACAGGTTACTCTTGTAATCATAGCTTAAGGTATAAAGATTATGCGGATGAATATACTTTTACTTTGATATTTTTTTGCTTAAATATGATTCTGACCAGTAGAACACCATACCTGCCACGAGGCAAATCGCCAGATTCAGCGTAATATTTGTATCGTCCTGCACCAGGCCAAAGTAAAGCACCTGTACCAGAAAAATGTGGTAAGATGCTTTGCCAAGGGTCGCCATAGCCTGGAATGCTATAAAGTCTGATTGCCTTGGAAAAGCCAGTATTCCTAGGTAGATCAGCAAAGCCGCATAAGAAAAAGTAAGAAACACCTGCGCCAGCCATTCCGGTCTGAAGTAAGGGAGACTGATACCCTGATATTGATAAAAATACAGGTATACCCCACTGGCAATTCCAGTCAGGAGCAAGAGCCAGCTATACCTGTTGTCAGAACTGGTGATCAGACGAGAGAGCCACAGGCCTAAGCCAATGGCTGATAAATACCGGAACAGAGCGGCATCGTAGAGGTAGCGGTCTTCTCGGAAATAGCTGATCTGGTAGGCTACCAATTGAAAGACAATTTCAGTGAGCACCAGCACTAAAGTTGTATGCACTGGCCAGCGATTAAAGGTATAGCCGATCAGCGGAAGGGCAAACAGGGAATGCAGCAAAAGCGTGATAAAGTAATTGCCTTTACCCGATACCGGCAATACTCCGATCAGGTTCTTCCAATCCAAGGTATAGACATCCCGAGCGTATACCTGTTCCCAGACATAGCCCGCCATCAGGGAGATGCCATACATGATCAAAAGCGGAAAGATGATGCGGAGGGCTTTCTTCTGGAAATAATGCAAGGTATAGAGCTGACCAAAATGCAGGGTCTTGCTGCCATAGGACATCCCCAGATTCAAACCCATCAGCACCATAAAAATCGGAACGGCCTGCCAAATGTGAAAGACCGCGTAGCTCGCCACCAGCTGCTCACGCGAGAGCGAGTGCAAGAGAAGCACGGCAATGATGGCCAGACCCTTTAGGATGTCGATTTGCTGAAAATGCTGTTTCATGTGTCAGGCTCGGCCAATTGGCATGGACTTTAAACGCGAAAGGCACACCACCGGGTATGCCTTTCGCGCTATTTGACAGCTCAACTTAGGTGAGCTTTTCTTTCAAAATCTCAAACTCCACTGCCGGCGCGATGCGCTCATACAGAATCAGGTATACCGCTTTTGTGATCGGCATATTTACTTTTAGCTTTTTGTTAAGCTCGTAAATGCTCTGCACAGCATAATATCCCTCCGCTACCATGTTCATCTCGATCTGGGCTGATTTTACGGTATAGCCATGGCCGATCATGTTTCCAAAAGTACGGTTGCGGCTGAACTGCGAGTAAGCTGTTACCAGCAAGTCGCCCAGGTACGCCGAACCGTTCAGGTCACGGTGGATCGGCATGACGGCATGCAGAAAACGTTCGATCTCCTGCATTGCATTCGATACCAGTACTGCCTGAAAATTGTCACCATAGTTAAGGCCGCGGGCTATACCACAAGCCAGCGCGATGATGTTCTTGATCACGGCGCAGTACTCGACCCCGTCCAGATCTTCGAGTGGGTTGGCTTTCGTGTAGCGGTTACGCAGCAATTCACAGAAGCGCTCCGCCGTAGGCAGATCATATGAGCCGATGGTCAGGTATGACTGCTTCTCCATTGCCACTTCCTCGGCATGGCACGGACCGGCAATGACCAATTGGTGACTGTTTGGTACGCCGTACTGCTGGCCCAGATAATCGGTAATCAGGATGTTCTGCTTCGGGATCATCCCCTTGATGGCAGAAATCAGAACTTTACCTTCCAAGGCATTTTGCTCCAGACCGCTCAAAGCCTCTTGTATAAAAGCCGCCGGTACTGCCAATATAACCCAGTCCGCCACGGCCACGACGCTGCGCAAGTCCGTTGAGGGCTTTACGTAGTTCAGGTCGTAGGTCACGCCGCTCAGGTAGCGCGGGTTATGGCGGTAATTGATCAGGTGCTGCACATCGTTCTCGTTGCGCATCCACCAGTGTACCTGCGATTTATTCTCTGAGAGGATCTTCACCAGCGCCGAGGCCCAGCTTCCCCCTCCTATTACTGCAATTTTTTCCAAATCGGATGTTTATTTTTCTTCACCATTCGCATCAGCCAAAGCTGATTTGTTCAGTGACTTCTCGTCTTTCACAGCCACTTTGGCACCGTCTTTCAAAGTTTTCGACACCGCTCTGAATGGACCGGAAACGACTTTCTGACCTTCTTTCAGACCACTCAGAATTTCGATGTTATCGAAGTCGCTGATGCCCGTTTTCACCTTCACAGATTTAACCGTGTTGTCAGCATCGTGCACAAACACCACTTCTTCGATCGGGCCGGCAGGTGCTACAGGAGCCTCTTCCACATTTTTGTCGGCGTCTTTTTCGTCACCATTTTCGCCTTCAGCCTTGGCTGGCTTGTTCGAACGAGTCGTCACTGCCGACAAAGGTACAGATAAAACATTGCTTTTGCGCTCCGTGATGATGTCAACCGAGGCCGTCATACCCGGACGGAAAGGACGGGCGTTCTTATCTGCCAGGTGGCTGTAAGACTCGTTCAGCAAACGGATGCGCACCTCAAATTCGGTCACTGCCTCCAGCGAAGCAGCGTCTTTCGCAGTGTTGGCAATTGAGGTCACAATGCCTTTGAACTTCTCGTCGCGGCTTGTGTATGAGTCTACTTCCACAATAACGGAGTCGCCCATACCTACCCGGATGATATCGTTCTCGTTCACGTTCACACGCACTTCCATGTTGTTGAGATTAGCGATGCGCATGATCTCCGTACCAGCCATTTGAGAAGTACCCACCACGCGCTCTCCTCTCTCTACATTAAGTTTTGACACAGTGCCACTTACTGGTGCGTAGATGGTCGTTTTGTTCAGGTTTTCGCGGGCATCGTTCAAAGAGGCCTGCGCATTCTGAATACCAAATTCGGCGGCACGTACACTCTGCGCCAGTGACTCTATCTCTTGCTTACCGGATTCGTACTGCGCTTTGATCTGCTGATACTCAGCCTCAGAGATTACTTTCTGGTCAAACAAGCTTTTGTTACGCTTGTAGTTTTGCTCTACCTGCGCAAAATTAGCACGCGATTGTGCCAAACGCGCCTTCGACTGCGACAGGTTAGCGCGGGCCTGGTTTACCCCGGCCGTCTGCATGTCTACCAGCGACTTGTAGTTATCAGGGCGTATACGCACCAGCAACTGTCCCTTTACCACGGAGTCGCCTTCCTGCACGGTCAGCTCAATGATCTCACCCGATACGTCGGGGCTGATTTTTACTTCCGTCTCAGGTTGCACTTTGCCTGAGGCGCTTACTTTTTCAACGATTTCGGTGCGCTTGACATCCGCCAGCACAACCTCCGTTCCTTCTTCTTTACCAATCCAACCTGCCTTTTTAGCTACGAGAGCCAGTACAAGAATCAGAATCAGTCCGCCTATCAGGGTGTAAATAAGCTTATTAGATTTTTTTGCAGCCATAATTTTATATTAGAAAGAGAGGTCTTTGCCCTGGTAGAAATCCAGAACTTTTAGTTTAAAGGTATATTCATATTTAGCTTGTATCAAGCTGGACTGGGCAGAGCGATAGGTGTTCGCTATCACGTTGAAATCTACGGTATTGATCACACCACCCTGAAGCCTTAGTTCAGCATTGCGGAAGTTCTTTTCAGAGGCGGTTACCTGCTGACGGGCCGCTGCATAACGACGCTGCGCCGCAAGGGCATCCACATACGCCTGCTCAATCGTCTGGCGCAGGTTGTTTTTAGCAATATCGGCATTGAGCTGGGCGTTCTGCTGCTGTAGCTTGGCGCGCTGCACATTGGTGCGTACCTGCAGGCTGTTCAGAATCGGGATTTGAAGCGACACACCTGCCTGCGTGTTCAGGTTGTCATCCCACTGGCGGAACATGCCATAGTGCTCATCAATACGGCGTGTTTCCACGTTTTCAAACCAAAGTGTCTGGGAGGCAGTGCCTGTTTCGTTTAAGTATACGGTTTGGGGCACACGGCCATTTACTACCCGCTCAATATCTACCAATCTGCGACTGGTACTGGCATATCTGCTTCCTGCACCTGCAAAAAGGCTTAGACGTGGGTAGTAGGCGCCCCGTGCTACACTAAGACCAGTTTCGGCGCTGCGCAACCGCAGCTCTGTGGCACGAATGGCGGGAAGTGTCTGCAGGGCTACATCGTATACCTGGCTTCCATCCACGATCACCGGATTCTCATCTGGCTCCGGGATGTTAGGTATCTCTACCTGAAACTCCTGATTGGTAGGTATATTCAATAACTGCATCAAGGTCAACCTGGAAATATCGCGCTGATTTTGAGCTGTGATATGATTCAGTTCGTCTGTTGCCAGTTGCGATTCAAGGTCTAGTACAGAGTTTTCGGCTAAGCTGCCTGCTTTGAAAAGGACACGCGTGCGGCTCAGTTGCTGGTTAGTCAGGTTGCGTTGCAAATCAGACACACGCATTTGCTCGTTGGCAAACAGAATGTTCAGGTAAGCGGTCACGATCTGGATCGTAATGTCGTTTTGAGCAGACAGATACTCCTGCTCACTTGCCTCCAGATTCAGACTATTCTGCTTGATCTGATTCACCTGCTGAAAACCTGAGAACAGCGGCAGCGATGCATTGATCGAGACGTTGGATGTGCGTGCGTTCTGTGTTTGCAGGTTAAATGACACCGGATCCTGGAAGGAACCCGTGTTGAAGCTATAGTTGCCGCTTGCGTTGATGCTCGGCAGTCGGGCAGCCCGCGACTGATTCAGATCGGCTCTATCAAGATCACGATTAAGGCTGCTTTGGCGCACATTCAGGTTGTTTGCCTTGGCATATTCAACTGCTTCCTGCAGCGACCAGATGCCATCGCCCCCTGCTCCCTGCTGCTGTGCCATGGCAGAACCAAATCCACCTACAGTTAAGCCAAGAGCCAGTAACAGCACTTTGTTTGACATTTTTTTCATAGTATGATTTCTTCTTAGAGATCGATATTCGGAATGTAGATCACATGCTTCACCCAGCTCAACTGCTTCAGGTACTCCAATGTGATGGGCTTAATGCCCGAGTCCATCTCGATGAACTGGCGGGCCATCTCGTTTCTGCCCTTGCGGGACACGTTCATTGTGGCGATGTTGCAGTCATCGTGCGCGATTACGGTAGCGATAAAAGCGATACTGCCCTTCACGTCATCCGCGTCGATGATGAGGGTATGCAAGTTGGCCGAAAAGCTGGCTGTGAACCCGTCTACCTCCACAATATTGATCACGCCACCTCCCCGGCTCTGCCCGATCACCTCTACCTGGCGGTCTCCTGCCTTCAGATTCAACTTGATGGTGTTGGGGTGCATGGTAGAGGCATTGCCAACTGAACGGAAGGTATATTTCAGGCCGCGCTCTTTGGCATGGTCAAAAGCCTCCTTGATGCGCTTGTCATCCGTTTTGAAGTCCAGCAGGCCGGCCACGATGGCGCGGTCAGAACCGTGGCCCTCATAAGTTTGAGCAAAGGAATTATAGAAAGTAATGATGGCCTCTTCGGGAGCAATCCCTAATACGCGAATCGCAGCGCGCGCAATGCGAACAACACCAGCGGTATGGGAGCTTGAAGGACCAATCATGATGGGACCTATCATATCAAAGACACTGCTTTTTTCTGCCATGGAGATAGAGCGGATAAATATCGTAAAACCCAAATTTAACAAATAAGGCTAATGATAACATTTTTTCGCCGTTATATTCTCTGGATTTCTACCAACAGTCAGATTTACTCTATTAAAAGAGTCATTAAGACCATTAACTTTCGATTGTATTAGTTTAATCCACAGGATTCCTGTACACAGGATGTTCGTAACACACAGAAGGTTGCCTGCGAGTCGTGGATTTATTTCCCTTGATTTATGTTTTGAAGATAGAGCGCGATAAAAATTTGCTTGATGCCGGAATCTATGCGATTGTTTTACTTTATTTGTAAGCTAATGGCGACTCATCAACCCCCATCTGTATACCATGGAGCAACAACCTTTTAAGCCGGAAGTGCTGGAGCAGCTCAGAAGACTGGAAGCCAAGTACGTGCCGCTCGGGCAGGACCTGGCTGCCTATCTGGAAGGGCTTTACTACACAGACTACCTCAACTACTGGGATTACATTCACCTGGATACCTTGTTGAGTCTGCAGAATCCGCGCACGTCTATACCTGATGAAAAGATCTTTATCATGTATCACCAGATCACGGAACTGTACTTTAAGCTCTGTCTGGAAGAATACAGGCAAATAGGTGAAGATAAGGAGCTTACAGGTGATGTGCTCCTGAAACGCTTGAAGCGCATCAACCGCTATTTCGAAAACCTGATCGACTCATTTGATGTGATGGTGGACGGCATGGATCCAAAACAATTCCTGCAGTTTAGAATGGCACTAATGCCGGCCAGCGGTTTCCAGTCGGTACAGTACCGGATGATCGAGATCGCATCTACAGAATTACGCAACCTGACTGATAAAGAGAAACGCAAAGCGCTGGGATTGCAGAGTACTCATGAAGAAATGATGGGCTGCATTTATTGGAAAGAAGGCGCTACAGAAGTTTCTTCCGGTACCAAGACACTCACCCTGATCCGTTTTGAGGAAAAGTACACGCAACAGTTGATTCAGTTTGCAAGGCAGTATCAGGACATGAACGTATGGTCTGCCTACAAGCGTTTGTCTGAAGAGGAACAGCAAAACCCACGACTCATTCGTCAGTTGCGTGAACTGGACAGCAACGTGAACGTGAACTGGCCGCTGATGCACTACAAATCGGCCGTTCGCTACCTGCAGCGCGATCCGGAAGTGATCGCCGCTACCGGGGGCACCAACTGGCAGAAGTACCTGCCTCCAAAGTTCCAGAAGCGCATCTTCTACCCCGAACTCTGGAATGAAGAAGAACTCGAGAACTGGGGCAAAGGCTGGGTTGAGAAAGTGCTGAATGGGGATATTTAGAAGTTAGTGAATAAGCGATTGAGTGAATGAGTGATTTAAAAATGGTTGAATTGTTTAATGGGTTGATTGCTGGCCAGTTTGCATTTACTTTTTACTTATCAATATAAAGTGTCAGCTTTCTCTTTGTATACTACTCAATCAAAAATAATAAAAATCACTCATTCACTAACTCACTCAACCACTCAATTAAACTTTAAGGATAACTACCTTACTAACTGTAAATGAATAAGAAAGAAGTTGAAGTCGTGTTATCGCCGGAAGTGGCGTACAACGACGAGCTGTTGGAGCGTGAGCTTATTGTAAGTGCCGGTCTCAAGCCGGAAGACGTCAAGCACATCCACCGCATCAAGCGCTCTATTGATGCGCGCGGTCGCCAGGTTTTGCTCCGTGTACGGGCCGATCTATACCTGGATACCCCTCCTGCCGATATCCTTTCGGCCAGGTATACCTATCCGGATGTCAGCTCAGCCAAAAAGGTCATCATTGTGGGCGCGGGTCCTGCGGGTTTGTTTGCAGCTCTGCGCTGCATTGAACTGGGATTAAAGCCTATCGTGTTGGAGCGCGGCAAAGACGTTCGTTCCCGCCGTCGTGACCTGGCAGCCATCAACAAAGACCACATAGTAAATCCTGACTCGAACTACTGTTTCGGAGAAGGCGGCGCCGGTACATACTCCGATGGCAAGCTCTATACCCGCTCCAAAAAACGCGGCGATCTGCAGCGTATTCTTGAGATCTTTGTGCAGCACGGCGCTACCCGCGACATCCTGTTTGATGCCCATCCGCATATCGGTACTAACAAACTGCCCCGCATTATCTCCGCTATCCGCGAAAGCATCGAAGCCGCCGGCGGTGAAGTACTGTTTGACAAGCGTGTGACTGATTTTATCCTAGAGCAGGAGGAAATAAAAGGTGTCGTGACGCAGGACGGACAGGTATACAACGGTGAAGCCGTGATTCTGGCCACCGGCCACAGCGCCCGTGATATTTTTGAGTTGTTGCATCATAAAGGCGTCACCATCGAAGCTAAGCCTTTTGCCATGGGCGTGCGTGTGGAGCACCAGCAGAAACTGATCGACAGCATCCAGTACAAGTGCGAGGACCGTGGTTGCTGGCTTCCGGCCTCTTCGTACGCGCTGGTGCACCAGACGGTATACGACAACAAACAGCGTGGCATTTTTTCGTTCTGCATGTGTCCGGGCGGCTTTATCGTGCCCTCAGCTACGGCTCCCGGCGAGGTGGTAGTAAACGGTATGTCCCCGAGTCGCCGCGACTCTAAGTTTGCCAACTCAGGTATAGTCGTGGCGATTGAGTTGGAAGACATGGATTTGGACAAGTACGGTCCGCTTGCCGGACTGCGGATGCAGGAAGCGCTGGAGCGCAAAGCCTGCGAAATGGCCGGTAGCACCCAAAAAGCCCCCGCCCAGCTCCTTCTCGACTTCACCCGCCAGAAAACCGGCGGCGCTTTATTGGAAACATCTTATCAGCCTGGTCTCACGCCTGTAGATATGAACGAACTGTTCTCACCAGCCATGGCCTATCGCCTGCGGGAAGGATTCAAGGCCTTTGGCAATAAAATGCGCGGCTATCTGAGCAACGATGCCCAAATCATCGGAGTTGAAAGCCGCACCTCCTCCCCGGTTCGTATACCGCGCGACCGTGAGACAATGGAACACGTGCAGATCAAAAACCTATACCCTTGCGCAGAGGGCGCGGGCTATGCAGGTGGAATTGCGTCGGCTGCCATGGATGGGGAGCGCTGCGCCGAGAAGATCGCAGCCAAAGTGCTGCAACAGGTATAGCCGATGGTATTGTATTCGGTTTATACCTCCTTGCGCTGTAACGTTTCTGTGCTGATCAGGGTTAAATAGTTAGATCAACATATCTGAACCATGAAAAAGACACTTGTACTGGGTGCTACCGATAACCCTTCCCGCTTTGCCTACAAGGCCATTCACCGATTGCAACAACACGGACATGAGGTGGTGCCAGTGGGCATCCGCAAAGGAGAAGTTGGCGGGCAGCCCATTATCACGGATAAAGAACAGAAAATTGAAGGAGTTGACACGGTAACACTTTATGTAGGACCGCAGAATCAGCCGACCTGGTACGATTACATTATATCGCTGCAACCGAAGCGCATCATTTTCAATCCGGGCACCGAAAATCGGGAATTAGAGCAAATGGCTGAGGACGCAGGTATAGAAACCATGCACCACTGTACGCTGGTGATGCTGGCATCCAGCACCTATTAAATTTTTCGGAATTTTTATTTGGGAGCTGTAACCTCCTAAAAAGGTGGGCGTATAAACCAATATAATCAAAGTTTGCAGATGGCATTTGTTGTCTATGGAAACTTGAGAAAAAGGGATCTTTCAAGAGATCCCTTTTTTGTTTTTATGCCTCCCGCCGCAACACTTCCAATGGCGGCCTGTTCAGCACGCCACGGCTATTGAGTAAGCCTACCGCCACAGTTAGCAGCGTCACTACCGCAAAAATAATCAGCAGAGGCCAGAGCACTGGCACAAACTCCATTTCGAAGCTGAATACCGCCAAGGCCCAGGCAGCCCCGAAGGCAATTACGCAACCTACAGCGGCAGCCAATATGCCCAGCATGGCGTACTCCATCAGTGTTATACCTAGTATCTGTTTTTTGTTCGCGCCCAGGGTACGTAACAGCACACTCTCCTGCACCCGTTGAAATTTGCTGACATTGACAGAGCCCACCAGTACCAGCAATCCGGTGAAAATGCTAAAGAGCGCCATAAACTGAATCACAAAGGAAATCTGGCTAACCACTTCCTCCAGCGTACGCAGGATCAGGTCGAGGCCTATGGCGGATACGTTCGGAAAAGCCTCTACGACACGGCGCTGGAATTGCGCGGCCTGTTGCTCGTTGTCGCTGCGGGTCATCAGCACATGGAACTGCGGCGCCTCTTCGAGCACGCCTTTCGGGAAAAGCATCTGGAAGTTGGTCTGCACCCGGTTCCAGTCCACGCGGCGTATGTGGGCCACACGGGCAGGTATAGTTGCTCCCTGTACATTGTAAATAAGGGAATCCCCCACTTTCACTTTGATGCGCTCCGCATACCCTTCTTCCAGCGAGACAGGCACCCTGACGCCAGCTTTATACTGTCCTTCGCTCCACTCACCGGCTTCCGTCTTCTCAGAATCACTTAAATGGTCGCGGTAGGTCACTCGGTATTCCCGCGTGAAGTTCCTCGGCCTGATCTCCAAAGTTGTGTCTTTGCGCACATCCGCCAGCGTCAGGTTATTGATCTGTTCCAGCCTTACCGTCACGATCGGGTCGAAGTACAGTATCGGTAGTCCTTCTTCTTTGGTTAAGTTGGCTACCTGGTCCCGCTGACTGTTTTGGATATCAAAGAGTACCAGGTTGGGCTGGTTCTCAGTGCCAGAGAGCGACACCTCGCTCAGCAAAGTGCGTTGCACCATGAAGAGCGTACCGATCAGTGCCGTGCCCAGGCCGATCGACACCATCAACAACAAAGTTTGGTTGTTTGGGCGGTATAGGTTCGCTAGGCCTTGGCGCCATACGTAGCCCCATTGGGTCGGGAAAAAGCGTTTAACGGTCCAGGACAGGCCTTTGGCGAGCAAAGCCAGCACCAGGAAGGCCGCAATGACACCTCCTGTAAAATAGAGCGCCTGCCACCAGGTGCCTAATTGCCAACGCGAGAAGACTACAATAAAGCCAAGCAGCAAACCATATACCGCCCAGCGAAGCGGGTCTTTCTGGTTGGTCAAATGCTCTACAGTGGCCCGCAGCGTAATCAGTGGCGATACCTGCCGGATGCTCAATAATGGCAACAGTGCGAAGAGTACTGATACCACCACTCCCATTAGCACGCCTTGTGTAGCGGCGGCCGGTGAGAAGTAAGCGTCCACACTGACTGGCAGGAAGGTTTTAAAAAGTTCCGGCAGTATCAGTTGCACAACACTGCCCAATGCAGCACCGGCTATTCCGCCAATCAAGCCCATGCCCATCACCTGAAATAGGTATACCAGAAAGGCCTGCTTGCCGCTCATACCCAGGCAGCGCAGAATGCCGATGGTTGCGAGCTTGTCGCGCATGTAGACGTGTACCGCACTGGCTACGCCAACGCAGCCAAGCAGTAGAGCCACAAACCCGACAAGTGCCAGAAAACGGGTCAGTTCATCGTAAGAGCGACCCATGCTGGCCTTTCGCGTTTCTACCGTGTCGTAGAACATGCCAAGTTCCTCAAAACGTGGGTCCAATTTATTGCCTAGTGTATCCGGTTGCACGGCTTCGTTCAGATCGTAGTAATAGTAATACGAAACACGGCTGCCGCGCTGTATCAGGCCGGTTTCGGGCAAGTACTGTCTGGGAATGTATACCACAGGCGCCACGGCAGCGGTCATGGCTGTTTGACCAGGTATGCGGTGAAGCGCCCCTTCGATAGCAAATGTCATAGCGCCAACCCGAATCGAGTCTCCTATCTGGGCTTCGTACTGCAACATCAGGTTATAGTCTACGAGTGCGCGTTTGTCTTCCCGAAAACTGCGGCTGGCCTCTACCGGGTTGGTCTCGATGGCTCCAAAGTAAGGAAATTCGCCCTCCAGTGCCCGCACCTGCACCAGACGGGTATCATTGCTTTTCACAAAGTACACCATCGACATCATGCGGTTCTCGTCAGAGCGTTTGCCCAGTGTGCTCACGGAGTCAATGATGGCCAGGGAAAGGGAGTCGGGCTCTTTGTTCATGCCCATCACCAGATCAGCGCCGATTAGGGTTCTGGCTTTCTCGTCGATGGCTAACTGCAAACTGTCCCGGAATGAGTTGATGGCGACCAAAGCGGCTATACCTAGCACAATAGACGAAAGGAACAGCAACAGCCTGCCCCGGCTGCGACGGGTATCGCGCCAGGCCATTTTGAGAAGCCAGGGTATATTCAGTTTTGGTTTATCCGGATTAGGCTTATTGTCAGACAAGGTATACTTGATGTTTAGTTAGATAAGTCTTTGTGAACCTGTTGTTTATGTTTAATTAGGCAAAAGAGTACTTAGGCAAAGGCAAAGGCGTGAAAAGTATAAAATCTGTTGTTACATTTTCTGTAAACTTCTGCCTCTTTCATCTTTTGTCAGGAGTCTACTCAGAGGCTGGAGTCTTCCGGTTGATGAACTGTTTCAGCAGTCATCGTGTCGGACACTACATGACCACCTTTGATGCGGATGATACGCTGCGTCTTTTCGGCCAGCTCCAGGTCATGGGTCACAAGCACGAGCGTGGTACCGGCTTCGCGGTTAAGCTCAAATAGGAGCTTTTCTACCTTATCGCCGGTTTCCTCATCCAGATTACCCGTTGGCTCATCGGCAAAAAGAATGGTAGGTCGGTTCGAGAAAGCCCTTGCCAGCGACACGCGCTGCTGCTCCCCTCCTGACAGTTGCGTCGGATAGTGGTCGTGGCGTTCGGCTAGGCCTACACGAGCCAGCAAGTCCATGGCTTCGCGTTGCACGTTTCGCTCTCCGCGTAGTTCCAGCGGTACCATCACGTTCTCAAGTGCTGTGAGCGTAGGTATAAGCTGAAAATTCTGAAAGATGAAGCCCACGTATTGGTTGCGAACCTGTGCCCGTGCATCTTCGCTCAGGTTGTCGAGCTGCACGCCGTTGAGGATGACGGAGCCGCTACTGGCCCGGTCTAGTCCGGCGCACAGACCCAGCAAGGTCGTTTTGCCGCTTCCGGATGGCCCTACAATCGCGCAGGTGTCGCCGGCCTGCAGTGTAAAGTTGATGCCCTCGAGCACGGTCAGGTGACGGTCGCCGCTGTCGTAGGTTTTCTTCAGGTTATTGATTTCTAGTATAGTAGACACGTAGCTTGTGTTTTTTGAAATTAAACGACAGGTATAGCACTACAGGTATAGAAGTACGCTGTGCTATTCCCGAACCTAATAACTTATAGAGGTCGTTATAGGTTTTAAGATTGATAAAACTAAATTTAGGAAAAAAATCAGGTACATGAATAATAAGAGTAAGTATATCCCCCTTTTTCTAGCTTTCTACCTTACCCTGCCAGGCTGCGAACAGGCAACCACCACAGAGCAGGTAGCAACGGAACAACAGGTACAGAATGACTCAATCACGACAGCCGAAGCCCCGAAAAATGAGCGCATCAAGACCATCGTGTTTTTCGGTAACAGCCTCACCGCCGGCTATGGATTGGAGCCCGACCAGGCCTTCCCTGCCCTTCTTCAGGAGCGCATCGATTCGCTGGGTCTGCCTTATAAGGCCGTAAATGCCGGACTGAGCGGCGAAACCTCCGCCGGTGGCAAAAGCCGTATTGACTGGTTATTGAAACAACCGATCGATGTGTTTGTGCTGGAACTGGGCGCTAACGACGGCTTGAGAGGTATAGATCCGGCTTCGACCTATGATAACCTCGGTACGATCATCGACAAGGTGCGTGAACAGAATCCGGATGCGGAAATCATCCTGGCAGGTATGCAGATGCCGCCAAGCATGGGGCAGCGCTTTACGAAAGAGTTCGAGCAGGTATACCCCCGACTGGCGGAAGATAAAGATGTGGTGCTTATACCTTTCCTGCTGGAAGGCGTGGCCGGTGACCGGGCATTGAATCAGGGTGATGGCATTCACCCGACTATAGAGGGGCAACGCATTCTGGCGGACAATGTATGGACTGTGCTGGAGCCAATATTAGTGGCCAATAGAGCGTCCTAAGGCACTTTTTAAAAAATAATTAATTTATTTTCAAAGATTTGTAACCAAATACAACCTCTGCCACGTATAAAAGCATGGCTAAAAGTTGAAAGTTTAATTAATAATTAATCCTTTCAAAAAATAACAGCGCTGGTCCCTTTATTGGAGCCAGCGCTGTATTTTTTTAGATCAATGCTATACCTGTTATTCTTCGGCTACTTCCGATTTCATCTTCTCGGCTAGTACATAATAGGCACCTTTGGTGATAACCTGTGCTGTTTCAGGCAGCGCTTTCAAAGGTTTCACTTCCATAAAACCACTTTCGGCTATACCTGTCTCCACTTCCTGCATCCGGAATGTGGTAGGCCCCTCTTTTACAAAAACGTAGTGCTTGCCTTTGTAGCGCACCACTGACTCTTCGGGTAATGCAGGCAGCTCCTGCTTTCCAGCCAAAATCTGTGCATTGACATACATGCCTGGCAGCAGGTTGACATCTTGGTTATTCTCCAGATCGGCATGTACCGTTACCATGCGGGAATCGCCCTCAAATGCTCTTCCCAAAGCAAATATCTCTGCTTCCAGCGGCTCTCCTGCCACGTTTGGTAAGGTAAACAGCACCTTTTGCCCTTCTTTCATCTTATTGAAGTCGCGCTCAAACACACTGAGTTCCAGGTGCAAGTGACGGTTGTCCACGATCTCAAACATTTGCTGACCTGGTTGTGCATAGGAGCCCATGTTCACGTTGATGACCCGCACATAACCGCTGATAGGCGACGTAATGGCGAAGGACGAGGTGATCTGTCCAGCTTCCACTTTCTTCGGGGAAACGCCCATAGCAGTGAGATGGGTAGCAAGTGCCTTGAGGCGGGCCCGCTGTACCTGCACATCCGACTCGGCCTGTTCGAAACGCTTGCGGGAACCCACTTGCTCTTCGCTCAGCGTGCGCTGTCGCTCGTAGTCCTGTTCGGCAAAGCGCAGCTGGTTGCGGGTAGTCAGGTACTCTTCCTGCAGCTTGATCAGCTCCGGGTTCTGGATGGTGGCCAGCACTTTCCCTTTCTGAATATACGCTCCTTCTTTGACAGGTATACTGCGCACCACGCCACCCATTAAAGGGTTGATACTGGCTATGTTTTGCGGTGGCAGTTGAAGTTGACCGTTAGCTGTGATACGGGCCGATAGCGGCTTGTTCTCAATTGATCCCAATTCAATGTTGCCTACTTTTTGCTGCTCTTCCGAAAAGGTAACAACAAAGGGTAATGCGCTTGCGGTCACTTCCGTTGTGGCGGTCTCCGTTTCTTCGGCAGGTGCCTGCTTAGAGCATGCCGCCAGACTGATAAGTCCGCAAAGGGTGATGATTCTGATTTTATATGCTGTCATGTTATTCGATTCCTGCTGTGAATTCTAAACTGATAATGGTTTGATTGTAGTCGCGAAGCGCGTTGAGGTAATTGCTGCGCAGTTGGTAAGCCTGGTCCAGCGCCTGTACATACTCCACGTAGTCGATGTCACCGGTCTGGAAGCTGAGCTCGGCTGCCTTGTTCATCTGGTTTGCCTGGCGCAAGGCGCCCTGCTCAAAGAAAGCCAGGGTATTGCTATGCTTCTGAAGTTCCTGCGCCAGATTTTGCAGTTCCGTCAAGAGCAGTTGCTGCTGGTAGCGTACCTGGCTCTTCACGGCCTCCTCATTCATTTTAGCCGCCTTAATGCGCGATCGTTGCGCACCAAACCAAAGCGGAACGGCTATACCTACTTCATAACCCGTGAAGCGGTCGCCAGCGCCATACACTCTGTTGGGATTGTCACGCGGAGCCTCTCCTCTAAAGGTCTGATTGAAGTAACCTACCGTAAAGTCTGGTAGGATACGCGATTGCTCCAGTTGCTTCTGCCTTTCGGCTACCTGCGTGGCGCTTTGCAAAAAGGCCAGGTATGGATTAGCCGCTAGGGCTGTGCTATCGGCCTGCAGGAGCAGTTCGCGCTTGCTTAATCGTTCTTCTGCAAACTGAAGCGGCTCCTGCGCCTGCAGGAGTTGTTGAAGACGGCGCTCCGCAATTTGCTGGTCTGCCTGTGCCTGCTGCAGCTCTGTTTTTATACCCAGACTGCGGGTTTCGGCGGTGGCCTGTTCCAGGTAACCTGTCTCACCTGTCTGGAAACGAATGGTTGCGGCCCTGGTGAAACGACCGTACAGGCTATCCTGCTGCTGGAGCAGGCGAAGGCGTTCGTTCTGATATTGCAGCAGGTACCAGGCATGCTTAACATCCCGGATCAGCTCCCGCTCCACTATCTGCTTTTGCGCTTCGGCCTGTTGGATGGTGGCGTCTGCCAGTTTGGCCTGGTCGCGGTATACCGTCGGGAATGCGAAATGCTGGGATGCGGAAATGTACTCGTCCTGGTTGGTGGTATTGATCTGCCCGCGACTATAGGAAAGGTTGGTCTTCGGGAGATCGGTGGCCGCCCCGCGCAAAGCCTGTTCACGCTCCACACTGTAGGCAGCGCTCTTTAGGCCCAGGTTGTGCTCCCGGGCGTAGTTGATACTCTGCTCCAGATTCAAAGGGGCCTGTGCAGACTGCGCCATACCGTGGCCGGCGAACAACACACCGCTTGCAAGCAGCAACAATGTGATGAAGTGTGTTGGTACAGCTTTGCGGTGTACCTCCTCTTCAGCGGGTTTTTCATTGGAAGAGAAAACATAGTAAAGCACCGGCAGCACCACAAGCGTCAGCAAAGTGGAGGTAAACAAGCCTCCGATCACTACCGTTGCCAGCGGGCGTTGCACCTCTGCTCCAGCAGAGCCGGATAGGGCCATTGGCAGGAAGCCCAGTGCCGCTACGGAGGCCGTCATCAGCACGGGGCGAAGGCGCACGCTGGTGCCTAGCAGCACGCGTTCGTATGCATCGGTCATCCCCTCCCGCTTGAGTTGGTTGAAGTAACCGATCAGTACGATGCCGTTCAGTACCGCCACTCCAAACAGGGCAATAAAGCCCACGCCAGCTGAGATACTGAAAGGCATGTCGCGCAACCAGAGCGCAAAAATTCCGCCAATGGCTGATAAAGGTATAGCAGTGAAAATGAGAAGACTTTGCTTTACGGACTTAAAGGCAAAGTATAAGAGCAATAGGATCAGCAGCAGGGCGGCCGGAACGGCAATCGACAATCGCTGCTTGGCATGCACCAGGTTCTCAAACTGACCGCCATATGTAATGAAATAGCCCGCCGGGAGTGGCAGTTCGCGGTTCAACTTCTCCTGAATTTCCGACACAATCGACTCCACATCGCGCTCGCGCACATTGAAGCCCACCACAATGCGGCGACGGCCATCCTCACGGGAAATCTGCATCGGACCTTCTTCAAACTTAATGTCTGCTACTTGCTGAAGCGGTATTTGTCCGCCCTGTGGCAGTGACACAAACAGGTCTTCGATATCATTCAGGTCGTTGCGGGAACCGCCTTCCATGCGCACAACCAGGTTGAAGCGGCGGTCACCTTCGTAAATGGCCCCGGCTGTCTGTCCGGCAAAGGCTGTGCGCAGTACCGCGTTCACGTCCGCCACCTGCAGACCGTACTGCGACATACGGGCCCGGTTATAGCTTACCACAATCTGCGGCAAACCGGTTACTTCCTCCACGTAGATATCCTGCACACCTTCCACGGGAGCGATCAGTTTGTCTACCTGACCAGCCAGATCAGAAAGCTGGTCCAGGTCCTCCCCAAAAATCTTGATGGCCACATCCTGTCGGGCTCCGGTCATCAGTTCATTGAAACGCAGCTGGATCGGTTGCTGGAAGCCGTAGTTTACGCCTGGCAGCACTTTCAAGGCCTCATCCATTTTGGCGGCAAGTTCCTGACGAGTGCTTGCGCTGGTCCATTCGTCTTTATCCTTGAGCAGGATCATCACGTCAGCTGCCTCAATCGGCATCGGGTCGGTTGGGATCTCTGCTGTTCCTATCTTGCCGATCACTTCAGTTACCTCCGGAAATTGGGTCAACAGAATTTCGCTGGCTTTAGTGGTTGTCTCGATTGTCTGGCTGAGTGAGGCACCGGGTACCAGTCGCAGGTCCATGGCAAAGTCACCTTCCTCCAGATCAGGCAGAAATTCGCCACCCATGCGGCTGAACACAAATAGGCTGAATGCAAAAAGAATGAGGGCTGCTCCGATGACAATTGCCTTGCTACGCAGGGCGAACGTGATCACGGGACGGTATACCCTTTCTAGAAAACCCATTAGCCTGTCAGAAATGTTTGGTTTGTGCTTGGTGGTCTTGCTTAACACCAGCGTCGAAACCATCGGCACATAAGTCAATGACAGGATGAAAGCCCCCAGAATGGCAAAGCTTACGGTCTGTGCCATCGGCTTGAACATTTTACCTTCTATACCTACTAGCGCCATAATCGGGAGGTATACGATCAGGATGATGAGCATACCAAAGGCAGCGGAGTTCATGATGTTGGAAGCTGCATCCTTTACCTCCAGGTCCATTTCGCGCTGCGTCAGACGGCGGAGTGGCAGGTCCTTGTTCTTAACGACAATGAAGTGCAGCACGCCCTCCACGATAATCACGGCTCCGTCCACGATCAAACCAAAGTCAATGGCGCCCAAACTCATCAGGTTACCTGACACGCCGAACACATTCATCATACCCAGTGCGAAAAGCATCGATAAAGGTATAACAGAGGCTACCACGAGTCCTGCCCGCAGGTTGCCAAGCAAAAGCACCAGCACGAAAATCACGATCAGGCCGCCTTCGATCAGGTTGGTGGCCACCGTGTTGATTGCCTTACTCACCAAATCGCTTCGATCCAGGTATGCTTCTATTATGATGCCTTCCGGCAACGAGGACTGGATGCTAGCAACTTTGTCCTGCACGTTTTTGATCACCTCAGAAGAACTGGCGCCTTTCAGCATCAACACAATACCGCCCACTACTTCTCCTTCGGTGTTTCGGGTCAGGGCACCGTAGCGCACTGGATGGCCATACTGGACCTTGGCCACATCGCGCACCAGTACGGGCAGGCCGTTTCGGTTGGATACGACGATCTGCTCGATATCCTCCAGCGTACTAACCAGCCCTAGACCGCGGATGAAGAAAGCGTTCTGGTTTTTCTCGATGTAAGCTGCGCCGGTGTTTTCGTTATTCTGCTCCAGTGCCCCGATCACGTCGGTCACGGTCAGGTTCATGCTACGGAGGCTTGCCGGGTTTACGGCCACTTCATACTCCTTCAGAAAGCCGCCGAAGCTACTCACATCCGCCACGCCTGGCGTTCCAAGCAGTTGCCGCCGCACGATCCAGTCCTGGATGGTGCGAAGCTCTGTCGGACTGTACTTTTTTCCACTTTCAGGATCAGTCACCAGCACATACTGGTAGATCTCGCCCAGGCCGGTTGTTACAGGAGCCAGTTCAGGCGTGCCCATCTCCTCGGGTATTTGCCTGGCCGCATCACCCAGTCGCTCTGTTATCATTTGCCGGGCCAGGTACTGGTCTACCTCATCTTTAAACACGACCGTGATGACAGAAAGCCCGAAACGCGATACAGAGCGCATTTCAACTACATCCGGCACGTTGGCGAGTGCCATTTCGATGGGGGTGGTAATAAAGCGCTCCACTTCCTGAGCGGCTAGTGTGGGTGAAGATGTGACCACCTGCACCTGGTTGTTGGTGATGTCGGGAACGGCGTCTACAGGCAGCTGTGTCAGGGAATAGGTTCCCCAGACGATCAATGCCAGCACCATCAGCCCGATCACCAGTTTGTTGTGTATCGAAAAATCGATGATCTTATTAAACATGGTAAGCTTGATTTTAAATCAATGGAATAGATATGCAGCAAAACCGCAGGCGCTGTTTCGGGCCTGTGGAAATACTTTCACTGCATTTAAATTGAGTTTAGGATCAGGCTACCAGCCGCGGCGGATGCCACCAGGCAGAGGCGATCTTGATTTCGCCTAACTCCGGGTAAATGAGAGGCTTGGTCTGTGGAATGACAAGTATGCGAAATACAATGTGCTCCGGCTCTATGGCTAAAGTAAAAGTAGCGCAGCAGCCGCAGCTGCAGAATAGTGGGCAGGTGTCTTCGTGAAAAGGCGATTCGCCAGTCGTGTCAGCTACATCTGTCAGATTGGGATGATGCTCGTGGCTTTCCATGATCTTATCCGTGCACGGAAGGCAGGCCGTCCAGAAAAGGAAAAGGGAAAAAATGATTGCTACGAATTTCATCTATACAAATATAAGCCATTCTATTTTAAAGAGGTTCCAATAGCTGTAATTCAGAATTATTCTTAAGAAACTGAAATAAAATCTGGTTGATGATCAAATATTTAGAGTGGAAGATTCCTGTTACTTGAAAAAATATGAGAAATTTATTTATGCTTAGGCAACCTCCGGACGAGTATCCACATCTAAGAGGTAAAGGGCAACAAAACAGCTCAGAAAAAGGCCAGACAAGCGACATTATTTGATAAAATTTTACCCAGCGTGACGGAACAGGAGTTAATAGCAGGTTGCCAAAAGGCCGAAAGTAAAGCGCAGAAATGCCTTTACGAGCGCTTTGCCTCGCCGATGTACGGTGTGTGCCTGCGTTACCTCAAAAACCAAATGGACGCGGAAGATGCTTTGCTGAACGGATTTATGAAGGTATACCAGAATATAGATAAGTTTGAGGGCAAAGGTAGCTTCGAAGGCTGGGTAAGACGCATTATGGTGAATGAAGCGTTGGGATTTTTGAGAAAAAAAGAGTCGCTATACCTGTCGATAGAAGACGACCACGTACAAGTGGCGGGCGGCATGGGAGCCGACCAAGATCTGGCGGAAGGCGAACTACTGGAGTTGTTACGCACCTTACCTGCCGGCTACAGGGCAGTTTTTAACCTGTATGCAATTGAGGGATATTCCCACAAAGAAATAGCCGATATGCTGAATATCACGGAAGGTACTTCGAAATCGCAACTGAGCAAAGCCCGCGCCATGCTGCAGCGAAGACTCACCGGCCAGGAAGCAGTCGCTAACTAATAAAAGGAGGTTCGATTATGAAACCAGAAGACATAGACAAACTATTCAGGGATCGTTTGGGCCACACATCGCCCCCCCCCCCTGCCGACCTTTGGAACAGACTGCAGGACCGGATAGAGACTGAGATGCCTGCCGCCAGCAAAGGCGAAGCAAAACCGCGCGGGTTTATGTGGCTTTCCTACTCTATCGCGGCTGCTATTACTCTGCTACTCTCTGTGGGCATCGTGTTCTATAACGTGCAGAACGGCACCGTGCCAGTTGACAGTGACGGCCTGGCCGAAGCGGACGGTCTGAAACCTGAGCAGCCGCTCATTATCAATGAACCCGCTAGAACGGAAGAACACCTGGCACAAGTAACTGAGCATTCGGCTACTGCAGCTTCATCAGATGAAGTATTGGTTGAGCCTGCCACACCAGCCGTTACTACAGCCCCGGTTACCAAACCGTCTGCAACAGTTACGAAGCAAGTGATCGCGAAAGCAGCGCCAAAAGCGGATGTAATAAAGGCTAGCCCGAAAAACAGTACAAGAAACTCGGCGTCTGCTCAACAGTTGGCAGCGCAGGTTGTGAAGTCCGCTATACCTGAAAAGCTTGAGAAAGCAAATTTCGATAACACAGGAGGAACTACCCCGGTTGTTTTAGCAGCTAACACGGTGGACATGAACGCCCAACCCGTTGAAATTATAATAAAGCGTGCTGTCGCGGTGCAGGAGGTGGAAACTGATGAAGAGCTAAGCGGCTTTGAAAAGAAGCAGAAACTGGCCAAGAACATCTTCAAGCAAGTTCGCAACCTCTCGAACGGGGAACGGGTGGAGCTGTCGGAGCTCGGCATCAACGCAGACAGAATTGCACTGGAAACGCAAATAGGAAAACAGAAAATATCAAAAGTCATTCAACTCTAATCTTTTAAAACCATGAAAAAGATACTACTTCTCGTAACAGCCATCATCATGGCTGCAGCCACCGGTGCGTCTGCTAAAGGCGGTCAAACCATAGGCGAGCGACTCGGCCAGCAGGATACGATTGTTGTAAAAATGGCCAATGGCGCAAAAATGGTGCTATACCTTCAGAACATAGAGCAACTCAAAGCTTTCGAAAACTATAGCCTCGACTCTTTGATGCGTGTGCTGAATAAATATGTAGACCAGGTGGACCGCATGGACGGCGCCAACAAGGAGCTAAAGTCACAGGAAACGACGGTGGTGTTTGGCAAGGATGACAAGAACCCTGAAACGGTCACCTTTACCGTGCAGGAAACGGATCAGGATGGCAAGGTAACGAAAGAAAAGCACGAGATCCGCATTAATAAGAACATCAAGATTGATGTAGAGATAGAAGAAAAGGACGGTAACACCAAAGTCGACGTGAACGTGCCGAACCGGGACGAACGTGACAGCATCCGCACCCACAATGAAGAGAAAAAGTACAAAGCCACCCGTTATAATTTTGACCTGGACCTGGGCCTGAACACCTTTCTGAACACGGACAACCAGCAGGTTCCGGACCTGAAACCGCTTGGTTCCCGCTACGTGAGTCTCAACTGGCACCTGAACTCTCAGATTGGCGGTCGCAAGAGCCCGTTTTACCTGATGTCCGGTTTGGAGTTCGCATTCAACAACTATATGTTTGACCGCAACTTCGTGATTGAAGAGGATGTGAACAATGTGACTTACTTCAGACGCGAAATGGAGATCAATTACGACAAGTCCAAACTGACCCACTCGTCTGTGAACGTACCGCTGATGCCGATGCTGAAGTTCAAGCGCCAGAACGGAAAAGAAGGATTTAAAATCGGGGTTGGTCCTTTTGCAGGTTACCGCCTGGGTGCTCACTCTAAGTTCAAGTTTGAAGACGGCGGCAAGACGCAGAAGGAAAAGATACGCAGCAGCTATAACCTGAGCGACTTCCAGTATGGTCTGACCGGGGTGGTAGGCTACGGCAACCTGGACCTGTTCGTGAAATACAACATGAACGACCTGTTCAAAGACAATCGTGGTCCGGATGCCAACGTGATCAGCTTTGGTTTAAGGTTGCTGAATTAATAAGCTGTAAATTAGGTGAGTATATTGTTTGCAGAAAAGCCTCCATTAGGAGGCTTTTCTGTTTTAGATGCCTGTATGACGCATAAAATTGTCGATGATGATGGCGGTGGCGGTGGCTACGTTCAGCGACTCGGCTTTGCCAAAAGCAGGTATCTTGATGAGGTGGTTCACTTCACTGGCGACCTCCGGACGTATGCCATTGGCTTCATTTCCCATCACCACAACGCCGTTGGGCTGCAACTGCATCTGGTGCAGGTTCTCGCCGTCCAGAGATGCTCCGTATATGGGGATGCCCTCCGGAAGGCCACGTAACCATTCATCCAGATTGAGATAATAGGCTTTGACCCGGGTAAACGATCCCATGGTGGCTGAAATGGTTTTGGGATTATAAAAATCAGCACAAGTCTCGGAGCATATGATGTTCTGGATACCATACCAGTCCGCGATGCGGATGATGGTGCCCAGGTTGCCCGGATCGCGTATATCGTCCAGCGCTATTGTAAAATTGCCGGATTTGAACGCTAAATTGGGAAGCTGCCGCATGTGGGCTACGGCCAATCCTGCATTATTACTTGAAAAAGTACCTGCCTTTGTCAAATCCTGTTCCGTAACAAGTTCGTATCGTGTACCTTTGCTTAGTCTGTTGCCATGCTCCTGCAGGAATCCTTCGGTTATGAACAGGTGCTGCAGCTCAAAGTCTGAGTCTAGCAGCTCGAGCACACTTTTGGCTCCCTCCACCACAAAGGCTTGGTGTTGGTTGCGGTATTTTTTTACTTGCAGGGCATTAACGTACTTTACAATTGCTTTCGACAACATAGAGCAGAGAATCGTTTGAGAACACGATGTTACATATTCGGGCTGGTAATTACAATTATTAGTTTAGCTGCCTGTGTGCCCACCAAAAATCTGGGCGAGAACGAGCAACTCCTGCTAGGTATAGAGCCCAAAGGGATCAACCATGTGAGCCAGACTGATATTGAGGCGGTTTACCAACAGCAGCCAAACCGCACTTTCCTAGGCTCTACCCCTTATCTGGCCATTTATAATTTCGGGAAAAAGTTTTACAGTCCTTCGCGCATTGACGAGCGGATTGAGGAACTACGGACGAAGCGAGCTAGCAAAATAGCCGAAGCCGGCGACTCCACTAAATCCCGCCGCATACAAGATCGGTTTGACCGCCGAATTGCCCGACAGCGCGATCGTAAGGAAGAGGGCAACCTGCTGATGCAGATCGGCGAGCCTCCCGCCATTTACGACTCTCTGCTGATGGAGCGCACCATGGACCAGGTGGAGATCTACATGAACACCAAAGGCTTCTTTAACCACGAACTGAACTACGAAAAGCAGGAAAAGGGCAAGAAGGTATACATCACGCTTAATATTGATGAAAACGAACCCTACCGCTACAGTGAGTTCAGCTATACCATTCCAGACGATTCGCTGTTGCAGGTTGTGAAGCGGTATGAAGACCGGTCTTTGCTCAAAGTCGGCGATGTGTACGACGAGCAGCTGATCAGTGACGAGCGTGACCGCTTATATGAGATGGTTCGCCACAACGGCTATTTTGACTTTGTCCGCGCTTATATCGAGTTCGACGTGGATACCAGCTTTGGGGGTAATACGGTCAGGGTGAACACCATTATCCAGAACCCTGAAGATCAGGAGGCTCACAAGGCCTATACCCTCCGGAATGTATACTTTAAAACAGACGCAGACCGCTTTGGCCTGGTACGAGACACGCTGGAGTATAGCAATGTGCAGTACCTGGCCTACGACCAGAAGTTTTCGCCCCACATACTGGACAAAAAGGTATCCATTTACCCTGGCCAGCGCTACAGCCAGTTCAGGACTTCTCTTACGCAAAGGCGCCTCTCCGAAATAGACGTGTTTCAGTTCAACAACGTCAGCTACAGCAAAATCACGGACCTGACGGATTCACTGGCCGGTAATCAGCTCAATGCCTTCATCAATGCCGTACCTTCGAAAAAGTTTCAGGAAACGACCGAGCTGGGCATGAACTTTACAGAGCGACGCCCCGGCCCTTTTTCAAGTGTCAGGCTAAAGGTGCGTAACGTGTTTGGTGGCGCTGAGAACCTGGATTTTGGGATACGTGGTGGCTTGGAAGGGCAGATAAATATTTCGGATCCTAATGAGACAGTCATGATCCGGGAGTTTGGCGGTGATGCAGCTCTCACTTTCCCAACCTTTGTGCTGCCTTTTGGCGGCAGGAACATTTTGGAGGACTATAATCCCAGAACAAGGATTTATACTGGTTACACCAATGTAAATCGTTCCGAATTCTCCCGTTCCATTTACGAAGCCTCACTTGACTACATCTGGTTCAAGTACCCTCGTCCATTGCTGACACCGACGGTGCAATATATATTTTCTCCTGTCAACGTGAACATCATTCAGGTAGGTCGTATTAACCCTGATTTTGACAGTACGTTCTTACAGAACCCAAGTATCCGGTCTTTCAGCGAAAGTTTCAGGAGTGGTTTTATTTCATTTGTCAGCTTTAGCCTCATCTACAACACCAACGATTTCATACAGTCCCGCAATGCACGGTACCTGCGCGTGCTGACCGAGGTGGGTGGTATTACTTCTAAGCTCGGTATTATGCCTGAGACGGGCAATTTGCGTCAATTTCAATACGCCAGGATCAACCCGGACTATCGCCGTTACATCCCTTTGGGTGGGCAGCGCTATTTCGTTTACAGAGTCAATGCGGGGGTGGGTGCTCCGCTCTTTGGTTCAACCGCCCTGCCTTATGATAAGTATTTTTTTGCCGGGGGCGCTTCGAGCGTTCGCGCCTGGACAGCCCGTCGTTTGGGACCAGGTTCCTACGCTACACTTCGCTCTGATGTAGAAGATAAGACAGTAGTGCCAGAGCAACCGGGCGAGGTACTACTGGAAGCCAGCGCCGAGTACCGCTTTAATATGGTCGGCTTCCTGAACGGGGCACTGTTTGTGGATGCCGGCAACGTATGGATGCTTAAACCTGATAACCGGCCTGGCTCCGATTTTAAGTTCAACCGCTTCTACAAAGAACTGGCAGTTGGTACCGGCTTTGGTTTGCGTCTAAACTTCTCAGTCGTGATTTTGCGATTTGACTTTGCTACGCAGGTATACGATCCGGCTGGGGATGTAAATGGCAACAAATTCGTGATCCGCGATTTTCGCTTCTCCGATTTTTTCCGTCAAACGGACCCTGCTGAGCGACGGACAAACCTCAACATCGGCATTGGTTATCCTTTCTAATTCCTGATTTACAAAAAAGCCCCACCAGAACATGGTGGGGCTTTTCAATTATCCTATACCTGAGATTAGTAATTCAGCAACTCTTCTATGGCAGCTGCTACTTTGTCTGGATTCGGTAGCATCATCTTCTCCAGCTCGACATTCAAAGGTATAGCCGGCAGGTTGGCGGCACCCAAGGTATAGACTGGCGCATCCAACTGCTGGAAACATTCTTTCGAAATTCGGCCGGCTAGTGACTCAGCAAATGAATTCATCAGTGGTTCCTCGGTCAGTACCAAAGCTTTGCCATGGCGGCGAACCGAAGCTACTGCTGCTTCAAAATCGAGCGGGTTAAGGGTACGCAGATCCAGGATCTCTACGCTACCCTTGAACTGTTTAGAAGCTGTTTTGGCCCAGTACACGCCCATGCCGTAGGTAATTACGGTCATGGAGTTACCCATCCGCATTTCCTCATCGCTTGCATGCTGCACTACATTGGCTTTGCCGAGCGGCAGGATGTAGTTCTCGTCCGGTTCTACGGTTTTGGCATCTTCTGTGCCAGCTACTTTCGACCAGTACAGGCCTTTGTGCTCGAGCATGATCACCGGGTTTGGGTCCAGGAAAGCGGCCTTCATCAGACCCTTCATATCAGCAGCGTTGCTTGGGTATACTACTTTAATACCGCGTATGGTCAGCAAAGTAGATTCAATGCTGCCTGAGTGGTATGGACCGCCACCACCATAGGCCCCAATCGGCACGCGGATCAGCGATTGCACCGGGAACTTGCCCATCGACAGGTAACAACTCTTGGAAAGTTCTTCTACTAACTGGTTCATACCCGGCCAAATATAGTCCGCAAACTGGATTTCTACAATCGCCTTTGCTCCTACAGCGGACATACCTGCGGTGGAACCTACAATATAAGCTTCCTGGATCGGGGTGTTGGAGACGCGGTTGTCACCATATTTCTTGGCCAGCAAAGCAGCTTCACGGAATACACCCCCTAGTTCCCCCCCTACATCCTGACCATAAAACAGCGCCTCCGGATAGGTGCGCAGGATATCATCTACAGCATGAAGGGCGGCGTCCACCATGATGGTTTTTTCAGCACCGGATGGGCTACGCTCGCCTTTTTCCTCAGTTACGGGTGTCGGGGCAAACTCGTGCTGGTCGAATGTAACGGGATCGGGTACAGGAGCATCCAAAGCCCGCTGGTAGTCCTGGGCCACTGCTTTTTGTGCCTCCTGCTCCAGCCATTGTATTTCTTCTGTTGTCACATCAGACTCTAGAAGCGCCTGACGCAGTTTCGGAATCGGGTCATTCACGCTGTGCTCCTGCAGGTTGTCGCCGCGGTACCACTCCCGGCGCACGCCGGAGGTATGGTGGCCCAGCAAAGGTACTTTGGCATGCACCAGGATCGGCTTGCGTACCTCCCGCACATACTCAAATGCTACCCGCATGCCCTCGTAAGACTCGGTAAATTCAGAGCCGTTCACCCGCAGGCGTTCCATCCCCTTAAAGCCTGCCGCATATTCGTAAGCATCCATAGCACGCATTTCTTTGCCTGTGGCCGAAATGCCCCAGTCGTTGTCCTGCACCAGGTAAACGATGGGCAGATTCTTGAGAACCGCCATCTGGAAAGCCTCGGCTACTTCGCCTTCGGTTACAGAACCATCGCCGAGTGAGCAAAGCACAACAGGCTTTTCCTCACCGTTGGCCAAGCCCTGCGATTCGAAATAAGATATAGCATGTGCCATACCTGTAGCAGGTATAGCCTGCATGCCGGTCGCAGAACTTTGGTGCGGAATGGTCGGGAAACCTTCGCGACGCAGTGACGGGTGTCCGTAGTAGGTACGGCCACCTGAGAACGGATCGTCTGCCTTGGCCATCAGCTGCAGCATCAGTTCGTATGGCTGCATGCCTATACCTAGCAGCATGGAGTCGTCGCGGTAGTAAAGCGCCGCGTAGTCGTAGGGCTTCAGCTGAAAGGCAGTGGCCAGTTGGATGGCTTCGTGACCGCGCGATGTGCTGTGCACATACTTGCTGCAAATCGTTTTATTTTCTTCGTAGGTGTCTGCCATGGTTTTGGCAGTTATCATCAGGCGGTAGGCCCTTTTAAGGATAGCAGTGTCAATCTTAAAAGCCTCCATCAGTTCTTTTGACATAGGTTGCGCTTAGTTTATGCCCGAAGTTAAGCAAAAAAGCCCTTTTTCTGAAATCCTTACGAATGTTCGGTAGAGCGGCGTTATTTTGGTAATTTTGTGTTCGGATTTTGGGTATGTGGCGCTATACGCTGGTTTTCAGGTATAGCTGTCGTCCAAAATTTGCTGTCTATTGTCTTACAACTAACATCTATAAAATGTTCAGAGAAGAAGTTGAAGCTTTTATGCGCCAGTTCCAGCTGGATTTGGTGCGCGACCTTGAAAACTGCGATGGCGGTGCTACTTTCCAGAAAGACGAGTGGCAGCACGAACAGGGCGGTGGCGGCATTTCCCGCATTATTGAGAATGGAAACGTACTCGAAAAAGGCGGCGTCAACTTCTCTGCCGTTCAGGGCGAGCTATCTCCCCAATTCCTGAAAATGCTGCAGATGCCCGACCCGAAGTTTTTTGCCACGGGTGTTTCGGTGGTGATGCACCCGCACAGCCCGATGGTGCCGATCACGCATATGAACGTGCGTTATTTTGAGGCGGGCGACGGTACGGCCTGGTTCGGCGGCGGCATCGACCTGACACCTATTTATGTTGATTTGAAACAGGCGCGGGAGTTTCACGAGGCCATGAAAGCCGTATGCGACAAGCATCATCCCTCCTATTATCCGGAGTTCAAGAAATGGGCAGACGACTATTTTTATAATGAACATCGCCAGGAAACACGCGGTGTGGGCGGCATCTTCTTCGACCGGCTGATGGCCACTGACGAGATCAGCATGGAAGAACGATTTGCCTTTGTACGCGATGTGGCCTATGCTTTTGCGCCTTTCTATACCAAGATCATCAACGAATACCGCCATTTACCTTTTGGGGAGCACGAAAAACAGTGGCAACTGATCCGCCGTGGGCGCTACGTGGAGTTCAACCTCGTGTACGATCGCGGCACCAAGTTCGGACTGGCCACCAACGGACGAATCGAGTCGATTTTGATGAGTCTGCCGTTGCACGCCTCCTGGGTATACAACCACAAACCGGAAGCGGGTGGTCCAGAAGAAAAAACGCTGGGTTACCTCAAGAAGGAAATTGACTGGATCAACATAGCTTAGCGCTGCATTGCAAAAAATGTTAGATCGTGTTTATTTTCTGGTAGATGAAAGGCAGATCTCTAACCATTATTTCTAATTTAGAATTTCTAATTTTTAATTAAGGTAGCGTTCACATGCTCGATCAACTGGAGAAGCTGGACCAGGAACTGTTCCTATACCTGAACGAACAGCAGAGTCCGTTCTGGGACACCGTTATGGTCACGGTTTCCAATAAGTATTTCTGGATTCCCTTCTATCTTTTGCTGATCGGCTACATCATCTGGCGCTATAGAATGCAGAGTATCCCGATGCTGTTGATGGCCGTGGCAGGTATAGGATTGGCCGATTATGTGGCTTCTGGTATCTTTAAGCCGTATTTTGCCCGTCTGCGTCCGTGCCACGATCCGGAGCTTTCGGCGATGGTGAACCTGGTGCAAGGCTGCGGCGGTAAATTCGGATTCCTCTCTTCCCACGCCTCCACGGGTTTTGCGCTGGCTGTCTTTTTTAACCTGATCCTCTCCGACCGTTACCTGATTTTCAAAATTGTGCTGGTGATCTGGGCGGTGCTTGTGTCTTATAGTCGTATTTACCTGGGCGTACATTATCCTGGTGATATTATTGGGGGCGCTTTGGTCGGTACTGGCACGGCGATGTTGGCTGTGGTGGGCTACCGGTTGTGGCTGCGAAAATATACCCGCTTTCAGCATAAACCTTTGGCATAATCCGCTGTTTCTGTCGTATTGTTAGAACAGCTGATTTCCGGACTTGCAACTACGACGCTTCTTATACCTGATTCTGCCGCTATTACTCCTGCCTTTGCTACCCGCTTTGGCACAGGATGGCTTTGTTCTGCGCGGCCAAGTGTTAGACGCAAACACAGCAGAACCGCTGGCAGGCGCCTCGATCAGTTTGAAAGAACGCCCTTCTATCGGCACCGTCTCGGAGCCCGACGGCAGGTATAGCCTGCGTGCGCCGGCCGGGAGCTATACCCTGGTTATCCGCTATATCGGCTACGAAAACCAGGAAACGCCGCTGCAACTCTTCCGCAACGAGACGCTCGACCTTAAACTTACTCCTGCTACTTACAGCACCCGTGAGGTGGAAATCATCGGCACGCGACTTAAGCCCATCACGCAAACCGCCACGATGGGCGAACTGGACATCCCCATGCAGTCGGTGAAGACGCTGCCGGTGCTGTTTGGCGAAACGGACATCATGAAAACAGTGCAGCTGATGCCGGGAATTCAATCTGGTGGCGAGGGCAATACGGGCTTTTATGTACGCGGCGGCGGGTCCGATCAGAACCTGATTCTGCTCGATCAGGCGGTCGTCTATAATCCGGGACACCTGCTCAATTTCTTCTCAGTCTTCAACAGGGACGCCATCAGCAATGCCACGATGATTAAAGGCAACATGCCGGCCAGGTATGGGGGACGACTTTCGTCAGTTTTGGATGTGGAGTTGCGCGAAGGTAGTGCTGACAGTCTACAGGCTGAAGGCGGCATTGGGCTGATTGCCTCCCGCCTGACGGTGCAGGGGCCGCTTGTAAAAGACAAAGCCGCCTTTATCTTCTCGGCCCGCCGCACCTATGTGGATGTTCTTTTCGGCCCTTTTCTGCGGAACACCGAACAAGGTGGAGTGCCTTATTATTTCTATGATTTCAATGGGAAAGTCTCCTATACCTTGTCGCCCAAAGATAAGCTATACCTGAGTGGTTACTATGGCAAGGATGTGGGTACGCTCACGCTTTCTTCCGGACGCTTTGAGGCTGACTTTCAATGGGGAAATGCCGCTGCCACGGCTCGCTGGAATCACCAGTTTTCGGACAGGCACTCCGTGGATGTGTCAGGTATACTGAGCAACTACGCTTTTGATTTCACCTGGGATTTCGGCGATATTACGACCTCAGTGGAAACCGGAATTAGGGATTATACGGTCAAGGCAGATTTTGCCTATACTCCATCAGCGCAGCATCATTTGGAATATGGGCTGCAGTACACGCACCATACCTTGCGCCCCCGCACGGGCAGCGCCGAAACCGCTGAGGGTGATGTATTCACTACGGATCAGATACTGTCAAAAACAGCCCATCAGGCAGCGCTATACTTTTCTGATGACTGGAACGTGACGGACCGTCTTTTGCTGAGCCTGGGTATACGCGGTAGTTATTTTGCGCAGATGGGGCCTTTTACTTTTTATGAATTCGACCAGAATCAACGGACCGTCGATTCGGTAGCATATGGCGATGGAGAACGCGTGAAGACCTTTCAGGCGCTGGAGCCGCGGGTATCGGCACGCTATACCTTGAGTGCGGCATCGTCTGTCAAGGCCAGCTATACCCGTTCGGCACAGTACTTACACCTGGTATCCAATGCCTATACCACCTTGCCGCTGGATGTCTGGGTGCCAAGCTCAGCCATTGTGGAGCCGCAAAGGGCGACCCAATATGCGATCGGGTATTTTCAGAGCTTCAGCCAGAACATGTACGAAGGCTCCATGGAGCTTTATTACAAAACCATGGAAAACCAGCTCGAGTATCGCGAAGGTTTTGTGGCCGGTCCGAGCAACCGCGATCTGGAGTATGAATTTGTGCGGGGCAGCGGTGAGTCGTACGGAGCGGAGTTTTTCCTGCGCAAGAATTATGGCGACCTCCAGGGTTGGATCGGCTATACCTTGTCGCGTACCGACCGCACATTCCCCGACATCAACCAAGGCCGTACCTTCCCCGCCCGCTTCGACCGCCGGCACGATGTGTCGCTGGTAGCCACCTATACCTATAATCCGCGCTGGACCTTTGGCGGCAGCTTCGTCTACGGAACCGGACAGGCGACCACTATGCCCGAGCGTCGCTACCTGATTGAAGGCACGGTCAATTACCAGTACGGCGACCGCAACAGCTTCCGGATGGAGCCCTTTCACCGACTGGATTTGTCGGCCACTTTGGAGGGTAAAGCGCAGCGTAGGCTACAGTCGAGCTGGACCTTTGCGATTTACAACGTGTATGGCCGTCGCAATCCGTTTCTGTATTACATCGACAGCGAAGGAGCGCCTTACGGCACGGATACAAAAGTGCAGGCCAAAAAGGTGTCGCTGATTCCTTTTCCGCTGCCATCTGTCACCTGGAATTTTAAATGGTAAAACGATGCGATTAAGATATCCTCTGCTTTTGCTGTTCCTTACTTTTCTCACCGCTTGCGAAGAGAACCTGACCATTGACATACCTGCCGGGCAGGAGCAATTGGTGGTGGAAGGACATATTGAACAGGGGGCGCCCCCGGTGGTGGTACTCACGCGCAGCAGGCCGGTTTTTGCGGGCTTCTCTCCTGCCGATCTCGAAGACAGTTTCGTGCACGGTGCGCAGGTGGTGGTGTCGAGTGGCGGGAAAAGCTATACCTTAAAAGAAGTGCCAGCCGCTGCCTTCTGGCCTGAGTTGCGGCGGGTGGTTTCGGAGCAGTTTGCTATACCTGAAGAGCAGCTGACTGGCAACAGCAATTTTATTTTCTATGTCTATACCTCTGAGGAGTTGCTGGGTAAAGTAGGCAAAAGCTACCAGTTGCGGATTAGTCATGAAGGACGGGTGCTGACTTCTTCTACTACTATCCCCAATCTGAATCCGCTGCAGGAGCTTTTTCTGCAACCCCATCCCGATCCAAGTCAGGACAGTTTGTTCACGCTGTTTTACCGCTATCAAGATCCAGATTCACTCGGAAACAGCATTCGTTACTTTACAAAACGCAACAGCGAGCCTTTCTACCCGGGTTATTTCGCTTCTGTTTTCAATGACGAGCTGATAAACGGCGTACAGAGTCTGAGTTTCCCACTAGACCGTGGCGAGCCACGTGGACAGGAAGTGGACCTCGATACTTTCAGCTACTTCGGCAAAGGAGACACAATTGTGGTGCGCTGGGCAGCGATCGACATTGAACATTACCGCTTCTGGTATACCCTGGAGAACGAGCGAAACAACAATGGCAGCCCCATCGGCTCTCCTAATACCACGCGTTCAAATATTAATGGTGGACTGGGCGTGTGGGGTGGCTACGGGGTAACGTATCATCAGATTGTGGTGGAGTAAGGTTTAAGCTTTCCCCAGCAACCTCGCCACATACTTCCCGATAATATCGAACTCCAAATTAACGGTGGAGCCCGGCTTTACCTGGTGCAGATTGGTATGTTCGTATGTATAAGGGATGATCGCCACAGAAAAATGGTCCTCCTGCGAATTGACTACCGTCAGACTGATGCCGTTCACCGTCACAGAGCCTTTCTCCACAGTCACATTGCCTAAAGTTGGATCATATCGAAATGTAAAAACCCAGCTTCCGTTCTGGTCTTCTGCAGACTCGCATGTGGCAACCTGATCTACATGACCCTGCACGATGTGCCCGTCGAAGCGGCCGTTGGCACTCATGCAGCGCTCCAGGTTCACTTTGTCACCCACCTTCAGGCTGTTCAGGTTCGTTTTCTGCAGGGTCTCGTCGATTGCCGTTACCGTATAGTCATTTTCCGAAATATTCACGACCGTCAGGCAAATGCCATTGTGGGCCACACTCTGGTCGATCTGCAATTCATGCGTGAAAGGAGACGACAGCGTGAAATGCTTGTTGGTGCCTTCTTCCTGAATGGCCTGTACCTGGCCCATACCTTCTATTATACCTGTGAACATGGTTTTCTGAATGGTTGTCTGAATACAAAATTAACCATGATTTCGCTCAAATGCACGGTCATACCCTGCAAATGCGTGCGCTGGCAAGATTAAATTGCGATTGGGTTAGGTAACTGTGGGCAGGTATGCTTATTTTCGCAATACACGAGTTTCAGGCGGGGTTCAGACAAGATATAGCAGAATTTCTATACCTGAAACTGTTCAGCTTGCTTTATTTTTTTCATTTTACAGATTCAGAGGGAAATGCAGACAGATTTGTACAAGCACAAAGGCATGCGCCGCGCCTTGGTAAAACAGTTGAGAGACAAAGGTATACGCGATGAACGGGTGTTAGCGGCAATTGAAACTGTACCACGGCATTTTTTCTTTGAGAAAGCGTTCCTTGAGCAAGCCTACCAGGACAAAGCCTTCCCGATTGGCGAGGGCCAGACCATCTCGCAACCATATACCGTGGCCTTTCAGACGGAGCTTTTAAGGCTGCAGCCAACCGATAAAGTGCTCGAGATCGGAACCGGTTCCGGTTACCAATGCTGTGTGCTGCTGCAGATCACGCCAAAGGTATACACCATCGAGTACAACAAGCCCCTCTATGAGAAAGCAGTGAAGTTTTTCAAAACGTATGGCTTATTTCCGCATACCTTCCACGGCGATGGTTCTCAGGGATTGCCAGCACATGCCCCTTACGATAAGATCATTGTGACGGCAGGTGCGCCAGGTATACCGAAAACACTGGTCAGTCAGCTGAACATTGGCGGCATTCTGGTTATTCCTGTCGGAGGCGAGTCGAGCCAGAAAATGCTGCGCATTACCCGTACCAGCGAAAGTGAATTTTCACAGGAGGCTTTCACCGATTTCAAATTCGTACCGTTGCTCGGCAAATCCGGCTGGGACAAGCCTTCATTTTAAGATAAAGTAAAACTCTCTTAATTTATACCCGGCTTTTTGTTTGGACCTCCGTCACCTATCTTTGCGGCAGAATTTATAGAAGAGACATGCGTAAACAGAAAAAAGTAAGCGAATCCTACGTGATCATGACCGAGCTGGTATTGCCTAACGATACCAACACCCTGAATAATCTGATGGGTGGCAAAATGATGCATTGGATGGACATTGTGTCGGCCATCGCTGCTCAGCGCCACTCCAACCGCATCGTGGTAACGGCTTCGGTGGACAACGTGTCATTTGCTGAGAGTATAAAACTGGGCAACGTAATCACCCTCGAAGCCAAAGTAACCCGCGCTTTCTCTTCTTCCATGGAGGTGCACATCGTGGTGTATGCCGAGGACATACCTTCCGGAAGAAAAGTAATGTCAAATCAGGCATTCTTTACTTTTGTTGCAGTTGATCAGTCCGGCAAAGCGATCGATGTGCCAGAGGCTATACCTGAAACAGAAGAAGAAATCAAGCTTTATGAAGGTGCGCTGCGTCGTCGCCAGCTGCGCCTGGTGCTGGCTGGCCGTATGAAGCCGAGTGAAGCAAACGAATTGCGCTCCATTTTCGATCTGAAGGAAGATCAGGATTAATTTATACCTATACCAATGACCGCACTCACCCCAGAGCAACTAAACAGCGAGTTTCTCCGACATTTTATGCCGGAAACGCTATACCTGATTGCAGAAGATCAAGTAGCTGGGCTCGATGTGCCTGCTGTTGCGCCTGAAGCAGGGAGTGCATCAGATTTCCCTGTTTCAGGAAGTTCCGAACAACCAGCCGAGTCTGCCAGCCAGGCAACTACAGCCCCGGTTTCCCCAGTTCCTGCTGCAGCTATACCTAAAATACCAAAAGTTGAAAAGACGCAACAGCCAAAGTCTTTTGAGGTGATCGGTGAAAACCGTAAAGGTCTGGTCGTTTTGGTCACGTTGCCAGAGCCAGCATTTAAAGCTTTACCGCAGTCCGATTTCCTGATCAAGATTCTGGCCGCAATTGGTTTTGGACCTGCCGATGTCGCTTTTGTAAATAACGTATCCGGTGCCACGACCAGGTTTGAGGCACTTTGTGATGCACTTCAAACCAATTATATCCTCAGCTTCGCCAGCCGCCTGGATACTGAGCTGCCACACGATAAATTTACGCTTTACAATCCGGTGCTGGTTGGTAGTGTACCTGTAGTGTTTACGCAATCTTTAGCTGTGCTCGATGGTGATCAGGAGCAGAAAAAGCTGCTTTGGGGAGCGCTGCAACGCGTGTTTAAAAAATAATGCTTATAAACGAGAAAAGCCCCTCCTGTACGGAAGGGCTTTTCTCGTTTTAGAGGTATAGCTATACCTTATTGAACGAGCGAAGCAATTTTAGCTTCCAGTTCTTCTCCTCTTAAACCTTTGGCGATAATGTTTCCTTCTTTGTCAAGCAGGATGGTCTGTGGGATGGCATCTACCTGGTAAAGTTGAGCCGCAGAACTTTCCCAGCCTTTCAGGTCCGAAACCTGCGGCCAGGTTAATTTGTCATCTGCGATTGCCTTCAGCCATTTTTCACGTGACTGGTCCAGCGATACACCGAAAATCTCGAAACCTTTGTCTTTATACTTGTTGTACATCTTCACCACGTTCGGATTCTCTTTGCGGCATGGTGCGCACCAACTAGCCCAGAAGTCGATCAGAACATATTTGCCTCTGAGTGAGGACAAGGCAATTTCTCCGCCTTCTGGTGTCGGGAGCTTAAAGTCCGGCGCAGCAGAGCCAATGGCCGTCGTGCGCAAAGATCCTAGTCGCTCCGTCAATGTTTTTGTGTACTTCGACTCTGGTAGGTGCTGGGTATAAAGCGTAAGCATGCTATCGGCAAAAGCGAAGTCTAGCTGTGGGTTTACCAGGCTCAGTGTTCCAAAAGCCGACACGATGGATTGCGGGTGACTGGCAATGAATTTTTTAACCTCTTTTTGCAAATTCAGATACTGCTGGCGATACCCTTCGGCTTCCTCTGTTTTACCTTCCGACATGGCACGGTTAAACTGCTCGCTCAGGGCCATTTCCTTCTGACGGTTTTCATTCACCATCTTGTTCAATTGCTGGAAAAGCTCCGAATCGTCTGAGTTCTCGAATTTGGCGGTATTGTTCAGGTCGCGTGCATCAGCCTCTACCTTGATTGCCTTATTCTCCAGCACCATCATCATTGCATTTTGCTGGTCAAGGCCAAGTCGGTACAGCGTTGGTTCCGTCACCTCGCCCTGAAAAGTAAACGTGCCATCCTGACTAATATCAGCGGTATCGCGCGCAATGAATTGCTGCTCTCCCAGTTCAAACAAAAAAATCTGACCTGGCGTGGCATTTTGCAATTTCCCTTCTATGGAATAGGCGCTGCCGTTGGTTGCTGTTTTGTTGCCCTGACAGCTGGCCATCAATGCAGCCGCCGAAGCCAGTACGACATAGTTTCTTAGGTTCATATTTATCTTTGTTGACTGTTTGACAAAAGACTATCTGACAAAGGAATAGATCATCATGCAGGCTCTCCTATCAAAAGCAGAAGACCTTGAGTTTTGACAACTTTGAGTAAAGCAATAAGAACAAGCTTCCTTTGTGTTTTGTCAAAACCTCCTTTGTCCAATATTGTTAAGCGTTCAACCCGTCTTGCAGCAATTTGTTTGCCACTTTCGGATCGGCTTTGCCTTTGGTTTTCTTCATGATCTCACCCATGAACATACCTATTAGTGATTGTTTGCCTGCCCTATACTCCTCCACTTTCTGCGGATTGGAAGCCAGTACCTCTGCCACGATCGATTTTAATGACTCAGAGTCTGAATCCTGTAAAAGATTCTGCTCTTCGGCCACCTGGTGTGCAGGTATACCTGGATTCTCCAGCATGTAAGGGAAAATCTTCTTGGCAGCTACCGAGTGACTCACCTTGTTCTCGTCCACCAACGTGATGATCTCCGCGATGGCATGCGGCTGCAGCGGGAAGTCCTTGATGTGCAGCTGTAGCTCGTTCAGGTAGGATTTCACCGGTCCCGTTACCCAGTTGGCTGCCCCCTTGTAGTTTTGAGTGTGCTTACAAAGTTCTTCGTAATACAACGCAATTTCTTTCGCGTCTGTCAAAACACCTGCGTCATATTCAGACAAGCCAAACTCTTCTGTGAAGCGCTTGTACAGTTCCTGCGGCAGACTTGGCATGGTGGCTTTGATGCGCTCCAGCCACTCCTGCTCGATCACCAAAGGTGGCAAGTCCGGCTCCGGAAAATAGCGGTAGTCGTTCAATGTTTCTTTTGAACGCATGGCCGTGGTGGTACCAGTGTTCGCATCGAAGTTGCGGGTTTCAGAATCAATCGTGCCGCCGTTCTCGATCACCATGATCTGGCGCTCGATTTCGTGCTCGATGGCACGCTGCACGTTGCGGAACGAGTTCATGTTTTTCACCTCTACCTTGGTTCCCCAAAGCGGCGAATCTTTCAACATCACCGAAATGTTGGCGTCGCAACGCAGCGAACCTTCTTCCATGTTGCCGTCGCAAATCTCTAGGTAGCGCACCAGACGGCGGATTTCTGTCAGGTAGTTATAAGCTTCTTCTGAATCACGGATATCCGGTTCCGACACGATCTCAATCAATGGTACTCCGGCACGGTTCAGGTCAATCAGCGTTTCAGTTTCGCCGGCCAAGTGCATGGATTTACCAGCATCCTCTTCCATGTGAATCCGCGTAATGCCGATGCGTTTGTCATTTCCTGCAGCATCTTTTACGTCTAGATAGCCAGCCGTGCAAATAGGCGTCTTGTCCTGCGTGATCTGGTAGCCTTTCGGAAGATCCGGGTAGAAATAGTTTTTGCGGGCGTAGATGTTGTAGCGCCTGATGTCGCAGTTCGTCGCCAAACCCATTTTCACAGCCATTTCTACCACAGACTTATTAATGCGTGGCAGCGTGCCTGGATGCCCCAGCGTAATCACGCTCAGGTTCGTGTTAGGCAGCACGCCATACTCGGTTGAGTCAGACGAGTAAGCCTTGCTCTCTGTAAGCAGCTGGGCGTGTACCTCCAGACCGATGATCGCCTGGTATTTGTCTCTTATTGTTTTATCCATTGTATGATGATGAATGAAGAATCAGCAGCAAGAGATATTTTCCACTTCTGCCGATTCCATTACCTCTTATCCATTAATCATTGATTTCACTAAATCAGCAGCTTTCGCCGGCACAGCTTGTAATCCAGAAGCATCCTTACCTCCCGCTGTTGCATAGAACGGTTGTCCGCCACCGCCACCTTTGATTTCTTTGGCAAGTTCGCGCACCATTTGACTGGCGTTCAATTTGCGTTCAGTCACCAGGTTGTCTGATAGCATCACCGCAATCTGTGGCTTGCCATCAATTTCTGCGGCCAGCACCAACACCAGGTTTTCAACGGCCTGACGCATATCGAATGCCAGTTTCTTCAAATAATCCGCAGTGGACACATCCACCTTTTCTGCCACGAAGTTAACCCCGTCAATCGACTGCGCTTTCTGCACCAGGCTTTCCTTCAGGCTAGTCAACTGCTTCAGTTCAAATTGCTCTAATTGCTTTTGCAGGGCTTTGTTGTCTTCCTGCAGTTTCTGCACAGCGCCTGAAATGTTGCTATGCGTCCCCAATACTTCCCGCACGGCGTTCAACTCGTTCAACTGTTGCTGCATGTATTCTTCTGCCGAGCTCGCCGTGGTTGCCTCAATACGGCGCACACCAGCGGCTACAGAACTTTCAGAGAGTATCTTGAAGTAGCCAATCTCGCCGGTATTAAACACGTGCGTACCACCGCAAAGCTCTACCGAGTGGTCACGGTCGAAAGCAATAACACGAACAAACTCGCCATACTTCTCACCGAATAGCGCCATCGCGCCCATTTCTTTTGCCTGGGCAATCGGCACATTGCGCTGCTCCTCCAACGGTATAGCCTGACGCACACGCTGGTTCACAATGGTCTCTACTTCGCGCAGCTGCTCATCCGTCACTTTAGCGAAGTGAGAGAAGTCAAAACGGAGCACTTTCTCGTTCACCAAAGAGCCTTTCTGCTGCACGTGTTCCCCTAAAACTTTACGTAAAGCGGCGTGCAGTAAGTGCGTAGCCGAGTGATTCTTACGAATCAGGTTGCGGCGCTCGAAATCCACTTCACTTCTAAATGCAGCCTCTATATTCTGAGGCATTTTTGATGTGATGTGCAGAATCAGGTCGTTCTCCTTTTTGGTGTCCAGCACCTCGATTTGCTCGGAATCAGAAACCAAGTAACCGGTATCGCCTACCTGTCCGCCGCTCTCGGCATAGAACGGCGTACGGTCCAGCACCAAGTGGTACTCGCTCTTGTTTTTAGTCTTTACCTGTCTGTAGCGTACAATGTGCGAATCGGCCACGTCATGCTCATAACCTAAGAACTCCGTCTCCACATCTGGCTGAATGATGACCCAGTCACTTTGCTCTGAAGCCGAAGCGTTGCGGGAACGGTTCTTCTGCTGCTCCATCTCCACACCGAAACCAGCTTCGTCTACTTTCAAGCCTTTTTCACGGGCAATCAGGGCGGTCAGGTCTAGTGGGAAGCCGAAGGTATCGTACAGTTCGAAGGCGGTTTTGCCGTCGATGGTGTTGTTATTCTCTTTGAATCTAGCTTCCAAAGCATCAAGCCGCTTCAGACCGTTCTCCAGCGTACGCAGGAAAGCGTTCTCCTCTTCCTCTATCACGCGCTGCACAAAGCTCAGCTGTGCTTTCAGTTCCGGGAACACGGTTTCCATCTGGTCAGCCAGCACGGCAGCCAGTTTGTACAGGAATGGTTTTTTGAAATCCAGGAATGTGAAGCTATACCTTACGGCACGGCGCAGGATACGACGGATCACATAACCCGCCTTGTTGTTTGAAGGCAGCTGTCCGTCCGAAATCGCAAAGGCAATGGCCCGGATGTGGTCGGCCATGACGCGGATGGCAATGTCTACTTGCTCGTTTTCTCCATAAACAACACCGGCTTCTTTGGCGATGAACTGGATCAGCGGCTGAAATACATCCGTGTCGTAGTTGGAGCGCTTGCCCTGGATGGCCATGCACAAACGCTCGAAGCCCATACCTGTATCCACGTGCTGCGCAGGCAGTTTTACCAGCGAGCCATCGGCCAAGCGGTTGAACTCCATGAATACGTTGTTCCAGATTTCGACAACCTGCGGGTGGTCGGCATTCACAAGTGTTTTGCCGTCTACATGCGCACGCTCTTCGTCGGTACGCAAGTCCACGTGTATCTCCGAGCACGGACCACACGGGCCCGTATCGCCCATTTCCCAGAAGTTGTCCTTCTTGTTGCCCATCAGGATGCGGTCTTCCGCGATCATAGACTTCCAGATGTCAAACGCTTCCTGGTCCATCGGCAGGTTCTCCGATGCATCACCCTGAAAAACCGAGACATACAGCCTGTCTTTCGGCAGTTGGTATACCTCCGTCAAAAGCTCCCATGACCAGGCCAGGGCTTCTTTCTTGAAGTAGTCACCAAATGACCAGTTGCCCAGCATCTCGAACATAGTGTGGTGATAGGTATCGTAACCAACCTCCTCCAGGTCGTTGTGCTTGCCTGATACGCGCAGACACTTCTGGGTGTCGGCAATGCGCTTGGAGGGGGCTGGTTTATTGCCCAGGAAGTAATCCTTGAAGGGCGCCATACCTGAGTTGATAAACATCAGGGTGGGGTCATCTTTTACCACAAGGGGGGCCGACGGCACAATCTGGTGCTGCCGTTGCGCGAAGAAGTCAAGAAACTTTTGTCTAATCTCAGCTGAGTTCATCTATGAGTATTAAGCCTTTAGATACTATCTGCTATACTTGTTGTTTAATAACAAAAAATATAGAATTTTTGCCTTATAGAAACAGCCCTTTCGGGCAATGCTTACGTGGGCCTGCATTAGGGCAAAAGTAGCAATTTTAGACGTAATTGTGCGTGCTATACCCGAAAATTAGTGCTGTGACCCTATACCTTGAAACCGACACTATGCCTTATAAAGAGAAAGAAATCGAAAAGCAGTACTATACCATCGGGGAAGTAGCTGCCATTTTTGACGTTGCCCCTTCGCTAATCCGCTTCTGGGAGACTGAGTTTGACCAACTCAAGCCGAAGAAAAACAAGAAAGGCAATCGCCAGTATACCGCCAAAGACATTGAAGAACTACGTTCTGTTTACCATCTGGTGAAAGAGCGCGGCTTTACGATTCAGGGCGCCAAGGAAGTGCTCAAGAACAAATCGGTGCAAACCAAGGACAAGATCGAGATCATCAACTCGCTGGAGAAGGTGCGCTCTTTCCTGGTAGGTATTAAAGAGCAGCTGAACACAAAAAGCTAAGCCTTCGTACTTTGGTGCATGTCACACGAAGCCCAGTTTGAAGTTGCCCTTTCGTTTCTGCCCCACATCGGCGACCAGCTGACGAAGGTTCTTGTGAGCTATTGCGGCTCCGCCAAAGCCGTCTTTGACGCGCCTGTTGCCAAACTGATGAAAGTGCCGGGTATAGGTGAAAAGGCTGCCAAAAGTATTCGTGACAACGGCCGTCATGCTTTGTTGGAAGCAGAGGATGTGCTAAAGAAAGCTTCAGAAAAAAATGTGGAGCTCCTATTCTATACCTCGCCCAAATATCCTAACCGACTCAAGCAACTTCCGGATGCTCCGCCTCTCCTCTATTTCAGGGGCAATACTGACTTAAACCATCGCCGCATTATCAGTATTGTAGGTACGCGTAAACCAACGAGTTATGGTCAAAGTATAACTGAGCGGATAGTAGATGAGTTGAAGCCCTATAATGTGATGATCGTCAGCGGGCTTGCTTACGGCATTGACATTGCCTCACACCGGGCCGCTTTGCAGGCGGGACTGCCCACCATTGGCGTGATGGCCTCCGGACCCGACACGATTTACCCGGGCGTTCACAAGAAGTACGCAGAAAAGATGCTTGAGCAAGGCGGTGTGATCACGGAGAACACATTCGGTACCAAACCCGATGCACCCCGTTTTCCGGCACGCAACCGCATTATTGCAGGTATGTCTGACTGCACCATTGTGATAGAAGCTGCTTTTAAAAGTGGCACCTTGATCACCGCCGATATCGCTCACAGCTATGATAAAGAAGTAATGGCTGTGCCTGGAAATATCAACTCGCCTATGTCGGAAGGCACGAACTGGCTTATTAAATCGCACAAAGCTGCCGTGCTGACCTCCACCCAAGACCTGATCGAACTATTGAACTGGGATGTGGAAGACAACCTGGCAGCGAAACGGGCGAAATCTATACCTGCGCTTGATCCGGCAGACTTTACACCCGAAGAAATGCAGGTACTGCAGGTGCTGATTCAATCCGGTGAAGAGCAAATGGACAACTTAGGATGGAAGTCGCAGGTGCCAGTTAGCCAATTGGCCTCCGTGCTGTTATCGCTTGAGTTTAAAGGGATGGTGAAAGCCATGCCGGGAAAGCGTTTTGCCCTTATCCGATAGATTGAAGTAGATTAAACTGTTGGTTTGCCAAAAAGTGTGAGCTCGAATTCCTCATTTTAAGTGTATATTATACATTCAGGCTTTTTATTCTCTTCGTGAAATCAGCATATAATTTTAAACTTTGAACTCTTAACTAAAGAAATCTTGCTTCTCTACAACAACGCCTTTCTGCCATTGCAAGACCTGAAGCTCTCTGTTACAAACCGTGCTTTTCAGTACAATGATGGGTTTTTTGATACAATGATGGTGGTAGGTGGCAAGTTGTGTTATTGGCGCGACCATCAGGCGCGTATGCGGGAAGCTGCTGACGCTTTAAGCTTAGCTATACCTGACAGCTTTTGGGATGGTGAGTTGAAAGATAACCTGTTGCAGTTGGCCAAACAGCGCAAAGCCTTAAAGTATGGCCGCATCAAATTAAAGGTATGGCGAACTGGTGGTGGTCTTTACTCCCCTCAATCAAACGAAGTAGAGTGGCTGGCGACTGCCCAGGTTGCACAGCCTATACCTGATGCTGGTATACGGATCGGGATCTGCAAGTCAGTGAATACCGTTTTTTCTCCCCTCTCCCATTTTAAAGGACCACAAGCCCCGCTTTATGTGCTGGCAGGTATAGAGAAGCAGGCCAGCAGTTTTGATGATATGCTCCTATTAGATGCAGAAGGCCATGTCGCAGAACTGATTTCTTCCAATATCTTCTGGATGAGGGATGAAGTGCTGATGACACCTCCGCTGGAGACAGGTTGTGTAAACGGTATTTTGCGGAGAAATATCTTGCGCTGGTGTGAGCAACAAGGTATAGCCGTGCTGGAGATTTTAGCTAAACCGGAGGAGCTGGCTCACGCTGATTGTGTGTTTGCTTCGAATGTGACAGGTGTAAGAAATATAATCCAACTGGAACAAACTGCCTTAGCGACTGAAAGCAACTGGCTACAGGACATAAAAAACGGGCTGCAGGTGTGAATAGAGGTATAGCTGGATAATGGAAGCCGCTTCTATAGCTTATACCTTAAACTGATAATTGTTCGTGCGCCTGTTATGTATTTTCTGACAGAGAATCAAGGTTCTTTTTTTGGCAGCAGCTTTCCTGTACGTTCCTGCTCTCAAATTAACCTCATTAACTTTATGTCTTGCGACACTAAAACTTAAGATTATGCTGCAAAAAATTTCGGTAGGCCTTCTGGGCTTCGGAATGGCCGGACGGGTCTTTCATGCACCCATTGTATCAGCCGTCGGCGGCTTGAAGCTCAACAAAATAAAAGCAAACCGACCCGAAAGCATCGCCTTGGCAAAAGAGCTATACCCTGGTACAACCGTTGTTAGCGACACTTCTTCAGTCTTGCAAGACACTGAAATTGAGCTGGTGATAGTTGCCACCACCAATGCAACCCATTTTGAACTGGCCAAAGCAGCCCTGCAAGCTGGCAAGCATGTGGTGGTCGAAAAGCCTTTTACCGTGACTTCAAAAGAGGCCACTGAACTTATAGAATTAGCCCGTGTTGAACGAAAGCTGCTGACTGCCTATCAGAACCGCCGGTGGGACAGTGATTTTAAGACAGTAAGAAAACTACTCGAAAACGAAATGCTGGGGCGTTTGGTGGAGTATGAGGCTCATTTCGATCGGTTCAGGCCAATACCTGCTTCTGAGACCTGGAAAGAGGAAGAACTGCCAGGCTCGGGCATTCTCTATGATCTGGGAGCACACCTGATCGACCAGGCACTCGTCTTTTTCGGGCCACCGCGAGAGGTATACGCCAATTTGCGCACGCAGCGGAGTGGCGGGAAAATAGTCGACAGCTTTGACCTGACGCTCTACTATGCCAATGGTCTGAAAGCGATTTTGAAAGCAGGTATGCTGGTGAAGCAGCCCGGGCCTCGCTTCATTCTCTCTGGAGATAAAGGCTCTTTTGTGAAGTACGGACTAGATGTGCAGGAAGCTGCTCTGAAAGCAGGCCGCTCTCCTAAGGAACCAGACTGGGGCATTGAGCCGGTATATATCTGGGGTAGATTGGATACAGAAGTGTATGGACAAAGGGTCGTGGGCAAGATCCAGAGTGAAGCGGGTGATTACCGCGGGTTTTATGAAAATGTGCGGGATGCCATCTTAGGTATAGCGGAACTTGAAGTAAAACCCGAACAGGCCCGAAATACCATCCGCACCATCGAACTGGCTATGCAGAGTAGCAGAGAAAAGCGCGTGGTGGCTTTCCATTGAGTCATTATTCAGGTGCCCCCTTTCCTAATTGCGTTAAACTTTCATGCGCTTCTGTTGTATATTTGTAGTTACAAACAATATTTGCTGACAACATGGAATCATTAAAAGGAAAAAGTGCCCTGATCACGGGCGCTGGTAAAGGTATAGGCAAGGCCATTGCGATCGCTTTGGCAAAAGAAGGCGTAAACGTTGGCTTGCTGGCACGCACCAAGTCACAGTTAGAAGAGGTCGCCAATGAGCTGAAAGCGCATGGGGTAAAAGCGGCGGTTGCGCCAGCCGATGTGACGGATATAAACTCAGTAAACGAAGCGGTGAAGAAGATTGGCGCCGAACTCGGCCCGATTGATATCCTGATCAATAACGCAGGTATAGGTAAGTTTGGCAAGTTCCTGGAACTGGAGCCGGCTGAGTGGGAAAACATCATCCGGGTGAACCTGATGGGCGCGTACTACGTGACCCGTGCCGTGCTGCCGGAGATGATCGAGCGCCAGACGGGTGATATCATCAACATCTCCTCCACGGCCGGACAAAGAGGCGCTGCGGTTACCAGTGCTTATAGTGCCTCCAAGTTTGCGCTTATTGGCTTGTCGGAGTCGCTGATGCAGGAAGTGCGTAAGCACAACATCCGCGTGAGCACGCTGACGCCGAGCACCGTAGCCACGGACATGGCCATTGACCTAAAGCTGACCGATGGCAATCCGGAACGTGTGATGCAGCCGGAGGACTTTGCCGAGTTGATTGTGGCGCAGCTTAAACTAAACCGCCGCGTGTTCATCAAAGAGGCCGGTATCTGGTCCACCAACCCTTAAAAAATAAATGCCCGAAGTTTAGCTTCGGGCATTTTGTTTTATAAGCTTATACCCTAAATACTTATACAGCAACAGGCGCCTTTATACCTGGGTGCGAAACGTAATTCTCCAGTTTAAAATCATCGAATGTAAAGTCGAAGATATTCTTTACATCGGGGTTCACACGCATGGTAGGTAATGTGTGCGGCTCACGTGTCAGTTGCAACTGAGCCTGCTCCAAGTGATTCAGGTATAGGTGCGTATCGCCACCCGTCCAGATAAACTCTCCCGGTTCCAGCCCTGTCACCTGCGCCATCATCAGCACGAGCAAAGCATACGAGGCAATGTTAAACGGCACGCCCAGGAACACATCGGCTGAACGCTGGTATAGCTGGCAGCTCAGTTTGCCCTCGGCTACATAAAACTGGTAGAAGGCATGGCAAGGCGGCAGCTTCATATTCTCAATTTCAGCCACGTTCCAGGCACTAACGATGATGCGTCGGGAATCAGGGGTATTCTTCAACTGATTCACCACTTGGGTGATCTGGTCGATGTGGCGGCCATCGGGCGTTGGCCAGCTGCGCCACTGCGATCCGTAAACCGGACCTAAGTTACCGATTTCATCTGCCCACTCATCCCAGATCGTCACGCCGTTTTCCTTGAGGTAGGCGATATTGGTGTCCCCTTTCAAAAACCACAGCAATTCGTGGATGATGGACTTCAGGTGTACCTTTTTGGTCGTCACCAGCGGAAAGCCTTCTGACAGATCGAAACGCATCTGGTAACCGAATACGCTCAGGGTACCAGTGCCGGTACGGTCTTCTTTTTTCACCCCTTTGTCAAGGATGTGCTGCATCAGGTCCAGGTACTGTTTCATAAGGGATTGTAATTTGAAGGTATGGTTGTGAACCTTAAATATAGCGCAAAAATTATCCGGCAAAAAACCTGTTGCCTGTTTTATAGAAACATTTATTAAATGCCCCTACCCTTTTTTTCTGTTATGCTATACCTCTTAAATCTTCATTATATTTCACCAAAAATCAACTTAGGTGTGCTCAAACTCGAATAACAAAAACCTTTAGGATATAAAATCTCATGGAAGTTCCTTTCCTGTCTGATGTCGTCATTATCCTGGGATTGGCCGTAGTTGTGATTTTGCTCTTTCAGCGTTTCAGGCTACCTACCATCCTGGGCTTCCTGATAACTGGTGTAATCGCCGGTCCCTATGGCTTGAGCCTGGTCAAAGACGTACACGACATCGAGATACTGGCCGAAATTGGCGTAATACTGCTCCTGTTTATCATCGGAATAGAGTTTTCGCTGCGAAACCTGGCCCTGATCAAACGCACTGTGCTGCTGGGTGGTGCTACCCAGGTGCTCGTCACGATATTGCTGGTAGGCCTTGTCCTGATAATGTTCAACTTCTCAGCAGCCGAAGGTTTCTTTATCGGTTTCCTGATTTCACTCAGCAGTACCGCCATTGTCCTAAAACTATTGCAGGACAATGGGGAGATCAGCAGCCCGCACGGTAAGGTGGCGCTCGGTATTCTGATCTTTCAGGATATTGTTGTAGTACCCATGATGCTGGTGGTACCGCTCATGGCGGGCGGGTCTGAGAACATCGTGGTCGAACTGTTGCTCATGGTGCTGAAAGGCGCCTTTGTCATTGTCTTTGTATTGATCAGTGCCCGCTACTTGGTACCTAAGCTCTTGTTTGTAGTCGCCAGGACAAAGAGCAGAGAGCTCTTCATTCTCAGTATTGTGGTCATCTGTTTTGCAGTGGCCTGGCTGACTCAGAGCCTTGGCCTGTCTTTGGCGCTGGGTGCATTTCTGGCCGGATTAATTATCTCAGAATCACAGTACAGCTACCAGGCTACCAGTAACATCCTTCCATTTCGTGAGATCTTCACCAGCTTCTTTTTCGTTTCGGTCGGGATGCTGCTTGACTTTGGCTTCATGCTGCAGCATCTGCCGCTGATCCTGTTGTTGACTGTCTGTACCTTTATCCTGAAGGGCGTGATCGCGGCTATGGCTGCCCGGATTTTGCAATACCCGTTACGAACGTCCATACTGGTTGGCCTTTCCCTTTTTCAGGTAGGTGAGTTCGCTTTCATTCTTTCCAAAACAGGTATAAAAAATGGTCTGCTTTCGCTGGAGGTGTACCAGTTCTTTCTCTCTGTTTCACTGCTGACCATCGCGATCACACCTTTTGTGATCGGTTCTTTCCATACCATTGCCAATAAACTGAGCGCTCTTTGGATGAACGGCAAAAACCATATACCCAATGCCCCTGTCAACTTTGAGTCCATAGACGACATGCATCGACTGGAAGACCATATCATAATCGTGGGTTATGGCATCAATGGGCGCAATGTAGCCAAAGCGGCACGTCATGCCAGCATACCTTACGTGATCGTGGAGCTCAATGCTGTAACTGTGAGAGAGGAACGGTTGCGGGGAGAAAACATCATTTTCGGGGACGCAGTGCACGGTGTTATTTTGGCACATGTAAACGTACACAAGGCACGGGTGGTGGTCATTGCCATTTCAGATCAGGAGGCGACCAATCGTATCATCTCCAGCATCAGAGAGGTTAGTGATAAAGTACACATTATCGTCAGGACCCGCTTTGTGAAGGAAATGGAAGAGAGTTACCGATTGGGAGCGGATGAGGTTATACCTGAGGAGTTTGAGACTTCGATAGAGATTTTCACGCGCGTGCTTTCTAAATACCTGATGCCCCGCGATGAGATCGATAATTTCACTTTCAGTATCCGGGCTGACAACTATGAGATGCTCCGCAGCATGACGGGCAGCAAAACCAAGGGTGGCAATATTTCGGCAGAACTGCCTGATATGGAGGTGGCTGCCTTGCGAGTCTTTACAAAAGATGATACGCTGGTAGGTAAATCGCTGATAGAAGCGGATGTGCGCAATCGCTTTGGCATAACAGTGGTAGCTATCAAGCGGGAGGGAGCAACATTGCTTGAGATCAACGCGCAGACAAAATTGAAGCGGGGCGATGTGGTTTATGTGGTTGGCAAACCCGCTGACGTAATGCGCTTCAATAATCTTGTCAGAGCTGATTAGTATAAAAAAAGACCCCGCTATTCAGGCGGGGTCTTCTTATTAAGGCTGTGTTGCGGTCGGCATCCGGTTTGCGATCCGCTGCACCTGGCTTTTCACGGTGCCATAGCCTGCGCCGAAGTCCTTGATCGCTCCTTCGGTCCAGCCGCGCCAGAGCAGCTGTTTGGTTTTCGGGTCGATCACGTCTAAAATCAGCGTACCCTGCTTGAAAAGATCCACTGCACGGTAACCGGGCAGCTCCGCGTTGCCATAGGTATACCTGTAGCCACTCATATAGGCGTAGCTATACCCGAAGCCTGGCCCATATAGCTCTGGTTTGTCCATGGCGTCCGGCACCGACACGCTCACATCATAGGCCACCAGCATGTCCGGGTTCACACTTGTTTTAGTATAGCCTTTGCGCTGCAGTTCCTCTTCAACCGCTTTGAGCAGGTGCTTGTGCAGGTCGGCATCAAAGCCCGGACCGTAGGCAGGCTGCGCAGCCGGTGTGGACTGGTACCAGGCATACGTGGTTTTTTTAGCCAGCACGCCTTCCGATGAACTGATCGTATTGGTGTGGTCGATGCCCGAAGTGGCCACGCATGAGCTTAGGAAAATAGCGCACAGAAAGAGGTATAGCGCTGAAGATAGTTGATTTTTAAAGCTTTTCATAGATGCTGTTGGTGTGTGGACGGCGGTGGTATGGGGCTTCTCTCCTCCCCTCCTTACGCGTGCTTATTTTTAAGGGTGACATTTATCATCGCTTGCTGTCAAATTTATATATTCTTTTGCGAATAAATAAATAGTATGCCCCGATTTCGGAGGCATTTCAAACCGAGTGTATGACAAACCGTAAGTTAAACGGTACGCCCAAAGCTTACACTCAAAATAAAGAAACCATGAATCAAGCCCAATTGAAGTTCACCTCTGCTGAAGAAGCCCTTTCTGCTATCAAATCAGGTGATCGTGTGTTTGTGCATGGCAGTGCTGCCACGCCACAGTACTTGCTGCATAAACTGGCCGAGCGCGCCGATGAATTGCGAAATGTTGAGTTGGTGAGTATCTCCACTTTTGGCGACATGCCCTGCGCCGAAGAACGCTGCAGCGACGCTTTTTATATTAATTCTCTTTTTGTATCCGCTAACGTGCGGGAGGCTGTCAACAGCGGTCGCGGCGACTATGTGCCCATTTTCCTGAGCGAAATCCCGAACCTGTTCCGCTCCGGCATCATGCCGCTCGATGTGGCCATTGTGCATGTTTCGCCACCCGACCGCCACGGTTTCTGCTCACTGGGAGTGTCTGTAGACATTGCCCGCCAGGCCGTTATCAGTGCGAAGCACGTCATTGCACAGGTAAACCCCCAGATGCCCCGTACCCACGGCGACGCCCTGATCAATATCCGTCGCTTTGATGCGCTGGTGGAAGTGAACGAACCGCTTCCGGAAGTGGACTATGGCCCGCGCATTACTCAAACAGAGGAAACCATTGGCCGGTACATTGCTGAGATGGTAGAAGACGGCGCCACCCTGCAAATGGGGATCGGCGCTATACCTGACGCCACACTCCGAAGCCTAACCAATCACAAAGGGCTCGGCATCCACACCGAGATGTTCTCTAACGGGGTGCTGCCGCTGGTGGAGAAAGGGATCATTACGAACGAGTTCAAGAAGAAGCACCGGGGCCGAATCGCGACGGGCTTTATCGTGGGCAACCGCGAGCTCTATGATTTTGTGGACGATAACCCGCTGATCACGATGCTCAGCTCTGACTATGTGAATGATGTGACCGTCATCCGCTCCAACCCGAAAGTGACCGCCATTAACAGCGCCATCGAGATTGACCTGACCGGCCAGGTAGTATCCGACTCCATCGGTACCTACCAGTTCTCAGGTATAGGCGGCCAGATGGACTTTATCCGGGGTGCAGCCCTCTCCGATGGCGGGAAGCCGATCATTGCGCTGCCTTCCGTGACCAACAAAGGCATTTCCAGGATCACGCCCTACATTAACCAGGGAGCAGGCGTGGTGACAACGCGCGCCCACGTGCATTATGTGGTGACGGAATACGGTGTTGCCTACCTGTACGGGAAAAACCTGCGGCAGCGCGCCAAGGCTTTGATTGAGATTGCGCACCCAGACCACCGGGCCCGACTGGAGGAAGAAGCATATAAGCGGTTCAAAAACTTATAACCACGATACTAAACTTTAGCTGCGGGTTTTCGTGTATGGGAAGGTTAAATACTCACTATATGGATATATCTATTTCACCTTCCCGTATACCTACACCCCGTCCTGAATGGGTCTTGCGCTTCGCCCGCGTGGGTCTGATCGCTAAAGGAGTCGTGTATTGCCTGGTTGGGGCGCTCGCCTTTATGGCGGCCTTCGAACTGGGCGGTCAGAGCACAGAAGAGGCCGGCAAGACCGGTGTTTTTCAGTTCATACTGGAGCAGCCTTATGGCAAAGTGCTATTAGGCATCGTGACGGCAGGTATGCTATGCTATACCTTGTGGCGTTTTATACAGGCCTTCCGCGATACCGAGGAGAAAGGAACTGATGCGAAAGGTATAGGAAAGCGCATTGGCTACGCATTTAGCGGTGCTGTTTACGGCGTACTTGCATTTACAGCCGCGCAGCTACTTTTAGGCAATGGCGGCGGAGGCAATGGCTCCGACTCGCGTCAGACACTTGCGCGTGAGTTGTTGTCCCAGCCTTTTGGGCAGTGGTTGCTGGGCGCAGTGGCAGTTGGCACCATGATCATGGGGATTTATCAGTTCTACCGCGCCTATTCCGGTAAGTACATGAACAAAGTGCAGTCGCAGCAGCTGAAACCGGAACTCCGAACCTCGCTTGTGCGGGCCGGAATGGTAGGTTACATTGCCCGTGGCGTGGTTTGGCTGATTATCGGCTATATGCTCCTGCGTGCCGCAATGACTTCGAACTCCCGTGAGGCTGGCAGTAGTTCTGAGGCCTTCCAATTCCTGGAGGAGGCTTCTTATGGCTCCTACCTGCTCGGGATACTGGCTTTGGGCCTCATATGCTACGGTGTTTTCATGTTTGTACGCGCCAAGTGTGAGGTGATCAGCGCGAAGGTATAGGAGCGCTGATCACTTCCCGTGTACGTTCTGTACCTGTGATTATGAGTGCTGACAGCTTCACGATAGTGCCTAAAGAGCTAGTCGCTATACCTGTCGAGGGCATATAATGGTGGAACACCCACCCTACCGGATGCGTTTTTTAAACGAATTACCTTAGCAACTATTTCAACCCTCATTTCCTAGTTTCGTATTTAAGCAGCTATGAGAGCAACCGCGTATATCTACTGAGGGTAAAGTACTGAACCGTGGCGGACTATAACATTATTTTGAAATGTTAATAAAGCGCTGCTGTTAAACCAAAATTGGGCCGGAAACTGTTATCAGGATATAACTTTTCAGTTATATTTGACCCGAACTTTGCAACCACACGACGCCTGATGACAAACGGTTCTTTTAAAATATTTATACTGGATGATGACGTCTGGTATAGCGAACTGCTCGAGTATCACCTTTCCCTGAATCCGGACTACGAAATCCGTAAGTTTCATTCAGCCAACGATTGCCTTGCCAACATGCATCTGCGCCCCAATGTGGTGACGCTAGACTATTCGCTGCCAGACAAAAACGGCTCTGAGGTACTCAAACGCATTAAAGAACTCAACCCGGATGTGCAGGTCGTAGTGATTTCAGGCCAGGAGGACGTGGCTACTGCCGTGGATCTGCTCAAACTGGGTGCCTATGACTACATCGTAAAGGACGAAGACACCCCGGAGCGGCTCTGGAACACGATCAACAAGATACGGGAGAATGTGTCGTTGCGTGAAGAGATCGACCATCTCAAGGAGGAAATCGGACAGAAGTACGATTTCGGCAAAGTGATCATTGGTAACAGCGATGCCATCAAAAAGGTGTTCAACCTGATGGACAAAGCCACGAAAACCAACATTACCGTTTCCATTCATGGCGAGACAGGGACAGGCAAGGAGTTGGTGGCCAAAGCGATCCATTACAACAGCACCCGCAAAAAGGCCCCCTATGTGGCGGTAAACGTGGCGGCTATACCTCGTGAACTGATCGAGAGCGAATTGTTCGGGCATGAAAAGGGCGCCTTTACAGGAGCCGTCTCACGCCGCCTGGGCAAGTTTGAAGAAGCAAACAAAGGCACCATTTTTCTGGACGAGATTGGTGAACTGGACATTAGTCTGCAGTCCAAATTATTGCGCGTGCTTCAGGAAAAGGAAATTACACGGGTAGGCGGAAACGCTGTCGTGCCGGTAGATGTACGCATCATCGTGGCCACGCACAAAAACCTGGCTGAAGAAGTAAAAAAAGGCCGGTTCAGAGAAGACTTGTATTACCGCTTGTTGGGCTTGCCTATTCAGTTGCCGCCCTTGCGAGAAAGAGGCAGTGACATACTGGTGCTGGCCAAGTTTTTTATTGATGCCTTTGCCAAAGAGAATGGCCTCGGGCGAAAATATTTATCCCCGGTGGCACAGCAAAAGCTCCTCTCTTATACTTTTCCGGGTAACGTGCGCGAACTGAAGGCGCTGGCAGAACTGGCCGTCGTGCTGGCGGATGAGGATGCGATACAGGAACAGGATATTAATTTTTCCGCCAGTCACACTGAAAAGGACTTTCTGGCCGAGGAGCGCAGCCTAAAGGAATATACGACTGCCATCATTCAGCGCTTCCTGGACAGGTATGATTACAATGTGCTGCTGGTAGCTGACAAACTTGACATCGGCAAATCCACAATCTACCGCATGATCCAGAGCCACGAGCTCACAGTGAAGTAAGGTATAGCCTTGACCTGTATAAAACCTTAATTCCGTGTGCGCTCCAGGTATAGCTACTGGTTTAATTCGTGGGAAGTTTGATCGTAAATGTGGAGCCTTTGTCGACCTCGCTTTCTACTTTGATCCGCCCACCCATCAACCTGACTTGCTGGTTGACGATGTACAAACCCAGTCCATTTCCCTCTGCCACCTTGGGAGCGAAACGCCGGTGCATCTGAAACATTTCCGGACCAATCTTGACCAGGTCCATACCGATGCCGTTGTCCGCTATCTGAATGGTGATGAACTCATCCTGCACGGAAGCGGATAACCTGATGATCGGTTTTCGGTTCGGACTGCGGTACTTCAGCGCATTGGAGATCAGGTTGCGGAGAATGCTGTTGAAATAAGCCTTAGTGGTATGGATTTGGGTATTTTCAGCAATGTCGATCTCCAGAACTGCACCCGCCTGCCTGATCTCTTCCTGAAAGAAGTTGACCAATCGCTTTAATGTATTGTTAACGTCAATTTCTTCCTTGCTTTCCTTACCTGTTGACTGCAAGGCGATTAACTCATTTAGATCGCGCAGCATCACATCCACAGACTCTACGGTATGCAGTAAGTAGCGCTTCACCTCGTTTTCTTTGCTTTCGGGGAGCTTGGACTGCAGGAGCCTTGCAAAGCCGAGGGCGTTGGCAACGGGCTTCCGCATATCATGGGCCAGTATCTTCCGGAATATTTCCAGCTCGTCGTTGTGTACCTTCAATAGCGCTGTGTATTGCTCAAGTTCAGCCTCTTTCTGTTTCTTGTCGGTGATGTCTTTGGCGATACCGAAAATTGCAATAATGCGGCTTTCGTTTTTGAGTGGGAAATTGGTGACATCCAGGTGCCTGGCTCCGCTTTTGGTGACAATGGTGGTTTCGTAGCGCTGTGGTATATCCTGCGTCGATTCCAGAAAGCGCTTCCTTGTAAAATCTTTGATGCTTTCCTCGATGAGTGGCTCAAAACTATGGCCAATCAGCATTTCCCGATCATACCCGGTTATGCGGCACACTTCTTCGTTTACCATCATAAAATTCCCCTCCAGATCCAGTAGAAATATGGCATCCGGATGATTGAGAAAGAGCGTCTGGGTAAGTTTTTCGAACTGAAACAATTCTAGTTCTTTATTTGCATCCATTGGAAATGGGCTAACTGCAGTAGTTGTATGGGGTCGTTTTAATATCTACGGTTGGCAACAGGAACCGACTTATTTTGTTGGCTTGCCTGCACAGTTTTTTTCGTCAAGTCGCTTTTCAATTCAACTTCCCGGAATTCTAGTGATATGAACAGTGTTTTCTTCGCACAGTAGTGCCACCGGGGTTTTACACTAAATTAAATTTTAGAGCGATTTTAAGCTAGTCCTACAATAGGTTTTACAGTACTATAACATAAGGTGTCAGCTATTGAAAAGTACCATTTGCAAAGCAGCGTTTAAACCAGATAAGTTTAGTTCTGTAGTGTGTGCCGATTCAGGTATATATCCATGTGTGAAATAAAATATTCGATTTCGCATAAAATTATCTACCTGATTAGATTGTTACCTCACTGAAAAGAGATAATTTGCAAGGAAATCCATTTCTCTTTTACTCGGGTTTTATTGATTGCATGATGGAAACTTCATACGAGCTGCAGCTGCTGCAACAGGAGCTCGAAAAAGAAAGAAAAGCACGCCAGGAGGCCGAACAAAAGGCCGAAAAACTTGCCAGCGAGTTACAGCTACTCCGTACAAATCCGTCTGATACCACAGCAGAACTGGTACAGAACGTCATGCACATGGTGCCGAGCATCGTCTACATTTACGATCTGGATCAAAACAAAAGCATCTACCTTAACAACTGCATTAAAACAATTCTGGGATATTCGCAGGGGGAACTGGATGCGATGGATGGGCACTTTTTTATGTCCGTCGTGCATGATGCAGACAAGCCCCTCCTGCTGCAGCATTCTTCCGGCATGTTAAGTGCCCGGGATGGTGAGGTACGCAAGATTACGTACAGTGTACGTGCCAGCGATGGTTCCAGCAGAATCCTTTTTTGCAGAGAGGCCGTCTACAAACGCAATGCCGATGGCCGGGTAAGTCAGATCATCGGTTCTGCTGAAGACGTAACCAGGCTACGCCAGAAGAACCAGGAACTTGCCGAGCAGAAAGAGTTTTACGAGGCTATCCTGAATAATCTTCCCTCCGACGTAGCCGTTTACGACAGCAAGCTTCGCTATATTTTCGTTAACCCGGCAGCCGTATCAGATCCCCACCTGCGGGAATGGATCATTAACAAAACGAATGAGGAGTATTGCGCCTATCGCAATGTGCCGCTGCACCGCATCGAAAACCGTGGTAAATATTTGACGAAGGCCCTAGAGGAGCGCCGCCAGGTTTCGTTTGAGGAAAAGCTCGTTGATAGACAGGGCAATGCCAGTTACCATATCCGCAAGCTGAACCCGGTGCTGGACGAGCAGGGCGAAGTGAGACTTGTGATCGGGCACGGACTCAATATTACCGACCTGCATCACGCACAACAGGAGATCAGTAACAGAGAAGCCAAAATACGGGCTATTCTGGATGCCATACCTGATCAAATGTTTATCATTGACAAGCACGGTGTGTACCTGGAGATGCACAACGAGCAATTGCAGTACGAAGTGATACAAACTCCTGAGGTAATTGGCAAAACACTCTTCGACCTACTCCCTGCCCCACTAAGCCAGAAAGCATTTGACCTCATACAGGATGTGCTGGCAACCGGACAAATGCAGTCGATCGATTATGAATTAGACGAGCGCTACTACGAAGGGCGTATTGTAAAATACAATAGCGAACAGGTGCTTACCATTGTGCGTGATGTGACGGAAGAGCGTATGGCTGCGCTTGAGGTTAAAGAGAAGAATGACTTTATCAGGCTGGTGCTCAACACGAGCCCGTCGCTCATATATGTAAAGGACGGAGAAGGCAACTTCAAACTTGCTAACCAGGAATTCGCTGCCCTGTTCGGACTTACACCTAATAATGTGATAGAGCAGAACAACCGCGATTTGCATGGGGTTGAGCAGGAGCTCGACCATTTCAACCGTAACGATCAGTTAGTCATTCAGACAGGTCAGGAGTTACGCGTTCAGGAAAAATTCACCTTGCCTGACGGCCGTGTAGAATGGTTCAACACCATTAAAAAGCCACTCGTCACGAAAGACGGAGAAGTACACGTGCTTGGTATTTCCGCCAATGTGACAGAGCAATACAACGCCAACAAAAGACTGGAGGAAAGCGAGGAACTACACAGGCTGCTGTCAGAAAACTCACGTGATCTGGTGTGCCTGTATGATGAGGAGGGCCACTATACCTATGTGTCGAATGCCGTTGAAGAAATGTTTGGCTACAAGCCTGAGGAGTTGATCGGCTTTTTTGCCTCTGATTTTATACACCCGGATGATGTACTGAAGGTACAGAACATGAGCGATCAGGTTTCCCTGAAACAGCGAAGCAACATTACAGTGCAGCACCGTCAAAGGCACCGTAATGGCTATTATATCTGGGTGGAAACCAGCATTAAGCCCATTATGGACAGTGCCGGCAACGTGATCAAGTTTCAGTCCTCTTCGCGTGATATCAGCGAGCGTCGCCTGGCTGATGAAGCACTCAGGAAGAGTGAAAAAAAGTACCGCGACCTGATCAAGTACAGCCAGGCCTACATGTGTACGCACGATTCGGAGGGCGTTATCCTTTCCGTCAACCCATACCTGGTCGAAATGCTGGGCTATAAAGAAGAGGAGATTGTGGGCAAATCCCTGAAGCAGTTCTTCCCGCTGTTGCACCGCCAGAATTTCCCGGATTACCTGAAGCAGTTTGAAAGCCAAACGGTGGTAAAAGGCGTACTGAGCGTGTTGCGCAAAGACAAGGAAGAACGCTTCCTCAGTTACCAGAACTATAAGGTAAGTGAGGATGGACAGGAGCCGTATGTAATCGGTTTTGCGCAGGATGTGACTGACCGTATCCAGACCGAGCGAGAACTTAAAAATGCGAAAGAGGCAGCAGAAGAATCAGCCCGTGTGAAGGAGAACTTCCTGGCCAACATGAGCCACGAGATTAGGACACCGCTCAACGGTATACTGGGCATGAGTGGTCTGCTGCACAAAACCCAGCTGGATGAAACGCAACTCAATTATCTCAAGATCATCAACCAGTCGGCCGACAACCTGCTGGTAGTCATCAACGATATTTTGGACGTGGCCAAGATAGAAGCCGGCAAACTGGAACTTGAATCCATACCATTCAGAATAGAAGAAACGGTGCAGGCTGCTTATCAGACATTGAAGTACAAGGCCGAAGAAAAAGAGATTGCCTTTCAACTTGGTGAGCTGGACCTGCCACACACCCTGTTGCAGGGAGATCCATACCGCCTGAACCAGATTTTGCTGAACCTGTTAAACAATGCCCTCAAGTTTACAGAAGAAGGAAGCGTTGTCCTGAACGGCAGAACACTGGAAGAAACACCTACTACGCTTACCATTGAGATTTCGGTAATTGATACAGGTATAGGCGTGCCTGGGGATAAAAAGGATCTGATTTTCGAAGGCTTCACGCAGGCTTACTCCAGTATTACGCGCAAGTATGGGGGCACTGGGCTCGGACTCAGTATCTGCAAAAACCTGGTAGAGCGCCAGGGAGGCGATATCTGGGTGGAAGACAATCCAAAGGGGGGAAGTATTTTCCGCTTTATGATCACCTATCCGAAAAGCGAGGACGTGCATTTGCCTGAAAGTGAAGCCGTTGCTGTTGACTTTGCCAGTCTGGGCGCCGTAAAGGTGTTGCTGGCAGAGGACAACGAAGTAAACGTCTTCCTGGCGCAGGCGATCATGGAGGAATGGGGCTTCCAACTGGACGTTGCCTACAACGGCCTGGAGGCTGTCGAGATGGTGAAGCTGTCCGACTACGACATCGTCTTGATGGACATCCAGATGCCGGAACTGAGTGGAATTGATGCGACGATGCAGATAAGGGCCATGAGCGACCCGCAAAAGGCTACTATTCCGATCATTGCCCTGACCGCGAATGCACTGAAAGGTGATGCCGAAAAATACCTGAGTGCAGGTATGAATGATTATCTCTCGAAGCCTTTTGAAGCCGAAGTACTGTATACTAAAATCTCCAGCCTGGTGCCTAAGGAGCAAAACAGTGGCGTGGAAAAGGACAGGACTTCAGCACACCAGGCGCAGGAACAGAAATTAGCTGCTGCACCGCTTTATAGCATGGAAATCATTCAGAAAATGTCGCACAACAATGAGGCCTTTATGAACCGTGCCCGCCAGCTGTTTGCTGATACCATACCTGTTACTGTGCGCGAAATGCAGAAGGCCATGGAGCTGGGAGACTGGAAAATGGTCAGTGCCATGGCGCACAAAGTAAAGTCCACCATCGACACCATGAAGATAGAGTCCATTAAAGAAGTGGTGCGCTTTGTAGAGTTGAACGCCAGACAGGAAACCAACTTGGATGAAGTACGTGATGGCGTCAATAAGCTAGGGCAAGTGCTGCTGCAGGTAGTAGATGAGATTTGTGCAGAGATCACTTCGTAAATAGACGTCTGTATAAGAATATAGCCTGTCCTGCTGACAAGATGATGTTGCAGGGCAGGCTTTTTTGTAAATTTATGGGTCAAACAATCGTAAGCCTTACAAAAGCTTTGCCTATGCTACCAATATCCCCTACCCTTCCCGTTTCTATACCTGATCTGGAAGAGATCGTCGCCTTGCGTCACATTCTGCACCAGCATCCCGAACTTTCCGGGTTGGAATATGAAACAAGCCAAACCCTTCAAAGATTTCTGCAGCGGTATCAGCCTGATAAAATAGTGAAAGAGCTGGGCGGTACCGGCTTCGCGGCCATCTTCCATGGAAAAGAACCAAAGGCTGGACCTACTGTGCTGTTCCGCGCAGAGCTCGACGCGCTCCCGATACTGGAGCAAAACGAGTTTGCTTATACCTCCATTCAGAAAGGTGTCAGCCACAAGTGCGGGCACGACGGACACATGGCCACGTTAGTCGGGCTGGCCAGCATATTGCACCAGCAACCCTTGACGCAGGGCCGGGTAGTATTACTGTTTCAACCGGCAGAGGAAAACGGCGCTGGCGCCTGGGCAGTACTCCAGACGCCAGCCTTCCAGAAAATAGCACCGGATTATGTATTTGCGCTTCACAATTTGCCACCTTTACCAATGGGGCAAGTGCTTGTGCGTTCTGACGCATTTGCGGCGGCGTCGGTGGGACTCAAAGTTCAGCTACATGGAAAAGAGTCACATGCTGCGGAGCCTGAGAATGGTCTGAACCCAGGAGAAGGTATGAGTGAGTTGATACAGGCTTTTAACGCATTGGTGCGCGATCAGCACCACTTTCAGGATCTGACCCTGCTCACTGTTGTACATGCTCGTCTTGGCGATGTCGCTTTTGGCACCAATCCGGGTTTTGCGACGGTTATGGCTACGCTGCGTGCATTTGAGCAGGATGATCTGAATAAACTGAAATCACTTGCCATAGAGGTGGTAAAGTTAGTTTCGCACAAGTATGACTTAAAGTGCGATTTTGAATGGGTCGAGGAATTTCCAGCCACCAGGAATAGCGCAGAAGCAACGGCATTTGTAGAGCAAGCTGCCCAGGATTTGGGTATGGATGTGATTCGGGCGGCTAAGCCCGTACGATGGTCCGAGGATTTTGGACATTTCACTAACAGGTATAACGGTGCCTATTTTGGATTAGGGTCAGGGCCTGACCGGCCACAGTTGCATCATGCGGACTACGACTTTCCTGACGAGCTTATACCTGTGGGCGCCGCTTTGTTTTACCGCATCGCGGAATTTATTCTAAATCCTTAGCCCTTTCATGTTTTACAGCTCCTCTATCGAAATAAGCCGTTCCGCTTTAGCACATAACATCCGGTTTCTTAAAGCGCAACTCAAACCGGGCACCCGTTATTCTTCGGTGGTAAAAGGCAACGCTTATGGGCATGGCATAGAGGAGTTCGGACAGTTGGCCTATACCTGCGGGGTTGACCATTTCTCTGTCTTCAGCGCTGACGAAGCCTATCGTCTGCACCAGGTCCTGCCACACAAGGCTACCATCCTGATCATGGGCTACATTGACGACGAGGAGCTGATCTGGGCCATAGCCAACAATATTGAGTTCTATGTTTTTTCAATCGACCGATTGGAACAAGCAGCAAAGGCTGCCCGATCTTTACAGAAACCTGCCCGGATCCATCTTGACCTCGAAACAGGTATGAACCGCATCGGATTAGAAGCAAACGAAGTAGAATACGCTGCCGATCTGATTCTGAAGCAATCCGATGCTTTTGAAGTGATGGGCGTCTCCACACACTTTGCAGGTGCCGAGAGCAGCGAGAACCATGATCGTGTAACTGGCCAGTTAGACCGATACCGCCTGGCCGTGCGCTCGCTGCAGCAAAAAGGACTTAAGTTCAGAACGCTGCACACGGCCTGTTCAGCCGCTGTGATGGCATACCCTGAAACACACCTGGATATGGTTCGTGTGGGCATCATGCAGTATGGTTTCTGGCCGAGTCCTGAGATCTACCAGCGTTATATGGGCGTGAGTACCGATCGAATTGATCCGTTGAAGCGGCTCATAAATTGGAAGAGCCGCGTGATGAGCCTGAAGTTTGTACCGGCAGGTGAATTCATAGGGTATGGCAAAAGCTTTCAGGCCAGCAGTGAAATGCTGATCGCCGCTATACCTGTAGGCTATGCCTGGGGCTATAGTCGCAGCCTGAGTAACCAGGGCCAGGTACTGGTCAGATCGCACAGGGCACCGGTTGTGGGCATCGTGAACATGAATGTGCTGATGGTAGACGTGACAGGTATACCGGATGTATCGCTTCAGGACGAAGTAGTGCTGCTTGGCAAGCAGGGAAACGAACATATAACGGTAGCTTCATTCTCCGAACTCAGCACGCAACTCAATTACGAACTGCTGACGAGACTCCCGATGAACATACCCCGGATTATCGTCGACTGATTGCCACACTCAGATCTGTCACGATGCTTTTTCTCTCAGCGGATAGCCGCAGTTATCGCAGTATTTGGCGTCGGAACTGTGCCCTTCCTTGTGGCAATTCGGGCATACACGTGACGTGGCATCCAGCTTGTCAGCCCTTGACAGCTCCACTGATACGATGCCAGTAGGCACCGCAATAATGCCATAGCCCATGATCATCAGGCAACTGGCCAGCAACTGCCCCAAGGGAGTAGCAGGTGTAATGTCGCCAAAACCCACAGTAGTAAGTGTAACGATGGCCCAGTAAATACTCATCGGTATACTCGTGAAGCCACTGGCACGCCCCTCCACCACATACATCAATGCTCCCATAACGACCACCATCATCAATACCACGCCCAGAAAAACCGAGATCTTCGTCAAACTGGCACGAAGGGCTTTTGTGAGCACCTGCCCCTCATTCACAAAGTTGGTCAGCCTGAAAATACGGGCAACCCGAAGCAATCGGAAAACCCTGATCACCAGCAGGTATTGCGAGCCAATAACAAACAGACTCATGTAAGTTGGTATGATAGCCAGGAAGTCGATGATCCCAAAAAAGGAGAAAATATATTTAAAAGGCCTTTGCGAACTGTAGATTCGAAGAAAATACTCTATTGTAAAAAGAATGGTAAATGCCCATTCAAGTGCCTGAAATAAGTGCAGGTAGTCCCTTCTCAAAGAAACAACGCTTTCCAGCGACACGACAATCACGCTCGCCAAGATCAGAATAAGCAGTGAAATGTCAAAAGCTTGTCCGGCAGGCGTTTCAGCTTCAAATATGACGCTGTGTAGTTTTCGCTTCAAACGGTCACCATCCTGACTTGCCATACTATCCTTTATAAAGAAGATGAAACTCTCACCGAATCGCGGCGGAACCGGCTGGCCATATACTGCCGTATACGCTGCTCATACTCTTTTACCTTAGCCGGGTCTACAAATACGGCACTGTTACTTTTCGCCGGATTGGCAGCCTGAGGCTTTTTCCACCCAATCATAACTAACATCACTGTATCTAGCTTCGCTTTATTTTCAGCAACCGATACGATCTCTCCTACTTCCACCTTCTCTATTTCAGGGAAGATCAACTTGAGTTCACGGCTGGCGCTGACGGGCGTGTAGGAATTGGCAAGTCGCATCAAACTGTCGGCACGTTGGCTTTGCAGTTTCTGAATCTCGATCGTTCTCAGAAAATCCTGGGTCAGGTTATTGGTAAGATCAGAAGCCATGCGGCGCACATCCTCGGCTGACACGTCGAGCTGCACCAGCTTAACCTGGTGTTTGGGAAGTGAATTGTTGGTTAGGAGTGTGTTGTAGTGCGCAATGAGGCTGTCATTCACAGGATTTCCGACGCTGTAGATCTTAATTGTGCTGAGCGAATCGGTATCCGTCACTTCCCATTTTATGATCTCATTATTTCGATTAGCGAAATCGCGCACAATCAGGTTCTCGATTTTCTTTTTGGTCTGTACGCTCTGGTAAATGTTGTAGAGGAAATAGGCGCTCGGCGATACCACGATGAATAGCACGATCGCCATGATACGCGCCACACGCCGCTCTGTGGCTTTGTCAACGTAATGCTTGGTGTCAAACTTTAGGTACTTTACGATCAGGAAAGTTGCCAGACTGATAAAGACGGCGTTGATGAAAAACAGGTAGAAGCCTCCAAAAAAGAAGTCAAAACGTCCCAGCGCAAGACCGTAGCCCGCTGTACACAGCGGGGGCATCAGCGCGGTGGCAATGGCCACACCAGGTATAGCGTTCGATTTATCGGACCTCGAGATAGAGACTATACCTGCCACACCTCCAAAGAAAGCCACCATCACGTCGAGCAAGGTTGGTTTGGTACGGGCCAGCAGTTCATTTGTAGGCTCACCGAGCGGTGTGATCATAAAGTAAAACGTACTCACAATCAGGCCAGCTGCTGCTGCGATAGAGAGATTCTTGACGGATGCCCACAACATTTCACGGTCGTTGATTCCCACCGCCAACCCTAGTCCCAGGATGGGCGACATGAGCGGCGAAATAAGCATGGCTCCGATAATGACAGCGCCAGAGCCGGTGTCCAGACCGATGGAGGCCAGCATGGCAGAGCAGATCAGCATCCAGGTGTTGTTGCCTCGCACCGGAATCTTATCGTAGATTTCGCGTATCGTGCCTGGCTCATCCGTTTCATGGATGATATTGAACACACTGTCCAGAACCCTCTTAATCGAATCAAAAATCATAAACAGGAATTAGCAATTCCTGTAAAAATAACTTTTTCCAGCTTAAGTCCCCAATTATAAGCTGAGCTTTGGCAGTGATCGAGGCAGCAAGATGCTCTTGTTCAGAGTATCTATCATGTGGTTTATCTTCTCCCGGTCTCCCACATTCTGCACGGTATCATCTGCATCAGCTACAATCAAGAGTGCCTCCGAAGTTATCGGCTCCAATCTTTTGGGTTGTGACTTTGCTGCCAGGCATAGGTTTTTGAGCAGGTTTAACAGGCGCAGCAAAATAACGGGATCCTCCCTGCCGTATACCCTGATTGGTCCTAAACACAGGCTGAGCAGTTCCGGAAAGCTAACTTCGTCCAGACGCAGACGCAGCACATTTTCCTTGTCATGAAATATCTTCTCATCGGTGAGCCGCATCCGGACAATCAAAAGATCGGTCAAATAATCTATTGCTTTTATGGCGGTGCCGGGGTCGTTAATGCTGGGACTAAGCGCCTTCACCGCGCTTTCGGTGATTTGTTTAAAACCATAGAGGTAATTTATTTCCGCCATCTCCTCCTGATAGTAGCTCACCTGGGTGTTAAGCTCATCGCAAAAAGCCTCCTTATCTTTTAATTGCCCGGCCACCTTGGCAAAGGGCAAATCTTTAATTACGAAATCCCCGAGAGGCTGCAAAAACTCCAGTACCACATCATGCTCTCTGCACAGTTCGATGACGGCGCTTTTGTTTACTTTTTGCAGGTAACCGCTTTTGCTGCTGTCGAGTAGTTGCCAGTTGCCGGTTTCAAAAATGGCCGGTAGCTCTTTCCCTTCGTCCTGCTCCAGTTCTTTGTGCAGCTTGTTCAGTGTCAGTTTATAGATACCCTCGAGGATGCTGCCGATTTGGATAGCAGTTGAAATAGAATGAATAAAATACACAAAAAAGGCCAGGCAAAGGATCGTGAAGCACATCGCCATGAACACAGCCAGCCCCGGCAGGTCGGTGTCATAATGTTCAGAGCGCACATTCACCATCACCACCAAGGTATAGATCAGAGTTCCCAAGAATAAGCCCAGCACTTTCTGGTTTGACTTGGAGGTTATGAGACCCGGAATAACCCGGGGGGAGAAATTGGCGCTGGCCTGGTTGAGCACCAGCATCACCATCGTAAAACTGAAAACGATCAGCGAGAACACCCCTGTGGCAATCGAGCTCAGGATCATGTTGGCTGTTTCGCCATGACTGATGATGAAAAAAGGGAGTTCGTCTTCGAGTGCTTTACTGATGCCCCTGGTCTCGAAATAGATCATTAAAACAGCAATTCCGAAAAAGAGTAGAGAAATTAATGTCGGGTAAAAGCCAATGCTGGTATAGACGAACTGAATAACAAGCTTCAGCCGGCTTATGATTCTCTTCATAAAATTGGGTCGTGATAAAACTGCTTCTGTTTACTGGCAGCTTCAGGTATAAGTTGTAAAACAAAAAGCCGGCAGCTATGGGCTACCGGCTCCTGATCATAAACGGGTTGAACTATTCGAAAGCTATTTTGGTGAGGCTTGCTTCCCAACTCATCATTTTGAGCAGGTATAGCCGCAGCATCGGCGTCTCATGAAGTGCTTTTCGTACTGCTTCCTTCTTTATTTTGATCAATTGTGTTGTTTCCAGGGTAAAGGCCGTGAAACTGTAGGTATCATGCAGCAGGTCGGTGATGCCTAGCAGGAAGTCGGGTGGGGCAACGATCTGCTCATCTATACCTGTCGTGTTATGCGAAACGGCTACACTACCCTGCGTAACCAGGTATAAATAGGCAACGTTCTCCCCTTGTCTGAAAATGCATTGTCCAGGCTCCAAGCTCTCCGCCTCGCCCTCGATCATGCCCCTGTTTATAAAATCCCTTACTGCCATACCTGAAAGTAAATTATTGGATGGTAACTTGCAGTTGCACCTGTGCCTGTTTGCTTTTGCAGTTCGCACAACAGCCGGAGCATGGCTTTTTCTTGATCTGCCTGTAAGTCAGCAGCGGTATTCGCGTGTGGAAGGCCATGGTTTTCATGTAGTTTGTGCTGAAGAGGCGCTCCAGTAGGTAGTTGTCCTGCGTGGCCAGTATCAGCAGGTCTGCCGAAGCCTCTTCCGAAAACTCGCTGATTCCCTCCAGCATATCTTCTTCTTCCAGCAATCTGAAGGCTACTTTCCTTCCTTTCAACTGCTTTTCAAGCTCCAGCATGGCTGTTTTGTAAGCACACAACTCAGATCGTTTCTCTTCACTGTATACCTGCACGAGCGTTAACTTAGCTTTCAGCTGATGCGCCAGATCCGCTATCCGAAAAAGCACCCGTTGGTCCTGGTCAGTGAAGTCAGTTGCAAATACCAGATTCTTCAGTTTTCTATACCTGACAGTGGCTGGTAGCACCATAACCGGGCAAGAAACGAGGTCCATGATGACTGCGGCCTGCTCTGCTGCTTCACCCGTTAGGCCTGTGTTGGCGCGTGCCCCAGCATCCATCAGTACCAGATCGATCTGATAGTCCTGCACGACACTCTGGATGCTATCACGAAACTGACCCGGGCGTACCACACAATCGAAAGGCGCAGCTACCTGAGCGGCCTTAAATTCGCGGCTAAACACACGTTCAGCAAAAGAGCGAAGCTTCTGAATGCAGCTGCTTTGCTGCGTAAAAGTCAGGTCGGCCGTTTTGCAGGCATGGAACAGGTATAGCTCCGCACCCAGCCCTTGGGCCAGCTGCCCGGCATAGTACAGCAGGTCCTCACCCGTTTCATTCAGATCGAGAGGAACCAGGATGCGTTTAATCTGCGATGGCGTTGTCATAGTAGTCATGGTTAGTATCGTAAAGGTATAGGTATACTGGTCAGGCTGCAGTGAGCTGCATCACCTGAAAAAGTGACTTTTAACAGTATTGCCTTTTGGTTTATTCCGGCTTCGAGCAGCAGCTCATTTCGGTTGTATGCTGCGCCGTATGTACTACTTTGGGGCTCAGGTAAGGTATACCCAGGCCAAGTCCGCGCATAATGAACAACACTGCCAGTGCCATGCCCACATAAGGCACAGCCCGGTTAAACATGCCCCGCACCTTTAGGCTGATGAGCTTGCCCGAAAGCGAGACAATATACATAAGCGGGAAAGTACCCAGCCCGAAGAGCGCCATGTACAGCATGGCACCGCCTATACCTGGCGCACTGATGGCGCCGGCCAGCGCAATGTAAACGAATCCGCAGGGAAGCAGACCGTTGAGCATGCCTACCATGAAAAGTGAACCCATGGAGTTTTTCTGAAAGTAATAGCCCAGTTTTTTGCGTACCCAACCCATTACTTTGTCGGTTCCCAGCATGTTGGAAGCCTTTCCTTTAAAAGCAGCCGGCAAAACCAGCAATAAAAGGATCAGCACACCAGATACAATGGAAACGGTTTGTTGTAGGCCTGCCATCTCAAGTGACTGGCCAAAGGCGCCTGCGATTGCGCCCAACGATGCGTAGGTAACGATGCGACCACCATTGTACAGGAGCCGGCCGACGTAGTAACGCCAGCCGGTACTCCTGACAAATGGTAGCGCCATTGCTATAGGGCCGCACATCCCGACACAATGGAAACTGCCTAATAAGCCAAATAAGAATCCTGCCCAGATCATGGCCTTATTTTATTTGAACTGTTTTTTCTGAATAATATGCTTCTGCCCCATCGCTGAAGTTCACACGAACTTTCCAGAGACCTTTTTCCAGATCCCCCACGTTAATAAGCTGGCTCTTGTCCCGGCCAAGTTGTAAAGGCAGTTGCTTGTCCAGTTTGTCGTCCGATGGTCGGAACAGGGTGATCGTGCCGCTCAGGTTTTTATCCTGGTAAGTAGCCGGTACCTGTAGCAGGATATTGCCTGCTTCTTCGTTGTATTGCAGCATCACGTCACCAAGGGCCTGTGTGCGGCGTACCCGGTCGATCTGATCCTGGTAGGCGATCTCTTGGGCGTAATAGTCTTTGCTCACCAGGTCTACATCCTGGTTCATGGCCTGTACCACAAAATAGATGATGTAAGCCATGAAGGAGGCCAGCCCGATGACGATGGCATAAGGCCAGAAGGTGAATTTTTTATTTTTATCAGTTTTCATGATGAATGCGCTTGAATGGTTGCTTCTAATATAAGCTGTCTTTACTTGGCAGGGGCCAGAAACTTGGTGTCCTGTGTCGTGATGAGTTCATCATCGTGGTACACTCCGATCTCTATTTCGGCGTTCATGCCTGTCAACTGATTTTGCGGTATCTCTGCGAAGAACACCCCATCTGCTTTGCCCTGCGCCGGCAGTACCAGCTCGCTGCCCACCATCTGGATTGTTCCATCTGTGTTGTGCAGTTTCAGGGTCAGTGGCATATCGGTGTTGGTCTTGTTGATCACCGAAATGTTGTAGAGGTTCTTCACTGTGCCCTGCTCAGTTTTCTGATAGAGCTGTCCCGGTGTGCGCAGTATGGTGGCCTGGGCATCGTCTCGTGTTAATAGCAGCGTTGTGAGGGCAACCAAAAGGAGCATCAGCACGGCGCTGTAACCCATAACACGTGGCGTGAAAAGCTTCCACTGACGACCTTCTGCAATAGCTTCTTCGGAGTCGTAGCGAATAAGGCCTTCCGGCTTGTCGATCATGCGCATGATGTCGTTACAGGCATCGATACAGGCTGTGCAGTTGATACATTCCAGTTGCTGCGCGCCGTTGCGGATGTCTATACCTGTCGGGCAAACCTGCACGCACTGGTGACAGTCGATGCAGTCGCCATCGGTACGCTCCTGCCCTTTGCGCAGCTTGCCACGCGGCTCCCCACGACCATAGTCATAAGCTACTGTTAGACTTTTCTTGTCGAGCATCACACCCTGTAGTCGGCCATAAGGGCAAACGATCGTACATACCTGCTCACGGAAATAAGCAAATACCCAGTAGAATACGCCTGTGAAAGCCACCAGAGAGCCAAAGCCAGCCATATGGTTGATAGGGCCTTCTGCAATTATTTTCTTCAGTTCATCTATACCTATTATATAGGCCAGGAACAAGTTGGAGATCAGAAAAGAGATCAACAGGAAAATGGCTGTCTTGGAGCTCTTCTTCAGGATCTTCTCGGTGTTCCAGGGCATTTTGTTCAGTGCCCGTTGCTTGGTATAATCACCCTCAATCAGGTACTCGATGCGGCGGAAGACCATTTCGAGGAAGATAGTCTGCGGACAGACCCAGCCACAAAATAGCCTGCCGTATATCACGGTAAACAGGATGATAAAGACCACCATTGCCAGGAAAGCCAGTACCAGAATAAAGAAGTCCTGAGGCCAGAAGAGGACCCCGAAGATAACGAACTTTCGCTCTACGATGTTGAGCATCAGCAGCGGCAGCCCATTAATTTTGATGAAAGGCCCTATAAACAGCAGTGTCAGCAAGCCATAGCTTACCCACTTCCTGTAGTCGTAGAGTTTGCCTTTGGGTTTTTTAGGGTATACCCATACCCTTTTTCCATGCTCGTCAATAGTCGAGATGTGATCGCGGAATTCGTCCGGAGCGGTGTGTGATTTAATTGCCATGGCAGTTTAATTTGTGCGGATATTAATCCTGCCTCTAAAGATAAAATTGGTAGCTAATAACAACTTTGTGCTGCTCTTTGCTGATACAAAATTCCTTATTTGCGGACTGTAAAAAGATGACCAATGTCATTCTTCCAGGTGATTGTCATCAGTAATACCTTAAAACACAAAAGGCAGACACTCTTTCGAATGCCTGCCTCTCATGTAGGGAGGGTTAAAGTTATTCTTTCTCGCCTTGTGCCTCTTTGCCATTAGGCGGGTTGCTGCCTTGCAATGACAGGATGTAGCTACTTACTTCCAGCATCTGATCTTTGGTCAGTTTGCCCTGCCAAGGCACCATACCTTTGCTTGGCACACCAAATTTCACGGTTTTGAAAATATCGTTCACATCACCGCCGTGCAGCCAGTATTCGTCTGTCAGGTTAGGACCAACGGTACCTTCACCGGCCTGGCCGTGGCAGGCGGCGCAGTTCTGGATGTAGAGTGCCTTGCCTGACTCCAGTGCAGCAGCATCTGTCAGCACTTCGTAATCAGTCACTGCATTCGGGTCTTCCACGTTCTGGGCGGCAATAAGAGCTGCCTGGGCCATTTCAGTTTCATACTCCTCTAGCTGCAGCGCACCGGTGCGGAACACGTGGTAGTGTAGCATATAACCTACAGCAAACACGATGGATGCGTAGAACATATACTTCCACCATGGCGGCAGGTCGTTGTCGTACTCTTGTATACCGTCGAAATCGTGGGTAGAGTGAATCTCATCTTTTGCCTTACCCGTCATAACAGAGGCATCACCACTCATCAGCGCGTATACACGTCCTGAGAAAGTAGAATGGAATTCTTCATCCTTTAGTGAATCGCCCATCATCGGAACGATCACTCGGAAGAGCATGATCAGCACGATAACAATCAGCAGGATGATCAAGCCAACCAGACCGTAGATAAAGTGTACGATTGGTGGCAGGTCCATGAAAGCTACATCCTGTACTGCAGCTGGTGCAGCCGCTTCAGCAGTGCTCGTTGCTGCCGGTTCTTCTGCTACGGCAGGTGCTGCGGCGCTGGCTTCTTTTATGTAGGCTATCACGTGGTTGATGTCGTCGTCTGACAGGGAGCCCTCAAAAGCCGGCATCGGCATTTTGTTGAACTTCTCGAAAACAGCTACGGCATCCGCATCACCTGACTGAACGAGTTCCTGCGAGTTTTTGATGAACTTATGCAGCCATTCATCGCCACGGCGCTCATGCACATCTTTCAGGGCTGGTCCTACCACGTCAGCATCTATGCTGTGGCAGACGGCGCAGTTTCCATCAAAGATAGTCTTGCCCTGCACCGCATCCTGCGCGAACGCCGGGGCGACCGTCATCAGAACAAAGCCGGCCGCCAGGGCCAGTTGTTTCAGTTTTAGCATGGGAGATTTCATTGTCTGTTCCCTCCTATTGTTTCGTCTTGATCATCATCTGAGCAGGCGAAGCTGCTCATGTTGCTCACATACTTCTTGTCCATCAAGGCTACATAGATCAGGAGCCCCAGGAAGAACAAAAAGAAGATAGTAAATGAAATGAGCGGGTATATTTCAATGCCTTCTATGGCTTGTAACACGTTCTTGTACATTGTCTTAGGCTTTTTCGACGTCAGACTTTGTGACAAAGGACTTCCGAGTTGCTCTTCTGTCCTTTGCCATAGAGCCTTATGTCAGGTTTACTATTCTTCTACTTCTTCAGCTTTTACCTTAATGTCGGTACCCAGACGCTGCAGGTAGGCGATCACGGCCACAATTTCGGTTTCAGGACGCACTTCCAGACCTTCTTTAGCCAGGTCGGCGCTAATCTCGCGGGCCTGCTTCATCAGTTCCTCGTTCGCGTTGGCAATGTACTCGTCCTCATAAGGTACGCCCAGTTGCTTCAGCACTTCAAGTTTCTTCTGCGTTGTTGTCAGGTCCACATCTTGCTCAAACAGCCACGGGTAAGCCGGCATGATAGAGCCTGGCGACATGGAAGTCGGGTCGAGCATGTGGTGGTAGTGCCAGCTGTGCGGATACTTACCGCCGACCCTATGAAGATCCGGACCGGTACGCTTGGAGCCCCACAGGAAGTTGTGATCATACACGAACTCGCCTGCTTTGGAGTACTCGCCGTAGCGTTCTGTCTCAGAGCGGAACGGACGAACCATTTGCGTATGGCAGTTCACACAACCTTCTTTGATGTAGAGGTCACGTCCCTGCAACTCCAGCGAGGTATAAGGCTTCACGCTGGCAATGGTCGGTACGTTTGACTTGATCACGAAGGCAGGTATAAATTCTACCAAACCTCCAATCAGGATGGCTATAGTTGCCCATATCGCCATTTGCATCGGACGCTTCTCGATCCAGCTGTGCCAGTGACCTGCGTTGTGGCTTACTTCTTTCACAATCGGAGGAGCTACTGCTGCCTCATTTGCTTCCAAAGCACCAGACTTAGCCGTCTTAAACAGATTATAGATCATCAGGAACACGCCGCTCAGGTATAGCAATCCGCCAACACCACGCAGGTAGTACATCGGAACGATCTGAAGAACAGTCTCCAGGAAGTTAGAGTACTGCAAAGTGCCTTCCGGAGTGAACTGTTTCCACATCAGACCCTGGGTGAAACCAGCCCAGTACATAGGTATAGCGTAGAACAGGATACCGAGTGTGCCCAGCCAGAAGTGCGCGTTTGCAAGCTTCTTAGAGTGTAGTTTTGTTTTGTACAGGCGTGGGAACAACCAGTACAGCATCGCGAATGTCAGGAAGCCGTTCCAGCCCAGCGCACCTACGTGCACGTGTGCTACGATCCAGTCAGTAAAGTGGGCAATGGCGTTTACGTTCTTCAGCGACAGCATCGGTCCTTCGAAAGTAGCCATACCGTAAGCGGTGATCGCTACTACCATGAACTTCAATACCGGCTCTTCACGCACCTTGTCCCAGGCACCACGCAATGTTAGCAGACCGTTAATCATACCACCCCAGCTTGGAGCAAGCAGCATGATGGAGAATACAACGCCCAGTGACTGTGCCCAGTCAGGCAATGAGGTATAGAGCAAGTGGTGCGGACCCGCCCAGATATAGATGAAGATCAGCGACCAGAAGTGGATGATAGAAAGACGGTATGAGTATACCGGACGATTCGCAGCCTTTGGCAGGAAGTAGTACATCAGGCCCAGGAACGGTGTTGTCAGGAAGAATGCAACCGCGTTGTGGCCATACCACCACTGCACCAGCGCATCCTGCACCCCGGCGTAGCCAGAGTAGCTTTTCCACATGGTAACAGGCAATTCGTAAGAGTTAACGATGTGCAGTACCGCTACAGTCAGGAAAGTGGCAATGTAGAACCAGATGGCTACGTACATGTGCTTTTCGCGACGTTTGGCAAGGGTACCGAACATGTTCCATCCGAATACCACCCATATTAATGTAATGGCAATATCGATGGGCCACTCCAGCTCGGCATACTCTTTTGAAGTCGTCATACCCAGCGGAAGCGTGATAACAGCGGCGACAATAATCAGCTGCCAGCCCCAGAAATTCAGTCTACTCAGTGTATCGCTGTACATGCGCGACTTACAGAGGCGCTGCAGCGAGTAGTACACACCCATAAAGATGGCATTACCCACGAAGGCAAAAATTACCGCATTGGTGTGCAGTGGCCTGATACGGCCGAAAGTTGTGTACTGGTTACCCATGTTCACATCGGGGTTGGCAAGCTGGAACGCGATCAGGGTACCGATAATCATACCGGCTACGCCCCAAAACACGGTAGCAATACCAAAGTCGCGAACGATCTTGTTGTCGTAGAAGAAGGATTCTGAACCCCCGGTGTCCTCGCCTACCCGCTTCGGGTTCGGCTCTAAGACGGTTCCTACATTAGTTGACATGTGCGGTGTCCTCCATTGGTTAAGGTGTGTTGTGAATTACTGTTTGTTTGCTTGTTAATCATGTGCAAAATTGATAAATCAGCCTCTCCGAAAAGATGACTAATGTCACTCTTCCAGGTGATTGTCATCAGTAATCAGAGCGACTTACTGCTGTTTCTGGGCTATTTTGTCGTTTTTAGGTGCGCCGCCCACCTCGTTCTCGAAAAGCATGCGAACGGCTGGCGTATAGTCATCGTCGTACTGCCCGGAGCGCACGGCCCACAGGAAAGCGGCCAGAAAAGCAGCTGCTACAAGCACACTGATGGATATGAGAATGAAAATGATATACATGGCGTTTTTTGGTTTTAGAGTGTTGGTGATTGAGTGAGTGAATTAGCGAATGAGTGATTGAGTGACTGTTAATACATGAGAAAATTATTCACTCATTCGCTCAACCACTAACTCACTCAATTATTAAAGTCCAGCTTTCTTAGCAGCATACCTGACAGAGAGTGTTGCGAAAGTCATCACACTAAGCGTACTGATCGGCATCAGGATAGCTGAAACAATAGGTGTGAACAGCCCCATCACAGCCATGGTGAGGCCCACCACGTTGTAAACCAGCGACACTGCGAAAGTCAGCAGGATCAGCGACATGGTCTTTTTAGAGAAGTTAAGGAAAGTGCTCAGTTTATCGAATGACTCTGCATCCAGAATAGCGTCGCAGGACGGTGAGAAGTTGGTGACGCTGTTGCTCAGGGCTATACCTGCATCACTCTGCTTCAGGGCGCCAGCATCGTTCAGGCCATCCCCCACCATCAGTACCTGGTGCTGGCCCTGCTCTTTCAATTTCTGGATGTACTCCAGTTTCTGAACAGGCGACTGGTTGAAGTTTAGTTCGGCTTCGTTGCCCAGCAATTCACGCAGTCTTGCCTCCTCGTGGTCGTTGTCACCCGAGAGCACCGCAATTTTCTTGTCTTTCAGATCACCCAGCACTTTGTTCAGACCATCACGGTACACATTAAAGAAGGTATAATAACCCAGCACCACGCCGTCTATAGACACATAAACAGTTGTTTTGAGCGTGTCGTTTTGCTTATCGGCAGGTACGCCCAGGTATGCGGCAGATCCTACGCGCACCAGCATACCATTTACTTCGCCTACCAGTCCTTTGCCAGTATATTCCTGAAAGCCTGTAACCGGAGCCGTGCTGCCCTTCATGGCCTCGCTGATGCGCTGGCTGAGCGGGTGCGTGGAGTGGCGTAGTACTGAAAGTATAGCTTGTGATTGATCTTGAGAAAGGGCTTTACCTGTGTATGTTACCTCAGCTTCGCTTGGTTCTGTCAGTGTACCGGTTTTGTCAAACACCACGGTATCGATTTTGGCCAGCCTTTCTACTACGCCCGTGTTTTTGAGATAGAATTTGTTACGTCCGAACACACGCATGGTATGGCCGTGCACAAAAGGCGTGGCCAGCGATAAGGCACATGGACAGGCGATGATCAGCACGGAGGTAAAGGCCTTCATGGCGATGTCCATGTCGCGTGGCACCCAGTAAATGAGCGCTCCGGCTGCCACCAGCAGGGTCACAATGATGAAGTATTTGCCCGCAATGTTGGAGTAGGTATGGAGATACTGCGCTTCGTTTTTGGAGAATACAGTGTCGTTCCAGAGTTGCGTCAGGTAGCCTTGCGACACCTCTTTTACGACTTCCAGCTCGATGCTTTCACCTACCTGGCGGCCACCGGCATAGATCACCTCGCCTACCACTTTCTCTACCGGCTCCGACTCACCCGACACAAAGCTGTAGTCGATCATAGCGCGGCCGTGCAGCAGGATGGCATCGGCAGGTATAAGTTCCTGATTTCTAATCCGGATACGGTCTCCTACCTGAAGGTTTCGTACAGCTGTAGACGATTCTTCGCCGTCCTCTTTCAGCACCGTAATCGATACCGGGAAATAAGAGGTATAGTCCCGGTCAAATGCGAGCGTGTCGTAGGTGCGCTGCTGAAAGTATTTACCGATCAGCATAAAGAACACCAGCCCTGTGAACGAATCCAGGTAGCCTGGACCGCGACCGGTAAGGATATCAAACAGGGACACAAAGAAGAGCGCCAGCAGACCGGTGGAGATGGGCAGGTCGATATTGACCATGCGCTGCCTGATGCCTTCCCACGCCGACGTAAAGAAACCACGGGCGCTGTAGAAAAACACAGGTATAGACAGGATGATGCTTAGGTACCCGAAGAAGGAGCCGAAGTTATTTTGCAGGCCCTTTGTAAAGTCCAGGTAATCAGGGAAGGCCAGCAGCATCACGTTTCCGAAGGCGAAACCAGCTATACCTAATTTATAGATAAGGGCGCGGCTTTTCTTGGTGGTTTTCTTGCCGTCGGTGTCGGCGAGTGTGATGGCAGGCTCGTACCCGATGCGGGTCAGCAGCTCTACTACTTCACGCAAAGAGGTCCTTTCGTGAAGGTATGTGAGGGCCACTTCCTTGCGCATGAAGTTGACTGTTGTTTCGGCTATACCTGGATTCAGCTTAAACAGGTTCTCCAACAGCCAGATACAGGAACTGCAGTGCATCTGAGGTATGTAAAACGTCAGTTTGCAGATCTTGTCACTGCGGAAGTTGATCAACTGGGCCTCCACACCCGGATCGTCCAGATAAGCAAAGCGGGCTTCTGAAACATGTTTATTTCCGGTCAGGCCAGGGCTTTCTTCCAGGTTATAGTAAGTACAGAGGTTGTTTTCTTCGAGAAGTTCATAAACGGCTTTACACCCATCGCAGCAGAAAGCTTTTTCGTGCGCTACAATGGGCTCGTCACCACAGGAATCCCCGCAGTGGTAGCAGTTCTGAATATTGGTTTGGAGTGCGGCTTCCATCACAATTATCCTTTATTAATGTCTGTGACAAAGGTAATTGGATCGTAAAGCCTAAAAGATGATGTATGTCACTTTCTGAACTGATATACCTCAGTGCATAGCCCGGCCGGATGCCCGACATTTGTAACATCAAGAATGACAATAAAAGGCTGGCGCAGGAATGCTGAAAGCCTTTCAAGATAATGTTTTGTGATTAAAGTTTAGTGTTTAGTATAAGGTGATTTTAGCTTAGAGGAGAGACTGAGCTACAATAACGGCAGGCGTTCTACGGCTGCCGTTTTTTATTGTCTATACCTTATACCTTTCAGCAAACTGCCTAGTCGTACATGTGGCTGATCTTGTACAGTTTTTCGTGATCCAAAATGGTAATAGAGCTGCCTTTGGCGGTGATGAGTCCCTCTTCTTTGAATTCAGAAAGAAGTCGGATGGTAGTTTCTTTGGCGGTACCGACAATGGAGGCCAGGTCTTCGCGGGAAATGGAAATGGTGAACTGATCGCCTTCTCCGCGCTCCTGGTAAGTTTTCTGAAGGAGCAGCAGGGCTTCTGCCAGCCTTTCGCGCACCGGCTTGTAAGCCATCTGCACCATGCGTTCTTCCGCCTCTCCCAAGGCATTAGAGATCAGTTTCATCAGGCCGCCTGCAAATTCCACATTCTGACTGATCAGCTCCAGGAACTGCGAACGGGGTATAAAACAGATCACGGCATCTTCGAGAGCAACTGCCGATGCAGAATAATTTGAGTCAGCCATCAGGGCACGGTATCCGATCAGGTCGCCCGGTTTGGCCAGGCGCACGATCTGTTCTTTGCCGTCGCTGCCGAGTTTGGCAATTTTGATTTTGCCGGTGTTAATGCAGTAAAGGCCTGACGGCTTGCCTCCCTCATGAAAGATCAGTTGCCCTTTCTTATAAGCGAAACACGATTTCGTTTCAGAAAGGTGCGACAACTCAGATGCTCTGCAGCAGCTCAGCAGGGAGCTCGCTCGGCTCGAACAGTTCAGACAGTCAGGGTTGGTGAATTTCATAAGCTATCAGGATATTGCAAAAGTATGCAATCCCGCTAATATCGTCTGCCTTCTAACATGTTTTTTTTGCAATTCGTTCTCGGGTTATACCTGGTAAGTATTTAAAAATCAAAAAGAAAGCCCTTGCACATATGCAGGGGCTTTCCTATAAGTCATCCGAATCAGGGAGGTTACTCCTTGATAATCAGCTTTCCTTTCATCAACGGTGTTTCGCTTGGGTAGGTGTTCACATACTCAAATACTCCGGATGTGTCAGGTACTGCAAACTCCATCTTTACCATCTGGCCGGGCAATGCGAGCGGCGATGCTGCCAAAAGCAGCGAGCTGTCGGGCAGGTAATTGCCAGATGCACCGGCCTTGCTGCCATTCTGAGCGACCTGCGCCGAGTAGCCTTCTTTCGTAAACACGATGTTATAGATCATCTTGGGATCCTTTCCTTCGTTTGTGAAAGTCAGCTTCACGAGCGTACCGGCCTTCACCTCAATGGTATCTTGGTCAAAGGTCATGCTTTCCAGTGCATCGCCCCCGGTGGCCCGAATATCTATTTCTGCTATCTCCTGCAGCGTGGTATCCTGCTCCCCTGTCTGTAGTGTCAGGGCTTCTTCTGTTATAGTCCCCGGCTTGTCAACCGGCCTCTGCTCCCCGCCACAGGAGGCAAGCAGCAAGAGTCCGAAAAGCAGCCCTGTTATTCCTAACTGTCTCATGGGTCATATGTTAAGAGTCGATGCTTACAGCTTCTGGTTAGCTGAAAAGCTCCTGCTCCAGCCGCTTGTCGTGGCCGTAGATATCATCCCGAAAGTGTACGTTTCCATCTTCATCTACCCAACTGGTGAAGTATACCAGGTATACCTGAATTTTTTTCGGTAGCGTGATCCACTCCTCTTCGCCTCCATTGATGGTCTCCTGTATGCGGCTTTCGTTCCACTCAGGCATGTCTTTCAACACATATTGAGCTAAGTCCATGGGCCGTTCCAGTCTGACGCAGCCATGGCTGAAACCGCGCTGTGTCTGGCTGAATAAGGCGCCGGAAGGTGTGTCGTGCAGGTATACAGCGTGCTCGTTCGGAAACAGGAACTTCATAGTGCCGAGCGAGTTTTTAGGGCCCGGACGCTGGCGTACCATATAAGGGAAATTCTTTTCAGTCACAGATGACCAGTCGATGGAAGACGGATCAATCTGCTTCGGCTCACGCTCCTTGGTCACCACTTCCATATTCTGCCTGTCCAGGTAGCCGGGTTCGCGCAGTATACCTGGCGCAATCTCTTTTTCCACAATGCTGTTGGGCACGTTCCAGTAAGGGGCCAGCACCACATATTCCATTCTGTCGCTGAAGATTGGAGTCGAATGCATGGTTTTGCCCACGATCACGTTCATCTCCATGGTCTTTTTGTAAGCGCGCTCTGCTTCGGGGCTGTTATTCGGGTCTTCGTAGACATAGAGCTTATACTCGGGTATGTTCACCCAGATATACTTCTGGTCCAGGCTCTTCGGCACCAGACGCTTGGGAATCCAACGCCAGCGTTCCATGTTCATCATAATCTGCTGGATACGGTCTTCTACCGGCACATTCATTGTGCGCAGCGTGTTGCCACCCACTTTGCCGTCAGGCACAATGCCGTGCAGTTCCTGGAATGCTTTTACCTGCGCCTCCAGCTTGTCGTCATACTTGCGCATGGCCGGGTCATTAGCGTTGATCTGTGTTCCTGGGTTAAGGCGTTGACGTAGCGTTACAACGGCAGCCGCGGTATCCCCTTTTGTCAGCATCTTTTTGTTACCCAGTTCTACTTTGGCCCAGCCTCCTTTTTCTTCCAGTTCGCGGTATTTTTGCAGGGCATCGCGCAGGTTGGTATAGCCTTTGTGCAGTGCTTCAAACTCATAGTACGGATAGGTGCTTTCACGCTCCTTCAAAATGGTTTGCAACGCTTTGTGCAGTTTTATTTTGTTATTGCGCACGCCCCATTGCACCTGTTTCACATTGCGTGGGTCGATGCGGCCTTTGTAAAAGTCAGAGGCATAATTAAAGTACGTGGCGGTCAGGGCTATGTCGATCTGCTGCTGCAGTGCCAGCCTGGTGGAGTCCTTACGACCCAACTCGTTGTACTGGCTGATCATCTCGTCGATGGCAACTACTTTATACTCCTTGGGGTCCAGGCCTTCCTGTGCTGCATTGTTGAGGGTAGTCAGCAGTTTCTCTGATTCAGGCACCAGATCAGAGCCCTTGAACCAGCCTAGACGATATTCGCGGTCACCATAAAACTGGTAGATCAGGTCCTCGTGTTCTTTAAATTGCTTGTGCTGCCCAATGTAGTCTTTGATGTAGAGGCTATCGGTTTCGGTGGCGGCCACGGTGTTGAGGCCAAGCATTTCTTTTACGCCGCCTTCTTCTTTTTTATCGCCACTTTTATTGCAGGAGGCCAAGGTGAACAGACAAAGGACGACCAGGCCGATTGGTTTAAATTTCTGTAGGATGAAAGGGTTCATGGTTGTTGGTTTAATGGCTTAGGCGAGAGGCCGGTTAGACGCGAATAATAAATATTCGCTTAAAATTGTGCTATTTCTCTGCTTTGGTGCCTTTTCACTTCGATTTTGCTTTGTTTACTTTAAACAGGTATAAAATGTTCTATATATGCAAGCAAAGCATACCTGCTGCATTGGTACGAAACTTGAGCTGTAGTGGCTTCGAACCTGTAACTAATACAAATACTTCTGTAACATAGTACGCACCCTGTGCGCGTGCCGATGCATTTAGACGACGGTACTTTACAGTTCATGGCAAAAAATGTATCTTACCACCCCATAACCAAAGTATACAATGACTCCATACCGTAAATTTTTACTCGGACTGGGTTTGGCCGGTAGCCTGCAGTTAGGCGCCTGCTCCACCCAAACCACTACTAACGATGAAACTATGACAGCAGAACAGCTAGGCATGGCACAGGCACCTGCCGACGTACACAGCTTTGCCAGGCCTGCCGAGGCCGTTGCGCGCCACCTGGACCTGGACATTGCCGTTGACTTCGGGCAGAAGGTGATCTCCGGAAAAGCCTCTTACCAGATCGAGAACGTGGCGAAAGGCAACGAAATTATTTTCGATACACGCGGCCTTGAAATTGAGCAGGTATACCTGGGCAAAGAGCAGACCCCTACCACGTTTAAACTTGGCGATGAAAAAGAATTCCTCGGTCGGCCGCTGATTATTGCGATACAGCCTGAAACGGATTACGTGACCATCCAGTACCGCACCACCGCCAACGCGGATGCACTGCAATGGCTCAATCCGCAGCAGACGGCCGGTAAGAAGTACCCTTTCCTGTTCACGCAGTCACAGGCGATCCTGGCCCGCACCTGGATTCCGATACAGGACAGCCCGGGTATACGCATTACCTACAGCGCCAAAGTACAGGTACCAAAAGAGCTAATGGCCGTGATGAGCGCCGAAAATCCGCAGCAGAAAAACAACACGGGCGGCTATACCTTCGAAATGCGCCAGGCGATTCCCTCATACCTGATGGCCCTTTCCGTAGGTGACATGGCATTCAAGCCGATCGGGCAGCAGACGGGTATTTACGCCGAGCCGGCCACGATTGATGCCGCCGTGTACGAGTTTGCCGAGATGGACAAGATGCTGGTGGCCGCCGAAAAACTCTATGGCAAGTACCGTTGGGATCGCTACGATTTGCTGGTACTCCCTCCTTCCTTCCCTTTCGGAGGTATGGAAAACCCGCGCCTGACCTTCGTGACGCCTACTGTGCTGGCCAAAGACCGCTCACTCACCAGCCTGATCGCGCACGAGCTGGCGCACAGTTGGAGCGGCAACCTGGTGACCAACGGCACCTGGGACGATTTCTGGTTGAACGAAGGCTTTACGGTATACTTCGAGCGCCGCATCATGGAAGAGATCTACGGAAAAGACTATGCCGACATGCTGAACGTGCTAGGCTACCAGGATCTGCAAAATACCCTGGAAGAACTGGGCCCGAAAAGTGATGATACCCGCCTCAAGCTGGATCTGGAAGGCCGCGATCCGGACGAAGGTCTGACGGACATCGCCTACGAGAAAGGCAACTTCTTCTTACAGAACATGGAGCATGTTGTGGGCCGTGAGCGCTTCGACCAGTTCCTGAACAAGTACTTCCAAACATTCGCTTTCCAGAGTACGAACACAAACCTTTTCCTCGATTTCCTGCGCAAAGAGCTGATACAGGGCGATGCGAAAGTAGCGGAGCAGATCAACATCGAAGGGTGGGTTTATACGCCAGGGCTTCCGGAAGACCATGTGAAGCCAACCTCCAAACGATTCGCACAAGTGGAGGAGTCTTTCAAAGCCTGGCAGAGCGGCAAACCAGCCAGCCAGCTACAGACCAAAGACTGGTCGAGCCACGAATGGCTGCACTTCATCCGCATGCTGCCTGAGCAGATGAGCCAGCAGCAGATGGCAGACCTGGACAAGGCCTTTGGCTTCACTAACTCGGGCAACTCCGAGGTACTGGCTGCCTGGTTCATCCATACCATCCGCAACAACTACACGGCCGCGGACCAGGCGCTCGACAACTTCCTGACCAACGTGGGACGCCGCAAATTCCTGGTGCCGATCTACAAAGCACTTGCTGCAACTCCGGAAGGCAAGAAAAAAGCGCAGGAGATCTACAGCAGAGCGAAATCTAATTACCATGCCGTAGCCACCAACACACTGGATACTATGCTCAAATAGGTATAGCCAGCCAAGAAAAAAGCCCTGCAGCAATGCGGGGCTTTTTTGATAATGACAGGTATAAACAAAAAAATCTGTCTCCTTCTGGCCAGCTTGGTTAGCATGGGGAAAGGACAGATTTTTTTCGGTATGTCTTTAGAGGATTATTTGGTTCCTCTTCCGTGTTCAGCTTTTACGTTGATCTTGCTTTCAGCCAGATCGGTTAATTTCAGGTCTGTGGCTTTTTCTTCTTCCAGTGTCATGAGCAACAGTTTCAAAATCTCCTTATGGCCTAGCTGCTTGGCATAGGTGCAAAGGGTGCCGTAGCCGGCTATTTCGTAGTGCTCTACACGCTGGGCCGAAGCAATCAGGGCGGCGTCCATCACATCAGAGTCAGCGTTTTCAGACATCATGTCCTGCGCTTCCTTGATGATGCCTTCCATTGCTTTGCACTTTTCTCCGGAGGCCTTCATGCCCAGTAAATCGAAGACTTGCTCAAGCCGCTCTATTTGTGTCTCTGTTTCGCTGAGGTGCATCTCAAAAGCCTTCTTCAACTGAGTGGAGGAAGCCTCCTTCATCATTTTTGGAAGTGCCTTCGTAATCTGCTTTTCAGCGTTGTAGATATCCTTTAGTTCGTGGATGAATAAGTCGTTCAGGTTGTTTAGTTTCATAGCTTGGAAAGGTTTAGCGTCGTAAAAAATAATAAGCCTAAGCTTGTGAGATTACTATACGGGAGGATATGGCGGAGGTTTAAAAATATGATTTTTATTAGACAAAATATATATAGTAAGAATACAGAGTAGTCGAATATGTATTATTTATGATATTTTTATTTTGAACGTGCTATCCGTTTATTACGGTGCAATTCACTGGAACACGTTAAAATGGACTTAAAACGTAATTAAGGCGCACTTCCCGTAACGATTTTTGAAAATATAGGTAATCTTATGGGGGATGATGCCAGCGTAAAACATCATACCTTTAAAGTAAGCATACAATTAGCATATAATAGAAGCACCCGTGGATAGACCAAAAGGAAAGCTCATAGCCATTGGCGGAAATGAAGACAAAGGCTCATACCCGAACCCAAAACACAAAAAAAAATACTACCTCGATTTTTTTGAATTGGGTATACTCAAGCGCTTTCTAAGTGAGATCCCTTCCTCCAAGCCTGCCATCGAAGTAATAACGACAGCCTCGCTCATACCGGAAGAAGTGGGCGAGCGATATGAAAGTGCTTTCGGTATTTTAGGCTGTGAGAACGCGAACATGATGCACATCCGGGAAGAGGAAGATGCCCTGAAACCAGAGTACCTGGAGCGCATCCGCAAAGCCGATGGGGTGATGTTCAGCGGTGGCGACCAGTCCCGGCTGACCCGCATTTTTGGTGACACGGAGTTTCTGCAAATCGTGCGGGACAGGTACTGGCACGAGGATTTTGTAGTGGCCGGAACCAGCGCGGGGGCCATGGCCATGTCAGAGATCATGATCAAGAGCGGCAGCTCCACGGAATCATTGCTGAAGGGTTCTGTCAAGATGGGCCAGGGATTTGGCCTGATCAGCGGCGTTATCATCGACTCCCACTTTGTGATCAGGGGTCGTTTCGGTCGGCTGATGGAAGCTGTGGCGACGCACCCTAAAACCGTCGGTATAGGTCTGGGCGAAGATACCGGTGTGCTGATCACGGACGGGCACATGATCGAAACTATTGGCTCTAACCTGGTGGTGATCGTGGACGGGCACAGTGTGAGTTACACGAATATCAACAATATTGAACCCGGTCGCCCGGTGGCCATTGCCGGCATGATGATGCATGTGCTGGCCAAGGGGAATGTGTTCAACATCAATTTACGGTCTTTTTACAAGGACATGGCCGACGTGGAGAAAAATGAACTCGCCTCAGAGTCGCGCAGCTAGTCTTTATAGATCGACACCCTGCCCTCCTGGCCCCCGCTTCGGTGAGCCCGGTACATTCCCTCGGAATTAAAAGGCAGGGCCTGATTTCCTTTGCTATCAACAGCGATCAGGCCGCCCTCCCCTCCAAATTTCACGAGTTTGTCCATCACTACTTCGTCGCAGGCCTCCTGCAAGGTATAGCCTTTGTATTCGATCAGGCACGATATATCATAGGCTACTACTGCCCGGATAAAGAACTCCCCATGCCCGGTGCAGGAGATGGCGCAGGTTTTATTGTTCGCATAGGTACCGGAGCCAATTATAGGGCTATCGCCGATGCGGTTGTAGTTCTTGTTAGTCATGCCGCCTGTGGAGGTTGCTGCTGCCAGGTCGCCATTTGCATCGCGGGCGACGGCGCCCACTGTGCCGAATTTCCGTTCCTTGCTGTGATCGAGTATAAAGAGGTCTGTATCCCGCACCTCACGCCATTGCTGGTAGCGGTGCGTATCATAAAAATATTCTTCAGGAGCAAAATCGATTTTGTACTTGCGGGCGAACTCCTCAGCCCCATACCCACTCAGAAACACATGGTCAGAGTGTTCCATAATGGCACGGGTAAGGCGCACCGGGTTGCGTATGCTTCGTACGCCTGCCACTGCGCCAGCTTCCATCGTTTTGCCACACATGATGGCCGCGTCCATTTCATGTTTGCCTTCTTTCGTGAACACCGAGCCACGTCCGGCATTAAATAAAGGGGAATCTTCGAGTAGCACGACGGCAATTTCCACGGCATCCAGAGCTGAGCCTCCTTTTTCGAGCACCTGGTACCCCTGCTCAAGGGCGTGCGAGAGGGCCTGCTTATAAGCTTCTTCTAATTCGGGCGTCATGGATGCGGGTGTGATGGTACCGGCTCCTCCGTGTATGGCAATGGCTATGTTCTGCATAAGTAATAGGTGCGTTATAGTAGGCTCCTACGCCTATAGGGCCCTGCCTGTTTTATCGGGCTGCTTTTATGCCATAAATTTAAAAAAGCTACTATTTTTCCGTCCCGCCGAAACCAAAGATTTTGTATATTTGTCCTTAGATCAATCTATTCATTATAAAGTTTATTTTATGTCGTTTGATATTCAAGGAAAGCTGTACGAAGTGTTTGAGGAGCAGCAGGTAAGTGAAAAATTCAGAAAGCGTGAGTTTGTGCTGGAGATCCCGGACGGTTCGTTCACGCAGTACTGCAAGTTCCAACTGACGCAAGACAAGTGCAACCTGATCGACAACTACAAGCCGGGTGACGAGGTGAAAGTGACGTTTAACCTGACCGGTAAGCCTTTCACGAAGAACGGCCAGACCATGTATTTCACCAACCTACAGGCATGGCGTGTTGAGGGTGCAGCCGCCTCAGGTGGTTTTGGCGCTCCTGCTGGTGCTCCTGCTCAGGAATCAGCGGCTCCTTCTTTCTACAGCAGCGATGCAGACAACGATCTGCCATTCTAATACATATTGCGTATAAACAGAGCGAGCCCCGACAGGCTCGCTTTTTTTATGCATTTCCGACACAGTGTTTCGCGTAATTTATAAAACAAAACCTGCTGTCAGCGATTGTTACTGTATAACCAGGTATAGTCTGTATACCTGAACCCTTCTGACTATGGACGATTTACAACGCCTGATCTGGCAGGGCGAAAATGAGCGGGTAGATTTTAAGCAGCGTGTCACGCAGCCTGACAAAATAGCCCGCACTTTGGTTTCCTTTGCTAACACGCAGGGTGGCGCCATCCTGATCGGGGTGAAAGACGACGGGAAGGTTGTAGGCGTGGACCCGGAGGAAGAGAAGCATACCCTGGAGCTAGCCGCCAACTTTTACTGCGATCCTCCCCTGGCGCTCCACTATGAAGAGGTGGAATTGGACGGCTATACCATCCTGAAAGTGTCTGTCCCCGAAAGCACCACCAAGCCACATTTTGCGAAAGTAAAGGAAGATGACTGGCGGGGTTACGTGCGGGTAAATGACACCAGTGTGCAGACCAGCAAGATGGTAGAGAAGTCTTTGCAGACCGAGGCTCCTACATTCGAACGCATCCCTCTCGACCGCCACGAACGCGCTGTGCTCGACTACCTGGCACTTAACCGGCGCGTCACACTGCGGCAGTATATGAAGATTGCGAATTTATCTGAAAGAAGGGCTTATAGAATGCTGGTGAAGCTGGTGATTCATGGGTATGTGCGGCTGCATGATAAGGAAAAGGAGGAGTATTATACTTTGAGTTAATGTGTAGCTTTAGCATATTTTTTTCTGTATGGCGCGAGCGTCTAGGCTCGTGTCTACTATAGTGGGGCCTCTGGCCCAGGTATAGGTGTAGCTGCTTTGTGGCATCTGCTGTTGCAGGTATAGCAACCTGCGTTGCTGTGTAGCTTGCCCTGGCCGGGCGGGCCTCACTTTTTTCCTTGATGAAAAAAGTAAGCAAAAAAATCAAGACGCTCCAAACTCGCTGAACGCTCGAACAGTGGAGCGCCAAATAGTGCACCTGGCACAAGCTGTAAATTAGTAGTTTCAGTGCAAGTTACTCTTGCTATACCTGCTAGTGGTGTGTGAAAGGAATTACAACGCCTATACCTGTTAATTGTTAGCTTCAGACTCCTTCCCCTGTTTTTAGGGGAAGGCTGGGATGGGGTGAAATTCCCCGCCTTAGACAAGGAGGGGTTAGGGGTGGTTGGACCCGGTATAGGCAATGCATTGCAGCAGCTAGAACAATTATACCTTTGAAGTAGTAACTGCACAAATTCCTCTCTTGAGAGGGGCAGGGGTGTGTTAAATTAGCAGGAGCCCGTGAAGGAAAAGCCACAATGCTATACCTGTAAAACACCCGTTTCAGAAAAGTCCCCCTTCGAAGGGGGCACGGGGATGACAAATGAACACAGAAATCCTGAGAATCTATAAGTCCTGTAAATCCTTGGGGAAGGGGCGCTATTTTTAGATTCAGACAATTTACAATACACATAACCCCACTCCCATCATTTCCTGCTCAATTCTAGCTTCATCTCGTTCCCCTTTTCATAATACTCTGTATGGGTTAGTTGGCCGGCGCGGTTGTATACCTGCCAGGTGCCGAACCAGTAGTAGTGGATTACGCGCTCAGTCTCAACTGTTCTGGCCATACCTTGCTTCTCCAGTTCGCCATTGTCGTGGAATAGCCTGATCAGGAACTCATTGGAGTTTGGTTTGTGGTACTCGATTTTCCGGATACTGCCATCGGGGTAGTAATAGCGCCACTTGCCCCGCTCCTGCCCGTGCTTGAATCGGCCATTGCGCAGCAGCGTGGTGTTATCTGACAGGTATAGCTTCCAGCGACCATGATGGCGCCCTTCTTTGTCGAAGCGATTGATCCTGAAGGGCCAGATACCATTTTTAGGCTTCGTCTGCGCTTGCAGGGCTATTGGCAGCGCAAGAAACAGCAGCAAAAAGAAGGTAGAAGTGGTTTTCATTTGCTCAATCCGATTATTAAAACCGCTAAAAGAAATTCAGAACTTGTACTTAATTCTTAAACAAAGATAGAATATTTTTTAATATAACTAATTATTTAGTTATACATGTTTTACTTGTAAAGAGTTATGAATCAGAAGACTAAAAAACAGAAAAATTCCTGACTGGTAACAGGGACTGTACGTATCAGGAAATCACTTCTTTTATAGATAGACTAAGCACTATGTATTTGCGTAAAAAGGGTATGTCTACCACTTTAGCCCTTCCCTTATGCCCAAACAGACGAAGACAATCCAGGACAAATCTGAAAAAATAACCCCTACAGCCGAAAAGGTAAAAGATCCGGCAAACGTTAAATCACCCGACTCTAAAGGCAAGAAGATCTTTGTGCTCGACACCTCGGTCATTCTTTACGACCACAGCGCGGTGCGGAATTTCCAGGAGCATGACGTGGCTATCCCGATCACGGTGCTGGAGGAGCTCGACAACTTCAAGAAAGGCAACGATATCAAGAACTTTGAAGCCCGTGAGTTCATTCGTTTCATCGATAAGCTTTCCTCAGAACACATGCTGCAGGAGTGGATTCCGCTCAATGGCAAGACCAAAGGCAAGTTTAAGGTGATGTTGAACGGCAGTTCCAAGCTGGATGCAACCAAAATTTTCGGGGATAAGAACGACCACCACATCTTGAACTCGGCATTGCAGATGCAGCAGGATTTTCCGAAAAGCAAAGTCGTGCTGGTGACCAAAGACATCAACCTGCGCCTCAAAGCCCGTGCTCTCAACCTGATCTCAGAAGATTATGAAACCGGCAAGATACAGGATGTGGCGGGTTTATATACCGGCAGCGACACGCTCGAGGAAATTGACCCGGGCGTTATAAACGACCTCTATGAAAACGGCAGTTCTGAAAGCGGCAAGGTGATCAAGGAAACACCACCCGACAATCACTTTTATGTACTCAAGAGTTTTAAGAACTCTATCCTCTCCTATTATAACCCGGCTGAAGACCAGTTTGAGCGGGTAGACAAGCAGACGGCATACGGTGTGAAGCCACGCAATGCTGAGCAGACATTCGCCATGCATGCCTTGTTAAATCCGCGCATCAAACTGGTGAGCATTCAGGGTGTGGCCGGTACGGGCAAGACCCTGCTGGCCCTGGCCAGTGCTCTGGAGCAGCGCCGCGACTACAAGCAGATCTACCTGGCGCGGCCTATCGTGCCGCTCAGCAACAAAGACATCGGCTACCTGCCCGGCGACATCAAATCGAAACTCAACCCTTATATGGAGCCGCTTTGGGATAACCTGAAGTACATTCAGAACCAGTATGCCGAGAGCAGCAAGGAGTACCAAAAATTAAAAGAATTGGTGGAGCTGGAGAAGCTGGTGATCACGCCGCTGGCGTACATCCGGGGACGCAGCCTTTCCAACATTTACTTTATTGTGGATGAAGCGCAAAACCTGACTCCACATGAGGTCAAGACCATTATCTCGCGGGCTGGAGAAAATACCAAGATTGTGTTTACAGGAGATATCTACCAGATCGATACGCCTTATCTGGATTCTCAGAGTAATGGCCTCTCCTACCTGATTGACCGGGCCCGCAACCACCCGCTCTATGCACACATTACACTCCTGAAGGGTGAACGCTCGGAGTTGGCCAATCTGGCAAACGATCTGCTCTAGCTATACCTGTTTGAAAGGAAAAAGGCCGCTGCTATACCTAGCTGCGGCCTTTTCTGTCTGCAATCTGTGCTTTACTGTCTTTTTTGGCGGCTGGATCTAACAGCGTTTTGAGCGTAAGCAGGCTTTGTTCGGTTTCTGCTTCAGCTTTGAGCTTCTGGAAGAATCCTTTATACTTGTTATACAGGTCGTCTGCTACCCGTGATTTCTGGAGCCATACCACGCGTGTTCCATCTTCCTGCGGCTCGAGGCTGAAGATACCGATAGTCTCAAAGTCCTCTCCTTTGGTAAGCTGTTTATAGTAAAGCTCGCTAGGCGGCGTGCTTTCCGTAAAGTGTACTTTTACCGTCCCTACCCGGTCACCGATCCATTCCTGGTGAGCTCCTTTGCCGGTGATCGGACCGCCGTAAAGACGGATCATGGTCGGGTCATAATTTTTATTCCAGGCGTTCCACTCTTCCCATTTGGTGGGGTTGTTCAGGTATGTGAAAACCTGTTCCGGCTTGGCATTGATCAAAATGGAGCGTCTGACCTCGTAGGAGTCAGGGAGCAGAAAGGAACCGAAAAAAACTGCGGCCGAAGCTACCAGCAACGACACCAGCATGATGAGGAACGCTTTCATAAAGGATGCGACATACCTGTAAGTGTATGGGATAATTTAATGCTAAAAGTACACCAATTTAAAGGAGAAAAAACAAGATAGACAAACAAGTAGGCAAGAATATTTTTCTCCTGATGGTAGTCTCTTTATATACATTGCCCCTGTTTATACCATTTAGCAGCATGATGCCGTATAAGGGCCAAACTAAAGACAAAAATATGATTCAGGATCTTATCAATAAAGGACTAAAACTATCGCAGCAATCTATTTTCAGGGGTTTACTGGGCAAAGCCGGGGTGCTGGTGTCCAAACCGGTGAAACTGGGCATGCTGCTGACCACGGCTTATGGCAAACTGGTGGATGTGGAGAGTGACAAGAGCGGCTTTGCGCAAGTGAAGGAAGTGATGCAAACATTCATTCGCCTAGTGAAAGCTTACATCAATGGCTCGTATCGTGAGGTTTCGAACAAGTCGCTGCTAGCCGGCGTGGCGGTACTGCTATACCTGGTCACTCCCCTCGACGTGATTCCCGACTTTATACCTGTCATCGGCTTCCTTGACGACATTAGCCTGATGGCCTGGTTCATTGACTCTTTTCAGAAAGAGATCACCAATTTTAAAACCTGGGAAAGCAACAAAGATTTTGAGCCGACGATTGGGACCCTCTAGAGGTACCTCGGTCGTGATTGAGATACCAGTTTTACTTGTCATTTCGAACGCAATGAGAAATCTGAATAATGAATAGCTGTACTTCTGATTTCTCATTGCATTCGAAATGACATAGTTGTTTCAACTCTCAAACTCCTAAACTCCTCACCTCCCAAACTCATAATTCTTGCGTATCTTGGGAGCTTAAAACCAACTCTTATAAAAACCATGATCAGTAAGCGCATTATAGCATTTTTTGCGGCAGCCTGTCTGAGCCTGGGTATAAGCACGGCCAAGCCTGATGAAGGTATGTGGCTGCCTATGCTCCTCAAGCAGCTCAACGAAGCAGAAATGCAGAAGAAGGGCATGAAGCTCTCAGCCGAAGACATTTACAGCATCAACCAGTCGAGCCTCAAAGACGCTATCGTGTCGTTTGGTGGTTTCTGTACTGGTGAAATGATCTCTTCTGAGGGACTTCTGCTGACTAACCACCATTGCGGCTACGGCCAGATCCAAAACCACAGTTCCGTTGAGAAAGACTACCTGACCGAAGGATTCTGGGCCATGAACCGCGAGCAGGAGCTTCCGAATCCTGGTCTGTTTGCCACTTTTATCGTGCGCATGGATGACGTGACGCAGCAGATTCTGGCAGGTATACCGGCTAACGTAACAGAGGCTGAACGCGAGAAAATGGTGCAGGCAAACATCGCTAAAGTACGCCAGCAGGCGATTGCCGGCACGCATTACGATGCCGTTATCCGTCCGTTCTTCTATGGCAACGAATACTACATGTATGTGACCGAAACTTTCCGTGATATCCGTCTGGTAGGAGCTCCCCCATCGTCGATCGGTAAGTTTGGTGGTGATACCGACAACTGGATGTGGCCGCGCCATACCGGTGACTTTGCCATGTTCCGCATCTACGCCGATGAGAACAACAATCCGGCAGAATACTCTCCGAACAACAAGCCCTACAAGCCGAAGCACCACTTGCCTATTTCACTGAGCGGTGTGCAGGAGAATGACTTCACGATGGTGTTCGGTTTCCCGGGCCGTACGAACGAGTACCTGACGTCTCATGCCATTCAAGAGATATACGAAACTTCCAACCCGCACAAGATCAAGATCCGTGACACAAAACTAGCTGTGCTCGACGAGGACATGAAAGCATCTGATGCCGTGCGTATACAGTATGCCGCCAAGCATGCCAGTGTAGCCAATGCCTGGAAAAAGTGGATCGGTGAGAGCCGTGGTTTGCGCAAAGCCAATACCATAGAACGTAAGCAGGAGCTCGAGAAGCAGTTTACTGCCTGGGCAAACGCCGATGCCAGCCGCAAGCAGACGTATGGCAACCTGATCGCTGAGTTTGAAAAGAACTATAAGCAACTGGAAGGTATTACGATCGCCCGCGACTATATTATGGAAGCCGCCTGGGGTGTGGAGCTCGTACGTTACGCCAACGACTTCATCAAGTTGAACGAACTGATCGAAGCAAAGGCTCCTCAGCAGGAAATTAATGCGCAGCTGGACCGTCTGGAGAATGGCGCAGCAGGTTATTTCAAAAACTACAACGCCCCTACTGACAAGAAGGTTTTTGCCGCCCTGCTGAGCATGTATTATGAAAACCTGGACCAGAAACTACAGCCTGCCGCTTTCGCGATGGTGCGTCAGAAATACAAGGGCGATTTCAGCAAATATGCCAATGAGGTATACAGCAAATCACTCTTCACTTCCGAAGCGGGTGTACGCAAAGTAATTGCCGACATCAGAGCTGGCAAAGCCAACCCATTCAAAAATGACCCGGGCTTCCAGTTGGCCAGCAGCATCAACGACTATTACCGCACCAACGTACTGCCTACTTACACTAAGGTAAATGACAACCTGAGCCTGTTGTACAGAACCTACGTAGCAGGCTTGCGCGCCATGCAGCAGGACCGCAAGTTCTATCCGGATGCAAACTCTACCCTGCGTGTGGCTTACGGAAAAGTGGAGCCTTATCAGCCGGTTGATGGGGTAAAATACATACACTACACCACGTTGGAAGGTGTGATGGAGAAAGCGGCCTCCGGGGTTGCTGAAGACTATACTATACCTGCCCGACTAAAGGAGCTGTATGACAAGAAAGATTATGGCCCTTACGGTGTGAATGGTCAGCTGCCTGTTTGTTTCATTGCTTCGAACCATACCACTGGTGGTAACTCCGGCTCACCGATAATCAATGCCAATGGTCAGCTGATCGGTACAAACTTCGACCGCAACTGGGAAGGCACTATGAGTGACCTGACTTACAATCCTGACCAGGTACGTAACATTTCGGTGGATGTGCGCTACATGCTGTTTATTGTAGACAAATTTGCCGGAGCCGGTCACCTGGTGAAAGAGATGACGCTTGTTAACGACAACACATCCGGTTTGCCCCAGGTAGATGCCCGTCGCAAAACGGAAGCACCTGCAGAAGCTGTGCAGCTTTCAAAGAAAGAGCAGCGCAAAGCTGAGAAAGCCGCTAAAAAAGCAGCCAAAAAGAAAGAAAAAGAAGCTGCTGAAGTAGTGAATTAAGCTCAAGCATTTTTAAATTAGAAAGCCCCGTCTGGTCATTCAGGCGGGGCTTTTTGTTTGGCTATACCTGAGCGAGTTGTTCACCACTGTGCTCTCGCAGAAGCTGCTCGAGAGTCTCAGCTTATTACAAGCAGTATAGGTCGAAAGTGTGGCTATTTGAGGGGCAGACGGGCGGGCAATACACGGTGGAGAGCCTGCGCAATGTGTTTCGGGCTGCCAAGGAGAAGGCCGGCGTGCGGACCAAGGCCACCCCGCATACGCTCAGGCACTCTTTTGCCACGCATTTGCTGGAGCAGGGCACCGACCTGAGGTATATCCAGACCCTGCTCGGGCACAGGAGCAGCAAAACGAACGAGATTTATACGCACGTAACCAGCTACGCCCTGGATAAAATTATAAGCACGCTAAATAATCTCTAAGAATAAACTATATTAGCTTAACCATATGCAGTGAGGTGGATATATTACATGAAAGCTCAAAAAAGTCAGCTGATTCAGGCAAAATCACCTTCGCATATATGGCAGATAAACGTCACTATGACGTTTATACAGTAGTTATGGTTAATAAAATGAAAAAAGAGTTTCCGTTCAACACTCAAAATTTCAATATAACTATCAGAAACAATCAATATGAGATAGATGTCACTAGTATCACATCTGAAAGTATAGGGAAATTAGTAGAGTGGCTTCCTAATGACATGGAACTTGAATTCTATGACTACCAAGGGCATGAATACCAAAGTGATAGAGATGGTTCATATATTGATGTTCAGAGATATGAAAATGGATATGCATTTAAAGGAGGAAATCATGGGCGCTCGTCAGGATGGAAAAGAATTTCAAAACCTCAATTAATGGAGTTCATAATGCATAATATAAAGCAAAAAGACGCTTTTATTCGTGTTTCTCCCATTGTGCGGAAAGTGGACGATTGGGATGAGTCCTACTTAAAAGATATAAAATAGTACAAAAAATTACTCCCCATAACAACTAAGGCTTCGTTGGGTACGGAGTGCCCACAATGAAGCCGTGGTTGCACGGAACCGGGCGACGCGTTATGGGTTTTAAGTCGGAAGAGGCTTGCCCCTGAACTACTTGTTGGGGCTATC
>NZ_JCAEMH010000002.1:0-759259 GCF_059278805.1 Pontibacter sp. YIM B11418 | reverse complement strand
GATAGCCCCAACAAGTAGTTCAGGGGCAAGCCTCTTCCGACTTAAAACCCATAACGCGTCGCCCGGTTCCGTGCAACCACGGCTTCATTGTGGGCACTCCGTACCCAACGAAGCCTTAGTTGTTAGTATCTGGCTTTCTCTTTATATTTTCCTTTTATTCCATGTAATGCCCTGCCAGTCGTGTCGTTGAAGCTTTAATTTCTTTACATAATCCTCTCTGTACAGTAGGTTTACATATAACATTATTACTCCGTTGATAAACAATTGTCTTGGCTTATCTTTAAATTCAGCTTTGTCTCCAGGTGTTGGTGCTTGCAAATTATAGCATAGAGTGGCGATTTTATTGTCCTTGAACGAAAACTCTAATTCAAATTTGTGGGCAAACTCATTCCTTATTTTCCTGATTATTTCACAGTCGCTATACTCATATTCAGAAATAAGCCCAAGTGAAAACGCCAAATGCTGTCGCGGACTAAATGTCCCTATTGGAGCATTAAATCCCTCAAGAAGTTGTTTAGTAGCTTTGCAGTCAATTAGAAAATCTTCTAAAATCGATTTCAATTTTTGGTCAAGCATACTTGCTGCAAGAATAGATGCACCACGGTCAGTCTCTTTCTGAAACTCTTGCAGGAACTTGGAAAATAATTTGATTTTAGGCTTTTCTTCTATCATTATTAATTTGACTTGATACTAACTACTGTGTAAACGACACTATGTCGTTTATCCGCCATATAGACGAACAGTTTATACCAACCCCGCTCCACCCAATACTTCCAGTTCCTGGCCTTTCTCGGGTCTGCCAGCCAGCAGGGGCATAGCTAGTGCGATCAGCTCTTTCACACCGGGCACTTGCAGGGAGTTGTCGTGGTCTTCTTTGCTGTCCCATACCTCGGTTACCCATACGGCATCAGATCCGGCGCTTTCCTGGCTTACCAGGTATAGCCGACAGCCTTTTGCCGTTGCAACCAGCTTAGAAGCTTCCAGGAGAATCCGGGCAAGTTGTGCGCCATTACCGGCTGTCGCCTCTAGTTTTCCGTGCAGACCGTATTTGCTCATAAGTCAGGTATAAAAGTGTAAGGTATGTTATTGCTATACCTATAAAGTAGGAGATGTAGCCTTTAAATATAGAAATTATCTATGTATTTGTTATTCCATAGCTTTATAAGTGGCTACTAAAATCATTCTTTCGGCAAACTTGCTCCATTTTATTCCTGCATATCATAGTCATTCAGGGATTGCTTGTTGACAAACATAAAAAAACAGCAGCCGATCCACCCCGGTCAGCTGCTGCTTTTTTTACTATTAAAGTCAGAAAGTCCGATTCACTACTAAACTTTCAAACTCCTAAATTCACTAACTCTACTGGTCCCACCACAGTGGCTCTGACAAGACAGGTGAATCCGGGGTATTTGGGTTCTTGCTGGTCTCACCCTGCGGATATGCCAGTCTGCGGATGTAAGTAGGCAGCGCCGCATTGGCAGGTAGCGTGAAGCTGGCATATTGGTAATCGTAGCGTCTGGCATCGTTCCAAGCTTCCGGGTTGAGGTACGTCACCACATACTTCTCCTTGAAAATCAGGTCGAGGGTCAGGTTAGCGGCTCCCACACCTACCGCAGGGTTGCTCAGGTAAGCATCCCGCTCTGCCACCGGTACTTCAAGCTTGTCCATGTGGGCGCGTATACCTTCCAGGTAAGCGTTATAGGCGCGCTGCCTATCACCTGCACGGAAAGCCGCTTCCGCTTCAACGAACTTCATCTCGGCATAGGAGACAATGGTAAGTGGAGACGCTTCGCCAGTTAAAGGGGAGTTGCGCGAGATGTATACCTCGTCCTTCACCGTGTTGTTGGCCGGGCCCACGTTGCCTACGCCGTTCGGAGTGCCTACGTAAGTACCAGTCACCGTTGGGTCCGTGATCCGGGATATGCGGGGGTCCACTACGCCATAGGTGGTACCGTTTAAGTGGTTTACCAGCTGCTCCGAAAGCCAGCCGCCAAGTATGAGGGAGGCATTGCTTCGCGCAACTTCAGCCCAGGGATTCCGGAGCGCGAACACGGCCATCTCTGCATCGTCGGCGTTGGACTTGTAAGAGTTTTCTACTGCGCTCAGCACAGCAGCCGGGTCGTAGGATGGTTGCTTGCTCACCTTGTTGAGTAATCTGGCTTTTAAGGCGTACGCTGTCTTGATCCACGCATCCTTGTCGCCGCCATGGATCAGGTCGTTGGCATCGTCGAGCACTACCTTGGAATCAGTTTTCTGGAGTTCGGCTATACCTTCGTCAAGAAGGCGCAATTCCTCGGCATACAGCTCTTCCTCTGTATCGAAACCAGGGGTCAGGGTGCTGTTGACGAAGCCCTCTGAATACGGCGCATCCCCCCAGAGGTCGGTCACCAGGCTCAGGTGATAGGACATCAGGATGTTGGCCACGCCCACATAGTCCGAGGCGCCTTCCTCTATACCTTTCTGCCTCATGTCGTAGATGTCGGCCATAGCCAGGTATAGCGCATCCCAGGTGCCGGTATAATCCGTTACCTGGTAAGTGTCGGTGCCACTGCCGGCTGTGGGGCTGGCCACATACTGCACAAAGAAAGAGGTGGTAGCAGCTACCCGCTGGCTGTTCAGTCCGGTCTTGTGGGTAGTGGTGGAGAGGAGCGCACTGAGTGGCGCAACAGGAACCAGGTTCGGGTTATCATTCAGATCAAAGTAGTCTTCACAGCTTTGTAAACCCATCGCAGCCCCTAGCATCGTAAAGGCGAGTGCGTATCTAACTATCTTTTTCATAATGTTTCTCTCTTTTTAGAACCCAAGGTTCAGGGTGAACAGGTAGCTTCTCACGGCCGGGTAAGTAAAACCAGCGAACCCGTCTACGTTGCTGCCGCTCGGGTTGGAGCTGTTTTCCGGGTCAAATCCTGAATAGTCAGTGGACAGCCACAGGTTGTTGCCAGTCAGGGAGACGGAGGCGTTGCGAATAAAGATGTCCTCAAACCACTGCCCAGGCAGGGCGTAACTGAGCGTCAGCGAGCGCAGGCGCACCCACGAGGCATCCTCCACAAACTCCTCTGAGACGCCCCGGTGGAAGCGGCGGTAGAAACCATCTCCGTAGTTGACTCCATCCGGACCCACGCCCTGGCCCAGCCATACCTGCTTGGTGTTTGGGGTACCGTCGGCCAGCACACCCTCAAATACCTTGGTCTCGTTGCGGTTCTCTGTATAGTCGGCAATGCCGAAGGCGGAGAAGAAGTTGCCCATCTGGTTGTATTTCTCGTGGCCCACGCGGGCATCCAGCAATGCTGTCAGACTCAGACCTTTGTAAGTGAAGGTGTTGGTGAAGCCTCCGATCCAGTCTGGCTGTGAGTTGCCCACAATCTTCTGTTTGGAGAGCGGCGCACGTACCGGAAAGCCATCCGGGCCAATCAGCAAAGGCCTGTCTTCGTCAATGAACAGCGGATCTTCCTCTTCTCCGGGGCCGTAGTAGCGCTGCCAGCTGGAACCGTAAATGTTACCGTAAGGCTGCCCAGGTATCAGCTTCATGGAAACGGTAGAGCTCAGGTAACCAAACTGGGAGGCATACGGAATCTCCTCCAGCCCTTCGCGTATGCTCAGGATTTTGTTGCGGTTGGCTGAGAAAATCACCTTGGTATCCCAGCTGAAGTCATTAGACCTGACAGGGGTCGCATTCAGTACGATCTCTATACCTTTGTTGCGCATTTTTCCCGAGTTCACGGCGGCCCGCACGAAGCCCGTAGAGGCTGCCACATTAATCGGCAGGATCTGGTCTTTGCTCAGCGAGTAGTAGTAGGTGAAGTCGAAGCCTAGGCGGTTGTCCAGGAACGCCATTTCCAGGCCTGCCTCAAAGGTGTTCGTGAATTCGGGTTTAAGATTTGGATTACCGAGCAGCTCGCTACGCGTATAGCCGGTAAAGCCCGTAGGGAACCCCAGGTAAGGGGAGAAACCGGATGAAGTAGAGTAGCGGGGCGCATCCTTACCAATCTGGGCGTAGGATAGGCGCAGCTTGCTTTGGTTGATGAAGGCCGGTAATTCAAAATGCTCCGAGAACACGTAACTTAAACTGGCAGACGGATAGAAGAAGGAATTGTTGGACTTGCTGAGCGTCGAGGTGATGTCGTTTCGTCCTGTCAGCGTCAGGAAAAGGTAGTCGCGGTAATCGATGGACGCCTCCCCGAAAACCCCCATCAGTCTATACCCTGACTGGTCATCTCTTGGTGTGAGTGCACGTGCGTTACGTAGATCAAAAAAGTCGAACACGGTCAGCTCATCGCCTTCCACCCCAAAGCTTCTCACCTGTTCATCGTAGAGCTCGTGGCCCAGGCGGAACGTTGCATTGAAGTTCTCTCCAAAGCCCGTTGTCGCGGTGGCGATGAAGTTGGAGTTGATAGAGCGGAATTTGGTGGTATACTCATACACGAAGCCCAGCCCGTTGTCCTCCAGCACCCGTTCATCGGCAAAGCCGCGTTCCCCTGGTGCGGTGCGGGTCCGGTCGTCGGTATAGCTGTCCAACCCGATACGGTAGCTCAGGTCCAGCCATTTGAGTGGGGTATAGCCCAGGTGTACACTGCCGATAAAACGGTTCACGTCGTCTTCCATCTTGTTGGTGGCTGCCGCATAAATGGCGTTGTCGTTGCCGTAACTCTGCATGGTGCCATCCGGCTTTTTGTAATCCTCCACGTCCCAGCGTGGTGACCAGTAGCTGAGCATCTCATTGAATCGGTCAGCGTTGTAACGCATACCTCCTGATTTAGAGAAGTTGAAGTTAGCGCCTGTCCGTACTTTGTCGCTCAGCTTTACATCGGTGTTCAGACGGGCAGAGAAGTTTTCGAAATCCGTGAAAGGCAGTACGCCCTCGTGTTTCAGGTGGGAGAGGGAAGAGAGGTAGGTGATGGTCTCGTTGCCGCCTGAGAAAGACAGCGAGTTCCGGAACTGGTGGCCCATTTCATAGGCATCCTCAAAGTGTTTGTAGAGTTTTTCGGGGTGTGTCGGGTCGAGTTTCCGTGCCTCTTCCACTGTGGGTCCCCATGATGGCCAAAAGCTGGTGGGGTCGTATACACCGGTATAACCCTGGGTATAGGTTTCCTGCGTCTTCGGGAATTTGTTCACTTCCTCTATGCCGGCCGTGCTGGTCAAACTCACTCGCAAGGCACCAGCCTCGCCTCTTTTCGTAGTGATGACCACCACCCCGTTTGCACCGCGGAGTCCGTAGAGCGCTGTTGCTGCGCCGCCCTTCAGCACGTTAATGCTCGCGATATCGTCCGGGTTGATATCTGCCAGGCGGTTGCTCATGCCCCGGAGTTCGGCGCCCGCCCCGAAGGTGGAGGTGGAGTTGTCCATCAGTACGCCGTCAATGACGAAGAGCGGCTGGTTGTTGCGGGTAGGGTCAATGGAGTTGATGCCCCTGATCTGGATGCTGGTACCCTGACCTGGTGCACCACCCGTACTGGAAATGGTAGCACCGGCCACTTTGCCCTGCATGGCATTGAGCACGTTGGGCTGGCGGTGCTGCGTCAGTTCCTCCGCCTGTACCGACTGTGCGGCATACCCCAGCGCCTTTTTCTCGCGGGTGATACCCAGCGCCGTTACCATCACCTCGCCAAGCTCCTGCGCATCGAGATTCAGTGTCACATTAACAGTAGCCTGACTGCCCACCGGCACTTCTCTTGTCTGGTAGCCCAGAAAGCGAAAAACCAGGATAGCATTGTTGTCGGGTACCTGTAGCTGGTAGTTGCCCTCAGCGTCGGTTGGTGTACCGGTAGTGGTGCCTTTTATGGTCACGCTGACCCCGGGCAGGCCCTGTCCTGTGTCAGAGGCGGTTACCCGTCCGCTGACTTGCCGCTGCTGTGCCCAGGCTCCTGAGGTGCCAAGCACAAATAGCATGAATAAAATGAATGTAAAGGTGTTCTTCATAATGATCTCATTTAGTGAATCATAGAATTTATTTAAAGCGCATTGACAATCAGGTATTCAGTCTCTTGGGTAGCTTAAGAGCATACGCAGCTAGCTTACCCTGCACTGTAAGGTATAGCCAACCGGGACGTATGCCTGCTGTTGTTAAAATATGGTGGAATGTCACCAAGTATAAGATGGTGGAATATCACCAAGTATAAGCGAGCGTCTGGTTAGCTAAAGCGGACTATTGAAGTATATAAAAAAAAATTTGTCTTATATACGTAGAGTCTGCAGAAATGGGAGGTTTTGGAGCACAAAATATGCAGCAAACTGCAAGGTTTAGCCTAGATCCGATAAATTTTGGCAGCTACGTAGCTTGGCGGGCAATCGGCTTAAGCTATAGAAGTACATATTTGTACAGTAGCAATTTGTAAACCCTGCTATTGCCGTAGAAGAGGATAGCGTTGAAATCTACTTTGGTACTACAAACAGATAGCCAGCTTCCTATAGCGTTTCGTATAAAGGGCATGGAAGTCATTATTATCGCATGCGTACTTATCCTTTATGGCGTGGGTTACTTTGTGTACTACATGTATGGCAGGGATAGAAATAAGAAGCGCAGCAAGAAGTTCTACGATCACCTATGGCCATAAAAAAACAGGCCGCCCCTTGGTTAGGGCAGCCTGTTCTGCATATTGGTGGTTTTGAGAATTTGCTTACACGTGTGCTTTCTTTTGCAAGGCGGTAACCTGATCGGTCAGTTCCGCCACCAGGTTCATCTCTGTTTGTAGCTCGCGCTTGATCTTGATCTCACGCTCACGAGCATTCTTCTTAAACTCGGCGAACTCGCGATCGATATCGTCAAACTCTTTCTTCTTCTGGTCTGTCACCTTCTTGCTGCTCTTGAACTGGGTATACACTACGCCCAGCGCAATAAGAAGCAAGGCGATAATGGCCGTATTGATGATCACATAAATCTGCTTGTGGATCGGAATGCCCAGCACATGCAGGTTGTTCACTGCATCTTCGCTTTGCTGCACGGCTGCTTCTTTTTGAGCGTTGTCAAGCTTCAGGGCTTCAATTTCTTTTTCCTGCTCGGTAATTCGGGCCTGCGCCGTCTCCAGATCCTGACGGGTTGCGTTCAGCTCCTTCACTTGCTTTTGCTCCACATCTTTGATCGTGGCCTGCACACTTTGCCAGAATGAGTTAAGTAAGGCGACATTCACCACTTTATACTCTCTGCTGCCTTCCATGTAGGAGTTGGACTTGCTTTTGAGATCGTTAAACTGCCCGGTCAAAGGAGTGGCAGACTTGTTCTCATTTTTAGCCGTTCCCTGTGCCTGCACTGCTGGTGCTGCTGTGGTCAGCACAATCAATAAGGAAAGAAAGAATGCTTTCATGTTTTTTGGAATAATGGTAAAAGTTGAATTGCGGTAAATATAAAAATAATATTTTTTTAAGAAAGTCGAATGGCTGATTTTATGCTGTAAATCCAAAAACCTTTTTACACTAACTTCAAAAGTTTATCTTTTATTGCCAAAACGCTCTCAAAAAGCTCGGACCAGTTGCACGGTCGGTCGTGCGCGCGGGCTGGCTTTTCATGCAGGGTTAACACGCATAATTCTGTTAAAGTTCTGAGTGTTAGATGTAATAGTCTGATCAAGAGGCTACCACACCACCGCCAGCGTAAAAGCCAGCACGATAATCGGAAAGATATAATGCTGGTAAATGCTTGCCAGGCGGCTTTCAGTGTTGTGCTTCTTGCGCTTGACAAACCGCAAAATAGAAGTGCCGATCAGGGAGGTGATCATGACATAAGTGAAAATAAAGATTTTGTCTGAAATAGTGGCGAACTCCATTTCCGGCTTGTAGGCTGAGAAGTAGAGCGCAATGGAAGCGAGCAGCGACGTGACCTGAATTGCCTCCAGTGTTTCGAAGCGGAGCAGCGGTATAAACACAGAAAAATAAGTGATGATCAGGATGACGAGCAGTGGAGTGAAGACCTTCAAAAAAAAGTCAATGCGTGCCCTGGAGAGCACATAGGTATAGTTGAATTTATAAAAAGGGATGGTGTGGCGCGATAGCTCAAAGTTGTTGACAGAGCTGATAATGTCATGATCGAAGCCTACGTAATGGGCGTTGTCATTCCAGCCTTTCACCTCGAATGTTGTGTCACGGGAGGCGGGGTGGGAGGGCTGCACCATAAAAGGCTTCAGAGCGCTGGCCGGCTGAAGCGAAATAGAAAAACGTTGTCTGTCAAACGGGTATTTGCGCAGGTCAGGCTCAAAAATAAACTTGCCGGATATTTTGTACAGGTAGTTATATAAATCCATATTGCCGGGTACACTACGCTGACGCACCAGTTTAATATCCAGGAGGTAGTCGTGGCTTGTTTCACTGCGGGCAGCATTTGTGAAGTCCAACTGGTCAACCGAAAAACGTGCTGCTGAGATCACCTCCAGGTAAAATGAAGCATAGAAGCTCCCTTCAATATCGCTTATCCGATTGATCTGTACCAGGTCCATGTGGGTATAGAGCACAGGTATGGTGCGCAGAGTATCGTCCAGGGACATATACTGCCTTGGCGCCAGAATATGCTGCGACGCATTGGGTGGTTTCCAGGCAAGCAGCACATCTCCGGCAATGGCTCTTTCAGGCGTGAAGTACCAGTCATCGGATCAGCCTCTGTAAATGCGCCCACCTCCCATATACTGCTCCATTCCCTGGTTTATGCGCTCTCTGATAGGTATATCGGCACTGCTAGCCGCGCTTGAAGATCGGGCAGCCTCCACCAGTATACCGATGCTGTCGGCAAGGCGGGCTCCAAAACTAAGTTGCAATTCCAGGGTCTGTCCGTACCTGATCTCTTTTTGAAAAGTCGGAATCTGTTCCTGTAGCCGCAGGTTTAAGGTACCCGGTATACCTACCACGTTGAGGTCGTATAACTCGCCTGCCTGCTGCCCATTGGTTTGGGAAGCCACAAAACCCAGGTCGCCCAAAGCTGTGTAGATGGGCATGGTGAGGCCATTCTTCCGGAGTTCCTGGACAAGGTATGAGGTAATCCCGCTTTCGAAAGAGAGCACCAGGAAATCAGCGGCATCGGAGCGGAGCATCTTGCTAAGCGAGTCGATGTCGGCAGCGGTATAGCGGTGGTTTCCCGCAAACCACTGCTCATGCACCAGCGCCTTATCCGGATTCTGACTAACTACTTCCTGCATTTTACCGAAAATCGCGATCGAGTATAAATCTGCTGCTTTGCCAACAAATGCCGGGCGATCGTAATCTGCAAGCAGTTCCCCAAACACAATAGCCAGGTCTACGATACTTCGCTCCGCTGTATACATCGTGGGGTACTCGCTGAAAAGAGGAGTAAGGGCAAAACCGCCGACGAAAGGAATACGCGCCGGCCCAATTAGCTCCGAGATAGCTTTGGAACGGGTGGAACTCCAGCAGCCAACATAACCAATGAGGTGGTTGTCCTTCATGGTTTCGTGCACTACCTGGCGGGCCGTTTCAGAGCTGCCCTTATCATCCAGGTATTTTACCCGCAGTTCACGCCCCTGCACACCGCCATGCCGGTTTATCTGCTCCAGCTTTTTGCTGATGATCAGTTTCACGACATCCGTATCGCCCGGCATAAGTTCGATCGTGTTGAGAATCACGCCAATGGTATAATGCCCGCGCAGCCGGTTGTAGCTCGTAAAATGTTCAAATACCATGTAGAGCACCAATAAGAGCCCTGCTATCAGTACGATTGTTTGTTTAGTAGAAAGGAGCTTTGTGCGCATGCACAGCAATGAGAAATCCGATACAGGTATAGCAGCAGGTATGGCATGGTGCGGACCATGATGCGGTGTGTATAGTTATATACGGTTTTATCAGTTAGAATGCTAACGCGGTTGTTCGGCTTCAGGATTTCTGGGTTGCCAGGGAAAACGCCCTTCGAGTTCTACCTGTAGCGACAGGCTCAGAAAGGTACGAATCAGCACGACCAGGCCAAGTGTGAGCACACGTTCCAGGGATGGCTCCGTGACCACGGTGGCAATAATGTCGGCGGCAACCAGTATTTCCAGCCCCAGCAGAATTGCTTTGCCGAGTTCGTGGCGCAACATAATGTACGAGCGGTGGGAATTGTGGCGAAGCGGAAAAATAAAGCGGAAAAGCGCAATGGCAGCCCCGATCGCTATGATCAGGACTCCAATTGCTTCGATGGCACGGGCAGTGTATTCTATGTACAGCCGAAAGTCGTGCATGTTGGGTGTTATTTTTTGTCGGTTTCCGGGTACCAGTTGCGCAGGCGTACGTCTATCTTTTTATCTCCGTCATTTACCTTTTGCTTAAAGGCTTCCACATCGCTCAGTCCGTCCTGACCACGGTAGTGATACGGGTATACGATGGCTGGCTTAAACTCGAGCACCGCCGAAGCGGCCTGGTCGATGTCCATGGTATAAGGTAGGTTCATACAAACGAAGGCCACATCGATGTTGCGAAGCGCACGCATCTCCGGAATGTCTTCTGTGTCGCCTGACAGGTATACGGTTTTGTCAGCAAATTCCAGCACATAGCCGTTGCCTCGTCCTTTGGGGTGGCGGGAGTCTTCGGTTTCGGGCAGGTTGTACATGGGCAGTACCGCAATGGAAATACCCATCTGTTCGGTATGGTCATTGTTACCGATCACCACCACTCGCTTTTTGAAGTTTTCGGGCAGCTTATCGGCTACAGCCTGCGGCACTACAAAGGTTGCTTTGTCCGTGTTGATCGCCTGCAGCGTTTTCAGATCGAGGTGGTCTGGGTGAATGTCGGTGATCAGGATCAGGTCGGGTGCGGCTATACCTTTAAATACTTCCGCACCGCCGTACGGATCAACGTAAATCGTTTTACCGTCCCAAGTGAGAGCCAGGGTACCATGCAGCACGGGCTGTATCGTTAGTGGTCCTTTTTTGGTTTCAATTTGGTCGGTGCCCTTCGTTTGCTGGGCTTGTGCTGTCAGCGTTAACAGCAGGCCTGCCAGCATCAGTATGGATTTCAATTTCATAGGTTTACGGTTAATGTAATTAGGTTTTTTCAAAGTATCGGATTCCTAACAGGTCATGAGGCATTTGGTTATAAAGCCTTCGTTTATTTTGCTTTCTCCAGTTTCTTCAGCTCCAATTTGATGTAGGCTTCTGGCAGATAGGTATGGCCGATCACTATACCTGCTATACGCTGTGTTTGGGAAATATCGTTGAGCGGATTGCCGTGGAGCAGCAACAGATCCGCCGCGGCCCCCACTTTCAACACGCCAATATCATCACGTTTGAAGTATTTGCCCACATTGACAGTTCCTGTACGGAGGGCCTCGTACGGGCTCAGACCTGCTGCCACCAGGTATGCGAGTTCCTGATGTGTGGAGATGCCGGGCACGTTGAACACCTGCGGGGCGTCGCAGCCAAGCAACAGTCCCACTCTGTTGTCGTTGCAGGCTTTGATCAGTTTCCGGCGGAGGTCCACATACCTGTTCATGGCCTCGGCGTCATAGCGCGGATCGTCCATCAGTTTTTGCTTGGCGGCAATCCAGTTCTGGACCGTTTTAGGGTTCATGTACCTCATTTCGGGTTTGCTGCCTAAGGTTTCAGGTGACTCAGCCGGTGACATCCAGCGCTCGGCAAGCGCCTGCGTGGGCACTACCCAGATGTTCTTTTCGCGTAAAGCGGTCATCAGCTTAGGTATACGGGTGGTATCTGCCTGGTCTGCAATGTACATGGCAAAGAGTCCGACCTCCTGCTCAGGTATAGCCTCCAGTCCCGGCACCAGACTTTCGATGAAACCATCCATATGGTCGATGGATGCGTAGCCCGCCTCAATGGCGCGCCAGATGCCAACCTCGTAAGATACGTGGCCGGCAAAGGGCATCCCGATCTGGTTGGCAGTGCTGGCGATGGCGGCAAAGGTTTCAGTAGTGAGTCCCGGGTGCAGTTTCAGGAAATCGTAGCCCGCCTGCTTTTGCTGCCTGACCATTGTGGCACCTGCCTCTGGGGTTTTAACGCTGTTACCGTTTAACGATGGGCCGGAGGTATAGAACCGGGGACCAACCAACTCACCTGATTGCAGTTTGCTGCGCAACTCCAGGTGGCGCGGGTGTCCGAGCATGCCCCGAAACGTGGTGATACCGTGTAGCGTGAACAACTGCAGCACTTCTTTCATCGGTTCCAAGTCATCGACAGGAGGGACGTGCGCGTGCATTTCGGCCAGACCGGGCATCAGGTATTTCCCTTTGCCATCCACAATCAGCGCATTCTTGCTGTACTTAACCTTTCCAGCCCCGCCTATGGCCGTTATCTTGCCGTCTTTCACGACAACCGTCTGGTTCTCGATCACCTGCTCTTTGTCCATCGGGATGAGATTAACCGAGCGAAATACCACCTCCCGATCGCGGAAGTCAACAGGCTGCTGCGCCAGGGCAGGGTAAAGGCTCAGGTATAGAAAAAGAAGGATAAGGTATGCTTTCATGGGAGAGGATCGCTTAGGTATACCTGGTTAGTTAAACTAAAACTTAACTGCGTTATACTACTGTAAGCTTAAACGTAAAGTTTTCTATTAGGTCGTTCAGCTGCCAGATTAGCTTGTGTTAAAAAGTAAAAGCCACCAGAAACTAAACTGGTGGCTTTTATACCTGAGGTGATGGGGTATAGCTATACCGTGAAATAGGCCTCTAATGCCTGTAGTGTGTCTTCGGTCGTTTGCATATCCTGCACGATCTGGCCTTTCTCCAGAATAACAATGCGCTCGCATACCTCGGTGACGTGGTTGAGGTCGTGACTGGAGATAAGCATGGTCATGCCGTGGCGCTCGTGCAGGCTGCGCAGCAGGTTTTTGAGCCTGATCTGGGAGCTGGGGTCCAGGTTGGCAAAGGGCTCGTCCAGGATCAGGAGCTCGGGGTGGGAAAGTGCGGCAGCAGCTATACCTACCTTTTTCTGGTTGCCCTTCGAAAAGTCGCGGATGTACTTGCGCTGCTGTAGTATCTCGCCGTTAAAAAAATCGACAAAGGGCTGCAGACGCTCCTGTATGTCGCCATTGGACAGGCCGTGCAGGTCGCCGATAAATTTAAAGTACTCTTCTGGCGTCAGGTAGTCTATCAGAAAACCTTCGTCGAGGTGCGAACCGGTATAGTATTTCCAGGCATCGGTGTGTGCCACTGGTATACCCTTCGAGGTAACTACGCCGTCAGTAGGGCGCACCAGGTCCAGCAGCATCCGAAACAGGGTAGTCTTGCCTGCCCCGTTGTTTCCCACTAAACCAATGGTCTCGCCGGGCGCCACGTGCAACCCCTGTATGTTCACGACTGTGGTGTTGCTGTATGCTTTTACAAGATCTTTTACTTCAATCATCATATTCATTTCTTTTCAGGTATAGCTGATGTTTTTCGTCTTCAGGTAGTTGGGTTGATTAGTGCTGTCTGTAACCGGCAGCCAGGGTATACTTTCTGTCTTCGAATCGTTTGGCCATCATTCGAAGCAGCTGGCGATGGAAAACGATTCCCAACGCACCAGTAAAGGCAAGAGCGAAAATGCCCCACTGCGGTATGTCCATAAAAGAGAAAGGCAGGAAGATAGCAACCGGTCCCAGCACCATCGGCAGCATCATCACAAACTTAGAGGCTCCCACACCTTGCCAGTTAAAGGCAGAACCATTGCTCAGGTCGAGCCGCTCTTTGTTAAGCGCCGCAAAGTATAGCACGACAATTGAGTTCACGCCGATGTTGAACACGCAACTAGCCAGGTTGATGAGGAGTACTTTCGTGCCGAACAATGCATAAGGGAGTGTGAGAACGGTCACCAGCAGAATAGAAGGCACAAACATGAGGTACTTTGCTTTCACATATTGGTAAGTCGAAATTGGTCTGGTGAGCAGGGCGTCGTAATGAGCGCTTTGCCAGGCCGGCACAAACTGGCCGTAGTTGAACATTGGGGCGCCTGTCACGAAAATACCTACAAAGATGAGCATGCCCCAGCCTTCCAAATATACCTTGTTAGTATAGAAAATAAGACCGTAAAATAGAAGGAAGGCCGATATCATTACCATGGACTTCGGTCGTTTGTGGCGCCAGATCAGCTTCAATTCCAGGGCGATCAGCTTTCCGGTATCCCCAAATTTGTTCAGAAAAGCCATGTCGTTCCCTTCTACTGTGGTGACTCTCTTGACGTAGATCTCCTCCGGATAAAGGTGCTGCATCAGAAACCGGTAGTTAAGCAGGTATACCCCCACCAGTCCCAGCAAAGGCACAAGTACGAGCCATGGTTGCTGCAGCAAGGCACCAAATGCCACCGTCGAAACCTGCCGCAGTGAGAGCACCTGCAGGTAGTCGAGCAGCATGAGGCCACCGACTACCAGTGCAAGCAGTAGCGTTATTTTCGGGTTGGAGGTTAGCTGCCGCTTGAAGTAGATAAGAATGAAATTGTTGATGAACGTGAGCAGCAGGAGGGAGGCCAGCCAGACCAGCGCTATACCTACGCCGTGCGCTGGCACTACCGCACGCAGCATAAATGGCACAAATACCAGCAGCAAGAGCAGATTAAACACGCTGGGTATAGAGCGCAGCAGCACAAAGTGCACAAGCTTGTTCCGCTTTACAGGCAGGTGCAGGAAAGGCTGAATGGCCAGCACCGGTAAGTCTTGCAGCATAAAGCGCGACACGAGGTCTATTAAAAAATAAAAGAGCAGGAAGCTGTTAAAAGAGGCAACAGGATCTTGGTCCGGGTAAACATCGGCAAGTATTTTATCGCTAAAAAACCCGAGCCCAATAAAGATGAGCGCAAAATAGATGATGAAGAACCCGAGTATAAACTTCACTACCAGGCTTTTCTCATAAGCCGGCGACCGGCGGGCCTGCTTCCATTGCAGGTTGAGGAGAGTTCCAAACATAATCCACAGAATATATTGCTTTTTAAATATTGAAAATTATCTTTAAAAAGCCAAAAACTGTGGATTATTAAAACATTAAATTATTGAACAGCAATAATGCTCACGTTGATCTCATCTATTGCGCCCTTTTCCTCTGGGTCGTAGATGATCTTGTCAATGACAATACTATTGCCCTCTTCTGTGCTTAAGAGAATGTCAATAAACTCACTGACACCGAAGCTTCCCAATGGAGCGTCGTGCATGCGGGCATAAATGATGGCATCCGGAGAGAAGTATTTTTTGATGGAAGTTCGCCATCGGTCACGTACCTCCAGCGGTATTTCCTGGTTAAGCAAGCCGTTCAGGTAACCCTCCAGACTAGTTGGCTGAGGGTAAGCGGGCTGTACCGGGCGTGACGGAGCGGGTTTGGAAGCCGGAGAAACTTGTGCTTTCGGCGTACCAGCCTGAGCCGGATTAGTTTTTGGCGGCTGGCTGGGCTGCTTTTTGGTTGGCGTGTCCGGTTTCACCGCTTCCGTTGTGTTGTCGGTTGCTATTGGTGTACTATCAGCTACAGTCGAATCAGGAATGGAGGGTATAACTGGTAGATTGGTGCTTACATCGGTATCTGTAGCCAGTTCCTTACCGGGTTTATTCCATACTAGAAAATAATACGCGGCGCCAAGCGCAACTATCAGCAGCAGGAAAAGAATGGTAGGCCATAGCCAAGTCCTTCTTTTGTATACGATCGACTCTGCCGTTACATTTCCAAAAGTGCCGTAAGATTTCCATTTGCCGTATTCCAGATAATAGTTGGCCTCTTCAACGAGCACCTGTGCCGTGGGTCTTTTCTCAGGATCTGGATGCAGGCAGGCACGCACCAGGTTGCTTAGTATACGGGAATATGGATCAGGAACAATTGGAATCTCTGCCCCCTGGCTTAGGCTCAAACCACCGTTTCCCAGCCAAGGCGTTTCGCCGGTGCACAACTCGTACAGGCTCACGCCAAGTGCAAATATATCACTCGCAGCTGAGTGCTTCGGGTGGGACCCAAACAGTTCCGGTGCGGCATAGGCAGTGCTCTGAGCCAGCGGCGTGCCAGTAGCACGGTGCAGGAGTGTGCGCAGCTGGCTGCTAAAGGCCGGTACAGCCAAAAGGTAATTTCCCTGAGCATCTAGTATAATATTGGACAGGTTGATCTGTCGGTGTGGCAAAGGGGGCTGTCTGGTGTGCAGGTATTCCAAGGCACTGCCCACCTGGGAAATCAGTCGGGTAATTTCCCTCTCTGGTAGCGGTGCAACCTGCGACAAGGTATGCTGTGTCTGCAGCGGTGCGATATCAAAAGGAATACCTTGGTGTACGCCGAAATGCGAAGGTATAAGCAGATGGGGATGTTGTAATAAAGCCCGCTCTTCTTGTTCCCGTTGCAGCAGTTCCAGGCTATGGTGATCGAGCCGGATATGAGGTGCGTACAGCCTCAGTGTTACCGGAGCCCCTTCTGCCGTCCAGTCTTCAGCCTTCCAGACCTCTTCAACTCCCCCCGAACTTAGTTGTTCTTTCAGTAAGTAATGCGCCGCAAAAATGCCGTTTGTTTCCGGTATGCTCATAGAACCCATGTATTCACATGGGGTAATACGGGAATGAGGGGATTAGGTGGTAGAATGAAAGGGAGATGAGAATTTAAACAGACGAAATCAACTCAATAGCGATAGAAAAAAAGCGTGAATCATTTATTAAATACCTCTATAATAATAACGTGAGGGCAGTTGTACAGCTGCCCTCACGCCTTATGTGTTTACAATAATTACTTATCTAGTATAAGCTTGAGTGTTTTTGTAGTGCTGTTACTTTGCAATTTTATAAAATATAACCCTTTAGGAAGATGGGTGCCATCTACTTCAAGCCTGTTTAATTCACCTGCAACAGAGCTTACTTCTCGTAAGCGGCCCAACAGCATCCCCTTGGCGTCAAATAAATCGACGGAATAATCTCCTCCTTCTTGGAGTGTGAAGTTAAGCGTTGTTTTCTGAGTGAATGGATTTGGATATGCCCTCAACACATCAGTCTGAAGCTCGACCTTCGCTAGGCTAAGCGAAGAACTTTCTGCAAAGCTTGAAGATATAATTTGAAATGTTATTATGAGCGGCTCGCCCGGTGTTCCGGAGGCCTTGCTGCCGGTGTAAGGGGTTGCCTTCAAGGTGTAGGTGCCGGCGGGCGGCGGCCCCCAGGTGCCGTAGTAGTAGTTGCCCGATCCGTTGTCGCCCTGCAGGGCGTAGGGGGGGGCGTTGTCAGTATAGGTGCGGGACTGGGTACCGCTCAGCTCGAGCTTGACGCTGCCCACCGCCCCAGGCGAGGTGTTGGCCCGGATGTTGAGCTTGGTGCTTGAGAGCTCAGAGAGCACGATCACTGCCCCGTCCGCGAGTTGGAAGTGGTCCTGCTCGTTGCTGGCGTTGACGAGCGTGAAGCTGACCACCTGCTGCTGGCTGGTGGTGGCCGTGAAGGTGGCCGTCACCGATTTGCTGCGGTCCATGGTCAGGGTGAGCGGGTTCGCGGTGCCCGAGGCGTCGCCCGACCAGCCGGCGAACTGGAAGCCCGCCTGCGGGCTGGCCGTCAGCGTGACGGTGCTGCCGGGCGCGTAGCTCGCCTGGTCCGGGCTCCTCGTCACTGTGCCCCCGCCCACCGTGCCCGTGCTCAGGCTGTACTGAGTAGTCGGCGTGCCCCCGTCCTTGGTTACTGTAAAGGTGATTGTCATTGGGGTGCCCGGTGTTCCGGAGGCCTTGCTGCCGGTGTAAGGGGTTGCCTTCAAGGTGTAGGTGCCGGCGGGCGGCGGCCCCCAGGTGCCGTAGTAGTAGTTGCCCGATCCGTTGTCGCCCTGCAGGGCGTAGGGGGGGGCGTTGTCAGTATAGGTGCGGGACTGGGTACCGCTCAGCTCGAGCTTGACGCTGCCCACCGCCCCAGGCGAGGTGTTGGCCCGGATGTTGAGCTTGGTGCTTGAGAGCTCAGAGAGCACGATCACTGCCCCGTCCGCGAGTTGGAAGTGGTCCTGCTCGTTGCTGGCGTTGACGAGCGTGAAGCTGACCACCTGCTGCTGGCTGGTGGTGGCCGTGAAGGTGGCCGTCACCGATTTGCTGCGGTCCATGGTCAGGGTGAGCGGGTTCGCGGTGCCCGAGGCGTCGCCCGACCAGCCGGCGAACTGGAAGCCCGCCTGCGGGCTGGCCGTCAGCGTGACGGTGCTGCCGGGCGCGTAGCTCGCCTGGTCCGGGCTCCTCGTCACTGTGCCCCCGCTCGAAGACGAAACGGCTAAGGTATACTGACTTGGTGAGGTTGTGCCATCAGTTGCTAACACCCCAACCACATGTGTGCCACTGGAAGCCAGTACGACAACGTCGCTACTATAATTATCCTTACTGCTCGTTGGATTGTTGTAGCTCCCTTTAAGTAGAGTAAGCTGCGAACCAAAGCTGATGTTCAATGCTGCAGACTCCTTATAAAGTATATCACCACCACTATCACTGGCAATATAAATCACTTTTATTCGGTTAAGTTGCTCATTAAGAATGACGATAGGCCTTGTTCCGCTTTCTGATACACCATATAGATTATCCCAACTGCCGGAAGGCCGACGTACAAGCAGCGCGATCTGGGGGTAACCCCTGGTTCCATATTCAGTTTTAATGGCACAGTATAACGTGCCGTCACCAGCAACAGCCATGTTTATATGGTCATCAGCCATTCCATTGCCTACATTGAGAGAAGACTGGGAAGCAGGCACTTCATCCGATGCCCAATCAGCGGGATCTGCTCCGTCATCATGGGTTTTAAATCCGAAGCGTCTGGTATTTTGGTTTGACCAGAATACTCCAATTTTTCCAGGTAGCGTTATCACTGCACAGATGTCGTCATCGGTTACTCCTGTAGCTATTGTAACGGGAGCACTCCAATTTGAATAAGGCGGATCACTCCAGCGTACATTAATGTCGCTCACGCCGGCTGATGCCAGCCACATTCTGCCTCTGCTGTCTATATCTATTGTTGAGGTTTCCACACCCTTGTCGAGCGTAAGCCCTACTGTGGAGGTTCTCCTGGACCAAAGCTTGTAGGTGCCTAGAGAAGCATCGTACTCGACAGAGGCCATTTGAGAGGAGGCTCCCTGGTATAAAAGTATGTGCGTAATGTTGCCAGCAACTTTACAATCGGCTTTGGATGTTGTTCGCGATGAGAGCTTAAGTACATTTGTCCAATTAGCGCCATCAAGTCTCCAAAGAAAAGTGCCTCCGGAGTTTGGAAACACAGCCCACCACTTTCCGTCGTACTGCCACGGTTTTGATTGGGGCTTTTCGCCGGTTGTAGTAGAAGTAGGCTCTGAGTTAAGATTGGTTATAGAAGAGAATCCGGCGCCCACTTGCTGTGCGGACAAATTAGAAGCTACTACTAAGCAACTTATAATGAATAAGGTATATTTTTTAATCATAAGTTCGATTCGTTAGGTGGGATAGTTAGCGATCATAAATTCATTTTAGTCTACTTGAATGCAGATTATAGGGATTTGATTATTTGCACTTATTTATTTTTAGTTATAATTAATGTTATAACTTAGTATAAGATTATGCTTGTGATATGTTGGGTGGGAGGTGCCGAAATTTGGCTAATAGCATTTAATATAATGTAGACGGGTTTTAAAATAAAGGTGAGTAGCAGCCCGTGAGGCTAAGGTTTATAACTCTTTGCCAAGCGAATGTATAGAATACTTATAATTGTATCTTATTATAAAGCTTTACAGATAGGTTGGCGACATCTTGTCTTGAGTAGCAATAGCTTTAAATAGAATAACAGAACTTCATGTCTCGGGACTGCGACAAGCAATTCGAGAATACTTACTAGATGACCAACTGCCGCCCTCAGACCAGGCGGCTGGTGCTTCGGATGTTGATTAGCAACTCCGACACACCCGACAGTGAGCAGGTGACGGCCATGTACCGACAGACAATGCGTCGGTAGCTGGGTCAGAAGGCTGGCAGCCTGCAGGTCAATTTCTGGCAACAGTGCTGTAGGCAGGTTCAAATTGACAAAATGCCTCCATCAGGAAAAGAGTGAATATGGCGCACGCGGTGGTTCTTCAATGCTTATGCACCAGAAACAAATGAGGCGCTGGCCTGGAACTGAGGTTTACACCAGGAACATTGAATGGGCGAGCCTTTGTATGAGAACAAGAAACAGAAGAATCGTTAGGAAAATGACATGTTTCCCTAGAGAAGAGCAAGGGTATTACAATGCTATGAAGCTAGTATTCTATTTCATAAACCATCATATACTGTAAAACTTGTACAGGCTAAATCTGTATTTGTAAATATGTTGCCTATGAAATAATAATGTAGGAGTGAAATAATAATGTAGGAGGTTGGCTTCTTAGTTAAGGGCCATTTTCTTGTCCTATAGTAACACTATGTGCCTTGCAACCAAACATCGTTCATTCTGGTCTAGTCGAAACATACCTGTTTTATTTGGCGAGCCGTTACTAATTGCAAGCAAATTTTCGAAATCCAAGCAGATCTTTACAAATAAAGTTAAATCCTGATTAGCTGATGAGATTGATGCCATTACCTTTCAAGTACCAATTTTAATGACCTAGTGACTCCAGGTGCTTGCAATTTGATTAGGTAAAGTCCTCGGGGCAGCCAATTGCCACCAATTTGAATTGTATTAAGCTCATAGGCCACTGCTTTACCTTGATCGATTATAGCTATATGGGAGCCCTTCGTATCATACATTGTAATTTCATATTCTCCTCCCCTTGTAAGAGTGAAATGTAAAGTTGTTTTTTCTGAGAATGGGTTAGGGTAAGCACCAAAGGTTCTACCTATATCATCTGCACATGCAATATGTAATGAACCCCTATTATTTGAAAGGAGTACACCAGTTACATGCGTTTCGTTTGAAGCTAAAATTACGATATCTGTATTGTAATTCTCTTTACTACTCGAGACGTCATTATATGTACCGTCCAATAAAGTGATTTTTGGCCCGAATAAGATATTATCAATCCTAGACTCATTATACAGAATATTTCCACCACCCTCTATTGAGGTATAAAATACCTTAATATTACCGAGCTCTTCATTAAGGATAACCATAGGCCTGGTTCCTGTTTCAGAAATTCCGTGTAGGTCATCCCAAGCTCCAGATGGGCGTCGTACTAGCAATGCAATTTTTGGGTGATTTTTCTTGTCGTAGTTAGTTTTAACAGCACAGTACAAGGTGCCGTCTTTAGCAATTGCCACGTTAATGTGGTCATCCGCCATTCCAGCCCCTATGTTAAGGGCTGATTGGGAGGCAGGCACCTCATCTTCTGACCATTTAGTGGGTTCGTCCCCGTCAGCATGGGTCTTGAAGCCGAACTCCCTCGTGTTTTGATTTGACCAGAAAACACCTATTTTGCCAGGCATGGCGATTACACAGCCAATATCATCGGCGTCGATGCCCGTTGCAAGCGTAATTGGCGAGCTCCACTTAGAATAGGGATAATCACTCCACCAAACATTTATTTTATTTACATCATTGAGCTCAGTTGAAGCCAGCCACATCCTGCCCTTACTGTCAATATCGATCGTTGCAGTCCCTCGCAACCTTTGTATAGGTGATGAAGAGGTTCTTTTAGACCAAGGTGTATAAGTGTTTAAATCTGGGTCGTATTCCACTGATACCAGTTCGGAAGTTGTACCGCCCCTGAATAAAAATATATGCACAACATCATCAACTACTTTGCAATCAGCTTTGCCACTAGTTCTGGTTGATATTGTCAAAGCTTTAGTCCAACTAGTGCCATCCAAGCGCCATACATGAGTTCCAGTTGAGTCAGGTAGCACAGTCCAGTAGGTGCAAGCATATTTCCATACTTTGGATTGTGGTTTCTCTTCAGTATTACTCGATACCCTTACCGGAGTAAGATTGGCTATGGAAGTAAAACCTTGGGTGCCCTGGGCTACTGAATTTAGCGTTATAATACAGCAAAAAATAAGGGTAAATGTTCTTAGCATATTGTAGAGAACTAATGAGGGTCGGATAACAAAATGTGAAAGCATTAAACTATACCTCTTTTACTTGGGAGATCATGTATAAAATACACCAACCCATTTGAAGGTAAACGAAGAATTACTGCATGCTAACCCTATTGAGAAGTTGTGGATACAGTTAAATTTAAACTTGTAAACATTATATATTGTTATATATGTAAAATCCATAAAATTGTTACATAATTTATGTAAATTTTATAAAAACGTACTTTCAGAGTTAAAATGAGTGATAAGCTTTAAAGTAAAACTATGAGGATATAGGAATTATAGAATTGAGCTTACAGAAGCGCTATCTGGCCTGCTATTTTTAATTGGCCTTTTATTTATTTCTTTATGGGAGGTAATCTGTATGTGTTTTTCAAACTCCAAAATTTTTATAAAATTCTTTTTCATCGCTCCATACTTTTTAAAGCTGAGGATTTTAGCTTTTAAGGCAATTAGCTTTATAGTAACCAATTTTGCCTGATCTGACTCGGCAGGAGTATTGATTTTTTGTAGAAGTAACGGGAATAGCCTTTGAACATGCACTATAAAGATTTTAAAAATCTGAAAATTAAAAGACGCCATATTCCTACTTCCCTTATTTACACGCACCCGGTAGGGAATTAATGCGTCGAAGCTCTGCGCCCCTTCCGTAAAGAAGCGTTCACAGTAATCCCAGGTAATCCGGTTTTTAGGAATATAGTGTTTGAATTTTAGACCCTCATCATACCAAATGTCATAACCGGCTAGAGCTATTGCATAGCAGAGTTCAATATCCCCTCCTGCGCTGAGATGATTACCCAATCGGTCGGTAAGCATTGGTTCAAAACCAGCTTTGTGTATCTTTTGGTAAGCTGTTTTTCGTAATACGAAACCAGCTCCATAGACTACATTGTGCTTCACTTGGCCTGATGTTTCAGCTTGTGGGCCATTTGCAAACGAACCATGCCCTATTGCCCATAATGGCGTATCAGGTCCATATTCAAGTATGCCGTTGCCACCCAGTACCCCAATAAATGGATTTTGGACCATCAAATCGTAGGCCAAATTAATGTATTCAGGGCATAACCAATTGTCATCATCGCAAAAGAGAACAAAGTCATATAAGGACTCTTCCATTGCCATTTGGCGAGCATAAGTTAGCCCAAGTCTTGGTTGATGGAAAAGAGAAAAGCGAGTACGGCTTCGGTGCTTTCCCCACTCATTGATTGCTACATTAGCCGTATTGTCAGACGAAGCATTATCTATGACAATAAATTCCCAATTTATATTAGGACGCACGTGCTGGCAAGCTATATGGCGTATTGTCTCAGGGAGGAGTGCAGCTCCATTATAAGTACATACCACAACTGATATACCTTGTCTCATCTTCTTATTAAAATCCTTTTTTATATAATTGAAATTTCTGGATGTGAAACCTTGGACTTTTATTCATGCTAAGAAACTGTTTAAACTGTACATTGGCCATTTGCCAGCTCTTTAGTTTCAACCCTAGCTTCCTTAAGAATTTTACAGATATGCTAGCGGGGATAAATTATAGTAAGCAGAAAGGAGTTATCATCCTTAAGTAGCTCCCAAGTTTCCTCTGTTAAGAGTTATACGTAATATGAAGAATTTCAATAAAAAATTTTATGATTTTGTGATATATTTTGGGAAGTCACTTGAGGGACTTCCCAAAATATATAAAAAGTATCTGATATTAAAATAATCTAGCCAACTTATAAGCATAACAGGTTCAGCCATTTAGCTAGATCTTCTTGTAAATTATGCTTTTAGGAATCTATTATTTCTTTGGGGATTATCTTTGTACCCAGAGTACTGATTTTCAAAAGAAATATAAGCTTGGATATTAGAATGCTGCTTCTAAAGTAGGGACCATGCCGTTTATAGCATGCTTCCAATTTAAGTTTATATTGCTGGATCAGTAATTATGGTTTATATAGTTCTAAATATATATAATAAAAAAGTGAACTGGGGCAGGGGTTGTATGTGCTTTTGAGATAGTAAAAATACAAATGATTCGCTTAGCTGACCTTAGCCATTCTAGGGAGTTAACCCTTGAAAAACAACTACAAATTAAGCGGTTACTATTTTAAATATGAAATAATAAAGAAATATGTAGTAAGAGGTAGCTCTAGCTTTTATTTCTGATCAGAAGTCTCTTACATTTGTGGAGGTCATGCAGCTAAAATGTGCAATTGTATCACAATGTTAATGTATGCTGATTAGCTACCGTAGAATGTTAAACTTTAAACAAAATAGACTCATATGAAAATACTTTTAGGCTGTTTATTAATTAGATAAAGTCCTATTGCAATGAGTTGTTTTCTAAGATAATATAAAGATAAAAGAAATTGCAGTAGGGAGAGTTTAATAAGTTAGTACAATTTAATCTAGAATCAACTTTAGTAAAATTAAAATTTCAACTTTAGCCAAAACAAAATGAATTTTAAATTTCGTAACCTACTCTTGCCTGTAATGGCAGGAGCAATAGCCTTTTCATGCGATAAAAATGAATTAGAAGAAATCTCGCCAGATGCGACAATGAGCGCTGAGATAACGCAGAATGCTACTTCTAATAACTTGCTTTTCAATGAGACATTCGAAGGTGGATCTATTTGGTCCGGTGTGCACCAGCAGTTCGGGCCGAGCCACGCTTTCACCGTTGCCGGCAGCCCTGTCGCCGCCGGCTCCAAGTCGGGCCGCTTCGAGCTGCGCGACTCTGACCCGATCCAGAGCGGGGGTACGCGCTCCGAGGTGCTCTTCCCCGTGCAGTCGAACCTGAACAGGTGGTACGGCTTCTCGGTTTTCTTCCCTTCAGCCGACTACGTCAAGGATTCCTACACCGAAGCAATAAACCAGTGGCACCAAGGCGGGGGCATGAGCCCCTCAATCGCTCTGGAGATCAGAGATGATCGCTACCTGCTGGTGCTCCAGTCCAAGGCCACGGGCACGGGCAAGAGCGAGAAGATCGACCTGGGCCCGGTGGGTAAGAACGCCTGGAACCAGTTCGCCTTTCACATCAAGCATTCCTCTAGTTCAGATGGCCTAATCGAGGTGTGGCTCAACGGCAAGAAGATCCTCAACCGGGTTGGGGCCAACATGTACCCACTCTCCTCGGCCCGCTCGCCGCAGTGGAAGCTGGGCATCTACAAGTGGAAGTGGAACGACAACCTGACCACCGACACCAAGAAGCGCGTGCTCTACTTTGACAACGTCAAGATGGGTAATGAAAAAGCTACCTTGGCAGATATCACCTCCGGATCTACCTCTACTGTACCAACTCCGGTTGAAACAGTAACTGAACCAACTGAGCCAGTTGCAACAGCACCCGCACCAGAACCAACTACAACGGTTCCATCGACCGGTACTTCTGACAGTGCTATCAGCTATACTTTAGTTGATGCTTCTTCTGAAAAAGATGTGATGACTGTTACCAATGGTGCTACACTTGACCTGACTTCGCGTGGTGTGCGTAAGTTTAACATCCGTGCCAATACGGCTTCAGGTGTAAGCAGTGTGTTGTTCGAGTTAACTGGTGCACAGACGCGTACTAAAGTAGATAACCAATTCCCATTCGCAGTACAAGGTGACGACGGCAGTGGCAACTACTACTTCGGTAAGTGGGAACTTCCAGCTGCAGCAGGCAGCTATAACCTGAAAGTAACTCCAAGCTCAGGTGGAGTAGCTAGTGCGGCATCAACGCTAAGCTTTACCATCAAGTAAGAATAATTAATGCATAATCACTAAGGTGATGGGTGTAAATTAAACCCCCACACTATTATATACACGCATAAAAAAAGCAGCTAATATTAGCTGCTTTTTTTATGCCCTCATATTTGGTCTGTTGGTCACCACCTTATATGAGTTAACATCAAGGATTCGCATTTCTAGGTTCATGGACAGCTATATCCAGTATAATTAATGCTGTGAAAGCTATGAATTTAGTTTTTCTAATATTCTATAATAAAATCCTAAATCCGTATTAAAGATATCTCGTATGTATATAAGTAATATAATTTATAACATAATCTATATTAATAAGTAGGTATTAAATCCAACTTTGGATCTGCAAGGTTGTATATTACATAATATTGCACTAGCTATCACTCATTAAAGTTGAGGTTATCAATAATCATATACTTAATATTAAGTGCTCTTTTAGACCAAAGAGAACAATTAGAAGTGACTTGTCCTATTGAGTCAGAGATGGAGCACTATGAAGAATATTTAGTGTGTTCTAATAACTTGCTTTTCAATGAGACATTCGAAGGTGGATCTATTTGGTCCGGTGTGCACCAGCAGTTCGGGCCGAGCCACGCTTTCACCGTTGCCGGCAGCCCTGTCGCCGCCGGCTCCAAGTCGGGCCGCTTCGAGCTGCGCGACTCTGACCCGATCCAGAGCGGGGGTACGCGCTCCGAGGTGCTCTTCCCCGTGCAGTCGAACCTGAACAGGTGGTACGGCTTCTCGGTTTTCTTCCCTTCAGCCGACTACGTCAAGGATTCCTACACCGAAGCAATAAACCAGTGGCACCAAGGCGGGGGCATGAGCCCCTCAATCGCTCTGGAGATCAGAGATGATCGCTACCTGCTGGTGCTCCAGTCCAAGGCCACGGGCACGGGCAAGAGCGAGAAGATCGACCTGGGCCCGGTGGGTAAGAACGCCTGGAACCAGTTCGCCTTTCACATCAAGCATTCCTCTAGTTCAGATGGCCTAATCGAGGTGTGGCTCAACGGCAAGAAGATCCTCAACCGGGTTGGGGCCAACATGTACCCACTCTCCTCGGCCCGCTCGCCGCAGTGGAAGCTGGGCATCTACAAGTGGAAGTGGAACGACAACCTGACCACCGACACCAAGAAGCGCGTGCTCTACTTTGACAACGTCAAGATGGGTAATGAAAAAGCTACCTTGGCAGATATGATGTTCTTGGAGCATAGTGGTAATGTTTCCGGTGTAGATAGATCTATTAATGAAGGGGGTAAAAAGGAAGTGCTTTTTTATCAGTAGATATAAATTTTTATTGAATTGACAAGACCAAAAGCTAATTGTCGGAGTCTATCTCTCTAATTGTAAATGCGTTAGCCTAAATAGAATAATTGCAAAATCTCATTTGACCCCGGTTTGTACTTAGACGCTTAAAAAGCAGTAACCTATTCACCCTTATTTTATAGCTATTCCCTAATAAAACTGTGAAAATAGCACCTTTATTTCTTAAATAAAGTATAATTAATATGGATTGAGTATAATATAGTCAATCATGAATAATACTGTTTTTTATGCTTATAAGCTGAACTTTATACTTGTTGAAAGTATGCATAATTTTAAAATTAGTTTAATTATAAAAAGAAGAAGGTTATGACATAGATTTACACACCTCACTCAGATCAAAGTTGAAGAGCACTGTACACCAGTACCCTAATCCATGATTAAAAATAAGTTACTCTTCCTTTAAGTGTTGTTGAACATTACTCTTGATATGAGTAAATGTTGATTCGACTAAACAAGTGACTCTCAATTTAATATTCGACATATGACTTTGTACTGCTCACATGCTAGACTAAGGTTGCTTCGATGCCCTGCTAAAATTGGCATTAGTTCCCTGGGGCTGTGAGTGTTGAGATAATGGAATCCGTGAACCAGTTATTTTAAAGAATACCATGATTAAGCCAAATCAGAATTTTCCTATAATATATCTTGGAGGGGATATAGCGACATTCATTCTTATCTCTTTTGGTGCCATTTACTTTTTCTCAGACAGAGAGCCCTCAGAGCTAACATGGGGAGCATTAATGGTATTAATGTTGTTTTGGACAATAGTTAGCTATTGGATGAGGTTGTATGATGCTAACATTAATCATGAGTTAAATTTACGTATTATAAATTACATTAAGGTATACATAACCTTACTGGGCTTAGTATTCTTATTTTACTGGTCTTTTCCCTTCTCTTTACAAACCAAGAATTTAGTTGCTGCCGTAATGTTAGGGTTCCCTGTACTAGGTATTCCGATTAATTTTTTTATTTCTGGTATGGTTAATAAAGTTAGAAACGGGGCTGACAGAACTAAATATACGCTGGTAGCTGGTATTGGGCATCAAGCTGGGGACGTTGAGAAGAACCTAAAGGATTTTTATAAATCAGAGCATGAAATCAAAGGATTTATAAAGTGCAAGAAGGAAGAATGCGCAGTTGGACAGGAAAGAGTGGTAGGCGATCTGGCACATATCAACGAATACCTCAGCCAGCATACAGTGGATGAAATTGTAATAGCTCTTCCGGTTAAGGTCTCTAAGAAGGTGAAAAATATAATAGATGCTGCAGACTATCATGGTATACGAGTGAAGTATATACCAGACTATAGAGGCCTGTTAGGGGAAAATTATAAAATGACCCGCTATGGAGAAATAGATGTAGTAAACGTAAGACAACTACCCTTAGACGAAACATCTTCATTTATACTAAAAAATTGTTTTGACAAGGTTTTCGCCAGCATGGCGCTTATTGCGCTTTCACCAATCTTCCTACTGTTAGCTATTCTAATAAAGTTGGACTCTCCAGGCCCTGTATTTTATAGTCCTGTACGAATCGGAAAAGGAGGAAGACCTTTCAAAGTCTTCAAGTTTAGAAGTATGCGGGAGAATGACCCTATTTCTGGCGGCACCATGTCAACTCAGAAAAACGACCCGAGGGTAACTGGTATAGGCCGGATATTAAGAAAGTATAGCTTAGATGAGCTGCCCCAATTTATGAATGTATTACTTGGTGATATGAGTGTGGTGGGCCCAAGACCACACAGAAGTTACCTCAATCAGCAACTGCAGGCGAGCGTGGCTAAGTATATGATCAGGCATTATTTTAAGCCTGGCATAACAGGTTGGGCACAGGTGAACGGCTGGAGGGGCCCCACAGAAACTGAGGAGCAGAAAATACAGCGAACGCTTCATGATCTTTGGTATATGGAGAACTGGTCACTTATGTTGGATTTGAAGATAATTTATAGGACGGTACTAAGTAGGAAGGCACATAAGGCTGCTTTCTAAAGTTTACCATTATTCTTCACCAACCAAAACAAACCGGCCTCCCAATCAGGAGGCCGGTTTGCTTTGGTCAAAATAAAAGAGGAGTACAAATTGCATCAATATTGCTGCTTGTACTCCTCTTTTATTTGGTTGATCTTATTAAAGCAAAGTGCCAGCCAATAGATGTGAAAGTGAGGGAATATATAAGATACTTTTGATACTGATTATGTAGTATTGATTTACCAGCAGAGACCATTGTAATTCGGAAGTAGCTCAAGTTCCTTGACTCTGACCAAATCTATCACAGCGTGTTTGTCCATGAGTAACTCATGGTACGGTGCAGCGTCAAAGTTTCTATGGTTAACCACAATTACATCATTTTGTTTTATAGCTGTTTCAAGGTCATTTACAATCAGTTCAGACAAATGGGGCAGACGCTCATTTATGAATGCTTTATTAGCACCGATTAACTTAGATAAACGTACATTTTCGTCATAAATGGTGATGTTGTATCCCTTGCCTATCAAGGTTTCGGCGAGATCCACTGAGGGGCTATACCTCAGATCATCTGTGCCTTCCTTAAAGCTAAGGCCAATAAAGCAAATCTTTCGCTTGGCTGTCTTCGCAATCATTTCGAAGGCCACTCTCTTTTGATGCTCATTGGAGGAGTCAATAACTCCTAATATTGGGGTGCTGATGTAATTGTCATGACCTAAGGTAACAAATCCTCTTAAATCCTTTGGTAGACAGGAGCCTCCGTAGGCAAAGCCAGGCTTGAAATACGCAGATGAGATATTGAGGTGCGTGTCCTGACAAAATAGACCCATTACTTTGTGAGAATCAATGGAGAGCGCTTTACATACGTTGCCCACTTCATTTGCAAAAGCAATTTTTAAGGCGTGAAAAGAGTTATTGACATATTTGATGACTTCAGCAATTTTTATTTCTGTGATCTCGATAGGTGCCTGTATGCAACTATAAAGTGAAGCCACTTTTTCGATCGCTTGTTTGTGGTCACCTCCAATTACAGTTACAGATGGATGATAGTAGTCTTTAACAGCTGAGCCTTCGCGCAGGAACTCAGGATTAGAAACTACGGAGAAGTGAACACCTCTCTGCTTGCCTGATACTTCTTCCATGATTTCTCCAAATTTCTGGTTGGTGCCAGGCAAGACTGTACTCCTTATTACCACAGTATGAAACTCCTCTTTTGCTTTTAAAGCTTCTCCGATTTGCTCTGCAGTCTTATAAATGTAAGAAAGATTTAAATGCCCATGGGGGGATGAGGGGGTGCCGACACAGATTATGCTTACTTCTGAGTTTTGTACAGCTTCATCAGCGCACAAAGTGGCTGATATTTTACCTCTGTTATACCCATCCTTGATAATTGTATCGATGTCTTTTTCAAGAATAGTAGGGATACCCCTATTAATGAGATCCACTTTAAAAGAACTGACATCCACACCAATTACCTGGTGTCCGTTTTTTGCCAAACAGCCTAAACTAACACAGCCTACGTAGCCAAGGCCAAAAATTGAAATAACCATAAAATTAGTATTTATAGATATGTATCTGTTCTTTCATAAATGCTACCATATCATCCCAATTTGCAGCAAGCCTTGCACGTGTATCCTTCTGCTCAGTCTCGTCAAACTTTCTTTGGATATGACTATTAATAAACGGTACAGCTTCAGTAGCTGGCAGATGGGCTAGAAGACCGAGGTCCATCAGCATATTGTTGGCCTTCATGTGCCGTATACCGCAATACACACTCGGCACCCCTAGCATGGCTCCTTCTCTGGCCATGCTGTCACCGGATGATACTACTAACTTGGAATAGTAAATAAGGGAGTGGATATCACCAACGGGTTCCTCCAGTATTGTCCAGTGCGATGGAAATTTATGGGCTATACTTTTATCCTCTAATGATAGAATTACTTTAGCATTTGGGTCTATTTCTCGGCTAAGGCTGCAAACAATTGCATCCTCTTGATTATAGTAGTTAAAAGACTTGTTACTTACCTCTCTGATAAAGATATACTGGTGAGGTTCAAGATTGAACTTGTTAAGTATGTCTATGCTCGGTTTGAATCTGGTTGGGCTAAGGTAGCTCCATTCTTTAAGGCAGTTAAAAGTGGAAGTCTTTTTGTTTTTCTCAACAATAGGAGGAAAGAACAACTGATTAGAGAACATGGCATTCAGGCTTCCTATTTTGCCTCTCTCAGGATCGTCATAAAATTGGATAACTGGTACGTTTAATAGCTTGCACGCCATTGCCAGAGGTATGCTACTGGCAGCTACGCAAATATTATATTTGTTTTTTCTAATTAAATCTAAAAACACCAGTGTTCGCTTGATATTTCCATCCCACAAAATAGACCATTTTGTGCCTTTACTGCTTCCCACTGCAATTGTATTTAATCCAGCATACTCTGATTTAATTATTTTCGGGAGCTTCCCTCTCTGAAGGTAGCATACTGTGACATCCCATCCTTCCGCCGCAAGTTCTTGTGAAAGTCCTTTAAATAAATTCAATTGAGCAGGATGTTTTATGTCAAAAAGTATTTTCATGATAGACTGATTTATAGCAAGTAGTGCACGTAACATTAAGGCAATTAACTCAATAGTATATGGGCTAGTAAAGCCAAGGGGAATATTTCAAATGGAAATTGATAAAGTAGTTGGAGCACTGTCCTTATGTTATCCAGTTCAATTTTTTCAGCTTTAAGTAGCTATTATCTTCAATGCGGTAATCATTGAATAATTGGAGAGAATTAACTGAAAACCTTTCTCTCGCATTTCTGTCATTGTACAATGAAGAGATGGCTTCTACAAGTGCGATAACATTCTTTTCAGGAATCAGAAAACCGTTGAAATTGTTGATGCAAATTTCTGGAATCCCCGAAATGTTTGTAGAAATGATCGGTAAGCCGTACGATAGCGCCTCCATAAGGACCACGGGTATACCATCCTGATCATTAGGAAGAGTAATGGCGGGCAGTACGAGAGCATCGATAGAAGAGAAAAAAATGCTTTTTTCTTCGAGATTCAGGCTGCCAATGTAGGTGATTGCATCATGGAGATTATTTGCTGCAATAAACTTTTCTATTTCTTTTCTCAGCGGTCCGTCTCCTGCAAGAACCAGTTTAATGTTTTTGTTCCTACTGTAGATGATCTTCATTGCTTCTAGCAAGAACCTAATTCCCTTCTTTTCTACGAACCAGCTTATGAAACCCAGGTGGTATATTTTGGAAGGAGGCTTTTTGGTTTTATTAGAATAATTTGAGAAAGCACCGAGCCTGGCGATCTCTAACTTGGCCGCGTCTATTTTCTTATACCTGGTCAGCACATAATCAATATTGTAACGGGAGATGGTAAAACATTTCTCTGAGTTGTTAACCAATTTTACAAACCACCGGTTATTAAAAAATATATCGTATGCATGAAAGGTAAAGAAGTATCTTACCTGGCCTCGGGAATAATACTGGCTTAGAAGCAGCCCTATAAGTGCTGGTTGCGTTGCAAATTGGGCATGTATACTAACTGGTTTTTGAAAATACTTATCGTCTATTTTCAAAAACCACCAGATACTTTTAAGGCCTACAATAAAGCTATACCTTGATAAGAACCCTGGCATATTATTTATAATAAACACTAAGCTAAACAGTAACTTTTTTAGACTTACCCATCTGTTAAATGGCTCATATATGACCTCTATGCCATTATCTTTTAGTTGCTTTATCCTCTTGTCATAATAGGCACTGGGTTTTCTGAGCAATATCACAGAAAAGTGAATATGCCGTGAGAAGACAACAAGTTCATCTATCATCCAAATACTTGGATTCTTTATCAGGTAGATGCGATCCACATCGAGAGCAGTTTAATTTTTTGAAAGGACAGGTGAGCCCGTTACTTGCTGAAAAATAATACCCGGGTGCGAAGTGTGCTGTAAAGCATTGGGAGGAAAGGCGCTATCTTTGATAGTTTATACAACATGGGCGCTCGCTGGATATATTTGATGAAAATGTCTTCGCAGAATCTGATGGTGCCAAAGTATTTTGCGCAATGACTTGTAATTTCAGATTTTGACAAATAGATCGTCTGATTGTTCAGGTATTCATAGTTCCGATCTGCTGTTTCCTTTGCCGATAAGCCCCGCTGTTCTTTGGTTCTCATACCTAGTAGAGCCCATAATTTTAGCCAGTAGTAGTTTTGTATCACTGAGGCGAAAGGGATATGAACGTGTGGCTCAATCAAAACATACCTGGAAGGGAAAAAATGGAGGCTGACGCCTCCCGGCTTTAGAACCCGATGCACCTCCTGGAGGGTAGTAGGGTAGTCCCTTACGTGCTCAAATACCTGATCACTTATCACAAAGTCAACACTACTATCATCAAAAGGAAGGGTGTAGCTACTGCTATCAATTTGCCTAATGATACCTAGTTTCTGCATCTCAGATACGTAGGGCCCGTCTTTAAAACTGAAATCACATCCATAAGCCTGATAACCTTGGCTTCTATATTCCTTGACAATATTTCCGTTTCCGCAACCCAGGTCAAGGACTACAGATTGTTGATCCAGTGTATACCCCAGATCTCTGATTATACCTAATTGAGTTTGCATCCTCCTGGTATAATAGTTTTGGTCTTTTACTTTCATAAAATTTGGATGAATAATGTTATGTTGGAATAATACAGCAACAGAAGTAGACGCGATCTATCGTTTTAACTGTATCGCGCTTAAGTTATATGAGATAAGTGTTTATCAGAGAAATACTAATTCTTCAGCTTATTTGAGGTAGTATGGGGTAAGCGGCATCGACCATAGGCTCTACTATGGCCTTCTGGTATAGTTGTTCAAAGTTTTCCCCCATACTGTTAAGGGAAAAAGCATCATTAATGATTTTAAGGCTTGCTTCCCCAAAACTCCGACGCGTTGGCTCTTCATCGATTAACGCAACAACCAAGTCAGCAATCATTTCCGCAGTCTCATCTTGAATGAGGTAGCCATTTATATTATGTTGTAGTATTTCGCATGTACCTCCGGCATCATTAGCGATAACAGGTTTAGCAAGTGCCATGTATTCCATAATAGAATTCGAAATGCCCTCTCCATGGACTGACTTGTTGGAGAATAGCAGGCCGATGTCGCACGCATTCACTAAAGCCTCCACGTCATCTATTCTTCCAGGGAATAAGATTCTGGGATTGTTGTTGTTTAATTCTAAAAGCTCTTTGAATTTAAGCTCATTATGACATGCACCCACACCAATAAACGTGATGTCATTCCTTAGGTAAGTCACTCTTTTCGCAACCTGGAAAAACATGTCATAATCTTTATTCGGAGAAAATGAGGCAGACATTATTATAGTATATGGAGTGGTAATACCATATTTGGACTTTACATCTTTTACACTGGGTAAATTCATAAATCGCTCCATATTGATGCCATTATAAATGACGCGGCACTTTTGAGAGGGTGGAGCATAAGATTCAATCCCCGCCTTGGAATTTGAGAGAATGAATTTGGAAAAACAAAAGTTGATTTGATCAATCACCCGAAGCAAACCTTTGTGTTCTGACTTTGGAGGAGCAGCTGTTATCTGGCTGTTAACTAAAGGTATACCAAGTCCAATTATGGCAGGGAGAGAATAAAAGGTTTGTATACGGCCCCAGGTATGGACCAGGTGCGGGTTAAAACTTTGACAAATTTTATAAAACTGGTAGAACACTGAGATGTCATTTTTTTTCCACCTTTTCTTTATGACTATGTAGGGAATACCTAATTCATAAAAACTGGGATAATGCACTATGTCCCTTGTAACAGCAACCATTAACTCATAATTACCTCTGTCCTTCAGATAGCTAAGCAACTCGATTAGCCTCCTTTCTTTACCTCCTGAGCGCAAACTTCCAATCAATACGAGTACACGGATTTTGTGCTTTTCAGACATAATAAAGTAATATGGTAATGTATAAACTGCGATGAACTCTTGGACTTATCTGCCTTAGATTACTTTGTTAGGCGAGTACTGAAGTAGCTCTTTCTGCAACATTTGCTTCTACCTGAGTCTGTTCTTCTTTGGCCAGACAAAGGTTAGAAACAAGGAACAAAAGTAGCATAGCCTCTACCTGGGTATACCGCCCGGTTATCGTAAAGAGGACAAATACAATAAAACAATACAAGACTCTAAGATAGTCCGCTTTGGTTCTGCTGGCTTTCAAGGCTTTGGAGAATGAAGTAAACAACATCAGTATGTAGAGAGCGACACCTACTAGGCCGCTGGAGTGGGCAATGCTAGTTAAGTCTGCATGAAGCGTTCTATCATCATATATCCCCCTTCCATAGTTGCCAGCACTATTGAACAACTGGTATCCAAACCAGGGACTATAGTCCTTCAAGACAAACATATCCTGGTACAGAATATCGTATTCGAAAAAACGCTTCTCTTCTTCCAGAGCTCTATCTTCAAGGTTCCTTAACTCATACCTTTCCTGAAAAACAGAGGCAAATTCAGTATTTAAATAAACAGCAGCACCTAAAAATGAGAAGAGCACCACAGAAAGAGCAACCTTCCTTATTGTATGCTGATTCAGTGTAGCAAGTATAGCGAAGGGAATACCCAATATGCTGACGAGCATGGCTGACCGTCGTAGTGTCAGCATCATAAGAGCCATTGTGATTACATATATGACTACTAGATAAAGATTATATTTTTTTAGAATACTAAAAAGGACAACAAATAGTGCAATCCCCATGACATTGAAGTCTGTAGCAGTTAGATTACCATATAGAACACCCTTGCTTATTCCATACATGGATTCTGAATACTTTGTAAGCGAAGCAAATATCACATTGGCTATGAATATGACCAGAATAAGAATAGCTGCATTTGTCAATTCGTTTACAATGGTGCTACGAGTATGTTCTTTGTAGATGCAGTTGATGAGAGGGAGGGATATAAAAAAAAGAAGTACGGCATATACCAGCCCTAGCTTGATGGTTGAGCTAGCCTGAAAAAGCAGAATGATAAAGTAAAGGAAAATGATCACCGAAAAAATATTTTCATTTAAGAGGGAATACTTTTTCTTAAGAATGTATAAAATAAGCATCGTAACAAATCCATAAAAAACGTTTACAGGCAACACTGGTGTAACAGCTGAGAAGGCAAAGAAAATGACTGGCAAGTATAAAAACGCCAATTCCTTTTTCTTTCTGAAGATGTAGAGACCATAAACGTAAATGAAGATCTCTAGTAGCAGAAAAAAATAATTCATACTTCTAGAAATTTATAGTATTTGACCATTAATGGAGATCTTTATTGTTTGGACTTACCAAAGCTGCAGGAGATTGGCTCGCGTATCTGAGCTGAGTTTATAAACCATATGTTTAAACTTTCTGTACTTTGGTATGATTAGTCTCAGTAAAGAGATACTGACATAGGGGAGCCGGTTTAAAAGGTAAAGGTCCCACCACAGCCTTTTTGATAGAACTGTAAAACGAGTTAGTTTTTCAATTTCTATACTTTGCTGCTGATTAGGGTGATAGGCGTATCTTATACCAGCATATAAAGCTTTTCTAGCGATGTATTCGTTCCTATAAAAGGAGCCATTTGCTTCATCATAAAGATCAAACCATGACTCTTTGCAAGTGTCCATTTTCCCCAATCTAGATATATAGGAAGAGTATAACTCGTTATACAGTACGAGTACTTTAGGTGTATACGCTATATTGTATTTTAATGCAATACTTGACCAAGTGTAATCGTCTTCGCCTCCTACCATTCCTATGGGGAACCCCCCCACTTCATCAAATACCTCTTTAGGAACTACAACTGCTGAGGAGCACGGTATTAAGTATTTAAACTTTATCTCAAAGAAATTTTCTATAATACCCTCAGGAATCATGTACCCATTAAGAATGACTTTATGTTTTTTAAGTTTTTTGAAGGCAGAAGCATAGAGTCCACAGCTAGGGTACTTTTCTATGATATAGCTCATCTCTTGCAAAAAACCTGGCTCCCATTTATCATCTGCATCAAGCAAGGCAATAAATTTGCCTTGTGATTTTGATATGCCATAGTTCCGCGCTTCAGAGACGCCCCCATTCTTTTTCGTGTAAATAGAGAGCCTGGGGTCGCTAAATGAGTTTACTACACTCAAGCTTTCATCAGTAGAACCATCATCAACTACAATTATTTCGAAGTTGTGCATATTTTGGTTCAAGACGGAAGAGAGTGTCTCAGATATGTACTTCTCCTTATTATACAAGGGTATTATAACGCTAAATAATGGCATTTGTAGTCAGGGTTTTAAAAATATGGTTTAAAACAAAGTTATATTTGGTGATCTCCAGGTCAGGGACCTGCTTTAAGTGCTTCCACTGAGCAGTCGCTCCAGAGATTCTGCTTAACGCATATGCCAGTCGTAGATAGTTTGGGTGTAGTGTAAGCCGAAGCCCCAGGTCACGCAAGTAATCATGCTCCTCTACGATTGTCTGCGTCCAGCTTGTCTTTGCTTTTTCTGCATATTGGTAGTTGTAGAAATGTATATAATCAGTCACAAAGCTTCCTTTACTGGAAAACATACTCCAATCGATAATTTTTATTTCACGGCCAACACGTATTATATTACCGAGGTGCAAATCACCGTGTGCACTGGTAACTGGAAGAGAGAAGGTGCTAAGTATAGTCTCTGCCTGATCTAAGAGCCCCCGGTTTAAGCCATAATTTTCTAGCTTTTTGAGGTACTTGAAATCATATGCCTCGTTAGCCTGAGTATTAGGATAAGTTAGGGTATGTTCTAGTTTTGCTTCTAACAAACTTGCTACCACTCCATTATCACATGGAGTTATAGAAGTGCCCCTCACCATTTCTAAACAAAAAGGCTTTGGTGTTACTTCAATAACATGGCCCAGCCAAAATTCATTTTGGAGGGCACTTCGGTTGCCTCTAAGTTCGACTTTTCTAAAAGAGCTGCCTGCATGCATAAAAATCTTATAGGTCCTTTGCCCAAAATGAAAGACGAAAGAATGTAAGTGGGGCAAGCTGTACTTTAGTTTTAACATAGAATTTATACCTTCTGTATCAGCTTGAGCCCATGCTTCAGATGATTGATAAAAAACAACAAGTAAGCAATGCAGCCTGCTCCTCCTCCAACAATCAAAGTGAATAATAAAGAGAGGTCTAGCCATGTGATAGCATATATAACGCCAAGCATGGAGAGAGCAGCTAAAACTGGCCTCCTTAAAGCTATTAGAACCTCTCTATCAGTTATGTAAATGTATTTCTTCATGTAATAATGGAAAGTTAGACGGGATGTAGTGTAATGAACACAGACGGCATAGGCCACGCCTTCTAAACCAAAATGCTTCAATCCCAAGTACATAAGCGGTAGCGCTACAAAAAAGGTGTTTAAGACGTTTAAATAAAAACTAATAGAAGGCTTGCCTATGCCCTTGAGGACCTCTGCCGGCGTACCAGATATTGCAAAAATCATGGAAGCTACAGAAAGGATGCGCAGTGGGGCTGCAGCCTCTACCCACTTATTGCCAAACAGAAGCAGAATAATTTCCTCAGCTAAACCAATAAGTAGAATGGAAACAGGAAAAGTTACTGTTGCTGTAAGTGTCATTACTTTGAGGTAATAGTGTTTTATCTGCTCTCTATTGTCTTGTATTTTACTGTATACTGGGAAAAAAACCTTATTGAATACAGAATACAACTGACCTCTAAGTGTTTCCGATAGCGTGAAGGCCAAAGTGTACACCCCTAACATGTGGGCACTTAATAACTTACCTACAATCAAAAAGTCTACGTGATTTCTAAAGAAGTATAAAATGGCATTGATCTGTGTATAAGTGCTATAGCCAGCCAGATCGGTCAGCGTACTTCCATTAAATATGAACTTGGGCCTCCAACCAACACTCATCCAGTAAGATATGAAAATTATACTGGAACCCAGAAGTGATTTAGCTACTAAACTCCATACACCAAAACCTATAGAAGCCAGAATAATGGAAATAACTGAGCTGACAGCCGTGCCTGTGATGGTTATTCTTACCAAGTTTTTAAAATCCAACCTCTTCGTCAGGATAACTCTTGGAATGATTGATAGAATGTTGAAGAATAAATGGAAACTTAAAGCATTTAATATAGGTATCAACTGAGGCTCGTTGTAAAAAGAAGCCCCTAGTGGAGAGAGGAATAGAAAGAAGCAAACAACAAAGGTGGCAGCTAAGAAAAGCAAAAACCAGAAAGCGCTGGAATAGCGAACAATGGTTAACTCGTCTTCTTTTTTCTGTACGAGCGCGTTAAACAGGCCCATGTCTGAGACGACCTGCAGGAAACCAATGATCACCATCGCCATCCCCACTATGCCATAGGCATCAGGTAAAAGTAGTCGAGCTAAAATGAGCTTTACCAGGAAGTCAGTGCTGCGTGTCGCAAATACGCTAAGAGTATTCCATTTTAGACCAGAGTATATACTTGCCTTGATTTTTGTAGCAGACATAATCCTTAGTTGGCACTACAAGGGGCTGTAGTAAGCAGAGTTTTATATAATTTAGGATGCTTGAAGATTTCGGAGATAACTAAATCTCGGGCTTCATTCACGGATATTTTTGATGTATCTATACTCTTATAGTTTCCACCGGAAATAACTTCAGCCACTTCCCTAAACTTGCTTATATCCTGCCTACTACGTTCAAGAGTTGTTTCATTTGGTTTTCTTTCCACCAGTACTTCAGGATCTGCATAAAGGAAAAAAACGATATCAGGTGTAGGCAGAATTGATTTGTACAAAAGGGCGCGTCCAGGTTTCTTGTCCAGAAAAACAAAGCCTGGGAACCGGTCAATGAGAGTGACATTGTATTTTGATTTCCTCACGATAGGCGCAATCCTCAGAGAAAACTCTAGTGGGAGCACCGCAAATGTTTTGATGAGATTATAAATTCTATTCAGAGGCATAGCGTTAAATTTATAATCGTATATCTTTTTCATGGTAGGTGAAGTCCAGTTACTATCACCTGCGCCAAGGTATAGTCTATTGTTCTTCAGGTTAAGGCTGCTTCCTACAGCTTCTACCAAAGTCGTTTTCCCTGACCCATCAGTGCCTAGAAATAATACATTCAAGCCATACCCGTATTTGATACCCTTATGTCTGGTCATAGGCTTCTTATCCAGCCTGAAGAATGGGCTTAGTATCTGCTGAAGCTTATTTGTATTTTCCGGAAAGGAATACAGGAGCCAATCCCGGATTTGCGCCACGACCTCTAGTGAGGAAGCACCAATCTCTTTTAGATATAAGTCGATGTACTGGGAGAGGTAATGTTTATGCTTTTCTTCTAATTTTCCTCTTTCCTTAAAGGCTAGGTGAGCGGCATATAAGGCTATTGCATTGAAACCTACTGGTCTGCAAACTCCCTTGCTGTTTATGTGGACTTCTATATCATGGGTGTCAAATCCTAGAAATAGAAGGCATGTATCCTTGCCATTAGCAAACGTAGGAGCATACTTGACATCCAGGTATGTAGCTGATCTCGGGGAAATGTAAAAATGATGGTTCACATGATGGGCCAGCTCTTTTCTTCGGTACCACCCCATATCAAAAAGTGCTTTCTCAAACTGATGGCGGCTGGCTGGATGAACAAACAGATCGATGTCTTTTGAACTACAATCACTTTCAAAATCAGTGAGTAAAGCATACTTAATGCAGCTATCGTTCAGGAAGCTAAAAAGTTGAGATAAAACTGCATCCATAGATTATAAATTAATAGGTAATATCTTGATAATATGCAGCTGCTTAGTTAAGACGCCTATCACAGGAAAGCACTCTAAGCGAGCTGAATCAGTATAACCATAGCTTAATTATGCTGTGACAGGTATCTTAGCGAAGGTATATTGCTTATACCAATCTGTAAACTTTTTCAGTCCAATCTGAATAGGGGTGTCTGGTCTATAATTGAAATTCTCAATCAGATCGTCTACGTTTGCCCAGGTAGCAGTCACATCACCTGCTTGCATTCCTTTAAATTCTAAATGGGCCTTTTTACCCATACACTTTTCAATAACTCGGATAAAAGTCATAAGTTTGACGGGTTTATTGTTTCCTATATTATAGATGCAATAAGGGGCGGTCGACCTGGACGGGTCCGGTCTTTCAGGGTCCCATCCTGCACATGGCTGCGCAGGTTTATCGATCACATTCACTATACCTGTAACGATATCATCAATATAGGTGAAGTCTCTCTTCATCTTGCCGTGGTTGAAAACCTCAATGGGTTTATCTTGCAGGATATACTCCGCAAACTGGAAGTATGCCATATCTGGTCTGCCCCAGGGACCGTAAACCGTAAAAAACCGAAGACCTGATGTGGGGATTCTGTATAAGTGACTATAAGTATGGGCCATTAGCTCATTGGCCTTTTTGCTGGCTGCATAAAGAGAAACAGGATGGTCTGCAGCATGCTTAACAGAAAAGGGCATAACTTCATTCAAGCCATATACGCTCGATGAGCTAGCATAGACAAGGTGTTTTATGTTAAAATACCTGCTAGCCTCAAGGACATTTAAGAAGCTGATGAGATTAGAATGAGCATAGGCATCTGGGTTAGTGATTGAGTATCGAACACCTGCCTGCGCAGCTAAGTGCACGATCACATCGAAGCTTTCCTTTGCGCACAGATCAAGCAGTTCTTGCTTATTTTCAAGATCCATCCTCATGAATCTATACTTAGGGAAAGTCGTGCTTTTTACCTCTTGGCACCAGTCGATATCATCCTCATCTATTCCACTCTCAGCAAGTCTTGCGTATTTTAATTTGGGGTCGTAGTAGTCATTGATATTATCTACTCCGAATACCTCATCACCTCTCATAAGCAATTGCTTTGCTAAGAAGTAGCCAATAAAGCCTGCAGTCCCTGTTACTAATGCTTTCATACAAAATATTGTCAAAGAGGTGATAACTAAATTGGCTCACTTTTGTGACACCCTTGCCACACTAGACTTTCCTATCTCAGCGTACAGGATATACCCGAGAGACGGGAGTGCGACCTTAATCAGATTGTTTTTGATTGCGACAATGGTACCTTCTTTGTCTATAAGGGAACCTCTGGTAATCCTGACCGTGTCATGCAAGGAGATTCTGGCTTTTTCAAGTTGCACGTTGGTGTACTCATTCAAGAATTGTTTGATAGTGGTAATCTCCTCGTCTTTTATAACTGCGGGTTTATCCAACCAGTGAACAATGCTAAGAACACCGTCTATTTTCCTTAACTCACTGAGCTGTTTTTCTATGACGCGTACAAAAACATAAGATGAGAATAATGGAACATACACAGTCTTTTTTCGATCGCTCCATTGCTGTATCACTCTATTTAATGGACAGTAATTCTCAATACCTCGCTGAGTTAACACGGCTTTTACCTTTTTTTCCCACCGCGGTTTTGTGTATATGGCATACCATTTCTCATTCATTACGCTCAGCTTTTGTTTAAAATACTAGTTTTGATTTATGGCTTCGCCATCCTCAGTCACATGGTGTAACCGGGCAAAATATATAATGGAGGTCATTGACAGTCAATATGAGAGTTGACTGTTAATATTGTAGGTAGCCTGAGGCTAATGAAATCGATTTACTTGAGTATCAGAGAGATTGAGGCAGGACCTACTCTTATGCTTGGTTTGCTTTGACTCTTGTTCTATAGGTCTTATCACTGTACCTATTTTCATAGCCATAACCGTAACCATAGCCATATTGCCCTTTTACAAACCCTCTTGGCTTTACACCATTAAATACTATTGCTACATTCTGCAAAGTTTTGAGCTTTCTGTTTTGAGATAGGCGCTGTATCAGGTTTTTAGGCGTATAGGCATGCCTGATGACAAGCAATGTTATATCGCAGTACTCAGAAAGCAAGAATGCGTCAGAAACCAGATCAACAGGCGGAGTATCTACTATGAGGTAGTCAAAGGCCTCTTCCAGGTAAGCGAATAGAACCTCAATCTTCCCGTTAAGCAGTAATTCTGTATGATCGCCTAGATCGATTCCTGCGGGCACGACACTTAAATTTTTGAAAGGAGTATCCTTAATGATTCTATCCGGCTGCAGGTCCCCGGATAAATATTCAATTATTCCTTCTGTTTTATAGTTGCTGAATAAAGCGGAAGTGTTTGGGTTTCTTAGGTCGAAGTCTAGCAATGCAACATTTTTTCCTGATGAGGATAAGCTATACGCGAGGTTAGTGCTTACATAGCTTTTGCCTTCACCTGGAATACTGGATGTTATCAGGATCTTTTTCTTTGTGAAAATTCTTCCATATAAACCCATAGTCACCCTAAGTTGCCTGAATTGCTCTATTTCTGAAACGTCTGAGGGCTCTGTGAAAACACCATGCTGCTGATTGTGTACACTCGATAACTCCGCTACGATCGGGGCATTCGTATAACTCTCAATTTCAGACCTGAAAAGTACCTTGCTATTAAGTACTTCTTTGATTACTACCAAAGCTCCGCCCGCTCCAATAGCAAGTAAGATTGCCGATATGTAGGCATATAGGGGTTTAGGGCTTATGGGCGCTCGTGACGACTCGGCCAAATCAACAATCCGCATGTCTTCTGCTGTAGGGGCATTAGAAAGAACCGTCTCTTCTCGCTTCTGAAGCAGGAACCGATAGGCTTCATTTTTAATAGCTTGCTGTCGGCTGATCTCTAGCAATTCTCTCTCCTTATGAGGAATAGCTTGCAGCATTGAATTGTATGAGCTGTTGGTAGAAACTAAATTTGCGCGACTTGCTTGCAGATTTACCCGCTGGTTGCGAATATTTTCCAGTATACTGGGTCTGATGCTCTCTATTTCCTGTTTGAGAGATATAAGCATCGGGTTGTTTTCAGCTGTGGTCTGTCTGAGCTGACCATACTGTATTTCTGCATTATACAATTTCTGGAGCAACTGGGAGAGTACCGGGTCATTGATGCCTAATGTAGATGGCACAATGCCTGCTGTTTTCTCTTTAGCCACTACATAATTCTCAACTTTGCTAAGCACAGCGAGCTGTAGGTTGAGCTCAGAAATCTTCCTGTCATTATCACCCACGTTTTGCAAAAAGAGCCGACCCTGTTCACTTAAATTGATAGCTCCCTGCGTAGATCTGTAGTTCACTATTTTGTTTTCAAGTTCCTGCAGTTCCTTTTCTATTAATTGGATGCGCTTCTCCACAAACTCGAGTGTCTGAGCTGCAAGTTTATTTTTATCAACTATCGCGGTTTGTTGGTAGGCTTGTACTAATGCATTCAATATTTCTTCGCCGCGTAGGGGCACCTGATCCTCGATATATAAATTGATTACGCTGGATAATTTGCCGGGAGTCTCAATACTGACAGTATTTACAAGCTGGCTGGCGGCTCTACGAGTATTTGTAATAGAAAAGAAAAGAGGTGAATCTGTACTTCCAGCTCTCTTTTGATTCTCTGTAAATAACATCACTCCATAAGGAGTCTGTACCCATTCATCCAGCGGATAGTCATTGGCATCTATTGTTACCTTTCTGTTAGTATCGTCGAATGTAAAATAAATGGCTTCATACTCAGCCGCATTCTCGGGCGACTCGAGTTTGATACTAATCGGGGATAATGTGTAAGCAGGAATTGATTTGAATTTGTCCTCTGCGTATACGTTTATATAGAGACCGAGTTGATTTACTACTTGCTTCATCAGAGTATGAGATCGAAGTACATTCATCTCGTTTTCAACAATTTTATTGGAGGTAAATGCATCTATAGACTCTGCCATCTTAGAATCGTTAACTCCTTTTTTCTCATCCTTTACTATTACAGAGGCTGATATTGCATATGATGGTATAGTAAAATAACGGAGGTAGCTCCAGGCACCGAGCAAGCCGACAGCGAGGAGTATCACAAATAGAGGCCAGAAAGGTAAAAACTTGAAAACAAGTGCTGCGACCATGTTGTCCTCAATGTTCGATTTATTTTCCATACGCATACTGTGTTATCTTGAAAGACGGTCTATACTCACTACAACCAAGGTCAAAGAGCTAAGGACGAGTGGCAGCCATTGCCTTGTTGCCCCTGCAGAGGCAATTTTTGTTTTGTTTGGCTCAACATAGATTATATCATTAGATTTTAAGTAATAGTAAGGAGAGGTGAATAATTCATCTGTGGTCAGGTCGATCCGGACAAGCTTTTTGACCCCACCTTCCTCCCTGATTAAAAGGATATTATGCCGGCTGGCATAGATAGTGAGGTCCCCAGCCAGACCCAAGGCCTCCAGCAGCGTTAGTTTCTCGTTCGGAACGGTTAAAACAGAGGGACGGGCCACCTCGCCAAGAACTGATACTTTGTAGTTAAGGTATCGTACATCAACAATGGGATCCAGAAGAAGCTTTCTCTTTTCAATCTCATCTTTTATTCCCTGCTGGAACGCTCTTTTTGTCATCCCTGCAGCTTTTACTCGTCCCAAAAAGGGGAATTGAACGTATCCATCGGGATCAACTAAATAACCAGGAGATTGTGAGAAAGTATTAGACGCGTTGGTAGCTCTGTAGTCTTTGGGGTTTGAGACATTAAAAACTTCAGAGGCAACTGGATTCAAGCTACTAACTGTAATATTTAAAAGATCGTTAGGCTGTATGATCGGTTCTAGCTGTTCAATTCTGTTACGAAACTCTGTATTTTTTATGTTGTTAAAATAAATAGCTTGATTAGTATTTACACAAGCTGTGAGAAAAGTACACACTAGAATGATAAAAACGAAAGTTTTTACTTTTAAGGGCATCATACAATCGGGTGTAAAGGTTCAGTATTATATAAACTAATCAAAGTAATTTAAGACTTTATTTATCTAAAATTAAAATAACAAAATTAAATAGCAGACAATTGCAATATTAATACAATACGATTGAGTTTATTCCTATGTTACTATTCTTATCTTATTGCAGATGATTAATAAAACAAATTGGGTGAATGTATCATTTTTAAGGGTGAATGTTAATTTTTGAATGCTTTGGCGAAACTGTCCTCTTGCTACCATTCTTAGAGGCAATGCCTATTCTGTATATATTTGTTGTATACGGATTGTGCAAATTATAACTAATAAAATTTTATTTTTATTAGTTATAACAGGGTGGATAGAATAGCTTATAATTCTGAGTCATATTCCAGGGAAAACACTAATCTGTCTTGTAAATGTAAATAAATTAGGAAGAGTAATGATATGAGGGTCAAGTTTAGTCTGAGGGGCGGGCTTAGAAAGAGGATTAGGTTAGTTCAGTAACTTTATCTTGTAAACTAAAGTCACCATGTAAAAGCCAAAAAATATTAATGTGTATCCCCGCAATCATAATATTTCGTTTACTCAATTTATTGTTCCGAATTGAATAATGTATTATGTGACCTGCTTATTAGTCTAGGGATTTATGATCCGCGACTGTGAGCAGTTGTATGGGAATATATAGGGAGGTAGGTATTATATGTCTTTTCGAATAAACTTTGCTTGAAAGTATTGGAAAGTGGTGCAGAATGCATGGGCTGACAGAAATTTCCTATACCGTAGATGTGACAATCAGTTCATGTACTCTTTTCAAAGCCAGCCCGCCAATTCGGAACCATGTAGTTAATACTGCTAAACTATGACATCCCCAATTTCGAAGCTGAAACGGGTGAGGCAAGTAGATAGCGCTCAGTCGACCAGGCTGGTGTTGGCCGACATCTAGTATACTTCCGCCTCTTCTATTTTACATGCGGTCTTAGTGCCTGCCCAGCCTGCTTCGATCGTATCTGCTCTCCCTCCTCTACCACAACCCCATTCACCAACACATACTTAAACCCTGTGGCTTCCTGATGAGGATTCTCATAGGTGGCATTCTCCCGTACTTCCTCTGGTTTAAACAGTAGCAGGTCGGCTTTATACCCTTGCTTCACCAGGCCGCGGTCATGCAAACCAATCGTTTCGGCGGATAACCCCGTCATTTTATGGATAGCTTCTTCCAAGGAGAGGAGTTTCTTATGTACCACATAAGTCTCCAGTACTCGGGCAAAGGTTCCGAAGCTTCTAGGGTGGCGCATCGAAGGACTTCCATCACTGCAAATCATAATATGATGATTTTTCAGAAATGTCTCCTGCAAGGCTTCATCCATGATAAAGTATGCACCGTCGGCTCCGTAGGGACCAATATTCTCCATCAAAGCTAACTCGAATGGTTTGTTTAACTCCTCCGCTATCTGCTTGAAAGTTTTGCCCTTGTAAGGCCCGGAACCGATCAGTGTCGCTTCCGGGCCGTTGCGCAGTATGATCTTGTTACGCAGGAAGGTGGCCAGTTCCTGGCGTCGGGTCTTCAGCACCTCCTGGTAATCATGAGGCTTCTTGGCCCAGTCCGGGAAGAGGATAGCGATGCCGGTATAGCTGGCGGTATACGGGTAAAAATCTGCTGTGACTTGTATACCTTGCTGGCGGGCAGAATCCAGCAGTTGCAGGATACGATTGGCGCGAGCTTCCCCTTTGCCATACACTACTTTAATATGCGATACGTGCACCGGGCAATACTGACCCTGCTCCAGAAGCTCTCTGATCGATGCTTCAACGTCGGCATCGTCCTCGTTGCGCATGTGGCTCATGATGATGCCTCCTTTTTTTCCTACAATCTCAGCAAGTCTGTTTAACTCTTCACGACGGGCGTAGTAGCCTGGGTTATACTCCAAACCGGTAGTCAATCCGAAACAACCTGCATCGAGCGCATCTGTAAGGAGCTGTTCCATTTTCGCCATACCTTGCGCTGATGGGATGGAATCGTATGCTATACCTGAGAGCATACGGAGTGTGTTGTGGCCTGCAAACATGGCGATGTTTACCCCCAGCTTTTTACTGTTTACCTCCTGCATCCACTCTCTCAGGTCTTCATGTTCGGGGCTAAAGCCATCCTGACCCAGGCATATCGTGGTTACACCCATCGAGAGGAAGTTGGAGAAATCAGGTGTCTCGAGCGGATCGCCGTGGGCGTGTGTGTCTATAAATCCGGGTGTCAGGTATAGGCCGGAGGCGTTTATGGTGCGGTTAGCGGTATAGGTATTCGTTGTATCTGTGTCGATCATTGAAATGGAGTCACCGTTTATCAGGACATGCGCCGCAAAAGCAGCCTTGCCTGTGCCGTCTACTACCATAGCATTGCGTATCAGCAGCTCGTATCGTGTTTGATCGGTAGCTACCTGTTGGCAGGAGGCAAATGCAAGCAAAGCAATTACAAACCTGACAAACAAAGCGGCGGGGCGATACAGTTTTTCCATTCTTAAAGATAATTTATTAGCTGTAAAAAGCAATACGTTTTTAACTGCATTTGCACTATATATTCAACTGAAGAGTATAAATCATAATTTTTTTTGGTTCTGATCATAAATTTTTAAAACAATGGTTTTTGGTTGCATATGTTGCTATAATTCAAATTGTTGTAATGTGATTTAGTAGTGTTATACCTCCGGGATTAGAACTGTTTTACTGCGAAAGGAAAAGTGATTTTTATTGAACTGGCACGCAACTTGTAAATACCCTGTCAACAGAGTTTAATGTTTTTAATAAAACTTAAAGAGTTATGAAAAAGATAAGCTATATCATGAGCCTGGCACTGATGGCATCAGTAGCTTTTGGCGGATCGGCTGAGGCGCAGGAAAAAAGAACTGGTTGGAGCCCTCAGGCAAAAGGTGCAGTGATCGGTGCCGGTACAGGCGCCGCAGCAGGTGCCATTATACATAAGCGTAACCGTGTAGTAGGTGGTGTTGTAGGTGGTGTAGCCGGTGGCGCCGTAGGTTACGGTGTAGGAAAGGTTATTGACAACAAGCAGAAGCGCGAGGCGGAAGAGGCCCGTATAGCTGCCGCCGAGAGAGCGGCCGCAGCCCAGCGTGCAGCAGCGGCAGAACGGGCAGCGGCTAACAGAGCAACTGTTGCCAAGAGCACTCCGGCTCCGGCTAAAAGAACCCCTGCTCCGCAGTCAAGTTTGGTAGCGACTCCAGCTGAGACAGCAGCAGCCAACTCATTGGCGATGATGTATGCTTCCGAAGAGGGGCCAACTCCTCAGGTAGTTTACGCCAACTTCCTGCCTAACCTGGACTATGGTGACCGCAGCAAGCCTTACTTTACTTCTGAGGTTCGCAGAAAGAGTTGGTAACACGTTTACCCTATACCTTCTCCCGGCACAAAGCCGGGAGAAGGTATAAATCCAGCGGCGCATTTTTTACGTATGGCGTCGAGGTTTATTAACCTAAATTTTAGAAATCATGAAAAATATACTTTACACTTTTTTTGTCTTGTTCTTTCTGGCTTCCTGTGCGAAGTCGGAGGGAGGCGAGTCGGTGGATGTCCGGGAGTTGAACCAGGAGTTTATCAGTGCCTGGAATGCTAGGGACTCTGACAAAGTAATTTCGATGATGGCCGAAGATGTGCAGTTTCTACAAGGCGAGGTCATCTTCCGGGGCAAATCTGAAGTGTCGGATAAGTGGGTGCGCGAAACAATGGGCACCATTGCCGACCTGAAAACCTACCCGGTAAGTTCGGGTACTGATACGCATATTGCCTACGAAGCCGGAACATTTTCGGTAGACGTACTACCAGCTAGTCCCGGCGAACCCCGCGGACTTGGCGAGGGCAACTTTATGCTGCTCTGGAAAAAAGTAGAAGACGGCAACTGGAAGTTAAGCTACGCACAGCTGGAAGGACACCCGGTTGTGGCCCGAAATTAACTGCGTTAAATAGATTACAAGCGGCTGTTCTGAAAAGGGCAGCCGCTTTTTGTTTTTACCCCTACAAAAGTAATGCTGGCGGGTGTAGGCATGCCATCTACTTGTAATACAGCCTCAGTCGGGAAATAAACATCTAGAGCTCAAACTTATTATATTTTTTAATGGTATAGTAATATATAAAGACAAGTTAGAATACCTGCCTGCTGACCGCATAATCCACTTCTCAGCGATACTACACCCTTTCTTTTTACTCCTATGTAACTGTATCTGCAGTTGTGTTTTGGAATTTATCGCTTTCCGACCCCTTTCGAATATTTGAAATCTTAATTAATAATCTATGAAAACGAAAAATTTTTACAAAAAACTCCAAGGGGGACACGGTCACCTTCTTATGCTTTGCTGCACACTTCTGCTTTCGATCCTTTTTGGGTCTCCAGCGCAAGCAGAGGAAATTGAATGGGACAGGACACTGGGAGGGGACAACTGGGATAGGCTCAGGCACATTGAACAAACCTCCGATGGGGGGTACATACTGGGGGGCACTTCCCTTTCCGGACAAAGCGGTCATAAGGGTGAGCCTTCGCGTGGCGACAGCGACTACTGGGTCGTAAAACTGGATGCGGAAGGCAATGTGGAGTGGGACAGGACCCTCGGAGGAAGCGGTCTGGATGAACTTGGAGCCCTGCAGCCGACCAGAGACGGGGGCTATATACTGGGAGGTACCTCTGATTCAGGTATAAGCGGAGACAAGACCGAAGTTTCTGAAGGCGGACGTGACTATTGGGTAGTGAAACTGGATGCGGACGGCAATAAGGTATGGGACAAGACCTTTGGGGGAGACGGTTCCGATGGGCTCTCTGATATACAGCAGACCAACGATGGGGGCTACATCCTGGGGGGCACCTCTACCTCGGGTATAAGCGGCGATAAAAGTGAAGCCTCCCGGGGCGAGGGCGACTACTGGGTGGTGAAGATAGACGCGAACGGCAACAAAGAATGGGACAGAACGTTCGGCGGCGACAGGTTGGATAGCTTCTCCTCACTGGACCAGACGGCCGACGGAGGCTATATCCTGGGCGGCACTTCCGATTCTAACGCTTCGGGTGACAAGAGCGAAGGCTTTAAGGGGGGGATGGATATCCTACTGGAAGCCTTTGACTACTGGGTGGTGAAGCTGGATGCAGAAGGAAACAAAGTGTGGGACCGGACCATCGGCGGTCATAACTGGGATAGCCTCCGTGAAGTCAGACAGACTGTCGACGGAAGCTATATTTTGGGTGGCTCGTCTGTCTCCGGCATCTCGGGGGATAAGAGCGAGGCACATCTTGGAGGCGAAAGCGACTACTGGGTAGTAAAGCTGAACGCGCAGGGCACCAAGGAGTGGGACAGGGCCTTTGGAGCAGAGAAAGACGAACAGCTGGCCACATTGCTTGAGACCCCTGATGGAGGCTATCTGCTCGGAGGCACCTCTTATGCTGGCGACTTTGGGGGCACGACTGAGCCCGGGGAGGACGATTTCTGGATCGTTAAGATCAACGCAGCCGGAGGCAGGCAGTGGGATAAGTATATCGGTGGAGATGGAACGGATGTGCTTACCTCTATGGACCATACCGATGAAGGTGGCTACATTCTGGGCGGAAGCTCCACTTCGGGTGTAAGCGGAGACAAATCGGAACCTAATCAAGGCCTTTTCGACTATTGGGTAGTTAAACTAAGCCCCGAGCCATCATGCACACCTCCTTCGCCTGTTGTTTCCATAGTGCCGACCTCAAATGTGTACACCGGCGGCGACCCCGCTTCCATCTACCTGGGCTACGGCCCGCAGAGTGTGGAACTGGTGGCATCTGGCACAGAAAGGTACGAGTGGAGCCCAACCACCGGCCTGAGCGACCCTTCAGTCGCAGACCCTATCTTTACGCCTTCAGCTGCTGGCACCTATACCTTTACACTGATGGCTTACAATGGCACCTGTTCGGCCACGACTACGGTTACCATTACGGTGGTGGATGTGCGCTGCGGCAAGGGTAAAGTGCTGCTCTGCCACAAGGGCAAGCAGATCTGCATCTCCACCTCAGCTGTAGCAGCGCATTTGCGCAATCATAGGGAAGACAGGCTAGGCAGTTGCTCATCCGAGCCAGTGGAGGAGGAGATAGGCACTATAACGCTTTCGCTGAAAGTGTTCCCGAACCCTTTCCGTGATTGGACTAAAGTGGAGTTCTTCCTTCCAGTGAAAGGTACTTTCAGGATAGAGCTCTACAGCGCCAACGGCAGAATGTTGGGAGTGGTGGCTGAAGGGCAAGGGCAGAAAGGTCATCTGGTAAGCAGGGAGATACGAGCAGAAAAGCTGCGGGAGGGGGTTTACTACCTCAAACTGATTACTTCGCAGCAGATTCGCACGGTACGGCTGGTGCTGAAGAAGTAAAAATGTAATAAGTAATCTCCTCTACAAGTGTACATAAGCTGAAAACAGCTCTTGTAGCCCTATAAAACAGAACGCCCCTCTAAAATGTCGTAGAGGGGCGTTCTGTTATGTTGCGCAGGTATAGTCCTGACAGCTGAAAAGCTTAATGGAAGAAAAGGTAAGCGATAAAGATGGCCGCAAGTATGCCAGCTAAGTCAGCAATAAGGCCACAGGTGAGGGCGTAGCGGGAGCGTTTGATGCCAACAGAGCCAAAGTATACCGCCAGGATGTAGAAGGTCGTTTCGGTTGACCCCTGGAAGACAGAAGCCATGCGCCCCACAAAGGAGTCGGCTCCGTAAGTAGTCATCGCTTCCACCATCAGTCCACGGGCACCGCTTCCGCTCAGCGGTTTCATGAAAGCAACAGGCAGGGCAGGTACAAAATCAGTATTCACTCCCGTCAGGGCAATCAGATAACCTATACTGTCCACGATCATGTCCAGGGCGCCCGATGTACGGAACACGCCAATCGCCACCAGGATCGCTACCAGATAAGGTATAATAGTGATCGCAACTGAAAAGCCCTCCTTAGCCCCTTCAATAAAAGCTTCGTACACGTTCACCTTCCGGAAAAGCGCCAGCCCCACAAACGAAATGATGATAGAGAAAAGAATCACGTTACTCGCCACTTGGGATATGACGCTCACTTGCTCCTGAGAGATCGTGCTGAAGTAATAAATTAGCCCCACAATTAGCAGCAACAGCGTACCGATGTAGGCCAGGATAACAGGATTGAATAGGTTGATGCGCTGGTATATGGCCACCGCAATCAGGCCTACCGTGGTGGAGAAAAAGGTGGCCAGTAGGATAGGTATAAAGATATCGGAAGGATCGGCGGCGCCCAGTTGCGCCCGGAACACCATGATGCTGATCGGTATAATCGTGAGTCCGGAGGTGTTGAGTACCAGGAACATGATTTGTGGGTTGGAAGCCCGGTCTTTGATCGGGTTGAGCTCCTGCATCTCTTTCATGGCCTTCAAACCTAGCGGTGTAGCAGCATTGTCAAGCCCGAGCATGTTGGCCGAGAAGTTCATCAGAATAGAACCGAACACAGGGTGATTTTTCGGGATCTCGGGGAAGAGTCGGTTAAAAAAAGGTCCTACCAGTCTGGCAAAAATGGCGATGATGCCGCCTCGTTCACCTACTTTCATCAACCCCAGCCAAAGCGTCATCACACCGGTCAGGCCGAGCGAAATCTCGAAGCCGAGCTTGGCGTTGTCGAAGGTACTGGTGACAAGTCTCTGGAAAATCTCCACATCGCGGAACACGATGAGCTGGAACAAAGCAATGGCGAAGGCGATCAGGAAGAAGCCCGCCCAAAGATAATTTAATACCATGAAGTGAAGGTTGGTCTGGAATCAGTCTGTAAGATACAAACTGATTCGAAAACCGGGCAGAGTTTAATTGACAAATTTATTCGAAAGCAGACTTAGTGCAGTAAACCATGATACAGCACTGGCCGCTCGCCCTGCAGATTGTAGAAAAAACCATTCAGGATGGCATACCTTGCCTCCCCTTGCTCATCTTTCAGAATAAAGTTGGCCGGCTCGTCAAGCGCCAGTTGGTGGTTCACGAAGCTGTCCATACCTGTCACGTTGAGCGGGAGCGAAGTAGGGTCGGGGAGCACGCCGGGCAGGTGGCGCACCCGGATGGTGGTATAGCCCTGCCGGAGCAGATTAGCCGCAAACTCTATGGTCAGCTCGTCCAGGCTTTCGATGGGCTGTTCGCATACCTGGCCGGGCACCAGCGTGAGGCCCGTGGCGTCCAGTTCTTCGTAGCCATGGAATACACTCATGTCGCCAATTTCATCTACCGCACTGCTGTGGTAAAAGCCGAGGTGGTTGGGGGAGTCAATTTCCAGGCGGTTGATGCCGATATCGAGTAAAGTATCGCGGCCATTTTCGGTATAGCGGACGTACCGCAGCACCAGATCGTAAAGATGTCGTTGATTTTCAGGTATACGGTTGTAGCCTTCCAGTTCAAAGGCTTTGTATTTTCCCTCCGCAATCAGGTATAGCCCCGATAAGATGGCCGTAAAATTGAGCTGTCGAATTTGCTGCTTTTCCGGGTCACCGTGCTGGCCACCCGATTCCACCAGAATCACGCTGGTACCCCATTTTTGGATATTGTCGCCAAAGGCCCGGGGCTCATGCTCGTCATTGAACTTGGCCACCTGCCCGGGTATAAACTGCTGCAGCACATGGTCCATGCCGGCAATGGTGCGCATGGCCCGCTCACGCACCGTGTTGATGCTGCGGGCGTGGTCATAAGCTGGGGCCAGAAAAGAAATCGTGGCCGGACGAGCCGTATAACCAGCAGTATAGTAGCGGCTCTGGTCGTGCAGGTTGAAACCGAAGGCAGGCTCCAGCTCGTCGCGCAGTTTTTTCAAAAGCACCGACTCCGGACTCTGCAGGCGCAAGGCATCGCGGTTCATATCTATACCTAAGGCGTTGCGACGGTTATACAGCTCGGCCCCATCCGGGTTGAGCATCGGCACGATGTAAAGGGTCAGGTGCTCGAGTAGGTGCTTGCGTACCGGGTCCAGTTCGTCCGTCTGGCTGAAAAAGTGCAGCAGATCGAACAAGGCCATGGTGGCGGTAGGTTCGTCGCCGTGCATCTGCGACCAAAGCAGGACCCGGGTTTTGCCAGTGCCCGCCTTGATGAGGTAGATCGATCGGTTTTGCACCGAATGGCCGGCCACCTGCACATCGAACAGAGACTTTTCCTGCAACTGTTCGATCAAAGGTATAATATCGCGGTGCCGGAAGCGCCTGTGCTTCAGGGCGGGTTCCTTATACCTGTTGTGACTGTTATAAAGCTGTTGGCCCAGCAGCTGTAGAGCGGCTGGCAGGTTCTTGTTTGAAGGTATCGTATTCATAAAGAAAATTTGAATGCTCTCTAAAAAAAGCGCCTCCCGCTCCAGGGTTATACCTGAAAGGGGAGGCGCTGCCCTATGGGGCTATACCTGTTGATAACTTAGTTAGTTGGCCATGCATTCCAAGGAATACGCGCCAGGATCAGGATTAGGGCAATCGTATAGAAAATCGCGATGCTGCTGAAACGCTTTTTGTCATTCTGCAGGCGCTTGGAGCGGGCATAACCCACCGTGATCAGCACCACGGCGATGATCATGGTCAAGGGGTGCTCCAGGATGTACAGTCTGGAAGTAGAGTCCTTCATGAAGCCTTCTGTCGCATTACTAATTCCCAGGGGCGATACAAAGTATAGGATCACGCCGATCACCCACTGCAGGTGTGCCGGTATAAGACCCAACAGGCCTCTTTTTCTATCCTTGTCTGTGAACGTCTTGTTGCCAGACATACCCATAAAGGCGAAGATAATGCTGATGATCAGACCTAGCAGTACCAGATAGGTCATAAAAGAGTGCAAATGCTGTATTCCTGTATACATTTCGGAGAAAGTGTTTAGTGTCGGCTGTAAATATAGGAATTTAATTATAAACTCAGATAGGCAATCCCTATTTCAGAGCACCCATCAACAGGCAAAAGAAAACCCCGCACACACGAAATGCACGGGGTTTCCGGGTAAGGTATAGTCGCGATTACTTGCCTTTGCCCATCTTTTTATTTGCGGGCACAGTCCACAGGTAGATGGTAGAACCGTCGATCACCTGCGTCTCCTCAGGCTCCCAGTCGCCCATGTCAAAGGCGTGGGACACAATGCGCGTACCTGGCTTCAGCTGCTCGAGAAGCACCGGACGCAGCTTCATGTTCACGTTTGGTAGTAGGTATAGCGTCACCACCGAGGCCGGTCTGTAATCCACCTTAAACAGGTCCTGCTCTACAAACTTTACCTTGTTGGTCACACCGGCCTCACGCGCATTTTCATTGGCTTCCTGAATGCGCTCCGGGTTTATGTCGAAACCCATACCTGTGGCCCCATGCTCCTTTGCAGCCGTGATCACGATACGGCCGTCACCACAGCCCAGGTCATATACCACATCATCCTTCGACACCTTCGCCAGTTTCAGCATGGCGTCCACCACCTTCTGAGGAGTAGGCACGTAAGGCACATCCAGTTTAGGGGCCGTGGTCGTGGTCTGGGCGAATGCCGCTGCGGCGAAAAGTGTCAGCACGAGCGTGCATAGCGAATGTCTGATTGCTCTCATCTTGTTTTCATTAAGTTAGTGACTCATTTCAGAAAAATACCAGGTATCAGGTGAGCGGTTTTGATTGGCTTGACGCGCGCACAGGCTGTATTTACGTGCAGCGGCAGCAGGAGTTCTTTATTCTGGCATTTTATCTAGATTTTAGTAGGATCCATTTAAGCGAAGGGGTGTTTAGGTTGCCGGTTCTTTTGGTTTCTGGATACGAGGTATAGCCAGGAGCACCAGCACACCCACCACCAGCACACCTATACCTACCAGAGCTCCCATACCAGTGTACATCAAACTAGAATAGAACAGATAAGCACTCGTGAGGCAGAATATGAGCGGGGTGATGGGGTATAACGGCACCTTAAAGGGTCGCAGGCGCTCTGGCTCCTTGCGGCGCAGCACAAACAAAGCTATACCTACCAGCAGCAAAAAGAACCAGAAAACCGGTGCCGTGAACTCGACCATCGTCTCAAAACCGTTGCGGGTGAAAAGGGCCAGCCCGACCAACGCCAGCGACACAAGCCCCTGTAGGACATAGGCATTCACCGGTGAGGATGCTTTGGTGTTCCATTGGCCCAGGTAACTGAAAACCGGAAAGTCGCGACCCAGCGCGTAATTGGTGCGTGCCCCGGTCAGGATGGTAGCGTTAACCGAAGTGAGTGCGGCAAGCACCACAATGCTGCCGATCAGCACCATCCCATAGTCGCCGATGGTCACCTGCGCGAGGTCGGCAGCTACCGCATCAGAGGAGGCCATCCCTTCCAAGCCCAGCACATGCAGGTAGGCCAGGTTAATCAGTAGGTAGATCAGGGTGATGATGGCGATGCTGGCAATCAGGGCGGTGGCCATGCCCCGGCGGCCGGTTTTGAGCTCAGCCGATATGTACGCCGCCTCGTTCCAACCACCAAAGGTGAGCAGCACGAAAACCATGGCCAGCCCCATGGAAGTGCCGTTGCCTGTGGCCGCGTTACCCGCTGCTACCGCTTCATCGGGTGTGAACAGGAAGGCTGCCCCCAACACAATCAGGATGCCCAGTACCTCCAGTATGATCAGAAAACGTTGCACACCCGCTCCGAATGTGACGCCTGCAATGTTGATGGCCGTGAGTAAAACTATGACCAGCGCGGCATAGAACACCGATGAAAATTCCCCGATGCTGTAGATCTGAGCCATGTAATCGCCGATGATAAAGGAAAGCAGCGCAATAGAACCGGTCTGGATGACGCTCATACGTGCCCAGGCAAACAAAAAAGCCAACCGCTTCCCGAACGCTCTCGTCAGGAAATGGTAATCGCCGCCGGCATGCGGAAAGGTAGTCGTCAGTTCGGCGTAGCAGAGTGCCCCGATCAGTGAAACAAGTCCACCCAGCAACCAGGTGGTCAGGAACATGGTGCCGCTCTCGACATTGGCTGCGACCAGCGAAGGTGTCCTGAAAATACCGGCCCCGACCACAATGCCCACAATCACGGCGATGGCGTCGAACATGCTGAGGGCGGGGCGAGGCTCCGCTTTGGGCTTTTCTTCGGTCAGGGCTGGGGCCTCGGTACTGGCCAAGGCCGCTTCTGCTGCGGGGAAGTCTTCGTTCAGGTTAGGCATAGTTTTACAGCTAGGTATAGGTAGGTATAAGCTTAATAGCCTCCGACCCACTGTTTACGGACAGCAACAGGATTTAAGTTGTAAACCATGCGCTTTTTTAAAGAGTACATAGTAAAGAGTGCGGGTGCCGGATTCGTTTCAGGTATAGCCCGTGCCATCCATCATGTAGCTATTAAACAAAACATTATGAACTCTAATCTGCCTTTCAGCCAACCCGGTCGTATGATAATCGGTAAAGCAAGTGGTAAAACGTCAATATTTATGGGAAAAGCTGTCGGCACCTTTCTAATTGCCATCCTGTCTGCCGTGCTCGCCATCGTGGGGTATAAATTCTTCGAGGGCGAGGCTGTGCAAAACGGGAACTTCAACAATAATTCTAATTCTACTGCCCTACCAGCGGCGTCCTCGGCTGGCAACCCGGACTTTGTCCCGGCTGCGTCCAGCGTGACGCCTGCCGTGGTGCACATCAAAACCGAATACGAAGCCGGGCAAACCAGCCGTAACCCGATATATGAGAAGTTCGGGATGCCCCAACAGAATACGCCGGTACGGGGCTCGGGCTCGGGGGTGCTGATTTCCAAAGACGGCTACATCGCCACCAACAACCACGTGATAGAAGGGGCATCCGGTATTATAGCGGTGTTGCCCGACCGCCGTTCTTTCCAGGCGAAGCTGATCGGTACAGACCCCAGCACAGACCTGGCCCTGCTGAAAGTGGAGGGAGAGGACCTGCCGGTGGTGCCGCTTGGTGACTCTGACAAGGTGCAGGTAGGAGAGTGGGTGCTGGCGGTGGGCTATCCGCTTACGCTCAACTCAACGGTAACTGCCGGTATTGTCAGCGCCAAGGGCAGGAGCATCGGCATCCTGAACCGACCAAGCCAGGGTGGCTATGTCGATCCGGCGCAGGCGGCCAACACCGCCATTGAGTCTTTTATCCAGACGGATGCAGCCATCAACCCGGGCAACTCGGGTGGCGCGCTGGTGAACACTTCCGGCCAACTGGTGGGCATTAACACGGCCATTGCCTCTCAAACGGGCAGCTATGCCGGCTATGGTTTTGCCATACCTGTTAACCTAATGCAGAAAGTTGTGGGCGATATCCGCAAATTCGGACGGGTGCGTCGCGGTTTTCTGGGTGTGAGCTTCCCGGTGCCGGCTGTGGAAGACGAGCTGTTGCGTTCGCGCGGCATCGACCCGGGTAAGGTGAGCGGCGTGTACATCATGGGCGTGCAGCCGGGCAGTGGCGCCGAGAAGGCCGGTCTGAAGGAAGGTGACATCATTCAGGGTATAGACGGCAATGACGTGCTTACCTCAGCAGAACTATCTGAGCGTATTGCCCGCTACTACCCCGGCGACAAAGTGGAACTGAACCTGCTGCGGGATGGCAAGCAGCGCAAAGCCACCGTTACCTTACAGGGCGAGGAAGAAGAAACAGTAACCGAAAACGGCGCCAAAGGATTGGAAGCCAGGCTGGGAGCCAGTTTCGCCCCGCTCACGGACCGCATGAAGCAGCAGTACCGCCTGAGCGAAGGCGTATACGTCACAAAAGTGGAGCCCGGCGGCTTCTTCGATTCGGCAGGTATACCGGAGGGTACTGTGATCGCGCGCGTGAATGGCCGCCCTGTCAGTAGCCTGGCTGACATCAGCAAATCGCTGGCAGCCTCCCGAAGCGGTATGGTGCGGCTGGACGGCATTACGCCAGACGGAACGGCCTTTGTGTTCAACTTCCCGCTGGGTGCATAAGGTGGCTGCATGACGGATTTAAGTAAGCTATACATCGGCACTTCCGGCTGGAGCTACCGCTGGCGGGAAGTGCTCTACCCACCCGAATTGAAGTCGGCGGACTTCCTGAGCCATTACGCCACCCGCTTTAACTGCACCGAGATCAACAGCAGCTTTTACCACTTCACCATGGCCAAAACCATTGAAAAGTGGCTGGCACAGACACCGTCGCATTTTAAGTTTGCTCCCAAACTCAACCAGGAGATCACGCACAGGCGCAAGTTCCAGGATATAGAGGAGCCGCTGCAAAAGTTCATGTCGCGCTACTTGCTGATGGGCGAACGGCTGGGGCCGGTACTGGTGCAGATCGCGGGCAGTTTCCGTTTCGACAAAGGTATAGCAGGCGATTTTTACCGTACCTTGCGCGAGCTATACCCGAATCAGACCTTTGCGCTGGAGGCCCGGCATGTGTCGTGGTTTACAGATGAGTCTTTTGAGCTGATGCGCGAGTTCAACATCACCACCGTCATCGCCAATGCCGGGAAGCGATTTCCGGGCACCGAAGTGACGACCACCGACCTGGTATACCTGCGCCTGCATGGCGACGAGAAAATGTATGCCTCGTCCTACTCCGACGAGAAGCTGGAACGCTACGCCTACATGGTGAAAGACTGGCTGGAAGACGGTAGGGAGGTATGGGTTTTCTTTAACAACACTATCCTGGGCAATGCCGTGCTCAATGCCGACAGGCTACGACAATTTGTGACCGAACTGTGATTTTTCAAGGGAAAGAATAAACGCTAAGTGTTTAGACATTAATGGCTTGTATTGGGGTGTGAAGCCTTGAGAATCTAGCGACTAAAAATATATAGTGTTTTCAAAACATTTCAGGTGCAAGTGTGTAATACCTGCGATATCATGTAGTTTATTCAGCCATGCGTTTATTTTTATTCTTCTTACTTTTTATACCTACACTCAGCTTTGCACAATCGGGAGTGATAACAGGTATTGTGCGCGATGCCAATACCAATGAGGCCCTGATCGGGGTTTCGGTGCAGGTAGTGGGTGCACAATTGGGCACTGTTACCAATGAGAATGGCGCCTACCGGATCGATAACATTCCGTTGGGAAGCTATACCTTGCAGAGCTCTTATATTGGCTACCAGCAGCTGAGTAAATTCAATGTGAACGTAACGTCGGGCAATGCCCAGATCATCAACTTTGAGCTGGTGCCGGCATCGAGTCAGTTGGGCGAGGTGCAAGTGGTAGCGCGGCGCCGGCAGAGCGCAGCCATCGCCGATATCGTGACGCCGCTGTCGGTGCAGAGCCTGAGCACAGAGGAGATCCGCAGCAACCCGGGCGGTAATTTCGACATCTCGAAAGTGGTGCAGGTGCTGCCGGGTGTGGCCACCAGCGGCACAGGCGGGGGCAGTCGCAACGACCTGATCATACGGGGCGGCGCACCAAGCGAAAACGTGTATTACCTCGATGGCATCGAGATCCCGCTCATCAACCACTTCACTACGCAGGGCAGTGCCGGCGGCGCGACAGGTATACTGAACGTGTCATTTATCGAGGATCTGAAAGTGAGTTCTTCCGCTTTCGACGCCCGTTACGATAATGCCCTGGCCTCGGTGTTTGAGTTCAGACAACGCTACGGTAACCCGGAGCGTTTTTCGGGCAATGTACGCCTGAGCGGTTCAGAGTTCGCGGCCACGCTGGAAGGACCGATTTCCCCTAAAACTACCTACCTGGTGTCCGCTCGCCGCAGCTATCTGCAGTTTCTTTTTAAGTTACTCGACTTACCCATCAGGCCTAATTACTGGGATTTCCAATACAAAGTAGACCATAAGATCGACAACAAAACTTCGCTTTCCTTTATCGGGGTGGGTGCAATTGACGAGTTTGCCTTTGGGGTGCCACGCAAAAGCACGCCAGAAAGCGAGTACATTCTGCGCTCTATACCTTCCAACAACCAATGGAACTACACAACCGGCGTCGCGATGAAGCGACTCGTTAATGATGGCTACGTGAACCTGGCGCTGAGCAGAAACGCTTTTAACATTGACTTGGAGAAGACGGAGGCGGCACAGGAGGGAGGCACTCCGCAACCTACCCTCCAATCAAATTCACGTGAAACCGAGAACAAACTGCGGCTGGATGTGAACAAGTACCAGAACGGTTTCAAGTATGCCTACGGGGTATCTGGTCAGTATGTGCAGTTCACCAACGACATCTTCAGTTTGATCCGCAACGAGGTACGTGATGAGAATGGCAATTTGGTGGAGCCTGCTGTTACGGTTAACTATGATGCTAATCTCGACTTCTTCAGGTATGGCGCCTTTGGGCAGGTATCGCGCTCGGTACTGAACAACCGGCTTGGTCTGTCGTTTGGTCTTCGCACCGACATGAACTCTTTTACCGACGAGGGGCGCAACCCCTTGAAAACACTTTCGCCGCGCCTGTCGGCCTCATACCTGCTCACCGACAAATGGACGATCAACGGCTCGTGGGGTACCTACTACAAACTGCCTACCTATACCGTGCTTGGTTATCAGGAAAATAATGATTTTCTCAATCGTTCTGCCGAATACATTCAATCGATCCACTACGTGCTGGGTACCGAATTTCTGCCACGCGAAGATCTGCGCTTTACCGTAGAGGGCTTTTATAAAGACTACAACAATTACCCGGTTTCCTTGCGCGACGGCATTTCGCTGGCTAACCAGGGAGGTGATTTCGGGTCGATTGGCAACGAAGCGGTGAGCACTTCCGGAAAGGGCAGGGCCTACGGAGCTGAGTTTTATGTGCAGAAAAAGCTGACAGGAACGGTATTCGGTGTGCTGTCCTATACCTATGTGGTGAGTGAGTTTGCGGGCACCGATGGCCGCTATGTGTCCAGCGCCTGGGACTACCGCCACCTGGCTTCTGGTTTGCTGGGCAAGAAGCTGCCGCGCAACTGGGAGTTTGGAGCCAAGTACCGCTATGCGGGCGGTGCACCTGCCACGCCTTTCGATCTGAAGGCCTCACAGCGCAACTACGCTTCGCTGGGTGTGGGAATCCTTGACTATACCCGCCTTAACTCAGAGCGCCTGCGGCCGTTCAGTCAGCTGGATGTGCGCATCGACAAAAAGTGGAATTTCAACCGCATCACCCTCGACCTGTTTCTGGACATAGCCAATATGCTGGGCAGCAACACGCCGGGCTTCGACCGCTATACCTTCCAACGCAACGAGGAAAACACCGGCTTTGCCACCACAGACGGCAATCCGCTGCGCCTGGACGGAGGCAATGCTATACCTGTCATCCTCAAAAACGACGATGGTAACCTAGTGCCAACACTTGGGTTTATAGTGGAGTTCTAAAGTCGGAAATCCAGCTCGCTGGTGCGCTTTCCTTCTAAATTTCGTACCTTTGGGCAGAAGGTTGTTACATCAGACAAGGAACCAGCATGAGCCAGAAAAAATCCGCTTTATACAGCATATTCTTTAACCGATGCCCACGCTGCCGTGAGGGCAAAATGTTCAAGGGGGGCCTCTATACCACCAAATTCGCCGACATGCACGAGAACTGCCCCTGCTGCGGACAGGAGTTTGAACCAGAGCCCGGTTTTTATTATGGCGCCATGTATGTTAGCTTCGGTTTTAATGTAGCCATCTTCGTTGTATCGCTCCTTATCCTGTCCCTGTTTGTAAAAGAAATCACGATGGCCATGATGATCGGGGTGGTAGCTGCTGTGGTGGTCGGCCTGTTGCCTGTCATTTTCAGATGGTCGCGATCGCTCTACATTCACATCTTCGTGCGCTACGAAGGCCCCTGCAGTGAAATACCTAAAAAGGTGCATTCATAATCTGGTCTACCGAGAGACAAACAGCAAATTCGATTATCTATACCTTTTAAATAAGTGAGAGCACCCCGGAAATACTAGGGTGCTCTCGCTATTTACCGGACTGGTAGATTAGTTTACCGTAAAGCCCTGCATGGTATAGAGGATGCCCAAACCCAGTGACTGGTTATACTGCACAGCGCTATCCTGGTCGTAGTCGTAGATGAAGTTCGCCATAATGTTGACGTTGATGTAGCGGTTTACCTTGGCTGTCAGCACGGAGTTGAACATGTGATCGATGCGCTTACCAGACAGCTCCTTGTAATTGATATAGGACATGTAGTTCAGCCTCAGGTTGACGTTCGTGAAGATGTCGCGGTTGTAGCTTGCCTGCACCATTGCGGCGAGCCATTCCGTACGCACGCTCTTGCCTTCCGGTACGCCGTAGCGCTCATTCGCTGCCACATTATCATCTGCCAGAAACGTGAAGCGGGGCGCAAAAGGGCTTAGGCGGAGCGAGAAGTAAGGGTTTGGTTTATACTCAGCTCCCAATGCAAAGGTCAGAAAACCAGGCGACAGAAAGTTAGAGATCAGGCGGTCGGTACCGTCGGCATCCACATCGTACTCATAGCCTTTGGTAAACTGCGACAGAAAGTTCGCCGACACAAAAGTATTCCAGTCAGAGGAGATCGCGTAGCCATACTTGGAATCGAGAAAGATACGGTCGATGCTCTTGCGCTGTTCTTCCCCCTTGTTTTTGAGCATGCCATACTGTAGCTGCACGGCATTGTCCCAGGAAGTTTTGCCCAGTTTGTAATCCGCGTGAGCATCCACGTTGGCGTTAAAGGCGATAGAGCTGATGCCGCCCGCTTTCCAGTTGTCGCTAAAAGCAGCCTGGTTGAGGTTTATACCACCTGCAAAGCTGCGACGCCAGGTGGTGTCGGGCTCGACCTGTGCCTCTGCTGAAGACACAGTGAGTAAAATGATCAGGAAGGAAAGTAGAATTTTCTGCATGTGTAAGCTTTGATGTATGAAATGATTTTGAATAGAATACGAAATTGACATAGGTATAGAGCTATGATTTTTGAGTTGCTATATAGCGCTTACGCAATTTTGCAGGTATAGGTATGATTTTTTAAGATTTGGCAGCTCCCAATGGGCGGGCCGTTTACTTTCCGGATAGGTATACGCTATCTCTGTTTTTCCCTGGTGAACGGCACAAACACCACGGGCATTAAGTTTCGGATGACGGCTTTGCCGCGTTTCTTTTGAATCAGTTTGAGTGTTTGGGTCATGTATACCGGCCCGACAGGGATCACCATACGGCCACCCTCCTTGAGCTGCTCAAACAGCGGAGGGGGGACAGACTCGGCGCCAGCCGTTACCACGATCGCATCGAAAGGTGCATGCTCCTTCCACCCCGCGTAGCCGTCGCCGATTTTTACTTCTACGTTTTCATAGCCCAGTTGCTTGAGTCGCGCTGCGGCCATTTTTCCATGTTCCGGAATGATCTCGATGGTGTATACCTGCTTCACGATCTCAGCTAGCACGGCAGCCTGGTAGCCCGATCCGGTCCCGATCTCCAGCACTTTCATACCGGGTGTGGGCTCAATCACCTGGGTCATGAAGGCCACTATGTAAGGCTGTGAGATGGTTTGCTTATGCCCAATAGGCAAAGCGCCGTCCGTGTAGGCTTCGGCTGCGATGGAGGGAGGGACAAAGAGATGCCGCTGGACGGAGCGCATAGCGTTTAATACTGCTTTGTCGCTAACGCCCCGTCGCTTGATCTGTTGCTCCACCATTTGTTCACGCTGCGCTTTGTAAGCGTCTTTCTGGGCTGGAGTTGTGGTCAGGAGCACTAATAGCAGTATGTAAAAGGGCACCGACATAGCCTTCTTAGTTTTAGCAACAGGTATAGTTATTTATACTTCTGCCTATAGATTATGTTATGGGGCTGCTGCCGGGTAAATACAAATTTCTTTAGGTGAGGGTGCTGGGAAAACCGATCTCTTCTTTTATATTTAAAGCTCATTTCCCTTGTTGGTATATTTCAGGTATGGCATTTAGTAACATTCAGTCGCTTTTAATCCGGGGCGCAGTGGCGTGCGCTTTGTTTCTGTCTTTCAGTGCTTGCTCTCAAAATGAAGAGCTTATCGTTGAGGAGGACTGTGAACTGCACGTAGAGGCGCCCGAAACCTTTACGCCTACAGTCGCCACCACACTTGGCAAGCAGGTAGATTCCCTTTTTACGCAGTTGCACAAAAGAAAGGGCTTCAACGGTACCGTTCTCGTGACCAAATATGACCAGATCATCTACCGCGGCGCTTTTGGCTATGCTGATTTCAAGACCAAGGACACGCTAAGTACCCAGACCGTATTTCAACTCGCCTCTGTTTCAAAACAATTCACGGCCGTAGCCATCATGATGCTGAAGGAGCGGGGCAAACTGAGCTACGACGACAGTCTGCAGCTATACATCCCCGACTTCCCTTACCGTGGCATTACCATCAGGCAACTGCTCACACACCGCTCCGGTCTGCCTAACTATACCTATTTTAGTGATGAATTATGGCCCGACCGCAAGGTGGATTTGAGCAATGACGATGTGCTGAGCATGATGGCTGTGCACAAACCCAAGATCTACTACCGGCCTGACCGCACCTTCAGTTACAGTAACACAGGGTACGCGCTGCTGGCCTCCGTCGTGGAGAAAGCCTCGGGGCAGCCTTTTGCTGAATTTATGCGCGAGCATATTTTCGAACCGCTCAAAATGAACAGCACCTATACCTTTAACCATGAACTGGTTGCCCAAACTGGTAAGGTGGCTTCTGGTCACATCGGCGGGCGGCGCAAACGTCAGCCCGACTACCAGGACACCGTGCTGGGCGATAAGGGCATGTACTCGACTGTAGAGGATCTGTATAAGTGGGACCAGGCACTCTATACTCAAAAGCTGGTGAAGCGCGAAACACTGGAGGAGGCCTTTTCACCAACTGGAAAGTTCAATAAGCGGGATGAATCCTATGGCTACGGCTGGCGGATCAAGCAGCTGGAAAGCGGCGACACGGTCGTGTACCACGGTGGTCTGTGGCATGGCTTCAACACCTACTTCCTGCGTAACCCCAACGACCACAGTTCCATCATTGTGCTCAGCAACCTGACCAACGGTAGCCTGAACTACATGAAAGACGTGCGAAACTTCATGTATCCGGCCCGCCCTAAAAACGAGAAAAGGCAAGGGCAGGTGGCAAGCGCCCGGTAGTTAGTATGTAAACCTCTAATGAAGCAAAAGCAATTTCCAACTGATTTTATCGATTATCTGGGCCTTTCTACCCTCGTAGGTATAAAGGGTGGGGTAACGCGCGAAACTTTTCTCAATATCTGGATGGTCGAAGTGGCGGGAAGAGTTTTCGCTCGTAGCTGGTCCAAGAGTAATAAAAGCTGGTTCTCAGCTTTCATAGAAGAGGGTGTGGGGCAGATCCAGTATGGCCAAAGCGTGCTGAACGTACGAGGAGAGCAGACGAAAGACACTGATCTGAACCTGCTAATCGACGATGCCTACAAAGCCAAGTATACCCAGGAGCATAACCTGCTTTATGTAGCCGGTATAACCCAGCCCGAATACCACCTCTATACGATGGAGTTTATTTTTGAGGATTTGTCAGCTTAGCTGGTTATCAGTAGGTTTACAAATTATGAGTCTAACTGCGCAGGCAGGTAGCAACAAAGACCATATCGTGTTTAGGAATTTAAAAAATCTCCATTTCTTTCCTGAACTGCTTGGGCGAAACCCCACTTTTCCTTTGAATTCAGTCACTTCTACCCCTTCTGTACCAGAAGGGGTGTTATAAATTAGGGGAAGCTCGGAAGTAGATGGTGTTGAACAGCTATTTAGGCTTCCAAAAGACCGCTCATCGAGGTTGACGGTGGAAAAATCGCCAGGACAATAGTGAAACAGTTAATTTTTCCGATCCGTCATGCGCTTCCAGCTATTTCCGAATGATGCGCTAAGTAACTGTAGTGACCACACTTCGTTAGAAATGTAGTGCTGCACTTTACTTTATTTGCTGATGAGAAGGAGGGAGGTTTTCAGTTACTTGTTCTGTCTGTCACTTCTGCTTTACATGGTACCTATATCTGAATGCGGTGCTCAAGTATTTTCAGGTGAAGTGTTTGCCGGCACAGCCTGGAGTTTACCGATGCACTTGAATATAAAGCAGCCCGGCGAAAACGACATTTCTTTTAAGGCCCGCTACCGTACAAAGCCATGGAAAGGTTCTCCATATTATGCATACCGGCTAGGTTTTCAACAATGGTCACTGGAGTTAATTCACCATAAACTATACCTTCAAAATCCTCCACCCGAAATAGAGCACTTCGAGGTTTCGCACGGGTATAACATGGCCATGGTAAGCAGAGACCTGCCATATAGGTATAACCCATCTCTTTTTAAGCTTGGCTTAGGTATAGTGGTGGGCCACCCGGAAGGGAACGTAAGAGGGAAGCCGATCACTCCGGTGAACAGCTTATTAGGGGGTGGTTATCATATTTCAGGTGTATGTTTTCAAGCCGCCGTTAGCCCTAAACTGAAAATTACGGAGCATTGGTTTATCCGGCCGGAAGCAAAACTAACAGCAGCCTGGGCGCAGTTCTCTTTATTGGGAGGAGGTTCTGCACAGGTACCGAATATTGCCTTTCATACCCTGGTGGGGTTAGTTTACCAAGGAGAGCTTTAATCTGCTCTTTATGTTGTTACAGATCAGCTCCAACTCGTTTAACCCCCACTGCGTGCCGTATACCTGGCTGCCCACTACTCCGGGAATGTCTTGAGAGCTAACCTTATCCAAAACGAAGTATAAATACGGTGCCTTCTCCTTCTTCAGACTGTACCTGAATGGTGCCGTTATGTAGCATGACGATCTGCTTGCACAAACTAAGGCCGATGCCGCTACCTTGTTTTCGGGTACTGAAGAAAGGAATGAAAATTTTCTCCTGAACTTCCTCTGACATGCCTTTTCCATTATCGGATACCCTTATCACAACCTTTCCATTCGAAGCCTTCAAAGCTGATAGAGTTATTACAGGATCCATACTGTCTTTCACGGCATCGATAGGGTTTACAACCAGATTTATCAGCGCCTGGTCCAGCAGGTTAGGATCTGCCAGAAGGGCTAAATCCTGATCTTTTAAATTGACTTCCAGGCTGATGTTTTTTTGAGCGAGCGTTGGTTGCATTAACCGGGAGAGGTTCGAAAACAGCTCCCGAATGTATACCTTATCTAAATTCAGCGTGGTTATCCTATTCAGGTTTCTGTACGTTTCAGCGAATCTCAGCAGGCCTTCACTTCTGCGTTTAATCGTACTTATACCTATTTCAAGGTCTTCCACGTCATTCTGGTTGATACCAGCGGCAATAGAGTGCTGCAACCTGTTTTTCAATGTATCAGCCAGTGAAGAAATTGGCGCCACTGAATTCATTATTTCATGCGTCATCACGTTTAGCAGCTTTTGCCACGCCTGTGATTCTGTCTCGTCCAGTGCTTCATTTATATTCTGAAAAGCGACCAATTTATACTCTATTCCATCATTCTGGAAGGTAGCAGCGGATATGAGTACTTTAATAGTTCTCTTATCTCGTTGAGTGGTATGGGCGGCGGCTATCTTCGTTTGTCCAGGTTGCAATTGCTGCACTTCCAGGTATAAGCCCAAATCCCTTTTTTCGAGCGCATGTACCGATTTCATGTGAGGCACGTGAAGCAGATTTTTAAGGGATTCGTTCATCAGCAAAATTTCACCACTACCAAGCGCATACGTCATAATGCCGGTATCTATTAGCTCGGTTATTTTCTGCAGGTTCTGATACTGCGTTTGTTTTTCAAGGCTGATGGTCTTGAAAGTAGAGTTAATCTCATTGAACCCATGCCTAAGTATTTTCAGATCTGAAGAGGCATGGTTCTCGTCGAAGAAAATAGAAAAATCGCGGTAATGGATGGATTGAATGAATTGCTGAAATTCTGCTTGTGCCCGTTTGTGAAACTGAATCAGTTCGTATACCTGGAAAATGATAACAGGAAGTGTAAATACAAGCGCCTCTGTCCATTGCTTTAGAAGCAATAAAGCCGGTAAACTCAGGCTAATCACTAATAGTGCTACCCGCAGGGAAAGCTTTGATTCGTAACTGTTAAAGCTCATACTTATTCAGTCGGCGATAGAGAGCGGTGCGCGTTATACCCAATTCTTTAGCGGCTTTCGTCATGTTGCCGCCATGCCGCTCCAACACGCGGTTGATCGTAGTTTTTTCCAGTTCTTCCAGGTTTGTTTCCGCTACAGTTTCTTCCATAAGAGGGGCTGTCTCGATTGGTGAGAAAAGAATGTCTTCTGCAGATAACAATGCGCTGTCTGCCATAATCACGGCCCGTTCAATAGCATACTGAAGTTCCCGTACGTTGCCCGGGTAATGGTAACGCAGCAGCTTTTCCTGTGCTGGTTTAGACAGTTCAAGCGTTGGTTTCATATATTTTGTGGCATACACTTTCATAAAGTGCTTTGCCAGCAGAATAATGTCGTTTCCTCGCTGGCGGAGCGGCGGAATAGTTATCTCCACAGTGTTGATCCGATAGATAAGATCTTTTCGGAAATGTACGTTATTCGCCAGATCTGCCAGTGACATATTGGTTGCGCAAAGCAGGCGTACGTCTATGTCGATCGGCTCATTAGTACCCACCCGAATCACCTGCCTGTTCTGCAACACACTGAGCAGTTTAGACTGTTGGTGCAGGGATATATTGCCTATTTCATCCAGAAAGATTGTTCCACCTTTTGCAGTTTCGAACCTGCCGGGCCGATCTTCTTTGGCATCTGTAAAAGCGCCTTTTTTATGCCCGAACAATTCCGATTCAAATAGTGATTCTGTCAGCGCGCCTACATCCACTTTCACAAAGGGCTTATCGGCACGTAGCGAATGTTGATGAATAGCTTTGGCTACCAGTTCCTTGCCAGTGCCGTTCTCGCCTAGCATCAAAATGTTGGCATCTGTTGGGGCTATTTTTCTGATCTTAAAAAAAATCGCCTGCATTACTTCGGATTCGCCCAGTAAATCAAAGGCAGGTATAGTAGAAGAGCGCTCAAGACCGGATGTTTTAGTACCGTTGGCTTTAGCGGAAATGGCAGCCTGGATGGTACCGATCAGTTTTTCGTTGAGCCAAGGTTTCACTACAAAGTCAAAGGCGCCTTCCTTCAGAGAGCGTATAGCCAGGTCGATGTCGCCATAAGCGGTTATCATAATAACGGCTGTGTCAGGTTTCAGCTCTTTTATCTTCCTTAGCCAGAATAAACCCTCGTTGCCAGTGTTAATGGAACTGACGAAGTTCATGTCCAGCAGGATAAGATCGAACGCTTTTTCTTTTAAGATGGAAGGAATATGCTCCGGGTTTTTTTCGGTGACAATTTCCTGTACCTGCGGCCTTAGCAACAGCCGGACAGCTGTCAGTACATCAGTGTCGTCATCAACCACCAGAATAGAAGCCCTCTTTAATTGCATACGCGAAAGTGTTTGGCAATGGAAAAGTATATAAAAACGGAATAAACTACAATTATGCCATTAATATAATACGCTGATTTAGAGAGAGTATAACCATATAACTACTTCCGACATGTACGTTTTCGCACACTGATCGCACGGTTCTGCACACTGAAGTCTTATAATTATGAGTAATACGTTGATAATGAGGTATATGTGGTTTTGGCATTTGTTCTGATAATGAGAGTTTGCCTTAAACCAGCGCTATCAAAACCATAAATGAACTTCAGAACTATTAAGCCATCAACGTATGTTTAGAAATTATTTCAAAACCGCTTACAGAAACCTGTTTCGCCACAAGGGCTTTACCATTATTAACATTGCCGGATTGGCTTTAGGTTTAACTGCTTGTTTGCTGATCGGCTTGTTTGTACACGATGAACTGCAATACGATAAATTTCTTCCGGAAGGGGATCAGGTATACCGTGTGTACAATGATATCTCAGCCCAGGAAGCAGGTTCTGTTTTGGCGGTTGTTCCACCCATGTTCGGAACCACTTTAGAGGAAAGCATACCGGAAGTAGAGAAAGTTGTACGCATCCTGATGCTGCAGTTTGATGCAAACAACCTGGTAGAAGTGGGGGAGAAGAGTATTTATGAAAAAGGACGCTTCTTTACTGATACTGAATTCTTCGACATATTTCAGCTTCCCTTCAAGTATGGTTCTCCCGAAAAAGCCCTGGAAGATCCCTCCTCCATCGTTATTTCTGATGCTTTTTCCGAGCGGTTGTTCGGAGACATAAACCCTGTCGGTAAGGAAGTGTCCATAGACAAAGAGCCCTTTATAGTAAGGGGCGTTTTTAGTACCACGGAAAGATTCCACTTACCTGTCAACTTTGTGCTTCCGATGGCAGCAGCGGAGCTACCCACCGAGCGAATGAAATCCTGGGGATGGCAGCAGTTTTATACCTATGTAAAGTTGAAAAAGGGAGCTGACCCACAGTTGGCGCAATCAAAATTCAGAGGTATAGTAGCAAAGCAAATTGATGAGGATACGAATCAGCCATTTAAATACCTGCCGTTCCTACAGCCCCTGAACGAAGTATACCTGTATTCTGCAGGTTTTAAGTTTGACCAATCGATTAAGGGTAATATTACATATGTGAAGGCACTCAGTGTTATAGCCATCTTTATCTTACTCATTGCCTGTTTTAATTTTGTGAACCTGGCAACGGCCAAGTCTTTGCAGCGCGCCAAAGAAGTGGGCGTACGAAAAGCCATAGGTGCCAGCCGAGGCCAGTTAATGTTACAGTTCCTTAGCGAAACCGTGTTGCTGACACTCATCAGTGTCATTTTTTCTGCTGCACTCACTTCCTTGCTTCTGCCTTCTCTAAATGCCTTCACAGGTAAGGAAATGGACTTCAACGTATTCACGAACCCATCCCTGCTCTTACTGTTGATTGGCCTGACACTGGTGGTTGGTATTCTGGCTGGGCTTTATCCGGCAATGGTTTTATCCGGTTTTCAGCCTGTAAAAGTTCTGAAAAGCGCCGTTGTGGTTGACAGTACTGTAGGTAGAATCCAGTGGTTGCGTCACGGGTTGATTGTGGTACAGTTTGCCTTGTCTATTTTCCTGATCATTAGTGCCAGTGTCGTTTACAAGCAGGTAGGATACCTGCACAACAAAGACCTTGGCTTTAACAGGGAGCAGATCATGTTTTTCCAGATGAGAGGAGATAATCTGTTCACCAACCATGAAACGTTTAAAAGCGAGTTACTGAAAGGGGCAGGTATAAAGGACGTTTCGATGGGCTATGGTTTCCCGGGTGATGCAACGGCAGGTGATGGCGTCATCGTGCCTCGAAACGGAGAGCAGGTCCGACACGCTACGACGCTGTTGATGGTCGATTTCAACTATATAAACACACTGGATATAAAACTGGTAGCCGGCCGGCCTTTCTCAAAGGACTTTAAAACAGATGCTGATCAGGCTTTTATGATAAACGAAACGGCCGTAAGAGAACTAGGCTTCGAAACGCCGGAAAAAGCTTTGGGGCAAACATTGATGTGGCCAACTTGGGATAATCAAGATTCCTTAAGGGAAGGAAAAGTGATCGGTGTTGTAAAAGACTTCCATTTTAAGAGTTTGTATGATAAAGTAGATCCAACGGTACTGCAAATATACCCTGGAGCTTATGTGAAAGTGGCCGTAAAAATGGATACTGAAAATATAGGCGGTTCTATAGAGCATGTCCAAAGTGTCTGGGACAAATTCTCGCCTGACTACCCTATGGAGTATATTTTTATGGATGACAACTTCGAAAAAATGTATAAAGCAGAAGATAAGCTGAAATCACTGCTGACCATTTTTACAGCCATCGCCATTTTCGTCGCCTGCCTGGGTCTGTTTGGTTTGGCTGCCTATGCTGCAGAGCGTCGAAAGAAAGAAATAGGCATCCGTAAGGTGCTTGGTGCCGAGACGTCAACCATCGTTGTTTTGCTATCCAAAGATTTTCTGAAGCTGGTAGTTGTGGCCGCTCTCATTGCTTTTCCGATTGCCTGGTATGCGATGCAGAATTGGCTACAGGATTTTGCCTACCGCATTGATGTACCTGTCTGGATATTCCTGGTAGCCGGAATCGTAGCAGCCTTCCTGGCATTTGTGACCATCAGTATGCAGGCTATCAAAGCGGCAACTTCTGACCCGGTAAAGAACTTGAGGGTAGATTAGGTATAGGCTAACCTTCTGTATTGATTTTAGAGTTGTACGGTAGTAGACACTCTACTGTACGGTAACGCACACTATACACACCAGTGTTTACTATTATTGTGAACAATCAATTGATAATAAGCTACTTATTTGTTGTGGCATATTAATTGGCAGAGCAGAACCAACACGATTAACCAAGCCGTTTACCATGGACCGCGTTTTAGAGAAAAAGAAATTCACCCCAAAAAAAATTGCTTTAATAGCTGGTGCTTCGCTTGTGTTGATAACTGTGCTTTACAACCTGCTTTTCGCAGATCATACCTCAAAATTAAATGTAGATACCAGCCGTGTTACCATTGGAACGGCACAAAGTGGGTTGTTTCAGGATTTCATAGCCATTGACGGAACAGTAGAGCCACTCAAGTCTTTTTTCCTTGACATAACAGAAGGCGGCCGCGTGGAGAAGATTTATACAGATGACGGTCGCATGGTAGAGAAAGGTGATACTATCCTAAAACTTTCCAATACTACCCTGCAGATAGATTTTATGACGCGTGAAACACAGCTCTACGACCTGATGAACGAGCGCCAGAATTCTGAAATCTCTATGAAGCAGGACCTGATTCGAAAGCAGAATGAATTAGCTGAGATTGAATACAACTTAGCCCTGGCGAAAAGAACTTATAACAGAAATAAGCTCCTGATTGCTGAGAAAGTAATATCGCAGGAAGAGTATGAAGCATCTAAAGACCTGTATGAGTACCAGAGCAAGCGACGCGCGCTGGCAGACCGCTCCGTGAAACAGGACACTCAACTGATGAAAGAGCGCCTACGCCAGCTGGATGAGTCCATCAGGAGAATGACGGCAAACATTAACATGGCCAGAGGTACCCTTAATAATCTATATGTGATTGCACCTATTGCCGGTCAGCTTTCCACCTTAACAGCAGAAGTAGGGGAGTCCAAATCGCCGGGAGAGAACATAGGCCAGATAGATGACCTGAATGGGTATAAAGTGAATGCCAACGTCGATCAGCATTACATATCACGCATTTTCCCTGGCCTCACAGGCACCTTTGATTTAAATGGTACATCACATCAGGTAAAAGTGGCGAAGCTGTTTCCTGAAGTGCAGAACAATACTTTCAGAGTGGATATGGAATTTCTGAATGGTGCCCCTCAAGGTATACGCCGTGGACAGACATTACAGCTAAAACTTAACCTAAACGATGGAGCCAAGGCAGTCTTAATACCGCGCGGGGGGTTCTATCAAAGCACGGGCGGTAATTGGATATTTGTGATAGATGATTCTGGAGATTTCGCTGTGAAGCGGCCTATCAAGCTCGGACGACAGAACCCGCAGTACTATGAAGTAATAGATGGCCTGCAACCTGGCGAAAAAGTGGTGCTGTCCTCCTATGAAAGTTACGGCAACATCGACAGGCTTGAATTGATTAAATAGAAATGGGATGAAACATGAAATTAGTCATGGTAGAGGTTTGAAGACCAATTCAAACCTTCAGGACTTTTACTTATGTATTCAGCGCGAAATAAGACTAAGAAAATAATTAAACATTTAATAACCCACCAACATGATCAACAAAGAACTAATCATTGAGACCGAGAACATTCAGAAGAAGTATGTAACGGATACTGTGGAGACTACTGCCCTTGCTGGTGTTAATTTACGGATTGCAAAAGGGGAGTTCGTTGCTATTATGGGACCATCGGGCTGTGGCAAATCCACCTTGTTGAACATACTGGGTCTATTGGATAACCCCACATCCGGCAGTTTACTGTTCTCAGGTCAGGAGATCGCCCAAGCAAGTGAGCGCCAAAGAGCTAAAATCAGAAAACAGCACCTGGGCTTCGTTTTCCAAAGCTTTAACCTGATTGACGAGCTGACTGTGGAAGAAAATATTGGCCTACCTTTGGTATACCTGGGGGGCTCCAAATCTGAAACAGAGCGACGTGTAACAGAAGCCATGGAACGCATGGGTATAGCGCACCGCCGCTCACACTTCCCCCAACAGTTATCCGGTGGTCAACAGCAACGGGTAGCTATTGCACGCGCCACGGTGTCCAATCCGAGTCTTATACTTGCCGATGAACCAACAGGTAATCTGGATTCGGTGCATGGCCGTGAAGTAATGGCGCTGCTTTCCGAATTAAATGAACAAGGTACAACCGTTGTGATGGTGACACACTCGCCTTCCGATGCAGAATATGCGCACCGCATAATTAATCTGTTTGATGGCCAGGTTGTAACTGAGAACCTGAACGTAAGAAAGCATGCGACAGAGCAACTTTAAGCAATTAGTATAAAGTGTTGAATACTCATACCTTTCATCCTGCCTCCCGAATCTTATTACCCTGTTCGTGCAATACAATTGTTATTTATATTTTCTGAATTAAGCTAGAAAGCTACTTGCTCAACTTCCGGCGTAACATGTAACATAGCAAAGTACATGTTGCCATCAATTTAATTGGTTTAGCACTGGCATAGTGTCCTGTATGTGGGCCCCATCAGCATTTATATGATTGCATCAGGTATAAGAAACCTGGTGACAACTGATATTTTTCAGTTATTAGTGGTTGTCTTTCTGCTGAGTCAGCTTTTTTGCTTTTCGGTTTGCGCTCTGGAGAAGATCACAAAATGCGGAGTGGCACTGCTAAGGTATAATTCAGAAAATAATTTAAATTCGTTTAAGCGTATACAAAAGAATAAAACAGGAATTAAGACTCAGCAGGGTTAAAAATTAGATACTGTAAAATAAAATTGGCTTATGAGTACCAGAGCAAAAGACCAACAGAAAAAGCAGCGCCAGAAAGAATTCCTGGAGAGGAAAAAACATCAGGAGTCTCTTAAAGTCGCGGCAAAAAAGGCTAAACGCGATGCCTCTAAACATGATGATAAAATTGATCAACTACCCTCAACCGAAGACTAAACTTGTCCCTTCCTTTTGAGAGATCTTGCGAATACTCCCTATTATGTTGAGAGCGCCTGAATAAATAGTTTGTTGGCTTAGTAACCTATTCGCCATATTAAAACTAGGCAGGAAGTTATATTTTCTTCTACTTTGTATATTATAAGCTTATCTCAAGAGGAAAATTATGGAAGGAAATAAAGTGCTTAATTATATACAAGATGTCATAGGAAACAGGCCAGCTGACTGGTTGAAGTTAACGACCCATCGCCTGGATATTTATAATGAACAATTAGCCAAAACCCAATTCTTAGAGCAGTTTGAAAGCTTATTTAAAGACGGTAATTCTGATACATCAGCACTCACCGCATTGCCCACAGCTTTCGATTACATTCGGTTAGGCCATCCACTATCTTCGGTACTGGAATGGACTATTGCTAAGCTGAACAATTTAAAGCCAGAAAATGTAATCAGTTTTTCATCGAAGACGGCTCCAATCTTGGCTGTTCTGAGAAAAAACCTGCTGGATCATAAGCACACCCAAATCGTTTATACCGGTGAGTTACCTGACGCTTTCGATGCTGAAGTGCTAAAGCATGTTTACGGGTATAAATTTGACGTAACGCATGTTGAGAAAGTAGAAGAGGTCTCTGAATTTAACGGCAGTACTATTTTCGTTTCACAAGAAGATGAAATTGGTAACGTTGATCGCAACCCGAATATTGACTTTTTTATTCAGGTTCATTCTCGATTTGGGAGTATCTTATTGGTAAATGGTGAACAAAACGGGCGCTATATCTCCGAGATTCAGCATGTGCGAAGAAGAGAGACCATTGCCATGACCCCGGCCGATTGTCTTTCTGCCTTGCAGCAGCTGGTAGGAAAACCATCTTCCGAGTATGAACAGCGTGACGTCGAGATCAACAAAGCGCGTGTCTTAGCGTCAATTAGAAAGATCACCGGAACCAAATCAAAGGCGTTGGTTGCTTCATCCGGGCTGTCTATGCAGTATGCGATCATGATGGGGCTGGTGCACGAGGCCCTGGAAAATCATAAAGGGAAGGCTATCAAATTTATTGTTCCTCCCAATTGCTATGGTGGAACGAACGACCAAGCCAGACGGGTAGCTGCTTGTCTGGATAATGTCGATATAGTGGACTTACTGGTTGATGGTGAGCATGATATGGTTCAAAGTATCGATACTGTGCTTGATAAAATTGCCAGCCAGGATGCTGTCCCTTACATCATCGCTGAAATTCCAACAAACCCCAGGGTCGAAGTTCCTGATCTTGCTAAATTAAGAGATGTTTTAAGTAAGAAGCGTAAAACCGTAGCCGGTGAAGTTGCTATTGATCCGGTTTTTATCTTAGATCAGACTTTTTGCCCGAATGTACAGTTTGCGAGTGAAGACGGAATACTCTCAACAATCAGGACCATTTCCTATGCTAGCGGATCGAAATTTCCGAGTGGCGGAAAAGTTACAGCCGGCTACTGTGTAGCAAACACAAAGGCAGATGCTTTGATGGAAAAAATAGAACAGCACTTAATCCTTTGCGACAACGAGGCGACAGATCTTCAGATGGAGATACTGGCAGAGCAACTGCCTTCCATGAATCAACGGATAGCTGATGCTTATAAGAACACACGAGCGTATGTAAATTTTATCAAAGAGGTTTTACCAGCGGCGAAAATCAATTTTGTTTCAGATGAGCTGGCTAAAGAAGGATTTACGCCATCCGTATTTTCACTGGATCTTCCTACAGAAGGGGAGACGGATGAAGAAAGGGAATCTTACAAAAGAGCGTTAAATTTAAAATTGATCAATTTAATGATCGAAAAGATTCCTCATCAAAGTAAATACTGTGTGAGTTATGGGCAGTTGAAAGGATGTTACTGGACGATACCCGCCACATCCACGCAGGGAACGACGAAAGAAGACGACAAAGATTATATTGCCCGTGTCTCACTATCTCCTGATTTGGATCTTGAACTGCATAAAAAAGTCTTTCTAGATTTTGTTGAGCAAATTTAAGCGCTGGTATTCAGGTCGTGTAGATCAGGAAAGTATACGCTGGTGCTCAGCAGATAGAAAAGGAGGGAAGCAGATTAAGAGTAACCTATGGACTATAAAAAAGCCGGTTCAGGTATACCTGAACCGGCTTTTTTATAGTCCATAGGATTGAATTATCGAACATTATCAACAACAATCTTACCCCCTTAAGTGATTTTCTGGGGGTATAATAGGAGCAGAGGTAATTGTTTTGATTAAAGCTTTAACTCAGTAATACAACAGCCCATTCTTTTCTAAAAGGTTAATAGATAATGTTTTCCGCTTCTTACCCGTGGTCGTTTAGCTCCGTCATAATTTCTGCAAAGAGTCTGGTAGATTTCAGGCGGTCATTTATATCGTACATGGTGGATACAGTTATCAATTCATCCACTCCTGTATCTTCCAGAAATTCCTGAATTTGCGTTTTTACTGTTTGCTTGCTACCTACAAAAGAATATCTGAGCATTTGCTGTAATGTTGGATGTTGCAATACTCCTTTCAACTCTTCAGTCATTTCAGTTGGTGGCTGTAATGGGTCACGGGATCCAGTTAACACCCCCACAAACATTCGAATCAGTGACGTGAATAGCTTTTCGGCTTCTTCATCGGTATCAGCAACCAGAACATTCACTCCGGCGATGGTATAGGGTTTTTCTAAAAACTCGGAAGGCTTAAACTCCTGTTCATAGATTCGCAGGGCGTTGTGTAAATGTGTGGATGCAAAATGACTGGCGAAAGCGTAAGGCAATCCCTTTTCAGCTGCTATATGTGAACTATCGGTAGTCGAGCCCAATACATACAGAGGAACAGATGTACCTTCGGCAATGGGAGCCCTTACTTTGGCAGTTTTATTTTCTATGGAAAAATACTGCTGGATCTTTTCTATTTCCCGGGGAAAGGAATGAGCAGCTTCCATAAAATCTGACCGGATAGCACGAGCAGTTGCCTGGTCGGTGCCAGGCGCCCTTCCGAGACCTAAATCAATGCGGCCAGGGTATAAATGCGCCAAGGTGCCAAACTGTTCGGCTACAATTAAAGGCGAATGATTGGGAAGCATCACACCGCCTGAACCTACCCGGATGGTGGTTGTGTTTTCAGCCACGTAACCCATGAGCAGTGATGTGGCGCTACTACCAATATTATCAGAATTATGATGTTCGGCAAACCAAATGCGCTTATAGTGATGCGCTTCCGCTTCTTTAGCCAATGCCAAGGAATTATGCAGGGTTTGCTGTATGGTCTCCCCCTGCGAAACAATGGCAAGTTCTAAAATGGAATAGGCTATTTCTTTATGATCCATCGTATTCAATGCTATCTTAGTTCTTATTACTTCTTCTTTACCGGGCATAGCTATTTACTAACCAGCTAGTTGATTAATTATGTCTACTCTTGGGGCTTTTCTCGTGGCCTCCAGGTTCAGTAGGAGTTCGGTATGCTTACTGAAATAGCTATTATCAGCACTTGAGATCAACACAAAGAAGCTGATAGTAGCTCTTCAGACTTAAACAAAAACAAATATAGCTACTGCAGGTTTCCAGCGGCAACCGAACGATTGATAGCAACCATATCTTCGTGAGAAGGAAACGTCGTTAGACTCTGAAATTTCTGCATTACAGCATCCCTGGCTGCAGGACCTTTCCCTTTTTCGGCTGCAGCAAGTGCTTGTTTTAGTTCTGCTGCATTTAGTTCAGTACAATAAGCAGGAGTTCCCGGTTCTTGTCTCCAGGATTCGGCTAAACTGCCTGCATCCACGGTATCAAAACCCAGCGCGTCAACCAACTGAGCGGCTACTTTTTTATGTGCCTCGTTATCGCCAGCGACCGATATAGCTATTCTACCTTCTTCGCCGGTTGCTTTGCCTTTGTGCTTCAGAGTGTACTCCAAAATATTATTGAACACTTTGATAACAGGTTTTCCTAGGATTTCAGAAATGTACTCACTTTCTGTCTTACCTTCTAAGCCAGCAAGCTCACCATCCCGAAATGGATAATAATTACTGGTGTCCATGATAATGACTTCCTGGGGTACGTCCTGAAGTAAATTCTTTGGCAGGTCTTTATAAGCCTTGAAAGGAATGGAGAAAATAATGACTTCTACGTCTTTCACCACCTCTTCGATGGTAGCAGGCTCTGCACCTAAACTAGTAGCAATTTCTTTAAGTATGGCCATATCCCTCGTGTTGGTAACTTTTACCTGATGCCCTGCAGCAGAGAGTTTACTGGCTATCGTACTTCCGATGGCACCTGTTCCGATTATTCCTATTTTCATATCGTATCTCTTTTAAACTGTTTCCTTATTAACTTAACGTATTATGCTTTCTTGGAGGCATGTTGTTGATCTCCCTAACAATGTCTACTGCATGATCTACGAATCCTTCCGGGTAATCTCCTGACAAAATGATTTTAAAGTAGTCTTCGCCAATGTCCTGCATTTTGCTAAATAACAAGTCTTGCTTTTCTCGTAGTGTTTCTCTCTCGGCTGCTGCCCGGGCCTTAATTAGCTCAGGTAGAGTGAGGTCGGTGCAATAGGCAGGGGAGCACGCCTGTTGACGCCAAGAATCTTCTAATAGTCCGGCATCTAAGGCGTCGAAACCGGCATCATCCACCAGGCCCATCACCACTTCTTTTGCTCTTTGCTCGTCACCCGACACGGCCAGCGCAATCCTGTCTTTACTTCCTTTGGGTCTTCCTTCTACCGCCAGGCTGTAAGCGCCAATATTACTGAATGCTTTTACAACCGGTCTACCGAACTGCTGCTGCACCCATACACTGTTCACCATGCCATTTTCCACGGCCTCGACTGTAGCATCCCGATTGGGCCAGAAGTTGGTCGTCTCCACGATCACGACATGATCGGCTATTTTGCATTCCAGTGTTTTTACCAGGTCAGGGATATTGCCAAACGGAATGGATACGACCAGTACATCCACATCCGTTGCAACATCTTCTACCTCTATAGCTCTTACGTTTGCCCAGTCAGCAATGGCCTGAATGCTTGCCACACCTCTGGCATCTGCTAGTGTCACGTTGTGTCCAGCTGTGCTAAACTTTCTTGCCAGGGTCTTGCCGATCACGCCGGCTCCAATTACTCCTATGTTCATGTTGGTTATTTTTAATGATGAATTATAGCTTATTTCTCGATGCTGTCTTTGCCCCGTTTCAAAACACGAGGGTCAACACCATACTGATCCGGAGCACCAAGATGCTCGCGTAAGGTCTTGCCTTCATAATCTTGATGGAAGAGCCCACGTTCCTGTAGAATAGGAACCACTTCATCCACAAAGGCATCAATGCCATCTTCGTTAATGTCGGGAGAAATCCAGAATCCATCGGCGGCACCTGCTTCAAACCACGCTTGCATATGATCGGCGGCCTCAATACCCGGTCCTACAATCACGGGATGATAATCAATCACCCCATGGGCGATTATATCACGCAGGCTCCACCCTTCTTTTGCGATCTTCAGGGCATGGCGGGAACGAGGGTCATAAGGCGATGGGCGCGCTGCGTCCAGTTGCTCTTTTGAGAGCGGTTCGTCAAGGCGGATAAGGTCAAGGCGTATGCCAAGCATTTGCTGAAGATACGCTACCCGTTGAGGGATGAGGCTTCCTGTGAGTTTGATTCTGCGATCTAGTGCCGTGCGTCTGTCCTTGGCAATGGTGGTCATAAGGCCGGGAATATACTTGATCTCGTCAGGGTTACGACCGTAACGCTTTGCCGCTTCCCGGAAAGCATTACGTTGAGCGCGTGCATCTTCCATGGTAAACGCCGCTCCAATGACTGCATTGGCGAAGCGACCCGCCAACTCATGCGCATTGGGGCTGCCTCCTGCGTGAAAGATTATGGGTTGGCCTTGTTCCGATGGGGGAATGTAGAGCGGCCCGCGTGAGCCTACAAACTTGCCTTTAAAATTGATGGGAACGATCTGCTCTTTATTTGCAAACTGTCCGCTTTCCTGGTCATGTACCCATGCATCTTTTCCCCAACTGCCCCAAAGTGCTTGGATGAGCTGGATGACCTCACGCGCCCGCCCGTAGCGTTCCTCACTGGACGGAATGCTTTTTCCGTAGTTTGCTGCGACAGCATCACCGCTTGATGTAACTGCGTTCCATCCCGCACGACCATGGCTCATCACATCGAGGGCCTTGAACTGCCTGGCAAGGTTGAAAGGCTCGTTAAATGTGGTAGAACCCGTCGCGACTAACCCAATACGCCTGGTTTCGCGTGCGACAGCTGCAAGGGTGAGCATCACATCAAGATTAAAACTAGGCGACTCGGTTTCCAGATCAGATAGGATAGCACCAGGGCCATCCGGCAAAAATATAAACTGAAACTTACCACGCTCCGCTGCTTGAGCCTGTTTAACACGCGCATCGAAACTTGTATAACTTTTGGGGTCAACTCCCGGCATACGCCAGGCTCCCGGCTGAGAGCCGTATCCATTTCCAAGGTGTAAACCGATGAGCATCTGTTTACCTGCCTTAGCGTTGTTATTTATTGATTCATTATAAGCCATGATCCTATTTTTTTAATTCCATGTATAACACCCGACCACAGCGAGCATCTGTATCCGTATTCATTATAGCAACTGCCAATCGTTCTTGAGGACCTGCAACTACAATCTCCTGCCTTGTAAATTTTAATCTTTGTCAGGTGTTGCAAAATTACAACTAATCACTTTCCTTTGTATAGTGCTTTCCCAAAGGAAAGTGAAATAATTTAAAATGGAAGAGTTATGGCTAATAAAATGGGATACCTGTCCTGCCTGGATACAGTAAAGCCGGTGCGGGATGCAATTGAGGTGATAAATGGCAAATGGAAGCTGCCCATCATCATTTCGGTGATGACGGGCAATGAGCGGTTCACCGATATACAGGAGAGTATTCCGGGGATCACTCCGAAGGTGCTGGCTAAAGAATTAAAGGACCTTGAACAGCATCAGCTGATCAAGCGGGTGGTGATAGACGATTACCCTGTGAAGATCCTGTATAAACCGGAACCCTACGCAGATACTTTAACGCCAATCATTGAGGCTCTGAAAGGGTGGGGACTCAACCACCGGAAGAAGATTTTCGAAAAGGAGTAATCTTGAGGTAAGTGTTTTGAAGAAGGCAAAAGTCAGTATTCTATAAATGATTCGCTGAAAATCAAATAAGCTGATGTGGTGATGTGATTGAAGAAGTGCGATACTAAGCGGCACAATAGGGAAAATCAACTCAAAGGTAAAATTATCGAACCAAGAGGGTCGCTCCATTTAATGTGGAGCGGCTTTTTTATGTTGAAGAAGTCCGTAGGTTGGAATTATCGAACTTTATTCTCAAGATTTAGTGTCAGTGAGTAAGTACCTGAAGGTGGTGGAGGAGCGGTAGATCCAACCTGTCTTGGCCTAATTTATTTTATGCTATCTCAGAATTCCCCCGAATTTGGAGATGAAAAGAGGCCTCTGCCAGGTGGCAATGCAAAAGTTGCCATGATGATGCCAAGGGTAGCAGATGCAGCACTCCTTTTACTTAATGACACAGCTTACTAAATAAACAATATAAGCTAAATGCATTGGCATTCGCTAATTCATTTAGTAATATTACTCTGTCTAAACCAATATAATGAACCTATGAAACTCATCGAAAAGCTTCTGAAGGAAATCGAGGAAGAAGGGCAGAAAACCCGCAAAATGCTGGTTATCGTACCAGACGACAAATACGATTGGCGGCCTCATCCCAAAAGCATGCCTGTAAAGGACCTTGCACTGCACATTGCCGATTTGCCCACATGGGTAACCTTAGCTGTTACAACCGATGAGCTCGACTTTGCTGCCAGCCCTTACAATCCTGGGAATGTAAATAACACAGAAGGGCTCTTAACGCTGTTCAAGAAAAATCTGGCAAAGGCCAAAGCAGATTTGGAGCAGGCGACAGAAGAGCAACTGGAAGAGCCCTGGACCTTGCGTAACAGTACGGTTGTGTACATGACCCTATCGAAGTATGAAACCATCCGCCATGCGCTGGCGCAAACAATTCATCACAGGGCGCAACTTGGCTTGTACCTGCGGTTACTGAACATTCCTATCCCGGGTAGCTACGGACCAAGTGCCGACGAGCAAGGCCTGTAGACAACAGCACATGAACTGTCTTGAAACTGGCAGCTCATGTGCTACCTTCAGCTTTCTCCTGTGGTATTGTAGCCCATTGGTTAAAAGCTTACCGTAATCTCGAAAGATATTACTTCTAATTGAGTATTTCCTTTATAACACTGATACGCTACATTTTTCCAGCCAGTATTTTTTAGCCGGAATGTACGGAAGGTCCTGGGCGTTGCGCTAAGTGAATTTCGCCTCCGGATAGCGGATTTACGAATTTGACTCGCCTGGAAATAAGTTGACTAAACGTCCCAAATAACAACCAATACTAAGGTTCAGGCTGACTTCTGTGTAAATGGTGCGCCTGTGGACTCACTTTGCTGTCTCATTAATAAAAACATTTTATCTGTTTTATGAGATGCGTAAGTGAAACATATAACTGAGGGTATGTCATCGTATGTCGCCAAAGATTCTCAGTAGAGACCAGGTTTTCTTCAATAAGCAAAGGACAGCTGGAGGGGCGATGCACTTACCGTAGCCTGTTCCCACATGCTCCCTAACAGCTTAGAATTCTAGTGACTCTGTAGTAGTGAGGAGTCTGCTTTGGCGTCCGAATAATGCCCGAAGTGAAATAAAAAAAGCCGCTTCAGTTTTATCCGAAGCGGCTTTCAAGTAGTCCGTAGGGGAATCAAAGGTTGGGTGTAATATGTTGTTTTCCAGTATTTTGTAGGTGAAGTTGCAGAAGTGGGTAACAACAGGGAAACAAATCTAACATTGAGCAACCGTGTTGAAGGTATTGTACTTTACCATCTGCTTAGGTTGTAAAATTATTTATCCACAATCACAATTTTTTTTGCAGTTGATACTCTCGATCACTCAATACCTTCTGCTTTATTTACTCAGGCTAAACATAACACTTAACGTTATCATTATAGAGAGCATACTTAGTTAAGTCGAGTTCATGCTATGAATTTTTATCCAAATTATGTAAAATCATCTCCTGAGCAGTAATTTTATTACGATTTCCTGGCATTCTCATCGAGAGTACAGCTAATGCCTCCTGCCTCCCTAACCATTCCCGGTTCATGGCTGCCGAGTAAAAGCTAGACCACATGAAGTAGCAAGCCATAATGGGCAACTGCCTTTTCACCGAACGTGCACCACTACGAGATGAGGTGCTGGACATGCTGCCCGCTAAACCGAAACTACTGGATCGTAAGCCAATTGCTGAGCGCTTTACGGCAAAGGTAGTTAGGTTTGTAGAGACGTTTATCAGTGGTATGAAACTTAGACGTTAGTTTCTGTTTGCTGTCTTAATTTTTAGCTTTTTGCCCTGCTTTACTTTCCTTGTGATGTAATATTTGGCTGAAAGGGGCCATATTTATGCTGTTCTTCACTAAAGCTGTCTGTATAAGGACCAAAGGGATGATCAAAAGGTTTTTTTGAAATATCAGGCCAGTCTTTGCTGATGTCTTTCTTTGGTCGGGGCAGCGAATTTACAAAAGCAGCCACGTCCCAAGCTTCCTCATCGGTTAGTTGGGGGTTGTCATACGTTGCTCCTAATGGCATGTTAGCCTTTACATACTTGGCAAAATTGGAGATACGGTATAAGCCGGCTCCATCGTTGTAACTGTTTTGTCCCCAAAGCGGAGGATACGTATAAACAGCACTTCCTTCTGGCTTCATACCCTCGCCTTCCACGCCGTGGCATACCTGACACTTCTGTATGTATATTGCCTTGCCCAATTCCGGGCTGGCCGGGCGATCCAGCATCTCTATCTCTATCAAGCCAGATCCCTTTACTTTTTCTCCCTTCCTTACATCCTTTCCAACCCATTGGATGTAAGCAACCATGGCCTTCATTTCTCTAGAGTCTTGAGCAGGTGCAGTTCCGTTCAGACTCCGCTCAAAGCAGTCAGCTACACGCTTCGTCACATCCTCTTCCACCCCGGACCGGGCCCGAACCTTCGGATAGGTGGAGGCAACTAATGAATAATTATTCCCAAAGGGTTTTGTTCCTGCATCCAAGTGGCAATTTTGGCAATTTAGTCCGTTGGATATGTGTAGCACACTGCCATCCGGGCCAAGGTACTGAGCGGTGTTCTTTACCAGTTCATTCCCGTAGCGTATTAGATCTCCCTCAGGGGTAGCAGGCAATGTCGCCAGGTCAGGGGCCCTCCACATTTCTTCTTCAGCTTCAGGAACAGCAGGAGCATCTGTTGTACTATCCGAGAAAACCTGTGTCAGGTCTGGTAGTAAAGTATGAACGGTGGTAGCACGTAAAGCTACTACTATAACTACCAGCAAAATTGTTGCTATGGTGCTTAACCCTATCAAACCGGTAAACCTTACCAATAGGCTTCCAAAGTCTTGCTCCTGATCTTTTTCCATGATGAATTAAATAAGGTGAATATCAGTACAAGCTATCGTATAGCCGTATCATAATATGTGATAAATGTCACATAGACAGTAGTTTTTTGGTGAATTTTCACCAAAAAAAAGAGCAGGAAGCATCAGCTCCCTGCTCTAACAAACACACTAAACTATTTGCTTATCTGAAAACGTAGTCCACGTTTGGCAACTGCGACAGCACAGGCGATTCCAGGTCAAGCACCTTGGCTCTTCCGTCAATTTTAGGAGATACCGTACCATTCTTTTTCAGGTACTCTTCCATCACATCGTGCACCGTATAATCCAGTACTTTTGGATCTTTAGCGTTCGGCATGCGGCACAGCACATGGTCAGGCTCACCGGTTCTGCGGCAGGCAGCCATAGTGTATTCTTTCTTCAGGTCGAGGGGTTTGCCACCTACCGTAATAGACTGCACGCGCTCTCCTTTAGGGGCATTGGCTTTAAAGGTAAGTTCCATCCCTGAGAAACGGATAACCCAACCCCCGAAGCGCTCCAGGGGCTTTTCCGCAAACACATTGTGCAGTTCCTGCTCCATCCAGTCTTTTATTTGCTGGCCGGTAGCCTTTCCTGTTTTCACGTTCTCATTCACAGGCAGCATGTTCCAGATGTCGCTATAGGTAATAGGTGCTTTACCAGATGCATCCGGTACGATCGGCGTTCCGAAACGGAAGCCATTTGAAATGGCAATGTCAGTACCCGTCTTCCAGCGAACCGCGTCGGTGATCATGTTGTCCAGGGCATTTTCCACCACTAAGTAACGGTAGAGCGGTTCCGTGGTATAGCCCAGCACTCTTTCCATCTGCTCTTTGTAGGGGGCCATCTGCTCGTCCACTATTTTTTGCACGATTGGGTCTGCCGGATATTTCTTTGGGTCTACATCAATCAGTTCGTAGTTCTGGTCTACTATTTTACCGTCTTTCACCTGTAGGTCCAGACGACCAACGAAGGAACCGAATCCGCCCGGCTCTACTACCTGTGCATACTTGCGCTTCAGCGGCTTTCTGATTCTCTCGTGCGTATCGTTGCCCAACACAAAGTCCACGCCTTCAATCTCAGGCTGATCAGCCAGGTATATCTGCTTGGAAATGCCTAGGTGCGTAACCAGGAACAGTATGTCCACGTCTTTTTCTTCTTTCAGCTCTTTGATAAGCGGTTGCAGGTTGTCCTCTAGCCCTTTAAAAACAAGGCCTTTGCTGAATACCGGGTTTTGGCGTACAGGCACTTCCGGGTCGTTGTAGGAGATAAAACCTAGCTTCACACCTTTCATATCTTTAATGATGTAAGGGGGGTAAAGCATGGCTGAAGTAGACTCATCGTAGATGTTGGCGCATACTACAGGCTTGCCATATGAGGCCAGTATGCTGCGCATCTTCTGGCTTCCGAAAATTACTTCCCAGTTGCCTGGAATCAGGAAGTCATAGTCCATCGCTTTGATGACAGGAGCAATGGCATCACCTTCCGACATAGCGGCCACGGCGCTACCCTGTATCAGGTCACCGCCGTCAACGATCACGGTGCCTTCCGGGTTTTCCGCTTTTACCTGCTTAAAGAGTGTCTGGATATGGGCCATACCGCCACGCTCTTTAAACACAAACTCCCCGTTTTCCACGAACATCTCCTGGTGGGGCATCAGCTGCCCATGGATGTCAGCTGTCTGTAAGATGGTAATGGTTTCAACGCCATTGGTGTTTGCTGTTGTTTCTCCCTGCTCCGTTGTTTGGCAGGAGGTCATCCAGATACCTGCAAGCGGAAGAGCAGTGAGTAATGTCTTTTTAAATAGGTTAATCATGTTCATGTTGTTAAGGTTGGATAACAAGGTATTCTTTAGCCTGCAGCTGGTATAACCGGATATAACCGTTAGAAATCACGGTCGCAGCTTTTGGCAGGGTTTTCTTATCTATCTGGTGTCTGTCCAGCGCAATTTGGCAAACAGTCACGCGGAAGGCCCCGTCTGTCTTTTCTTGGATGAACTTTCCTAATTCCTGTTCTGCCGTTATGTTTTTTACAGCGTTTCCAATGGCAATTACTTCGAAGTGCTGCACCGGTACACCAGAGTTTTTAAGCTGCTGATAGGTCTCCCAAGCACCTTTTAGATGCCTTTCTTCTTTGGCTAAGAAGGCATAGGTTCTGTGCTGTTGCAAGTCAGCCTTTTCTGTAGCAGTAAGCGGGGGAAGACTTTGGGCAAAGCTTTTACCGCTCGTTAGCCACATAAGCAAAAGCACAAGGAGAGAAAGCGCGGATAGTTGATTCAACTTCATATCATTTGAGTAAGTAGGATAATAGTATCGTATGGCGGAAAGCCTGCCGTATGGCTTTATCTCGCCATCGCATCATCTAAGGTTGTGGAAGGTTACTGCATGCCAATGCAAGGCTTGCGCAGATCCTCTCGAGCAGGTATGTTTTCTGAATAAAGGAAGGAAACGACATGCTATAGAGTTGACTCCCCGAAAGGAACGGGGCAGTAATCCAATTGGAAAAATCTAGCTAAGCCGGGGCGGGTCAGGCTCCAAAAATTTACTGGGGGAGTAGTAGCTTATCTGATTGAACCCGGATTTTTGGTATGCCAGGTATAGGGGTATAAACACAAAGGCATCAGCGGCTGCCGTACTAATCAATTTTACAGAGCAATGGATTTCAACAGCCCCTTCTTTCTGCCCGTTTTGATTATCCGGTGCTTTGTTTAGCAGTTGCTTTAAATAGATGGCATTCTCAGCCGATGCCACTAACTGCTTTTGAGCTTCTTTCCTCAGACAAACCTTCTTAATAGACAATCCCGCACGGTCTCCTGGCACGAAGCTGATGATGGTCAACGTCGAAAGATGTAGGATTAACATCAAAAGGGCCCATATGCGCAAGTAGTGTTTCAAGTACAGGTGTTTAAGTTTTACAACTCAGTTCTGCGATGATATTTTACAAAACAAGCGAAAGCGCATGAGCTTCACTGTGACATTTGTCACATAGGTTCAGGATGCAATGTGTGTACTTGCAAACTATCGACTTGTTAAAAGCTAAAAATAGAACGATGCCTATGAACTATGTAGTAAAACTAATTGCCTTCCTGCTGCTTTTTGGATTTAGCAGTTGTCGGCAGGAAACAGGTAGTACAAACGTAAACTTAAATGCAACCGAAGTTAAGCAGCTTCTTGCGTCTGATCAGGGCATGGTAGTGCTGGATGTACGCACACCATCTGAGTTTCAGGACGGCCACCTGGAAGGCGCGGTCAACATAGACTACACTTCGCCGGATTTTGAACAGGAAATTGCCAAACTGGATACAGCTGCCACCTACCTGCTGTACTGTAAATCCGGGAACAGAAGTAGTAAAGCTACAGCAGTCATGAAGGAGCATAATTTCAATCACATCTATAATGCAACTGTAGGATTTGACGCGCTCAAATCAGCAGGGATACAAACAAAATAAACCGTGGAGATTACAAGTAGAAGATACATTCAACTGGGCTTTTTCTGGCTCATACTGTTGCTGATCGTAGCAACTAACCTGATCAGTGCACCGCTTGCTCTGTTCTCAGGTATCATATTAGGCCTTGTTTTCGGTAATCCTTATCCTACAAGGCTGAGCAAGGTAACCAAGTATGCGCTGCAGGCATCAGTAGTAGGGTTGGGTTTCGGCATTAACCTCTATCAGGTAGCTGAAACCGGCTTGACAGGCTTCTTTTATACGGCCATCTCACTTATTGCCACAATGGTAGTCGGTTTACTCCTGGCAAAACTTTTTGGCGTGGAGAAAAAGCTGAATCACCTTATATCGGCGGGTACGGCTATTTGTGGGGGAAGCGCCATTGCAGCAGTTGCTCCGGCCATCAAAGCATCAGAAAAGGAAATCTCCGTAGCACTGGGTGTGGTGTTCATCTTAAACGCGCTAGCCTTGTTTGTTTTCCCGTTCATTGGCAATCAGCTGCAATTATCACAGGAACAGTTCGGGATTTGGGCTGCTATTGCCATACATGATACCAGTTCCGTCGTTGGGGCTGCCACGGAGTTCGGTGAAAAAGCTCTCGAAATTGCCACTACGCTTAAACTTACACGGGCGCTGTGGATACTCCCGATGGTACTGATCACAGGCTTTCTGTTTAAGTCTGAAGGCAAAGCAAACTTCCCGAAGTTCATACTCTTCTTCCTGGTAGCATCCCTGTTCAGCACTTTTCTGAGTGGCCTGAGTGAAGTGTATAATTGGCTGACCATACTGGCCAGAAAAGGCTTGGTTATCAGTTTGTTTTTAACTGGTGCAGGCATCAGCATGTCGCTGCTCAGAACCATCAGTATCAGGCCATTCCTGCAAGGAGTAGTACTTTGGCTGGTGGTGGCCACAGGTTCTCTGCTGGCAGTCTACTATGTGGTTTAACAGATTAGCAGGAGTATTTAATCCCGTCTATTTTAAAACACTAAACTCAAGGGCGACACAGCTAGTTAAACTTAGTTGAATAGCCTTACCTCCTCAACTATGCAAAAACAAATGAACTTCACCATTCTTCAGCTCAACGATACCCATGCCTACCTGGAGCCACACCAGGAGATGTTCTGGGAGGGTGGTACAACGAAATACCGTGGAGCAGGGGGCTTCGCTAAAGTAGCAGGGTACTTAAAGCAACTCCGCTATGAAAACCAGGATGCGGTGCTGGCACTGGATTGTGGAGACACGTTTCATGGCACCTATCCGGCTGTTGCTTCGAAAGGGGAAGTGATGGTACCTGTGTTGAACGAACTTGGCCTGGCCGCCATGACGGCCCATTGGGAATTTGCCTATGGTCCGGATCAGTTTAAGAAGATCACAGCGCAGCTGAACTATCCCATGCTAGCCATCAACATTTACGATAAGCAAACCGAGGAGCTGGTATACAAGCCCTATGTGGTACAGGAGGTGAACGGGGTAAGAGTAGGCGTGATTGGGATAGCCTGTAACATCGTCGATAAGACCATGCCACCCCATTTCAGTGAAGGCATTTACTTTACACTGGGTAACGAAGAGCTTCCCGGCTACATTCAAAAGCTAAGGCAGGAAGAAATGGTTGATTTAATTGTTCTGATTTCTCACCTCGGCTTCCCGCAAAACATGAAGCTGCTTTCAGAAGTTGAAGGCGTGGATGTCTGTCTGAGTAGCCACACCCATTACCGCACCTCTGAAGCTGTAAGGCAGGGGCAGACGATTGTGATGGAGTCCGGTTGTCATGGTTCCTTCCTGGGCAGGCTGGACTTGACCATTGAGAACGGCAAAATCTCCAAATATAAACATGAGCTGGTAGAAGTCTCAACCCAATTACCTGACGACGCTCACATGCAGGAGCTGGTTCAGCAAGCTGTTCAGCCTTACAAAAAAGAGCTAAGCCAGAAAGTGGGGGAGACGGCTACGGTGCTGGACCGGAATAATATCCTGGAATCTACCATGGATAATTTCCTGCTGCAAAGTATGCTGCACGCAACAGAAGCAGAACTGGCTTTTTCGAACGGCTGGCGTTACGGAGCGCCTATTGTGCCTGGGTCTGTTACCCTGAACGACCTGTACAACATCATTCCCATGAATCCGCTTATACAAACGGTGGAACTGACTGGGCAGGAACTGCAAGACATGCTGGAAGAGAATCTGGAGAAAACGTTTTCGCCGGACCCCTACGCACAGCAAGGTGGCTTTGTAAAACGGTGTATGGGATTAAGGGCCTTTATAAAAATAGAAGCACCCAAAGGCACCCGTATCCAAAAGCTTTTCGTGAACGACGAAGAACTGGACTTACAGCGAACTTATAAGGCTTCTTTCGTGACGGAGCAGGGTGTGCCTTCAGCGTATGGTACCAACCGCGCCGACGCAGGTATAAAGGCTATCGAAGCTATGAAGCAATACCTGGATAATCACTCACCTGTCCGTGCTGACCTGCTTGGCACTTTCATGGCTGTATAAAACTCATCAATCAATCTATAATATTATGAAGTTAAGTATGCGATCCGGTATCCCATTTATGATGGCGCCACTTATACTTGCCGGCGCCTGTACAAATTCAAAACCGTCAGCAACGGCTGCAAGCGAAATGACAGGAAAAGAACAGAAATCGATCAGCATTTTGCACACCAATGACATGCACGGCTCTTACATGCCTTTCCTGACGACTACGGATAATGCTACTGCCCAAACCGGTGACGCTGGTCGTGACACGCTTATCACATTCGATAAAGCAGCCAGGATAGGGGGCTTTGCGTATCTGGCCAGCGCTGTTAAAAAAGTACGAAAAGAGAAAGGTACTGATAATGTGTTGCTGGTTGACGGGGGCGATACCTTTAGTGACGATCAACTGGGCAACCTGACCAAAGGAGAAGCCATGATCCGCTTCATGAATGCCGTGAACTATGATTTGATGGCACTCGGTAACCATGATTTTGACTATGGTTTGAAGCGCACGCGGGAACTGGAGCAAATGGCAGCCTTCCCGATGCGGGCAGCCAATATTACAGATGACAACACGCAACAACCCGTTTTCGGAACGCCTTATATCATCAAAGAAAAGAATGGAGTAAAGGTGGCGATTCTGGCGCTTGGCTACCGCAACACACCTAAAACCGGTAACCCAGACAACGTGAAAGGACTCAGTTTTAAGGTGGGGCAGGAAGTCGCACAAACTTATGTGCCGGAACTTCGGAAAAAAGCCGACATAGTGGTGGTGCTTTCGCATGAAGGGACGGCGGTGGATTATAAAATGGCCCGTGAAGTAGCAGGTATAGATTTGATCATAGGCGCCCATAGCCACGACATACTCGAGCCAGGAAAGAAGATAGGGCAGACCTATGTGGTGCAGGCGATGTCTGACGCAGCGGTTCTGGGCGAAACAGAACTAGTAGTCATGGACCAACAACTGATTGATGTGAAAACGCATCATCATTGGCTTTGGAACGAGCAGGTGCAGCCTGATGCAGCCATGCAGGCGTTGATAGACCAGCAGCGCAAACCACACTTGGATAAGCTGCAAGAACATGTGGTGGAAAGCAAGGCAACTATCGGGCGTCAGTATAAATCTGAAAGCCCGTTTGATAAGCTGGTAGGCAATCTGCTGCTTGAAGGATTTAAAGGGGATGTGGCCATCATGCCGGGAGTGGGTTATGGTATCTCTATCAAGCCAGGTCCTGTGACAAGTGAAGAAGTATACAAGCTGTTGCCACACCCCTCCAGGATTGTGACCTTAACTATGACGGGTCAGCAACTAAAGCAGACACTGGAGCAGGCAGCCAAAAACCTAAAGCCGGCTAACAAACTGGAAGCGGTGGGTGGTCTTATTCAGACAGCTGGCATTCGCTATGAAATGGACCTTACCAAGCCAGACGGACAACGAATCAGCAAGGTCCAAATCAAAAACCAGCCTATAAATGACACTCAAAACTATAAGGTTGTCACGCACAACGGCTTACTCACCGGATTGCACAACTTCGATGAGATAGGCAAGGGGCAAAACATCAACAGAACAGCGCAACCATTAACCGACTTCATCATGCAGCAATTAAAGGAGATGAAGACAGTAGACATGCCAGCTAATATGGGCGAAGTGACCATCAAACGCTAAGTATAGTTGCACACCAAATAAAAACCCCGTAATCGATTGACTACGGGGTTTTTTTTATGAGGTACTGCCTAAGTTTAAAACTTAATATAGCTCCAACCTTCCTCCTGTTTAGTTACGATTTCACCAATCCCCATGGGTACGGTAGGTGTGTTCGGCAGCAGTTGGCTCTTTTCTACTTTAGCTCTTTTCATCGTATTCTCGCAAGCGGCAAAAACTACTCCTTTGGCCTGTAGTTCTTTTATGGTGTTGGTTTGGGTTGATTTTCCGGTAACCAGGAGGTTGAGTGCCTTGCCGTGTACCACCACTTCAATTTGTGCATCGGGCCAGCCGCGCTTGATGTTGTTGAGTTGTCTTATCAGGCCGGCATGCATGGTAGTGTCAGCTACCGACAGATCGTATACAATCTTGCGTTGCGAAGTTTGTTCCGTTTTTTTAGCCTGTGACTTTGTTTGTGCCTGGGCCATGGATATAGGCGCTACCAGCGTAGCCACCAGCACCAGCATAATCAGTTTCAGTTTCATAATTTGCTTGTTTAAGTGTAAGATTAGCTAAATTCTATAGGTTGGAAGAATAACTCTTGTAAGGCATCCTGTTGCAAGCCATACGTATAGTTTACGAGAAGTGAACTATACGTATGGTTTGCAGGCATTACTTTTTCACCATCCCCTGCAGGAACTCCACCACTTCAGGTGTATTGTAATCGGCCATACCTTCCTGCTTGGCTACAATCTTGCCTTCCGGCGAGATGATAAAAGTAGTAGGGATGGCATTCGAGTAAAACTCTTGCGGGAACTGGCTAGCCGGCATGTACACTGGGAACGTGTAGTCTTTCTTATCGACGAACTTCTTCACTTTCTCTATGCCGCCTTCATCTACCGACAGCATCACAAAGGCAATTTTATCAGAGTCTACCTTGTCATATAGCTTCTGGATGTTAGGCATCTCCGCGATACAAGGCGGGCACCAGGTAGCCCAGATGTTCAGGAATACCACCTTCCCCTTCAGGCTTTCAAAGGCTATTTGCTTGCCTTGCAGATCTACCATTTGAAAGCCTGCTCCGGCCATTTCTGAATTGGCTACTGCAGCCGCATCTACAACTGCAGTAGCATCTGGGTTCTGTAATGTTTCCGGCACGTCCGCATTTTTGATGCCCGTAGCCAGTAGTACGCGCTGTACCTGGCCAATAGCCTCGGTATGTAGACCGGTCAGGTATAAAAATCCAAAAACGACTAGCATCACCGCCCAGCCGGGTATGTCTTTTATCGAAAATTTCTTCTTATTCATAAAGTTATTTCATTAATGTAGCTAAGTTAGCCCAATCTTTCAGGATACTATGTGACTAAAGTTCCACAGTCGTATAGCCTTTTTGCTTAAGGTCAAACATATAGGTCAGGCCATTCGGCGTGACTTCCACACCATCCACCAGATCCGCAGCAGAAATATTGAACTGCTTCAGCGACATGCCGCAAAGCATGTACGTAACCCCGGCAGCTCTGCCTTTTGCTATCTCTGCAGCCATCGTACCATCCTTTTTGAAGGCTTCTACCGACTTTCCGCATGCCATCACCACAAAGGCTTCACGTTTATACTTGCTGTCTTTAGTAATCGTCTCTGCCGTATTCACGGCTGCTTTCAGGTGGTTTGGCTGGCTAATGAGCACGGCAAATTTAGTGTTAGTAGCAGATACAGTTGTAGCTTGCTGTGTGGTATTTTGAGCACTTGTCGTGGCGCAGGAACCAAGTAGTACCATCAGCCCAATAGCTACGATAGTTACATACCCATGCTTTTGTGCAGGTATCGTCATGATTTTCTTTTTCTGCTCCAGGAGCGTGTCTACACTATAGTACAGCGCACCATTTATGATAAAGAAAATGAGCAGACCAATCAGCGCCACGTTCTTGAACAAAGGCCCATAATCTCCGCTGCCTACCTGCACGGTCAGCGTAATCGGGATAAGGATGGCCAGCAGACCAAAAGCGGCCAGTTTTGTTTTAAAGCCTGTCAGCAGCATAAAGCCACCTACCAGCAGGCCAATGCCTGAGAGTAGAATCAACGTTTCAGCTGGCGCTATCCAAGTGGCCAGGTGTGCAAACGGCGCGTTTTCTAACCGGGCAGCTGCACCGGCAGTTTTCATAAAGTGGCTTACACCCGCCATGATGAAAATCAGGCTGCCCAAGCTACGCAGCACAAGGAATGATATTTTTTGTTTTGGAGTGGTTTCCATGAGTTGTGATTTTTCTTAAAATAACTTTTTAGATAAAGTATAAGCATACCTAAAGCTAATCTCTTTTTGGGGAGGGATAGGTATACCAGCACCAACTGTACCTGCGATCAGTTAAGCTGATGCATTAAATCAATCAAGGGTATTTTAAGAAAGCCGGGGCGGCTCAGGATCATATTCAAGTACAGGAGAAAGGTGCTTCCGAACCAGTCGAAGCATGAAATCGTGCTGTGGTGAAGAGGGGGAAAGAGGTTCTGAAGGCAGCTCATTTACGACAGCATACACCTGCTGGCTGCAATCTGAAGCTATACCTGCTGCGTTGTTTTGTTGATTGGGGTGCGTCTGGTGTTTGAGGCATTTTTTGGCACAAGGTTTATTACCAAAACGCTTGCTGTATTGACAGTCTTTTTTCAGCGCCGTCCGCTGTGCAAAGCTGCGTATACTACCGTTCTTCTGCATTGCGAAGAGCAGTAACGTAAGGCTTAAAAATAACAGCAGGTAGTTTTTCATTTTTTTATGCGTTACAATATCTGTCTAGAAAGAAATGTGAACAGAAGTCATTGTTGCTCGATCTTTACTTTAAAGGTTACGTTTAGGTAGCTTTCAAAAAGCTGGTGCTACATTCCTTACTATGCCACAGCAGTTTCCTGGTGCAGCACATCCTGTACTCTGATAGTAATCCAGCACCGACGGTAAGGAAGGCGGTGCCAATTATAACAGCTTCCAGCCCGAACAAATCGCCAAATATACCAGCAGCAACCGCACCGGCAACGTAGCCAAAATCACGCCAGAACCGGAAGATACCCAGGCTTTCTGGCCGCTGGTTTGGGTGCGTGTTCTCGGCTACCACCGATAAAAAGTTAGGATATACCAAGGCCGTGCCTGCACCCAATAGGATGAGCGCAGCAACCAGAATAGGATAAGAGCCGGCAAATAAAAGCAGGCCTATCGCCACTCCCTGCAGCATCATGCCCATACTCAGCAACTGCTTTTTACAGAGTACATCCCCCAATTTGCCAGTTACCAGCTGGCCCAGTCCCCATACCACCGGGTAAATGCCGGCCAGTAAGCCTGTTTCGGTCAGGGAGTATCCCTTCGTACTTAACAGCACTGGCAACAATCCCCATAGGATACCATCGTTCAGGTTATTCACAAAACTGTTCAGCGTAACAGAACCTAAATTTCCATGCCGCCAGGTGGTGTCTGTCCAGATGTGTTGTAGGAGCGGGATATTGGTCTGCTTCGTTTCGGTCTGTACATGGCTGTGCGTATCCCGCACCAGGAACACGGTCAGCAGCAAACCAATAATAGAGAAAGCAATACCCGGAACAAAAGCATAGGTAACTTCGCCGGTTGTAGAGGCGATATAGCCTGCCAGGAACGCTACCAAACCGACAGCCAGGTAACCGGCAAACTCGTTGATGCCCATGGCCAGGCCTCGGTTTTTTTCACCCACCAGGTCTATTTTCATCACCACCGTGGCGGACCAGGCCAGACCCTGGTTTATACCCAGCAACAGGTTGGCGAAAATCACCCACCACCAGTTGTTGGCGTAAAGCAGGAGCCAGGGCACCGGCAACGCGAAAAGCCAGCCAATCAGAAGCAGCTGACGGCGCGTATATTTTTTGGCCAGCTTGCCCATCGCTAGGTTAGCTGCGGACTTAGCAAGACCAAACGCCACGATAAACGATAAAAGCGCGGTGTGTCCGTTAATACCGAAAACTGTTTCGGCAAACTCCGGAATCACAGAGCGTTCTAGTCCCACCATCGCTCCAACAAAGCCGTTCACGAGCACCAGCAGCCAAAACTGCCTAGCATTTTCCCGTAAACCAAGTTGTGTTTCCGATGGTTGTGTCATGTTACCAATATAGTTTGTATGCCTATTTTTACTATGCAGGAAAGCCACCAGTTACAATACCGGTGACTCTCACAACACACTCAACTTTTAGCCAAATTTCTTAATGCGGTAGTCTGTCTTTAATAGCACCGTAGAGGTAAGTACCGGCAAGAGCACCCACTACTGCTATCAGGATAGACCAATACTGGAAGCCGATGTTTACGAACATAGGACCCGGGCAAGCTCCGGTTAATGCCCAGCCCAAGCCGAAGATCGTGCCCCCGATCAGATAGCGCGGAATAGACATTTCCTTCGGTGTAAAGACAATTGGGTTGCCCTGATAATCGCGCAGTTTGAATTTTTTGATAACATACGTAATGATGATACCCAGTACTACAGCCGTACCAATAATGCCATACATATGGAAAGACTGAAAGCGGAACATCTCTTGGATACGGAACCACGATATGGCTTCTGATTTACTCATCACGACACCGAAAAGTATTCCGGCAATTATAAATTTTAATCCTCTCACAGTATAAATCTCTTTGTTTAGTTAATGACAATGCTTCGTATTGCTTCCTTTAAAATATCAGGGGCATCAATACCCATGTGGTGAACAGACCACCAATAAAGAAGCCGATCACAGCAATGAGCGATGGCAACTGCATGTTAGAAATTCCGCTGATGGCGTGGCCCGATGTACAGCCACCTGCATAGCGTGCTCCGAATCCAACGGCAAATCCACCCAGTAGCAGAATCAGGAAGCCTTTAAGTGAAAAAGCACTCTCCAGGCTAAAAATTTCCTCAGGCTGCATGCCATCCGGCGCTGCAATACCCAATGCACTTAAATCCTGTATGGTTGCCTGTGAGATCTGTACCGCCTCGCCGTTTGATAAAAACTCTGAAGCGATAAAACCACCGATGATAGCACCTACCAGGAACAACAGATTCCAAGTCTGGGTACGCCAGTCAAAATCAAAGAACTTGACCGACTTACCGGCACCGCAGGCGGAGCAAATGGTGCGCAGGTTGGATGAGAAGCCGAATGACTTCCCGAAGAACAGCAGGATCAACATCACGGAGGCAATGACTATACCTGATGTATACCAAGGCCAAGGCTGACTCAAAAATTCTAACATTTCTTACTCGTTTAGTTTAGGTTCAGTGGATAGGGCGGAAGCCGGTTATAGGTTTCCCACATTCTCATTTTTATACTTTGTTATCTTGGCCAGGCACCGATACCGCCGGCCAGGTTATGCGCTTTAAAGCCTTCCTTGTTCATGATGTCGCAGGCAGAACCACTGCGGTTTCCGCTGCGGCAGAACACGAAATACTCCTTGTTCTTGTCCATCGTTTTGAGCGCCTGTTGGAACTGTGAAGATGTCACATCCAGGTTTTTGGCCCCTTTGATAGAGCCTGAGGCAAACTCACCGGCTGTTCTTACATCCAGCAGCTCCGCTTTGGCTGCGTTCTGGAACCTGGCTCTGAAAGTTGACCCATCCAGGTTCTCGTAGTTCTTGGGCTTTGATCCGAATATGTTAAACATGGCTCTTAATCTTTTAAATGCGTGTTGAAATTATGTAATAGTACAAAGGTCGGGATATTAGCATCCTTTGTCTGTGACTTTGGTCACGTAGGGAAGTGAAAACCTCTTAAACTCAAAGGCTGGCGCAGTATCACACTACGCCAGCGCTTCAAGTGTCTTGAACTATAAGAAATTACTTCAGCGTGCTCGGGCAGACAAAAGCTGTTTTAGGCACAGAGGTCTCAGCAATAGCCTTAAAGCCTCCTTCCACGTTAACGACATTCTCATAACCTCTTGCCTTTAGGATGGAGGCTGCGATCATGGAGCGGTAGCCGCCAGCGCAGTGCAGATACATGGTGTCTTCTTTCTGCAGTTCAGCTAAGTGTTCGTTCAGGTAATCCAACGGGGCACTTTGTGCTGTCTCCACGTGTTCTGCCTGGAACTCACCTGGCTTGCGTACGTCCACCACCTTGATGGTATTGTCCTGCTCGAACTGCTTGGCAAATGTCTCTGCAGCTATTGAGTTGATAGTATCTACTTCTTTACCGGCCGCTTTCCAGGCATTCACACCACCGTTCAGGTAACCGATCGTATAATCGTAGCCTACGCGGGCCAGCCTCGTCACTACTTCCTCTTCACGGCCCGATTCCGTTACCAGTAATATTTGCTGCTTGATGTCCGGTATCAGCGTTCCAACCCAGGGAGCAAAGTTGCCATCGATCCCGATGTTGATGGCGTTCGGGATGAAACCAGCTGCGAATGTTTCCGGACTACGCGTATCCAGTACCAAGGCACCTGTTTCGTTGGCCGCTGCTTCAAATGCTTCCGGCGAAAGAGCCTGCAGACCTTGCTCCAGTACGTTTTCAATGTTATCGTAGCCTTCCTTGTTCATCTGCACGTTCAGGGGGAAATAGCTTGGCGGCGGTGTTAAGCCATCTGTCACTTCTTTGATGAACTCTTCTTTGGTCATATCGGCACGAAGGGCATAGTTGGTCTTCTTCTGGTTACCCAGCGTATCGCTTGTCTCTTTGCTCATGTTCTTACCACAAGCCGATCCTGCTCCATGAGCCGGGTATACAATCACATCTTCCGTCAAGTTCATAATCTTGTTGCGCAGCGAGTCGTACAGGTGCCCTGCTAGTTGGTCCTGTGTTAAGTCAGATTTAGCGGCAAGGTCCGGACGTCCCACATCACCGATAAACAATGTATCGCCAGAGAAGAGCGCGTAATCTTTCCCGTTCTCGTCTATCAGCAGGTAGGTGGTAGACTCCATCGTATGGCCCGGGGTGTGGAGCACTTTTATAGTGACATCACCCACTTTCAATTCTTCACCGTCTTTTGCGATGTAAGCGTCATAGGTAGTCTTGGCATTCGGTCCGAAAACGATCGTAGCACCAGAGGCCTTGGCCAGGTCAACGTGACCTGAGACAAAGTCGGCGTGGAAGTGTGTCTCCAGTACATACTTGATGGTAGCGTTATCTTTCTCCGCTTTTTCCAGGTATGGTTTTACCTCCCGCAGCGGATCAATGATGGCGGCTTCGCCCTTGCTTTCGATGTAGTAAGCGCCTTGTGCCAGGCAACCGGTATAGATCTGTTCTACTCTCATGGTAGCTGATGTTTATAGATTTTGTTTTTTAGTTTCTTAGTACTGTTGTCACCCTTTTACCTTGATGACATTACAAATTTCGGAATAAGAATAGCCCTTGTCTGTGACTTTGGTCACGCAGTCAGGCTTATGCAAAAAATATTTCTTTGATGATGATGTAGACACCCATCACGAGCACAAACCAACCAAAAGAAGTCTTCAGTTTATCGGCGTGGATCTTAGTAGACAGGTAAGTGCCAATGAAGATGCCGGCAATAGAAATGGTGGAGAAAATGCCCAGAAAAAGCCAGTCGATCTCATAGTTGAATACATCCCCGATAAAGCCGAACAGCGATTTAACAGCGATGATAAGCAGCGACGTGCCCACGGCCATTTTCATATCCAGCTTACTGAAAAGTACCAGCGCCGGGATAATTAGGAAGCCACCGCCTGCACCAACAAGACCAGTAAGCGTACCTACCACCAAGCCTTCAGCCAGAATGCCACCATAGTTGAACTTTGGTTTCGGGTGCTTTTCAGCAGGATCGGTATGCTCTACATCCAGTTCAGTATCAATGTTCTCATCTACCACATCAGCGGGTTCTGCCGGTGCTTCTTTTTTCTTTTTGATCATAGAGATCGAAGCAAACACCATCAGACCGGCAAACAGGAGCATCAGCAATACGCCTTTGGTTACCGCCAAGTCACCTACCGTGAACAGGTTTTCTGGTATGGCTGGCACCAGGTAGCGTCGTGTCAGGTACACGGCCACAATGGAAGGTATACCAAACACGACAGCCGTCTTCATGCTGACCAGTCCTTTCTGGTAGAACTTGTAAGAGCCCACCAAACTGGTGAGGCCCACTATAAACAGGGAGTAAGCAGTTGAGATAACAGGGCTCAGGCCCAGCAAATAAACCAGCACCGGTACGGTGAGAATAGAGCCGCCTCCACCAATCAGGCCCAAAGACAGGCCGATGAGCATGGCTGCGATGTATCCGAGTATTTCCATTTCTTAACGTTTTATCTTGATTTCTGATACAAAGGTAGGGTGGTGCAGGAGGGAGTACAGTGACTGTTGTCACACAGGAATCTTTGCTGTAAATTTTAAAAGCAAAAGGCGACCTGATAAATCCTCAGGTCGCCTTTTGCTTTTGTCTTTCCGTTTAGACTATATCCAGGTCATGTACTTCTATGTAATTTCGATGTAGCGTGATTGCACCGGTTTGCTCTAACTTTTTCAGGAGCCTGGAAATTACCTCCCGGGAACTGCTGAGCTCGTTTGCAATCTGCTGGTGCGATAGTTTTACTTCATTTCCGCTTACTTTTATATGGCGTCGCAGGTAAAAAATAAGTCGCTCGTCTAAGGCTTTGAAAGCCACGCTATCCAGTGTTTGCAGGAGCTCCTCAAAGCGTTGGCGATACGAAGCAATCACGAAGTTGTGCCAGGTTTTATACTTGGCCAGCCACAGTTCTGACAGGTGAGATGGTATTAGGATAATCTCGGACTCATCCACTGCTTTTGCCATGATCTGGCTCTGTTCGTTGCGGGCGGTACATATCATGGAAAGGGCGCAGGCATTCCCGGGTTCCAGGTAATACATCAAAAACTCATTGCCTTCTTCGTCTTCGCGGTACACTTTCAGCAGACCCTTAGAAAGCAGCACAGTTGATTTAATGTACTGGCCGGTGCGCAGTGCTTCTTCACCTTCTTCCAGGTGCTTAAAGGTGCTTTGTGTCAGTATCTCTTCCAGCAGGGGCTGCTCTAACTGTGAGAACTTCTGCAGTAACGCTTCTTTATCAAGACTTTCCATATTTTATCCTTTACGTTGTCCCTATTCAATAGGTCCGGTGGTATCTTTTTTGTTTTGTTTAGGCAGGGGCACGCTACAGCCTGATGGCCCGCAACAGCCTGTATTCGTAAGCGCCTGCCCGAAAAGCAAAATGGCGAATGCACCAACCAGCATATCGCTTGTCGCGATCGCCTGTACCAGCAACGCTATACCTAGCGCCAGACGAATCCAGCGGGCCAGGTGCCAGCCAGTCAGCAGTTGATACTTTAAAGTCTTTATCATGCCTTTTCAGATAAGCTGAGCGTTGTATTCTGATCCTGTTCTATTGCATGCGCTGGCTCCAACGCTGCCAGATAACGTTCCGCATCAAGCGCCGCCATACAGCCTGATCCAGCTGCCGTTACAGCCTGGCGGTACGTAAAGTCCTGTACGTCGCCACAGGCAAACACCCCGTCGATGTTGGTTTTGGAACTGCCTGGAATCGTACGGATGTACCCGTTCTCATCAAGGTTCAGGTAATCAGCAAAAATATCAGAGTTAGGTTTATGGCCAATGGCGACGAAGAATCCTTTCAAAGGTATCTCCCGCATCTCGTTAGTGAGTACGTTTCTGACTCTGATTCCTTCCACAGCATGCTCGCCCATGATGTCATCTGTTACTGTATTCCAGAGGATCTCAATGTTGCGTGTCTTCTTTACACGTTCCTGCATGATGGTGGAGGCACGCATCTCGTCGCGACGAACGATCATGTATACTTTGTTTGCCAGGTTGGCCAAATAGGTGGCCTCTTCAGCGGCCGTATCGCCGGCGCCCACTATAGCCACATCCTGTCCCCGGTAGAAGAAACCATCACATACGGCGCATGCCGATACGCCACTACCATTCAGGCGCGCTTCTGATTCCAGGCCTAGCCATTTGGCGGATGCTCCGGTGGAGATAATAACAGCTTCGGCTTCTATTACTTTTTGGTCGTCTATCGTTACTTGATGGGGTTTAGAAGAGAAATCGACAGCAGTAGCGATGCCATAGCGCACATCCGTGCCAAAGCGCTCTGCCTGTCGCTTAAAATCCTCCATCATCTGAGGACCATTAATGCCGTCCGGGTAGCCGGGGTAATTTTCCACGTCGTTTGTGATGGTAAGCTGACCACCGGGCTGTAGGCCCTGATACAATACAGGGTTAAGGCCGGCTCTGGAGGCATAAATAGCAGCAGTATACCCGGCTGGGCCGGAGCCAATTATCAAAACTTTTAACTTTTCTTTTTCCATTGTAAATAGGTTTCTCTTAGCTAATGACAGTATATTTTACCGTCTTATAGCCTGTACAGATTTATCATATAAAGCTTCCATTCAATAAGGGAGCAGGAAGCTGTCTTGCTTTACAAAGGAAGCATTTTACTTAGCACTCGTCAGTGATTTTAGTCACATAGGATAGCAGTGAAGCCCGTAATGCTCCAGTGGAAGGACTGGCTTACATACACCTACTGCCAGCACTTCATGAGCACAGGCAGTAGGTGTATAGTCTTACTGTTTTCTGTAAGTCTAAGTAAACCTCCTGGAAACTAAAGCTCCCACAACAGTGCCGTATAGGGTGCTATTAAAAGGACTGGAGCTGATGGCACAACTACCGTCACACCCGTAGAAAGCATAGAAAAGATAGCCCAGTACACCGCCAGCCAACATGCTTAGCATTAGCCTGGAGCTTGCATTGATTTTTAACTTATTCAGTTTCATAAGGCCAGTTACCGATGCCACCACTCAGGTTATACAGTTTTGTAAAACCTTGTCCCGTCATATAGTTGCAGGCCTGGGCACTTCTATTGCCTGATCTGCAGTATAGTACATACGGCTTGTCTTTATCCAGCGCATTCACTTTTTGCGGGAACTGGGCGTCCATCAGGTCTATTACCTGCGCGCCCGGTATTTTGCCCTGGCTTACCTCCATGGGAGTGCGAACATCCACCACAACGGCATCAGGCTGCTTTTCACGAAGCTTTTTAAGCTCTTCTCCGGAAATATCTTTATAGTTCATGATTGTTGTTATAGTTAAGATAAGCAGGAGACCCTTATTTAGGATCTCCTGCTTTAGGTTAATTATTCTTAAGCTCTGTGACAGCTTCGCTCATGTCCAGCACCTTTACATCAGGCAGGGCTGACTCCACAATGCTGCTACCCGCTGCAGAGCGGTAACCGCCAGCGCAATGTACTACCACCGGTTTGTTGGTAGGAATCTCCTCTACTCTTTCGCGTAGTTCCGGTAACGGAATATGGATGGCCTTATCGAAGAACTTACCAGATTTTACTTCTGAGCCGTTTCGTATGTCCACGATGGTATAGTCTTCTTTGTTGGCTTCAAAAGATGATCTGTCAAATTTATCGCTCGTCTCACCAGCCTGCTGATCGTATACAAAAGCACCTTTTATCAGCAGCTCATAGCCGATCTTAGAAGCCTTCGAGATCAGCTCATTCAGTTGCTCTTCGCTTTCACCGATCAGGTAATAGCTTTCGTTAGGACCAACGATAGATCCCAGCCAGGTCTCAAATTTGCCACCGTTCTGTATGTTGATGGCGCCTTTGTAGTGTCCTTGCTTAAATATTTTTTCGCTGCGGGCATCTACTATCACAGCACCGGCTTCCGGCTTGTAGTTCTTCTCCAGTTTAGCGACACCTTCCACGCTTGGATTATAGTCAGGCGCGCCCTGCTTGTTCAGGCTCACATCGTAGCCAAAATATTTTGGGATAAAGGGCTGGTCTTCTGTCAATACTTTTACAAACTCGTCTTCGCTCATAGGCTTCAGGGCATAGTTTCCCAGCTTCTCATCACCGATGGTACTGCTGTTGGCATCGCTCAGGCCTTTACCGCAAAGCGAGCCTGCCCCGTGTGCTGGATACACAACCACATCATCGGCCAGCTTCATCAGCATTTCGCGGGTGCTGTGGTACATCTGGCGTGCCAGTTCTTCGCGCTTGGCAGTTACGTTACCTGCGCTCTCACGCAAATCTGGGCGGCCCACATCACCAATGAACAGCGTATCGCCTGTGAATACTGCTTTATCTTTACCCTCGTGTTCCAGTACGATACTAATGCCATCAGGGGAGTGGCCAGGTGTATGCAGCGATTTTAGCTTTAGTTCTCCTAGTTGAAGGGTTGCGCCTTCATCAAAGGTTTCGTGCGGGTAGTCAGCACCTACCAGGCTATGTGTGTAGATAGTGGCCCCGGTTTTCTGGTGTATCTCCAGGTGCGAGCTCACAAAATCGGCGTGCGGGTGCGTTTCTATCACCCCAACAATTTTGGCGTCGTGCTCTTTGGCATAGTCGTAGTATGGCTGCGGATCGCGGGCCGGGTCGATCAGGATTACTTCCTTTGCGCTCTCGCTCAGGATAGCGTATGCATAGTGGGCTAAGCCCTTGTCTTCAAACTGTTTAATTTTCATAGGTTCTCTATTATTTTATAGTTGAACTAAATTCTGATACAAAATTAAAGTATACGATACCTAGGTTCAGTGATGTTTGTCACACAACTAATGATACCTTATTAGCTTCTGATTCGATATGCATGGTAAGCGTACTACCTGCTATATGTAGCTGTAACTTATGCTCGAATAGCCTTAGAAGTTAAGTTGCGTTACAAAGTTCAGATTATGAAAGTTGGTGTTGTAGTACATGGCTTCGAGCGGCACATCTGTTCCTGGCGACGTTCTGCCCACATAAAGCAACCGAAAACTCAGTCCTTTCAGCACTGGTTTTGCAGGGCTATAATTTATGTCGGCTAACCAGCCAATGTAAGGGATGGCTCTATACTTGTTGTGCTTATAGTTCTCACGGTCCGGCATCCAGGTTTTGGAAGCAGCTGCTTCTATCGTTAGCCTGTCTGACCAGCGTTTTTTTACTTTCGCAACAAGTAAATCTGATTTGCCTGTACCTTCGATTCTGCCCCTGGAGAGGGTGGCGAAGAACTGCTCACGGCCCCATTCACGCGGAAACAGGAAGCGCCCATCACCATCTATGTGCAGGTAATTAAGTGATGTGTTCCAGCTTCCGGGCTCGTATGCTAACTGACCACCTACCAGCCATTGTTGCTGATCCGGGAAATAGGTATGTGCTTCTTCCGGGCTGCCCCCAATGCCTACTTGCATTTGGTAAATCCCTTCTATACCTGCTTTCACCTGCGGTATTATTTCTATAGTTGTCCGGCCATAGCTGGTGTTCGATACATTCTCGATCCAGTAGTTCCATATTTCTGAGTTAAAGCCGTGATGGGATTGATCTGAGTTAAGCTGTAGACCAGTTACGGCAACACCTTTGGTTTTAGTATGGTGGGCATAACCGGATCGATTGCCTTGTATATCAAATCCTGCAGGAAAAGTACCGATAGACTCACCCGCTTTAAACCATTCTACTGTACTTCTGGGTGAGAAGTGATCAAACCAGGCAAGTGTCAGTAGCGCTTTTTCCTGTACTGGAAAGTGAAAACTGATACCCTGAAAGGAGTAAGGCTTCATGCGGGTGTCCTGCGGGTTCATCAGGGGTGAAGTAAAGCTGAACCGACCAGCTTTTGCGTGCAGCCAATCTGTTTTGTACTCCAGGTATAGTTCGTCCAGGCGGTCCAGGTCGGCTTTGTTTTCCGGATCCTCCACATCAAAAAGCTCCAGCTCCAGCTTAGGGTGTTTGCCTGTTACAGGGTCCTGGTGTGCCATGCCCGACGAGAATAGGTTATAGGTAAACAATCCGGCAAACCCTAGTCTGAAACCATGGAAGGGAGCTGTCTTATAGGCTATTTCTGCACCAATGGCATTGGCATAGTTATCAGAGAGTTCTTTGTGGTTCCAAGTAGCCATAAAGTAATTCCGTACATGCCCGTGCACATTGCCTTTTTTGAAGAGTTCCTGTACGCTGTTTACCTGTACAGTATCCGGTTGATGAGTTTCGTGGTGTGTTTGGGCAGAAGCTGTGCCCCAACCAATACTGGCAGCCAGCATAGCCACCAGGGTAAATCTGTTACGCATTTTGTTTGGTGTAAAAAAGATGTGCAGCCTGAGCTGCACATAGAAGAGAAAGGTTGTTAGTTAAGATGATAGGTCATCAAAGGGCGGATGCAATGGTTCACCAGCGTTTCAGCGACACTACCATACAACAGATGGCTTATGCCTTTTCTAGCATGGGTGCCAATCAGCACCAGATCCATTTCTGATACTTCGTTAAAGCTGCGTACACCGGCCGGTACTTTGTAGTTGTGATGCAGGTGCAGTTCATAGTTTTGCAAGTTCAGTTGCTCCGCAAACACTTGCATGTTGTGCTTCAGTTGCTGGGCTTTGGCTTCATCTTCTTCATCTACGATCTCCAACAAGTGTAACTTCGCATGAAATAGCTGCTGCAGCATTTTGATAATCGCTACACTTTCCTCCGGTTGCTTCTCAGCTTCAAAGTCTGCTACCCACAGCAGATTTTGAATAGGGGTAATGGCCGCACTTTTATGGATGGTGATGACCGGAATATTGGTATACCTAACCACATGTTGCGCTTCTGAACCTGATACTTTTTCAAGCCAGCCATCAGCGCCGTCTGTACCCATGATCACCAAATCAATGTTTTTATTATTGGCATAGGTAGCGAGCGTTGTGGTTAAACCACCGAACAACACTTCGCTGGTAAAACTGAAATCAACATGTTGTTTCAGCTCTGTAAACATCTGCTCAGCCAGTTGCTGCTTTTGCTTTAGCTTACCTTTGTTCAGTGCTTCCGATGCATCTACAGAACCAGCCCATTCAGCGGAATTTACCTCTATGACATGCACCAAGTGCGTATTGATGGGCGTTTTGTCCATCAGGAAAGCCAGAAACTCGATCGCTCTGTAAGACACCGGCGTGAAATCTACCGGCACCATGATGTCTAATTTGTCTTTCATTTGAGTAGTGGCTGTCAGCCTTTATGTTTTAGTTTTTTTCTTTTTATGTTCACTTATTTATTTGCCTTCTTTTTAGCAACCATTCTGGTTACATAGCCTGCACCGCTGTGGTAGGCGCCTTCATGCAACTGTATGTCCAATTCCTGTAGTAACTTGATATCAAGCAGACTGAAGTCATCCTGTAGCAATTCGGCGGTATAGAGCATACTTTCATCTTTTGGTCCGCCGGAGCTATAGCTCAACTGATTTGGGTGGAAAGCTTCCAGTATCATAGTGCCACCGGGTTTGAGCCAGCTGATCACCTTCTGGTGCAGTTGCTGGCGCAGCGCAGGCGGAAAGTGGGCATAGATAAGCGCTACCGCATCCTGGCTCTCAGGCTCACAGTTAAAGTTCAATGCATCGGTTATTTGATAGTTTATAGTTACGCCACGCTGTTCTGCCAGTACCATGGCCTTTTTGTGACCTGCTTCACTGAAATCAAATGCTGTTACCTGCCAGCCTTTCAGAGCCGCATAGACTGCATTCCTGCCTTCGCCTTCAGCTGGCAACAATAGTTTTCCGGGCCGCATCTGCTGTAGTTGCTCCCTGAAGAACTCGTTCGGTTCAGCACCGTATACCATCTGTTCCTGGCTGTAGCGGTCGTTCCAGAAGTCTTTCATAGTCATGCTTTTTAAGTTGATTGATACAAAGATGGTATTTGACCTGTCCTGGTTCAGTGACATTGGTTACACAAGCCATTATTTTTAAATGACAAGCAGCCAGGTAATAAAAAAGACTGCACTTTTCAGCACAGCCTTTTTATAATTTATAGTTGAGTAATCGCTACAACTTGTTAATGGCAGTTTTCAGCTTTTGGCTTACTTCTTCTGCTAAAGAAGAAAGGTTCGGGTTATCTACGGCAGCCATAGTCTCCATCGGGTTGATAGCGGTAACTTCCACCTCGCCATTTTCATGTTCCTGCAGCAGTACATTGCAAGGCAACATCACACCGATGTTTGGCTCCTGCTGTATGGCCTGATGTGCCAGTTTGGGGTTACAGGCACCTAGTATCTTATAGTTCCTGAAATCAACTTGCAGTTTCTCTTTAAACTTCTCCTTCAGGTCTATTTCACTAATTACGCCAAAGCCTTCCTCTTGGAGGGCTTCCTTTACCTTGGTGGTGGCATCCTCAAAGGAACCGTTTATTTTCTTAATTAAGTGGTAACTCATAGCTTTTAGTTTCTTGTAGTGCTTAATCGTTTGTGTTTGTTATAAGTTGTTGATGTCACATCATAAGCATGACAATGCCCTGCAGAGCTCGTAAGCGAAAATATGGTTGCAGGCAACCTCGGGCTATGGCTGCTGGTTCTTTCACTGTTTTGGTGGCAATAAGCGCTGCTGCGTCCGCTGCCAGTGCCGACCGTTCAATGCGGTCTGTTGCTCCTATGGTGTACATCATAGCTCTATAAGCATAGTGGTGCTGGTTGTCAGCAATGGCTATTTCATAAACGCAGTGCTTCCAAGAGTGTTCCAGTCAAATGAGATTATTGCACACAGGTAAGCACCAGTACTTTATGCTTGGGAAGGGAAAATTTGAGCAGAACAACACATTTTACCCCGCGTAGTACGGTATTAGTATTGTTCACCAATTTATGTAGATGAACCAGCAAGCAGCGCAACATTTCAAACGACGGTCAATGCAGGCGGCGGCACTTGTAGGAGTAGGCATTATGGCAGCAGTGGATGAGATCATATTCCATCAGATACTCTCATGGCATCACTTCTACGATAGGTCTACTCTCAAGGTAGGGCTGATGGCAGACGGATTGCTTCATTCGGCAGAACTGATTGCCATTGTAGCCGGTTTCTTTATGCTTATGGACTTGAGAAAAAACAGAAGCCTGATTATCCTAAGAGCATGGGCTGGTTTCTTTCTGGGGTTAGGCGCTTTTCAGTTATTCGATGGGATTATTGACCACAAGGTATTGCGGTTGCACCAGATACGATACGTCGAGAACCTGTTGCCCTACGACATCACCTGGAATACAGCAGGTTTGATCCTATTGTTAATCGGCTTCTATTTACTAAAGAAGGCTAGAGACAAAGAGATTCAAAATCAGGAAAGCGTTGATCAGCCCTAACAAATCATGCATCTCTCATCCCATGCTTCCCATACTTTTCTCTTCTCAGAATGGGTCCCCTTGCTGATTATCGCAGCTGTTACTGTCGTATACCTGTATGCTACTCTGAAGGTAAATAACAGGAAAGTGGGCTGGAACCGGTGGAGAGCTTTCAATTTCATGTTCGGCATTGTATTGTTAGCCGTGGCCATGCTGCCTTCGCTTATGCAGTGGGCGCACCACGACCTGCGAGTTCATATGGCGCAGCACCTATTGATAGGTATGTATGGCCCTTTGTTCCTGGTCTTAGGGGCTCCTATTACGCTGGCCTTAATCGCGTTGCCCGTGGAGATCGCGAGAGGTGTTACGGCTGTACTCAGGAGTAAGATATTTTACTTTCTTAGTCATCCAGTCATTGCTCTTTTGCTTAACATGGGAGGGATGTATCTGCTATACCTGAGTCCGCTTTATGTATTGAATTTAAGCAATACATACCTGCATTACCTAATACACTTTCATTTTCTGGCTGCAGGCTACCTGTTTGCTTGGTCTATAATCGGTCAAGAATCGGTGCCTAAACGACCGGCCTTCATGGTCCGGTTATTCGTGCTCTTCGTGAGTATAGCAGCACACGCTTTCCTTGGTAAGTTTATGTACGCTTACCTGTACCCGCTAAACTCTCCACACTCAGGTACCCAAATTCAGCAAGCGGCCAAAATGATGTATTACTGGGGCGACCTTTCAGAACTGCTTTTGGCCATAGCCCTGTTTGGCATGTGGTATCAGAAACGATGCTCTAATGCTACAGCAGCGCCTCCTGCGCCATCATAATTTTTGCTATAGCTTTTACCTCACTTACTGCTTTATGTTTTGCGTAGCAAACCAAAGCCATAATGTGTTTGCAGTAGCCTGTCTATCTCGTTGCAGGCGCTGCCGAAATTTAGCTATGAGCCTAAACTTAAAAAATAGGTATTCGGCTGTGGCCAATAATTTTACTTTATAGAATTGGTGGGCTTCTTTGCTAAACATGGGTGTGGATAAATTTTCTTACCAGTTACATGTCCTAGTGTGCCCTTCATGATAAGTGGGGTAGTGGGGTATAGGGAGGAAATAGTAAAGATACCATAGGGAAATGGAAGTGGATATATACTGGAATGCAATTGTACTGGCATAGCAGAGGTATATTGTCATGGAAGTACCTCATGGGCAGGAACAGCAAATTATGAGCCTTGACAGAAACATGCAAATGGTGGTGTCCATGTAGAACAACTGAGACAATTACTTCTGTTGATTACACAAGTAAGTCGGATCTCACTTGAACAACGAAAGCTGGCTAGTATTATGAAGGCCAGTCTTCTTTCTAGCTATCCTCTCCTTCTGCATCCTTGCCTCCATCTGAGCTATCCGACTTGCGGTTTCTAAATGTTTCTCCTTGAAGTAGTCCCTGGATCCCTGAAGCTCACTAATCTGGCATTTAATGGCATTCATCCACACACTGCAGGTTGGGCATATCTGCGCATACAGGTCAAAATCTGGATCATTTAGCTTTTGCTTGATGAGTGGAATAAGTTGTAAGTTCAACTTTTCTTTACCCTCATAACCGCTCAGACCTAGTTTGTTTGTGCTGACATTGAAGCCATAGCCTGCATACGCGGCTCGGTGCTTTTGGATGTAATATGTTTCGCGTTCCTCCAATAGGCGTTCCTCGCAGTACTCCAAGACGCTAAATTCCATGTGCATGTGAGAGTGCTCCTGGGTGTACTCCTGCAGCATCAGGTTCGTATGCTTTCCCCTTTCAAGGGCTCTGCAGTGGTAGATGTAGCGCGTGTACAGGTTCACTGTCTTGCCGATGTAGATACGGCTGTCTATTGAGCTAGAAATTTTATAGACGCCGCTTGCGTTCTTTTGATCTTCAGGAACGTTAAATTCCATTGTGGTACAATTTAGAGTGATAGATTTTTGTTACTTTTTGATTGTTTGAACACATTCTATTTGCCTTCCTCCTATAAGCTAGACCTATATCTTATGCTCATGGACAGCCAAGAAGCTACATGGGCAATTCCTGCACTACTTCAAGGCTAAGGTGAATCGGGAATGAACGCCTTAGAATCTTGGTTTTTTATGGAAATAGCGGTAAAAGAGTGTATGCTTTTAGGCAAATCCAACTATTGTATTACAACTGGTGCGGAATCCGGATAAGTAAACAAACAGAGCTGTTTATATTGGGGCAGCACCGATCTTTGGGTCCTTGCTTTCAATTTTTTGTTGTCAGCCTTGGTCTTGGCTTTCTGAAGTTCAGTCTTGTATTCTTCTACCTTAGCGGCAAGGGCATAAAACTCTTTCGAAATGCCTCTATAGGCCTCCTCCAAGATTTGAACTCTGTCACGGTAGAAGTTCACCTCGGTGTGGTACTGCCTGTACTTGAGGAAGCCGAACTTCTCCATTAACGCAGGTATCAGGTGCGCATTGAGTTTGTACTCTTCCCCAAACCCTCTCATATCCGCCCCACCTGCAATGATGTTGAAACCGTAGCCTTGGAATAAAGCCAGATGTTGTTCTATATGGTGCAGCTCCCGCCAATGCAACATCTTCGTTTCACATAGCTCCACCAGGTTAAACTCAAAGATTTCTAGCGAATGCACGTTGACCAACTCCTGCATCAGCAGGTTGTCGTGGGCTCCGTTGCAGAAAGCTTTCCGATGGGTAAGATATCGGGTATATAAGTTTTTTGCTTTGCCAATGTAGACACGCTCATCCAGGGAGCTTTTAATCATGTAGATGCCGCTGGCTTTCTTTACCTCATCCGGTATATTAAACTTCATATGTGCTCAAGGATATATCAGCTATGAAAAATAATTGGATACATATATGATACCAGATAAGTGAGAATACTGTTTCACTTTTGAGGGTGAAAAATCCTACGGGCATACAGGCGTTCGGCTACCACCTCAGGAGGGTTCGTGAGGCACACGGCATGAGTCAGCAGGAATTGGCAGACCTAGCGGATATTTCCAAGCTAACGGTGCAGCGAGCTGAGAATGGTAAGTTTTCGATTACGTTGGATGTGCTCCTTTCTCTATCACGTGCCTTGCAGGTTCCACTGCCTGAGTTGTTAAATTTCCAGGTGCCAGAGCAGCCATTTTACGGCAACCAATCTTCAAACTAATATTGGGTTATGTTATTTACCGACGTTAAACAGTATAAAATAGGAAAGGAAGGTCATCGCCTTCCTTTCCTATTTTATACGCAACTCAATTAAGATGACTGCTCAAATGACACATGAATAGTCAATCATTGGAGTGGATCCGTCATGTCTGTGCATACAAGCTTAGAATAGCGATTCTGAAAATTCAACGGAAGTCAACATTGGCTCAGGTTCCTGCACAGGACCGCGAAGCAAGGCAAGTGTTTCTCTATACTCCCTTGCCTCGGCCAATTTAGTAAGATGAAGCTCTACCGTGGAGTGATTCTGGATCACTGCCGCTATTTCTTCCAGGCTGACATTAAAAAACTCTTTGCGGGTATTGATCATGTTTAGCCTCCTGTTATTAAAAACCTTGTGTAGCGTATACTCCAGGGTAGGAGCATCGTCGGAGTAAACCATGGCGTGTACATCAAACTCAAAGGGCACGGAGGCATCGCTGAGTTCTTTTACCCTGTCCAGTGGTTCAAGTCGGCGGGTCATGCCGATCTTGTACTTGTTCTCCCCAAATGAGCCGATGTTTGAAATGATATACACGTGACCGGACCTGGTGGTCTGGGCCCTGGAGATAGCCCGTTCCTTCGCCTCGTGGGCCTGCGCTAGCTTGAGCTGTAGCTCCAGTATCTGCCTACTCAGCTGTTCTACCTCATCACCTTGCGCCTTCTCAAGCCTTCTATGAGCTTGCTCTAAGGCTCTCTCAAACCGTCTTTCCTCATCCTCGGCCTCCTTCTGCGCTTTTTCAAGCTCCCTCTGTGCTTTCTCCTCTTCCCGCATTTGTTCGCGTATCATGCGCTGCTCCTCCTTTTCCTCGTACTTTTTAAGCTCCAGCTCGTGAGTCAGGTGGAGCTCGTCCAGTTTCAACTGTAGATACCCGTTGGTGATATGGGTTTGATTGGAGCTGCCGAGTTTATTGATTGCCTCATGGGCGCGCTTTATCCTTTCCTCAAAAAGGGTAATGTTGTTCCAGCGCACTTTGGCAATCAAGGAGTCAGACTCTCCGTTGAAGGCGCGAAGCATGAGCTTCATATACCGGCGAACCATAAGCTCTCCCTGCTTCTCGCTACCACCCACGGTCCAGGACGTGGTGCAAATTGCCGCCTTGTTCAGCTGGACAAGTTCTTTCTGCTTATTGAGTACCTGGGTTATTTTATCCTTGTAATCCTCCGAAGTATCCAGGTTGAAGATAGGGGTGTAGATGCCAAAGTCTATCAGATCCAGTCTGGAGTCATAAAGCCCCAGTTCATGCTCGAGCTTGGCCAGAAGCTCTTTCCCTGCTTGGTATTTTAACCTGAGCTCACCCGTTTCTTTTTCTATTTCAATGAGTTCCTTGTTCTTCGCCTCCTGGGCTTGAGCAATATCCTGCTGGATGTTGTTGAGGGTGGTGGCTTGAGCCTCAAACGCCTGATCAATCTCCTTCTGTACTGTGTTCAGCTCTTGATTCTTCGCGTCCAGGGCTTTCTCCATATCCGTAATGGGAGCGTATCGAGCAAGGGATAGCTGCAATTCCTGGATGTAGCTGCTTCTCTGCTGCAGCTTTTTAAATACGATAAATAAAGCTGCTCCAAGCGCAAGGATGATGAAGGAAGCAATGGCTAGTTCCATATTTTCAAGGTTAAGTTTATCTCACGGATGGTTTAAGTACTAGAAAGGGGTGGGCCTAAGGTAGACTAGGTGTGTATCTCCTAATCCAGCAGGCTAAATAATGGAACCCCTTGGTTATTCTTTTTGGTCTTGGATAATTGGTTTAGTAAGTCCCGGTTTCATTCGCCGGTCACATACTTCGTGTCTTCCAGTAAGTCCCAGAAATCGAACTCATGTATGAGGGTGATGTTTCGCCCTTGTTTGCGCATTTTAATGGCGTTCTCCACTTTGCGGCCATAGCAGGCGAAGGCATAGCAGGGATTGCCGCTGTCCCCTACAACCAGGTAATCGGTTTTCTGAGTCACATCTTTGTGAATCGACCCGCCCAGCTCACCGATCTCCTGCTCCAGCTCTTTCCTGGTGCCTCTGCTGAAGAGGCCTGTCAGGCAGAAGGTGCTGCCATCGAATGTTACCCTGGGGTTGGATGTGCAGAGACCGCTAATTTGGATGGAGGAGATGTGGGAGTTTATCTTTTGTGTGAGCGCTTGGTCATTTAGCAGTACAAATTCATTGAAGTAAGCCATCAGCCGCGTTCGCTCCTGGTCATCAATCTTGCCATCTGCCAGAACGTTGTTTACCAGGGTATTGATTTCATCATAGGGGTAGTAGGAGTTTAGGTGCTCGTGCTGCTCCAGCCACCTGTTCAAGGCTTGAACTTCTGTGTCCCGTATCACCCCATCCGAAAGAATGCCATGGCACAGCCCCTGCAGCGTTTGCAGGTCTGCCGTTGCCACGTCATAGAAAGCAAGGTTATGATCGGAGGAGTACCGATCACAAAGCCAGAACAGATCCTCCATCAGTTCGACCCGGTTACCACGATCTTGGATGGCCGCTTGGATGGTCTGCATCAGATTTTTAAAAGGGTTGCGATTGATGAGATCCTGATGCTTTTCACACCAGAGCAGCAGTTCGGTTAACTCTGTGCCATTGACTTCATTGTCTGAAGCGATACCCATCAGAAGGCCTTTTAAAGAGTTGATGGCCTTATCCATTTCACTTTTGCCTGTGTGTTTTCTGTAGCTGAGGCTCTTGTATTGTTCTGTTTCCATAGGTGGTTAGATTATTTCCTGTTAAGTGGAATAACAATATATATAATGTATTTAATTTAAAATAAAATTTATGCTATTTTTTGCAAAGATCTGAATAGCCTGCCCCCGAGTACGCTTTGAACTACTTCAGGAGCCCGTTGAAAATCAAAAAATAATTACGGGTCTTTGTTTAGATATCTCCTCAGGAAAGTGTGGGGGTAGCTTGGGTAAATGGAAACGGGTTGGGTTAGACGGGGTAGGTTGGTTTTGCGTAGGGGCTTTTGCTATGGCTGTCGACAGTCGAGCTGGTTTTTTAACAAGTGATTGAGGAATTTAACCCATGGCATCTACTTTAACCGATATGCAGGATTCAGCTTCAATATCTGCCGAATCACGTTACCTATAGAGAATTAATAACTTCTGGAGTATTATTCAGCAGTGAGTTCACTAACATTGAGACAGGATAGGCTTTCATCTCCTGGGCTGCATATGGATGTAGCAGGGAGAGCAGTTCCTGTTGTGAATCATTCTCGTCCAGCCATAGTTCTTCTGCCTCAGAAGAGAGCATCACAGGCATGCGGTCGTGGATCGGCTTTACCACTTCGTTTGCTTCCGTGTTGATGATCGTGAATGTATGCAGCACTTCGCCTGTCTCTTTATCAGCCCACTCGTCCCACAGGCCAGCAAAAGAGAATAACTCTTCGTTCTTAAGCAGGATTCTGTAAGGCACCTTGCCATGGTCGGTAACCTGCCATTCAAAGAAGCTATTAGCTGGTACCAGGCACCTCTTCGACGTAAGCAGCTTGTGGAAAGAAGGCTTTTCTGTAAGTGTTTCTGCCCGTGCATTGATCGAGCGCTTCACTGCTTTGGCATCCTTGGCCCAAAAGGGCTGCAAGCCCCAAGAGAAGAACTGCAGCGTATCAGGCTGGGTATTAGTCACTACAGGCAGCGCCTGGCTCGGTGCTGCGTTGTAGTGCGCTTCCTTTACCTTTAGGTGCTTCTCTAGAAGCGTTGCCGCCCTAGAGTTACCCTTTGCCTTTGGTAAAACAGAGTATCTTCCACACATCGCTAATATTGTTTAGTACTTGCAGTCAGAGTTGTTGCTAGATTAAACGTGTAAAGTTCAGCTTAGTAGCAAATCTTGCAAGGATCCATTTCACTTTGGGCTTGCTTCAGGGGAATCGGATCTACAGAAGCACTGCAACGGTTAAGACCACGACAGTTGGGGCTACTGTGATATTTAACTACGTTCCCGCTGTTGCAGAAGTAGACAGATGATCCTTTGGCCTTTGCCACAGTTCTGGCGCTGGCTCTGGGAGTGACATCAGGCGATTGGCTAATGGAGGCATGATATACGCGCTCTGGGTTTTGGTACGCAAAATCAAAATCTACACCTTCAGCAGTGACCTCTTCCAGGCTAGATACTAAGTATGTTGATTTTACAAACCCTATTGTGCCATTCACGCTGATCTGGTTCCATTCCCCGTCTTCCTCCAGTAAAGTGACCCTGCTTGGGGCCTTCAAAGCCATGATAGCCTTGGCGTCAGTAGATGGGTTCTGGCGCACATTCAGCTTAGTGGCATTCACATACATCGGAACTCCAGTGGAAGGAACTGAAGCGGCGATTGAAGCTTCCACATGGCTTGCGGTTTCCTGTGCTGCTACAGAAGTAGACACTAAAAGGATGAATAATAAGAGGTGGAATGGGTAGAGCTTTTTCATGCTTAGTGATTGGATGAAAGTATAGGTTTCAAATTTCTACTATCAGTCTTTAAGCAGTATATCATAGAGTTTTACTGCTTCTTCCGTTACGTTGGCTTATCTACAAAGACCTGCTTTCTATGATATTCCAGGTAGGGTATATTCTCATCAAACACCTTTCTTAATTTCAAGTCAGGTGAAACACCTAAGGAGCTATAAGTTTTTGTAGAAAGCTGCTTGGATAAAAGGACTGAGCCATCATCTAAAAAGCTGATATAACCTTTATCGAACAAAGAGTCTAGGTTTGGTGCCAGAAGTAGACCGTTGTATGGGTCCAGTCGCTCCCTATTGTCGGAGTCTTTCCAAGGCTTTATGTGGGAGGCTATTAGAACTTCTGGAAGATTAAGGGCCGTTACAGCGCAGGTCTTCCACAAGCTAACTAAGTTCTGTCTGTACACACCCTGCCCAACTCGGCTTGAGAGCAGTGCCTGACGCATAGTAGGCCCGCCTGTTGCCTTAAAGTTTAATTTAGGGACTGTGTTGTCATCATCTTCTTCCTCAGTGTTTCCTATGATTCTGAAAACAGCTTCCATCGGGGCGTCAGCATGCTCGGTGTAGTTTTCAAGCTCAATAAAGCCTTTATAGGTGAAATCTGAGCGGTGCTCGTCTCGGAAAAAGAGATGGATAGCATCTCCGTTTGGAGATGATTCAATTATTCTTCTGTTGTTTGCTCCCTTTTTTTCTCCCTCCCAGTACAAGTAGTCGTCGCTGATGTAGTTGACATATTGGGTATAGGAGGCTGGCTTGTCCTTGGTAACAAACAGGATGATCAGGTTAGTATTGGCAGGAGTTATTATGCCACGGCTTATGGCTTCACGTCCTCCATATCCCCACATGGAAGCGAGCAGATCTCGGTCGTAATTGCCGCCAACTAAAATATTCTCAAAGTTTACATTTATCCTGTTGCTGCTTTGTATAGGAGTTTTGCTGGATATAGCAACCTTGCTCCCAGACGACGGATCGCAGGTCTTACACGCTTTTGAAATGCTCTTGAAGTTTGGTTTCTCCTGGCTCAACCAACTTTCTATCTCAGCTACAGCACTAGCCCCTAGCTTGATGTACTCTCGCTCAGTGTATCCCCCATTGACTATGCCATTTGTGGTAGCTATGTGTGGGCATCCAGAAACATGGAGAACAGAGTAGTTGGTATTCTTCCTTCTTTCTGTGTTTACCACATACGCCATCGGATTTTGCTGCATCCAAAGCAGATAAGCAGTGTCGTTGTTTTCAAAAACTTCCATTATTTATCGAACCCTAAAGGTAGTTGCTGTTTCTAGCAGTAATAATGCAAAATATAGCTAAATATAAATATATTTGATACCACAGCCAAAGGGCTGATAGTCATTTCTAGTCTATATGAAGTCATACAGAAACAAACAAGAGGGATTCAAAGAGATCCAGAAAAGCGCATTGAAGGTAACCCTGCCTCTTCTCGTCCTGGCAATAGCTGTAGGTTTTGGGATCAGCTTTTACAATACTGACAGTAGTGATTTCAGTACTCTACCCTTCATGCTGTTACTGGGATGCGTGACTGTTGGATTTGGTATGTACAAAGGGCTGAGCAGGCAGCGTAATTTATTCAACAGCTACACCTTGACTGTGGGCGAGGACTTTGTGCAAAGAGAGCAGTACAACACGCCAACTGTAACAGTCAGTAAGGCTGAAATAAAGGAGATTGTGCGGTACCCTAATGGCAGCTTGCTTATTAAGGGCAATAACCCAACAGATGCCATTGTGGTAAGCGCACATGTGGAAGACTACGATGACCTGGTGGCAACCCTTCATGAGTGGAGGGAGATCAGGAATCACGAGACGTCGGCGCAACAGAAGTGGTTAGTACCCGTCATAGTGGGCGGGCTAGTACTGATGGCAACCGTTTACATTTCCACCAATAAATACCTGGTGCTGGTTTCCGGAACAGCGTTAGTGGCAGGCCTGATATGGTCGGTCTATCAGGTACAGGTAAGCAAGAACGTGGACCGGAAAACAAAGAGAGGCACCTGGTGGTCAATAGTGGTCATTGTTTCTGTATTGGGTATTATGTACGCAAAGCTGGTGGCGTAACATGAGATACCTGCTTCTGTTCTGCTTATTTATCTTGTCACTAGCTGCCTCTGCACAGGTCATTGATACAGTTACTTACTATCCCAATGGCAACCTTAAGGCCAAACGTGTTGTGAGGAATGATGAGGTTGTACAAGAGTTCGTGTATCTGGAGAACGGAAGCAGAAAGCACAGGTGGGACCTGGACAAAAATGTGGTATACTCTTACCACTCCTTTGGAGACACAGGGGACTCATCAGCCACATACTTCAAAGAACGAAGCCCATCTTACACCATCTATCAGTACTATGGCGACAGCCCGAAGCTGTTTTTTGTGGAGCGGTATCACAACCACATCAGGCACGGGCAGGCACAATACTTCCACAGAAACGGACAACTCAAAGCAGCGGGTAAATTTGAAGACTGGAAGAAGGTGGGTTTCTGGACTTATGGTGATGAAAGCGGAAGGCGGGATATCCAGTGGCACCTGATCAACCAGGGTTTCAATGAAGAAGGGCTATCGATATTTTACACAATCCTACCTTTTCTGCTGACGGTCCTGTTTCTTGTAACAATGGGTGTTCATCTAACGAGGAAAGGGCTGTACCCGGTCTTTTACAATCTGGTGGCCATATTACCCTTCGCTTTGTTTGCTTTTGGGTTATTAGCAGCCGCAGTGCGGGGGGAGGGTTTCTTTATCATCATAGGCACGGCAATTGTAGCCTTGGTAATATTGAGCCTGATCAACGTGGTCTGGGCGAGAAAGCTACGTGTGAGGCGCTATATGAGCCTGTTGCTCTTCTTTGCAGGATTGTTCTTTGGGGTGTTCCTTATCTGGCTGAAGGTGATAAGTGCGATTGCCGGAGCCGTTGTCATGTAATACGTGGTAAGCAGGTGTTTTCTTATCAGAAGAAATCCAAATAATGACTGGTGTTTGTTTTGAAACCTCCTGTTAGAGGATTGGGGTGCCTGAGGGAAGTTAAAGTGCTTTTAGTCGACTGATTAGGTCAGGATTTTAAATCAGTTCGGTGTTTACTTCTGTGATTAGGAAACTTCTATATTCCTTTATAGAAGTTATGAAACTGTACTATATTAGCAGCATACTTGCAGCAGAACAATGTCTCTGAGTGGCATACATTAAAGGTGTCAAAATTCACAGCCCTCCGAAAATAAGCTTTTATGAAGCATTCCCATAATGCACTACTACTGATCCTGTCGGTTTTCTTTCTTTCGATAAGCTGCTCAGAGTACAAGTCTGAAATTCCTGAGCCCGCACCTGAACCCATCAACGGCGCTCCACTCGCCTTTACCGTGGAAGTATCGGGTATTACTAAAAACTCTGCCCAGATAAAATGGTCCAAGGCTACTGATCCTGAGAATGACAAGGTAACCTATTCAGTAGTGCTCGTGGGAAAGGAAGTGGCTGCATCCCTGGATTCAACCAAACACTTAGTTGGCAACCTCACGCCCGAGACTCGGTATGATGGATATATACTGGCTAAAGACACACGCAATAACTCTACCCGCACCGACTTCTCCTTTACCACAGATGATGCCTACATCAAGTTCAACAAAAAATTCGCAAAGGATGGGGCAGCGTCCATAGAAGCTGTTAGTGAAACCTCTGACGGGGGGTACGTACTGGCGGGTTCCACCTATGATTATAGCCATAGCCTCTGGGTTACGCTCATCATGAAGATTGACTCATTAGGCGGTGAGCAGTGGAGTATGACCCATGACATGAGCTCAGCGTCCAGGAAAGTCGCAATGACAAAGACAAAGGACGAGGGATTCATTATCACGACTAATAAGTCACTGCTGAGGGTAGACCCTCAAGGTAGGCGAATATGGCAAACAGCACTGGATAAGGACATCGTCATCAAGTCAGTGCTAGAGACTGATGACAATGGTTTTGTTGCAGTCGGTCATTTAGGAGAGACCAAGCATGTTGCTGAGAATATCCGGACGCAGGCGATAATGGTAAAGTTCGATGCTGCTGGAAATGCAGTATGGGAGAAGATGTATGGTACGACCCTGTATACAAATGGGACGGATGTACTACAGATCCCATCGGGGGGATATTTGATGTTGGTAGAAAAAGAAACTACTGGCATAGGTAATAGAGATGAGGCGTATAGCGGGAGGATGAACATAGACTTTGGGCTGATACAGACGGACCCCCAGGGGGTTGTCGTCTGGGAAAAAACTTACGGGGACAACAGGTACGATTTTGCCGAACAGCTGAAAGCGACACGGGATGGTGGCTTCGTCATTGCAGGTAGCAGCTGGGGGACTTATGACTTTAGCGAAATGCGTGTCATCAAAGTGGATAAGGATGGAAATGGGCAATGGGAGCAGTCATTCAATAATGGCCACTCGTTTCAAACCAATGCAATTGCCTTGACCGATGACGGGGGGTATGCCATGACAGGATATTTGAAACCCAATTCTGGCAGTAGTTTCTACCTTGGTTTCTATAAGCTTGGCGCAAGCGGCGAAAAGCAGTGGGAGAAAAGTTACGGAAAGAATTTTCACTGGAACTACGGAAGCGATTTGATTCAAACCCCTGACAAAGGCTTTATCGTTGCAGGTTACTCAGCTCCTTTAAATGAAAAGGCACAGGTCTGGGTTTTGAAACTAAACCCTAGTGGTGAATCTGAGTAATCATTCACTTCAGGCTTATTAGCTAAATATGTCAGTAGCCTATTAAAGTTGTCCCAGGATTATAATAGGCGCTTGTATTATACTCTGATCTTTGTGCTTATCAACTTTTATAAGTTTAGCAATGCAACAACAAGTTTCTTATCAATGGCAACGTCGCTGGCTTTCAATTTCTTCTCATCCTTCAGCAAAGCATCCATACCCTATAGATAACACAGGTTATATAGCAGGTACTGAATGGGGCCCTGGATTAGCCATGAAGCCTGTCGGTATAACCTTAGAAGAGCTTGAACAGGATTTGTCCTGTGTAATTTTATTGGGTGAACCTGGAATAGGTAAATCATATGAATATGATAAGCTTAGGAGTGTTTTAGAAGATAGAATTGACAACTTGTTTTTGGATCTAGGTTCTTTCACAACAGAAGATACTTTACGGAGAGAAATAGAAGAATCTGCTGAGGTTGTGGAATGGCAGAAGTCAAATGCCATTCTTACTATATGGCTAGATAGCTTAGACGAAGGATTATTGCATATCAACAGATTACAAGATGGGCTTTTAAGAGTGCTGAAAAGACTTGATTTAAATCGCTTACGTCTTCGAATCACATGTAGAAATGCAATTTGGCCAGTTGCTTTTACAGAAGAACTGGAAAGTCGGTGGAAAAAACACAGAGGTCCAACATCAAAACACGTTTCCATATTTTTACTAAGTCCACTTACACAGTATCAAGTAAGGCAGGCGGCGGAGCAAGAAGGTTTTGATGCCGAACGATTTTTATCTGCTATTGCAAATGTAAATGCCCAGCCACTGGCAAGTAGGCCAGTTACTCTTCAGTTATTAATCGACCTTTATAAGGATTATCAGCCTACATTTGGTATATCCGAAAGTTTAGGTAGAGCAGGATTATACGAGCGTGGATGCTTAACATTATGTGAAAAGCCTAATCGGGAGCGTGAAGGACAGAATAAAATAGACGGGAGAGCCCGTTTATTGCTAGCTGGTTACTTAGCTTTTTTAGCCGTGTTGACCAATAGAAGGATAATCCATATGGATCCAGTTCTGGGCAACCTGGGAGCAAATGAACTCGATCCTTATGCTGTTGGGATAGGTTTGACAGCTAAATGGGAAGGTATTCAATCTCAAATTTCAGAAAATTCTGTACGGGATTTACTTAAAAATACTGGCCTTTTTACCGATGTAGCTAATAAGCAAATGGTTTGGACACACCAATCGTATGCAGAGTTTTTAGCTGCATGGTATCTGAATCTAACAAAGCTTCCTTCTATCAGTTTACGATCCATCTTCCGCTCATCCGCAGACCCTTCAGGAGGAATTGTTCCTGCTCTTCAAGAAACTGCTGCATGGCTGACAGAAATACAGCCAGCTTTTTGGAATGAAGTATTGGATATGGATCCAATGGCTTTAATACGGTCAGACTTACGAGGATTGAATAATGAACAACGTGCCGCTTTAGTACAAAGGTTAATAGAATGGTTAGGTAGCCTAGCATACCCGCCGTATAGAGAAAGCGGCGAAAGTAGCTTTATGCAGTATTTATCTCATCCAATGCTTGCAGATCAACTTCTCCCGATCTTATCAGATCCAGCTGCACCTAAAGCGCCTCAACGCTTCGCTTTGGATATGGTAGTAGCCTGTAAAGTAAGTGAGCTTCTAGTAACTTTCTTAAACCAAACTCTTGATATTTCTTTGCCCTTCACAATGCGATTGGATGCACTGAATATTTTAGCTGTATTAGCTAACGATGAGGCCAAGATAACGCTACGTTCTCTATTAAAATCACCTATACCTGAAGAAGATGTTAGAGACGACTTTAGAGGAAAGCTGTTGCTGATTCTTTGGCCCAATCACATTTCTGCTGATGAAATGTTTCCTCTACTATCTAAAGAAAAAGATGATCATTATGTAGGAGTGTATCGCCTATTTTTAGATCAATTAGAAAAAATAGAAAGCTTTGAGCTATCCCAGGCTACAGTCATTGCTAGTATGACGTGGTTAACAAATCATTTGCATAAAATCAAATTTCAATATAGACGTGAAAGATACTGGCAAACGATTAATCGCCTTGTGACACGAAGTGCTTGGCGATACATACATGTAACTGCAGTTATGCAGGTAATGGCTGATTTTTTTGTTACACTAAATGGCGAACATGCATACTATTATTTAGAAGGTTCAACCGATGAAGGTAGGGTGAATCTATTTAAGACTTTCCTTTATGGGAAAAACCGACCACAGCCACACAGTATAGTTCACAATCATAGTAGTCAGGCCGCACTTTTATCTCAGACAGATTGGGATATCGTGTATGCCCTTATTAATACATCTCTCTCTGCACCAGCAAGAGAATGGCTTACACGTGTGCTAATGTTTCTTTTGAAACAAACTCTTGATAATGAAATTAGAGCAGTGTATTGTCAACGTTATGATCAGCTGCTAGATGTAAAGCGAAGATATGCTTCTAGCAGAAAAGCGTTTTACTCATGGTTTAAAGTAGTAGATCTAGATAGCGAAGATGCGATAGATGGTAGAGAACATATCTTAAGTCTTAGGAAGGAGGAAAGAAAGAAGCTAATAAAAATGAAAAGGCGGCGGAAAGATAAGCTGCATTCAATAATAACAAAACGTAATCACCTTCAACAAATTCTAGCTAAAGGTAAATCGGCAACTTTCGATGAGTGGTATTTAGCGCTTGGCTATGTTTGCTCTAAAAGAGAGCAAACTGGTTTCCTTTCCTATAATGATATTTCCCAATCTGAAGGTTGGGGAAGACTCTCTGAAATACAGAAGAACAATCTGATTGCCTTAGCAAGTGAAATCGTTTCTCGTTACTCTGTTCCTCCTGAAAGATGGTATTCGATTGATAAAAACTTATATAGCTTCCCAGGTATAGCACTACACAGAGCGCTTCTGTTATGCCATAGTCAGCAGGTCTCATTTATACAAACTCTCTCTGTTGAGTTTTGGAGAAATTGGGCTCCTTTTCTTGTGCAAATGGATAGCTATGGTAATGATCATACCTATGAATTGAGCAAGCTAGCGGCCAGTGTTGTTCCCGAAATAGTAGATTCTGCACTCTTACTTAAAGCTGATGCATACGAGGGCAGGAAAGAGAACTTCTATAACTTTAGTTATTGGTATAAAGCTCTTCCAGTAGCAAAGTTTCCCTTACATATGTTGACGGCGATAAAGGCTGGTGTATGGGACGATGATTTTAGCGCTTCCCTACTTATAGAAATGTTAAAAGTAGACTTTCAGCAGGCTTGGGAGTACGCACAACAGTTAATACAAGAAGCTAACAATGTAGAATCTATAGAAAGGGAAAAGCTTTTAATTTCAGTTTACTCATGGCTCTTGTTTAAGCGTGACAAAGTCAGTCATGACGCATGGAAATATTGGGAGCATTTAAGTTGCAATCCAAGTTTAGCAGAGACCATAATAGAGAAATCCGTAAGCATCGCCACACGTGGAGATTTGTATTATCTAGCTTCATTTGGTGAACATGAGCTGCATTCATTCATCTTGTGGCTTACTTATGCATTTAGCCTTACTCCTGATGATAAAGATAACTGGAAAGACAAGAGTCCAAAAGGGAATTTTGTAGCACTACGTAATGAAGCTGTGATTGAGTTGGCCTCGAGAGGTACAGAGTTAGCTTGGCAAATACTTGAGCAGCTTTCAGAACAAATGGGCCAACCATTTTGGTTACGTTTTCGCATAGATCAAGTGCGGGAAAACTTACGACGAAATATGTGGAATCCAATAAGTTCAGATGCTCTGATAAAACTAAGTCAAGCCAGCAATCGACGTTGGGTAAAATCAGCAAGAGATTTGCAGGAGCTAATTTTAGAATCCTTAAGTCGCTTTCAAGCTGACTTGCATAATGAACTCATAGCTGCAGAAGTGCTATGGTTACCCCTAAAAGACCCAACGGACGAAAGAAAAACATTAGGTTATAAGGTAAGAGATGAGAATTTTCTATCCAACGTTATTCGCCGACACCTTGTGCAGGACTTGCGGCGATCAGACATTTTGGTTAAAAGAGAAGTTGAAATAAGGCCCTCATTTGGTGCCAAAACGGGACAGCGCACGGATATTTATATTGATGCCTTTACCATGGAGAAAGGCGATAATACTGATATAGTAACTGTCGTAATCGAAGTTAAGCTTAGCAAGAATGATGAGGTTGAGGAAGCGCTTAACGGTCAACTTGTACCTTACTTAAAAGACCAAAGTTATAAACATGGAATTTATATCGTTGGATGGCATTATGGTGAACATGATCCTAAGCCTTTAAGAAATAAATCACTTCCTGACTTACATGCATTATTGAAAGTGCAAACACATGCTGCAAATACTGATTACACTATAAAAACAATGCTTCTGGATATCCGCTTACCAGCTGATAAGGAAAGAAGCAGCATGGAAGATCATTTCTTTATTGCTATCTAACGGCCCATTAAATATGTTATTTGTTGAAGTCAATAAATCATGAAAAAAATTAACTTAATAAGCAGAAGTCTTGGAAGCTCCTTTTTATTATTGGGGGTGTCTTGAGGAAATGGAAACGCTTTTGGTCAGACTGGGTAGGTCTATTTTGCCAAGGCAATATTTGTTTTAGCGAATAATACAGGCTCTCATCCGCTAGCTATTAAAAAGGAAATTAGATCTGCAGTCCCTGATAGAATAACTTTGTCATAGATTATTAGCCTAATAGGATAAAGTGCTAGCCCTAGACCAGCTCTCCCATTGTACGCTTTACCTTCATCACGGTATTAGGTGAAACGGCACATAGCTTGGCAATCTCGCGTACTGAGCATCTGCCTTCCCTGAGGTACCCAGCTACCTTTTTGTTCTCATCCAGCAACTTGTCCGAAGTCTTTACGCTGCCTTTAGGTCTGGCAATGTGCTTACCCTGGCGCTTGGCTTCCTGTTGGCCTGACACGATCCGCTCCACCAGAGACTCCCGCTCCATCTGCGCCAGATCTGCCAGTATACCTAACACCATCATCGTTATCGAGTCTTTCTTTCGGTGCTTGTCCAGCGAGCGCAGGTTACGGTTTATCACATGCGTGCAGACGCCCAGATCAGCCAATTCCAGGATGATCTGGCGCACGTCCATGTTGTCCCTTCCCAACCTAGACAGCTCCAGACAAATCACCTCTGTAATCTCTCGGCGTCTTGCCAGCTCAAAGATCTTTTCCATGCCTGGGCGCTCGTACTTATTCTTCATGCCTGATACGGTTTCGCACACGGTATAGACCACTTCAAAGCCATGACGGGTAGCGTAGTCGTTGAGCTCAGTAACTTGGCGGTCGGTGTTCTGCCTGGCAGTGGAGACACGGGTGTACAGGACGGCTTTCATATGCAGTTGAGTTAATGGTTATATAGTCTGCTGTAAATATAATAACTGTATCATAATAAGCTACTGCTTTATGTAATACAGTTGGTGTTGATAATAATACTCGCAGGGAAAGCTAAAAGGCCGACTAATTCAGTGATACTTTTTTTGATACAAGACATACACGTTGATGAGCGTGTTACATCAATTTGGCTAACTATGCTGATAAGTGTCCTGTTTATACTTATGGTTTTAGAATAAATAAGGAGACCCATACCCAGCTCTCCTTATTATTGACTACATGAGTGTTATTAAAATTTCATCCGCTGTATCCGCACCGCATTCAAGATAGCCAAGAAAGCAACCCCAACATCTGCAAATACCGCTTCCCACATGGTTGCCAGTCCACCAGCCCCTAAGATAAGCACGATAGCTTTTACGCCGAAAGCGAGCGCAATATTTTGCCACACGATCTGTTTCGTTTTCTTACCAATCTCGATAGCAGTCGCTATCCTGGCAGGGTGATCTGTCTGGATCACCACGTCTGCCGTTTCAATAGCAGCATCCGAGCCAAGCCCACCCATCGCCATACCTACATCGGCCAGGGTGATTACAGGCGCATCGTTGATACCATCGCCCACAAAGGCAACTGTTCGGCCTTCTGCTTTTAGTTTTTCTACATGGGCTACCTTATCCTGGGGTAACAGCCCACCGTATGCTTCATCCAACTGTAGTTCTTTGGCTACCTTCTGTACAATGGAGTCTTTATCGCCCGAGAGCATCACCAGTTTCTTCACACCCAGTTGCCGCATTCGTTCAACAGCTAGTGGCGCATCTTCCTTTGTTTTGTCCGCAATGGTAATGTAACCAGCGTAAACACCGTCAACCGCGACCAAAACAATCGTCTCCACAATCTCTTTTATGCTCGGGTCATACCCGACCTCAAACTTATCCAGCAACCTTCCATTACCTACCAGCAGTTCTTTACCGTCCACTGTTCCTTTCAAACCATGACCGGATATTTCTTCTACCTGGCTTACGGCATGTTGTTGATAGGTCTGCCCTGCCTCGGCAACAACAGCCTGGGCAATCGGATGGGTAGACTTGCTCTCCAATGCTGCCACAGCAGATAAGAACCATGCTTTATCGGGCAGTACCGTTTCAATCTGCTGCACCTGGAAAACACCCTCAGTAAGCGTACCGGTTTTATCCATCACAACAGTGTCTACCTGTGTCATCAGGTCCAGGAAATTAGAGCCTTTGAATAGCAAGCCGTTACGCGAAGCAGCCCCGATGCCACCGAAATAGCCTAGTGGTATAGAAATAACCAGCGCACACGGGCAAGAGATAACCAAAAATATCAGCGCCCGGTAAAGCCACTGGTTAAAGTCATAGCTATCGAAAACAAAGTAAGGGATAAACGTAAGCCCTATGGCCATGAAAAAGACAATAGGCGTGTATACTTTGGCAAATTTGGTAATGAACTGCTGTGTTTTGGCTTTGCGGCTACCCGCTTCTTCCACAAGTTTCAGGATCTTTGACAGCGCGCTATTCTCATAGGCAGATGTGACCTTGAGTTCAATCACCTGATCCAGGTTGATCATCCCGGCCAGCACTGTTTCGCCTTTTGCTTTGGTATCCGGTTTGGATTCCCCTGTCAGGGCCGCGGTATTAAAAGAAGCGCGTTCGGTCAGCAACTCCCCATCCAATGCTATTTTTTCCCCGGCTTTCACCTGCACTGTCTCGCCTATTTGTACCTCTTTCGCTTTTTTAATAACCACGCCATTATTCGTAACCACGCCCACTTCATCCGGCCGGTTGTCAATAAGTGCTTTTATAGAACGTCTGGAGCGTAGTACTGCGGCTTCCTGGAAGTGCTCACCGATCACATAGAAAAGCATCACGGCTACTCCTTCGGCATACTCTCCAATGTAGAAAGCCCCAAGTGTGGCCATGGTCATCAGGAAAAACTCATTAAAAAAACTACTTCGAAGGCTCTTAATCGCATGCCACACCACACGCCAGCCAACCAGCACATAGGCAATGCTATAACTTAAAAGGCGTACGTAGCCTGTAAACCAAGGCGTATCCAGGTAGTCCAGTAGGATGCCTCCGAGTAGCAAAATAAGGCTAATAGCTGTCGGGATATAGGATGCTTTTGCCTCTTCTTCTGCGTGGGCATGCTCGTCAGCACCCTTTACTTTAGTTTTCCCATCCTCCGAGCAACATTCTGCACCTACATTGGGTCCTGGTGCTTCTGCGGTCCGGGGAGAAGTGATCTCCAATGGCTTAAAGTCTTCTTCTATGTTATTACTTGTTTCAGTGTTCTTATTCATAGTTCTTGTATTAATAGTTATTGGGTAGCATGAATGATCTGCTGCAAATCATCCGGAATCGGCAAAGGTTTTAGTGGTGGTACGTTTGCCCCACCGGTATTGCCGAGTGGGATCATTCCAGCCCAGGATTTAATGCCTCCTACTAACAGGCGCGGCAATTGTCCAATGACTTCTTTTACGTCTCTGGTTTTAAAGCCAAACCAAAGCATTTGCCAATGTACAGCGGTGTGTGCAAGCGGGTAAGGCTGCCCCAAAATATGCGCCCGTTCCAAGTGTTGCCATGCTTGCAATATCAGTCCTTGGTCCCAACTAGTGTGGTAAGCCCTTAACTCTTGCTGGTAATAAGGGCGGAGCTTCGCTGGCATGTTCCAGTTAAATTTCATCGTGTTGTCCTTCTAGTTTCTATTACAAAGCTACTGCCCCTTAGCCTGCAATTGCATTGCATTTTCAGCCTTGCACCTCCCACAAATGCCCTTCACGATCAGGCTCACTTCCTCCGACGAAAATTCAGTAGGTATAGAAATATCAGGGATGCGAGCGGTGGGCAAGCAATAGGTTTCGGAACACCGGCTGCAATGGAAGTGTACATGCAGGTCCTGATGGTTCTCCGTCTGACAATCATCTGCACACAGCGCATACTTTACCGAACTGCTACCATCGGCAATACGGTGTACCAATCCTTTTTCCTCAAAGGTTTTTAGTGTACGGTACAAGGTGATGCGGTCTGAACGGTGAAATGCGGCTTCCAGATCATTCAGGCTTACTGCTGCTCTTTGGGACTTGAGATAATCTAATACCAGCAGGCGCATGGCCGTAGGCCGAATGTATTTTGCTTGCAGCAGCATGTCTAGGTTTTGTAGCATAGCTTCTAGCTTAATGATGGCCACCTTCTTCTTCGGCGTTTCGCATTTTAGCCAGCAGCGAGTGTGCGCCTTTCGTTACAAAGTTACTGGCTGCCGTATCGACTCCGGCAGGAAGGGCGATCTGCACAAAGCCTCCTTCTTCAATACCACGTTCTACAGGCACCATGCGAAATTGCTTCATCACGGCATCACCTTCTTTTGCCTGCCCAGTGTATAGAAAGACATAACTACTATTATTTTCCTGCACCACTGCCGCTTCCGGTAAAGCCAGTACCTGCCGGTTATCCAGCGCTACCTGAGCCTGCACGTACATGCCGGGTACCAGGTCTTTGTCTTCCTCTTCCATGTGCGCATGCACCTGTACGGTCCGTTCCGGGCTGATCTCTTTACCGATCAGGTAGATCGTAGCCTGATGATTCATAACTGTTTCACCCGGAAGCGAATAATGTACTTTTTGTCCGTTTTTTAAAGTAGCCAGGTCTTTCTCAAACACGGTCAGCTCTACGTGCATGTGGTCGGTATCGGCAATGCGGAATAGTACATCCGTAGGGGCCACGTATCGTCCCACATCTGCATTCACAAAGGTTATGTATCCTTCTAGCGGTGCATAAATTGGCAGAACACGTTTGATCTTGCCATTTCGCAGTGAGCCATTGGTAATGCCGATGATGGCTAAACGTTCCTGCAAGGCCTGCACCCGCGTTTGTATGCTTTTATACTCTGCCACGGTCTGTTGGTAGGTTTTAGCTGCGGTGACTTGTTCTTCATGTAGCTCTTTTTGCCGTTTGTATTCCAGCTCCAGATAGTCCAGGCGATTTCTGGCTTCCAGGTAATCTTCTTGCAAGGTCACAAATTCCGGGTTTTCGATCGTAGCCAGCAATTCTCCTTTCTTCACGTAGCGGCCTTCCATTACTTCTGTTTTCCGGATGAACCCGCCGAGTGGAGCAGTGACCGAAGACATGTTTTGTGGGGGCAGATCCAATTTACCCGTAAGGGTCAGCATGTTGCTCAGGTTCCGCATTTCGGGTTTACCTAACACAATGCCTGCGACTTGATACTGCTCTGTGGTAAGTTCTGCCCTGTCGGGCCTTTCTTCTTCATGCGCTTCCGTCTCTTCCTGTGCCGGTTCTGCCGTATTGCCACAGGAAGTAAAAGTTAGAAAGCAGGTAAGGTATGCGATATAGATGATCCTTTTCATGTCGGATGATTTCTCTTGTGATTATAGTTGATTTTCCAGGATGTACTGTACTTCGATGACAGCCCTGTCATAAGCATAAAGCGTTTCCAGGTAATTGGTCCGGATGGCGAGTCCCCTGTTCAGGTTCAGGATGTAGTCCTGGTAACTGATCTCTCCGGCGCGGTAAGCTTTCGTGGCCTGGGTGATGATAAGCTGTGCCTGCGGCAGGGCAGTCTTTTCGTAGTAAATTAGGCTACTTTGTCGTTTTAGAGCCTGCTGTAAGGCAACTTCGACATCCGCCCGCAACTCATTGCGCGTTTGCTGCAGGTTCAGCTTTGCCACATCAGCCTGTATTTTAGCAGCCTCAATGCGACGCTTCTGTGGTTTTATCCAGAGTGGGACAGCAACCCCAACAGAAACTTCCTGTGGCGCTTCAAAGGCTTCAGCACCGCTAGCGTGGCCCCCTAAGGTGCGATTCGTATACCCAAGCTGCAGGTCTGGCAACATCTTCGCGCGCTCCAGCTTGGTTTCTGCCTGCTGAACGGCTACTTGCTGTTGTGCCAGGCGAAGCCTTGGGTTCTGCTCTAATTGCGCTTCGGTTATGGTAGGCAAAGGAAGCCGGTTCAGCACCGTATCGGCAGTCGCTACAAGCGTATCGGTTACCAGCAATGCCTGTAGCCTTTCCTGGAAGACAGCAAGATCTGTTTCCGCCTGAAAAGCGTTATTGCGCACCTCAGACAGCTGTGCTTCAGCACTTACTTTCTCCAGCAGGTTCGTCTCACCGGTGCGTAGCCTGACCTGTGCGGCTTTAGAAAACTGTACATACAGGCTGTCCTGGTAGGTAAGTAAGCGTAGTCGTGACAGGGCATACACAAGGCCGTAATAGTTGAGCCTCACATCGCGGATAACTTCCCGCTGGCGTTGTGTAAGATTAACTCTGCTGACTTCAATCAGTTCATCGGCTAACTTGGCCTGCCTGCTATAGAGAGTCGGCAGTGACAGGGACTGCGAGACAGAAATCTCGTTGTCATAAGTACCTGTAGCCAGTTTTCCGGTTGAGAACCGTACTTGCGTTTTGTCCAGATTCCAGGAGGCTTCTTGCAAGGTTTGACTTCTTTTTACGTCTAGGCTGGCAGCGCTTACTGTAGGGTTCTGCGCAAGCGCACGGTTCACTGCTTCCTGTAAGGTATAATGCTTCACAGGACCTTGAGCAAGGGCAGCCGGTGCCGAGCTTAACAGAAAACCAAAGCTTGCAAGGATCAGGAACAGGGAGACAGCAGCAGTAGAGAAATTACCACCGCCTGATTTATTGTTTCTGCGTTGCACGTAATAATTTTCCAACAGGATGTAGAGTACAGGCAATACCACCAGGGTAAGCAACGTGCTCGTTACCAGTCCCCCGATCACTACCGTAGCCAATGGTTTCTGTACTTCCGCTCCCGCCGTATTTGAGAGCGCCATCGGCAAAAAGCCTAACGATGCCACGGTAGCTGTCATCAGTACCGGTCGCAACCGGATCGCCGTACCGTTCAACACCACCTCCCGCAAACTTATACCCGGGTGCTCTTTGCATTGCCTGTTAAACTCGGCAATCAGCACAATACCGTTCAACACAGCTACACCAAACAAAGCAATAAACCCGACTCCGGCAGATATGCTAAAGGGCATACCGCGCAGCCACAAGGCGAGTACTCCACCTATAGCAGATAAAGGAATAGCTGTAAATATCAAAAGAGAGTGTCGCACAGACCGAAAGGTCAGGTATAGCAGCAGGAAGATGAGTAACAGGGCTGCCGGAACAGCAACCGAGAGCCGCTTGTTGGCTTGCTCCAGGTTTTCAAACTGGCCTCCATAGGTAACAAAATACCCTACGGGTAGCTGTACTGCGCGATCAATCTTTTCCTGTACTTCCTCCACCACGCTGGCAATGTCACGTCCTCGCACGTTAAAGCCTACGATGATGCGTCGTTGGGCATCTTCTCGCTGAATCTGGTTAGGTCCCTGTCGGTATTGGATGTCGGCCACCTGCGTGAGCGGCACCTGCCCTCCGGTTGGAGTAGTGACATAAAGCTGCCGTACATCGTTAATGTCCTGCCGTTCTTCCTGGGTAAGGCGCACCACTATATCAAAACGGCGGTCCCCTTCATATACCATCCCGGCGCTTTGTCCGGCAAAAGCAGCGTTAATGGTTTGATTGACTGTTTCCACGTCCAACCCGAATTTGGCGATCTGGTCGCGGCTAATGTTGACGACGACCTGGGGAAGCCCTGATACCTGCTCTACATAGAGATCTTCCGCTCCTTCGACCGAGGCCACCACGCGGCCTACTTCCTGCGACAACCGGGTTAACTCGGCCATATCTTCCCCAAAGATCTTGATGCCTACGTCCTGCCGCACCCCGGAAATCAGTTCGTTTGACCGCAGCTGTATGGGCTGGGAAACACCGAAGGTGACACCCGGAATGGCTTCCAGGGCCTCGGTCATCTGGCTGGCCAGCTCTTCGCGGGTGTCGGCGCTGGTCCACTCGTCCTTGTCCTTCAGTATAATGGTCACATCCGCCGCTTCCATCGGCATCGGGTCTGTCGGTATCTCGGCAGCCCCGATCTTGCTGATCACTTCCTTTACTTCCGGAAACCGCTCTTTCAGGATGCGGGAAGCCAAAGATACTTTTTCGATGGTCTCGGACAGGGAGCTACCTGTTAGCAGCCTGGTTTCCAGCGCAAAGTCACCTTCATCCAGCGTGGGTATAAACTCGCTGCCCATGCTGGAGAAGAGCAGCAGGGCTATGGCAAACAAACCGACAGCCAGCAACAGCACCAGCGCCTTCATCCTTAAGGCCCCCTTGATAACGGGACTGTAAAGGCTCTGGAAGAAGTCCATCATCCTGTCAGAGAAGTTACGCTTGTGCGCGGTGTTCTTGCTCAGCACCAGCGCCGACATCATCGGAACGTACGTCAGGGAAAGAATGAAAGCACCCAGAATGGCAAAGGAGACCGTCAGCGCCATGGGCCGGAACATCTTTCCCTCTATTCCCACCAATACTAGGATAGGCAGGTACACGATCAGGATGATGATCTCGCCGAAAGCAGCCGAGGTGCGGATCTTGCGGGCCGACTCGTACACTTCCTCGTCCATCTGGGCCTGGGTAAGCCTCTTATCACCACGCAAGCCCAGGTGGTGCATGGTGGCTTCCACAATAATCACGGCGCCGTCCACAATGATACCGAAATCTATAGCCCCCAAGCTCATCAGGTTACCCGTCACATTGAACAGGCGCATCAGGATGATGGCAAACAGCATGGCCAGGGGTATGACAGAGGCCACCACCAGACCGGCGCGAAGGTTCCCCAAAAAGAGCACGAGCACAAAGATCACAATAAGGGCTCCTTCGATCAGGTTGCGCTCCACGGTACTGATGGCTCTTCCGATCAGCTCACTCCGGTCTAGGAAGGCTTCGACGGCCACTCCCTCTGGAAGAGTCTTTCGGATCTGTTCCATGCGCGTTTTTACCCGCTCCACCACCTGATTGGTGTTCTCCCCTTTGAGCAGCATCACAATGCCGCCCACCGCTTCGCCCTGGGCATCGGTCAGGGCCCCGTAGCGGTTGGCTGTGCCAAACTGCACCTGGGCTATATCTGAGATAAGGACCGGCGTGCCGTCAGAGGTGTTGCTGACGACCACTTTCTCCACTTCGCTCAAGCTCTCGATCAGCCCTTCGCTGCGCACAAAGTAGGCGTTGGGCTTTTTGTCGATGTAGGCCCCGCCGGTGTTGCCGTTGTTGCGCTCCAGGGCTGTGAGCACATCCGTGATACTCAGGCTGTGCGCCTTGAGCCTGTCAGGGTCTATGGCGATTTCGTATTGCTTTAGGTAGCCGCCGAAACTGTTCACCTCCGCCACGCCGGGCGTGCCCAGCAGCTGCCGACGAACGATCCAGTCCTGAATGGTGCGCAGCTCCATGGCGGAGTACTGCTGCTCATAGCCCGGCTTGGCGTGAACCACATACTGGTAAATCTCGCCCAGTCCTGTGGAGATAGGCGCCATCTCGGGGCTGCCGATGCCTGGCGGTATGTTCTCGGAAGCTTCCGAGAGCCGCTCCGCCACCTGCTGTCGCGCCCAGTAAACGTCCACGTTCTCTTTGAACACAATGGTTACCACGGAGAGCCCGAAACGGGATATGGAGCGCACTTCCTCAATGTCCGGGATGGTGGACATGGTCTGCTCCACGGGAAAGCTGATGAGCCGCTCCACTTCCTGGGCTGCCAGCGAAGGGCTGGAGGTGATGACCTGTACCTGGTTGTTGGTGATGTCCGGGATGGCATCGATGGGCAGCTGCGTCAGGGAATAGCCGCCCCAAATAATAAGCGCAAGGGTCATCAAGCCGATGATGAGCTTGTTGTGAATGGAAAAATGAATGATTTTATCTAGCACCTTTACTGTTTTTAGTACACAAATAGACATAAAGGAGCAGGTCCATGCCGAAACCCTCCGCGTGCATGGCAGCGGGAAGGCATACTACTCCTAAGGAAAACTAAAAACTAGACTTTAGGCGGATGCCAGAAAGGGAAGGATGGCGATGAGAACTCTCGCGCATGATATGGACTGTTATAAGCTACATGTTTTGGCTCAAGTAAGGAAGCCTCATAAGGCAATGGCGTAAAAAGAGAAATGCCACCGCAGCAATTGCATTCGCACAAAGGAGAGCACAGGTCAGCCTGTTGCTCGGCATCGTTGTGTGTGTCATCTACAGAGATGGATGATGTCGTACCTGTTGCATAGGCCGTGCCGCTGTCCGTGCAGGGGAGGCACGCCAGGGTGAGGATGATCATAGCCCATAGAATGGTCAGATACTTCATTTTACAAAGATAAATAGAAAATTTGTTTGCACCTAGTCTATAGGTACTCCCTGAAGCTATGTAAGGTTCGTATCTTGAGCTGATTCTGGTCTGCTTTAAGCATACAATCTTCTAAGTATTGTAGTGGCTGTGTTTTTAACCAGTCAAGGCCTACATTGACGATAGGGTGCAGAGAAGGGTGCAATAGTTTAACACCTTTATGCCTTACCTGACATAGATCTACTACCTGTGATCATTCCTTTGGTATCTATGTACATACATTTAAATGGAACAACCCTTACACTACTTTCTTCAGTCCTATAATACCCTACAAACAAACTACTTATCGTCAGCCACTCCTTTACAAAGAAACCGAAATTAGCCTTTAAAGGTAGCTTTTAGATTGTCATAAGATTCGAATGAACTGTTACTACTTAGATACAAATATCATTTATATCTGTAATAGCTATGTTTATAATTTGCTCTGTTGTGCAATATTAACTTCAGGTGTGGGAAAAGTGTGAATAAAATAAACTAAAAAAATTAGCGTATTGCCGGCTTTTATCCGTATTTGCTAAATATATTAGTTTTATATTTATGACACCTGACGGTATGTGCGAAGCTAAAGTAATCCCCCTCACCCCTGATATACTGGAGCTGCTTGATTTCGAAGTGCTGGAAGACTTGGAGCTGCCTCTGTTTGCGTCCTATGTCTCGGCCGGTTTTCCCTCACCTGCTGATGATTACCTGGAGGACCGGATTGATTTAGGCAAGTACCTGGTGCAGAACCCCACTTCCACTTTTATGATGCGGGTAAAGGGCAACTCCATGCAGGACGCCAACATTCACGACGGGGACCTGCTGGTGATTGATAAAGCGCTCAAACCGAGTGACGGCTTGCCGGTTGTCTGTTTCCTAGACGGGGACTTTACCGTGAAGACCTTCCGCAGTATCAACAACAGGGCTTTCCTTTACCCGGCTAACCCCAGCTACAAGCCCATTGAGGTAACGGAGGACATGGACATGCGCGTGTGGGGTGTGGTGGTGTGGATTCTGCACAGACCCGTGAAACTATGACCAGCCTCTTCGCCCTCTGTGACTGCAACAACTTCTACGCCTCCTGCGAGCGCGTCTTTAACCCAGCCTTGAACGGGAAGCCGGTGGTGGTGCTGAGCAACAACGACGGCTGCGTGATAGCCCGCAGCAACGAGGCCAAGGCGCTGGGCATACAAATGGGGGACCCGTTCTTCCAGATACGGAACCTGGTGGAGCACAAGCACGTGCAGGCCTTCTCCTCCAACTACGTGCTCTATGGGGACATGTCGGACCGGGTGATGCAGACGCTGTCGCAGTTTACGCCCCATGTGGAGGTGTACTCCATAGACGAGTGCTTCCTGGACCTGGGGGACTTTTATGACATCGACCTGTTCAGCTATGCCTGGAAAATCAAACGAACGGTGACGCAATGGACCGGTATCCCTATCAGCCTGGGCGTGGCTCCCACGAAGGCGCTGGCAAAGGTAGCCAACAAGCTGGCCAAGAAGTCGGTCAAGGCAAACGGGGTACTAGTGCTGACGGATCCTTACCACATCCAAAAGGCGTTGGAGGCGACAAAGGTGGAGGATGTATGGGGCATCGGCGGCCAGTATGCCAAATTCCTGAAGAAGCGAGGTGTAGTAACAGCATATGACTTCACGCAGCTTACTGAGAACTGGGTCCGGCAGCACATGACAGTGGTGGGGGTGAGGCTGCTCAGGGAGCTGCGGGGGGAGTCCTGTTTGGAGTTAGAGGAGATCGCGCCCCCCAAGAAGGGCATTTGCACCTCCAGAAGCTTCGGCACCAAACTAAGCACGCTGGAGGCAGTGCAGGAAGCCACCGCCAGCTATGCGGCCAAGTGTGCCAAAAAGCTCCGGGGGCAGAAAAGCTGCGCCCGACTGGTGACCGTCTTTGTTCAGACCAACCGCTTCTCGGAGAGTGACAGGCAGTACTACAACAGCAAGACTGTCTGCATGCCAGTGGCTACCAACTCCGATATGGAGCTGATTCACTATGCCACGTTGGCGTTGAAGGCCATCTACAGAGACGGCTACTTTTACAAGAAGAGCGGCGTCATCGTGACGGAGATCATCCCGGAGGACCGGATACAGTTCGACCTGCTGGACACGGTGGACCGGGATAAGCACAAACGCCTGATGGAGGTGATGGATGGGCTTACCGACAGGTTCGGGAGAAGCAAAGTGATGGTGGCGGCACAGGGCCTGAACAAGGAGTGGAGCTTGAAGTCAGACTACCGGTCGCCTTACTATACCACTCGGCTGGGAGAGGTGCCAATAGCTAATCTCGTCGTTTAATCATTTCTGGAACGAAGGTTTAGTATGTTGTTGAATCCTCATTTAAAGCAGAGCTTCAACCTCAACTATACCCTTTCGACTCCCGTTACGTATCGTACAAAATGTTTCAGCTATATGCTAACACACATCTTGTATGAGGTGTGTTGCCTCGGAAACATGGTATTATGCTCAAGAAGATTCATGAAATAATGTAAGGTTCCAAGCTATGCCCATAAACCATATGCCCCTGGAGTCCATCCTTCTCCTGTATACAAGCCCCAATCACCAGCTTCCATTCAGGCAACCCAGTTCTGTAGCTGGATGACTTCAGTGATCAAGCTGTTCATCGTCAATGGTTATGTCATGGATGACATGCGCCTTAAGCAGACACATCAAATAGGTAATGGTTTTTTGTTGGAGTTACTAGAGCATATGCAGGAGATACAGGATTGATGGTGGACGTTTCTGCTAATTAGCGAAGCGTATGAAGCTGGTTAGGCAGGGGTACCCTCTCCGGTAGTAACATGATAATGTGAGGCTACCATACTTAAAAGTCTATAATGGGTAACGGCTAAAGTACTAATCTAGACTTATTTTAATTTCTGTAAGCCAGCATGAAAAAATTGCTTCAGGAAACATTATGTAAGAGATGTACTGCCATAACAAGGGTTTTGATGCTTCCACTGCTACTGCTTGAGTAAGTCGCTAACTTGTCTACGTGTTCACTACAATCTTCTACGGATCGTAAACAGGTAGCATATAAGGCCATAGCGCAGCGTATAAGCCGATGACCTGTCACAGGTAGCAGGCATGTGCCGTAGGATGCACGCTGTATTAGATCTGATACATCGTGTGTCCGTGGGATGTACGCTGTAGCAGATTTAATAGAGCGTACGTAGGATGTACGATTTACCCGCGTACTACCTCTGTACCTACGACCTCCAAAAACAGGCCCCTGAGAGGCTGGAAACGGCCCTTTTTTAGGCCCTTTGTTCCAAATGGATGTGTTTTGCCCAGCGTAGGTCCTTCGGCACATGTACGACCAGGGAACAGCCACCAAGCCTTTTGCCCTTACCCGGTAAACCCCTACAAACAGCTGCCACCGCTCCCCGTCTAGCGCAATCTCCTCTTGTTCTCTCTACTCCACTCTTGTGGCAGAAGACACCAACTGCAGAATGAGAATGGCCTCTTGAGGCAGTGAGAGCCTATTTTAGCTCCTGCAGGCCTACTCATTCTAAATGCCAGGAGCAGAGAAGTTAATATGTATGTAGTCGGTGACACTTGTTTGTTCTGACGGCTGCCTTATACAGCACCACAGCCCCCACTCACCCTCTATTATCTTTCCTTTTTCTGCTTCTATTCTCCTTATGTAGTTACTTTTAGGCACCGTATTCCTTTTCAGTGGTAGGGTGCACGAACCCACCATCCCTTTTTTCTCTTCCTTTCTTCTCTCTATCCTTCTCCCTATGTAGTCACTTTTGTGCTTGGGAACAGAAGGAGGTGGTCGCATATGTGTACACGGAGGAGTGAAGTCCTGGGATAGGAGGTATGATGCAACTGATCGGTATTGGCGGTGGATCCCGACCAGTTGCAGAGCCAATATAAAAAGTAGAAGAAGAGTGATGAGACTATCTAGCCTTGAACCGTGCACGGTCTAGGGGGCTCTACTTAGTAGGGGAGAGGTCCTCGCATTGCTTATGTAGCATTACGGAAGCCGTGTCACTTACCCTATTTATATAATAGACATGTTCTGGCTTGGTTAAAAAGGGAGGTCATCATGATTGAAATCTTCTGCTATGAGGGTGGGAACAAGACCGAACCTGTCGAAGAATGCTTCCTTGATAAGGCGCATGACAACGGGCACTTTGTCAGCCGTAGTGACAAGGGCATCGTGGATTGTTGCTACGAAGAAGCCCTCGTCATGCAAGCAGGCGATGTTGCCGCACACTGTATCAATCATTATTTCGCTTTCCAACCTCATCATCTGGTGAGATAGTCTACTCACCCCGACACGCTCCTTTAGGGCTCTCAGCTCTTTATATACATTCGGGAAGGTTTCTCTGAATGTGGTAGCTATCAGATTGCTCGGTTTCTCTGCAATAGCATTTTCACTGTAAAAGACACTTGAGAATAAGGCTTTTTTAAATTCTGCACGAGCATGCTTTGTTGTACCATGCTTGGCGATCATATAGTCATAAAACTCTCTGTTGGAGGTTTTTTCTATGTAAAGCGAAACGTCTTCAGGGATTTGGTTTCCCCAGTTTAAAGCAGCATTAGCTTTCAGGTGGCATGCGAAGAGAAACGGCTGGCATTCTCCGATATCTACCAAACAGAGGTGCTCTCCACTCCTGTGATGAACGAAGGGCCGGTACTCTTTGGCTAAACCATTCAGATTAGTCGTTAACCTGCCTGTTTTTTCACATCTTCTGAATGTAATTGCCTGTACATTACCAGTCAAAGCCAGGGAAAAGCGGTGTACATTATAGAACTTATTATAGACGGATTTGCTGAACTCTAGCATAGGAAAAACCACCGGTAATGGAGAGTTGGGTATAGGGTGGTATACAAAATCTTCGAATTTCATTCTTTTAAAGCCCTTCTTAAATTGTTGCCAGCCCAAAGCTATTGCTTGTGGGTGTTGCTGAAGCGCATGATCAAAAGCCTTGCCCCAAGCTATACCTAGGTTCTGCATCTGACGGAACAAGAAATCGATGGTAGGGGATTCTTTCCTCAGGGTATCCATTCCCTGCGCTCTCACCTTAGTTATCGCTTTCCATTTTTTGAGCAAGGGCTTGTTTAGGAGCTGGTATACCTGAGGTGTCGTATTTCTGTATGTTTCAGTAAAACGGTAGCCCAGGCATTTGCCGGGCGTGGTCTCAGTGCCTATAGTATAGGTGTCATCACACTCGATTATGCCCCATGTGCGCAAGTCATTTTTTATTTTTGTCGCTTCCTTGGTTGTGAGCAGAAAACGTAGCTGTCTGCTATCTAGCCGAATAAAATCATCGATATTATATCGTTTATCGTTTGAGCCTATCTCATAGAGGATATGACAGAAGCAGGCGTACAGATGAAGCCGTTGTCTTTTCTCCTTTGTAAGAAAGTTTTGCAGATGCAAGTTACCAGGCAACAGGAGTCCTTGAGCTGGCAAGTGTTCTTTGCAGCTACTTGTTTGTCGTATCATTTTGGATAATGGAATTGAATAGCCGCAGAAAGGGCATCTAGCTGCAGGGCAGATATGTTTCGGTTCGCTGCTAATTTGATTAAGATGATTATCTTAATATGTTTATAAACCGAGGAAACACGTGTTGCTGATTGGTTTAAGGGGATAGTCTTAACCTATATGTAGAAGAGAGGGCTCCAACATGCTTTATAAATTATACATGAGATGGCAGAGTCTTCAACAGCATGCCACCCTCTGAATCATACTTAGAAATAGTATTTAAATGCAGAGCCTAACCAGTATTAAGCTCTGCATTGTATTAAATCATCCTTCCTACTAAAAAGTAAATATTGTTGTTAAATTGAATTGGAGCTATCTCGCCAGCTTTTATCCATTCAAGTATAGTAGCCTCTGAAACTTGAAAGGCAGCAGCTGTTTCATGCAGGGGTAACAGTTCTTGTTGAATTTCATCATTTGCTTGAGGTGGAGATGCGTTTTCTAAGGCCTTTTTGAAAGCTGCCAAGGGCAGAGAGAGGTCGGATAAAACTCCTCTTATAGCATGTTCTGGAAGTTCTAAATTGGTCATAACTTCACAGAAGATTTTATTGACTAGTTTTGCCATCTCCTCCGAAATTAAATAACTTAACTCTACACTCTGACCAATGGGAAAGGCGTGGTGCCTTTGCAAAGCGGTGATTACACTTGGAGAAACAGAAAATATTTCTTCTTTGGGGACTCTAGTTTCTGTTAGCTTTCTTGGTTGATGCTTTTTCATTTGATATAAATTGATACTTTCTATAGGGTAATCATTAATAATAAGACATTGCTATGTCCTGTGTTTTGGGATGGTGTTTTTAGTACGAGCCGTGTCTGTTTAACTTGTATCTGGAGGAGATGTGTACTCGCTTAGACGTCACGATGGTATTATCATGCATTGCCCAACCAGCCTGCAATAGCTCATCTTTTCAGCAGTTCCATTTGGCACCTTTATAAGCTTAACCCATGAAATGCAGCAGATATCGCTGGGATTGCACGTGGTAGGGCTATTTTTTACAGGGAAAAAGGGATAAGTAGAGCGGGCAACTACCCGTCCGCTGTACCTACTTGCAGTTATGGTAGTTGGGACAAAAACAGTAAAGGAGCATGGCAACCCTATTGTATTGCACTTAGATTCCCTGCCTTCCTGCCAAAGCAGCAACGAGATAATTGCCGTTACCATCCGCGTACTCTGTTGAGCGTCACGTGCGTGGCAGCATCCGCCTCGATGGAAGCCATTGTTCGCACCGGATTGCGCAGCATCCAAGCTTCCAACTCATATCTATCGAAACTGATCATCTTACCCTCAGGTTTGCTGTGCGGAATAGACCTGGAGGCGGTAAGCTTGTAGAGGTTAGATAACGAACGGCCAGTGTATATGACGGCTTCGTCTAACGTGAGCACCCTCTTTTGGCTAAGGTATGATTGGGTGATAAGCGCCTCGATGTTGGCCAGGCGCTGTGTAAGGAGTAATAGTTCTTTCATTTTCAACTTCACATAAATCTTTATGCTGCAAAGCTGTGAAAGAAAATGTCAACTTGTAGTTTACCGTTTTAAGGGAAAGAGATGGTCAAGGTAAAGGTAAATAGGTAAAGGAAAGCACTTATAAACCTTTTGATAATTTGATTATCAGCTTATTAAGTGGGCCAGTGAGTGAATCTAATCCAACAGCACTATTAGTTGTTTTCAAGCTTTTATAACTAAAATTATCACCTTTTTTTGGTTTAAAAAGGCTACAAATCAGCTTCAGGGGTAGTTCTTCACAAGTTTCTAGAAATTTCTTATTACATAGAAATTTTATGAAAATAATCAATTCCCTGACCCCTCCGAACCAGGTTATTGGTCCTTCACATAGCCCCATTCCAAAAATACTTGCAAAAACCTCAAATTTACATCTCACCTGTTTACCCACCATATTATGGTACAAAACCCAGAGTTGGGCTTCAGTACCTAACCAATAGAGCGTCTCCTGTTCTTTTTTATGTTGTTTAGGGGATGTAAACTGAAAAGCTATTCCATCACTGAGTTGTTTGCCAACCTGATCAATTTCTCGGGCTCTATGAGCGCAGTAGCAGTAAATGTCATCATCACTAACACCTATATATAAGGATGGTGGAAGTTCCATTTTACCTTTGATTTTATAAGGGGCTATTTTGCTATAACATGGCTTTACCGTCCAATATATCTTTGGCTTTATTTCTCTCATGAGGGGTTCATACCTATGTACCATATACCAAACTACAAATCCTTCCAATTGTGGTGTGATACAAAATTTCTTTTCAAGGTCTCTTTGCAACTCTGCTCTTTTTTCTTCGAAAGAGGGCTTTATTTTATTATAAATTTTAAAAGCAAATGAATCTATAAACGCTCGCGGATCCTGGCCTCTTTCGACAAACATAAATTTTAGCATATCAAAGTACCTTTCATTTTCAAGTACCATATTAGCTGGGTTTATTTCCTGATAAGGAATTTCAGGTAGATTCTCATCATAAGGACCTGTGTAATATGAAACAAAGTGTGCTTTTCTTTTTTCCATAAGGGCAATCGTTTATAATTATTTATCCATCCAATTGAAATGTTAGTTCGGGCAAACTGTTCACAGCTTGCTCCGTTAGGGCCTTTACGACACGCACATACTTCTGTGTTTCAACCAAAGATGAGTGTCCCATCAGGGAGGATACAGTATTGACATCGTTTTTGTAAATAATAAGGTTGGTGGCAAACGAGTGCCTGGCCACATGGAAGGTGATGTGTTTTTGCACTGCTGCTCTTTTGGCCCAGCTTTTAAGCGATTTAGAAATTCCTGTATGGGAGGGAAGGGTGAAGATTTTCTCCTCTTCGCCTTGAGCCTGGCCCAGTAGCTTCTGTGCAGAGGCATTCAGCAGCATGATCACCGGCTTCCCGGTCTTAGCCTGCGTTACTTTCAGGATGGTGTCGTTGATGTTGCCCCAGGTGAGCTCTTTGATGTCACAGTAGCGCAGACCCGTGTTGCAGGCAAAGAGAAAGGCACGCTTTACTTCGGTGTTACCGCAGGCGGCAGTTGCTAACTTCTGGATCTCCTGCACTGAGAGGATGTCTTTTTTGACGCTGATACCTCTTCTGTTGAGCACGTCTGCCGCAGGATTAGTAGTCATAACTTTCTCCCGAACGGCTTGGCGGAGCATCTTCTTATACTTGGAAAAGTAGTTGACCGGCGTCTCACCATTAAGTTTCTGGCAGAGATACTCCTTAAAGTCAATGCAGAGCTGTTCTGTCAAATCAGCTGGCTTGATGTAGTTTTTGCCTACAAAGGCCTTAAAGTACTGCAACGAGGCAGTAGCCAGGCGCTTGTCCTTCTTGGGGTAGTTGGCTACGAACTGCTCGTAGTATGAGAGGAAGTTAATGCTCTTCTGAAGCACAGTTTCAAAGCCATGCTCGGAACTGTTGATTTGTAGCTCACGCTTGGAGCGGATGCTTTCCGCTAGCTTGGTGATGTCTTTGTTGTGTTGCTTCTCGGATTCGTCTTTTGGCCGCTTGTAGGTGTAGAGCTTGAGGAACTCGTACTTTCTTTCACCTTCAGAGTAGTAATCCAGGTAGAGGCTGATCTTGCCGTTGGCCAGCACTTTTTTTCGTAATGTTACGCTCATTTGTCTTTGTTAGAAGGGTTGATTTTCCTTTAAAACTTCCGTTGATTGGAAGCAAAGTACAAAGAAACGGGTAACAACCGAGTAACAGAAACAACGCAAACAAGGGCAAAGAAGAGAAAGGGAAAAGATGAAAATGTGCGAAAACAAGAAAGGAAGGCCATTTTAGCCTTCCTTTCATTTCCCTTGTTTGCGGGTTTTGTAGTCCGTAGGGGAATCGAACCCCTGTTGCCAGAATGAAAATCTGGAGTCCTAACCCCTAGACGAACGGACCGTGCTACTGTATTGCGGGTGCAAATATACAAGCCTATTTTTAGGAAGCAAAATTATTTTTAAAAAATGGACCACACCGCTTCGCCTATACCTGAGAGGCGCTTTCGTGAGGCTGAAGCGAATGCCCAAGCTAATCGTTTTTGTAAACTTCGTCTTATCTTGTGCCGTTATACCTTCATCCGTTAAAATTTAAATACTATGTCAAAAAGAGCATTCTATACTGGCGTAACGCCAGAAGCATACAACGAACTGAAAAGCAAACTGCAGACCTATGGCATGAATTTGCAGGGCAACAGTGGCCGCATAGACGAGAAAGGCGTCAACGCTAATTTCAATTACGATCCTGACACGAAGTCGCTCGAGATCAGTGACCTTTCGGTAGGTTTCCCGGCAAGCATGATGATAAACTCCGACAGTCTGATGCAGCGCATGAACGAGATGATTACGAAGTACGGAGGCCGTGCTGAGGGTTAGGCCATATCCTGACGCAGATAATGCCGTATAAGAAAACCACTTAAACGTAATACCTAAACGAAACCGAAAATAACTATGGAAAACGATAACAAGAGCAACCAGAATGCCGACAAAAACAAACAAAGCCAGGGCAAGAAGGAACAAAGCGCTCTCAGACTCATGCAGCCACACGACATGTCTAAAACGGTAGAGTCGGCGATGCACGTGTTTCAGGGTAAGCACGACAAACTGCCTGAACTATTACACGATGTAGGTAAACTGGTGTTGCAGGGCGCCCGCCGTATGAGCACGACACAGCTTATCCTGACAGCAGGTGCTGTAACACTCGGTGCTGTGCTGGTTGCCAAGTACGTGGCTGACCAGGATTTCGACTTCGAAGCTTAATAGCCGTTTACAACTAAACAGAACCCTTCACCCACTTGTGAAGGGTTTTTTTGTGCCAACTCATTTCTGGTACGGCCTTTGTAATTGGAGGCTATATAGCATGATGCTATATTTACTACCACGTTTCTAACCTTTTAATTAAAATTATGAAAAAAGTATCCTTTGTCGCTCTTATGTTTTTGCTGGTAGCTGTGTTTCCGGCAGTGGCCCAGCAGCAGATCATGCCTCCGCTTATCAGTGTGAACGGAATAGGGGAGGTGAAGCTTGAGCCAAATGAAGTCGTGATTACCCTGGGAGTGGAAACTCGCGAGAAGACCCTGGATCAGGCCCGTAAGCAAACCGATAAGCAAGCGGCCGCCATTATCGCGTATTTGCGCAAGCAGGGCGTGGATGCCAAAGATATCCAGACCTCTTTCGTAAACCTGCAGCCTATTTACGCTGGTACAGAATTTGGAAAAGCGCAGCCCGAGTTTTATCTGGCTCAGAAAACCATGACCATCGTGATCAAAAAGATCAACAAGTTCGACGAACTGCTGTCCGGTTTGTATGACAATGGTGTAAACCGCATCGATAACATTTACTTCAGAGTTTCTGACCTCGAAAAGCACCGTGCTGAGGCACGCAAAAAAGCGGTGGCCGATGCCAAGCAAAAAGCCAATGCCCTGACAGCGGAGTTAGGAGCTAAAGTCGGTAAAGTGTACTCTATTAGTGAGCATACCTCCAACGGCTCGCCACGGAACGGTTATGGGAAAATGTCGATGGACATGGAAATGGCACAAGGCGGAGGACCATCCATTGCTGGCGGCGAAGTGATTGTGACATCTAATGTAAGCGTAAGCTTTGTGATCGAGCAATAGTCTGTACAGGTATACAGCATCAAAAAGGGCTCCCTGGCATTAGCCAGGGAGCCCTTCTTATTTGGTGTCAGGTATAACAAAAGTGCTTAACTCAGGTTTTGAAAGCGCTCCATTGGTCTGAAGTTGTTCTGGTCATCCAGCAGAAAACTTATTGGATTTTTGGGATCAGCCAGAATCTCTTTCTCTCGGATATCCCAGGGCTTAAGCATTTCCTCCAGCATGTGCGCATAAGCAGTCATCTCCCAGGGATTAAAAACCTCGTTTGTCACATCGTCTATAATAGTGTCGAGTGTGATGTGCGTGTCTCCCGGCTTGAGCGGTCGCTCGAAATACTCAGGAATCACATTAAAAATATAGGCTGCATAGAACATCCGCGCTTTAAACTCCGCTACCTGAATCGGGTGCAGTTGCTGTCCCTGTGTGAGGCGATAAAGTTTGCCGAGGGCTTTGCCAATAATGCGGTTGTCGAGGAGCGTGCAAACGAGCACAACCGGGCCCAATTTGATACTGAAGGCCATAGTGGTCAGTTCATCCTGATACTCAAAGGGCAACTCGTCCTCGGCAGGGCTCACCTCCAGTATAAACAACGAGCAGGGCAGGAAATCAGTGAATTCCATGGGCACGCGCATCGACTGCAGCACCTTGAAAAATTCGCGGAACTTGCCCAGCATTTTCGGGTTTTCGCTCACCGGGTTCTGCGGCATGATCAGCGGGTCGGCTTCTTTGATCAGCTCGGTGATCAGCGTGCCATAATACATCTTGCCGATCCACTGGAAAAGCTTTTTGGAATCCAGCGCCTGCAGTCCGGCTATACCTTGCTCACTGGCCGCAGCTATTTCCTCTTCCAGCGGGATGACGTGCTGAGTATGGCAATGATCACAGCAGGGGATGGTGAGCTCCCCATAGGTCGTGATACTTTTATCGAGCAGAAGCAGTTCCTTGTCGCGTAGCTTATACCTGTCCTGCAGCCACGTCGCAAATACAGGCGTTCGGTTATCGGGCTCGGTATGTGCCCCGCATAGGAAGCAGTGCTTGTCGCTGAACTGCATATTGGGGAACGGATCGTATAGTTTCAACTCAGTCATGATCTTGTCGTTTGGAGGTGCAAAGATACGAAGAAGAGCTTGTCAGAATCAGGATTTTGGGGATTAAAGGATCGACAGGATTCTCGTGCACGATTAGCCTGCCCCTCCCTTTGTCGAGGGTACCTACCCCCAGAGGAAAATTTTCTGTTGTTACTTTACAGGTATAGCTTCGTTGTTTCTATTACAGATCATGCTCTGGTATACCGAGTCCAACCACCCCTAACCCCTCCTTGTCTAAGGCGGGGAATCTGTTGCTGCCAATTCTTGGGTATAGGTGTCGTAACTGCAGTTTCATGTGCACGATTGTCATCCCCCTGCTCCCTTCAAGGGGGGACCTTCTGCCATTGCCAGTCTCAGGTATAAGCGCTGTAGTTTCTGTCACGGATCACTGGCAGGTATAGCAAGAGTTACTTGCACCGAAGCGACATAGGTATAGCATCAGCCCAGTGCACCTTTCGGCGCTCCACTGTCTGAGCGTTCAGCGAGTTTGGGGAGTCTTGACTTTTTTGCTTACTGGGGGTAGGGGCCCTCGATTTTTGTGTCAAGACAAAAAGTGAGGGCCCGCCGCACAGGCTAACCTATACAACAATACCGGATAATATACTAAATAGCAGTTGCAGCGCTAGTAGGGAAGGAGAAAAGTGATTAAAAATTAATCTAAGAGAAGTGTGAAAGAAAATTTAACAGCAAGCCTGTAAGCCGGGTTCTGTCGTCAGGCCAAAGCCCAACGTCTTATCATTTATCTAGGCCTGCACTCGCGCGCAGGCTCCATCGACCTACCCACTGACATCGGACGAGCAGCCCTTAGCTCCGCCGAAGCGAGGCGCTGTCAGCCTATTTGGTCTTTCAACTCCTAAGGTTTACCCAGCCGGACTGGTCACCCAGCCGCTGGTGCGCTCTTACCGCACCTTTTCACCCTTACCAGCACAAGGCTGGCGGTTATTTTCTGTGGCACTGGCTGTAACCTTCCCGTCTCCCGGAAGGCCCCTTCCCGTTAAGAAGTAAGATGCTCTGTGTTGCCCGGACTTTCCTCTCCTCCCTTGTGGGAGCAGCGATAAGACGGCTTGCTGTTAAGCTTTCTATACCTGCAAAGGTATAATTAATTGTTGATGGTTAAATTGTTAAATTGTTGGAATGTTGGATTGGTTCCAATCTGCGAGAAGCTATATGATTCCTAGTTAACACCTCATTAAGCCAAGACTTTCGCAGGAGGTGAAAAGAACAAACAACAATTTAACCATCAACAATTTAACAATTCACTAACTCACTAAATCACTCATTCACTCAATTATCTAAGTCTCACCAACGTCGCGCCATACCCAAACTTCTCTTTCTTAGCGTCTTCAAAAAAGCGGATGCCTGGCGTTCGGCTCAGGATTTTCTGGATTTCCTTGCGGAGCACGCCGTTGCCTGAACCATGAATAAAGATGATCTCGTGCATATTGGCAGCCATGGCGCGGTCCAGCGCGTCCTGGAATTGCTCCAGTTGCAGCTTTAGCATGGCGCTGTTGCTCATACCTGTATGGTCTTCGACCAGCTTTTCAATATGCAGGTCTACTTCGTGCTCGGGCGCCTGTACTTTTATATTCTCTTGTGCTGCGGGCTTTTCGGAAAGCTGCTCTTTTATCTTGTCGGTGTCTACAACCACCGGTTTGGTGTCGAGTTGGAAGAGATAGGCTTCTTTGTTGAGCACCGGAGCGGTTTTCTTGCTCTTGTAAAAGGAATTGGCGCGGAACTGTACCTTCTTGGTTACTGGCTCAAACAGACCCGGAGCGCCGTTGCGGTGCTGCAGGAACTGTACTATCAGTGTCGGCCATTTCTCAAAGTCCTTCATATGGTAATGAGTTACGACGCGGCTGGCTTTTGGAGCCAGCTTGTCGTTCTGTAGTCCACGGTACTGGTTGTTGCGCTCTTCGCCGGAGGTAAAAAGCACATCGTAGTCGGTATTGTTCACAACCGTGGCAGCCAGCAGTTCTTCAGACTGGTGCACCATGGCCAGGTAAATGCCTTTCTCAGCCAGCACAGGCGCCGGTGGCTCTTTGCGGGCCGACGGTTTTGAATAGGCCTCCGGCTCTGTATTTCGGAAGGCTTTGGCTTCCTCCGGCGCGATCAACACGATCTCCCGACGAGAAACAGGTATAATGAAGTCGTTGTCGATGGCGACTTCTACAATGTTATTGTCCATTATGCGGGTAATGATGCCTTCTTCACGGCCTGACATCAGGCGCACGCGATCTCCTACGTTCATAGTCTTATGTGTTTTATGCCAAGGTATGAGCTGTTGCTGGCTATACTTTGGTGTGTAAGTACAAATTGATTTTACACAAAGATACGATTTGTGCGGCGGAATAAACGACCTGATTTAGAAGTATACCGGATGGAAACGCAGGCCGTCTGTGCGGTTGTACTCCAGCGCCGGAGCCGGGATTTTGATGATGCTGAGTACGTATAGCGTGGTGTTGAGGACTTTGCTGCGACCTTTGAAGTGCATCAGGTTAAGGTCGGGACTAAGATAAAACTGCCGACGTGCATTAAACCCGCGGGCCTTATTCAGCTCAGGGTCGTTGTATACCATACCCTCCGCGCCGTAGCCTACAGCTATACTTAGCCACTTGGGGTATTTGCTTTCCTCCTTCAGAAAATCTCCCACATTCACAGAGAGCCAATAGGTCTGCCCGTTGTAGTCCTTGAGCGCTTGCTCAGCTAAGGTATGGCCCAATACATTTGGTCGTTCTGCAGCATAGCGGGTGGTCTGGAAGGAGAACTTAGGCATGATGCGAACCTCCCGCCAGGCCAGTTCCTGTGCCACCACCGCAGCCGAGCCGACCGTGTTGGCAATCGCGTCACCAACCGAGGCGCCATAGTCCGCCTGAAATCCGTCGAAGATCTCGATGGGTGTTTGCAGAATGATGCCGGTCAGGCCGCCGTACAGGATGGCTTTTTTATCGGGTACACCCGCCCAGCGCATTAGGTCTATACCTGCGCGACTCTCGTGGAAGGCGCCCCAGAAGTGACCGGCTTTGTCCATTTGCTTCCATTGCCGGTTATCGTTAAAGAAGTGGAAGTTCGTTCGCTCCTGATCTTTGTACCACGCTTTGTTCAGGGATACCAACATGGCCGTATAACCCACCGCAAAGCCGGTGCCAAGGAGCAGCGGCCTTTCTTTGTTCACAGCAGTGGCCGTAGAGTCAGATGCGGCGGCTATACCCTGCAAGGGTTGGAGCAGGAGCAGCACCCAAAGCCAGAAAAGAAGCAGGTAGCGGTACATCAGGCCAAAGATACACATAGCTTGCACAAAACACCCGCTGCCTGACCCTGGCTTTGAAGTTTAGTGTGATTATCATCTTGCTTTAATTCGGCTTTAAACGTAACGCCACACCGTCGTCATGCTGGAGTACCCCAGCAGGTATACTGGTTAAAAGTGAGCCGGAACACCTGAGCACTTTCTTGCTTCAGTTTTACGAGCCGAGCTACCTCAGACATCAAATTATAAAGCGTAAGCAGTTTTTTGTTGAGAATATAAAGGTCAGTTTGTTTTTCAGTTTGGTAGCGTAGCTGCTTAGGAAGTGGCGCTATTTTTTAGCTACACCTGATTTGTGGGGAGATAATATGCTAATTTTTATATATATCCGTGATTTACAATATATTGCAAAGATTACAGCTCATCAGGTATAGCGAAGGGTGTTTACCCATCGAATTTACAATATAACCTTATCTGGAAAAAGCCTGTATTAAGGGATGTTTTCAGAACGGCAGACTACTCCATTTCCCGTCTGTCCTTGTCTATACCTTATATTATAGTGTTGCTTATACCTATGGCGCATTGGTTTTCCCCTTTTCGCCCTTTATCCATAAAAATATAGTGCAGCTATACCTTACATCTCACCTTATATGAAAATCAAAAAAGTACTTGTTGCTAACCGCGGCGAAATTGCCATTCGTGTGCTCAGGGCTTGTACGGAGCTCAATATCCAGACGGTGGCCATCTATACCTACGAAGACCGCTACTCCCTGCACCGCTACAAAGCCGACGAGGCCTACCAGATCGGCAAAGACAACCAGCCGCTGCAGCCCTACCTCGACATCGACGGCATCATCAAGATCGCTAAAGACAACGGCGTAGACGCCATCCACCCGGGCTACGGTTTCCTGTCCGAGAACCAGCATTTCTCCCGCAGGTGCGCCGAGAACGGTATCATCTTCATTGGTCCGCGGCCGGAGGTAATGGGGTCTTTAGGGGATAAAGTATCGGCCAAAAAAGTGGCGGTAAGCTGCGAAGTGCCCATCATCCAGAGCAGCGACCTCGACCTGAACACCTATGAAACAGCACGGGAAGAGGCGCACCGCATTGGCTATCCGCTGATGCTCAAGGCTGCCGCAGGTGGTGGAGGGCGCGGCATGCGCGTGATCCGGGATGATGAGCAGCTGGAGAAGGGCTTTTTCGAAGCCAAGAACGAGGCACTGAAAGCTTTTGGTGACGATACGCTCTTCCTGGAGAAGTACGTCGAAAATCCGAAGCACATTGAGGTGCAGATCGTAGCCGACAACTATGGCAACATCACGCACCTGTTTGAGCGCGACTGCTCTGTGCAGCGCCGTTTCCAAAAGGTGGTGGAGGTGGCACCGGCCATCAGCCTGAACGAAGAGACACGCCAACAGCTCTACGACTACTCCATCCGCATCTGCAAGGCTGTGAATTACAACAACGTGGGCACGGTAGAGTTTCTGGTGGAGCCGCACAACAATAACATCTACTTCATCGAGGTGAACCCACGCATTCAGGTGGAGCACACGGTGACGGAGATGATCACAGGTATAGACCTGATCAAAACCCAGATCTTCATCGCCGACGGCTATACCCTGGACCACGAAGAAGTGCTTCTCGGCCCGCAGCATACGGTGCGGGCAAACGGCGTGGCCATCCAGTGCCGCATTACCACCGAAGACCCGGAGAACGATTTCAAGCCGGACTACGGCACCATCATCGCCTACCGCAGCGCCGGTGGTTTCGGCATTCGTCTCGACCAAGGCAGCGTGTACCAAGGCGCCAAGATCAGCCCGTTCTTCGACTCGCTGTTGGTGAAGGTGTCGGCGCAGGCCCCAACCTTGCGCCATGCCGCCATGAAGATGTCGCGCACGCTGGACGAGTTCCGTATCCGGGGGGTGAAGCAGAACATCCAGTTCTTGCAGAACATCATCACGCACCCAACCTTCATCTCAGGCGACGCCACGGTAGATTTTGTAAAGAATCATTCGGAACTGTTCGTCTTTAAAAAGAGCAAAGACCGGGCAACAAAGCTCATCAGCTTCCTGGCCGATGTGATCGTGAACGGCAACCCCGACGTGAAGAAGCCGGACCCGAACAAGGTGCTCACAAAACCGGATTTCACAGGCTTCAATCTGAACAAAACCTACGAGCCGGGCACCAAGGATTTGCTCACGCAGCTGGGTCCGGAGGAATTCTCGAAGTGGCTGCGCAACGAGAAGCAGATTCACTATACTGATACTACCTTCCGCGATGCGCATCAATCGCTACTGGCGACGCGCATGCGCTCTTTTGACATGCTCAAGATAGCCGAGGCCTACGCCAAAGATCACCCACAGACCTTCAGCATGGAGGTATGGGGCGGCGCGACCTTCGACGTCTGCCTGCGCTTCCTGCACGAGGACCCGTGGCGCCGACTGGCCGAACTACGCGAGGCTATACCTAATATTTTGCTGCAGATGCTCATCCGTGGTTCGAACGGGGTAGGGTATAAGGCCTATCCGGATAACCTGATCGAGTCGTTTGTGGAGAAATCGTGGGAGACGGGCGTGGATGTTTTCCGGATCTTCGACTCGCTCAACTGGATGAAGAGTATGGAGCCCTGCATCAACTTTGTACGCAAACGCACGGGTGGTCTGGCCGAAGGCGCTATCTGCTATACCGGCGACATCCTCAACCCAAGCAAGACCAAGTATACCTTAGAATATTATCTGCAACTGGGCAAACAACTCGAAGTTGCCGGGGCGCACATTCTGGCTATCAAAGACATGGCCGGCCTGCTCAAACCTTACGCCGCGCAGGTGCTAGTAGAGGCGCTCCGCGATACCGTGAAGCTGCCGATCCACCTGCACACGCACGACACCTCCGGTGTACAGTCTGCCACCTACCTCAAAGCCATCGAGGCAGGGGTAGACGTGGTGGACGTGGCCTTGGGTTCGATGTCTGGGCTAACCTCGCAGCCGAACTTTAACAGTATGGTGGAGGCCATGCGTTTCCAGGAGCGGCACCGCGAGTTTGACCAGAAGAGCCTCAACCGCCACTCCAACTACTGGGAGACGGTGCGCGAATACTATTATCCGTTTGAGTCGGGTTTGAAAGCGGGCACAGCGGAGGTATACCACCACGAAATTCCAGGCGGACAGTACTCCAACCTGCGTCCGCAGGCCAATGCGCTTGGTCTGGGTGATAAGTGGGAGTTGATCAAAGATACTTTTGCCGATGTAAACCAGCTGTTCGGCGACCTGGTGAAGGTAACCCCAAGCTCCAAAGTAGTAGGCGACATGGCGCTATACCTGGTGTCCAATGGATTAACGACAGTAGATGTGCTGGAGCGTGGCGACCAGATATCTTTCCCGGAGTCGGTGCAGTCGCTGTTCCGCGGTGATCTGGGCCAACCGGTGGGCGGCTTTCCGAAAAAGCTGCAGTCCATCGTGCTCAAAGACGAGCAGCCTTACGATAACCGACCAAACGAGCACATGGAGCCGATAGACCTGGAAGGGGAGTTTAAGAAATTCCAGGAGAAGTTCGGCGAAAACACGAAGTACACCGATTTCCTCTCGCACCAGCTCTACCCCAAGGTATACGAGGACTTCCACAAGCACTTAGAGCAGTACGGCAACGTTTCCAAAATCCCGACGCGCCTGTTCTTCTATGGCATGCAGCAGGGCGAGGAGGCCATCATCGACATTGCCCGCGGCAAGTCCATTGTGATTAAATACCAGTCGCTGGGTCACGTGGATGAGGACGGTATGCGCACTGTATTCTTCAAGCTCAACGGCCAGACGCGAAACATAGAAGTGCGTGATAAGTCGGTAAAAGTAGAGCGGGTGCAGCACCAGAAAGTAGACAAAGGCAATCCGAAGCACATCGGGGCGCCACTACAAGGGCTGCTCTCTAAGATACTGGTGGAGAAAGATCAGGAGGTGAAAAAAAACACGCCGCTATTCGTGATTGAGGCCATGAAGATGGAAACGACCATCACTGCTTCAGAGGCGACCAAAATCGCCGACCTGCACTTGGCGGAGGGCTCGCTGGTGAACACCGACGATCTGGTTGTGAGTTTATCGTAGTCACTTGAAGGTATAAAAAAGAAAAGCCACCAAACCTGCAAAGGAGGTGGCTTTTCTTTTTACTATCTTAAACCTTCGGGAGCTATATCAAGTACGCTACAAGAGTCAAAAGAAAAACATTTCGCGGAAAAGAAGGTTTTATACTTGCAGATATGCTGCATGCATACTATTTTTGATTCATAGCGCAAAAGGTGCTATTCGTCTTCGTAGTCAAGGCCTGCAAACTTGTTATAAGCCTGTTGCAACTCGGCAAATGCGTGCATGTTGCCTTCCTGACGGCTGATCAGCATCCCTTTTTTGTAGGTCTGCTCGGCTTTTTCAGACTGCCCAAATTCGGCGTATAAGCTGGCCGCATGGTAGTAAGTGCCTACGTAGCGCTCGTGCTCAGACAGAAGTTTCTCGTAAAACTCCATCGCTTTTTGCGGATCGGATCCACGCAATTCTGTCGCTATCGCATAGATCGTAAATGGATCGTTTGGATCTTCTTCGTAGAATTTGAAGAGCTGTTCTAATCTATTTTGAGACATTTCTATTTGGCTATATTTTAACTAACTTCGCACAAATCTAATTTTAAATAAGCTAACATTTCTAATCATGAAAATATTAGTTTGCATCAGTAACGTTCCGGATACCACATCCAAAATCAACTTTACTGGAGATAACAAAGAGTTCGACAAAAACGGGGTGCAGTTCGTCATCAACCCTTGGGATGAATACGCACTAACCCGCGCCATTGAGCTGAAAGAGGCCAAAGGCGGCAGCGTAACCGTGCTGAACGTGGGCGAAGCCGACGCTGAGCCGAACATCCGCAAGGCACTGGCCATTGGCGCCGACGACGCTATTCGCGTGAACGCACACCCGAAAGACGCTTTCTTCGTGGCGCAGCAGATCACTGCCATCGCCAAAGAAGGCGGTTACGATATGATTTTGATGGGCAAGGAGTCCATCGACTACAACGGCTTCCAGGTGCACAACATGGTAGGCGAAATGATGGGTATACCATCTGTAACGCCAGCCTTCAAGCTGGACATGGTAGACGACAGCACGGCCCGTCTGGAGCGTGAGATCGAAGGCGGCAAGGAAGTGGTGGAAGTGAAGCTGCCATTCGTGGCCAGCGCCCAGCAGCCGATGTGCGAGCCCCGCATCCCGAACATGCGCGGTATCATGACGGCCCGTACCAAGCCATTGAAAGTAGTGGAGCCTGCAGGCGCTGAGGCCAAGTCGGAGTACGTGAATTACAGCAAACCTGAGAAAAAGAGCGGCGTGAAAATGATTGACGCAGAAAACGCCGGCGAAGTGATTAAACTATTGAGAAACGAAGCTAAAGTACTGTAATATGTCTGTATTAGTATTTGTAGAAGGTCTTAACGGAGAGATCAAAAAGTCCTCCCTGGAGGCAGCGACCTATGGCAGCCAGGTGGCGCAGGCCATGGGTACCTCCGCAACAGCTGTAGCCATCGGCGACGTAAACGAAGACGCACTGGCCAGATTGGGCGAGCAGGGCATCAGTAAGGTATTGTACGATGCCGATGACCGCTTGAAGCAATTCGTGGCTGACGCTTACGTGAAAGTGATTGCCAAAGCGGCTCAGCAGGAAAACGCCAAAGTACTGGTGTTCTCCAACTCCAACATCGGTGCTGCGGTAGGATCCAAACTGGCCGTACGCCTGAACGGTTCACTGGCTACCAACGTAACCGAACTGCCTAAAATGGACGGTGGCAACTTCATCGTGACACGCGGTGTGTTCTCCGGCAAAGCCTTTGCTGACGTGAACCTGACCTCCGATGTAAAGATCATTGCCGTAAAGAAAAACAGCACCGACATCACAAGCAACGCAGGCAACACGGCTACGGTAGAGAAGCTTTCCGCTGACTTGACTGACGCTGAGTTTGCAGCTGCTCCTAAGGAGACCGTGATGCAGGATACTTCTGGTGGCGTGCTGCTGCAGGAGGCGGAGATCGTGGTGTCTGGTGGCCGCGGTATGAAGGGACCTGAGAATTGGCACCTGATCGAGGAACTTGCCAAAGAACTAGGTGCGGCAACCGCCTGTTCTAAGCCTGTGTCTGACATTGGCTGGCGCCCGCACCATGAGCACGTTGGTCAGACAGGTATCACCGTAAGCCCTAACCTGTACATCGCGGCTGGCATCTCTGGTGCCATTCAGCACCTGGCAGGGGTTAACTCTTCTAAAGTGATTGTCGTTATTAATAAGGATCCGGAAGCGCCGTTCTTCAAAGCCGCTGATTATGGCATAGTTGGCGATGCGCTTGAGGTGCTTCCTAAACTGATAGAAGCTGCTAAAGCTTTAGACAAATAGACTTAAGAAGAGCTTAATTGTGAAAAAAATACAGCTAGAGATACTCGGGCTCTCCTCCAGCCAATCGCAGACGGGATCGTTTGCACTGGTACTGGGCGAGCGTGATGGAAACCGCAGGCTACCGATCATCATCGGTATGTTCGAGGCGCAGTCCATTGCCATACAGATAGAAAAAATAAACCCCAACCGTCCGCTCACGCACGATCTGTTCAAGACCTTTGCCGAGCAGATGAGCGTGAACATCACCGAGATCCTGATCTCTGACCTGAAGGAGGGCGTGTTCTATTCCAAGATCATGTGCACCGACGGCGAGAAGGAATTCGAGCTGGATGCGCGCCCGTCCGATGCCATTGCCATCGGCCTGCGTTTCGGGGTGCCTATCTACACGGTGGAAAGTGTGCTGTCGGAAGCTGGCATTATTTTGAGTGACCTGGAAGAAGAGGAGGACGAGAACGAAGAAATGGCTGTGAAAAGCACTTCTTCAGCGTCTTCAAGTACGAAGGAACCACTCAACCAGACATCGGTGGATGACTTGAACAAAATGCTCAATGAGGCCCTTGAAAAAGAGGACTATGAGCGTGCCGCCAAGATCCGCGACGAGTTGAACAAGCGAAACTAGCATAACATACGCTATACTTTAAAAGTCCTTCCCCTAATCGGGGTGGGACTTTTTGTTTTAAAAGATATTCGCCTTACTTTTGGCCAAATTTTTTCAGCCTGTATGTTTGATATTTTTCGAGGTGGGATAGGACTACTGGTCCTGTTATCCATCGGCTTTTTGTTTTCCAGAAGTAGAAAATCAATTGACTGGAAGCTTGTAGCCTACGGTGTGTTCCTGCAAATCCTTTTCGGAGTGCTGGTGACACAGGTGCCACTGGTAGCAGATGCGTTTGCTTTTGTAAGCAAGGCCTTCGTCAAGCTTTTAAGTTTTTCAAACGATGGCGCCAGGTTCCTGTTCGGTAACCTGGCTGACCCTTCTCAGAACGCTGGTCTGGGCTTCATCTTCGCCTTCAACGTTTTGCCGACCATTATTTTCTTCTCGGCTGTATCCTCGGGACTCTATTACCTGGGCGTGCTACAGAAAATTGTATTTGGTATTGCCTGGATCATGTCAAAGGGCATGCGACTGTCAGGCGCGGAGAGCCTCTCTGCTGCCGGCAATATTTTTATGGGGCAGACGGAAGCACCGCTATTGGTGCGCCCGTTCATCAGCCGTATGACGCGCTCTGAGCTGATGTGCCTGATGACAGGAGGTATGGCGACGCTGGCTGGTGGTGTACTGGCGGCTTATGTGTCCTTTCTGGGGGGCGACGACCCTGCGCAACAAGCCATATTCGCCGCTCACCTGCTCACGGCCTCCATCATGAATGCCCCGGCTGCTATCGTAATGTCCAAAATGCTTGTTCCTGAAACCGATAAGGAGCAGATAAATACGCGCCTTGAAGTAAATGAAGAACAGCTGGGCGTAAACATCATTGATGCCGTTTCTAAGGGCGCTGCCGATGGTCTGCGACTGGCTGCCAACGTGGGTGGTATGCTGCTTGCCTTTATCGCGGTTATAGCCTTGCTCAACTATGTACTGCTTAAGCTGGGAGGCGTGACAGGGTTAAATGACTTTGTCGTGGCCAGCACAAACGGAAGTTTCAGCGGGTTCTCGTTCCAATACATACTCGGGCAGGTTTTCCGTATTTTTGCCTTTATTATGGGTGTTGCGTGGGAAGACACCCTGCAAGTGGGGAGTCTGTTGGGGCAGAAGACAGCTGTAAACGAGTTTGTGGCTTACTTGGACCTTGCCAACATGAAAGAGGCGGGCACCCTTTCCACCAAGTCGATTGTCATGGCCACCTACGCGCTCTGCGGTTTCTCTAACTTCAGCTCCATTGCCATTCAGGTGGGAGGTATAGGCGGTATGGCACCAAACCAGCAGGCCAATATTTCCAGATTGGGACTTCTATCACTGTTAGGAGCGTCTGTGGCCTGTATGATGTCTGCTACGGTGGCAGGTATGCTGTACAGCCTGTAATATTACCTAAGTACCCATAAAAAAGGCTCCCGCTATACCTGAGCGGGAGCCTTTTTTATATTTTACAGGTATAGCCATACCTTCGCTTATACCTATACCTGATGGTTGCCAGGCTGGGTCGTAGCGGTTGGCCCTTCCGGATTTTCAGGCTGCGGAGCAGCCTGCGTTTGCACAGTTTCTTCAGATGGGGCAGGGGTATGGTTCTCCGCCTCGTGCCTGCGTTCCTCTTCTTCGCGTTCTTCCTCGCGCTCTTCTTCTTCCACCTTTTTGGCATCGCGCATCAGGCGGTTGGCGAAGATAAAGTCATTGAGTTCCTTGATGTCGGTATCCATGATCTCGTCGCGTGTGCCTTCCCAGAGCTTTTTGCCTTCGTACAGGAACATGATTTTGTCCCCGATCTCAATCACCGAGTTCATGTCGTGCGTCACGATGATGGTGGTAATGTTGTACTCTTCTGTAATCTCTTTGATCAGCTCGTCAATCTTAAGGGCGGTTTGCGGGTCGAGACCGGAGTTAGGTTCGTCGCAAAACAGGTAGGTGCAGTTTGGGGCGATGGCGCGGGCTATACCTACGCGCTTCTTCATACCACCACTGATCTCCGAAGGCATTTTTTTGTTGGCACCTTCCAACCCAACACGCCGCAAACAGAAGTCCACGCGTTCCCTTCGTTCCTCTTTGCTCATCTCGGTGAGCATTCTGAGCGGGAACTCCACATTTTCTTCTACCGTCATGGAGTCAAAGAGGGCTGAACCCTGGAAGAGCATGCCGATCTTGCGGCGGATCTCCTGTCGGATATCGAGCTTGTTGTTAGTGAAGTACGTGCCGTCGAAGGTTACGCTGCCAAGATCGGGCTTGATGAGACCGACGATGCACTTAAGCAGCACACTTTTGCCGGTACCACTAGCGCCAAGCAACAGGTTGGTCTTGCCTGTCTCGAAGACGCCGCTTACGCCATCCAGCACTTTCTTGTCGCCAAAAGCTTTATGTATGTTGTGTATTTCAATCATAAGAATTCAAAATAGGGTAAAGGGGGTTTCGCAGCCGACTGCCTAGAGCAGTATGTAAGCGAGCACGAAGTCACCGATCAGGATGGCGATCACGCTATTGGTCACGGCTGCGGTACTGGCCGCCCCTACTTCCAAAGCTCCTCCAGAGGTATTGTATCCGCGGAAAGAGGAGATGGTGGAGATCAGGAAGGCAAAGACCACCGACTTGATCAGGGCAAAGGTAATATTGTAGGGTATGAACTGGTCGCGTATACCTGTGATGTACTCCTGTGGCGTCAGCTCACCGGAAAGTGTTCCGGCCAGGTAGCCACCCAGAATCGAGAGGAACATGGCTAGGATCACCAGCATCGGGAAAACAAGGATGGCGGCCACCACCTTCGGCAGCACCAGGTATGAGGCCGAGTTGATGCCCATTACTTCCAGCGCATCCACCTGTTCGGTAATCTGCATTGTGCCCAGTCCGCCGGCAATGCTGGAACCAACCTTGCCTGCCAGCACGATAGAGGTGATGGTAGGGGCCAGTTCCAGAATGGTCATTTCGCGCACCATAAAACCGATGGTAGAGCGGGGAATGAAAGCATTATCCAAGTTATAGGCTACCTGCACGCAGGTTACGGCGCCAATGAAGGTGGAGACGATGGCAACGATTAAGATAGAGTTGATGCCGATCAGAATAGCCTCGTCTAAAGTGCGGCCAAACAGAATCTTAGCGGATTCTTTTCGGGTGAAGAGGCTTTGCATGAACAGCAGGTATTTCCCAAAGGATTGTAGCATACAGGCGATACGTGTTAAACAAGGTATTAAACGTGTTTCTAAACAAAAATACTGTTTAAATGCCTATATTACGGTTAAATTTCTAAAACGTATTATCTAATAGCTATATAGAGCACATGCAGCAGTATATTTTGGTGACAGGTGGCACAAAGGGCATCGGCCGGGCCGTGATCGAGCAATTCGCGAAAGCAGGTTTCCACATCATTACGTGTTCCCGAAACGAGAAAGACCTGAAAAAGCTGAAACTGGAAATTGAGGAGCGCTATACCTTCTCCAAGGTTTTTTACCAAGAAGCCGACCTAAGCGATATGGGCTCGCTGAAAAACTTCATTGCTTATGTGAAAGGCCTCAAAGTGAGGATAGAGGTGATCGTTAATAACAGCGGCCTTTTTATACCTGGCAAAGTGCACGAGGAGGAGGACGCGGCGCTGCCGATGATGATCAACACTAACCTTTACAGCGCCTACTACATCACCAAGGCCTTTGTTCTGGATATGAAAAAGCGCCGGAGTGGGCATATCTTCAACATGTGCTCCACGGCCAGCATCACCCCCTACACCAATGGCGGCTCTTACTGTATTTCTAAGTATGCTTTGCTGGGTATGACAAAAGTGCTGCGTGAGGAGATGAAAGAGCATGGCGTACGCGTAACAGCTATTCTGCCAGGCGCTACACTCACTGCCAGTTGGGAAGGCGTGGACTTGCCGCCGGAGCGCTTCATGCGAGCCGACGATGTGGCCATGGCCATTTACGGCGCCTATACCATGTCGCCAAACAGTGTGGTGGAGGAAATCCTGATCCGTCCGCAACTGGGGGATATTTAAAGTTTAAGAGTTTTAGAGTTGGGAAGGTATAGCTGGTTGGTATTTTGTTAGAAACAAACTTATGCCTATATGAAAAAAGCATACCTGTTACTACTCGCGCTGGGAAGTGCCACGCTGTCCTTTGGGCAGAAAATGGAATATAGTGCCCAGCTGAATTCCGGACTCTCCAGGTTCGGTGGAGAGTCTGCTACCAGAACAACTGCCATGAGCCTTAGCAATAGCTGGGGTGGCAGTCCCGGGGTGAGCAATCCGTATGGCAGTAGGTATAACGTAACGTATGGCGCCGGCCTGCAGGCACAGTACGTTACTGGAGGCGGCGTTTTGGTAGGCACACAGGCTGGATACGAGCAACTGCGCACCTTGGCCAAAATAGATCGAGCCCTCGGCCAATGGTCACACAGTTCATCCATGGCATATCCAGCAGATGGAAAGGCAGTGATCCTAGCTGACTATATCAATCTGCAGCCCTACATTGGTTGGCGGATCAAGGAGAGCACTATAGACCTGGACTTAACCCTGGGCTCCGACATTGGCTTTGGTCAGCAGATGAAAGAGCGATCAGAAGCAACAATGGAAGACGGGACTGAAATTAAAGTAAAGGAGAACCGAAGCGAAAAGATCACCGATTTCAGGCCGCGGCTAGGTATAACAGGCTACCATGGACACTTTGGTATGTCCATGAGTTACGCGCATGGCATCAAAAACTACCGGGCTAATATGGAGGGTGCCAACATGAAGTTATATACCCGGGTATTCCGGATAGGCCTGCTCTACAAACTATAAACTCCCCTAAATATAAAACTAAATGAAACTGGAAAATAAGATAGCCGTGGTAACCGGCGTAAGCCGAGGAATAGGGTTGGCAACTGTGAATGCATTGCTGGAGCAGGGCGCAAAAGTGGCGGGCTGGGGAAGAACAGCGCCGGAAGTGCAGCACGAGAATTTTGAGTTTGTAGAATGCGACGTTCGTAAGGCCGACTCAGTACAGATGGCCTATAAGCATACTGTAGAGCATTTTGGTGGTCAGGTGAGTGTGCTGGTCAACAATGCAGGCCTGGGCCGCTCCGCCATGCTCGAAGACCAGGACCTGGATGAGTGGCACCTGATGTTCGATACCAATGTGCACGGCCTCTTTTACTGCACCCGCCTGGTGGTGCCAGGTATGAAGGAAATGGGAGAGGGGCACATCATCAATATCTCTTCCATTGCGGGCACTACAGGTATAGAGCAGATGTCGGCTTACTGCGCCACCAAACATGCGGTGCGGGGTATCTCGCACTCGCTCTACAAAGAGGTGCGCGATTATGGCGTAAAGGTTACCTGCATCTACCCTGGCTCCGTGCAAACCAACTTCTTCGACAGTATCGACAGCGTGACCGTGAACGATAACATGATGCGCCCAGAAGACATCGCCTCTACTATCCTGCATTGCCTGGAATCGCACGCCAATTACCATCACGTCGACATTGAGGTGCGTCCGTTGATGCCGAAGGGAAGGAAGCAGGTATAGCAGATATTTGGAACAGCTTTTGTAGCTTTGCAAGCCTTTATTTAATGAATAATTAACAATGACGAATGACTGATAACTATCCGTTATTCATTCGTCATTGTTCATTCGTAGCAGATGTCAGTTGAAGTAAAGAACCTTACCAAAATATTCGGGTCGCAGCGGGCCGTCGACGATATTACCTTCTCCGTTGGGCAAGGTCAGATTCTGGGCTTCCTGGGGCCAAATGGTGCCGGCAAGTCCACCACCATGAAGATCGCGACCTGCTACCTGCCGCCTACCAGTGGCACGGTGCTCGTGAATGGCTACGATGTCGTGCAGGACTCCATTGCTGTGCGTCGCAGCGTAGGCTACCTGCCGGAGCACAACCCGCTATACCTGGATATGTATGTGCATGAGTACCTGCAATTTGTGGCTTCTGTTTATGGCCTGAAAGGGCGCCAGTCAAAGGAGCGTGTGCAGGAAATGGTGGAGCTGTGCGGACTCACGCTGGAGCAGGGCAAGAAGATAGGAGCGCTTTCCAAAGGTTACCGGCAGCGGGTTGGACTGGCACAGGCGCTGGTGCACGATCCGCAGGTCCTTATTCTCGATGAGCCTACCACCGGCCTTGACCCCAACCAGATCGTAGAGATTCGGGCGCTGATCAAGCGCATTGGCCAAGACAAAACCGTGATCTTTTCCACCCACATCATGCAGGAGGTAACTGCCATTTGCGACCGTGTCGTAATCATCAACCGCGGCAAACTGGTAGCTGATAGTGATGTAGCCAGTCTGCAGGCCGGTGCCCGCAACGAGAAGACAACTCTGGTGGAGTTTGAGCAGCCTATACCTATCGAAGCCCTGGAGCAGGTGCCGGGTGTACTGACGGCTACGCTTACAGAGGGCGCAACCTACCGGGTAGTGTCCCGCAAGGATACTGATATCCGCGCTACCATTTTTCGGGTGGCTGCCGAGCGTCACTGGCCATTGGTAGGCCTGCGCCACGAAGAAAACTCACTCGAAAAGATATTCCAACAACTGACGAAGTAGGTATCATCCATGCTCGCTATACTTAAGAAAGAATTTAACGGCTTCCTGAATACCCTGATCGCCTATATCGTGATTACGGTGTTTTTGGTGGCCATCGGCATGTTCATGTGGGTCTTCCCCGAGAGCAACGTGCTCGACTACGGCTTTGCCGACATGCAGACGCTGTTTAACATGGCCCCCTGGCTGTTTCTGTTCCTGATTCCAGCCATCACCATGCGCACCTTTGCCGAAGAGAAACGTGAGGGCACCATCGAACTACTGCTCACCAAGCCGATCTCAGATCTGCAACTAATCCTGGGCAAATACTTTGCCGCGCTCCTGCTGGCACTCTTCGCCCTTATACCTACCCTGTTCTACTACTATACCGTGTACGAACTCGGCAATCCGCAGGGTAACGTGGACTCTGCTGCTGTAGTAGGCTCATACCTGGGGCTGGTATTTCTGGCGGGCGTGTTTGCAGCCATCGGGGTTTTTGCCTCTTCCGTTTCCGATAACCAGATCATCTCGTTCGTGATCGCCATTTTCCTGTGCTATATCTTTTACGCTGGCTTCGAGCTGATCGCTTCTATACCTGTATGGGGCGGAAACGGCTACTTCATCAGCCAGTTAGGTATAGAATATCATTATTCGGCCATCAGCAAAGGGTTGATCGACTCGCGTGACGTGCTGTATTTTCTGAGTGTGATCGCGATTATGATTCTTTCCACCAAACTTGTCCTAAGCAGCAGAAAATGGTAACAGAGCAGGCAACGATACCTAAAAGCAAGCGCAGCCGCGACCTGACCCGCTTTCTTATCGCACTGGCGGCCATTATACTACTCAACGTACTGGCAGCCAACTTTTTCTTCCGCCTCGACCTGACCGAGGACAAGCGCTATACCATTTCGCCTGTTACCAAGCAGATGTTGTCGGAGCTTCCTGAACCGGTGTTTGTAGAGGTATACCTGGAAGGCGAATTCCCTGCAGGCTTCAAGCGACTGCAGCAGTCGGTGCGGGAGACACTGGACGAATTCCGCATCTACTCGGGTGGTAACGTGCGCTACGAATTCATCGATCCGAATGAGATAACAGACGAGCAGCAGCGGACAGAATTTTTCCAGAAACTGGCAGCTTCAGGTATCCAGCCAACGAACCTGCGAGCCAGTGAAGGCGGAAAGCAAGTGGAGCGTCTCGTGTTTCCGGGTGCACGTATTATGTACAAAGGCAAGGAAACCGGCGTGATGCTGCTGAAAGGTAACCTGGCTGCTTCCCCTGACGAGCGGCTGAACCAATCGGTAGAAGGAGTGGAGTATGAACTGGCCACGGCGATCCGCAAAATGGCTTTCCAGGGCAACAAAACTATCGGCTATATCAGCGGACAGGGGCAACTGGAAACGCAGAATGTGACGGACCTGCTCGGCTCTTTGCAGGAGTTTTACCGGGTAGCCCGCGGCGAATTGCGCGATATACCTTCTCTGGAGGGGCTGGATTTGATCATCATTGCCAAGCCAACCGAAGCTTTCACCGAAGCCGACAAGTATAAGATCGACCAGTTTATCATGAACGGGGGCAAGGCCGTTTTCTTCGTGGATGCCCTCAACGCAAACATGGACAGCATAGGAGCAGGCGGCATGTTTGCGATGCCTTACAACCTGAACCTGGATGATCTGCTTTTCCGCTACGGCGTGCGCCTAAACCCGACCATGATCATGGACCTGAACTCTGGTTTTATTCCTATCGTGACAGGGTATATGGGTGAGCGGCCACAGACGGAGATGATCAACTGGCGCTTTTACCCCTTGCTCAACACTTTCAGCAAACACCCGATTACGCGTAACATTGATGCAGTATACTCCAAATTCATCGGAACGATGGATACGGTGCGGTCTGATGGGATACGCAAAACTCCGCTGGTCTATACCTCGGTTTACTCTCGTGTTTTGCAGCCGCCTGTGCCGCTCACACTCGAAGAAGCCCGTATGGAGGTGAAGCCGGAGCAGTACCAGGCCGGCCCGCAGCCAGTAGGTTATCTGCTGGAAGGTGCTTTTACTTCGCTCTTCCGTAACAGAAGAGCACCGGAGGGAGCCGCGAACCCGCACGTGAAAGAGACAGGAGTACCGACCAAAATAGCAGTTTTCTCGGATGGTGACCTGGTGCGCAATGAGGTAAATCCACGTACCGGACAGGCTTATGAACTGGGCTTTGACAGGTATAACAACGTGACATTTGCCAATCGCGAGCTTGCCATGAACACGATTCACTACCTGCTGGATTCAGAAGGTTTGATCAATGTACGCAGCAAAGAAATCCAGCTACGTCCGTTGGACAGGGTGCGGGTGAAGGAGGAGCGCACTTACTGGCAACTACTCAACCTGGTAGCCCCGATTGTGCTGCTAGGCCTGTTTGGGGTGGTGCGTTACTACCTGCGCAAGCGACGCTACGAGCGCTTCTAATTTTTTTGCCCTGTATGTAAAGAAATTGTGAAATGCCGGCCCGTTTCAGGTAGTATAAATGCGAAAATTTTTTAACTTTGTCCAAATAACATTATAGCTATACATAATGAAATTTATCGTCTCTTCTTCTGCTCTTTTGAAGCAGTTAGCCAGCATAAACGGCGTAGTGACCAACAACCCGGTGGTTCCTATCCTCGAAAATTTCCTGTTCGAAATCAACGACAGCACTCTCACCATCACAGCCAGTGACCTGGAGACTTCCATGATCACCGAACTGCAGGTAGAGGCGAAGGAAAGCGGCCGCATTGCTGCCCCTGCCAAAATTCTAATCGAGACGCTGAAGAACCTGCCAGACCAGCCGGTAACTTTCACGATCGACGAAGAAACCTATACCATTGAGATCAGCTCGGCAAACGGACGTTACAAGCTCTCCGGCGAAAATGCAACCGACTTCCCGCGTATACCTGTGGTGAAGGGTGGCAGCGCCATCGAGATTCCGTCTAACGTGCTGGGTCGTGCCATCAACAAGACTATTTTTGCAGTAAGCAACGACGAGCTTCGTCCAGCCATGACGGGTATCTATGTGCAGCTGCGCACTGATAACGTGACTTTTGTCGCAACAGATGGTCACCGCCTGCTGCGTTTCCGTCGTACGGACATTGCTACGGCCCAAGAAGCTTCTCTGATCATTCCACGCAAAGCTTTCACGCTGTTGAAGTCTACGCTGCCTTCTGAGGCCACTGCTGTGCGTATGGAGTTCAATCAGTCAAACGCTTTCTTTAGCTTCGATAACATCCGGATGATCTGCCGACTGATAGACGAGCGCTACCCAGACTACGAGAACGTTATTCCGGTACAAAACCCGAACAAACTGGTGATTGACCGTGCCGCTTTGCTGAGCTCTGTACGTCGTATCTCCATCTACTCCAATAAAACCACGCACCAGATTCGTCTGAAACTGTCAGGTTCTGAGCTGCAGGTGTCTGCCGAAGACCTGGACTTCTCTAACGAGGCAAACGAGCGCCTGACTTGCCAGTATGACGGTGAGGACATGGAAATCGGCTTCAACGCGAAGTTTTTGATCGAAATGCTCAACAACATCGACGCGGATGAAATCTCCTTTGAACTGTCTACACCGAACCGTGCCGGACTGCTCATGCCGCTTGCAAATGAAGATAATGAAAATGTTCTGATGCTGGTGATGCCTGTAATGCTGAACAATTACGTATAAGAAGATAATTTCTCCTAATGCAGAAAGGCGGACCGTTTTGGTTCGCCTTTCCTGTTTTTAGGGGGTAATACTTTTATGCTGACTTATCGCCTAAGCACTATTTTGCTTGCTGCAGTTTGATATACACCGGGAAGTGATCGCTATAGCCACCCAGGTATAAGGTATGGGACCAGGTCTGGCGAGGCGTATCCTTATACCTGCCAAACGTGAATTTTGCAAACTCAGGGTCATGGATCTGGGCCGAGCCGTGTACATAATGCAAGCCGGTTTGCATATTCATCATTGGCTTAGTGACCATGATCTGGTCGCGCATCTTGTTGTCGTTGCGGGTGTGGTAACTGCCGTTCCCCTGTACAAACCACAGATAGAACGTGTTAAACAACTCGTTTTGATAAGCCGGATTAGGGCGCCCAGTAGCCCTTAATACCTTCTCTACACTCACAGCATTAGGTTCGTCTGCAAAGTCCCCCAGCACGATGATTTTGGCGTTTTTATCTGCTTTCTGCTGCAAGTCCAATTGGCGTCGGAGTTCAGCCGCCGCATCACGCCTGCGGGCTGCTCCCAGAGCAGAGCTGCCGCGGTCTTCCGGCCAGTGGTTCACATATAGCGTAACAGGCTCTCCAGACAGGGTGCCTCTCACCTGCAGGATGCCACGCGAAGCGAATCCCCTCTCTGAAAACCTGATGGGCAGGTTGGTCTGCGAAGTAGGCTTAAATACCCTTGGGTTGTAAAGCATGGCCACATCAAGTCCCTCCGGGTCAGGCGAGTCGAAATGGATGATGTTGTAGCGGCGCTTGCGAAGTGGGGAAGACTTCACAAGGTCATCCAGCACCTGGCGGTTTTCCACCTCAGAAAGTCCGATGATGTCGGGGCCGCCCTTACCTCCAATAGTTTCAATCACTTGTGCAATATGGCGTATTTTGGTCTTATACCTGTCCTGATCCCACTGCATAACCCCATCCGGTGTGAAGCCGTCATCATCGGTTTTGGGGTCATTTTGAGTATCGTATAGCTTCTCTGTATTATAAAAAGCAACAGTATAGAGTTTCGGTTTTTTGATAGATGAGGTTAAGCTGGCGCATCCTGAGAGGATGGTCAGGCTAAAAAGAATGAAGAAGGTTTTTATTCCGTAGCGCATCGCGTAACTTTGTACTTGGTTTTAATATTCAAGCATAGTACGAGATATATATAGCACAAAGTTTAAAAAGAAAAGAAAATGAAGAAATCTGAGATATACTTTAGCATTGCGCTTGACGAGCAGCGTGTACCGGAGGCTATTAGCTGGAGAGCCACTGACGCAGGGGAAAAGATCCATTTTGCCAAGGCTATCAATATTTCCCTGTGGGATCGCGACGAAGCAGGTACGATGAAAATTGACCTTTGGACAAAAGACATGCCGATCGACGAAATGAAGTATTTCTACATCGATACGATCGGTGCCATGGCACAGAGTATCGCCACTGCTACCAGCGACAAGGTAATGGCCGACAAGATGCGTGCCCTTTGCGAGGACCTGATGAACCATGTGGAAACGGAGCGCAAAAAGGAAAATAACTAGTCTATAAATAAAGAAAGCCACCCTAAGAGGTGGCTTTTATGCTTTTGAAAAGTTTGGATCGGTCTAGTTAACGTTAGAAGCAATCGCGTTCTTATCGGCTTTCTCGTTAGTAGCCATGTTTTCAGAACCTTGCTTGTCCAGGCTTGAAACGAACTCGCTGTCAACTTTAGAGTACATTTTGCGGTCACCAAAGTAATCGTTGTACTGCACGGTGCTCAGGATATCTTCGAACTCCAGATCACGTACGGCCAGCACTTTTTTGCACTGCTCTGCAATTAACTGCTCGTTGCCCTCGTGCTTCTGCTCAATCTCAGTGATTTGGGCAGCTACATCCATGTTGATCTCTCTAACCTTATTTGCCTGGTAGTTATTCAGACGAAGTTCACGAATCATCTGCTCAGAAAGGTGATTGGCACGCTTCTCAGCAACAACAGTTATATTATTGCCTGTAGCAAATGCGCCGAATACAGTTCCGAATACCATCAATGTCGTTACCAGTAGCTTTTTCATAATCTTTAGTGTGTTTGGTGTTTTCAATGCTTTTCCAGATTCTTTTTCTGAGGCAGCGTAGTTTTAAAACGCGGGTTGTTTGTAAATGATTCCGGTATTTAAAATTTTTTTTGCCTAATCCCTCAGTGTCGAATACAAGCTGTATAGTACAGAAATAATGCCAAAGAGGTCAAATAGCTAACCATTTGACCTCTTTTTTTGATTTTATTTTGGATTTTACCATTCGTTCCGCCACATCATGGATTCAACGGGTTTAGTCGTGCGGTTGTTGTATTTGGCGTTTGCCTTGCTGTTGTAGTAGTTCTCGATGCCTCCTTTAACTTCAAAGTAAATCAGCTGTCCAATCGGCATGCCATGGTATACGCGCACCTGCTGAGTTACGGAGATCTCCAGTGTCCAGGTATTGCAGAAGCCTACATCACCTTTGCCAGCGGTGGCATGGATGTCTATACCTAAACGACCTACACTAGACTTGCCTTCCAGGAAAGGCACGTGCGCGTGTGTTTCGGTATACTCCAGCGTTACACCCAGGTATAGCGTATTGGGCTGCAGCACAAATCCCTCCTCCGGAATCTCAAACACATCGATCTGGTTATGTAGACGGGCGTCCAGCACTTCATCGCGGTAAGTGGCCAGGTAGCGGCCCAGGTGTACGTCGTAGGAGTTTGTGCCAAGGCCGGAGCGTTTGAATGGCTCAATCAGAATAGTGCCTTTCTCGATCTCTGCTAAAATCTGCTTATCTGTAAGAATCATGAGGGTGCAATGTTATGACCGTAAAAGTAAGCAAAATGGTTGATTGTTGGATTACTGAATTGCTGTATTGTTAAATTGTTGCTTGAGTCTAGGGGTGAAGCTATACCTTGTTTGTAGGTATGATAGGTATAGCAAGAAAAAAGACGGTAGCCCATTTCTGAACTGCCGTCTTCTTTTGTCTTATTATTAAGGTATAGCTTATTGCTGTAAAGCTTCCTGTAGTGCTTCGCGGTTGACTTTGATATACTCTTCTACCAGTTCGTCTGTTATAGCTGTAGACACGAAGAGTGACTCGTACTGCGAAGGAGCCAGGTATACGCCTCGCTGCAACATGCCATTGAAGTAACGGCCAAACATGGCAGTATCAGAGGTTTTGGCGCTTTCGAAGTCTGTAACAGGCTGCTCTGTGAAGAAAATGCTAAACATAGAGCCCACGTGGTTAATGGTGAAGTTCTTGCCAAGTTCCTGCATGTTCTGCTTCATCCCGTTCACCAACTTGGTAGTGGTCTGCTCCAGGTTCGTGTATACCTCCGGATGAGCCTGCAGGTACTGCAGCATGGCCATACCTGCCGACATCGCAATCGGGTTACCCGATAGCGTACCTGCCTGGTATACTGGTCCGGCTGGCGCTACAAAGTTCATGATCTCTTTCTTACCGCCATAAGCACCCACTGGCATACCGCCTCCGATGATCTTACCGAGTGTGGTCATATCCGGCGTAACACCGAACAACTGCTGCGCGCCACCTGGTGCCAGACGGAAACCTGTCATCACTTCATCAAATATCAGCACAATGCCCTCTTTGGTACAAAGATCACGCAAACCCTGCAGGAAACCCGGCGCTGGCAGCACCAGGCCCATGTTACCGGCCACAGGCTCCAGGATGATGGCCGCTATCTGATCTTTGTTGGCTTCCACTAGTTTCTTAACTGCCTCCAGATCGTTGAAAGGAGCGGTGAGCGTATCGGCGGCAACGCCCTGCGTAACGCCCGGGCTGTCCGGCACGCCAAGGGTGATGGCGCCGCTACCAGCAGCAATCAGGAAAGAATCACCGTGGCCGTGGTAGCACCCCTCGAACTTGATCATTTTATTACGACCGGTATAGCCTCGGGCCACACGCACCGCCGACATAGTAGCTTCCGTACCGGAGTTTACCATGCGCACCTTCTCAATCGACGGTACCATGTCCACGATCAACTCCGCAATCTCGATTTCTTTGCGGGTAGGGGCCCCAAAAGATAGCGATTGAGGTATAGCCTGCTGCACAGCTTCCTGCACTATTTCAGCGGCATGGCCCAGGATCATCGGTCCCCAGGAGTTGAGAAATTCCATGTAACGGTTGCCATCCTCGTCGTACATATAGGGCCCTTTGGCCGAAACCACAAAGCGCGGATTGCCGCCCACTGCTCTGAAGGCACGGACAGGAGAGTTTACTCCGCCCGGTATGGAGTGCTGTGCCCGCTGGAAAAGCTCTTCGCTGATTGGTGCTATTTTCATGATGCTGAGTTCTTAAATAGTGAATGAAATAATTTGATCAGGCTGCTATACCTTAATTTGTGCTGCCGAAAGCCTTAAAAAACCGGATTAACGACAGTAAGCTTCAGGTTCTCCAGCTTGGTGATCGGTATGTACTGGTTGTCGCGGCGCACTTCGTTGAGGGCTGCATGATTGGTATACCCTATACCTTGGTAGAAAACACCCGGCTTGATTCCCTCTGACCCCAATGCCAGGTTAAAGCGCGTTCCGTAGTTCTGAAGTAAAGTTCCGAAGTAATACATCATCTCGAAGCCGGCGTAAGCATACGGCGAAGGCGGCATGTTATACCTGGCTGCATACCTTTTGCGGAAGTGACGCACCGCCGGACTCATCTGGTCAATGTATTTCGAGTTCACAAAGTAAATTTCCAGGTCATCCAACTGGCGCAGTGTTAGTTGCCCTATACCCAACCAGTTTTCAAAAGTCATCAGCGGGAGTGTGGCAGCTCTCGACTGCAGGGTGCTGACCGTATTGGCAGCGGCCGTCATCTTGTCCGAGAAGACAGCCAGATGGCCTATACCTTCCAGTTTCAGATCTTTGAAAACAGCGGCGGTGGCGGCGCTTTGGGCGGAATTTATTTTTTTATAAGTTGCTATTTTCCCTCCCAGCTTCAGGAATTGCTCGCGGTAGTGCTGGCTAAAAGCGATGTCATCTTTGTTGTCCTCGTACAGGATTACGGCCGTTTTAGGCTCAAAGGTATTGTAAGCATAGGTGGCAGCCTGTTGCGCCTGCGTTGCTACAGAAGACTCAAACAGGAAAATGTTCGGATTCTCACTAGCTACTTCCAGATCCTGCGAAAGCGGATTGACTACGTTCACATTGTTCTGTGATGCAAAGCGTGCAGTAATTTTGGCGGATGATCTGTAGACAGGGCCGATAACCAGATCCATACCTTTCAACTCTGAGGTCTCCAGAAGGCGCTTTACGGCTGTTGTGTCTGTACCCGCATCATAAGCATACAGGTTAATGTTGATACCCTGGCGCTTGAGCGAATCCTGGGCCATCTTCATACCGGCATAGAGGTCAGTGGCGAACTGGTTTCTGCGAGCTGCCTGCCCCAGGTCCTGGTCCAGCTGAAATGGCATGAGGGCGGCAACATTATATGCCTGCTTGCGCATAGCATTGGCGCTCAGGTACCGGTTGCGATCCAGGCGGTGCTTCGAAACAATGCTTTCCAAAGTAGATTTATCCTCAGGACGATACCAGCCTGCTATCAGCTTGTCAGCATAAGTCTGGGCCACGGCTTTGTCGTCCGGGTAGCGCTGCATTAACTGCTCAAAAGCGCCGCGGTCGGTGATCCGCATCAGGTAGTGACGCTTCAGCTTTTCGGCATCGGCTTGCAGCTTCGCAGATCGTATGCTGTTCAACTCGGCCAGCGCCTGTTCGTATTCACCTTGCTCAAAAAGTACATTGCCGAGCAGGTAGCTTGCTTCGGGCTGGTTGGGCCAGTTTGGGTGCTGACCCTGAAGCTGCTGCAACATGCGACGGGCTTCCGGCAGTTTGTTTGCCTTGAGTGCCGCTACGGCATAGAGGTAGGAAGCCTCGGGAGCGTATTGATTCTTAGATCCGGCCTGCGTGACGGGCAAAAGCTCGGCCATAGCCTTGTCGTAACGCTCCTGATCTATCAGTACCTTGCCATTGCTATAGGTCGTGCTATAATCCTGCTGAGCCTGTGCCGGCAGTGCAAGCACAGCCAAAAGCAGCACACCCGCTGCATGCTTCAATAAGCTTCCTTTCATGTTTTACTTTGATTTAGTGAATGAGTGAGTTATTGAATGAGTGATTTTTGATTTGGTGTGTGATTGATTCGATTAAATAAAAGGCCGAACCTATACGCTTCTCAATAGCCGTTTCATTAATGTTTAGTCAACAATTCAGCCATTTAACAATTCACTCAACCACTCATTCACCCAATCACTCCATTAATTTACTCCCACTCGATGGTTGCCGGTGGTTTTGAGCTGATGTCGTACACCACGCGATTGACACCTTTTACTTTGTTGATGATCTCGTTGGATACATCGGCCAGAAACTCATACGGCAAACGGCTCCAGTCTGCTGTCATCCCGTCGATAGAGGTCACAGCTCGTAGCGCTACTACATTTTCGTACGTACGTTCGTCACCCATCACACCTACCGACTGCACCGGTGTCAGGATAGCGCCAGCCTGCCATACCTCGTCGTACAAGCCCGACTTTTTCAGGTTGCTGATGAATATATGATCTACCTGCTGCAACACATTTACTTTTTCCGGCGTGATATCGCCCAATATACGTATTGCAAGGCCCGGGCCAGGGAAAGGATGGCGGCCCAGAATGTTGTCGTCGATTTTCAGGGTTTTACCTACCAGACGCACCTCATCTTTAAAGAGCGCCTTGAGTGGCTCCACCACTTTCAGTTTCATGAAATCAGGCAGACCACCTACGTTGTGGTGCGACTTAATGGTTGCCGAAGGGCCTTTTACGCTCATCGATTCGATTACGTCCGGGTAGATCGTGCCCTGTGCCAGCCATTTCACGTCCTCAATCTTGTGCGCCTCGTCGTCAAACACCTCGATGAACAAGCGGCCAATGGCTTTGCGCTTGCCTTCCGGATCAGAGATGCCGACCAGTGCCGTATAAAATCTGTCCTTAGCATCAACGCCTTTCACATTCAGGCCCATGTGCTTATACGAGTCCAGTACCGACTCAAACTCGTCTTTACGCAACAATCCGTTGTCTACAAAAATACAGTACAGGTTCTCACCGATCGCCTCGTGAATCAGCATAGCGGCCACACTCGAATCCACACCACCTGACAGGCCAAGTACTACTTTGTCATTGCCCAGTTGCTGCTTTAGATCTGCTACAGTGGAGTCTACAAACTGCTCGGAGGTCCAGTCCTGCTGGCAACCGCAGATATGCACCACAAAGTTGCGGAGCAAAGTTTTGCCTTCGTCGGAGTGTGTTACTTCCGGGTGGAACTGAATGCCGTAGGTTTCCTGGTCACGCAGTTTATATGCGGCTACGCGTACGGTTTCTGTACTGGCTATTACTTCAAAATTATCTGGAATTTCTTTGATGGTATCACCATGCGACATCCACACAACCGAACCCGGAGTGAGTTCTTTCATGAGGCGGTTAGCAGTGTGCAGTTCCGTAAGTCTGGCACGGCCGTATTCGCGGATGGTGGAAGGGGTAACTTCGCCCTGTTGCTCGAAAGCGATCAGTTGTGCGCCGTAGCACACGCCAAGCAGGGGCAGTTTGCCCATAAACTGGCTCAGATCGATGGTAGGGTGTTCGTGGTCACGTACCGAGCAGGGGCTACCCGATAGGATAACGCCTTTAACATCTTCGGTGAGTTCCGGAACATTATTGTAAGGGTAAATCTCACAATATACATTTAGCTCGCGCACCCGTCTTGCGATCAACTGGGTGTACTGGGAGCCGAAGTCGAGAATCAGTATTTTTTCTGGCATGCGCAAAGGTAAGGTGTATTAGGCTTTTTTGCCAAAAATAGGGGAGATATGTTTTGAGAGGTGTAGTAATGTAGAGGTTTTGCGCCAAAGCGGCGGGATCTTTGTGTATGTTGTGAGTAGAGGTGCCGAATTTGATTCAAGAAGTGTTCGCTAATGGCTGATGGTCATGGCGCGAGCGTCATCGCTCGTGTCGTTTATAGAGGGGCCTCTGGCCCAAGTATACCTACTGGCTTTTGCAGGTATAGCAAGCTGTAATGTTTTATAGCTTCGCCTGTGCGGCGGGCACTTACTTTTTTTCTTGACAAAAAAAGTAAGCAAAAAAGTCAAGACTCCCCAAACTCGCTGAACGCTCAAACAGTGGGTAGTCATTTAGGTGCACCTGGCTGATGTGATTTGTTTCACGGCCTAAGGGGCAAGTTACTCTTACTATACCTGTCAGTGTTCTGTGACAGTAACAAAAACTACAGCGCTTATACCTGGAAATTGCAGTGGCTGAGATTCCCCTCTTGGGAGGGGCAGGGGGGTATAATCAGCAGGAGTAGCAAATTGCGGCAACTACAAAGCTATACCTGTAAGTTGGTAATGGCGGAAAGTCCCCCTTTGAAGGGGGCAGGGGGATGTTAATCGTGCACCGCTCCTTCCCCTGTTCTTAGTTCTTAGAGGAAGGCTGGAATGGGGTGAAAGTTCCCCTCTTGTTTTGAGGTAGGAGTCCTCTATAAAAGGAGGAGTTGGGGGAGGTAATTCTCATGGGCTAGGAGAGGTAACTCAAATCTGTTCATCATTTTTAATCCTGAGAATCCTGATTCAGACAAGCTATACCTACGAAGCCCCAAGACACAAACAAGTTTGAAAGAGGCTACGAGATATTTACATTCCCCGCCACATAGGTATAACAATCATCCATATAAAATTAAACCGACTGAGTAGTAGCAAGATCGACTCCCACTAGTAACCCTGATAGATGATTCTTTAGAATAAATTTGCGCTTCAAGATAATTTCTGTACTTTTGTAACGGCAAATCGGCACGGCCAGCTCCCGTCGAACTCCCCCAGGGCCGGAAGGCAGCAAGGGTAGATGGTTGATGCGGCGCGATGTTGGTTTGCCACTTTTTTTTGCCCATACTTTTCTGACCGGCTCCCTGCCGGTCTTTTTGTTTTAATCCCTGATGCCCCCTTTCCTATACCTAAACTCTGTGATACAGCAGCTTAACCTGTCTTAAAGGCCTTATACCTTAATTGTCCTGCATCTTTCATACAATGTCTTTTGACTTAGGGCATATTGCGTTAGATTTGTAGGAAAATCTACATCCTCAGCATTATGAAATTCTTTGTTGATACTGCAAACCTGCAGGAAATTCAGGAAGCGCACGACCTCGGTGTGCTCGACGGTGTTACCACCAACCCATCGCTGATGGCCAAAGAAGGCATCTTCGGACACGACAACGTGATGGCGCACTACAAGCAGATTTGCGAGATCGTGGATGGCGACATCAGCGCCGAAGTAATTGCTACCGACTTCGACGGCATGGTACGCGAAGGCGAACTGCTGGCCGAACTGCACCCGAACATTGTGGTGAAGGTGCCAATGACGCGCGAAGGCGTGAAGGCGATCCGTCACTTCAGCGAGCGCGGCATCAAAACAAACTGCACGCTGGTATTCTCTGCTGGTCAGGCTATTCTGGCGGCTAAGGCGGGTGCTACCTATGTGTCTCCGTTTGTAGGTCGTCTAGACGACGTGTCAACAGATGGTTTGCAACTGATCGAGCAGATCGTGCACATCTATGGTAACTATGGCTACCAGACGCAAGTGCTGGCTGCTTCGGTACGTCACGTAATGCACCTGGTGCAGTGCGCTGAGCTGGGTGCCGATGTGGTAACCTGCCCGCTTTCTGTGATCACAGGTCTTCTGAACCACCCGCTGACTGATATTGGTTTGCAGAAATTCCTGGCCGACCACGCTAAAGGCAATAAGTAATATTGAATGACTAATGAGAAATGGTTAATGAGGTGTAGTGAAAAAGGTATAGGCCTAATTCATTATACTTCATTAATCATTATCCATTCTATATCCTATAGTTTAAATCATTAGTCACGCTTCATTCATACAAGATGTACATCATCAAAGTAAAGGGCAAGGCCAAAATTCCGGATTACATTCAGCTGCGCGACGATAACTTCGTGCTGATTGCTTATTTTAGGGCAGACCGTCCGCTTAAGAACCTCGACCGCTATGGTTTGGAGGGAAAAGAAGAGGCGCTGGCTGCGCTGATTGAGTCCCTCGAATTTGGTAAACTGCAACAACTAGACATTTAATTTTCTTATGAGCTTTTCTTCCTCTACCCCTGTGGTGTCGCTGCGCGACGTGGCTATTTATCAGGACGTGAACACCGTGTTGAGCAGTGTCAATTTTGACATTGACAAAGGTGAGTTTGTATACCTGGTAGGGCGCACTGGTAGCGGAAAAAGTTCATTGCTCAAGACCCTATACGGTGATTTGCCGCTTCAAACGGGCGTAGGCAACATTGCCGATTTCAAACTGAGCAAGCTCCCACGTAAGCAAGTGCCTTTTCTGCGTCGCAAGATCGGTATCGTGTTTCAGGACTTTCAGCTGCTTTTTGACCGCACAATAGCTGAAAACCTGGCCTTTGTACTGAAAGCCACAGGCTGGAAAGATAAGTCGAAGCGTAAGCAGCGCATTACGGAAGTGTTGATGCGAGTTGGACTGGATGCCGCTGCCAATAAACTGCCGCACCAATTGTCCGGTGGTGAACAGCAACGCATCGTGGTGGCCCGTGCGCTCCTCAACGAGCCGGTTATTCTGCTGGCTGACGAACCAACCGGTAACCTCGACCCGATCGTGGCAGACGGTATCATGCAGCTCTTTAACGAGATCAATAATAGTGGCACGGCCGTCCTGATGGCTACGCACAACTACGAGATCATCAACCGCTACCCGCACCGCGTTCTTAAGTGTGAAAACGGAAAAGTACTCGATTCCAAGGTAGAGACCTTCAATCTGACCACTGGTTACTAAACCCAGTTCTCCTGATTTTATAGTAGAAGGAAGAGCTTTTACAGAAGTCCTTTCGGATAGGTATACCTTTTCCTAAAACTTTTCATAGATGTCAGATCAAGACTTAAGTAAGTCTTCGCCACTGTGCGAGGATCCACTGGTTCATGTCCGGGTATACCTTGAGGCCCAGCATCAGGCCCATGTAAATGACGGTGATCAGTAGCGAGCGCACCAGAATATCCAGGTATAGGTTGCCAAGGTATGGCACCAGGTAAGAGGCTCCCAGCGCTACGGCCGCAATGACTGTCACTCCCAGTGAATTCCAGGCAAAAGGCTGCATTTTGTAGAGCCACTGCACAAAGAACAGGCGCAGCAGGTTGATCGTCACATAGGAGATCATGGAAGCCATGGCCGCCCCGTTGATGCCATACAGTGGAATGAAAACATAATTCGTCCAGATCGTCAGGCCAGCCAATACCACGTTAAAAAGCAGGTCCCAACGATATTTCTCAGAAGTAGCCAGGATAATGCCGTTTATACCTGTTGCCAGGTCGATGATGCGTGCCATGGACAGGAAGAGCACCACGTACTTACCCGCCCGGTAGGTCTCTGGCATAAAAGAAAAGAGATTATCAATATTGGCCCAGATGCCGATGAAGAGCAGCAAACCCACGATCAGGTTGATCAGCGTGATCTGCTTGTAGAGCCGCTCCATACCTGTCATATTCTGGTCTTTCCAGTACTCAGCCACCTGCGGGAAAGCGATCTTAAAAATAGAACGAGCCGGCACCATGATGGCGCTGGTGATAAAGAAAGCCGTGGTATAAATACCGTTGTCGCCCAGACTGTAAGAGCTGATCATGATCTGGTCGACAGTGGTGATGATGGTGATGGAAATATTGCCTAAAAAGGTGAAAAAACCATAATAGAGCATTTCCCGGAGGGGAACGATGCTGAGCGCTGCCAGACGCGGACGCAGAAACAATTGCTTCAGCCAGACTGCATACACTACGAGTGAGAGCGTGATTACCGCATTGATGACAATGTAAAGTAATACGAATTGCCTGAACTCAATCCAACCAAATGCATAGAGCCCGATGAGCAGCGTGGTGAGGATGCGTAGCAGAAAATCCTGGGCAAAAGACGAGATAATGGTCTTGAACAGCGAGCGCAGGTAGGCTGTGAGCAGGTTAAAGAGCAGCGTGAAAAAGGCCAGCGGGATCACAAAGTAATAGTAATCGAGCAGGAGAGGGGAGTTCTCGATATAGTAGTCGATCACGACCGGCTTAAAAAGCAGGAAGAGCCCTGAAATGGCGCCGAAGCCCAGCACAGGTATAGCGAGCATCAGAAACAGGAAGCCATGGTGCTCTTTGCTTTTGTCCCGGAAATAGGGGAAGTAACGCACACTCATGTTCACAAAACCGAGCGCCGAGAACTGCGCAAACATCACCGAAATCTGGATCAGTAGGCGTGTCAGACCTACTTCTTCTTCCTCCAGGTAGTTTGGAAAAAGCAGAATGGTGTTCACATAACCGATCGCAATGCCGGCATATGAGATCACGGTGTTCCAAATTCCCTCGCGCTGGAGATGTTTGCTCATGTTTCTAATTCAGGCCACAAAGGTAGACGATTCAGGCAGAGTTGCCAGTATGAAAGCGATAGCTCCTGTCCTCAGTCAGCATATTATGGATAAGCCCACTTGCCTTTTCGCCGCTTCTCCCGTCATACTCGGTTCCCACCGTCGCATTGTAGTACTTTGCCCGCAGATATACGTCTGGCTTTTGCTGTATACCTTGCTCCAGCAAGGGCTTGAGTCTAGTGTATGAAACCGCTTCTTCCACAAGTTCATTCGCTACATAGCCGTAGTAGTCGTGCAGTTCCTCTTTTGGGTTGAAGTTGAAGTAAACGGACCACACATTCAGTAGCACGGCCTCCAGGTGTATACCTGAGTTACCGCTGATCAGCATATCCAGCTCCCGGAGGTACTCAAAAACGGACTGCTGCCTTGCGTTGGAAAGGCTGATGTTTGGACTAATGCCGGTGGCGAAGGTATAGCTGCGTTTGTCGCGGGGGTGGGGGCGCAGCAGGATACGGAGCTGCGGATAATCACGGTTAATTTGGCGAACCAGCTGTTCCACTTCCTCCACCCGGTCCATCAGGTTACAGGCTATACCTAGTGTTTGCACCTTTTGGTTCTTGTTACGGAGCTGTACAAACTTGTCGACTTTAGGCATGCCTATAAACTCGACCCGCCCGTGTACCGGACCGCACTGCTTGTACTTGTCGAGCGAGTCCTGCCCCTCCAGTAGATTTAAGTCAAAAGCCAGCGGGGGGAATAAATTGCTCACACTCGAGTGCTGCACATAAACAGTAGGTATACCTAATTCCTTCGCTGCCAGGAGCATAGCCCGTGCGTCGGCGTTATGGTCGTTGGCAAATACGATGGCCTGTGGACGGTATTGCTTTAGCTTTTGCAGGTATACCTCATAAAAGCCAACGGCATCGTAGAGCAGGTCTAGGAAACGCATAGTACTGTGTTTCCTATGCGAGAGAAACTGAAAGAAAAGCGGCAGAAACTTGTAGTAGTATAACAACTTTTTGCGAAGCGAGAGTCGGGCCACTTGCTGGTTATACCTGCCAATGGCTTTGCTCTGTCCTGCTACCATCACGGCGTCGGGTATAGCTTTTTCTAAAAAGTGCAGACTATCATAGTTGTTCTGACTCACCACATAGAGCCATACCTTGCCCTGTAGTCGCTCCGGCTGCTCCACTGATCTGAACAAGTTGCCAAAAAGTCGCACCAGGGTATAGCCGGCCATGCGCAGCAGTCGCTTCAAGGGATTACTGGGGGAGGCTGCATTTTTGGCGCTTTCCGGGAGGTTATAGAAACCTTCGGAAAAGTGCAGGTATAAAATGTTGCTGTACAGGGTATACCAGTCTTTCATGTGTTATACCATGTCCCAGCTAAGCGGCGTACCTGCTCTGATATCCTGTGCGGCACTCTTACCCAGCAGATCTTCGAAATGCTTCGGCGCCAGCCCCAGACCCGGTCTGATCACGCGGATATTCTCTTTGGTGAAGGTTTCACCTGCCTGAATGTCTTTCGAAGCATAGACAGAGCGCTTAAAAAGACGACTTTTCTCCTCCGCCCGCTGCACGCCGTACTGCACATGACCCATCGCCAGCCAGGCCCTTTCCGACTCCACCACCAGCGTCTGTAATTCCGCAGGCTCCAGCGAGAAAGCAGAATCCACGCCGCCGTCTGCACGGCTGAGCGTAAAATGCTTTTCGATGACGGTCGCTCCCAGTGCCACAGCAGCTACCGAAGCGCCCACACCCATGGTATGGTCTGAGAGGCCAACCTGCAGGTAATATAAGGCACTCAGGTGCGGGATAGTGCGCAGGTTGGTATTTTCCGGCGTGGCCGGGTAGGTGGAGGTGCACTTGAGCAGGATCAGCTCGAGGCAGCCTTCTTCCCGAAGCACCTGCACAGCTTCGGCCACTTCCTGCACGGTAGCAGCGCCGGTACTCATGATCACGGGCTTGCCCGTAGCCGCCACTTTGCGCAGCAGCGGGTGATCCGTGTTCTCAAACGAGGCGATCTTGTAGGCTGGCGCATCCAGACTCTCCAGGAAATCCACCGCAGTTTCATCGAAAGGGGAGGAGAAGGCGATGATGCCGCGCTCCCGCGCCCGTTCAAAAATAGGCTGGTGCCACTCCCAGGGGGTATAAGCTTCTTTGTAGAGGTCATACAGCTCACGGCCTTTCCACAAGGAACCCTCATCCTCAATAGTCAGGGCGCCCGGCAGCGTCATGGTGTCGGCGGTGTAGGTCTGCAGCTTAATGGCGTCGGCACCCGCGTCCGCGGCGGCATCCACGATGGCCAGCGCGCGCTCCAGCGACTGGTTGTGGTTGCCCGACATTTCGGCGATGATAAAGGGCTTATGGGAAGGGCCGATCAGACGGCCGGCAATACTGATATCGTTGATCATGGTTTTTGTTTCTAAACTATGCGCTGGCTGTTGGCTGCCAGACAAATCGGAATGCCTTCGGGTGAGCAGGATCTGCTTCTCCGTACGCAAAACCGGCTTTCTCAAATGACCGCACAGAGGCTTTGTGATCCTGCTGCACCAGTCCTTCTACGAGCTGCACATCAGGTCGGTCCTGCAGGAGCTGCTGTATACCTTTGAGCAACACGGTGTGCCCTAGTCCATTACCCCGGAAGTCTGCTGCAATCAGGTAGCTGATCGTGGCTGTGCTGCTGTTGATGTCGAAGCGGATATGGGCGGCTGGTGTTCCGTCGGCTTCAGCAAGATAAAGGATGGCGTTGGGGTTGTCAAGTTTAGCCTGAAACCAGCGCGTGTGATTTTCCAGCGGAATGGGCTCAGAATTGAATGAGTGCCGGCGCACCTCGGGGTCATTGGCCCAGTCAAATAGCAGGTGCAGGTCTGCAGGTATAGCCAGCCTAAATTTCAGGTTATTGGCCAGGCGCAAGCCTCGGAAAAGCGCCAGCAATCGCTCCGGGCTCTTGCCGTCGAAGTACTGTCGCTGTGTGGTGAGTTGTGCCTTAAACACCTCTTCAGTTATACCTTGCTGCAGTGCTTCTGAGAGGTTACAATAGTCTTGGGCTATACCTGTCGTTGTCAGGAATTGGTGTATACCTGCCTGGTTGTCGGCAGTTTGCTTCACAAACAGCAGGCCTCCCACGGCGGCATATTCATAAGAGATGCCGCTGGCGGAGGTAACGGCAGCCTGGCATCTGGCCATCAGCCGGCGCAGACTTTCAGCGGAAAGGTCGCGGTGCAGTTTGGCTTGTGGAAGTTCTTTCAGATGCTGCTTCAGTTCGTGCAAATGGGTATAGGCGCTGCCTACAACCACCTCTATTTGTTTCACAGCAGGTATAGCCTGTAGCATTTCCAATGCCTGCAAGGTATGATTATCCGGATCGGCACCACCCATGCAAACCAGCACACACAGCTCACCTTCAGGTATAGTCCGGGCAGCTTTTGCAGCTCTCAGGAAAGCAGGACGGAGCAGTGCATAGTGCGGCCCCAGCAGTAGTCGGGTATAGGGTGCAGTTTTATATAATTCTGAAGATACTCCACCTGCCTGGTTGATCACCACATCGGCTACGAAGGTATAGGCATGAATATCGTCGATACAGACCAGCGTCGCACCGCGGGTTTTTATGTTTTGCTGATAAGCGGTACCAAAGGTATAGCCATCCAGCACCACGATCTCTTCTTCTGAAACATAGGCATCGAGTTCGTGCACAAAACGATCAGCATCTGGCTGAGTAGGAGGAAGCACAATGATGCCATCGCAGACTTCCCGAATACGCTCCTGCAGCGCCTGGTCAGGCGACTGAATGGCAAACACGCACTCAAAATCCTTGCGCAGCATGTGCACCAGCGCTAGTGAGCGCGTGACGTGCCCCAGTCCGATGCGGCTGTTCCCGTCTGCTCTGAAAATGATGCGTGTTTTCCTGTTCATGCTATTGTAGTTTAAGCAGTGCTCTGGTAAATCCTCCGGCCTGCAGCAGTTTCCTGGCAGCTGCCAGTTCCTCTTCTTCGGAGTTGAAAACTTGCCGTTGCGAATTGCCCGCGTTTATTTCCTTCAGCCAGGGGTGCTCCTGCAGCAGCCTTTCAATCTGCTCGTGCGATACCTGCTGACCTGGTTTCCAGAGCCGCTCCATGATCATAGAAACTAATGCGTAGTCCGTAGGATAGTCTACGGTCAGGCGCAGCTGTTCGATGGGAGAGGTATAAGGCAATGCTTGCCTCATGAAACTGGCATCCCTTCTGATATAGGGCGTCACGTGCTCCCGGTCGGCGGCTTCGGTAGCCTGTACGGCGGCTGTTTCCAGGGCTTGCCGTGTGAAAACTTCTACATTGGTACCAAGCGGCAGGCCTGTGGTGATGATATAGTCTGAACCTGTTGTAATTAGCTGCGCCACTGCCTGGTTGATCGTTTCCGGCATCACAAAAGGGTTATCCCCCGTCAGGCGTACGATCACATCCAGTTCAAAAGTCTGAGCGGTCTGCAGGAAGCGTCCCAGTACATCATCGGCCGCACCACGCAGGCAAGGTATAGCCTTCGCCTCGCAGAAAGTTTCGATGACATCGTCAGCGCTTCGGGTGGTGGTGGCGACGATCGTTTGCTGCAAGGCTGTCGCGTTACGGGCATTCGTTACCACATGCTCCAGCAGACTGATTTTTCCGCTGAAAGGCAGCGGCAGCAGCGCCTTTCCCGGCAATCGCTCCGAGCCCAGGCGTACCTGTATGATGGCGCCGACATTTACCATGCTGTCCAGCCTCCGTCCAGCACCATGTTCTGACCCGTCATAAAGGACGAGGCGTCTGAGGCCAGGTATACGAAGGCGCCCTTCAGATCATCCGGCTGGCCGATGCGCCCCAGTGGATTCTTGCGTTGGAGTTGTTCTATAAATTCTTCGTTCTGCTGTACCTGCTCACTTGGGAATGGCCCCGGCGTAACGGCGTTGACAGTGATATTATACTTGCCCAGGTAGCATGCGAAGTAGCGCGTGAGCTGCAGCACACCGGCTTTGGCGGCTCCGTAGTGCGGCGGATTCAGGAAAGCCGGGCTGTCGTCGTAGATGCTGAAATCCGGAGAAACCATACCGTACATGGAAGACACGTTGATGATCCGTCCGCCGTTCTGTTTCAGGTATGGGATCACCTCCCGGATGCAGCGGTACACACTGTTGAGGTTGCCGTCGATGCCGTAAGCCCATTCTTCATCCGTGAGCTGCTCGGGCTGCTGTCCTTTGGAGTAAAAGGCGTTATTCACCAGCACATCAATCCGGCCTTCTGCCTGCTGTACCTGCGCAAAAGCGGCTGCAACAGTGGCTGTATCTGAAATATCGCAGTAGGCGAAGGCAATCTTCAACCCGGTATACTGATCAAAAGCCTCTCTGAATTTCTCCTCGCTCCGGCCCAGTACATAAACGGCGGCACCGGCTTCTGCTAGTCCCAGGCTGATGGCGGTGCCCAGATGGCCGTAGCCGCCCGTAACGAGGGCCACTTTGCCCATTAAAGAAAACATATCAGTCAGATTGCTGCTCATCGTGCGGGCCACTTGTAGGGTAAAAGTATAGTTTCGTTTTCTTCTTTCAATTCTAAAAGCGCAGTATAAAGTGCTTCGGGCAGCGTTGTGCTGCTATAGCGGATATTCTCCTGCAGGGTCTGTAGACTCTCCACACCGATCACCACCTGTGAAATATAGGGATTTGCCAGCGCAAAAGCCAGACAAACCGCCCCGACCGGGACTTGATAGGCGTTAGCCAATTGTTGTAGCCGCTCCAGTTTGGGTGAAGCCTCCTGCAGGTATGGCGGCAGCTCGGTCGGCTGCATGAAAAACAACCCCTGCAGGTATACAGAGCGCACATGCGTCTCGATCCCCCGCTTTCTCAGCTCAGGCAGCAGCTCTTCGAAGCGCCTGTCGAAGATGCTGTAGGGAAACTGAAGGATATCGATTTTCGCCTCCTGCTTTAGCAGCGCTTCGGCCTCGGCCGGATGATAGAGTGATACTCCCACCTTCTCTGCCAAGCCTGATGCCTTGAGTTGCTGTAAGTCGTCGAGTGCCGATGGTTTGTTGCTATAGCTGGCGTAGCTGTGCAGCAGGTAGCCGTATAACTTCACCATACGCAATTGCTCCAGCGATTCGTGACATGCCTGAGCGATGCTTTTATCCGGTTGGTTGGGCGGGTACTTGGAGATGATGCGGAAGTTATCAGGGGAGGTGCTGAGCACGTTGCCCAGACATTGCTCACTGCTGCCATAGGCTGCTGCCGTGTCCAGGGTGTCTATACCTGCATTGTGCGCTTCGGCCAAAATCCCGGCCACCTCCGTCTCCGGCACCTGTCCGCGCTGGTTGCTGATGCCGTAGGGGAGCCCAAATTGCGCCGTGCCCAGGATCAGCCTGTGTGTATGTGCCTGACCCGTCAAACTTATTTGTGGCAAAACTCCTTCACCTTCTCAATCACGTATTGCTGCTCTTCATCCGTCAGGCTCGGGTACATCGGCAGACTCAGACACGCCTCGTAATAGCCTTCAGCCTTTGGGAAGTCACCTTTCTTGTAGCCCAGACTGCGATAGTAGGGCATGGTGTGGGCCGGGATGTAATGCACCTGCGCAAAGATGTTGTGCTCCCGCAGATAACCGTAGAGTCCTTTGCGATCGGCCACCTGGATCACGTATAGGTGGTAAGCGTGGCCTGTCTTACTTGTTTCTGTCAACGCCGCCGGATTAGTGCCCAGCACCGCTATACCTTCAAAACCTGCAAAAGCCTTGTCGTATACCTTGGCAATATGCCTTCTTCTGGTCATGCCTTCGTCAGCGCGGCTTAACTGGGAGAGACCCAAGGCGCAGAGCATATCGGGAATTCTATAATTGTAGCCTAGTTCCTGCATTTCCATGTACCACCCGCCGTGATTTTCCTCCAGCAACTCCGGGTCGCGTGTGATGCCGTGGGTGCGGTAGAGTAGGAGTTTTTTGTAGAGTTCTTCGTCGTTGGTGGTCACCATGCCGCCCTCGCTTGTGGCGATGTGCTTCACAGGGTGGAAAGAAAAGATGGCCAGCTCGGCAAAATTACCGTTGCCGCAGAACTGCTTTTTGCCTTTGCTATCAATGAAAAAACCGCCGGGGGAGTGGGCCGCGTCCTCAATGATCCAAAGCCCGTGCTCGTCGGCGAGCTTGCGCAGCTCCTCCAGGTTCACCGGGTTGCCGGAGAAGTCGACAGGTATGATGCCGCTGTAGTAACCTTTTGGCTTGCTCTCTACCATTTGACGTACCTTGGTAATGTCGATCAGGGCAGTAGTCGGGTCGATGTCAGCAAACTCGACTATGCCGCCGCAATAGCGCACGCAGTTGGCCGAGGCCACGAAAGTGATGGGTGTGGTAATCACGCGGGATTGCTCATTTACACCCAGCGCCATGGCGCAGAGGTGCAGTGCGGCCGTGCCGTTGCTCACCGCCACAGCGTACTTGGCGCCCACGTAGCGGGCAAAAGCCTGTTCAAACTCCGCCACCTTCGGCCCCTGCGTCAGGAAATCCGACTGCAGCGTCTCCACCACTGCCTGCACGTCGGCCTCAGTAATGTGCTGGCGACCGTAAGGTATAGGGCGCATTTGCTTTTCGTTCTGCATAGAAGAAGATAAGTGCTGAAGCGTTAAACTGCTTTCGAAGGTATAGGAGTAATCCAATTCCGTCTGCTTCATGATTCCCTTGTCATTTCGATCCTTGGGAGAAATCTGAGATAGCTTAGTGACTCTGCAATAATCCAGATTCCTCAATTCTTTCGTAATGGCAGCCGGAATCTAACAATTCACTCATTCACTATTTTACACATTAAAATTCGGGTCCACGTGCTGGCGGATCTGGTCGCGGAGCTGCTCTACACTGAGCCATTCGCTGTTGGTGCCGGAATTATACTTGAAACCCAGTTCCACCATCTTTCCGTTATGCGCTTTCATAAAATCCTCTACTGTCCAGAGCGGGGTAGAAGGCACGATCACGTAGTATTTATCGAGCTCCACCGTACTCAGCGAGTCTGTTTCGGTGATCATCTCTTCGTGCAGTTTCTCGCCCGGACGTATACCTACCACTTCCTGCTTACAGTTGGGACCAATGGCCTCGGCCAGGTCGGTGATCACATAAGAAGGAATTTTCGGCACAAAGATTTCACCGCCCCAATGGTGCTCCAGCGCATGGAAAACCAGTTCTACGCCTTCTTCCAGCGAGATATTGAAACGGGTCATCTCCGGGTGAGTAATTGGCAGCACACCTTCTTCACGCTTTTTCAGAAAGAAAGGTACCACTGAACCACGGGAACCGATCACGTTGCCATAACGCACCACCGAAAACTTGATGTCACGCTTGCCTTTCATGTTGTTAGCGGCTACAAACAGTTTATCAGAACAAAGTTTAGTAGCACCGTAGAGATTGATCGGAGCAGCTGCTTTATCGGTAGACAGCGCCACGACATGCTTCACGCCAGTGTCAAGGGCGGCGTTGATGATGTTTTCGGCACCCAGCACGTTTGTCTTGATACACTCCATCGGGTTGTACTCAGCGGCCGGTACCTGCTTCATGGCAGCGGCGTGCACAATGATGTCGATACCTTCGCAAGCCCGTTTGAAACGATCGCCGTCACGCACATCGCCAATAAAATAGCGAACAGAGTTATACTTGCTGTGCGGAAATACCTGCGACATCTCAAACTGCTTGAGCTCATCGCGGGAGTAAATGACTACACGTTTCACGTCCGGAAAACGAGCGTATACCATCTCCACGAACTTTTTGCCGAACGAGCCCGTGCCGCCTGTTACGAGTATAGCTTTATTATTTAGGTCTAATGCCATGCTTACTTTTTACTTTATACCAAGGCTCAGGATGTGTAACCCACGCCAAGGTGCAAGTTAAATATTTAATTGTTGATCTGTAATTGTTAAATGAGTGGATGTTTAATTTATAGTCGCAGGTTGGTTGTTGCCTGGGGATAATGTTATTTGCTGTTTATATATTGGGAGATTAATTGTTGATTGCTGGTTGTTAATTGTTGTTTATGCATGATTCGGACAGGTCGCGACCTTTTCCTACGATTATTAACTCCTGAATTCCCAAACTCCACTGTTTCATGTTGAAAAAAGCTTTTTTCGGGTTGCTTCATACGCTAGGCTATTACTCCCGCTATACCTCGGTGTTGCATCATCCGGGCAAACAGGTGCTTACTCCCAGCTATGTGCTCGATTTTGATGAAGAGGAGAAAGCTTTTCTGGAGGACTCAGCTCGCAGCTTTAACTATGCCATCGACTATAGCCTGGGCTATCGGCAGAAAGAACAGTATTTGATACGGCTGCAGGATGTAGAGGTGATCGGCAACTCTGGTGCAGTGGTGCTGGATGGGAAAGTTGTGGTGGAATCGGTGGGGGAGGTAAGCCGCCTGGCCAAATCGGATGCATTTAAGGAAGTGTCGTTGCTGCTTCCAAAGCAAAAGAAAGGCCGCTATAGCTCCGTGCTTTTTCTGCCTTGGGCTGACAACAACAATTACCACTGGTTTTTTGACTGTCTGCCACGGCTATACCTTGTGCTCGAACATACAAAGGAACCGATCAGGGTGATCATGCGCCGCGATATGGCTGCTTACCAGCTCGACACGCTGGCTTTTGTGCTGAAAGACTACCCGCAAGCTGAGGTGGTCTACATAGACAAACACGAAAAATGGGGGGTAGAGGAGTTCGTGCTCTCTTCGTTTGTGGCCAATGCGCAAAGTGGCTATCTGCCCCGCGAGATTGCTGACTGGCTGCGACATAAGGTATGGCAGGGATATGGAGTACAGCAAAGCAACCGCAAAAGACGCGTGTACATCAGTCGCGCAAAAGCCAAAACCCGTCGTGTGCTGAATGAGCAGGAACTGCTGCCTTTGCTCGACAGGTATGGTTTTGAAGTGGTGCGGGCAGAGGAGTTGACCTACCAGCAGCAGGTACAGCTCTTTTATGAAGCCGAGGCAGTCGTAGCACCCCACGGCGCCGGCCTGACCAACCTGCTTTTTTCGGAACAATGCCAGGTGCTCGAGTTGCACCCAGCCAACCTAATCAAGACCCACTACTTTTTACTCTGCAAAGCACTTGGGTTCAGGTATAGCGCGGTGGTTGGTACAACAGGAGATAAGATGGAGAACTATACAGTGGCAGTGCTAGAGGTGGAGGCTTGGTTGAAAGGTATAGGAGTTTAGGTATACTTAGTTAAATTGAAGCTTAACGATGAATATTCAGGAATGAATAGCACCCAAATATGGTGCAGATTAGCTAAAGGATAGACTTCCGTTGAACTGGGATTTAGTAAAAAATTCTAAGCAATGAAAGATAAAGCACTGCCATTTGTCCTACTCTTTTTACTATCGGTTAGCAGCAGTGCTTTTAGTCAGGGCGCAGAAGAAAAAATACGTTTTCACATTGCTCCCTTTGATTTTTTCGACCCGATAACAGGCGTTCTCCAAATTGGTGTCCAGAAGAACCTGCATCAGCGATTGGCATTGTCTTTAGACCATGGGTTCAAAATGCAGACCTTTCGGAATCTCGTAACGGACGGTGAAAGCGAAAGGAAGAATTACAGGTACTCTAAAACGAAAGCGGAGTTAAAATACTTTGTTGAGAAAAATGCATCGGTTTCTTCATCATACCTATCCGTGGAAGGTATGTATTTCCCGCAGAAATATGTAAAAGAGAATGATCATCTAATTATAAATAATACCTCTTACAGGTATGATTATTCGGATATAAACAGGGCAGTCTGGGTTACAAGTTTAAAGTATGGGATAGAGATTAAATTCAACAGTTTTGTACTCGACCATTTCTTTGGTTTAGGGCTAAGGCGACTTTCTATAGAGCACCAACCTTCTGGGTTAACAGAGAATGAATATTTTGCAGAATCAGATGTCTGGTTCCCGCCCATTGACCGAAAAGAAGGCGTCTTTTACCGACCGCATGTATCAATGGGAGTAAAGGTCGGTTACATTATCAGGTAATATCTTTTATCAACCACACTCATAAGTTAGCTACACCAACTTATGGTCAAATATGCTGTGCTATCGGCCAGGGGCAATTCGGACATTTAATGACAAATTATACCTTTCTCAATAAAGCCAAGTTAATCAGGACATTCGTTTGGACAGCAATAATCCTTACGATTGCGTTCTGCATATGGGCCTATTACAACTGTGATAGTGGGAATTGCTATAACAGTTCAGACTTTATTTTTGGACTTATCACGACTTTATTCATCCTGCCCACAATCTCAATAATGTTAGAGACAACACAGGGCTGCATAGAATATCGAAGGACTGAAAAATTCTTTAATAGCATTCCGATGAGTGAGCTATTTAAAAATGGATTCAAAGCAAGCTTGACCGAAAAGGAAAGCAAATGGTTCATGTCCAAACTAAGCCTTGTGGGACAGTTCGACAATTACAACATGATTTGTGAAGTTGAAAACGGGAGACTTCGGGTAATAGCAAAGACAAACTATGACCATTTGGATAAGTGGGACGACAAAGATATAGATTCCATTCAGCAATCATTCAGGCATGTAAGGTTTGAGTATGACGGAGATGGAATTGCAACTTCTTTAAAAGTAAGTGAGGTAAAGAAAATGACTTACAACGGTCTGGAGAGTCATCTAAAAGAATTCGTTAAGATGTTGAAAAAACTAAAAATCGAGTAAAACCGGCAGCATACAACCACCGGCGTCTTCCCAATGGAAGGAAAATCCATACCTCCGGCCTATCTGGTAGAGCCCACCGTGGAGGATTTCCTGAAAGGAGAAGATACGGTTTTGAACTATACCTTGCATTTGATCAAGCAAGGTATAGAACTTAAAGTCGAAAATCATTAGATTTAATTTCCCAATAACTTCGACAAACCTAAAAATAACAAAACATGAAATTTCTGAAGATCCTATACCTGGTATTTGCTGCTGCCATGTTAGTAGATTTGATCACCTCCTTCAATACCACACAAGAAGTGTTCAGGGTATTGTTCTGGGAGACGAACATCTGGTGGTACAGGATCTATAAACTCTCTTTCCTGTTGCTATTTGCTACAGCTTTCTGGGAGCAACAGAAACGCGAGAAGTTAAAAAGTCAATAAACTCAAGGCTTCACTTTTCAAGCTTCTTCCACCAACCCCAGTTCCCGGGTTGAGATCTCCCGCATCTCCATTTTCCGGATCTTACCTGTTACAGTCATCGGGAAATCCTCTACAAACTTCCAGTACTTTGGTATTTTGAAGGTTGCGATCTGCCCTTTGCAGTAACCCGCAATATCTTCGGAAGTGGCATAGAAGCCATGGCGGAGTTTCACCCAGGCCATTACTTCTTCGCCGTATTTGTGGTCCGGCACGCCAATTATGTGCACATCCGAGATCGCTTCGTGGGTAAGCAGAAACTCTTCTATCTCGCGCGGGGCAATGTTTTCGCCTCCCCGTATGATCAGGTCTTTGATGCGGCCCACCATCTGCACGTAGCCTTCCTCGTCCATCACGGCCAGGTCGCCGGTGTGCATCCAGCCATTTTGCAGTACACGCGCCGTCGCCTCCGGCATATCCCAGTAGCCCAGCATCACCGAATAACCACGGGTACAGAGTTCACCTTTCTGGCCGCGCGGCACGATCAGACCAGTCTCCGGATCTACAATCTTTACTTCGAGATGCGGGTGTACCTTGCCAACAGTCGATACACGTTTTTCCAGCGGGTCGTCCAGCTGGCTCTGCGTCGAGACCGGTGAGGTTTCGGTCATGCCGTAGCACACGGTTACTTCCCGCATGTTCATCCGCGACTGCACCTGTTTCATGGTTTCGATGGGGCAGTTGGAGCCCGCCATCACGCCGGTGCGCAGCGTCGAGAAGTCGTATTGAGAAAAGTTCGGGTGCTCCAGCTCGGCAATGAACATGGTCGGCACGCCATAAAGTGAAGTGCATTTTTCTGCTTGCACGGTTTCCATCACCTGTTCCGGATCAAAGGTCTCGGCCGGGATGATCATGCAGGAACCGTGCGTGATGCAGGCCATATTCCCGATCACCATCCCGAAGCAATGGTAAAATGGGACAGGTATACACACCCGGTCGTGCTCAGTATACTTCAGTGTTTCTCCAATAAAAAAGCCATTGTTGAGGATATTGTGGTGAGAGAGTGTGGCGCCTTTGGGCAAGCCGGTAGTGCCCGAGGTATACTGTATGTTGATGGGGTCGTCGAACTGCAGAGTCGCTTCCCGCTCTGCCAATTCCTGATCCGTCACTGCCTGACCGGCTGCAATAAAGCGTTCCCAGTCGCGCTCCATGATCACGGTGCGGGTCGGATATTCACAATCAGGACGAATGTGGTTAAGCATTTCCACATAGTCGGTCTGACGGAAGTAATGCGATGCAATGAGCAAACTGATCTGGCTTTGCTTCAGGGCATACTTCAAATCGTTGGTTTTGTAGGCCGGATTGATGTTAACAAGCACCGCACCCACCCGGGCTGTGGCAAATTGCACGAGCACCCACTCCACCCGGTTAGGCGCCCAGATACCCACCCGGTCGCCCCTTTGTATACCATACGCCATCAGACTTTTGGCTACTTGCGTTACCTGCTCCCACAGTTCCCTGTAAGTAGCGCGGTAATTTTGCGTGACCATGACGAGGGCTTCGCGGTCGCCAAACTTTTCTACTGTGTTGCGCAGGCTCTGTCCTATGGTTTCGCCGCGCAGCGGCGTGGTGCTCACGCCATTGCTATAGGAGGGGTTGCTGTTCATGAAATTTTACTTAAATTCTGAAGAGGATTATACCTGATGTGAGATAGAATCCGTGTTTAGACATTTAAGTTACAGATCGCCTTCCAAAAAAGCACGTGAAATGTTGCTAATTTGCTATAGCTGGATGCGTAAATGGCCTCTGCTTCTGATAGGAGCTTAATTTGCTGTATTCATTTATAACCGAACGAAGGTATAGCAAAGCCAATCGGGCTGCACCAACGATTCTAATCAAGCATAAGCTGCTGTTGTGCATCAGATGAGTATGGGATAGTAAATTAGTTTTTACTATCACGAGTACACATAATATACAACTATTGGAATAATAATTACTTGTATAGAATATTAACAATACCTTGTATTTAACGTCCCACCTTTAACAAAACTTAAATCATGACGAAACTTTACAGATCTTCCCTGATCCTGGTTGGCTTAACGTTCATGTTCTATAGCTGTGATTCCAACAAAGACGATACAGCTATACCTACTCAGGAAGAGGTAGATTATGTTGTAATAGATGCCAATACCACAGATGTTCCTGTCAAACCTAGTAAATATGATGAATTGGATGGGATTTTCAGATATATGGAAAATTATTTCTTTACAGCTGGGCCACCTTCTCAATTTACGGTTGATAAAGGGTACTTCATGGCCTCGTATGTCGGGAAGGATACAAATGGCCCCCATGTCCCGCTACAAAGCAGCAAAATAAACGGGCAGCCCATGTGCACAGAGACCTATATTAATAATATCTGTGACTCCTCCAAACCCTCTACATCTTGGCACCTCTTCGGGAACCAGCATGAGGTAAGAAATTTAAAATGGGAGTACTTAAATAGTGATAAGAGTAAGGGGTACAGGGTGGAGATGACTGATGTTCCGGAAGCTGCTAAATGGCATGCAGTACCTACGCGTATTTCATTTGATGAAGAAATTAAATTTCAATTCGAAAGAAATTCTGTAAAAGACAGCATTATAGTCGGTCTGTTAATTGTCCCTAAAGAAGGCATAGGTAAAGTCCTTCCATCACCCTCTATTAATCGTAGTCGACAAATCGGCTATTTAGTAAAACCGGGCGAAACATCTTTTACTGTAACGAAAGAAAGACTTGCAAGCCTCTCACAATCAGCTTTAGGCACTCCCACAGCTGCTGACTCCGTTTTCCTTAACCTCAGAACAACCCGCCACGTCATCAAAGTTGTTGATAAAAGGGAAATATTAATTTCCTATGTAGTGGATGAATTCAGACCCGTTACGGTAGACTGGTAAGTTGATTATACCTTAGCTCTCACCACCAACCGTTTCACCACCTTGGCCAGCTTCGCCGTCAGTTCACGTCTCGAAAACTGGGCGTGATTGAGGTAGGGCAGGTCAAGGTTCGGGTTGATGGACCAGGCTTTGCTCATAAGCATCAGGTGGTCGAGCATGAGCTCGTGGGCCGTGTAATGGAAAAGTCGGCCGGCACCACACTCGTCAATAATCCGGTCGGTGTCGGAGTGCACGGGGCCAAGGCAGATGATCGGTTTGTTCGAAGCCAGGTACTCAAACAACTTGCCCGGCACGTTAGAATACACAGCGGGAACATCGGCTATGGCCATGAGCAGCATCGTGCTTTCCATCAGGTACTTGATGGCCTCGGTGTGCGGTACATGCGCCACAAATTCTGTTATACCTTCCAGCCCGGTCTTGCTGATGCGCTGCTTCACCCCCTCCGATACTTTGCCCACAAAACGCAGCTTATACCGGATGTCGCTGTTCACCGATCGGAGTTGTGAGATCACTTTCAGAAACACATCGATGTTATAATTCTCGGTGATCGTGCCTGTGTACGTAATCAGAAACTCGTCCTGCGGTGGGGTAGAAGGGTAGATGAAATCATCCTCGTCGTACCCGTTCGGGATCACGTGAATCTTGTCCGGGTCAATCTTAGCTGGTTTGTTGAGGAAAAGGCGCTTGGTATCTTCGCTTGTCACAATAACAGCATCGGCCCGCTCCAGCACCTGCAATTCGTAATTCCGGTCGATGCGTTTGGCAATCGGAGTGTGGTAGAGCTGGTCGTAGTAATGGATGTTCGTCCAGGGGTCGCGGAGATCTGCGATCCAGGGCAGTCCATACTTTTCTTTCAGCTTCAGGCCGATCAGTTGCGTGGAGTGCGGCGGACTGGTGGTCAGGATCGCCTGATATTGGCCACCCTTTAGCAATTCGTCAGCTTTTTTGAGGGCATGTTTGTTCCAACCCACGCGGGCGTCCGGTATAAACAGGTTGCCACGCACGAACTTGAACACTTTGTCCAGAAAGCCGGTTTTGGCTTCTTCATTGGCAAAGCCGCTGTAAGGAATTTCCTTCTTGCCAGAAAGTTTCTTGTAATACTCAAAGGGCTCGGAGGTGGCGGTACGGTATACGGCTGTACCTTCGGGCACTTCGCTCGCAAAGGTATGGTCGAGCACCGGGTAAGAGGCCTGTTTCTCGTCAACGGTGAGCACGCTGGGCTGCACGCCAGCGTGTGGCAGGTATTTGCAGAACTTCAATCCACGCTGCACGCCCGGCCCGCCCGAAGGAGGCCAGTAGTAGGAGATGTATAGTAAATTGATCTGGTCTGTTTTTTCCAAAGCGATCGGCAAAATAACTTCTTTCCCAAAGATAGCAAAAGCGTAATTAAAATTTGCGCACAACTGCTCCTCTATTTCAGCCTCAGGTATAGCGCAGGCAGTAAGCAGCGGGACTCCATAACCTACTCGATGACCTGGCTTATTGTTTCACACGCCTATTCTGCATTTATCATTTGTCATTCATCAATACTATAGCAACTATTCCTGATATTCCTTAGTTTTGTAGGTAAATCCAGAATTAGAGAGATGTTTGATAATTTAAGTAACAAACTAGACCGCGCCTTTAAAACCCTCAAAGGCCAGGGAAGCATCACCGAGATCAACGTAGCCGCCACCATCAAAGAGGTACGCCGTGCCTTGGTGGACGCCGACGTAAACTATAAAGTAGCCAAAACGGTAACCGACAAGATCAAGGACGAGGCCATGGGCCGCGATGTACTGATCTCTGTGTCGCCGGGCCAGTTGATGGTGAAGATCGTCTACGAAGAACTGACTGAGCTGATGGGTGGCCAGAAGCAGGACATCAACCTGAAAGGCGAGCCGGCCATCATCCTGATTGCGGGTCTGCAGGGTTCTGGTAAAACCACTTTTACTGGCAAGCTGGCGAACCATATTAAAAAGCAGGGCCGCAGCGTCATGGTAGCTGCCTGCGACGTGTACCGTCCGGCTGCGATCAATCAGCTGCAGGTGCTTGCCGAGCAGGTAGGCGTAGAGGCCTATACCGAACTGGAGAACAAAAACCCGGTTCAGATTGCCCTCAACGCCGTTGCGCACGCCAAAAAGACAAACAAGAAAGTAGTCATTATCGATACCGCCGGTCGTTTGGCCGTGGACGAGGCGATGATGAAAGAAATAGCCGAAATCAAGGCGGCCGTTAAACCAACCGAAACCATGTTCGTGGTAGACTCCATGACCGGTCAGGATGCGGTGAACACAGCCAAGACCTTTAATGAACGCATCAACTTCGACGGCGTGGTGCTGACCAAGCTCGACGGTGACTCCCGTGGTGGTGCCGCCCTTTCGATTCGTGCCGTAGTGGAGAAGCCGATCAAGTTCATCTCCACAGGTGAAAAAATGGAAGCCCTCGACCTGTTCTACCCGGATCGTATGGCCCAGCGTATCCTTGGCATGGGTGACGTAATCTCCCTGGTTGAGCGTGCACAGCAGGCCTTCGATGAAGACGAGGCGAAGCGTATTAACAAAAAGATTCGCAAAAACCAGTTCAACTTCGATGACTTCCTGACCCAGCTCGAGCAAATCAAGAAGATGGGTGACATCAAAGACCTTGTAGGTATGATCCCGGGCGTTGGCAAAGCTCTGAAGGATGTGGAGATTGACGAAGGTGCCTTCAAACCGATTGAAGCGATCATCAAATCGATGACACCACAGGAGCGTGAGAATCCGGACATGATCAGCGGTAGCCGCCGTGCTCGTATTGCAAAGGGCTCCGGTACAGATATTACGCAAGTGAACAACCTGATGAAGCAATTCAACGACATGCGCAAGATGATGCGCTCCATGAACAAGATGGCCGGCACCAAAGGCGGTATGGCCAACCTTGCCAAAATGATGGGCGGACGTCGCTAGTCGGTTTTTAAGGTATAAGCAGAAAGGCTGAGCAGGTATACGCTCAGCCTTTTTGCGTTTATGGCAGGATGTAATCGCAGCTATACCTTAACAGGCCCTGTCCTATACCTGCATCATTACGCAGGCTATACCTGAAGAGCTTCATGTTATACCTGCATTATACCTGAGAAACCTTAGGCTATAACTAAAACAGGTTCAGTACACTTGCTTGTCTTCTTTCTTTGCCCACCTTGTAAAAGCTTCCTGCGCTTCCTCCCGTAGCATCTGTTCCATCGGGATAGATCGGTCGGACGCGTCCTTGTCGATCTCGTCGTAGATGAACTGGTCGTCGAAGCCAGCCTTTGCGGCATCGTCTTTGGAGTTAGCGTAGTATACCCTGCGGGGACGGGCCCAGTAAATGGCACCCAGGCACATGGGGCAGGGTTCGCAGCTGGTATAGAGCTCGCAGTCCGTCAGCTGGAAAGTGCCCAGTGCCTGACAGGCTTTGCGGATGGCGTCCACCTCGGCATGGGCGGTGGGGTCGTTGGTGGCCAGCACATTGTTATACCCGCGGGCTATGATCTCGCCGTTTCGCACGACCACCGCACCGAAAGGCCCGCCGAAACCAGCTTCCATTTTCTCAACGGATAGCCTGATGGCTTCCAGCATAAAGTCTTTTTGTTGTTCTGTCATAAGGATACGCTTCACATTGCACCATACGTTATACCGGAAGTGAACGGTTTAGGAAGGGGCAATTTGTGAGTGGGAAAATGCAGGAAATCTTAGCCGGAACCCTATCCAAATCCTGTACAGGTAAGTATATATAATAGCAATAGCTTACACTACACTTGTGCCTTTTAACGCATACTCGTAGTGCAAGCTATTCTAGCTGTTGCTGCACCCTGACAGGAGAGCAGCCGATAATTTACTTTTATGTACTATCCGGTTATGTGATTAGATAGTTTATAATTGGATTCTTACAACCTTTCAGAATTAATTACGAACCAATTATAGTATTAGTTTTGAATACAGTAAATACGTAGGTATATTTTCTTGTTCAAACGTCGGGAAACGGAAATACTCGATAACAAATGATTAATAGTTGTATGGCTTCAGATTTTCGATTGCGCGTGTCACGATTTTTTAAACTGGCAATGCCGTGCTTCAGGGGTGGCGCTCTAGTACTCTTTTTTCTCCTGTTTGTGAGCGGGTGCACGGCCACGCGCGAGCACGAGATAGAGGGGGACGTAAACGAATTCCGGTCCTGGGTAAACGCCCAGACCAGCAAACTGGAAGAACGGACGGAAGAGGACTGGAAAAGAACGAAAGAAGACTTCAAGCAGCGGACCGAGGAGCTGGATCGTAAGCAGGAGGGCTTTTCAGAAAAGCTGCGAACTGACTATGAGCAGATCAAAGCAGATTTCAAGGCCCGCGAAAAAGAGCGGGACAGCCTGGCAAACCGTGAGGCTGAGATAACGAAATGGGAACGCGATCTACTGGGGCAGTACGCTAACGGCACAGCATTAACCGCAGCTAATATTGAGCAGGCCTATCAGAACTTTATGAGCAATGTGCGGGCAAGAAACAAAAACTGGGAACAACAGGACTGGGAGATGGCAGCTGCCGTGCTTGAAGAGTTGAACCAGCGCAAAGAGGCCTTCGACGAACTGCCCGACGAGACCGAAGTCCGCATTAAAACCATCTAGATAGAGTTTGCCGCGCTGAAAGAAAGCGAAACGGCTAAGTAGTAAAATACTTTTTTAACCGCACACACCCTATGTCCGATACGCAGACCTTAACACCCGAGCTATACCTTGTCAAAGCCTTTACAGAGCAACCAAACGGAGGCAACACGGCCGGCGTGGTGCTTTTTGCAGACAGGCTTCCACGTGAAAGGCGCCAGAAAATAGCCGCCATGCTGGGGCTTTCCGAAACAGCTTTTGTATCAGCCTCAGAAGTAGGGGATGTGAAAGTGGAGTTTTACACACCTCTCAAGCAGATTCCGCACTGCGGGCATGCAACGGTAGCCGCCTTTAGCCTTCTGTGGCAAAAGGGACTGCTGCTAAACGGAAGCGCCGTGAAAGAATCCATAGAAGGCACCCGCCAGATCAGCTTCGAAGCGGGTAAGGTATACCAGGCGCAATTGCCACCGCAGTACACTCCAATCGAAGCGGCTGGTATTAATCTGCACCTGATCGCTGAGGCGCTTGGGCTTCCGGAAGGTTTCAGCTTTCCTTCAGTACCTGTCATTGCCAGCACGGGTGTTCCATTTTTATTGGTGCCTGTGACTGACGAGCGCACCCTTCACAATCTGCAACCTGACCAGGAACTTATTCGCGCTGTATCAGACAAAGCGGGTCTGGTGGGCTTCTACGCCTTTACAACAACTGCCGCTTTGGCCGATGCAAGCGCCCGTATGTTTGCCCCGAGTTACGGTATACCCGAAGAGTCAGCCACCGGCATGGCTGCGGGTCCGCTTGCCTGCTACCTGCACGATCATCTTCAGCAAAGCAAAGCAAATTTTCTGATACACCAGGGTTACCTGATGCGCCATCCGTCCCCAAGCCAGATCGAGGTGATGCTGCAATTGGACGGAGAAGGTCACATCATGGGTTTGCGCGCCGGGGGAAGCGGATTGGTGATCAGGAAAATGGAGTTAGGAGACTTTTAGGGCCGGCTACTGGAGCCACTGCCGACGCAGGCGGGTGATCTGCCGTGCGTGGTGGCTGAAGTGATCCTGCAGGAAATCAAGTGTTTGGCAGATGTTGAGCATACCTGCGTATGGGTGCCTGAAAACACACTTATCCAACTGTTGCTGGGGTAGTTCGGTCAGCGTATCCTCCAGTTGGTAACGGGCCGCGTCCCACTGTATGCGCAACGAGTTTAAGCTGGCGTAGGCGGGTACTTTCGCGACTGCGGCAGGTGCTTTAAACTTCATGCCCGAATGCAGCGCAACACGAAGCAACAGCGACCTAAGGCTGTGCGCCAGCGAGGCAGACTCCAGTTGTTCCTCCTGCACTTTGCGTTGTATGTAGCTGTTGGTCAGTTGCTCCACCTGAATCAGGTGAGCCACCGTTTGGTTGATAGACCACTTGCCAGCATAGGCGGGCCGGTTAAGAAGATCTTCATCTAACCCCTCCAACTCCCCGATCAGCTGGTTACGCGACTCTTCCAGTTTCAGGTATCGGCTTTCAAGCAATGGATTCATCAATTGAAGGTGGCTATAGGTGGTTGTGCTCATAGGTAAACGTAGGTTTAGGTCGATTATTGATTGCCAATCTACATAAATTTCTGATTAGTGCAACGGGTGGTGCTGTTTTTTTATACCTAAATGGTTGATTATAAGGTCGGTGATTTAATATGGAGTAAAATATATAATTGGATAAGTTCAACTTTAGTGCAACAAAGGAGGATAATTCTTTTCTTTGCAGAAAATATACAAACAGCATGGAGATGACTAATGACCCGGTAGGGGCTGCTATACAGGAATTTATGGCAGGTGACCGAAAGGCAAAAATTGTGGTGGAGAGCAACCTGACAGAGGATGATGAGATAGAAGTGGCTTACCTGTTCCGGACACCGGAAGAAATGCCGGAGCTTGAACTGCTGGCGCTGGAGCAGTGCCGGGGACGTGTGCTGGATGTAGGCGCCGGCGCCGGCTGTCATAGCCTTGCTCTGCAGCAGCGTAGGGTGGATGTAACGGCCCTCGATCTTTCGGCTGGTGCAGTGCAGGCCATGCGGGAACAAGGGATTAAGCAGGTGCTACAAGTGGATATCTTTAAACTGAGTGGTCAGCGCTTCGACACACTGCTGCTGCTCATGAACGGCATAGGTATAGCCGGTGACCTGGAAGGGCTGGAGCGCTTTCTGGAGCATGCCAAAACGCTTCTTAACCCTGGAGGGCAGATCCTACTCGAGTCCTCGGATATTCTGTACATGTTCGAAGAAGAAGATGGCTCTTTTCTTCTTGACCTGAATGCAGGCTACTATGGAGAGGTCATCTATAATATGCGCTACAAAACACACCAGACAGGCGAATTCAAATGGCTCTTCATCGATCCGGCTATACTGGAAGACTATGCAACTGAGCATGGCTATACCTGCGAGCAGCTGTATGAAGGAGAATACGGCAACTACCTGGCCCGGCTGTCGCTGCTAAAATCCTAAGCCGATTTGTGCAGGAGGCTATACCTTTAACAGCCACTTAACCGTATGCGTGTAAGGTATAGCAAAAAGGTAAACCTCATGCGAAAAAGGCTTACGACAACCTGGGAACTCACCAAACAGACCTTCAAAAAGTTTATCGATGACAACCCGCTCGACTATGCGGCCATCATCGGGTTCTACACCATTTTCTCCTTGCCGGCCGTGCTTATCATTACCATTCGCATCGCAGGCGCTGCTTTCGGGCAGGAGGCCGTGCGGGGCGAGGTGGTGAAGCAGGTGGGTGGTATTGTGGGGCGCAACAGTGCTGCCCAGGTGCAAAGTATCATCGAAAATGCCAGCCAATCGGAGGCCAGTACGATCGGTACAGTGATTGGGGTGCTCGTGATGGCCTTTAGCGCCACGACGGTGTTTGTGGCACTGCAGGATTCGCTCAACGCCATCTGGAAAGTAAAGGCCAAAGTAGAGAAAGGCTTCATGAAACTTGTGATCGGGCGTCTGCTTTCTCTGGCCCTGGTGGTAAGTTTTGGCTTTCTACTGCTGGTTTCGCTGTCAATAGACGTAGTGCTCGGACTTGTGTACGATTACCTGCGGCAGGAGCTCTCAGGTATAGCCGTATACCTGGTAACCATTGGCAACATGCTGGTATCTATCGCCATCGCTTCGGTTATTTTCGCCGCCATCTTCAAAGTGCTGCCCGATGCCCGTATCCGCTGGGCTAACGTATGGGTGGGGGCCGTTGTCACGGCCATTCTGTTCACCCTGGGTAAATTCGTACTTAATATCTATTTCCAGCACGACCCGCTCGCCGATACCTACGGGGCTGCCGGTTCGCTGGTGCTCATACTGGTATGGGTGTACTATACCTCTATCATCTTTCTGCTGGGCGCCGAGTTCACACAGGTATACTCCGAAGCACACGACCGCGGCGTCAGGGCCTCTGACACAGCTGTAAAGGTAGAGAAGCAGGAAATAGAGCAGGACCAGGATACAGGCAAAGTGGAAGTGAAGCGTGATTCGGGTCTGAACTGAGGAGCCATACCTTGTTCTAATACCTGCGACAATAGACCCTGCTGGATATTAATCCAATCAAGAAAGTCTTTTGTCAAATGTCAGCATCACGCCAACCAAAGGCAAGGTATAATCCGGCAACATACATCTTGTTTTACTTGTTGAACAGCCGAATTCTTAGGAGGAGGTATACAAATAAAATATGTAGCGTATAAAATGTGTTGCATTGCCTGCAGACATAGTCTATGCTATGTGTGAACAGAAACCATGATTATTAACCTTAATCCTATACCTTATGAAAAACCTGAAATCCTGGCTGGCTTTGTTTGCCATCCTATCCCTGTTTATGTATAGCTGCGATAGCGGCGGCACCGATGTGGTGGAGTCGGGCACATACCAGGGCAGTGTAAAGAAAGCGGTGCCTGACAAAACAGAGATCTATGTGCAGACCGATGACAACAGGACCCTGGAACTCTACTTCACTGATGCTACTACGCTCACCCGAAATGGTGAAACCGTGGCTTTTGACCAACTGAAGGAAGGCAGCAGGGTAGAAGTGCAGGTAGAGAAAGTGGGCAAGCGCTTGGACCCCGTGGCCGTGCGCATTTTGGACTAGACCTATGGAGGAGCTGCTGAGCTGGCGTACTGAGGCCTGGCATCCACTTACGGTGCATTTCCCGGTGGCGCTGTTGCTCTTCGCTACCCTGGCGAAGCTGCTTGCCGTGTTTCTGAAGCCGCAGCCAGCTGCCTTTTGGCATCGCATGGGCGCTTACCTGCTCTATGCGGGTACAGTAGGCGCCTGGTTCAGCATCTACACCGGCGACCTGGCCGATGGTATTGTGTCCCGGAAACTGTGCGACCCTACCGTGCTGAAGAGCCACGAGCTGGCTAGTTACAACCTGGCCTACCTGTTTACAGGAGCCGCGGTGCTCAATCTGAGTAGTATGTCGGATTGGGTGAAGCGGTATAGCAGGCTGCTGTCGGCAGTAGTGGTACTGCTCATGCTGGCAGGAAGCGGATTTCTGGCGTATACCGGCCACCTCGGTGCAAAGCTGGTGTATGAGCAGGCCGGAGGCGTGCAGGTGCCACCATCCGACTGTGCCGGATTTTAAATCAAAACGGCCCCTGGTTCCAAGAACCAGGGGCCGTTTTTTTATGAATTTCAGTTTAGCTTACGCTTTCTGATACGTTACTTGCTTTACAGCTTCGATCGTACGCGCTACGTTTGGCAACGATGCCTCGATCAAAGTAGGAGCATATGGAAGCGGCACATCACGGCAGGTTACACGTTTCACTGGAGCATCCATATAGTCAAACGCGTTGCTCTGGATGTGGTAAGCCAACTCAGCAGAAATAGAGGCCAGTGGCCATGCTTCTTCTACCACCACCATGCGGTTGGTTTTCTTAACAGAATCAATCAGCGTTTTGTAATCAATCGGACGCACGGTACGGAGGTCGATCACTTCCGCATTGATGCCGTCTTTGGCCAGTTCTTCAGCGGCAGCCAGGGCCACTTTCATCATCTTGCCAAACGACACGATGGTCACGTCCGTACCTTCGCGCTTGATGTCAGCCACACCGATTGGAATCAGGTATTCTTCTTCAGGCACCTCGCCTTTGTCGCCGTACATCTGCTCCGATTCCATGAAAATAACCGGGTCGTTGTCGCGGATAGCCGACTTCATCAGACCTTTGGCATCGTATGGGTTTGATGGAACCACTACTTTAAGACCAGGTGTGTTGGCATACCAATTTTCGAAGTTCTGGGAGTGTTGCGAAGACAGCATACCGGCGCTGCCAGTTGGTCCGCGGAACACGATAGGGCAGGAGTACTGACCACCTGACATGGACATCATTTTGGCGGCAGAGTTAATCACCTGGTCAATGGCCACCAACGAGAAGTTGAAGGTCATGAACTCAATGATCGGGCGTAGGCCATTCATGGAGGCACCTACGCCAATACCGGCAAAGCCAAGCTCGGCAATAGGAGTGTCAATTACACGCTCCGGACCAAATTCGTCCAGCATGCCCTGGCTCACTTTGTAGGCGCCATTGTATTCGGCTACTTCTTCACCCATCAGGAAAACGCTCTTGTCGCGGCGCATCTCCTCAGACATGGCTTCACGAAGGGCTTCTCTAAACTGTATACTTCGCATAGTAATGTTAAAATCTCTGTTCAGCTGGTAAAATTAAGATAACTCTTTCAATTTGCAATGTATAAGCGTCAACTTATCGTATCATCGCTTCCCGGAAGGCCTGTTTCCCGTGGTAAGCGGCAAATTCCGGGTCGTCGAAGGCGCGCTCCATGTAGCTGCGGTCGCGCTGTATGGCCCGGCGCAGGTGAATGCGCACCATGCCCTCGTTTTGCATGCGGGCACCCAACACGGCCAGTGAGTAATGCGCCAGCGGATCTTCCTCCTTCAATTCCAGGGCCTTTTCATAATACTGGCGGGCCCCTTCGTAGTTTTCCTTCAGCAGGTAGCTCAGGCCCAGATTCATGTTCGTCTGGTAATCGTCTCCGGAGTAGGTCAGGCTGTGAATGGCTTCGTCGTACAGACCCATTTCCATTTCCAAAGCGGCTTTGTCCGTAAAAATGCGGTGCAGGAGCTCCTGCTCTCCCCCCATTTTGATGGCGTAGTCATAGATCTGAAGCGCTTTCTCACGCTCACCACGGAGGTGGTACGCACTCGCCAATGCATAGTTTACCTCGGCAGTAGGGTTGCGGAAGCCGGCAAAGTTCAGGTTGTGAATGGCTTTGTCGAGAAGTGCTTCTTTCGCCTTGGCGCGATATTCCTTGCGGGCCATCTCGGTATATACCACGCCCAGGTTGTAGTAAGCGGGCCATTTGTCGGTGGTCTTTACGGCAGCTTCGTACAGCTTGCGGCGCTCGGCAAGCAGGGGGGTCAAGGTAGCGGCATATTGCAGTTCCTCGGCCGTGAGCACTTGCGCACTGATGCTGTCGTCGGCAATGCGGCGGGCCAACAGGTATAGCTCGTAGTCGGGTTTGCGGGTGCGGTTGTAGTCCACCTCCACGCGGGCAAAACGCATCGTTGGATAGATGTATTTGCGTATGTAGTCAAAGGCCGCGCTCTGCTGCAGGGCGTCAGCTTTCTGCTTATCAGTCCCCGTGCCCTGTAAGATCGTGGAGACTTCCTGCTTCTGTGCCTTCGGCAGAGCCGATTTGTTTACGCGCTCCAGCAGGGTTTCCCAGTTAGTCGGTTCTGTCTCCGAACTGATCTCAATTTTTTTGCCGGAGTAGTCGAGCAGACTTGCCTTGCTGCGGTAGTAGTCGGCCAGGGCCTTTGCGCGTTTCCGGGCCAGTTCAGTGCCTTTCTCGTTTGGCGCCTGGCTGCCGATCACTTTGATGGTCTGCCGCTTGACCGTGTCCATGGCGTACTGGTCCAGCACCGGCAGGTTCTCCCCCAGGTAGCTTTTGGTGGTGAACTGGTTCTCGTCGAAGTAAAACAGGATAGTGGCCGGACCATCAGCAACGGTTTTGTAGTTGTCGGGCACATAGGTATAGTCGTTGCTGCGCACCATCAGAAGGGCTGTGGTGTTCAGTCCGGTTGCCACCTGTTCTTCCGGGGTATAGGCTACCCGGTCGCGTTTGCGCTTGTTGATGGCGGTGCCCTGTACCAGCAGTTTACCCTTGTTTTTATGCGGCGCATAGGGGAAAGCGAACTCCTGTGTGATGGTTGGGCGGCGGTTTTCATAGAGGTAGTTGCCTACATCGAAGTTGAGTGCGCCCAAGTGTTCGCGCTGCTGACCGGCAGCTTCGTATACCACATCGATCTTGTAACGGTAGTCCTCATTCTTTTTGAGCATCTTCTCCGGAAGGGTGGCCTTCAGCTCAAATACCACCGCTTCGCCATTGGCTACAAGGGGATTGGGCGTCACTTCAATTTCCTGTTTTTCGGCTTGTTTTACCATGCGCTGCAGGGTGCAGCCTGTGTTGGCTGATAGCATCGCCACAGCCAGTGGCAGGAACAAAGCAACTTTTTTTTTGTTGTGTTTCATATCAGATTTGGGTAACCAACGTAAGATATAGCTGGTACAGGCGTTGTTTAGCAGCTGTACCATAATTTTCGTCGATATTTTTTGACGAAAATCTATTAATTTCCTACTTTTAAATTTAAATCAAACGAAAGTGAAAAGGCTACAATACTTTATCGAATCTCAGGCTTTTGGTGTCTGCGCCATGTTGGGAGAGAAGCTTGGAATAGCCTCTAGCAGCATTCGCCTGTCCTTCATCTACATTTCGTTTTTCACACTGGGCTCGCCTGTTATCCTGTATTTCATAATGGCCTTTTGGATGAACGTAAGCAAGCACCTGCGCCGCGAACGCAGCACTGTCTGGGACCTATAGCTCCCGCACCGTGCGCCGCTGGCGCACAAAGTACTGCCACACAATACTTCCCCTGTAAACGCCTGACATAGCCGGAAAAGTACCTTTCAGCTGCTGTTCTTTTCTGCGCTTGCGCCAATACTTGCTGTTACGCAGCAGATCGGTGTGCGCATTGAGCACCGCCTTGGCGTCAGATGCCTGGCCGGCTACCAGCATACGCAGGGCGGCTAGCCAGTCCAGCAGGATGCGTATAACAACAGTTGAAAACAGCTCACCGGCTGGTAGGTTTTTATACAGCAGCGCCATACCATTTCGGAAGTTCAGGTAGGTTTTGCGCGGATTTGACTTGTGCAATGTGCCGCCTCCCACATGGTATACCTGGCTGTGCCCGTTGTACATCACCTTATAGCCCACGTTCTTGGCGCGCCAGCAAAAGTCGATTTCCTCCATGTGCGCAAAAAAAGCAGGCTCCAATCCACCCAGTCCGTGAAACAAGTTGGCCCGCACAAACATGCAAGCGCCCGTTGCCCAGAACACCTCGACTATATCGTTATACTGCCCTTTGTCTTCTTCCAATGTCTCAAACAGGCGTCCACGACAAAAAGGATACCCGAGCGCATCCAGCATACCGCCGCCTGCACCTGCATACTCAAAAAAGTCGGGGTGCTGCTGCGACACGATCTTGGGTTGGCAAACGGCAATGTTCTCGTCGGATTCCATTAACTGGATGATCGGCTCCGTCCAGCCAGGTGGCACGCCCACGTCCGAGTTGAGCAGCACGTAGTACTTGGCATCCACCTGACGCAGGGCGATGTTATACCCTTCGCAGAAACCGTAGTTGTCGTCGTTTTGAATAATGCGCACCTGCGGAAAGTGCTCCTGTAAAAAAGGGATGGAGCCATCGGTAGAAGCATTGTCGGCCACGATGACTTCGCAGCCAGAACTGTTTTCCACTACCGATGGCAGAAACTCCTGCAAATAACGGAGTCCGTTCCAGTTAAGTATGACAATAGCCGTGAGGCTGGGATTAGAGGCCAAAGTTTCCTAAATCTAAACCGGGGATGTTAGGTAAAAGGCCTTCGGTGCTCTTCTTCATTTCTTCCTGCGCACGCTCACCCGCTGTCAGCATGGCATTGTTCACGGCGGCTACCACCAGGTCGTTCACCATGTCGCGGTCGTTCGTGTTCAGAATGGAGTCGTCGATCTCAATTTTGAGGAGCTTGCGCTGCCCGTTTACGGTCGCCTTCACAAGGCCTGCGCCCGACTCGGCAGTAACGGTAATGTGCTGCAGGTTGTCCTGCGCTTCTTTCATCTTGGCCTGGACTTCTTTCATCTTGCCCATCATGCCCATCATATCAAACATAGTCTATCTTCTTTTTGGTGTACTGTTCAGGTATAAACGTCCCCCGGCCGCCGGGGGTATACAAATATACAAGCATATCTTTTAATCGGGAAATAAAGGGAAGAGAAGGTCCTGCCGATAGTCTAGTACCTGTGGAGAATCAGGCTGAAGCTATACCTGCCAGGTATGGCAAATATTCTACTCAAAGCTGGTAGATTAGCTGAGGCAGGGCCAGCGTTTAAGGTATAGAGGTTCTGATAGAAGAAAGGTCCAGCTTTTAATGGTGAAAAGGTAATTGAAAGCACTCTAGAGGCCTGTTTGCTTAACGCATCATTGTAATGATGTCGGTACGGCGCTTTGTTTCACCCATCAGCTGTAGTCCTCAATGGAAATGATCCTGTCCTGCAGAAAGCCGAAGATCGTCTTCCCCTTCAGTTCTAAAGTATCGCCTGCTTTCAAGTTTTCGGAAAAGTCCGTTGCCAGTACGGCCCTGTAAGCGATCGTGACTTCTGCCGTGTTTTCCTGCTCCTGATAATGAAGCACCACTTGCTCGCGCTCCTTGAACAGCTTTGCAGCTCGCTCGGCCTGTTCCCGAAAGGCCCCTATACCTTGCAGCGAGAGGTTGACTTCGCCATTGGAAATGTTTCTGAACGCCACCTCCTCGTGCAGGTATAGCAGCATGCCCTGCACATCAAAGCGGTTGTAGGCACTGATGTAGTTTTCGATGATTTCTCTTCTGGTCATATACTGATTACAGTTTAGCGGAGCAATGTAACAGTGCCAATGCGCTGCTTTGGCTCCCCTGAGTTACTTACAACATTTACTTCGTAAGCATAAGCCCCGGCAGGCTGCGGTTTGCCCTGGTAGGTACCATCCCAGCTGGTGTCGCGGTCATCGGAAGTAAATACAACCTGCCCCATGTGGCTGTATACCTTGATGCTGAAGGATTTAATAAAGCGGCCTTTCACTTCGAATACATCGTTCAGGCCGTCGCCGTTGGGGGTGAAGGCATTGGGAATATGCACCTGCACGGGCTGCCGGATGATTACGGTATTGGAGTAAGAGTTGGCACTGCCATTGCCGGAAGTTACCCGGATGCGGTATCGCAGTTCCTGCAGTTCATCGCTTGGGCTGCGCTCCAGGTAGGTGTTGCCTGTAACAGGTATACTGCTGACAACGCGGTTGTCGGCGTCCAACAGCTCCAGGGTATAGACGCCAACCCCATCCGGAAAACCCACGTAGCCCGTCCAGCCCAACGTAATGTTCGGGGAGTTTTCCTGGGGAAGTGCGATCAGGTATACGGGGCAGGTGGTGTTGCTGAGAGTCGAGCTGCGTTCACAGGGATTGGAATAGCCGGCGCGGTAACACACCGGACTCAAAGGCTGCAATTGGTCCGTAAATACCGTTTGCTCGCTGGTGGCAAGATCAGTAAATGGCACCCCGTCAATGCTGCGCTGGTAGCGAACCTGTTGGGCTGTCTGGCCGTCCAGAATGGTCAGGGTGAGTTGTATCTGGTTGTTCTCGTCATAAGTGCTGTAGAGGTAGCCGACAGGTGGGGTGGCAGTGGAAGTGGCCTGCAGACAGCGGGAAGCAGAGATCGAGCGGCTCAGTCCGTTATTCGAAATACTATTCACCTGATAACAGTAGTTTTGTCCGCAGCTCAGGTTAGGGTCAGTGTAGGTGGTCGTGCTGCTGTTCAACTCCGCAGTCTGATTGCCGTCGCGGTATACCTGGTACCCCTGCACAGCTCCTGCTATATTTGACCAACTGAGGTTTGCCAGTTCATTGCCTGCCTGCACACCCAATACGAGGCTGCTGACAGGTGCTGAAAATATCGGCAATCGATTACCACAATTATCAGCAGGGCGGATCCGGAACTGTATGGGTTGCCGGGTATCTACGTTGCCGATTCTGAAGTCAGCCAAACTGGTTTGAGTGAGGGGTGAGGTTGTGTGGATGGCTTCGAAATTGCCGTTTGCTGTTGCGCGTCGTTCCAGCACATAGCGGTATCCTGGCTGCAGGTTTTCGAACGTAAACAGAATTTCACCATCTGCCGCCTCCCGCAGAACTTCCAGCTGCCCGATGACTGGTGTGGGAGGAGTAGGCAGGAGTGTAAGTGTGTTCGAACTACTTCTCTCGCAGGAGCTTCCCATATATTTCCCCAGCACACGAATGGTATAGGAAGAAGCCGTGCTCTGGTAGGTATAGCGCGCCTGTTTGCCGGCAGCCACGCCATTCACCACGCTGTTGTCGCCGTAATCGATGTCGTAGGCATCATACCCGATATCTTCAATGGTAAGCTGCACGGAGCGATCGGCGCAGGCCTGTACGGAGAACTTCGGAGTAGGGGTGGCTACAACTTCAAATTCCTGAGGTTCTATGGTCGTGGGGCTTCGATTAATAATTTGGGTAATAATGTACTTTCCTGGTGTCGTATAGGTATACTGGAAGCGACCATCAGTTCCACGACTAACCAATTCACTCTCAATGTAATTTTGAGGGTCAAATGCTTCAGGACCCGGATCATAGAATGTTGTAAATTGTACATTTTGGCCGGAGTTGCAGTCCTCAAAAAAAACAGGTATACCGACGCAGATCACTTTCACTTCTACGCCATTCTGGATTGCCCGGAAGCAGCCATCCTGTCCCCAAACAGGTATAGCAGCCAACAAAAGCGATATAAACAGCAGCAGTCTCAAGCGTTAGGTATAGGTGTGCTACGAATATAGCGATACGAGGAATAGGAGAAAAGCTTATACCTGAATTTCAGGTATATGAGCGCAGTGATTTAGCTGATTTTATGGGGTGCTTTATTTGGGAGTGTGGTATTTGAACTGGAGACTTTGATTATGCCGGTCATTAACCTGGTATTGATGCGGTGTACGTTACTTGATTCGTATCAATACACTGTTACGAGTTCAACCATCGAATTTGATAATACTAGGGTAAAAATCTAAAACTGTAAACAAACAAGGCTACTCCTCCAATGAGGAAGATGAAAGAAAGCAATGCATACTTCCGTTTCTGTTGGCTTGACCATTTTTCAAACTGTTTGAAATAAGCCAGATATTTATCCTTTTTAAAAACTGTCAAATGGCAGATCATATAAGCCAATGCCATACAAATCACAAACGGCCGCCAGGAAAAACTGATTGGGTTTGTGAGGAGACTATTAAGCATTAAAAAAACTGCCCATATTATCAGAAGCATGATTACAGTCAGTCCGACCCCTGAATTCTGAATACTAAACCCAAACCTTTTATCGCTCCACAGGCCATCCACTACTTTCTTGTGGCTTGTTCCCTGTGCTTCAAACTTTCTTTCTACCGCAGGTATTTTTCCTAGTAGATTAAATGGATTGACTTTATTAATCAGTAGGTGACGTTTATAATCAGCTTTGTACCAACAGTAATGGATGACGTTCAATACGAATTCAATTTTCTTGATCATGTTATAATGCCTCCGGCGAATGCTTTTGATAAATCAAATTCTGAATTAAAGTACCTATTCATAAATGGTTGTTACTATATCTTGCTCTTAATTCTAGCGGATTGCAGGTATAGAAAGATTAGGTTCTAAACCTTATCATCAATTGCGGTCAGTTTTCTCTCTGTCGCTATACCTATATTTTCTTCTTGAGTGAAAAGCTACATCATTCCTTAACGTTATCAGATTCGCTCCATTCTGGTGGGGACTTTCAAAGAGGTATAAAAGAGAAATCCGCAACGGCTTTCTGTCCTGCTGCGGATTTCCGGAAATCTAAAGTGCCGTCTAAGCTAGTACGGTTGGCAACTGACACGCTTTGAGAAAAGCCACGCTGCGTTCCATGTCCGGATGCATCACGCGGTCGGTACTCACGAACGGAATCTGCTCCCGGAAATCGGCCACTAGTTGTTCCAACTGAGGGGCGGTACGTAGCGGACGTCTAAATTCCATTGCCTGCGCAGCGTTCATCAGTTCAATGGCCAGCACGCGCTCTACATTTTGCACCACCTTATACAGCTTCGTAGCCGCATTGGAGCCCATGCTCACGTGGTCTTCCTGTCCGTTAGACGATGGGATGGTGTCGATGGAAGCCGGGGTGCAAAGCTGTTTTGTCTGGCTCACAATAGATGCGGCGGTATACTGCGTGATCATAAAGCCGGAGTTCAGGCCAGGTTCTGCCACCAGAAAGTCTGGCAAACCGCGGCTGCCGGAAATAAGTTGGTAGGTACGGCGTTCGGAAATGCTGCCCAACTCCGCTAAAGCTATTGCCATAAAATCCAGCGCCAGCGCCAACGGCTGCCCGTGGAAATTACCGCCTGAAATGATCTCGTCCTCGTCCGGAAAAATGTTCGGGTTGTCGGTCACGGAATTGATTTCGGTCAGAATCACTCCTTCAGCATAGCTGATGGCGTCTTTGGAAGCGCCATGTACCTGCGGAATGCAGCGGAAAGAGTAGGGGTCCTGCACGTGTTGCTTAAACTGGCTGATCAGTTCGCTACCCTGCAGCAGGTGGCGGAACGTGGCGGCCGTCTCCAGTTGCCCCAGGTGCGGACGCGCCTGGTGGATCAGGTGGTTAAACGGCTCAATGCGCCCATCAAAAGCGTCCAGCGACAAGGCGCCCACCACATCGGCCGTGCGTGACAAACGGCGACCCTGCAGAAGACAATGCACTCCATAGGCACTCATGAACTGGGTGCCGTTCAACAAAGCGAGGCCCTCTTTGGCCTGCAAAGCGACAGGCTCCCAGCTAAACATCTCCAGCACATGGCGGCTCTCCAGTCGGTAACCCTGATAATATACCTCTCCCAAGCCGATCAGCGGCAGGCAAAGGTGCGCCAGTGGAGCCAGGTCGCCACTCGCTCCAAGCGAACCCTGCTGGTACACGATCGGGTAAATGTCACGGTTATAAAAATCGATCAGGCGCTTCACCGTCTGGAGCTGCACGCCACTGTTACCATAGGCCAGCGACTGTATTTTGAGCAGGAGCATCAGTTTCACCACCTCTGCCGGCACTTCGTCGCCCATCCCGCAGGCATGCGACATCACCAGATTGCGCTGCAGCTGTTCGAGGTTATCGTGCGAGATCTGCTTTTTGTAAAGTGATCCAAAACCTGTATTAATGCCGTAGATGCTCTTGTCTGTGCTCGCGATCTTGAGGTGCAGATAGTTGTAGCAGTGCAAAATGCGCTCCTCCGCCTCCTGTGACAGGGCCAGGCTATACCTGCGGTTGATGATTTCCTCGATTCGCTCCAGGCTCAGGTGCTGACTGGAGATATGGTGAATGTCGCTCATGTTATTGTTTAGTTTGCTTCAGATTTCAGCTGGGCGATGATGTCGTCGATGTAAAGCTCGTCCTGTTCACCGGTCTGCATGTCGCGGAGCTTCAGTTTGCCGGATGCCATTTCTTCGGAGCCTACCAACAGCACAAAGGGGATGTTTTTCTGATCCGCATAGCTCATCTGCTTCTTCAGCTTGGCAGTTTCCGGGTATAACTCAGAGGCTATACCTGCGTTGCGCAGTTTCTGCAGCAGAGGCAGGGCGTATCGCTCCGATTCTTTATCGAATTGCACAATCAGCACTTTGGTGCCAACCTCGCTGCTGGCCGGGAACAACTGCAGTTCCTCCAGCACGTCGTAGATGCGGTCCACGCCAAAGGAGAAACCCACACCCGATACGCCCGGCATACCGAACATGCCTGTCAGGTTATCATAACGACCACCGCCGCTGATGCTGCCCATGTTGGCGTTATTCACCTTTACCTCAAAGATGCAACCGGTATAGTAGGAGAGGCCTCGTGCCAAAGTAACGTCCAACTGCAGGCGCGGCTGACCAGATGGGTTCTGAGTTGTAAGGGCGTCACTGCCCAGATTCTCCAGGTACTCCCATACCTCTAGTAGGTCTTTCAGTCCGCGCTGTCCTTCTTCAGTGTTGCCAAGCAGGGTTTGCAATTGGTCTAGTATCTCTTTGTTCGATCCTTTCAGATCATAAAGCGGCTCCAACTTGTTCACAGCGCCCTCGGCTATACTTCGTTCCAGCAGCTCTTTGCGAACACCTTCTGCCCCGATCTTGTCGAGCTTATCGATAGCCACGCAAATGTCGCCCTCACGGCCTTTTTCACCAATGGCCTCAGCTATACCTGCCAGTATTCCCCGGTGGTTGATCTTGATCGTGAAATCTGTCATACCTAGGCTGCCCAACACTTCGTCTATCATCTGCACGATCTCCGCCTCGCACAGCAGGGAATTGGTACCCACCACGTCGGCATCGCACTGGTAAAATTCGCGGTAGCGACCACGTTGCGGACGGTCGGCGCGCCAAACCGGCTGAATCTGGTAGCGCTTGAAAGGGAAGCTGATCTCGTTGCGGTTCATCACCACAAAGCGGGCGAAAGGCACTGTCAGGTCATAACGGAGTGCCTTCTCAGAAATCTTGCGGGTGATGTGCTTAGAGCCCTGCTCTATGTCAGCGGCAGTTGCCTTGGCTAGGAAATCGCCGGAGTTCAGTATTTTGAAGATCAGTTGGTCTCCCTCGTCGCCGTATTTGCCTGTGAGCACAGAGAGCTGCTCCATGGCGGGAGTCTCAAGCGGCAGGTAGCCGAATTTCTCGAAAGTGCGCTTGATGACGCCAAATATATAGTTGCGCTTGACCACCACGGCGGGGCCAAAGTCGCGGGTTCCTTTAGGTATAGAAGGTTTTTCCTTGCTCATGTTTTCAACTTTGAAGGCGAAGTTACTAAAACAGGAGCAAATGCACGGACTGATTTTTAAAATGCGTTGTCTTCCCCGCGCACCATATTATACACAGTATAGAAGACGATTTTTAGATCCAGGAAGAAAGACCAGTTCTCGAGGTAAAAGATGTCGAGCTTCACGCGGCCGCGTATTTGGTAGTTTGAACTAGTGTCACCACGATAACCGCGTACCTGCGACAAGCCCGTTATACCTGGTTTGATGAAATGGCGCACCATGTACTTCTCCGCTACCATGGCATATTCCTCGTTCACCTTGAGCATGTGCGGGCGAGGCCCCACGATAGACATTTGCCCCATGAATACATTAAAGAACTGCGGTAACTCGTCCAGACTGGTTTTGCGCAAAAAAGCACCGACGCGCGTGATACGCGAGTCGCCACGTCGGGCCAGCAACGAGTGCGCTTCATTGTTTATGTACATAGACCGAAGCTTCCAGCAACGAAATGTTTTATAATTAATACCGGAACGCTCCTGACCAAAAAAGACAGGCCCCCTGGAGTCAAGCTTTATGAGCAAAGCCAGTAGAGGGATCAGCCAGGAAAGCACCAAAATGATCACAATAGAGGAGAACAGGATATCAAAGGCACGCTTAATCACCTTATTGAACGTATCATCAAGTGGGATGGAACGGAACACCAGCACAGGAAGCATGTCATGAAAGTCCAGCTTCATGCGGGTATGATGGAAGCTGCCCGGCTCTGGCAAAAACTTCATACGGATAAGGCGGTCGTCGGCATCGTTCATTAATCGGATGATCTGATTACGAGGAAGCTCAAAAGGGGAGCAGTAAATCTCGTCGATATGATTTTCCTCCAGATAACCCGCAATATCAGCTATTGAGCCGAGCACGTCCGGCTCACCTACGGCCTTGTCATCAAAGAAACCCATAAAATGGTAGCCATACTCCGGATGAACCTCAAAAAAGCGACGAAGCTCTTTGCCGGCTTCTCCCATCCCCACAATCACTACAAACCGTTTGTTATAGCCTTTTCTTCGAAAATGCCGCAGCAGGATAAGTACTACAAAACGGTAGAAGGCTACAAAGCAAGCCAAAAAACCATAGTGCATGAATAGAAACTGGCGAGTTAAGCCCTGGAGGTCAAATAATTGTATGATGGTCTGAAACAGAAGTATATACAGCAATATAACCTGTAGAGCATTCAGCAGGAGTCTATTTATAGACACTGCACGATAAATTTTGAAAGTTCCTAGCAGAAGAGAGCACGTATACCAGGCAGATAGTGCATACAACAAAAGTTGTATGTAGCCTGAAAATGTCAGTGTAGCAGTTTGTTCTACTGTTACCTGATAGGCGATAGCAAATGAAAGCGCGATAGAGACCGCGTCGCCAACCGCATGCAGCGGTCTGATATATTTATTGTATAAGCCGGACATAAAAAGATCGCTACAAATATATCAAAAGAATAATTTATACTCCATGTATGTTTTGTGTGCTTATTACTTATGTCCGTAAATAAGTAGTTTTACTGCATTTACCTGTAGCAAATTAGAAACAGGAGTAGCACTCGTATAATATAATGTGACAGTTATTCAGCAACTCTAGAGCCTTTAAGTCAATCTAACGCGGGACATTATAAACTGTCCCATTAGTCGACCTATTGAATGCAGTGGCTTTCAGCAAAATGAACAAGAAAAAGCAAAAGAATATAACACCCTGCGCACTAGATAAAACTGATTCCGTGATCGAACAAGCTATGATTAATATAACAAAGCATCCTAACAGCCAACTCCTATTTTTGAGAGCGATAAAGAGGGGAAGCAGGTAGCAGCACAACAATACTGCTAAACCAGGTATACCAATTGCAACAGCGGTGTCCAGAAATTGATTATGGGGATCGAAACGGTTCTCTGCAGCATAAGTGAAGTTCCTGTTTCGGTAGGCTTCTACTAATTCGTCTTTCACATCACCTGTGCCCACGCCAAACGGGTTTTGCCTGATTACATCAACAGCACACACCCATTTGGCTAGCCGTAGGTTTAACCCGTTCCATTTGGCCTCACTGTCTTCTCCTGAAAAGTGATAAATATCGGCTGTATTGGAGAAATCATAGCTTATGTTGCGCAGGCTCTTGAAACGTGACACCGTCTGGGGAAACACTATAGAAAGTCCAACTATAAATGCCAGTAAGGCTGCGACCATTGCTAGCGTATATTTAAGCCTACCATACCTGACACCAACACCGACCAGACTCGCGAATAGAATGAGAAGCAGGATGCCAAGGGAAGTTCGGGAGGCTAAAAGGAAAAGAAAGAACAGCAAAAATAGTATGACCACCACCGACAAAATCTTCCTCCTCCATCCTATACCTGAAAACTGCTCCCAAAGGTTATGGACGAGTATTAGGATCGAAAAAGCAACATAAATCGCATAGTAAGACGCCTGTTTCCCCATAATGGACACCAGCCCGTCGCTGAAAAAATAATTAAAGTCATTCTTCTCCAGCACGACAAGGGTTTGGTACACAAGTGCCACAAGGCTAAGTACTGCACAGGTATAAGCGAATGTGAGCAGGGACTTATGCAAGTAGTCCTGTCTGATGGTGGCTGAGCCAATCAACAAAGGGAAAACTAGCAAAGAGGATCTGGTTTCCAAACTCTTGATACCGACTCCAAAATCCTCTGTGTAAAGAACGCCGACCAGGTATAGTGCGAACAGCGCGAGAAATGAAACGGTTACCCGATTTGCAACTAATTTTTGATACTTCGCCTTGAAATTTCCCTCCAGGAGCCACACCAGCGCAAACAGTATGATGGATATGTTAGTAGGGGCCTGCTTTGGAGAAAAGAGCGACACCGCTATCAAAAGCAAGCTGAAGAAATAGCCTCTTTGAATGAGTGTTTCCTTTTTAGATGTCTGGATGAGTGCTTTCATTTAAGGAGTATGGCCTTAGCTTTGGATACAAAGCTGTAGGGTAGGGCACGTAAGGTCAGATTTCTGAGCAGGCCAGCAACAAAGTATAAAGAAGGCGTTCTGTTATCTAATAATATTCTTATTTTACTTTTAAGCTGAATGTTTCGCTTCGTGTGTGAAATACCGCCCGGATTGATTTCACAGTACGTCAGCACTTCTTGTATGATATATGTTTTATACCGTTGAATAAACCTGAAAAAGAACGCGTAATCCTCGGCGGCTTTGTAGTTGACAGGGTATGGGCCTATTTCGTTCAGAGCTGCTGCGCGGAACATCACAGATGGGTGTATAAAACTGCACTTCAGGTACATGTTTTTAACAATGTCCTTATGCTCGGAAGGGGCCTTGTAGGTATAGACTTTCTTCCCCTCTCCGTCTACAAACTCGACCCATGAGCCGATCAGGTATACCTCAGGATGCGCGTCCAGGTACTGCTTTTGTTTTATAAACCGGTCGGGAGCACAGGTGTCGCCACAGTCAAGCCGGGCAATGTACTGATATGGCATCTTCTCCTGTATATACTTCAGCCCATTGTTAAGCGTCCTTTCTATCCCTTCGTTTACCTTGTTATAAAGGAACGTAATCCTCAGCCTATTCCGGTACAATTGTTGGAGCCGATATTCATCCGGCTTGGTATGGCTGCCATCATCCACTACCAAGATCTGGATAGGCGTAGGAAAGACTATTGAGTTCAACGAGCTCTCCAATCCTGCCGGATTGTTATAATGCGGAATCAGGACAACGATATCATTGCTCATTGGCAGCCAACTTAATTTTGTTTGTTTCAATCTTTAAAAACAGGCCGATATACAACCAGATCAACGCATCAGTGCCTCTGAACTGAATAAGAGATGCAATAAAATAAACCAGAATGATAATGGCCAAGGGATTACTTAACCGGGACTTGAGAGCCTTGATGCTGATATTATACACCACGATAAGGTATAAAAGCAAGCCAATAATGCCAAACTCGATCAGGAGCTGCATGTACAGGTTATGCAGGTTGTCTTCCTCATAGTCAATTCCTGATATCGACTCTAAGGCGTAAATGCCATTGCCGGCACCATAGCCCATAAATTTGCTATCCCAGAGCGCTGAACCATAATATTGCCACATCGCAAATCGGCCACCCATACCCTTGTCGCTACTGCTGCCGAACTCTGTGAACCGCTGCAGAGCGTATACCTTCTCGGCCAGGTTATCCAAATCAATGAAAAGAATGAAAGCCAGCACTGCCATTAAACCCAGCATAACAATAGCGCGTCGCTCCTGTTTGGAGGTTGTGGAAGATATAAATTTGAAACCGGCTACCAGAATAGCAATCACAACGCCAACTCTGGAGGCATAAATCATGCTAACTGCCAGTGTGACAATTAGCACCAGGTAGAAGAGCCTTTTCCGGTTAATGAAAAGGGCCGTGTTCAGCCCCATCCAGGTTGCTTCCAGGTTTGTGCCCCCTCCATAGAGGGTATAAATGTCTGGGTGACCGTCCGGGGCTTTCATAAAGCGCTTAATCTCCGGGATATGGAAGAAAAGTTTGCCAACAATGATGATGAAAACAAGCAAAGCCGCCTGCTGGAGGACTTTAAAGACTTGCTCTTGAGTAATGGTCCCTGCAATGTAGTAACCAATAACAAAAGCGTATAAGGCGAACAGGTGATTTACCAGAAGCCTGTTGAACGGGTATACCAGAAAAAGCAGCAGGGAAATTAACGTTATACCTGCAAAATACTCAAATACATAGGATGGAATTTTGAGCAGCTCGCTCTTTGGCTTGTAAAAAAGGAAAGGTATAAATAAGAGCGCAAAATAGTGGTAAAGCTTGATTGCTGTGCCCTCAACCAGTATCCAGCCCGTCAAACCCAGGTTCTGCAGGTTGAGAAACAGAAAGAACAGAAATAGATATAAACCGAAGCTGTTTACCGTGAGTCGCATCTTAGTTAATAGGATCAGCGCAATGTGCTGCAAAGTGGCTGACAAAATGTAAAATTAGGAAAATAATGTTCCCAAAAACTAATATTGCTTCTTTATAGGGGAGATACGGGTCCGGTAGAAATGGTTTATAAAAGACAAGGGCGTGTCAGTTAAAGCCTGCGAGATCTTGTACCGCATCATGGTCCAGTAGTAGTAAATCTGATGAGTGATCCTGTTGCCAAATACCTCGTTCTTTGCTCTAAGGACCTCGCGATAACATCCTTCTATATTTGCCGATACCCCGCCTAGCCTCATATTGGTGATAATAAGATCCACGTAAATGAACTTCGCCCCAGCATTGTAAAAGCGTAGTAACAGGTGGTAGTCCATTGCCAGTTTATAGTTGAGGTCAAAGACGCCATACCTGTCGTAGAGGGTCTTGCTGACGAATACAGTGGGATGGTTCAGGCTCATTTCCAGGGGCAGGATGTCCAGATTGGGCCTTGCCTGGTGCGCTTTGCTGCCGTCCTGGTTCCAATACTGCTTGTTGCCGTGCAACACACTTTCCGGCTCATAGTGGGCGACCATATTGGAGATGGCCTCCGGCTCATACCAGTCGTCGGCATTCAGTATACCCACCAAGTCTCCCGTGGCGAGGGTAATTCCTTTATTAAAGGCATCGCTTATACCTTTGTCAGGCTCGCTTTTCCAATAAGCCAGTTGACTGTCGTATTTCCTGATGATATCGAGTGTACCGTCCGTAGACCCACCATCTACTATAATATATTCTATGTTTTTGTAGCTCTGTGAAAGAACGCTTTGGATGGTTTGCTCTAAGTACTTCTCACCATTGTAGACAATGGTGATCACCGACACTAGAACACCCGTTTGCGATCTCGTTTCAGATTTATTTAGGCGGTATCCTCCTGACAACGTGTGGGCCATGGTATAGTAAACTTTGTAAACAGATAAGGCTAAGGCTCTACATCACCTTAATCATGTGGTCTTTACCTGCAATTTGGGCGTACAGGCGCTGGTACTCCTGGGAAACAATACGTATGTCATATTCTTTTTCACTCCATTCCCGGGAGTTTTGTTCCATTTGGCGAAGGTTCTCCCTGTTTTGCATAAGCCACTGTATTTTGCTGATGGCCTCTTCTGCTGTCAGAAAACTGAACCCGTTATAACCATCCTTTACCAGATCTCTGTTTCCCACGCAGTCTGACAGAAGTAGACATTTTCCTAAACTAAGAGCTTCCAGAACTGAAAAAGGCAAGCCTTCCCATAAAGAAGTGGACAGGTATAGGTCACCTGATCTAACGGTGCTCTCTACTTCTTGTTTTGACAGCCAACCCGTAATATCAATATTATCGGCACTCAGAATTTCTCGTTGTACTTTCTCTCCTTCGCCTATCCATACAAATTTTACATCCTGCTGGTTGGCAAAAGCCATGGCTATACGGTTAAACAGTAAAGGATTTTTCTGCTCAGTGATCCGGCCGCAGGTTACGATCGTGAAGGGCTTTCCCGGTTCAGTTGGCTGAACTGGGGTAGACCAGTCTGGTAGAGCAGTACCGTTGTTGATAAAAGACGTTTTGATGCCGATCTCTTCATAACTGTGCGCCTCTGAGGATGAGCAGCATACCACTTGGCCAGAAAGCTTGTTGGCAACTTTCTCCAGGAGGATGTAGAGTGATTTCTTTTTGGGAGAAACATCGGCACGGGCAAAGGGAGCGCCATTCGGGGTATAGATCACCTGCTTTTTACCTAACAGGAAGCAGGCTGCCCTGCCTATAAAACCAGCCTTGGAAGAATGTAGGTGAACAACATCAGCTCCTTCAATGCCTTTCAAAATTTGAATCAGTTCCGTCAAAGCTTTGAGGTCCTGACCAGGCCTGATTTCCCGCTGGGCATTTTTCCAGTGTATGAAACTGACTCCTTTCGGGAATTTAGCTTTAACTGCCTCAGCGCTGGTTTCATCCACCCGCTCTCCATGAATGACAACATGCTCGCAGGAAGTGTACTGTGTCAGCAGGTTAATAAAGTGTGCCGTGCCGGCTGCAAAACACTCAACTACATGGACTACTTTCATGGAAAGGGTGTGGTAAATAAGCTTGAACAGCTACAAAACTAAAGATTGTAAATGAAAGGTACGTTAGAATTGCCAATAAACTCCTTTGGTAAATATATAAGCAAGTTTCGTAACCTATTATGAACCAATGCCTAAAGCTTTTTTATACTGTTCTAAATAAGCCTGGATTACTACACTTACATCAAAAGCGCTCACCGCTTTCTCTCGTGCAGCACGGCCGGTGGTCTCATTGTTTTTATTTGAAAGCACCCAGTCAATTCCTTTTGCCAAATCAGCGGTGCTGTATGGCTCAGCAAGATACCCATTGGCTTTATGATCAACAATATCGAGAAGCCCCGTAGTTCCGAACGCGACAACAGGGGTACCGCAGCTCATGGATTCGGTTGCAGCTTGACCAAAAGCCTCCTGATAACTCGGGACAACCGTAACATCGGCCGCGCTGTATATTATTTGTAATGCGATGTTGTCGTGTATCGTACCCAAGTAGTGAGTTTCTATACCTGTTTCGAAAGGTATAGCTGGCTTGTTGCTACCGATGATCAATAGCTCTACATCTTCAGTTTGAATTCTGTTCAGGCTATCTAATAAAAGGGTGAAGCCCTTATTCTGGTCGCCCAATGCGTTTTTTGCGCCGAATAGTATGAACTGTTTCTTTTCCGGTAGGTTTAATATGTTTCTTGCTACCGACTTAGCAACAGGCGAGAAGGAGCGGGTGTCGAGAGGTATAGGTATAGGAACGACTTTTCTTTCGCCGAGTAACTTACTTGCTGCAGCAGATTCTGCCAGCCATTTACTAGGTGCGGTGATGGAAAAGTTCTTAATTTTGGAATAGGTTCTTTTCTTGCGGTTAAAAACGATACTGCTTAAGTCGCGTTGCCGCCTAGAACCTAGAACAGGGCAGCTACCGCAGCCATCCAAATACCTTTCGCAGCTAAGCCTTACGTGACAACCACCTGTAAATGCCCAGCTGTCATGCAACGTCCAGATTATAGGAGACTTGATCCGTGCGATTTCTTCGATGCTCATCATGCCCTCGCCTATCCAATGCAGATGCACGATATCAGGCTTCAGCGCATTAATTCTGTTAGCTATGCCGCTCATAGGAACCCAGGCAGCCGAAAAGTGGGCTTTTGGACCGTTTGTATAGAAGAGCTTTGGCAACTTGTCCAAAAAAGGTCTGATAATAGCTGCCGCCTTTTGCATAGACGTACCAGGCCCCATTACAGTGCAGTCATCAGTTTCTTTTGACTGCACGAGCATATGGCTGTCTATTCCTGTTTGCAATAGGGCCTTGTGAATTCTGGATGCAGCACGTGCGGCACCCCCTTGCGTTTCAGATGTATTTACATGCACTACCCTCATCCGCTACATCCCCAATACAAGCCTGCGCAATTTGTTGAAAGCCCGCGTTGTGGCAGACTTGCGGTTAAAAGCATGAGTATAAAGCCACTGGTCATACCCATTGTCAACAAATTCACTCAAGTCAACTTCTACTTCATGGGCAGGTATAGCACTATGTGTTGGATCAACGGCTACTAAGTGAGTTGAGTCTTCCCCAAAACCTATATTGGACACCATATTGGTGTTAGGAGAAATGAATTTGGCATTATTCATCAACATTTGAAAAGAAAGTTGGTAATCCCATGTGTTTATTTCTCCAATGGCTGTTTTATGAAAGGATCGCTGAAAGTATCTTCTAGTATCTTCAGGTGCATCTCGCAGCGCAGGGACATCATCAATATTGCCCGTCCAGTTTTTCATCTGTCTATCGTACTTTTCCCAGACACGCCTCCAGGTTGCCCATCCCCAGATCAAAGGAAAACTGACCAAAGATGCTTTGTCGGCAATAGCCTGACTTACAGGAGCCCGGTAATCCCCGGTTATACCATATATGTTTTCGTGGTCTTTGTATTTAATCAAAGCTTCCTCTGCATACCTAAAGAAGCTCTGGCTTGGTAAACAATCATCTTCCAGGATAATGCCGCATTCTTCGTGTTCAAAAAACCAGGAAATTGCGCCACTTACGGCTCTTCCACATCCAAGGTTTGTGAGTCGGAATAGGGTTTTTACCTCACAGTCCCAATCAACATTGTCTGTAATAAATGTTCTTACTGCCTGCACCTTCTCAAGTTCGCCAGCTACATTTTCTCTGGGGCCATCCGAAGCCAGGTATAGCCTGGGCGGTCTTGACTGACGTATAGATTCAAAGACTTTCCGGGTGGTTTCGAGTCGGTTAAAGACAATGAACAGAACTGCGGTATGCAGTGAATTGCCAACAATAGGGTTTTGGGTACTTTCCATCTTAAAATGAGTAGCGCAAAATAGCCTGTGTATTTATGTTAAGAAGCGTCTTTTAGCGCTAAGAATAATATGCAAATGTTAATCTCTATTTCGTGTTTTCTCTCCTGTCCAGCTGCTTGTTTTTATACAACAAGGTATTAGGTGTCTTACAGTAGATCCCATAATTCTTTTCGGTGAGGAACATATGGACAGGCGATTCAAAGATATCCTCCATCGTTGAATGGAGAATTTCAATCAGAACAACAGCAGGTCTGTATTTCACCCAATCGTTTGATTCCAGCACCTCAAGGTCTAAGCCCTCAACGTCTATGGACATAAATGATATTTCCACTCCCGGGGGAATGTAAGTGTCAAGCAACTCGCCAAGCGGGAGAGTCTGTACATCTTTTTTGTCTATAATCTTATAGCTGGTCTTATTGTCCCGTTCCTCAGAGAGTTTTTTGTCGAAGCCATTAAGAGCAGGCTCATCAAACATGTAGTATGTTAATGTTTGCTTTGTTTTAGAGATGCCGAGCTCTAAATTGATGTCATGAGGACGGGTTTCACGAAAGAGCTTCATGCTATCAGGCATTGCATCTATGTTAATACCCCGCCAGCCTTTTTTATAGAATATGTATGTGTTAGAGAACCGTTTGGGATGATGAGCGCCCACATCAACAAAAAAGCCAGTGGGAGCATACTCAAATATCCTGTCAAGCAACAGATCTTCCCCTTCCTGAGAATAAGATACTCTTCCATATCTTAAATCAATGACTTTGTTTATGTAACGCTTAACTCTCTGATACATATTAAATATTGTTTATTTCCCTGGGAGGAAGTATACCTTTAAGGTATAGTAAGTTTATGGATCGTGTGCTTCTGAAAATAAAATTACTTAAAAAAGAAGAAATTGCATAAGAGATCAATGTAGCTATGGCTGCTCCATTAATGCCATAACCTGGTATTAGAATTACATTCAAAATGATGTTTGATGTAAGGCCGAGCACGGTTCTATAAAGCGTTACTTTCGTCTGACCCTCTATCACCAGTTGCTGACTACTTGCCACGCCCAGGAAAATAAAGATAGTAGACCAGACATGGATAGTCAGAACCGGTGTTGCCTCCTGGTACTGCTGCCCATATAACAAAGAAATTATCAAAGGGCTGAGAAAAGTCGTCACGATTGCCAGGATAATACTACTGTAAATCAAAATGCTGTAGAGCTTCACTAACTTTTTGTGATACAGCAATGTGTCTTTGTATGCACTTACTAAGGAGGGAAAAACAGAATTGGTAATGACTACCGGCAAAATAGAGAAAAGCTCAGTGATACGGACAGCTGCTGAGTAATTACCGACAGAAGCAGAGCCTAACATATTCTTTATCATGAGCTGGTCAACCCTCATGTAGGCTATTACGGTTAAAGCTGAAATAATGAGAGGCCAACTCGACTGCATTAGCGATTTAGCAATAGTAGCATCCCACTGCCATGAGCTTAACCTGACTGCTAAACTTTTATAAGAGTAGCCTAGTAAAAACATGGCGGCTAGTCCCAGATCTAATAAAATGGCCAGCGCAAAATAGCTTACCGGATAATCATTAAGAAGGAGGTATACTTTAAATAATGAAGATAGAAGTAGCGCTGTGTTCTTGAGTATTACCGAAATTTTTGATCTCAGATGGGCCTGCAAATACAGGTCTACCACATCCACGGATTGAAAAATCAGGCCAAATCCAAGAATCAGTATTATCCCAAAAGATTGCTGGTCTTGAGCATATTCTAATCCGAACGCTGCAGCAATAACGATGATAAGCGCGATGACTGCACCAAAAAGTCTAAGTAAAAAGCCGGTACCAAGGAGCTTGCTTTTCTCATATTCTCCTCTGACAATCTCTCTTACCAGCGTAGTGTCAAGGCCGAGGCTTACAAAAGCGGAGAATATGGCGATAAAAGCTTGCCCATAATTCAGTTTACCAAATTGGTCGGGCCCCAAATGCCTTGCTATCCAAATTCCGATAATAAGTCCAGAACCTATTCTTAGTCCCTTATCAAAAAGTAGCCAGAGGATGTTCGTAGCTATTTTGCTGGAGCCCAGTCTTAAAAATTTATGTACAATGGTAGTCATCAGGCACCTCGGCCTATTTACATCATCTAACATAAGAGTAATGTGGTATGGGCCTTAGCAAAATTATGTTTTCAATATGTCAAGTTAGAGTAAATCAGATGTCTACTAATGCTTGTTGTTCAGTACAGCGCGGAATCTACTAATCTTCGAAGACAGCTGTTTTTAAGTAAGCTCCTGAGGCACAAATAGCAATTTAGATTAGTCCCATTAATGTTTCTGAAGTCGTGATGTCACACTTCTAATTGTAATAAATGCAAAGCTATTAAAAATATTTACCTTTTAATATGGTAAATATTGCATCTGAAATTTTAGCGGTATATTTGGCAAATTTTGATGGTATGCAACAATTCAAAGAGCGTGAGCAAATGCCCAAGGCAAACGATGAGGTAGATCTGATTGTTTTATTTGATTTAATAAGAAGATTTTTCAATAAAGTCTCCAGAGGCATTGCGTTTACTGCTAGGGCTGCGAAAAATAATATAGGATTACTTCTGATTTTCATATTGTTAGGAAGCGGAATCGGGTACGGATTGACTCTAATCACCAAAGCTTACTATACCTCTTCCATGACGCTGATGCTGGCTAACATCCGAAACGAATTTATTGAAGATCAGCTAAATAAGTTGTCTTTGATGGTAGCAGAAGAGAACTACGAAGCAGTAGCTGAGAGGCTGGACATTAACACTGAGGCTGCCCGCCAAATCAAAAAGATGAGTTTCTCAAATCTGGACCAGGATAGGATTCAGGAGGATAGCGTACTGACCGGTTCTCCTTTCCGAATTGAACTGTCCTTATACGACAGGACTCTTTTTGAAACCATGGAGCCTGCTTTCACCAATTACCTGGAGAACAACCGGTATTTTGCTAGGCAGAAGAGAATAAAGCAGCGCCAGGTAGAGAATATGGTGTCTAAACTGAAGGGTGAAATATCTTCTATCGACAGCATGAAAACGAATGTCAGTGAGCCTAGAGGCCCGGTGAATGGATTTGTGTATGGACAGCCAATCGACCCGACCAATTTATACCGAGAGAGTATTACGATGTACAAAGAGCAGGTAAAATTGGAGGCCGATTTGGAAAAGCTCGACAATGTCGAAATTGTAACAGGATTTGTACCGAGATTACGTCCTACAGGACCAAATCTGCTTAGCTACATTGCTATCGGAGCCTTGATTGCATTTGTAATTGGTTGTATAGTGGCACTGAATCGGGAAGCCAAAAAGCAGGCAACTGCTTAATGCTAACTAACTTATTGTTTTAAAGCAGAATTCCCGCTTCTTTAGGAGAAGCGGGAATTCTGCTTTAACAGTATACTATTACTCTTCCTGCCTTAAAACCCAGCTCAGATTATAAAGATCCTTACGGCGGTCTTTCAAGTTTCTTACACTACCGGCTGTATTCAGGTCCTTGAGCAGGTCCAGGTCTAGGTCGGCGATCAGGGTCATCTCGGTGTTCGGAGTAGCTTCGGCTACCACGGCGTCGTGCGGGAAGGCAAAGTCGGAAGGTGAGAAAACAGCTGATTGCGAGTACTGGATGTCCATATTCTCCACTTTGGGTAGGTTGCCTACGCTACCTGTAATAGCCACATAGCACTCATTCTCGATGGCACGGGCTTGGGCGCAGAGTCGAACCCGGAGGTAGGCGTTCTTGGTGTCAGTCCAGAAAGGCACAAACAGGATCTTCATGTCCATGTCAGAGAGCATGCGGGCCAGCTCTGGAAACTCAACATCGTAGCAGATTAAAATGCCGATCTTGCCGATATCCGTGTCAAATATCTTGAGTTTGTGACCACCGCGCATACCCCAGTAATGCGACTCGTCTGGTGTGACGTGTAGCTTGTACTGCTTGTCGTAGGTGCCATCGCGGCGACAGAGGTAGCTCACGTTGTAGAGCTTGTTGTCGTAGTACTCCGGCATGCTGCCCGCAATGATGTTGATGTTGTAGGAGAGGGCCATGTGGATCATGCGCTCCCGGATCTCATCCGTGTACTCAGCCATACTTCGGATAGCTTCCGATGGTGACTCCTCGTTGGTAAGTGCCATCAGCGGCGCGTTGAAGAACTCGGGGAAAACCACCATGTCGGACTTGTAGGAGCTGACGGTGTCCACAAAGAACTCCACCTGTTGCATAAAGTCGTCAATGTCTTTGACGGCCCGCATCTGCCACTGCACAATACCGATGCGGACGATGGTCTTCTTGCCGCCCAAGAGCTTTTCCTTTTCTTCATAATACACATTGATCCATTCCAACAGGGTAGCATAGGCGCGCGACTCGGTGTCGTCCGGCAGGTAGCCTTTGAGGATCTTGCGTACGTGGAAATCGTTGCTGAGCTGAAAAGACAGCACCGGGTCTGAGAGTTCCTTATTTCGCACCATCTCGATATACTTGGCCGGCGTCAGTTTGTCGGCGTAGTCCTTGTAGCCAGGTATACGGCCACCGGCTATGATGCCACGCAGGTTCAGATTCTCGCAGATTTCCTTACGTGCGTCGTAGAGGCGGCGGCCCAGGCGCATGTTGCGGTAATCCGGGTGCACGAACACGTCGATGCCGTACAGGGTCTCGCCCTCAGGGTCATGCGACTTGAAAGTGCCTTTGTCGATGATCTGGTCGTAGGTGTGCTTATCGCCATACACGCTGTAGTCTACAATCAGGCTGAGGGCCACGGCCACAACCTTGCCTTTGTCTTCTATACAGATCTGCCCCTCTGGGAATTTTTTGAGGAGGTTGGAAAACTCTTTGCGGGTCCAGGCGCCATCGATGTTCGAGTACACCAGGTCCATGATCTCTTTTACTTCTTTGTAATCTTTAAGCTCCAGCTGGCGCAATAATAGCCGGTGCTCAGAGTTCGCTTCTATTTTTTCACTCATGTTTCAGGATTGGGGTTGCTTGCCTCAGGTATACGTGAAGCAAGTATCGTTTTGATATGATATTTTAATTGAAATCGGGATTTACCGACCTGAGGCAAATTTAAAAAGAAAAAGCGCAGCTTTGACACTGCGCTTTCAATAGGATAAGTATAGCTTTCTTAGAGCTGCACTTCCGGAATGTCTCCTTCCACGATCAGGCGTCCTTCGGTTGCCTTTTGAATTTCTTCTACTGTCACACCAGGCGCGCGCTCCAGCAGTTTGAAGCCATCTTCGGTTACTTCGAGCACTGCCAGGTCAGTTACAATTTTCTTGATGCACTTCACGCCCGTGATCGGCAGGGTGCATTCCTTCAGCAGTTTTGACGAGCCGTCGCGGGCGGTATGCTGCATCGCTACAATGATGTTTTTAGCAGAGGCCACCAGGTCCATGGCGCCGCCCATACCTTTCACCATCTTGCCCGGTATCTTCCAATTAGCAATATCGCCCTGTTCTGACACCTCCATGGCGCCCAGGATGGTTAGGTCCACGTGCTCCCCCCGGATCATGCCAAAACTCTCGGCAGAGCTGAAGATGGAGGAGCCAGGAAGCGTTGTGATGGTCTGCTTGCCAGCGTTGATCAGGTCGGCGTCCACTTTGTCTTCGGTAGGGAAGGGGCCCATGCCCAGCAGCCCGTTCTCTGACTGCAACACCACTTCCACGCCCTCCGGAATGTAGTTGGCCACCAGCGTAGGTATACCGATGCCCAGGTTCACGTACATCCCGTTCTTTACTTCTTTTGCGATTCGTTTCGCTATTTGATTTTTATCAAGTCCCATGTTGCTGTGATTTAAGCAGTTCTAACTGTGCGCTGTTCAATACGCTTCTCGTACTTCTCGCCCTGGAAAATGCGCTGCACGTAAATACCGGGCGTATGGATCATGTTCGGATCCAGTTCGCCGGCAGGCACCAATTCCTCGACCTCTGCCACCGTTATTTTGCCGGCTGCTGCCATCATCGGGTTGAAGTTGCGGGCCGTGCCTTTGTAGACCAGGTTACCGGCTGTATCGCCTTTCCAGGCCTTCACAAACGAGAAGTCAGCCTTTAGCCATTGCTCCATCAAATACATTTTGCCATTGAACTCACGGCTCTCTTTGCCTTCGCCTACCTCGGTGCCGTAGCCGGCAGGGGTAAAGAAAGCAGGTATACCGGCACCACCGGCACGGATGCGCTCTGCCAGCGTACCTTGCGGAATCAGCTCAACATCCAGTTCTCCACTCAATAACTGACGCTCAAACTCGGCATTCTCGCCCACGTAACTGGCAATCATCTTTTTGACCTGTCGCTTTTGCAAGAGCAGCCCAATGCCATAATCATCTACTCCGGCGTTATTAGAGATACAGGTTATGTCTTTCACGCCCAGGCGCAACAGTTCGTGTATGGCGTTCTCAGGGATGCCGCACAAGCCAAAGCCTCCCAGCATGAAGGTCATGCCATCCTGTACGCCCTGCAGGGCTTCCTGTACGTTCTTTACAGTTTTATTTATCATAGTTTATAATGTGCTTACGCCCTGCCAGGTATAGCTATACCTGCATAGGCAGCTGTTAAACGATTGATTCTATAGAATAGGTAATATAGATAGAAAAAAAGCCATATACAACGTATGGCTTTTCGTTTTTTAGGTGAAATAGGATTTATATAAGGTGAAATACCTTATGGGGCTAACGTACGCAGACTAGCTTCCTTATCTCTCGCCAACTGTGCCTTCAGAGCATCCAGACCGTCGAACTTCTGTTCCTGGCGCAGCATTTTTACAAACTCAACAGTTAGGGTTTGGCCATAAAGATTACCGTCAAAATTGATTAGGTGCACTTCCAGGGTAAGGTGTGAACCGTCCACAGTCGGACGAACGCCAATGTTCATCATGCCCGGCAGGCGCTGGCCTTCGTGCCTGACCCAAACGGCATATACGCCATGGGCAGGTATAAGCTTGTGCGGCGTAGGTAGGGCGAGGTTGGCGGTCGGGAAACCGATGGTGCGGCCAAGCTTATTACCTTCCTCCACAGTAGAGGTTAGGGTATAGGTATGGCCCAGGTAGCGGTTGGCAGTCGGTATGTCTCCTGATTCGATTGCCTTGCGGATTTTGGTGGAGCTCACGCCAATGTCGTCCACATCCTGACGCGGAATCTCTTCCACCTCAAAACCATATTGCGCGGAACGGGCTTTCAGGTGCTCAAAGCTGCCCTCGCGGTTCTTGCCGAAACGGTGATCGTAGCCGATAACGAGGACTTTGGTATGGATCGCTTTCACCAGCACGTCTTCTATAAAAGTGCGGGAGCTCAGGCGGGAAAATGCTTTGGTGAACGGGATGATCAGCAGGTAATCGATGCCGAAGCTACGTAACTGCTCCACGCGCTCCTCAATGGTGGAAAGCAACCTGAGGTCGTTGTCCTCTGGGAAGAGCACCAGGCGCGGATGCGGCCAGTAGGTGATGACCACACTCTGACCGTCGGTCTGGCGGGCGCGTTCCTTCACCCGCTGCAGGATTTTCTGATGGCCCACATGCACACCATCAAAAGTGCCGCTGGTCACCACCGGGAAACTCAGTTTAGGAAATTCAGCTATATCACGAATTACTTCCATTCGCTTCGAGTTGGGCTCTTCTGATCTGCTGTATGTCTTCTATGGTAAGGGCATCTTCCAGCTTATACTCGCCGATACGGGTACGCACGAGCGCCGAGAGGTGTGCGCCCACACCCAGCTTCTGTCCCAGGTCATGCGCCAGGCTACGGATGTAGGTGCCTTTGCTGCAGATCACTTTAAAGGAGATAACTGCACCTTCTATGTTCGTGATCTCAAATGCTTTAATCGTAACGGTGCGCGGTTTCATTTCAGCCTCCTTGCCTTTTCGGGCCAGGTCGTAGGCGCGCTTGCCGTCTATCATCACTGCCGAGTAAATAGGAGGGATCTGCTCAATGGTGCCTACAAAGCTATCAGCAGCTGCCTGTATATCGGCTGGGGTAAGGTGGCTGATGTCTTTGCTTTCGCTTACCGGCGTTTCCAGGTCGTAGGAAGGCGTTGTCTGGCCGAGCGTGATAGTGCCGGTATACTCTTTTTCCTGCGCCTGTATCTCGTCAATGCGCTTGGTGAATTTGCCGGTGCACAGGATCAGCAAGCCCGAAGCCAGAGGGTCGAGGGTGCCGGCGTGGCCGATCTTTTTTACGCGAAGGGTGTTGCGCACTTTCTTCACCACATCAAACGAGGTCCAGGTAAGTGGTTTGTCAAGTAACAGGATTTCGCCTGCTTCGAAGTTGTAATTCATGTTATACTCTTAAGTCAACACCCATGGCCAGCAGCGCCAGCAACGCTATACCTAGTGCTATACGATAGTAGCCAAACATCTTGAAGCCATACTTGGTCAGGAAGTTGATGAAGAACCTGATCGCGATCATCGCCACAATAAAGGCGACTACATTGCCAATAAGCAACAGTCTAAGGTCATCGCCCGTGATCACGTCGAAGCTGTTCCTAATTTTTACGAGGTCGAAGGTGACGATGTCTGATATTTCCAGCTTCAACAGGTCTTTGACCAGCTTATAGCCAGCCGCGGCCAGCATGGTGGGCACTGCCAGAAAAAAGGAGAACTCAGCGGCTGCTTTGCGGTTAACGCCCTGCGTCAGGCCACCGATAATAGAAGCCGCCGAACGAGACACCCCCGGAATCATGGCGATGCATTGGAAGAAGCCAATGACTAAGGCATTCTTGTAAGTGATATTGTTTTCCTGGGCATGGGCAAACCACTTGTCCACGAAGAGCAGCACCACACCGCCCGCTACCAGCATGACGGCCGTGATGAGCACGCTTCCCAGCATGGCGTCGATCACATCGTTGAGCAGAAAGCCGATGACAGCCGCAGGTATAAATGCCAGGAGCAGCTTCTGGTAAAACGCAAAACTGTTGATAAAGCGCTTCCAATACAGCACTACCACCGACAGGATAGCTCCGAACTGTATGTTCACAGCAAATATTTTAGTGATCGATAGCTCGTTGATGCCCATCAGGGCCGAAGCGATGATCATGTGCCCTGTAGAGGATACAGGTAAAAATTCGGTAAGTCCTTCAACTATGGCTAAAATAATAGCCTGCCATTCACTCATCTAACTAATCTTCTGTTTTTTCGTGTGTTCTATCTTTTACCATGATCGCAAACAGCTCGATCACAAAGCCGGCCATTACTACAATGGGGCCCAGCGTAATTCCCAGAAAGCCTAGTCCGTACTGTTCCTTATCGAGCGTCATGATGATAAAACCAACGGCCAGCACAACAATGCCAACCAGCATCAGAATGTAGTTTTTTTTGCCAAAGGCAAGCTTGCTCTTATTTTCCATATTAATATAGTTCGTCAAGTGAAAGGCGCAGGTACTTGCGTACAGCGCGGTAAGAACTCAGGAAACCGATTACGGCACCCAGCACAATCAGTGCAATCATGAGCATGTACAGCTGCTCTTCGTCTTTGAGCAGGCTCAGCTCCGTTATCTCGCGGTAGGCGTACTGCATCAGTGCAAATAACAGGACAGAGGCAATTATACCACTGATGATGCCTTGAAAAGCTGCGCGGTTAAGGAAAGGACGCTGTATAAAGAATGAGGTGGCGCCCACCAATTGCATACTCCGGATCAGGAAACGCTGTGAGTATAACGCCAGTTTGATGGTATTGTTGATCAGGATGATCACCACCAGCACCAGTATACCTGCAAAGCCAAGCAGTAGGATGCTGATTTTCTGGATATTACTGTTGATTGATTCGATCAGACTTTCGACATACTGCACCTCATACACCCCCTCAATCCCTTCGATGTCGTTTTTTATACCTTTAAGCTGGGCTGAGCTGGAACTCTCGGCGTTGATCCGGAGCACATAGGTGTCACGCAGCGGGTTGTCTCCCAGAAATGCGGTAAAATCCTCACCTGTTTCTTCCAAGAAGGCCTTGGCGCCCTCTTCTTTTGAGAGGAACCGTACCTGGGCCGTATCGCCCTTGTAAGCGACATATTCTTTCGCGGCCAGGGTTTTCTGCAAGCGGTCGAGCTGTACCTGCGTTAGGTTGCGATCCAGGTATACCTGCATCTCGATGCTTTCCTTCACGATATCCGACAGCTTGCCGGCATGAATAAGCAGCGTGCCGAACAAGCCGATCACAAACAAGGCCAGGGAGATGGAGAACACCACCATGGCATGCGGGTAATTACCGAGCTTCTTCTTCTTAACTGTCCTGGTTGTAGTTGTTGCCATACGATACGCTTCCGTGCAAAAATAGAAATATTATTTAAATATGAGGAGCTTCTGACCAGCTAATGCAAAAAGCCCGGCTGGTGTTCCGGGCTTTACAGGTTCATGCGTGGGTCAGAGTCGAGGATGATAGGGACTTTCTGCTGCTCCTGACGGCGTTCGCGGCGCCTTTCCCGGTCTCGGCCAAAGAGCTCCCGCAGATTATCGAAGTGCTTGGTGTGCAGCAAACTGAGCCGCTGTGTGTTGGTAATACGCCCATAGTTGGTCGGCAAAGTGTTGTACTCCAGACGCCCGCGCAATTCGCCGCTCTTTGTAATATAGTACTCGACAGACCAACTGCCCTGATAGGCGTTGCGGTAGGTGCCACCTGCCTGCCCGGCTTGTGGTGTCGTGTTAGACCCGAGACCTGTCTGGCTGCTGACACGCAGACGACCCTGGAAGAAAGAGTAGCTCAGCCTCAGCTGCAGGGCAGAGAGGTCATCCTGGCTGATGTCCCCCAAGCCGATGTCTATTTCCAGGTTGCTGTCAATAGAGTTCAGGAAGCCGCTCAGCTGGCCGGTGAGTAAACTGCCCAAGCTGCCACCCACTGCCGCCGCCCCCGGGTTCTCACCGAAGAAAGTGCCGGGCGGAGCCAGCCTGCGGAGCACCAGCAGGCTGAATACCTGCCTGTTCAGTTCATTTTCATCGTTCCTTATACCTAGCAGGATCGGCTCAAGGGCCAATCTTGCATTGGCAGGCAGGTTTTCGAAATCAAGGTTCAGTCGTATGTCCGGCGTCAAAATGGGGCCTTTCAGGTCAACGATGGCTGTTACCGGATAGCTACCCTGTATGTTGGCTGCTTGATCGCCGTTTTGCACCAGGTTGTCTATTCGGGTGTTTTGAACGTAGGTGGCCCGGATGTCCATGACCCCGTCGAGCGGGTCGCCGTTCCAGGAGAGCGTACCGCCCGGTGTTACCCGGAATTCGCGTGACACCACGCCCTCCAGCAGGTTGAGGTTATAGGCGCCGTTGGCGATCACGAAGTTGCCAAACATGTTAAACTCACCCCGGGTATCAATAGTCATTTGAATCTGCCCGCTGCCTGAACCCCGGATCACGTCACCAGTTTGCCGGTCGATAATGATCTCAAAATAAGCGTCGTCGGTCACGTCGAGGTCAAAGTTCATGTTGATGCCGGACAAATCTACCTTTTGTTCTTCTACAGCCACGGCTACACCGGTTGAGTCGCTTATGTTGCGGTTCACGAAGCGGATGAAATCTTTACGGGCCAGGTCAGTCTGGTTGTCAAGCGGCACTACAATGCGCGTGTTGGCATTGCTCCGGGCATTCACGTCTATTTTGAGGTTGTCTACTGGACCCAGTACAGTAGCGATACCGGTACCGAAGGCGGTGCCATAATAGAGCTCGTTCTGCTCGTAGGTTGTGTTTAGGATCATCAGGTTCCGGAAGCGGGCGTTCAGGTCGAGCACCATGTTCTGGAAACCATCGTGGGCGATGCCGCCGGTCACGTAGCCCACATTACCGTAGAGGTCACGCAGCTGCGCATTGCGGAAGCTGATGCTGTTGGCTCCAAAGTATACGCGGTCGGAGAAGCGGTAGGTAGTGCCAAGGTAATCGAAGCGGAACTGCCCGCCGGTCACCATTACCGAACCGGTCAGCACCGGCGCCGACAGCCTACCCAGCACCCGGATGCGCCCTTCCATGGTGCCTTCCATCTCTGACATGATCGGTTTGAGGATCGGCTCCACGATCTTGAGCTGGGTCTCGTCCAGCACGGCTAACATATCCAACTGTTCTTCTTCGGCGCGGGGGTAGTAGTTGCCGGTAAGTGTCAGCACCTTCTTATTATTACGGTCAATGTCTACATCCACCACCATTTGCTGCTGGGCGTTGATCCAATCTCCTTTGCCCTGTATGTCACCGATCAGCACATCGTCCAGGTAAAAAGAGTCTACCCGCATACCTGCATTCAGGATGGCATTGTTATAAATGTCCTGGGCTGTGAGCTCGGCATTAAGCGTGCCCCGGATCTGCTCCGGCATGAGCGGATTGAAGTTGCGCAGGTCGAAGTTCTTGATGCTGGCTACCAGCGTGCTGCCCGGGTCACGCCCGACAGCCCCGTCTACCCGTATGATCTGGTTCTGGTTAGAAAGTATCAGTTCTTCAAAATCCAGCCGCTTTCCGTTTTCGCTGATGTAAATCATACTCCCAGGCTGGAAGGCCCAGGGGGTTTCGCGGAGCGTGATGTTCGATCTGCCAAATACAACTTGCAAACGGTCCTGCAGGAAATTCACATCGCCTACCACGGTCGCCTGGTTATTATAGGCTGGCTGCAGCAGGTTGGTATAAAACCCGATGGTGCGCTCGCTCCAGATGGCTTCCAGCAGCAACCGTTCTGTTTCCCCAACAGAGGGCAATAGCTGCTTGTCAGAGGTGAACTGGGCACTGGCCAGTACATCCGGACTATTCTGCAGCTTGGAAGTGCTAAGTTCTATGTCATTTTGGTAGAGTGTGACATCGTCATATAATATCGTGTCCACTCGCGCATAGGAAGTCAGGATGACCGTGTTGCCATGCCGGAAGGAGCCTTCCATCTTAGAGAAGTCAGAAATGGTGAGCTCCGGCACAAATAACTGAAGCAGCGGATTGACCCGCCTCAGGTATAGGTCATAGTCAAGACTGTACTCGGGCTGGGCATCCGGGCGCTTCCGTCTGTAATAAGCTGCCGTAGTGGCATCATTACTCTCAAAATTCAGTTTGTATTCCTGTACCAGTTGTTTCAGGTCGTCGATCAGGGCAGAATAGTTGAAGTCGCCGCTCACGCGTAAAGCCAGGGGAGTAGAGCGAACGGTCAGGCTGCGTATACCTTCGCCAATGTGCGACTGCACCTGGATCGTATCCAGCGCGATGCGTTGGCCTTCGTAGGTAACGGAAGCACTATCGAAAAAGGCAGTGCCTTGGAAGTCGTCCAGTCGGAGGCCCTGGAAGTTGAGGTCGGCATTCGCCTGCACGATAACAGACTTATCCGTAATGCGGAGGGCTTTCAGGTCGGCTTTGTTTAGGTCAGCTCTCAGGTTAAAGGCCTGGTTGTTGTTTGCCAGGTTCACCTCTCCGTTGGCCGTAAAGGCCAGGTTCGGATCATTAATGGCAAAGCGGCCTTCGTAACGCTGATGACTGAAGGTGCCATCGGTGCGGATATTGCGGTAATTATAATCCAGCACATGGAGTTGGGCAATGTCGGCATTGATCTGCAGGCGGGCATCCTTCATTGTAAAGCCGGAACCGACCACGCGGCCATCCATTGTGATTGTTTTAATGGCATCGGCCTCACCAATCAGGCGACCTATGTGGAAGTTCTGGGTTTTGAGGCGACCACGGTAAGATGAGGTATTGGTAGCCCGGTTGATCTTCATGTTGATATCTGACTGCACATTGCCCAGCGCCGTGACAAAACTACCGTTAGCCACGAAGTCGTTGTAAAAACCCAAAAAGCGCCCGTCAATTTTCACGGTACCCAGCCGGGAGGCGATGGCATAGGCATCGGCAGGCAGAAATTGTTTGATGTCTTCCGCATTCAGAGTCGAGGGCTGTAGACGGATGTTGGCAAAGGTTTCTCCCCAGTTGGGTAGCCCATCCACGTTCATAGTGCCTACAATGTGCGTGTTCTGTCCATACTTGATGTCCAGGTTGGACGCCATGAACTCCGCCACGTTGCCTTCGACTTCGGCAGAGGCGATATAGGCATTTTCATCGTAGTCCCGGAGAGGGGGAGCAAACAGGGCGATATCTCGGGAGTAAAGGTGCGAGTCCTTGATGCGACCAGTCACAGTCACGCTGTCCATGAAGTAGGAGAAGTTGCCGAAGCGGTTGTAGTCGAAGCGGATGTACTCCTTCACATTGCTGTCGTTCACCCGCAGGTCGAGCTCGTCCCATTCCCAATAAGTGGAAGCGTAGGTCATCAGCACATCGAGGTTGTGCAGGCGTATACCTGACGGACGTTCGCGAGCGGTCAGATCCGAAACCCTTACCTTCAGCGTATCACCGGGCTCAAACTCCGTGAAGCGTGCCGAGATGCTGTCGATGGCCAGGTGAAAGTAATCAATGCCGTAGTCGGTGCGGGGACGGTTAAAATCGTCGTAGGTAAAGGCACCGTTCTTAATAACCAGTTCATCAATTGAAAACTCAAAAGGCTGCGAGGCTTTAGTGGTGTCTTTGGTGATCAGGTCGCCGAGCGATTTCAGGAAGGTGGACAGGTTAAGGTAGTCGGTGCCTTCATACATTGCCAGGTTAGCCCGCGGCTCTTGTAGTTCCAGGGTAGAGATGCCGAGGTTGTTTGGCTGGAAGATAGAAAACAGGCTGACGTCGGCTTCGGCACGTCCTACATAGAACAGCTCCTTGCCCCGATAGTCGAGCACCTTCACCTGCTCCAGAATCACATTGCTGAAAAACTCAACATCTACCCGCCCGATGGTGACCTGATGGTCAATGGTGCGGGAGATATACTCGGCCGCCTTCTGAGCGACCCTGGTTTGCACGCCCGGGTAGCGAATGGCCACAAAAACTACCGCAAATGCCACCAAAAGCAACAGGATTACCGCCAAAACTATTTTTAGAATAGCTTTTCCCATAACTTTGAAGAGATTTATGGACTGTTCTTTTTCCAAAAGATGACCGAACCTACAATATTAGCGATTGAATCTTCGTGCGACGAAACGTCTGCTGCGGTTATACGTGGCGGCAAAGTTTTGTCGAATGTTATTGCTACTCAGGCCGTTCATGAAAAATATGGCGGCGTTGTGCCAGAGCTTGCTTCGAGAGCGCACCAACAGAACATCATTCCGGTGGTGCAACAGGCTTTGAGTACAGCAAATGTAAACAAAACTGACTTAAATGCAGTAGCTTTTACCCGTGGTCCGGGCTTGTTGGGCGCGCTGCTGGTCGGCAGCTCTTTTGCCAAGTCATTTGCGTTGGGCCTCAACATCCCGCTTATCGACGTGAACCACATGCAGGCGCATATCCTGGCACACTTCATCGACGATCCAAAACCCAACTTCCCATTCCTGTGCCTGACCGTGAGTGGCGGCCATACCCAGATCGTACTTGTAAAAGACCACCTGGACATGGAGATCATCGGACAAACCACGGATGATGCTGTAGGAGAGGCCTTCGATAAAACGGCCAAAATGCTAGGGCTCCCATACCCAGGCGGACCGATGCTCGACAAAACGGCGGCACAGGGCAATCCGAAGGCTTTTCCATTTCCGGTAGGCAACATGCCTGGCTACGACTTTTCGTTCAGCGGTATCAAGACCTCGGTGCTCTACTTCCTGAAAGATAAAACGAAAAATAACCCGAACTTCGTACAGGAGAATCTGGCTGATATCTGCGCCAGCGTGCAGTATACCCTGATTAAGACCCTCCTGAAGAAAGTGGTGCAGGCAACCAAGGACTTAGGTATAAAGGAAGTGGCTATTGCCGGTGGGGTTTCTGCTAATTCAGGCCTGCGACAGACCTTGCAGGACTACGCCAAAAAGTACGATTGGAACGTCTACATCCCGGCATTTCAGTATTGTACCGATAATGCAGGTATGATAGCCATAACAGCTCATTACCAGTATATTAAAGGTGAATTTGCTGACCAGTACGTGAGCCCGGAACCGAGAATGAAACTTTAGTTTATTTAGTGATTGAGTGGTGGAGTGAATGAGTGATTTTATAGGATATAGGTATTGGGACGTGGACAGGTCGCAACATTTCAGAATCGTGCACAAATAATCATACACGGACATCCATCAACAATTCATTAAATCACTCATTCACTAACTCGCTTAATCACTCATTCACAAAATCACTCAATCAAAAATGAAACAACCCTTCCAGATCGGTGACACCAAGGTATACCACAAAACGGTATCGGCGGCGGACTTTGCCCGTTTTGATGATGGGCTGGTGCATGCGGTTTGCTCTACCTTTTCGCTTGCTCAGGCCGCTGAATGGGCTGGGCGTTTGTTTGTGCTGGAGATGAAAGAAGAAGATGAAGAAGGTATAGGTACCTTTCTGACTATCAATCATAAAAGTCCGGCATTTGAGGGTGATACTATTGAAATAATTGCTCTGCTGAAATCGCAGGAAGGTAATAATGTAATTTGTAGCTTTGAGGCCCGGGTGGGGGATAGGCTGGTGGCTGACGGGGAGACCGGGCAGAAGATTTTAAAGAAACAAAAACTGGCCAGCGTGCTGGCTCCAACAAAATAGCATGACGAAAGCAAAAGATAAAGAAAGAATCAAGAAGCACGTCAATATCCAGAACAGAAGGGCTTCTTTTGAGTTTCAGTTCCTGGACAAGTATACGGCAGGCATCATGCTCAAAGGCACCGAGATCAAATCGATCCGTGAGGGGCAGGTGAACCTGCAGGACGGCTATTGCGTGCTGCACAACGGCGAGTTATACCTGCACAACGTGCACATTTCTACCTACACCGAAGGCACGCACTACAACCACGAGCCTATGCGCACAAGGAAACTCCTGGTGAACAAGAGCGAACTTCGAAAACTGGAGAAGGGGGTGCAGGAACAAGGAGTAACGATTATACCTACACGGATGTTTATAAGCGAACGCGGTTTTGCTAAAGTAGAGGTTGCACTGGCACGCGGTAAGAAGCTGCACGACAAGCGAGAAGACATCAAAGCAAAAGACATAAAACGCGAACTGGACAGAAGCGGGTATTAGTGAGTTAGCGATTGAGTGGATGAGTGATGGAGTGAATTTTTAGAGAGCTCTGAAGATAAGGTGTTGCCAAAGTCGCCTGCATTCAAATGTTAGTTCAAGCTTTTCACTCATTCGAAATTCAAAACAATACTCACTAATTCGCTCATTCACTCACTTGTCAAATCACTCCATCACTCATTCAAAAAATCAAAAGAATGGACTACGGAATATGCATGCTCAGTCTGGTTCCAATGCGCGCTGAGGCTTCTGATAAAGCGGAAATGGTAACGCAGGTGCTCTTTGGGGAGTGCCTGGAGGTACTCAGCAAGCAGGGCAACTGGGTGCAGGTAAGGTTAGCTTCGGACGATTACACTGGCTGGATTGATTTCAAGCAGTACGTTCCTGTGTCGACGGGCTATTACCAAGAGTGGAAGGCGGCGCAGCACCCGCGGGCGCTCGACATTGTGCAAGTGGTTAGCAATGCCGATATGCGGATACCAGTAGGTATAGGCGCTTATTTGCCATTTTTCGATGGTATGAGCATGCGCATCGATGGCCAAAGCTTCCAGTACAGTGGCCGTGCCACAAACCCTGCTGTGCCGGTTACGACAGCCCAGCTCGCAAAACTGGCCCTGGGCTTCCTGAAAGCGCCTTATCTGTGGGGTGGCAAGTCCATGTTCGGGATCGATTGTTCGGGCTTTACGCAGCAGGTATACGGCCTATGCGGCTACCAATTGCCCCGCGATGCCAGTCAGCAGGTGGCAGTAGGGGATGAGGTACACTTCGCTACCCAGACCCAACCCGGTGATCTGGCCTATTTTGCCAATGACGAGGGCCGTATTACCCACGTAGGCCTTATGCTGGAGGGGCAGCAGATCATGCACGCCCACGGCGAGGTCCGTATCTACACCCTCGACCATAATGGTATTTACAATGCTGAGCGCAAGCGTTATTCCCATAAGCTACGTATCATCAAGCGTATTTTTTCCTGATTTTCAGCGTTTTTCTTTGAACATAGGCTATAACGAGTTAGTTAATTCTCGTAGAAGCTATAGCATTAGTTCAAAGCAAGGCCATGAGAGACAAAGTGCTGATATTAAACCAGGACTTCAGCGCGATCGCCGTCTGTACGGTGACCAGGGCCTTTTTGCTCGTGTATCTCGAAAAAGCGGAGCTCATCTCCAAAGCCAACGGCGCTGTTCTGCGCACTGTCAACACTTCTTATCCTGTTCCCTCGGTCATCCGGCTGCAACGCTATGTGAAGGTGCCTTACTATGGTATAGCGCTCAGCAGACACAATGTGCTGCGGCGCGATAACTTCCTCTGTCAGTACTGCGGCACCAACCGCAACCTGACCCTGGACCACCTGCTGCCCCGTTCCAGGGGAGGGGAGACCAGCTGGTACAACATCGTGACGGCTTGCTCCAGGTGTAACTCCCGAAAAGGTGATCGCACCCCTGAAGAAGCCGGCCTGAAACTGCACCGCACCCCCTCTCGTCCATCCCTCTATACCTTCCTGCAACAGCACTTGAACGACTCGAATGAGGACTGGCAAACTTACCTGAAAGTAACTAAAAAGTAGGAGTATATAGTTGCTAATATATTTAGTCAAGTATTTTTAGTATGTTGGTATTCAGATGTTACTGGTAGTTGACTTATAGTTAAGGTGTGATATGGTTTTTGACTTTTCGTGTCTGGGGCCTGAAAGCCACTTCGCTGCTCTTACGGTTGGTTTGAGACCTGCTTTTCAGTGAAGGTTCCAAAGATATCAGGTCTAGATTAGGTATAAGGTCTGCCTCTATGCAGAGGGGTGGCTGGACATGATCATCAGTTCAAGGTCCTTCTTTGTGGAGGGGTCCTTCGCCTAGGGGAACATTTGGGTACCACTTCCCGGTATGTCACGCTGAATGGATCTTGGTTGAAGGGAGAACAAGCAGTTGCTATAACACATTCCTGTCCGTCCATTTAAAGAGACCCCATGCCCCGGAAAGGGTGTTTCTGCTGGTGCCGTTTCAAGGTATAGCTTCGTGGTTACATAAGTACCTTCACAGTACCGCGTCCAACCAACCTTAACCCCTTCTTGTCCTTTTAGAGGGCATCTCCCCCCAGGCGGGGAGCCTGTTGCTGCCATTTGATAGGTATAAGCTTCGTAGCTGCTATTCTCATTCCCCTGTCCCCTTCGAGGGGGGGCTGCCATTACAACTTCACAGGTATAGGTAATGTAGTAACTGTTATAAACCATTGACAGGTTTAGCAAGGCTAACTTGCATTGAACTTACAAAGCAGAAAGCTGCATCCTATGCATCCTTGTCGATATTGTGTTGGGGATAGGAGCCCTCGATTTGTGTCAAGAAGAAAAGTAGGTGCCCGCCGCACAGGGTAAGCAATGAAACAACGCTTTTTGCTATACCTGCAATGGCAGTTGCCAAAAGGTAGCGTACCTATACCTATACCTATACCTATACCTGTGCCGGAGGCTCCACTATAATAGACACGAGCGAGGACATTCACTCATCTAAGGACCTGCAGTCCAAGAAAAGGTATAGACTATACCTAGTGTAAGCACCTTTGCGACACCTTCGCATCAAAAGCAATACAACCAAATGTCAATCCCCTCTATTACAGCAACTTAATCCCAAGCAGTCTTGTTGGAACTTATCCTATAAATATTAGCTTGTTTTCTAAGTATTTCTTACTTTTGCCCCTTCATTCGAGTGAATGGCCCCGACAACACGTTCGGGGAAATGTAAAACCAAACCAAACCGGCTTATTGCTCTACGTCGGTGGCTTCTTCAGAGCAGTAAAACATTATGAGTAATTCTCCAGACAATTTTGATTGGGACAAGTTTGAGACCCATGGTTTCGGTGGCGGCTACAGCAAAGACGAGCGCGCTGAAATGGAAAAAATGTATGACGACACCCTGACTACTGTTCAGGAGCAGGAGGTTGTTAAAGGAATCGTGGTAGGCATCACTGAGCGTGACGTGATCCTGAACATCGGTTTCAAGTCTGACGGCCTGGTGCCGGTTTCTGAATTCAGAGACCTGCCTGAGCTGAAAGTGGGCGACGAGGTTGAGGTGTTCATCGAAGACCAGGAAGACCCGAACGGCCAGTTGATCCTTTCCCGCAAGAAAGCGAAGATCGTTAGCGCTTGGGCTAAGATCTATGACGCGCTTGAGAACGACAACGTTCTGGAAGGTGTAGTGAAGAGAAGAACCAAAGGTGGTCTTATCATGGACCTCTACGGTGTTGAAGCCTTCTTGCCAGGTTCTCAGATCGACGTGAAGCCGATCCGTGACTTCGACGTGTTCGTTGGTAAGAAAATGGAAGTGAAAGTTGTGAAAATCAACGCCGCTTTCGACAACGTGGTTGTATCTCACAAAGTACTTATCGAGAAAGACCTGGAGCAGCAGCGTGCAGCCATCCTGAACAACCTGGAAAAAGGTCAGGTTCTGGAAGGTGTTATCAAGAACATGACAAACTTCGGTGTGTTCATCGACCTTGGTGGCGTAGACGGTCTGCTTCACATCACAGATATCTCTTGGGGACGTATTAATCACCCAGAAGAAGTATTGAACCTTGACCAGAAGGTGAACGTGGTAGTGCTTGACTTCGATGATGACAAGAAGCGTATTTCTCTTGGCATGAAGCAGCTTACTCCTCACCCATGGGACGCATTGCCAGCTGAAATTGAAGTTGGCTCACGCGTGAAGGGTAGAATCGTGAACGTGGCTGATTACGGCGCATTCCTGGAGCTTATGCCAGGTGTTGAAGGCCTGATCCACGTTTCTGAAATGAGCTGGTCACAGCACCTGCGCAACCCACAAGACTTCATCAAGCAGAACGACGAAGTTGAGGCAGTTGTGTTGACGCTTGACCGCGAAGAGCGCAAAATGTCTCTGGGCATTAAGCAGCTTACTGAAGATCCTTGGACAAAAGAAGACGTTATCACGAAGTATGCAGTTGGCACGAAGCACACTGGCGTAGTTCGTAACCTGACTAACTTCGGTCTGTTCCTCGAGTTGGAAGAAGGTGTTGACGGTCTGGTACACGTTTCTGACCTGAGCTGGACTAAGAAGATCAAGCACCCATCTGAGTTCGTGAAAGTTGGTGAGAACCTAGACGTAGTTGTTCTGGAGCTGGACGTGGCGAACAGAAGACTGGCCCTTGGTCACAAGCAACTGGAGGAGAACCCTTGGGATACGTTCGAGTCTGTATTCAACATCGGTTCTGTGCACAAAGCTACAGTTCTTGAGAAGTCAGACAGAGGCGCTACACTGGAGCTGCCATATGGCATCGAAGGTTTCTCATTCCCGAAAGGTCTTGCTAAAGAAGACGGTTCTCAGGTAGAGGCAGGCGAAACGCTTGACTTCCGCGTAACTGAATTCTCTAAGGATGACCGTAAGATCATCCTTTCGCACACGGCTACTTACTCTGAGGCTGACAACGCGCGTATCGCGAAGGCCACTAAGAAAGCTGCCCCTGCAGCTGCTGGTGAGAAGAAAGAGAAAGCTCCTAAGGTTCAGAAAGAAGTAGAAAACAAGTCTACTCTTGGTGACCTGGATGCCCTTTCTGCCCTGAAAGAGAAGATGCTGGACAACGAGAAAGAAGCTGGCGTAAAGAAATTGGAAGCTGCTGCCGCTAAAAAGGCAAAAGGTTCTGATGACGAAGCGTCTGCTGAAGAAGAGAACAACGCTTAGTATTAAGCTTGTCCTATAATGAAAGGCCCCGGAGCAATCCGGGGCCTTTTTTTATTATCTATAATAATATATATTTATATAAATTGATTTATGCTTTAAAAAAATTTCAAGCTATGCGCCTCAAGCAAGCTCTCGCAATTCTCTTCATGATTGGTCTCCTTGCTTGTAAAAAGGACGATGACTTACAGATCCGCAAGGACCTTCCTCAACTTCATATAGAGGAAATCATTAATATAGCAAAAAGAGAAGCTGTATACCGACACCAGATCAATTGGGAGGATATCGAAAAAAAAGTGAAGGCAAAGGCAGCTAACGCTAAAACAATAGAGGAAACCTATCCAGCGATTGAGCTGGCCTTAACACTTCTGCAGGAATTTCACAGTATGTACGTAAGCCCAATCGGAGAGATTGTGCATAATCCAGATAGAGGTTGCAATGAAGCTTTTCCTAATCCTGTGCCTAGGGATGAGGAAATTGGGTACATTAAAATCAATAGCATGGCTGGAACTGATCCGAGAGCATTAAACGCTTATGTCAAAGCTATGCATGATTCCATTCAGATTGCTGATGAACGGGAGGTAAAGGGTTGGATAGTCGATTTAAGAGGTAATAGAGGTGGTAATATGTCACCTATGCTGTTAGGGGTTGGCCCTATTTTGGGGAATGGAATTGCAGGTTATTTTGTGGATACTGACGATGTGTGGAAGTGCTGGAAGTATGACGATATCGGCCGACTCTCCGTTTGCTCGACTAGCAAAGAAAACGGGGGAAGTATGAAACATGAGGAGGCATATAGACTAATAAGGACTAACGTTAACCCTTACCCTAAAGTAGCGCTACTGGTCGATGGTGAGGTTGCCAGTTCAGGGGAAATAGTGTTTATATCATTTATAGGCAGGCTAAACACCCGTAGTTTTGGAAGCCCAAGCTGCGGCGCATCTACTGAGTTGCGATCATATCGTCTTAACAATGGTGCACATTTAATGTTAGCCAGAGCTCTATTTGCTGATAGAAACCTTAAAATGTATGGTAAAGAAGTACTCCCGGATGAAATATTACCTGATAAAGAGGCTGTGGCACGCGCCATAGAGTGGATTAAGGAATAGATATAGGAAAATAGGAATCTCTCCAAACTATGCGAAAAGTAATCTTAGACCTAGCCGTAACTCTCGACGGATATATCGAAGGGCCCAATGGCGAAATAGACTGGTGTATCCTGGACGACGACATGGACTTTCAAGGCTTCTTGGCAGGTATAGACATGATCCTTTACGGGCGGGTGAGTTATGATATGTGGGGGAACTACGAGGCAGAGGAAAACGCAAATGAATCAGAGAAAGCCATCTGGGAAGCCGTGCATTCTAAAGAGAAGATCGTTTTCTCCAGTCAGCAGCGGCAGGATAGCAAGACCACCTTTATTTCCTCCGCTATACCTGAAAAGGTTACCGAGATGAAACAGCAGGACGGTAAAGACATTTGGTTGTATGGAGGATCAAAACTCATCACGACTTTTATCCATAATGGGTTAATTGACATTTACCGCATTTCCGTGCATCCAACCGTATTAGGAGCAGGCAAACCGCTGTTTCAAGACCTGAAGGAAAGGATAAATCTCAACCTGACAGAGGTGAACAGGTTCAGATCCGGGGTGGTGCAGCTGATTTACGAGCATAAGGGCTGAATAACAAACTGTTAGACAGGTATACCTGGCGCATTCTTCAGCGCGTAAATTATTTAATCATGTATAAGATGAAAAGCTCTAGTTGAGTTCAATATCCAAATTAAAGAATCCCTCAAAATCAGAATAACTCCATGAACCCATACCTGGAAATTCTTCCCGAAGTGCAGCAGGCCCTGACCGATGGTAAGCCCGTTGTAGCGCTGGAGTCGACGATTATCGCGCATGGAATGCCGTACCCGCAGAACGTGCAGACGGCTTTAGAGGTAGAGGCAGTGGTACGGGAAGCAGGCGCTATACCTGCCACCATCGCCATTCTTAATGGCAAGTGCTGTGTGGGCCTAACGCAGCAGCAGATCGAGCACCTGGGGCAGGCAACAGATGTTTGGAAAGTGAGTTTGGTGGATATGCCTTATGTCATCAGTCAGCGACTTGATGGCGCTACGACCGTGGCAACCACCATGCGCATTGCCGCCATGGCAGGTATACGGGTGTTCGTGACGGGCGGAACCGGAGGCGTGCACCGGGGCGCTGAGACGACGATGGATATTTCGGCAGACCTAACTGAAATGGGGCATACCTCCGTTGCGGTGGTGTCGGCTGGTGTTAAGTCCATCCTGGATATCGGGCTGACGCTGGAGTACCTCGAAACACAAGGTATACCGGTTGTTACTTTCGGGCAGGATGCCTTCCCTAGCTTTTACTCCCGCCAAAGTGGCTTTGCCTCTCCCTTGCGACTGGATTCTCCCCGTGAAATAGCTGATCTGTTGCGTATAAAGTGGAATCTGGGTCTGAATGGAGCTGTGCTAATTGCTAATCCTATACCTGAAAAGTTTGAAGTGCCAGCTCCTGAAATGGAATGGTACATTACCCAGGCCCTGCATGCCGCCGCGCAGCAGCACATCAAAGGCAAAGCCGTTACTCCTTTTCTCTTAAAGTATATCGCCGAGCACAGCCAAGGCGAAAGCCTCGAAGCCAATATTGCCCTGATCAAGCACAATGCCCGACTGGGCGCAGAGCTGGCCGCTGCTTATACCCAGGTTAAGGTATAGTTTGAGTCCTGCTATACCTATTTGGTTGGGACAGTCTCTGGCTTGGCAAAACCACTGACAGGTGTTTTCTTCTCTTGTGGAAGAGCATGACCTGACCGCTGCTTATACCAAGTCTTGAGATGGCTCACAGCCGGTTTTTCAATATAGGTTGTGATCAGCCAGGCTGCAGTGAGCGAAATGGCCAGCGGCGGCACAATCACCAGCAGGCTGTCGCCGAACAGGTGCCGGGTCTCGTTTATGATCACGTAGCCGATAAACTGGTGGATCAGGTATAGCGCGTAGGAAATGCTCCCTAAAAAGAGCAGTACCTTGTTCACCAGGAAATCCATTTTGCCCATCAGCCCCAGGTAAAAGACAGCGAAGAATGAAATCACCACCAGAGTATGCGGCAGTCCCTCCGGCAGGTATAGGGCCACAATGGCAGCGATGCTGAACAGCAGATGTCCGAGGATAATGTTTTTCTTTTCAGGTTGCTTCATGAGCAGGTAGAAGAGGATTCCCGCATAAAAGAACACGCCGTGATAGAGGTTGAGCAGCGCACCAACCGGACCAAAGCTGAACGCATACTTGTGCACCAGACTCAGCAGCACCCAAACCGGACCTACCCACAAGATGCGCTTCAGGTTGTTGGTCATGAACAAACCGAGCATCATCAGATAAAACATCCACTCCGAGAAGAGCGACCAGTATACCCCGTCCACATCCGGCACGCGGGCCAACTTCTGGAACATGGTCAGGTTCACGAGCATGTCTGTAAAGGTGGTCTCGAAGCCGGGCAGTCCGAAGGTCTGCACCACCACAAAGGTCGTGATCATGCTGAACCAGTAGGTCGGGTAGAGTCGAATACCCCGGTTAAAGAGAAATTCGCTGCCACTCTTGATTCTGTCGAAGCTGAAGAAGATCACAAAGCCGGAGATCATAAAGAAAAGCTCTACCCCGAACAAGCCATAGTCGAAGTCGAAGGAAGGAGAGAAGCGGTGGCCGTACAGGCTGCGATAAACGGAAGTATAGTGGAAGAGGGCCACTGAGAGTGCGGCAATGCCCCTTAATGCGTCAAGGAATAGAAGTCTGTTCATAAAGGTAATCGTTACGGGCTCTGAAGGTATAGGGCCGTAGCCTGGTTCCTTCCGCACCGCTAACTGGCTGATACGGCCAGAATTTATAGAGTGTTATTGTAAAGGGTAACAGCCCAAACAAGCCTGGGTACGGCTGCCTGGCCGTGTCTGTTTCGGACTATGCCGGATGTGCATAGCGGTTTTTCAGAATATACCTGGAAAGAAGCGATAAAGTTATGGCAGGCGCCAAGAGTTTTTAAGCAGGCGGAATTGACCGTATGTCGGATGGGTTTTGGTTTTGCGGCACCTTTTTGGTAGCTTGTCGGTTGTAACAAAAGCGCCATGGTCTGCCAAATGGATGGCAGGGGCAGAAGGCTGCACAATTTTTAAATCATTGCATGAAAACTACCGTTAATGTACTGCTGGCTGCTGCCCTGATTGGTTTTAGCGCTTGCTCAGAAGACAATAAGACAACCAGCACAGCTGCCAGCCAGTCAACCACTGCACCAACAAGCAGTAACGCTGCTACAGCTGCACCAGCAGGCAACGTAGCCCTGAATCCGGAGCACGGTCAGCCGGGCCACCGCTGCGATATCGAAGTGGGCGCACCGCTAAACCTGCCAGCACAGCCCAGACTGACGGCACCGCAGCCTGCTTTCCAGCCGCAGGTATCTGGTTCTGTTGCCGCCGGCACCAACCCGCCTCACGGCCAGCCTGGTCATGACTGCGCTGTACCGGTAGGAGCTCCGCTTCCTAAATAATCTTACGCATTCTATTTAAAAAATAAGGGGCTTATACTTAGCGCTATACCTGATAGCGCTTAAAAAATATAGCCTGATTGTTTGATAAGCATACATCTCTGCTTATATTTGCACTCCAATCAGGGTAACGTGGCCGAGTGGCTAGGCTCAGCTCTGCAAAAGCTGCTACAGCGGTTCGAATCCGCTCGTTACCTCTTCTTAATCGCCCGGTCGGTATTCCTGACCGGGCGATTTTTTTGCCTTTCATTCTAAATCCCACTTTACTTAGCATCACAAGCCATGGCGCGAGCGTCCATGCTCGTGTCTGCTATAGTGGGGCCTCTGGCCCAGGTATAGGTATAGCTTGCTTATGCAGGTATAGGAACCTATTTTGTTTTATAGCTTGCCCTGGCCGGGCGGGCCTTACTTTTTTCCTTGATGAAAAAAGTAAGCAAAAAAATCAAGACGATTTTAAACTCGCTGACCGCTCAAACACAAAATCGTCGTTGGTGCACTTGGCACCATTGTCTGCTCCGTTGTTTCAGTGCAAGTAAGTCTTGCCATACCTACCACTGGTTTGTGACAGTAATTACAACGAGTTATACTTATAAATTGGCACCGGCGGGAAGTCCCCCTTTGAAGGGGGCAGGGGGATGTTAATCGTGCACACTCCTTCCCCTGTTTTGGGGGTAGGGGCCCTCGATAAAAGGGGAAGGTTGGGATGGTGTTAATTTCCTACAAAACCTATACCTGAAGAATTGGTAGCAGTAGCATAAAATCCCCCTCCAGTTTTGGAGGTAGGGGCTCTCTACAAAAGAAGCTGCTAGGGAAGGTAATTTCACTATATATACCCACCACAAGCCTCTATCTCTTTACCCAATCCATCTCTGAGGCCTTTCTATACCTAAGTAATTATCACCCAATAACTTTAATTCGGTTGTGCTGTTTTTTCTAAACGGGCTATATCCTTTGTCAAAGTATAACGTATTGCAAGCAGGCAATTTCACGGTTGCCGTATATCTCAATACCTACAACATATCTGACAGGCAAAACAAGCTGCTTACCCATTCCCATGAAGATTACAGACTTGCGCATCATGCGCGGACCAAATTACTGGTCTGTTGAACATCCCAAAATTATCGTACTGAAGCTGGACCTGGAAGAACTGGCTGATACCCTTACCGACGAAGTACCCGGCTTTGCTGTTCGATTACAGCGAATGTTTCCCGAAATGTACAATCATCGCGCCTCCGAAGGCGTGGCAGGCGGCTTCTTTAAGTCAGTGGAGGAAGGGACTACCTTTGGCCACGTGCTGCAGCACATCGCCCTGGAACTACAAACACTGGCAGGTATGGAGAGCGGCTACGGGCGCTGTTACATGGCGCACGAACAGGGCACGCACTTCGTCATTTTCTCTTACCAGGAGGAGCGCGCCGGAGAGTATGCTGCTCATGCTGCACTCCGCATCACCGAAGCCCTGATCAAAGGCGAGAGGTATAAACTTGATGAAGACATAGACCGGCTGCACCAGATCCGGGAAGATGAGTACTTCGGCCCGAGCACTTACTCGATTGTATCAGAAGCGCAGAGCCGCGGTATACCTTATATCCGCCTCAACCGGCACTCGCTCATACAGCTGGGCTATGGCGTCAACCAGAAGCGCATTCAGGCCACCATGACCTGTGGCACTGCCTGCTTTGCCGTGGAGATAGCCGGTGATAAAAACGCCACTAAGGAACTGCTCGACGAAGCCGGTATACCTGTTCCGAAAGGCACTATCGTGTATGATCAGGAGGAATTGAAGCAAGCGGTTGACCGGTTGGGCTACCCGCTGGTGCTTAAACCACTCGACGGCAACCATGGCAAAGGCGCCACCATCAACATTACCAATTGGAAAGATGCGCTCAAAGGACTGGCTTCAGCGCAGCAATTCTCAGAGGGTGTGATCGTCGAGCGCTACATTCAGGGTTTCGATTTCCGCTTGCTGGTCATCAATAAAAAGTTTGTGGCGGCTGCGAAACGTACGCCGGCCATGGTAACCGGAGACGGTACCTCTACAATAAAGCAGCTGGTAGATCGGGAGAACAAAGACCCGAGAAGGGGTGTGGGGCACGAAAAAGCGCTTACCCGCATTAAAATTGATCAGCAAACCAAAAATATTTTAAAGGCCAAAGAGCTTACTACTCAATCGGTTCTGCCTGCAGGCGAGGTGCTATACCTGAAAAGTACGGCGAACATAAGTACTGGAGGCACTGCAACTGACGTTACTGACTTAGTAGATCCTTACAACATCCTGATGGCAGAGCGAATTGCCGGTCTGGTGGGGCTGGATATCTGCGGCATCGACGTGATGACAACTGACATTGCCATCCCGCTGAACGAAGCGGGCGGAGCGGTACTGGAAGTGAATGCGGCGCCTGGTTTCCGGATGCACATTTCACCGACTTTCGGACTGCCGCGCAACGTAGCCGAGCCGGTCATTGACATGCTTTTTCCGCATACAAAACCGGCCCGCATCCCGATTGTTGCGGTAACAGGCACTAACGGGAAGACGACCACGACGCGCCTGATCGCGCACATGGTCAAGAGCAAAGGCTACCAGGTAGGGTATACTACCACTGAGTGTATTTACATACAGGACAAACTGCTCGAGAAAGGCGACACCACCGGGGCTTACAGTGCTCAGTTTGTGCTCAAGGACCCGACTGTAAATTTTGCAGTGCTGGAGTGTGCCCGTGGCGGCTTGTTGCGCTCAGGGCTGGGCTTCGATCAGTGCGACATCGGCATCGTGACCAATGTAAGCTCCGATCACCTGGGTCTGCGCGACATCCATACCCTGGAGGACCTGGCTAATGTGAAGTCGGTAATCCCGAAAAGCGTGAGCAAGGACGGATACGCCATCCTGAACGCAGATGATGACCTGGTATACGCCATGGCGGAGGACCTGAAGTGCAAGGTGGCTTTCTTCAGTATGGACGAGAACAACCCGCGCATACTCAAGCACATTGCGAAAGGCGGACTGGCGGCTGTTTTTGAAAACGGGTACATCTCGATCTTCAAAAACAGTTACAAGATCAGGATTGATCGGGTGGGGGATGTGCCGCTGACCTTCGGAGGAAAAGCGAAATTTAATATAGAGAACATACTGGCCGCCGCGTTGGCCGGCTATGTATCGCATTTTGACATAGAAGACATTAAGCGTGCCCTGCGCACCTTTATACCTTCACCGGATAAAACGCCGGGTCGCATGAACCTGTTCCAGTTCCCGAACTTCGAGGTGCTGGTGGACTACGCGCACAACGTGGGCGGACTGAAGGCCATAGGCGGCTTTATGGAAGACTTGGACGTGTCGCGCAAGGTTGGCATCATAGCCGGTGTTGGTGACCGTAGAACGCAGGATTTCTACGAGTTAGGCCAAGTGGCAGGGGAGATCTTCGACGAGATCATCATTCGTCTCGACAATGACCTGCGCGGAAAGACAGCCGAAGAGATTACTTTGCCAATGCTGCAAGGTATAGAGGATGTGGCGCCGCACAAGCAGGTGAAGGTGATACCGGAAGAAATGCGCGCTATCGCTTATGCGCTTGAAAACGCTGAACCAGGCTCTTTTGTGGCGATTTTCACTGAAGATGTGCACGAATCGGTGAAGATGGTGGAGAGCTTTAAAGTAATACAACACCGCAGCAGTATGCTGGTGGAATAAAGATTTTCTTGTTGATTAAATTCTAACGCCTGCGTTAGAGAATTTCATGTGAACGATGGACTAAAACCCTTTCCTCAGGAAAGGGTTTTTTTATGGATATACCTATACCTATACCTATCTGAGGCTTGGACATAAAAAAAGCCCCGGCCAAACAGACCGGGGCATTCAGACTTAAGGGCTTAAATGTTATTTCAGTACAAAGCTGGTTGTTCCGATCAGGTAACCGTCAGCGTAAAGTTCAATGGTATGCTGGCCTTTTTTGTACTCGGCGTTTTTGCTGTACACAAAGCTCACCTGCTGTTGCGTGTTATCAAACACGATGTCACGCTTGGCAGTGTAGTACATGTCCTGTCCATCGATATCGAAAGAACCTGAACCAGTAGACAGGTTATACAAGGCTGCTCCGTCCGGTTCGATCAGACGCATGTAGATCGTCTTCGGCTCGCGTGGTGCCACGTCGTTTTTGCCCAGGTTAAAGGCTACACGAATCTTTTCCACGTTTCTGATTCTGAACTCGTTGTCTTTATCATCCAGCTCTTTGCCGCGCTTGTTTACTATCTGTACATTCATACGCTGTGCTTCGAGTCTGGAAGCTACTTTTACTTTTTCCACCAGATTATCGTTAGTCGACTTCATAGTGGTCAGGCTGTCGCTTAGGCGGTTTTGCGTTGTTTTGAGCGATGTGTTTTCCGTGAAGAGCACTTCATTATTCTGCTTGAGCGTAGCAATCTCCTGGTCTTTCTGCTTCAGTTGCTGCTCAAAGGCCGTTGCACGGTCGCGGAAACGGCGCTGGTCAGCTAAACTGTAGCTGCTTTTACGAAAGCCGCGCAGTTGGGTCAGGTCAGACGAAATAGAGGCAATCTGGGCTTCCAGTGAGTCATTTTCAAGTCCCATCGCCTGAAGTTCCTGGCTCTGACGCTCGAAGTCGGCCTTCAGGGCTTCGTAAACTTTTATCTGGTTCTCCAGTTCTTTATCTTTCACACGGATCACCTCGGCCTGCTCCTCGTTTTTCTCTTTTTTCTGATAATTCATGTAAAGCAGGATGCCATTGATACTGATCAGGATGACAAGGAGGCCACTAATCAAAAGTTTGCGGTTGCTTCGTTTTTCAGAAGGGTTCATGGGCTGATGTTCGTTTTGGGTGTCTTTTTTTTCCAGCGTACTCATAAGTTAAGCTTTTAATGTCTGGAATGGTGCGTATGCGAGTTTCAAATTTAAGACTTTTGTGCTATTATCATACAACATGAAACAAGAATTTAATGCCGACTACTGGCAAAACCGCTACCAACTGGGCCAGACGGGTTGGGATGTTGGGGCTATAACGCCGCCACTCCGCGAATATTTTGATCAGTTGCCTAACACTGGCCAACATATACTGGTTCCGGGCTGCGGCAATGCCTACGAAGCGGAGTATTTATTCCGGAAAGGCTTTGTGCATACCTATGTAGCCGATGTTGCCGAGGCGCCCCTGCAACGCTTTTCCGAACGGGTACCTGACTTTCCCAAAGACCAATTGCTGCTGCAGGACTTTTTTAAACTTGAAGGCAAATTCGACCTGATCGTCGAGCAAACCTTCTTTTGCGCGATCGAACCGAAGCGCCGAGCTGACTACGCCCGAAAATGTGCTGATCTGCTTGTGCCAGGAGGAAAATTGGTCGGCCTGCTCTTCGATACGACGTTTGAGCACGCCGGCCCACCTTTCGGCGGCAGCCGCGAAGAGTACCGCACTTATTTTGAGCCCTACTTTGAGTTCCTGTATTTCGAAACTGCCTACAACTCCATTCCGCCGCGGCAGGGGAGGGAGCTATTTGTAGAGTTGAGGAGTTTGAGAGATTAACCTGTAGGGACAGGTCGCGACCTGTCCGAATCGTGCACAGGTATAATTTGTCAGAATCAGTATTCACTCATTCACACAATCACCAATTCACTCATTTCTTTATTCCCCCGCATCTGACTAAATTTGCAGACCGAAAGGTATAAACCAAGCAATTAACCATGTTCGAAATACCGAAATTAAAACATACTGGCTCCGGCAACTTCTTCCTGATGGCTGGGCCTTGCGCAATTGAAGGCGAGGAAATGGCCCTGCAGATCGCCGAGTGCCTTGTTACGATCACAGATAAACTGGAGATTCCGCTGATCTTTAAAGGCTCTTACCGCAAAGCTAACCGCTCCCGCCTGGATTCTTTTACAGGTATAGGCGACGAAAAAGCGCTGCGCATTTTACAGAAAGTAAGCCAGACCTTTGACATCCCTACCGTTACCGACATTCACGAAAGCAACGAAGCAGCCATGGCGGCTGAGTATGTGGACGTGCTGCAGATCCCGGCTTTCCTGTGTCGCCAGACCGATTTGCTCGTAGCTGCTGCTAAAACCGGCAAGGTGGTGAACATCAAAAAAGGACAGTTCCTCTCCGGTGAGGCCATGCGCTTTGCTGTGGACAAAGTACGCGAGTCAGGAAATGACAAAGTGATCCTGACTGACCGTGGTAACAGCTTTGGCTATTCTGATATGATCGTGGACTTCCGCAACCTGCCTGAAATGCAGACGAATGGCGTGCCAGTAGTGATGGACGTGACCCATTCGTTGCAGCAGCCGAACCAAAGCTCCGGTGTGACAGGCGGCAAACCAGCTCTGATCGAAACCATTGCCAAAGCCGCCATTGCTGTTGGGGCCGACGGTCTGTTCATCGAAACGCATCCGCAGCCATCTGTGGCTAAGTCAGACGGAGCCAACATGCTGCCGCTGGACCAGCTCGAAGATCTGCTCAACAAACTGGTACGCATCCGTCAGGCTATTCGCTAAAAAGCTGATAAACGTATAAAAGGAGAGCATTGACGGTGGTTGATGCTCTCCTTATTTCTTTAGATTATACCTATGACCATACCTGCCCATACCCCCGAGTGGGAAGTTTATTTCTGTGATATTAACGAGTGTCCGGCCTGTGTGAGTATCGATCTGGCTTTCGAAAATCTGGCTCCTATACCTGATAAAGACCGTGCTTTTGAACTGGTTGTCGCGTTGCAGCAACCTGACGAAGACGGCTTTCCGGAAGATGAAGCCGAGTGGGAGCAGCTGGAGGCGATAGAAGAAGCGCTGGTGGAGGAGTTTCAGAACTCGCTGCAGGCCGCTTTTGTGGGCAAACTGCTGCACGACGGCAAACGCAGCTTTTATTTCTACAGCGGACAGGAGGCTTTGCCCGAGGTGATCGCCACCAACATCATGCAGCAATTTCCGGCTTATACCTTCGCTTCCAACACCCTCCATGACCCGGATTGGGGCCTATACCTGGACTTCCTGTTCCCGGAACCTGCTGATATGCAAAGTATCAAAAACAGCCGCATTTTGCGCATGATGGAGGAGCAGGGAGACGAACACTACATTCCACGCCCAGTGTCGCACTTCATAAGTTTCGCAACGGAAGGGGACCGTGCGGCTTTTAAAAGCGAGGCAGAAGGAGCGGGCTATGCCCTGGTGCAGGAGGGTGAGAACCAAAATGAGACAGATGTTCCGTTCAGCGTCGTGATAGCAAAAGTACAGGCTGTTACCGAAGAAGAAATCCATACAACTACCTTAGGGCTTTGGCAGTTAGCTGAGGAGTTTAAGGGCGTGTATGGCGGCTGGCAGGCGCAGGTGGTGAAGGAGAACGATTAATACAGCAGCGTAAAATGCTCTTTCGGCTGCGTTTTACGGAAGAATACTAGCCCGATGTAGAATAAGTCGACGGTTTGGCATACCTGCGGGTGCTGCTTGATTTCCTGCCAGGCCTGCTTCATTTCGGGTGACCAATACAGATCATCTACCACAAACACGCTGTTCTCATGGTGCTTGCTGAGGCAGGCTTCGAAATAGCGCATGGTGGGTTCGTAGCGGTGGTTTCCGTCAAAAAAGGCAAAGTCCAACTGCTCCACTTGCTGCAGTTGCTGCGGCAGTGTATCATCCAGGTTGCCGATCACCTGCTGCACGTGCTGCAGACCCAGCTTTTCAAAATTTGTTTTCGCTTCCATTGCGATGGACGGGCAGCCCTCGAAGGTATAGACATTTGCCTCTTTGTTTCCCATTGCCAGGTATGAGGTGGTGATGCCAAGAGAAGTGCCCAAGTCAAAAATAGTGGTAGGTTGAAAATGTGCTACCAGCCTGAAAAGGAGCTGCGCATATTTGGCGGGTTTGGCAGAAGTGCGGGCAATGTAGCTGATCTTGCGGTTTTTCTTCAGTCCAGCCTTAGGCCCTGCCCCAAAATCTGTGACAGGTATAGCGCGATCTTCAAGAAGCAGTGCACTGCGTAATTCCTCAATTAGGGCATATGAATAATAGTCACCTTCGTGCAGAATCACGTTCTGGTAAAGATCAAAAACGAAAGGGGAGTGAACGCCGTGCAGCTTAAAAGCCCTGAGGCGGTAGAGCAGGTAATTTGCCGCAAGGTGGAAGGGGAGCAATTTTTGAATTGTTAAATTGTTGATGGTTGAATTGTTGTTTCACTATGTAAGCAATCCTTCTGTGATAACCACAGATTGTGAGAAACTACAAATTTAAAGGTATAGCCGAATTATCAATGAAACAATTGATTCAGGTATGGAGGATTTAACAATTAAGCAATTAACAAATATGTAGGTATAGCGAGATCAACAATCAGCAATTAAACAGGTATAGCGAAAACAGCAATACAACCATCAGTTCAGCTTATAAGGAACAATGAGCGAAAACTCAGGTATAGTCACATGAAATTTTTTGCCGTCGACCATGCGCTCCATCAGGTAAGTACCGCGCATTTTGCCCATACCTGTCTTCAGGTTGCAGCCTGACACATACTCATGCGACTCGCCGGGCTCCAGCACGGGCTGCTGGCCTACCACACCTTCTCCTTCCACTTCACGCATCGTGCCGGTGGCGTCGTGTATGTACCAGTGGCGGCGCAAAAGCTTCACCGTGAACTCACTGTTATTCTCTATACTGATCTTATAAGCAAATACGAAGTGCTGCTGTACCGGACTGGAGTAATCGGGCAGGTAGTTGGTCGTGACCGTTACTTTTACTCCTTCTGTAGTTTTTGTATCCATGTTACAGAGTTTTTTGTATAATTAGAATCTGTTTCAGGTATAGCCTTCTGGGGCCTGCTACCTGTTACCAGTCAAACCCCATACCCCTACAGACTAGCATGAATGTAAAGATAGAAGAAAGCTGGCAGAAAATCCTGCAAGATGAGTTTGAAAAGCCTTATTTCAAAAACCTTGTGTCATTTGTTAAAGACGAGTACACCTCACAAAAAGTTTACCCGCCCGGTAACCAGATCTTTAATGCTTTTGAACACTGCCCGTTTGATCAGGTAAAAGTAGTTATTTTAGGACAAGACCCCTATCATGGACCTAATCAAGCAAACGGATTGGCTTTTTCGGTGAAGGATGGTGTGCGTATACCTCCCTCGCTGGTCAACGTTTTCAAGGAGATCAAAAACGACCTCGGCAAAGATCTGCCGACTACCGGAAATCTCGAACGCTGGGCGGAGCAAGGCGTTCTTTTACTCAACGCTACCCTGACAGTGCGTGCCGGTGATGCAGGTTCGCACCAGAAAAAGGGTTGGGAAGAGTTTACCGATGCCGTGGTCCGCAAAGTGAATGACCTGAAAACCGGTGTCGTGTTCATGCTGTGGGGAGCCTATGCGCAGAAAAAAGGCGCTTTTATTGATGAAAGCAAGCACTTGGTACTCAAAGCAGCCCACCCATCACCCTTCGCCGCCGATCGCGGCTTCTTCGGCACGCATCACTTTAGCAAAGCCAATGAATACCTGAGAGCACAGGGCAAAGAGCCAATTGATTGGTAAAAGCTTTTTATACCTGATTCCTTTAATGTTTCGAACCACATTTTGTCATCTCGACGGTAGGAGAGATCTGGATAATTGTAGAATGCTACATGTGATCCAGATTTCTCCCTTTGCTCGAAATGACAATAAAGCCAAACATAAAGTAAAAGGGGCTACAGGTCCCTCTATACCTGGTCACGAGCGAGGACGCTCGCACTGTATACCTTACTTCCAGTTTGCAGTCGAGAACTGAGCCGGGTCAAACCAGCTTGGGTTCACTTTTTTAGGGAAGGAGATGTTGAAGTACTCTTCGCGCAGAAACAACTGGCCGTTGTTTTTGAACACGATCTCCGTCGCCACCATATTCCCCTCTATTTCCTGGTACTTGTTCATCTCCACATCGCGTGCTACGCCGTTGCTGTTCGTTAGAATGCGCACCATGTAAAGGTTCTCTTTGTCTACCCAAAACTGACTGCGACTTTGGTCACTCGGGTCGGTTGTGCCTACCACATAGGTATCGCGGTCCTGCCAGGTAGCTTCCGTAAACTGGCTCAGGTCGAAGTTCAATTCCTGCGCCTTGCTGATGGTAGTGGCAGGATCGTAGAAATACACATCGAAGCTCAGCAACACGAGCGGGTGGATGGAATACTGTTTGTTCACCATCTTGCCTTCCTTAAAGGTATAGACCGTGTCCTGGTTGTAGATCACGCCGTTGCCCGTCTCAAAGCCATCGAAGCGGATGTGCAGGTTGGCGGGATAGCTGTAAATTTCCTGCCAGATCTCTTCACGGCTCACCTGATCATCTTTATAGAAAATAGCCCGCTGGTCGAAGGCAAAGTTCGGATACCACTTGTTTTCCCAGTGGCGGTACATGGCCTCGATCACTTGCTGTCCGGTTTGGGGTTTAGTAGCGGTTGTTGTCATTTTTTGGGTGCAAGCTAGAGTGAGGAAGGGGAGAAGCAGGTATAGAATGCGGGAGATTAGGTTTATTTTCACGGTTTTATCGGGTTTTATTCATTAGGTTTTTAAGCGGTTCTCAGAATTTTCTCCATCTTTTTACCTTTTGCCAACTCGTCCACCAACTTGTCTAAATACCTGACTTGTTTTGTCAGCGTGTTTTCAATTTCTTCGATACGGTAACCACAGATCACTCCTGTTATGAGGTGAGCATTTGGGTTCAATTCTGCCTGCGTAAAGAATGTTTCAAACGTCGCTTTTTGGTCGATCAGTTCTTGAAGTTTATTATCATCAAAGCCTGTCAGCCACTTTATCACCTGATGCAGCTCATCTTTTGTTCTGCCTTTCTTCTCAACTTTTGTGATGTAATGCGGATAAACCGACGCAAAAGTCATCTTGGCTATGCGTTCATTGTGCTCAGGTGTTGTCTTCATCTTTTGTGTTGTAATTGCTGATTGAACAGTTAAGCCCGTAATTTAAAAGTTGGGAGGTTGATAGAGTTATAATCGACTGATTAATAGAGTGCGCTTAAAAGTAACTCCCTTTTGACTGATCGTAAAGGGCTCCATGTCGACAGTAAGTAAATATTGCTCGATTCTTTTTTTAGTTTTTGATAGGATTGAATTCCCAAATTTCTCTTAATGAACTAGAATATTTAGTGGAGCCGGATAATAAATACCCTTTGCCGTTTATTCCAAAACTTGTATTAACAGCCATGCTTGTAGGACAATTTTGAAATTGTATCCAACTATCATTGAGTTGATCATATTTCCAAATTTTATTAGAAACATAACCATCTCCCCATTCAAAATTACTTCCAAGTCCCACATAAGCAGCACCATCAATTACCATACATGCATAAGAATTATATGCATCAGACGGGAGTGGCTTTTTTCTTTCCCATGAATCTGAGAGAGCATCGTACTTCCAAAAAGTATTAAATGCAAATGCCGTTTGACTGATTCCCAGATAACCTGAGTTCTCAATTGTAAACGAAAAATTTCCCCATACTGGGCTAGTTGTTTTGGTAAAATCTTCCGGGAAATCTGCTTTTCGAATCCATGTATCACTATTCGGAAGGTATGACCATAATTTTTGATTTCTATAGCATGATCCTATAAATCCCATTTGATCAAAACTGAAGGTGAAGGCGTAGTCATCACGCTCAATTTTATCCGGAAAATCTGCCTTCTGAATCCAACCATCGCTGTTCGGATTGTATTCATAAAAACCATTTTCTAGTAAGACATAGCCTTTGTTAGAAATGGTAAATGCTTTGGGATATCGGCCTGTACTGTGTGGTAAATATAATGTTTGCCAGGTTTTATTTGATGAGTTAAACTTCAATCCAGTTGATGAGTTTGGATTAAGAATATAGGCATTGTCACCAATGGTGAATGTTGTCGAAGCAGGATTTATGTCATGTGTAAAGTTTAGCTTCAACCAAGGGAAATATAGATCAAATTTATCCTTAGAATTTGCAGGCATACCAGCAGTTATAACTGTGATGTCTACTTGTTCGGGTTCCGTAACTTTAGGTACTTTGACGTATATTTTTGTAGCTGTAGCCGAATCAACTTTTGCAACATGTCGCCCAAATAATACAGTGTTGCTTTTAGCTGAGAATCCAAAATTTATTCCAGTAATTTCAACGCTTGTGCCTGCTGAACCGAACTTAGGATGGAAATCATGAACTTCAGGTGGTTTACTTCCCTCGCTCGTAAAGGACAATTCTGAACCGTAGACAAGCATGCTTTCAGTTCGGATGAATGGCCGAACATAATAAGTTTGACCCTTCACTAAGCCGGAGTTAATTTCCAGCACAAATTTCCCAGTTACTAATTCTGTAGAAATATTTCTAAAATCATCAACATCTATACTTAGGTTTGGATGACTTCCCCATACAAACCCATGAGATGAAGCCTTTTCGTTTCCTAGGCTTTTTACATTAGCGGAGAACTTTGCACCAGACTCAGAAGCGGTTACATCTTCCATTAAAACAATCGGGTATTCCTTTGGTGCGATCTCTGCATCCTGGCATCTTACCAGAAAAATGAGTCCAAGGAATAATATAGTAAGCCTGCTTACTGGAGGTTTCATTATCAAAAGGAAAAGCTAGCTATAAATTCTAATTGTGTTTTTTGAAATGTAATGTCATTTCCAGGAAATTGATTAAACCTAAGCTCTCCCGCAGCAATTTTTTTGAAATCTAAATTGCGTTGCAATCCTATTCCCAGAGAATAGCCGACCATACTTGTAGAGATTAGTGGCTGCTGATCAGCCTTGTTGATTGTAATTACATTTTGATCAATAGAAGATCTGTATACACTGCTCTTATTTGTCAGGTGATATAAATAAGAGCCTCCGGCATTAATAAATGGTCTCCAGGCCAAAGTTGGCAGCGTATAACGCAACAATACCGGTATATTCAAAGAAGTCGTGTTAATGACAACATCTATATCAGATTGAGGAGAAGCTGAATTAACTGAAAAGCCGTTTTTTGTAATATTAACTCCAGTATTTAAAGAAAAGTAACTACGTTCAATAGGGAGATCGGCAAAAACTCCAAATAAGGCTGACGCACCAGGGACGAAAGAAATTTCATTGAGGTGTTCTTTCGACATACCTGCAGGTACATTCAATGACGTTCTGCTGTACCCTACAATTACACCAAATCGTGGATAAGGCAATGGCCGATTATTACCGTTGTTGTACATCGAAATAAGTTGGGAAAGCGATTTCTTATTGTATTTGACCAGCCGCACCTGCTCACCTTTCCATCTATAGTCACTTGTATGTTCTAGTAGGTGCTTTCGAAAATCTTCCTTAGATATTTCAACAAAAACAGCACTATCCTTTTCCAGAAAATATGTTTTAATGCCTTCTCCGATAAAATAGTAGAGCGTAATTTTTCCATGTTCAAGTCGTTCTAGGAAGACCTTTTTATTCTGTCCGGAAACCGAAATATTCTTAGATAGGTATACCGTGCCATTTTTGAACCCATATTCTATCAATTCTTCAGCAGAATAACTTATTTCACTATCTCCCTTTTTCATTCGTACAAATTGCGCATTCTCTTTGGGGGTTCCTGCTTTCAATTTAATTCCAACATTTACTAAAGTATCAGTCATGATGTAATCACTTTTCTGGGAGTGTGCACAATGAATCGATAAAATAAGGATTGCAGTAATCAACCAGCTCTTCATTTTTCTCATCTAATTCTTCGTTCTGAAAGTGATCTTGTGTAAAGGGGTGGTTTGGAGGTATACCTTTACTATTGAATAAACCCCCATACCAAATATACAGTATTCTAGATATAAAAATCATCACCCCTAAAAACAAAAAACCGCCAGCTCCTTTCAGAACTGGCGGTTTCATTTCGTATACCTATACCTATACCTTACTCAATCGTCTTAAACAGTCGGCTCCATCTGATCTTGTCGAGGAAGCCGCCGTATGGGTCGGTGGACATCCAGATCATAACGGCCTTGCCCACAATGTGGTCAGCGGGTACAAAGCCCCAGTAGCGGGAGTCGAGGGAATTGTGGCGGTTGTCGCCCATCATAAAGTAGTAGTCCTGCTTGAAGGTATAGCTCGTGGCTTCGGCACCATCAAGGTATAGCTTGCCGTCACGTACCTCGGCGTTTTCGTTGCGCTCGTAACCCACGATCACCTTTTCGTAGAAAGGCAGTGTTTCAGACGTAATGGCCACTGTGGCGCCTTCTTTCGGGATGTAAAGCGGGCCAAAGTTGTCTTTGTTCCATTCGTACTTGCTCGGCACATGCGGGAACACCTCGGCATCACCTTTACCCGACTCGTCCATCAGGAGCGTAGCGTCTTTAATGAAATCGAGCTGGGCGAGGGCCTTTGCTTTCTCAGGGGAAGTGTCCACAATGTAGCCGCCCTGCCACTGGATCACATCCGTAATGTCACGCTCCAGGAAGAATTTCTCTGCCAGGCGCTGCTCGGTAGAGAGGAAGTACTTGTACTGTATCTTCTCCGGATTCTCAGCAGCTTGGCCGTTGATGTATACCTGCATGTTGCGCAACTCGATGGAGTCGCCGGCAATACCGATGCAGCGCTTGATGTAATTGGTGCGCAGGTCAGCCGGATGATGCTCCTCCGGTGGGTAGTTGAACACGACCACATCGTTGCGCTTCACTTCAGAAAAGCCAGGCAGTCGGTATGACTTCAGCTGAATGGCGTCAGAGTAGGAGGGGATGTTGGTGCCCCAGATGGTCTGGTGCGTGAGCGGCACCTGCAGCGGCGTGATCGGAGTGCGCGGACCGTAGTGCAGCTTGCTTACAAACAGGAAGTCCCCTACCAACAGGGTTTTCTCCATAGAAGGTGTCGGGATGGTGTAGGCCTCGAAAGTAGCCCAGCGAATTAAACTGGCCGCTATAACGGCAAACAGGATGGCATCACCCCACTCACGTGCAAAGCTCTTTTTCTTTTTAGGCTCCTTACTAACGGGCTTCTTCTCCCAAAACTTTACTTTCATTTATAAAGTGTTTTGTTTCTACAGGTTGAGCATGTCTTTCATGCCGTAAACTCCCTGGCGGTCTTTGAGCCATTCGGCTGCCATCAGGGCACCTTCGGCAAAACCGGCACGGCTATGGGCAATGTGGCCCAGTTCTATTTTGTCTACTTCTGATGCATAAGTCACAATGTGGGTACCTACCACATCCGGCTCACGCTCCGAAATAATGTTAAGCTTCGACTTATCTGAATCATCGTCAGCCGCCCAGCCTTGCAGGGCAGGGTAGTTGGCCAGTATACCTTCGGCAGTAGTTATACCTGTGCCGCTCGGCTTATCGACCTTCTGGAGGTGGTGAATCTCACGGATTGACACCTGATATTCCTTATAGGCCTGCATTTTACTGGCAATATATTCGTTAAAATGGAAAAACAAATTAACGCCCACGCTATAATTAGATGCATAGAAGAAAGCGCCTTTGTTTTCATGGCACAAAGATACAGCTTCGTTATACCTGTCTAGCCAGCCAGTAGAGCCCGAAACCACAGGTATACCTTGCTTTAGGCAGTAAGAAATATTGCCGAAAGCAGCTTCCGGGTGGGTGAATTCAATGGCAACATCCGTATTTCCCGAGCTGTATTGCTGCAGCGTTTCAGTGTTGGTATGGTCGATGGAGCCGGCTATCTGATGGCCTTTGGCAAGGGCCATCTGCTCAATGGTTTTCCCCATCTTGCCATAGCCTATCAACAGGATTCTCATTTAGTTCGGGTGTATAAAGTAAGGGTAAGTCCGGGCGTAATGCCGTTGGAGGCTGGCGTGCGGAATACGTCGGGCTGCACGCGCAAGCTCAGGTTGTCACTCACGTCAAATTCGCGTAGGTGGCCGTGCACATACGCTTCTGCTATCTGCATACCGTAGGCCAGCACCGATATAATAATGGTCAGGTCGCGGTTACGGCGGTAAAAGTCGCGGCTCGAACGCAGGTTCTTGGTTCCGACGGGCACATCGGCACCGTATATTCTGTCAAAATAATACGCGTCGTATACCTGAACGAATTGGTCGCTGCGCCCTGTCCGTATGTTCAAAGCCGTCCGGAAGTCCTGGTACTTGTTGTTGTTGTCGATGATAAAGTAGCCCAGCACACCGCCGGTGGCATAAATGATGGGCACTTTCCACCAGGCGCCGTTGTATACCTGGCCCGCGCCTGGTATAACAGCCGAGAAAAGCGCCGCGCGGCCGGGCCGCCCCAGGTTTTTGAAGCCGCTCAGGAAAAACTGCTTCTGCTGCGCGGTATCCACTTCAGAGGTTATGACCAACACCGAGTCCGGGCCGGATGTGACCACCTGCGCCTTGGCCTGCGACGGCAGCAGCTGCGAAAAGAGCAATCCCACCAATAAAGCTATACCTGGCGCTAACCTCATGCTGTTCTCTTAGTAGTTCAGAATCTCCAGAATACGGTTCAGTTCCTCCACCGACACAAACGGAATCTTGATTTCACCTTTGCCGTCGTTGTTGGCCTTCACTAGTATTTTGGTGCCAAATTGCGAAGAAAGCTTTTTCTCCACGCCCTTCAACTCATCATCATACTTGCTGAAGACCAGTTTTTGTTGCGGATCAGGCTTTTTACTCGCATTCTGCACGTTACGAACCAGTTCCTCCACTTTACGCACCGACAGCTCTTCCGCCACTACTTTGCGGAAGATTTCCAACTGCTTGTCGATGGTATCGATGTTGATCAGGGCTCTGGCATGGCCCATGCTGATCACGTTGTCGCGCAGGGCGATCTGGATATCCGGCGGCAACTTGAGCAAGCGCAGATAGTTCGTAACGGTCGTGCGCTTCTTGCCTACGCGGTCACCCAGTTCCTCCTGCTTCAAACTGCACTCGGTCAGAAGACGCTGGTAGGAGAGGGCAATCTCGATCGCATTCAGGTTCTCGCGCTGAATGTTCTCGATGAGGGCCATCTCCAGCATCTGCTGGTCGTCGGCCTTGCGGATGTAAGCCGGAATCTCGGTCAGGCCGGCCATTTTGGCGGCCTGGTAACGGCGTTCACCCGATATCAGCTGGTATGTATTCTGATCAAGCTGACGAACGGTGATAGGCTGAATAATGCCCTGTATGCGGATAGACTCAGCCAACTCTTCCAGCGCCGTCTGGTCAAAATGCGTGCGGGGCTGGAAGGGGTTCGTCTGTATCTGGTCAATGGCTATATCTGCGATGGTATTGACTTCGTTAATGGTGGTAGATTCGGCAGTTTTGCCGGTGTATTTGTTACCCTCCAGAAGAGAGCCAAGGCCCCGGCCGAGACCGCCTTTGCGTACTGCTGCTTGTTTCTTGTTATCGGACATGGAATCGTAAGGTTATTTCGCCAGCGCAACGCTGTTCTTCTCTGCTATCTCACGGGCGAGGTTCAGGTAGCTCACAGCCCCTTTGCTTTCTGCATCATACAGTATAGCAGGTATGCCGAAGCCCGGAGACTCGCTCAACTTCACATTTCTAGGTATAATGGTGTCGAATACCATCTGCGGGAAGTGCGTTTTTACTTCTTCCACTACCTGGTTGCTCAGACGCAGTCGCACGTCATACATCGTCAGCAAAATGCCCTCGATAGCCAGCTCCGTGTTCAGGCGCGTCGTAATGATTTTTATCGTGTTGAGCAGCTTCCCCAAGCCTTCAAGCGCAAAATACTCACATTGTACCGGTATCAGTACCGAGTCCGCAGCCGTAAGCGAGTTCACCGTAATCAGGCCCAGCGAAGGAGAACAATCAATTATAATGAAATCGTATAGCTCTCTAAGCGGACCCAACACCTCACGCATCTTCTCCTCGCGGTTTGGTACGTTGATCATCTCCACCTCGGCGCCCACCAGGTCAATGTGCGAAGGCACCAAATCAAGCGTTTCCAGGTTAGGCGAATTCAGGATGATATCTTCTATATTCGCTTCACCTACCATGCACTCGTAAATGTTGCTGCTAATACTGGCCGGATCGAAGCCGAGTCCCGATGTGGCGTTTGCCTGTGGGTCTGCGTCAACCAGCAATGTCTTATACTCGAGGGCTGCCAGGCTCGCAGCCAGGTTTATGGCTGTGGTGGTCTTGCCTACGCCACCTTTTTGGTTTGCAACCGCTATTATTTTTCCCATCTACAAATTATAGGTTTATAGTCTGACCTATCTCCATCAATATTAGTTCCTTGCCGGCCATCTGTGCCACTTCTTTCACTTCCTCATGATCGATTTCGATATATGGGAAAGTGTCGTAGTGCATACCAATCACCTTGTCTACCTGCACAAAGTCAGCTGCTACCAGGGCATCGTGGATGTCCATGGTAAAGTTGTCGCCGATCGGCAGTAAAGCAAAATCCAGGTCAAACTGCTCCGGGATCAGCTTCATGTCGTAGGTAAGGGCCGTATCACCGGCAAAATAAAATGTCTGATTCTCTGTTTCCACCACAAAACCGGCTGCTATACCTGCGTACGTGCCATCCGACAACGAGCTGGAATGCACGGCGTTCACCATTTTCACGGTGCCAAACGGCAGGGTTACCTTACCGCCGGTGTTCATCGGGTGGGTCTTTTCTATACCTTTGTCCTCATACCAGCTCACGATCTCAAAATTGGCTACAATGGTGGCACCGTTGTTTTTAGCAATGCGCTCAGCGTCGTGCACGTGGTCCTGATGACCGTGCGAAAGGAGGATATAATCTGCCTTGATGCTGTCTACGTCAATGTCCTTAGCCAGCTCGTTGGGAGAGATGAACGGGTCGAATAGAATGCGGTGCTCACCGATTTTGAAAAGAAAGCAGGATTGTCCGTAATACGTTATTTCCATTGTTTGCAATTTTTAATCTGTTAGCCCATTCCGGGTATAGAACTTTTACAAAGATACATTTTTTTACACAGGACCTATGATGTTCCACGCGCTGAGGCGTATATTTTTATCCACGATTTTGGGGGTTATCCACATTCTGGGACGGGCTGCCGGAGAAGGGGCTAGTCAGGGAATAGGCGCATTTTAAGCGATATAAACGCAAGTGGGTCCGACTGCCTGGTAAGCTGCCGGACCCGCTCGCTTCTTGGGTTCGATTCATCCATAACGTTCCGTGGAACTATATATTTTAATCCGCTCCGATTAATGAGAGGAGCGTTCGGGTCCTTCCGGGCTACTTCTCTTCCGCTCGACGCGTATTTCTTCCCGCAGCAGCTGTACGTGCTCGGTATTATGCTCTTCGGTACGTCTTTTGGTCACATGAATTTCTTCTACCACCAGCAAACGTTTCTCTACGACTAGCACTTCCTTAAGCACAGGTATAATCATTTTATCGCCTTCGTAACGCACAGGTGGAGGAGCCACATCCACATACTGGTTTATTTCAACGCGCTCAATTTCTGCTTCTTCGTGTATGATGGGCAGGTCCAGGTCCACATTTTCGCGGTGTACCTCTTTGGCAATGTGTACGCTGCTTGTTTCCCTTACTTCTTTATCCACCCGCACCTGCTCTTCTATCACTGGTATGGTCTTGTTGTATTCAATGTCGACATCCAGTTTTTCCCGATCATCGGGTATATACTCATTTTGTATGTCACGTCCTTCCAGGGGGGTGGACTGGTCTTGGCGCAGTTTCTCGTCAAATTCCGATTTAAGTTTATCTGTTTTCTTGTTCATAGTGTATGGGACCTAGTTTCATCAATTTACTACGGGCGTGGCAAGGTATAGTTCCTGACTTTCTGCTTGTTAATAGCCAACGTCACTTCTATAAAAAAGCAAGAGGCAGCCACATGATGACTGCCTCTTGCCTTAACTACAAAAAATCTCCCTAAATATTCCGAGGGCTACCGGGTTTGTTGCCCGGGGTGCGAAGGTTCTGATCTCTATCCCGATCTTGTTTATCTATTTCAACATCGGTTTTGCGTACGGTACCTCTTACGGTTTCGTCACGCTCTTCTGTGTGCTTGCTGATCTTCACCTCTTCTACTACGCGGGCCTCTTTGTTCACAACAGGTACCTCAGCGCGTTCTGTGATATTGATCTCTCCTTCCTTGAAATTCTGGAAGTCACGGTCGGTAGCTGGTCGGTTCACCTTGTTGCGTTCAATGTCAAGGTGCTCCTCCCGCAAACGCAGGTGCTCTTCTACCGGGCGCTCTACGATGCGACTTCTCATGTGCACGCCACCACGCTCTACTTCGCGTTTTCCCACATTCAGGCGCTCTTCCATAATCGGAATCGTCTGATTCAAATCCCCGGACTGTTCGGTGTGTGATGTGCCCTGTGGCGGTCTGTTCAAACCCGCTTGCGGACTAGTATGCTCGTCCACGTCCACGGCACCACAAGAATCCAGTACTTCGGCTGCTCGCTCCGCTTCCTGGCGTGAATCGGCATGTACCGTTACTACCCAACCTTTGCGGGCTGCCTGTGTATGTTTGTTGGCGTCGTCGTTCTGGCCAAATAATGATCCGAAGAAACCACTTACGCCGTCGTTGTCTCTATTTGTTGTACTACCGCCCACATGCTTCGCTGAAGCAGAGGCAGGGTTTGCTATATCTACCTTATCACGGCCTATATGGTGCGTGCTTTCTAACTTCTGCACCGCAGCCTGTGCGTCTATACCTTCTTTAAAAATACCAATCACGGTTTGTCGTTCCATAGTTCTGTGTGTTAAATTGTACATTGAAGTAATTTGCTTTGTAAAGCCGGGATACTTCACAACCCCAATATGATCATCTGCTGGAAAATCTATTTCCCTTGTTTCGTTTTAAGATCTAAGCTGCAATTGAGCCTTGTGCCCGTATGGGAATCCAAGTGTCCCAATAAAATGTGGTGCTATCATTTTGTTAAATTCAGAATCCCGAAGAGAGCTATTTCATGTGTATATAGCTTATATTGAATTAAAACTTATCGTAGTCAATTATTTAAAAATTTAAATATATAGCATAAATAAATATTAATTTTCAAATAGGGCTCTTTGTCTTGATGCTGTATTTTTTTACGGCCTTAATAGGGTTTGGTTATTGATTTTTCAAAACAACAACACGAGTTTGTCCTATATTTAAATCTAGTGTTATTAAGATACAGCGGGTGAAAATGGGGCTGCCGCGGTATCAGGCAACCATTCGGGACTTGATGGCTGCAAGAACAGGGGGATGAGAAAAAAATGAGATGGGTGGGAGTTGTTTTTTATTTCTCAGCCTTTATCGGATGGGAAGCCTTCTCTTTGCTTCCGCATCAGTTAAGCCCATAATCAGGGTATGGACTTTCTCCTGGAAGTCCAGTAGAAGTTTAGGTCCTCCTTCTTCCTGCTTCACGCGTTTTACTTCTTTGCCAGCCTCGTAAAAAGTTGTGATCGTGGAGGGCATGTCGCTCCAATTGGTAAGATAAGTATCTTTAAGCGAGGTATAGTTCAGTTGCAATATCTCCTGGCGAAGCTCTTCCAGTTGCCGTTTCGAGAGTGTAAAGGTCACAGTGTCGATGACCGGAACATCGCTATACCCCGTGTAGCGGATGCTGCCATTCTCCAGAATGGTCGCCTCGTAGGAGGGGCAAGTGCCGAGACAAGGCGTTTTCTGGAAGTGCAGCAATGGAGCACCCGGTGATTGCATATTACTGTTCTGAGCAGCACTGCAGCCAGTCGCCAATATCAGTCCCAGGCCAAGTCCCAGTTTCAGCAGGTATAGCAGAGTGTGCATAACGGTAAATTCGGTTATTGTCCCTGGGGTAGTTTACGGAATTTGCCCTCCTCCAGTACATAAGCGGCCGGCTCGCAGTAGGGGCACTCTACGTAATTGTGGGACGAATCGGGTGGATTAACGATAAAGATCCGACTATCCGGACTAAACTGCGCACCCGTGCTACTCTGTAACTTGTCGAGCACTTTACCGTCCTGGCGGTCTACCACATAATGTTCCTGGCAAGTGGGGCCACATTCCATCGTGACCACCGTATACCTGCCGGCAAAGTTTATACCTTGTTTCAGGCCCTCCTGCAGGGCTTCGCGGAACTGGCGGGCGTCGGTATGGCTGGCTTCATCCAGAGGAGCCAGGCGCCCCCGATACGCCTCCTGCACCCGAAATGCCTCGTCGCTCTGATAGGCATCCATGCGCAGGCGGTAGCGCTCGTATATTTCCGGGTTCTGTTCCAAGGTGTCAGGCCCTCGCAAGGAGTCACGTTGCAGGCGCTCTTCCAGTTTGGGGTGTGTGCTGGCAATTGTCTTTTCTTCTTCTGTCTGTTGCTGACAGGCTGCTCCCAAAATCGCCGCAAAAGAGAGGGGCAGAAGGAGGTGGGGTAGTCGGTTCTTTCGCATGGTATCAATATAGGTATAGGCCTATACGCAAAACCGGCAATAGGGTCAAACAAAAAAGCCCCGAATTGCTTCGGAGCTTTTTTGTCAGGTATAGCACAGAGGTGCTTATTTCTTCAGTTTCGGGTTGTTGCGGCGCTCTTGCTCTTTTTCAGAGGCGGCACGCATGGCTTCCTGCATACGCTCGGTAAACGACGGGCCTCCCGTTTTCTTCTTGTCTTTGCGCTTGTCGCGGTTCTCTTCCAGTTTGGCTCTGATCTTGTCTTCGTCCACAAACTTACGCATCAAAGCCATTTGACCGAAGGTCACCATGTTCGACACAAAGTAATAGAAAGAAAGACCTGCTGGGAAGGAGTTCAGCACGAACATGAAGATGATCGGCATCATGTACATATAGTACTTCATCGGGCCCTGCATCGAGACGTTCATCTGGTTGTTCGACCAGGTATAGAGAATAGTGGAAGCCGTCATCAGCAGCGTGAACATACTCACATGGTCACCATAGAACGGAATGGTAAACGGCAGGTTCACGAACACGTCGTAGGTTGAGAGGTCATCTGCCCACAGGAAAGCCTCCTGGCGCAGCTCGATCGAGTTCGGGAAGAAGTTGAACATCGCAAACAGGATCGGGATCTGCAGCACCATCGGGATACATCCGCTGAGCGGGTTTACGCCCATCTCGCCGTACAACTTCATGGTTTCCATCTGTGTCTTCTGCATGTCGCCGTCGTTGCGCTCTTTTATGGCGTCAATCTCCGGTTTCAGCACCTTCATCTTCGCCATCGACATGTGCGACTTGTAGGTAAGCGGCAGCAGGATCAGTTTGATGTAGAGCACCAGCAGGATGATGATGATGCCGTAGTTGCCAATGTAGTTCTCCAGGAAGTCGAATGCCGGGATGATGATCCACTTGTTCACATATGAGAAGATTCCCCAACCCAAGTCCAGGTTCCTGTTGAACTCGTTGCCCATGTGCTTCAGGATCTTGTAATCATTGGGGCCGAAGTAGAAGGTAAACTCGCCTTTGCCGCTCAGCAGGTCAGCCGTCGGGATCAGAATCTGGGAGTTCAGCGCTTTCACTACCAAGGAATCAGCGGGATCGGTCACGGACTCCAGTTTAGCGCCAGCAAAGGTGTTGGTGGCGATAATGCCCGCGGTAAAGAAGTTCTGCTTGTTGGCTACCCACTTCATCGGCTCCGAAATGGTTTCCGTTTCCGTACCTTCCGAAATAGACAGGTGATCGAAGCTCTCGTCGGCTGTGTAGTAGTTGATAGTAGACTTGGCCCTGTTCTGCGGCATGTCTTTCTCCAACTGCTTCAGCTGATCGTTCCAGGTCATAGTCACATTCTCGCCGCTGATCTGGTTGTTGAGGCCTTTGAAATCCAGTTTGTAGCCTACTTCAAAGCTGTTGTCCACCAAGGTATAGATCTGGTCGATGGTCTGGCCATTGCCCAGGTCGGCGCGGTAGGTGATGGTTTTGGCAGGCACATCGCCCACGTTCACCGTCTGCACTTCCGATGGCGAAAAATACAGGTCGGACAGGCGGATGTTCTTGCCGTCATTGGTAGTGAACTGTACATCTGTCTTGCTGCTTTCCTTGTCAAAAAGTACCAGCGTATTGCCTTTGTAATCTTTGTAATTCTTCAGAACCACTTCCTCTACCTGACCGCCTTTGCTGTTAAAAGAAACAGTTATGTTCTGGTTTTCGAGGGTGGTGGTGCTGGCTTCGCCGGTTCCGGCTGCGCTGAAACTACCCAGGGCGGCTGCACGGCGCACCTGCGCCAGCGAGTCGTCCTCGACAACAGCAGGCCCCACCTGCGCCTGCTCTACCTTGGCTGTCTGGTCAAATGCCGGAGTGTTGGCTTCTTCGTTCGTACCCGCGAAGAAGAAGGAGTAAGCCAGCAGGAGCACGGCAATCAATCCAAAGCCAATAGCTTGATTTCTATCCATCTAATGAAAATAAATAATGTGTTTAGGTTAATGCTTACTTCGATTTAGTGTAATTCATGGCCGCTTTCACAAACTTAACAAAAAGCGGGTGCGGATTAACCACAGTGCTCTTTAATTCCGGATGGTATTGTGCTGCCACAAACCAAGGGTGATTTTGTAACTCAATTATCTCTACCAATCCTGTTTCCGGATTTATACCGGTCGCCATCATGCCCGCCTTCTCATAATCCGCTAAGTACTTGTTGTTGAACTCGTAACGGTGACGGTGGCGCTCTGAGATTTTAGCTTTACCGTATATTGAAAATGCTTTTGAGCCCTTCTTTAGTTCACAGGTATAGGCACCCAGTCGCATGGTACCACCCATTTGGGTAATGTTTTTCTGGTCCTCCATCATGTCGATCACCGGGAACGGTGTTTCCGGCTCCATTTCGGTGGAAGCGGCTCCCTGCAGGCCCAACACGTTGCGGGCAAACTCCACGGCGGCGCACTGCATGCCCAGGCAGATGCCCAGGAACGGTATACCTGCCTCCCGCACAAAGCGTATGGCCTCCAGTTTACCTTTAAAGCCGCGTTCGCCAAAGCCAGGGGCTACCAGCACGCCGTCCATACCTTGCAACAGACTGGCCACGTTCTCGTCCGTGATGTTCTCTGACTGGAACCACTTGATGTTTACCTTGCACTCGTTGGCCGCACCTGCATGCACAAACGACTCTACAATCGACTTATAAGCATCCGGCAGCTCTACATACTTGCCTACCAGGCCAATTTTAACTTCTGCTGTCGGGTTTTTGAGGCGTCCCAAAAACTCTTTCCATCTTTCGAGTTCCGGCTCACCACGCTGCGGCAGTTTCAGTTTGGCAATCACACGCTCGTCTAGCTTTTCTTTGCGCATCAGCAGTGGCACATCGTATATCGTCTCCGCGTCAATTGACTCGATCACGGAGTTTTGATTGACGTTGCAAAACAGCGCAATTTTTTTGCGCAGGTCGACAGGGATATGGTACTCCGAGCGGCAAACCAGGATATCGGGTTGCACGCCAGCCTCTGACAGGTCGCGCACAGAGTGCTGTGTAGGTTTGGTTTTCAACTCACCGGCTGCTTTCAGGTATGGCACCAGGGTCAGGTGGATCACACAGGTTTCGTGTACACCAAGTTCCCAGCGCAGCTGACGCACGGCTTCAATGAATGGCAAGGATTCTATATCGCCCACACAACCGCCTATTTCCGTGATTACGATGTCAAATTCGCCTGATTCGCCCAAAAGCAGCATGCGTCGCTTTATCTCGTCAGTGATGTGGGGGATAACCTGCACCGTTTTGCCCAGGTAGGCACCTTCACGCTCCTGTGTGATCACATGGTAATAAATGCGGCCGGTGGTCACATTATTCGCCTGTGAGGTAGGCACATTCAGGAAACGCTCGTAGTGTCCCAGGTCGAGGTCGGTTTCGGCGCCGTCTTCCGTCACGAAGCATTCGCCATGCTCGTAGGGGTTGAGCGTGCCCGGGTCGATGTTGATATAGGGGTCGAATTTCTGGATTGTTACAGAGAAGCCCCTTGCCTGCAGCAACTTAGCAAGAGAAGCGGAGATGATACCTTTACCAAGTGAGGAGGTAACGCCCCCTGTAACAAAAATATATTTAGCAGCCATAAGTTAGGTTAAACTTTATGGGCTACAAAGGTACAAGATATATTTGATTTTACGGTACGGTACCCCATTGTTCTGTTTTTTGCATAGGATATCTTAGTTAATATTCAACAGAAAGGACAAATAAAAAGCCCCAGCCAATCTGGCCGGGGCTTTCTCTATCACAAAAACAGGAAAATTAACTTTTTGGGTTCAGGATGTTGTCGATCCGTGCCAGTGCGTCCTGCAAATGGTACTTCGTCATGCTATCCTTCGTCTTTGGCAAAGTAGCCTTGATCTGGTTGCGCAGAGTTGTCAGTTCGCCACGCACCATTGGACGGATGTCTGATTGGGAAACCTTTACCGTCGTAACGCCTGCAAAAGCGCGCGCGCTGGCCGGAACAGATGGTTGCTCTTCTTTCATCAGGAACTCCATGCGATCGAGGTAGCCGCGCTGCAGGTTGCGGCGGTACATGTCTACGTTCTTGCCGCTTCCGATCTCTGACCACACGCCATTGCGCAGGTCTGCCATCATCTCAGGCAAGGTATAGGTTTTGTTGCCCAGCGCCGCCTGCGATTCCAGCAAACGCTGCATACGGCCCGGCTCCAGTACGTTGTTCAGGATATCCACCTGCGCCGTACGAATTCGCTCCACTGCACCAGCCGACTCGATCTTACGCAGGATGTTCTGATCCAGCATCCAGGTCGGTGTAGCGAGGCCTTGCTCGTTGAGGAACTTCATGGCGCGCTGCTGCTTCTCTTTCGGTACGGCTGCATATACGTCACCTTTCTGGTCGTAAGTCTTGTAGTTTTCGTACACCCCGCCAATGTTAGCCGTTACGTGGCCCATGTAGCGGTTCCACTGGCCCAGCACCTGGCCGTACATCTCCTGCAGGTCGTCGTAGTTCTTGTTTTCCTCTTTCGTCCACTCCATCAGGTTTGGCATGATGCGCTTCAGGTTCAGGATGCCGTAGTGACTGGCCAGCATGGCGTCATCACCCAGGTCTTCAGTCTGAGAAGAAGGGTCCACGGTGTTGCCTTGCTGACGGCCGAAGCGGTACATCGGGTCGTCTCCCTTTTCCAGTATCCACTGCGATAGCTTGGCTACGTTGTCATAACCGTTCATCTCCGGGAAGTAAGTGTATCCCCATTTAACGGAGTGCTTGTCATACACGCCTATACCCGGCATAAGGGCTACCCCCTTGTCCTCCGGCTGCGCCACGTAGTTGAAACGGGCATAGTCCATGATGGAAGGGGCGGTACCCATTTGTTTGGTAAACTTGGCATCACGCAGTTTTTCTACTGGGAAGGCAGCACTGGAGCCCATGTTGTGCGGCAGACCCAGGGTATGGCCTACTTCGTGCGCAGACACAAAACGGATCAACTCACCCATCACTTCATCTTTAAACTTAATGCTACGGGCATCCGGGTTTACGGCAGCTGTTTGCACAAAGTACCAGTTACGGAGCAGGTTCATCACGTTGTGGTACCAGCCGATGTGGCTTTCCAGAATCTCGCCGGAGCGCGGGTCGTGCACGTTTGGTCCGTAAGCGTTCTGTGTTTCAGAAGAGAAGTAACGGATTACCGAGTAACGCGCATCTTCGGTGCTGAACTCCGGATCTTCTTCCGGGGTAGGCGCATCTTTGGCGATGATTGCATTTTTGAAACCGGCAGCTTCAAACGCTTTGTTCCAGTCCTCTACACCCTGCTTCAGGTATGGGCGCCACTTCATTGGCGTAGCCGGGTCGATGTAGTAAACAATTGGCTTGATAGGCTCTACCAGTTCGCCGCGGGCATAAGCTTCTTTATCTTTTGGCTCCAGTCTCCAGCGTACAATGTAGCGGCGCTTGGCAGCACGTTGCTCATCGGTGCCATAGTCCGTCTGCGACAGGGTAAAGTATCCTACACGTTCGTCAAAACGACGGGCAGGCATCGGCACTTTCGGCAGCAGGAGCATGGAGTGGTTCAATTCTACGGTGATGGTACCGGCATTGGAATTGGCAGGCGGATCAGTTGCTTCGTAGGTCATTAACGAACGCGCCTCGATGTTGAGCGGGAAGCTCTTGATGCCCTCTACAAAAGAACGTTTGTCATCCAGTCGCTTTACTTTATAAGAATCACGCTGGCGCTTGTTCAGACCAAGGGCCTGCACGTCTTTCGAGAAGAAATCGGTCACCTCTACAACAGAAGCACCATTGTTGAAGGCTTTTACATCGAAGGCCTGTATAACAGGAGCCAGGTTGGAGTTCTGTACCGAGTGGAAGATTTCCAGCGTGTCGCTGGCCACGTTCTGGTACGAGATCAGGCGCAGCAAAATACGATTGCCTTTTTTCTCCCAGCGCAGCATCTGGCGGTTGAGCTCCTCACCACCGTAACCGAGATTAGTAGCGGTTTTAGCTATACGGCTTACCATCAGCATGTCGCGGTTCAGGAGCGTATCCGGAATTTCGTAGAAGTACTTCTCGTCGATGCGGTGCACCTTGAAAAGGCCTTCGTCCGTCACAACGTTGGGGGTGATGACACTGGCATAAGGTTTTACGCCGTTGTCGTCTTTTTTAACTGCCGGGGCAGCCTGTGTTGTGGTGGCTTCCTGCTTGGCTTTTTTCTTCTTCTTTTTTTCCTTGCTTTGGGCGAAGGTAGTAGGTGCTATTAGCGCACCAGCCAGAAGCAGCGTAGCCAGCCGGGCATAGCGTACATTTTTGCTCATAATGGGGTGAAGGATTAGGTTAGTTTTGGATTAGTATTTCACAACATACCTTTTTCAGGTATAAGATACAAGACTAGGCTACTGTAGAATGGTTTAATTAGGTATGCGGGTATAACTCGATTTGCCTATTATCATCAGAACAATGCTATAATACATGAACATATTACAGCAAAACGAGTAAGAAATTAAGATAGGCTATACCTTACGTATACCTTACCCGAACCCTTCCTATTAAGCATTTCACAGCTTAATTTCGACGTGTATCGTCCTTGCTTCTGACTCTCATTCTTTCCAAAATTACACACTAACAGCATGCGAACATCACTTGTTATAGCCATCGTGTGGTGCATTGTCTTTGCTATACCTAGCCATAAAGCAACCGCACAGGGACATGCAACTAAACACGGCACCGTGAATCTTAAGACCTCTTGTAGCGAGCAAGCGCAAAAGCATTTTGACAATGGCCTGGCGCTCATGCACCACATGATGTATGAGGAGGCAGAACAGGAATTTGCCTCTGCTGCAAAAGTCGCCCCGGATTGCGGCATGGCGCAATGGGGCGTTGCTATGAGTTACATCCACCCGCTGTGGGGCGAGCGCCCTACCGATGACAACCTGGCGAAAGGGAAAGTAGCCGTAGAGAAAGCGCAGTTGCAAAAACAGCTGACAGATAAGGAGAAAGCGTACATCAAGGCTGTGTCTAGGTTTTATGAAAACTGGGAGAATACCAGTTACGCAGACCAGTTGAAAGCGTTTGAAGCAGGGTATAAGGAAGTGCATGAAGCATACCCGGATGAAGTAGAGGCGGCCGCTTTTTATGCATTAGGTCAGCTGGGCACGGCCCCGAAGACAGATAAGACGTTTGCTAAACAGAAAGAAGCCGGAGCTCTACTGGAGCAACTGCACACCAAAAACCCAGACCATCCGGGATTATTCCATTACATTATCCATGCCTATGACAACCCCTTGCTGGCCAACAAAGCCATTAAAGTGTCGCGTGAATATGAGCGTATAGCCCCGGATGTGCCACATGCCTTGCACATGCCGAGCCATATCTTTGTCCGTTTGGGTCAGTGGACGGATGCCGTGGACTGGAATATCCGATCAGCTGATGCCGCGCTCCGGCAGTCACCTAAAGAGGCGATGTCTACGCATTACCCACATGCCCTGGATTATATGGCGTATGGCTACCTGCAACAGGGGCGTGACAAGAAAGCACAGGAGGTGGTAGACAAAATGAAGGCTGTCCCTAGCTATACCCCAACCTTCGCGACGGCCTATGCGCTTGCCGCTATACCTGCCCGCCAGTCGCTGGAAAGGGGCAAATGGGCGGAAGCCGCTGCCTTGCCTGTTCGATCGCCCGAAAGCTTTGCCTGGGACAAATATCCTGCCGCCGAAGCCATTACGCATTTTGCCAGAGGTATAGGAGGCACCCGTTCCGGTAACGCAGCGGTGGCGGAAGAGGCGATTGCTGCCCTCGAAAGACTGAAGACGCAGTTAAGCAGCGCAGGCGATACCTATTGGGCAGAACAGGCCGAAGCCCAGCAAATGACAGTGAGCGCATGGCTGGAGTATCAACGGGGAGATAAGAACAAAGCGCTGGCCATGATGCAGGAGGCGGCAGACAAGGAAGATGCATTGGACAAACATCCGGTTACACCGGGAGCCGTACTACCTGCCAGAGAATTGCTCGGGGATATGCTGCTGCTGAGCAAAAAACCAGCAGAAGCCATGGTAGCTTATGAAGCAAGCCTGAAGGTATCGCCCAAACGGTATAACAGTCTCTACGGTGCAGCTATTTCCGCTGAAAGAGCCAAAGACAAGGAGAAAGCCAGGACTTATTATATGGAATTACTGAAAATTTCTCCGGAGGCCGATGGAAACCGGGACAGCTGGGCACAGGCCAAAAAGTTCGCAAGCAAGAAATAAGGCAAACTAAAACTCCAGCGTCAGCTGGTAGCCTTCCATTTTGTCGTGCTGGTAGAGGAGGGAAGAGGCTGTTATACCTAGTAAACGCACCGGGTAGGCCGGCAACTGGGGCGTACGCAGCAGATCGCGGGCGATGGTGAAAATAGCGTCGGCTGATTTTATCTCACCCAGAAAAGTCTTGCTGCGGGTGGTCTGGTTGAAATCGAAGTATTTGATCTTGACCGTGATGGTTTTGGCCGTGGTTTGCAGCCGTTCCATATCATGCGCCACTTCCTTCGCCAGCCTTTCCAGTTCCGGCAGCATCACTTCCTCCTCTGTCAGGTCTACCTCAAAGGTGCGCTCCGAACCGATGGATTTGCGGATGCGGTGCGGCTGCACCTCCCGCTCATCCTGCGCGCGGGCGATGCGGTAGTAGTAGCGCCCCGTTTTACCGAAGTGTCGCACCAGTTCTTCTTCGCTTCGTTCACGCAGGTCGGCGCCGGTGAGGATGCCCATGCTCTGCAATTTGGCTGCTGTTACTTTCCCGATGCCATAGAATTTCTCGATGGCCAGCGCAGCCACTACGTCCTCGGCTTTGTCCGGCGTGATGAGCGTAAAGCCGTTGGGCTTGTTCATGTCCGAGGCAATCTTGGCCAGAAATTTATTGTAAGAAACTCCAGCAGAGGCGGTCAGGCCGGTTTCTTGCTGAATTTTGGCCCGGATCTCGTTGGCGATAATGGTGGCGGAAGGCATACCGATCTTGTTTTCGGTCACGTCGAGGTAGGCTTCGTCAAGCGAGAGCGGCTCTACCAAATCGGTATAGGAGTAAAAGATTTCTCGAATCTGTCGCGACACGGCGCTGTATACCTCAAAGCGGGGCTTCACAAAGATCAGCTGCGGACAGCGCTGCGCCGCGATCTTGGAGGCGAGGGCAGAGTGCACGCCATACCTGCGAGCCTCGTAACTGGCAGCAGCCACCACACCCCGTGCCCGCGAACCACCCACTGCCACGGGTTTTCCGCGCAGCTCCGGGTTGTCGCGCTGCTCCACGGAGGCAAAAAAAGCGTCCATGTCGATGTGAATGATCTTGCGGATAGGCGTATGCATTAGGATGGGTACAAAGATAATAGTTTAGGAGTTGAAGAGTTTGAGAGTTTAGGAGTTTATTGTGATTTAAGAATGATATGTCCTATACCCGTGCAGAGCTTTCCCCGGGTTTTATGCCTGCTTCACTAACCATTGTGGGACACGATGGTTCCAATTCTAAGGTTGAACACGTACTAGGTATACAGATGCAAAAAAGACAGATATGACGACACACACGCTGCTGGATTTTATCGGTAACACGCCTTTGGTGGAATTGCGACACATCTCACCAAACCCGAAGGTGAAACTACTGGCCAAACTGGAGGGGAATAACCCCGGCGGTAGCGTGAAGGACCGCGCCGTTTATGGCATGATCAAAGGGGCGCTGGACAGGGGCGAACTCACCAAAGGTACTCGTCTGATCGAGGCCACCAGCGGCAACACAGGTATAGCACTGGCCATGATCGCACAGCTGTTCGGGGTGGAAATAGAACTGGTGATGCCTGCCAGCGCCACACCCGAACGGGTAAAAACCATGGAAGCCTATGGAGCAAAAGTAACCCTGACCCCAGCCGAGGGCTCCATGGAGGCGGCAATTGACTATGTGCGTGAGAAAGAAGTGAAAGGAGGCTATCTGGTGCTCAACCAGTTCGGCAACCCGGACAACTATGCCGCTCATTACCACAGCACCGGCCCCGAAATCTGGCGCGACACAGAAGGAGCCGTCACACATTTTGTGTCGGCCATGGGTACGACCGGTACCATTATGGGGGTGTCGCGCTACCTGAAAGAGCAAAACCCATCGGTGCAGATCATCGGCACCCAGCCCACGGAAGGTTCCCAGATTCCCGGCATACGGCGCTGGCCGGAAGCATACCTGCCCAAGATTTTCGAACGGGAGCGGGTTGACCGCATACTGGACGTGTCGCAACAGGAGGCTACCGCCATGACCCGTCGACTGGCCCGTGAAGAAGGCGTGTTTGCCGGTATGAGCAGCGGCGGGGCTGTAGCAGCGGCCATCCGACTGGTCTCTGAGCTCGATAAAGGCGTGGTGGTATGCATCATCTGTGACCGGGGAGACCGTTACCTATCCTCACAACTGTTTAGCTAAAACATTGCCCACCTAAATCTGGTTGAAGAGATTGACTCAAACATCATCTAAATAACAACAACTATGAACGTATTATTTGTATTGACATCACACGATCAATTAGGCAATACCGGCAAAAAGACCGGTTTCTGGGTAGAGGAGTTTGCCGCCCCTTACTATACCTTGGCTGACGCTGGGGTGAAAGTGGAGCTTGCCTCTCCGAAAGGCGGTCAGCCACCGATCGACCCGAAAAGCACCGAAAAAGATGCCCAAACCGAGGCGACCAGGCGCTTTTACGAGGACGACGACCTGCAGCACAAACTTTCCCGCACCAAGAAACTGAGCGAAGTACGCGCCGACGATTACGATGCCATCTTCTTCCCGGGCGGCCACGGACCGCTCTGGGACCTTTCCAACGACAGAGACTCCATTCGCCTGATCGAAGACTTTGCAAAGCAGCAGAAGCCTGTGGCAGCCGTTTGCCATGGACCGGCTGCCCTGATGCAGGCCAAAGGCCCGGATGGCGAACCCCTAGTAAAGGGTAAAAAGGTGGCTGGCTTCACCAACACCGAGGAGGAGGCCGTACAGTTGACTGATGTAGTGCCATTTCTGGTCGAAGACCGCTATCAGGAACTGGGCGGCATCTACTCCAAAGCCGACGACTGGCAACCATACGTGGTAACTGACGGATTGCTAATCACAGGGCAAAATCCGGCTTCTTCGGAGCCAGCTGCAGAAGCCTTGCTTAAAATGCTCAAAAAAGAGAAGGCGGCTTAAGCTCCCAGATTTCCGTATACCTGACTATCAGTGTAGCGTGAAAATCCCACCCAATCCAATATGGAAACGGTGGGATTTTTATGTTAAGTAAAGTGTCTAAAGCTTATACCTGTCGTTGACTTTAGTTCTTACGTTATGTTTAGCAGAATCCGGATTTGAAACAAACGAGCAGATTTTGGGTAATTGATGTATATACATTAATTTGCAAGTGAACTATAATTAGTCTTATGCGAAAGATAAAGAAATTACATAAAGCAGTGCATGCGCCCATGGGGGACCTGGTGACCTACCGCGCTATACCTACGCACGAAGTAGAGTACATCGACCCGTTCCTTTTTCTGAACCACCACGGCCCGCAGGTATACAAGCCCGGCAACAGGGGGCTGCCTTTCGGTCCGCACCCGCACCGTGGCTTCGAAACGCTGACTTTTATTCTGGATGGCGACATTATGCACCAGGACACAGGCGGCGGAAAGGATGTTATCGAGGCGGGCGGTGTGCAGTGGATGACGGCCGGCAGCGGCCTGATTCATGCGGAAATTTCGTCTGATAAATTCAAGCAGGAGGGCGGGCCTTTGGAGATTCTGCAACTGTGGTTCAACCTGCCTGCTCAACACAAAATGGCAGCCCCTAAGTACATTGGCCTCCAAAAAGATAAGATTCCGGTGGTAGAGCTCGATAACGGGAAGGTACGCGTCAATGTGATCTCTGGCAGTTGGGGAGAAGTGCAGGCACCTATCCAGAATCTGAGCGACATTCACATGGTGAGCATTGAGTTGCAGAAAGGCGGTGAATTCATTTACAACATACCTTCAGAGCGCAACATCTTCTTCTACGTGGTGCGGGGCGCTGTCAAGGTAAACGGCGAGACGGCTGAAAAACTCACCTTGGTGGAATTTGCCAACGAAGGGAAGGAAGTGAAAGTCGAAGCGGCCGAGGACGCCTACATTCTCTTTGGCCATGCCCATCCCTACAATGAGCCCGTCGTATCGCACGGACCATTTGTAATGAACACCGAAGAGGAGATTCGGGAGGCCTTCCGCGATTACCAACTGGGTAAAATGGGAACCTGGGAAGGGTAGGAATAAGATAGTTGAATAATTTAACGCTGCGGTTGTAGGGACAGGTCGTGACCTGCGCACTCTTGCACCAAATTCACATTAGCAAAACACTTTAATAAAAAAGCTCTCTTCCCGGTCAGGAAAGAGAGCTTTTCAGGTATAGCATCAGCTAAATTTTGAGCAATTGGTCTTATCTGCCGCGCTTCGGACCACCTTTGGGTGCATCTCCGCGCTTGCCGCCGCTTTTCGGAGCCGCACTTCTGCCAGGCGCTGATTTAGGTGCCGCTTTAAAGCTACCGCCACGTGAGTTCGAGTTCTTGCCCGGGCTGCCGGCGCCGTCTCTGGCAGTGCTTGTCCTTCTGGTATCGCTACTGGCTCTGCTGGTGCCGGGTCTTTTCGCTCCTTCACTTCCTTTAGCCGATGCTCCGGGTCTGCTGCCTCTGGCAGGACCTTTGTCCGCGCCACTTCTGGAGGGCGCACCTGAGGCACCGCCTTTTGAAGAGCCACTGCCACTTCTCGTACCGGACCGCTCGCCACGGACAGGTCGGTCGTAGGTGCTTTCCGATGTTTTCCGGCTGCTCGTTCCCTTAGCACCGGGCACGAGGCTGGTCAGGCTGTTTACTTCCTGCGGTGTGAGCACGCGCCAGTGGCCGGAAGGCAACTTGGCCAGTGAAAACTCACCGAAACGTACGCGCTGCAAATGTACTACCTTATATCCCAGGCTCTCGCACATGCGCTTTAAGTAGTGGTCGGTGCCCGGTTTTAGTATAATGCGGAATCGTGTTTGTGTTTCTTTCGATACGGAATTGTTTACCCGCTCTTCTCCAGGTATAGGAGCGCCGCCACCGCTCATCTTCTGCAGAAAATCAGCCGTGATCATTTTGTCCACGGTTACGATATACTCTTTTTCAAACTTGTTGTCGGCGCGCTTCACACCGCGCACAAAGTCACCGTCGTTGCTTAGGAAAATGATGCCCTCCGCCTCACGTTCCAGCATGGCGGTCGGTTCCAGCGTAGCCGGGAAGTTGATGGCGCGCACCACATTGTCGCGCACTGCCATATCGGAGGTGGCCGACATGTTGGCTGGTTTGTTGAAGATCAGGTATACGGGCTTCTCCTGTTTCACACGCAGCATCTCGTCGTCGATGCGCACTTTGTCTTTCGGCGTTACTTTCATGCCGGAGTCGGTGGGGATTTTTCCGTTCACCGTCACACGGCCCTGTTCTATAAGTTCGTCTGCATCGCGACGGGAGCAAAAGCCCGAGTCGCTAATGAATTTATTCAGTCTTTTTGGTTCCATGTTGTTCGAGGCGTCCGTGAACTTTTTATCAGCACACTTATTTACGCCAATCCTTTAAGAAGAAGCAAAATTACGGGAAAATATAGGTTTACCTACTTCTTTGGATCAACCAAAAGATTTCCAGCCGACCAGTGCAGGCAGACTATTCGTTTTCGAGGGCGTAGGGGGCCTGTCTCATGGAAACAACAAAGCCGATCATACCACCAACCAAAGCTGGGATAACCCAGCCCATGCCAAGGCTGTAGAAGGGCAGGTAACGGAGGAATACATCGCTGATGCCTAACTCAAATCCTGCAGCGCTCAAACCTTCTACGATGCTCACAACACTCGTCAGCAGTACCGACCAGGTATAGACGGCGTGTCTGTTGCGGAGTACTGAGCCGAATAAAGTCAGTATGATCAGGACGATCACGATCGGGTAGATGGCCACCAGCACAGGTATAGAGAAGGAGATGATCTGCGTCAGGCCTACATTCGATATGAGGGCACTCACCAGAGTAAGAATCAGCACATAGTTTCTGTAGGAGATAGAAGGGCGCAACTTATGGAAAAAGCTGGCACAGGCCACTACAAGTCCGATGCTGGTGGTCAGACAGGCAAAGATTATAGCAATACTTAGGATCATGCTTCCGGATACCCCGAACTGCAGATCAGAGATACGGCTGATGATGAGCCCTCCGTTTTCTAGATGGCCGAGTGCCTGTACGCTCGTGGCACCTGAGTAGGCCAGACCCACATACACCAGAGCCAAACCGGCTGCTGCAATCAAGCCCGCAGTGGTACATACTTTCGCAATTTGTCTCGTACTATCGATACCCTTGGAACGGATAGCGTTAATTACGATCAGGCCAAATATGAAGGAGCCAATGGTATCCATGGTCAGGTAGCCTTCCTGAAAGCCTTTGAAGAAGGGAGCTGCTTCGTAGGACGCTAACGGAGCCTCAATCTCACCGAGCGGGGAGATAATGTTTATGGCCAGCAGAAGGGCCAGGATGATGAGCAGGACCGGTGTGAGAATTTTACCGATCGTGTCTACAACTTTGCCAGGGTTCAATGCCAGTAGGTAGGTTACCGCAAAGAAAATGATAGAATAGAGCACCATGCCCCAGGAAGAAGTTCTCAGACCCTCAGACAGGAATGGGGCGATGCCGATCTCGTACGAGACCGTACCGGTTCGGGGAACTGCAAAAAGAGGGCCTATGGTGAGGTAGATCACAACCGGGAAAATAAGTCCAAAAAGCGGATGCACCTTCGAGGAAATAGACTGTACGTCTTCGTTTTTGGACATGCCGATGGCGATGACGCCCAACAAGGGAAGCCCTACACCGGTCATCAAAAATCCGATAATGGCAGGTATGAGTTCAGTGCCAGCCGCCTGGCCCAGTGACAATGGAAAAATAAGGTTGCCAGCGCCGAAGAAAATAGCGAATAGCATCAAGCCAATAAAAAATGTTTCTTTAAATGAGATTGTTCCTGCTTTCACTATATTTTATGATCGGTGGGAGGATATATTTAACTGTACTGCAAGTAAATATCCAATCGGGCAAAATCCTACATTTATCTTGTGTTTAGTGTCAACAGCAAAAATTTCAGTGCTAATTATCACTTTGGGGTTTAGGTTCATAACGACTAAACAGCCTTCGACCGATGCCCCAACTTTCCAGTCTCTGTGTGCTCTGATAGGAATAGGTGTGCTTATTTGATGAAGGCGGAATGAGCGTTTTCGGCGCACTTATGAAGGAAAAGCCGGTTGGTGCAACCTTCTCTTGTTGAATGAAAGCTGGTAGGGCTTGTCTCCATGCAGCATTAAAAATTAAGGAATCATTATATTTCTTAATATTGAGTGCAAACCGTAGGCTGCACGTTTTGCCCCTGATCGGATCTCACAACGTGTATATAAATAGACTTATACGATCATCCTCTAAAAGTTCCAAGTGATTTACTCAGCGCATATTTTATTTAGAAGATGAACTGGTTGATTATGTGATGCTTATTACGCCCCGAGGCCAACTCCTATACCTGCGGAGTTCAGGTTTGAAACCATTTTAGCCCGCTCTGGCTTATATATGCAATTACCCGAAGCAACCACCCATTATGCTGGAATACTCCATGTTCGAAAGGCTTCCTTACCGGAGCCAGCGCGAAGCCCTTAAAAAAGAAGGCACGCTCATAGCGCGACGCCAGGTAAACGGGTATACCATCCTGCTTTACATTTTGGAACATACTTTTGTGGAGGTATGGACGGGCACGGAGGCCGAAGTGGTGACTACCTTTAAGAAATCCTCAAATGCAATGGCAGTTTTAGAGCCCTACATTGAGGCAATGGAGTCGGTAGATTGGTTAGGAGAGAACGAGGTTTGACCACGGCAGATGTAAAAAGCGCTTGTTTAAAACAAAGAAGGGAAGGCTATAGGCCTTCCCTTCTTTGTTTCAGTATACGATATACCTCAAGCTATACTTGCTCCATCACCGGAACTTCCTGCATGTAGCGCTCGAAGCTGTCGTCCATCTCGTCGAGCCATCGGGTGTGGTGTCTGGCAGCCTCCGTGCCCGTCATCACCGAAGTGTAGGTCTTATCGCGGTAACGTAAAATGTCCTCTTCCTTGTCTAGGAGCCACTGCTTGAAGAGGGTTGCCACTTTGTCCAGGTCAATATTTGGATAGTCGGTCATGTTCATCAATTCGCGCACGTATGCCGTCTGGAAGTCAATCTCATCATCGTGGTTGCAGTTCGCCGTGGCTTTGTTCAGCCACAGGTTGATATCTTTCTGTCTTTCCTCCTTTTCTGGCAGCTGAATCTTGCCCTGGATCACGTCGCGCGCGTACCAGGCTTGCACATCAAACATATTGAAGGTATAGTACTGGTCCTGCATGCCCAGGTAGATAAGTTGGGGCAGTTCGCTGAAAAATACGCCTTTGTAGATCTTGTCCGGGTAGAGGCAGTTTTTTGTTTTCAGGCGCATCTCGTCGGGCAGATAGGGGAATTTGTGCTGGTAGCCGGTGCACATCACTACGGCATCGTAGCGCTCCTCGGTGCCGTCGCTGAAGTGGGCTATATCACCTTCAAAATGAGTGAGAAGCGGAACTTCCTTCATACCTTCAGGCCAGTCCATACCGATGGGGTTGCTGCGGTAGCTTAGGGTTACCGAGTTCGCACCATGCTTAAAGCTCTGTACCCCAATGTCCTCAGCCGAGTAGCTGCTACCGATGAGCAACACGTCCTTATCCTTAAAAATATCTGCGCCACGGAAGTCGTGCGCGTGCATGATCAGGCCGGGAAATTCCTCAATGCCTTCGAAATAGGGCATGTTAGGAGTAGAGAAGTGGCCGGAGGCAACGATCAGATAATCGAAGTCCTCGGTATAGGTCTTGTTATTGGCCAGGTCCTCCAGCACTACAGAAAACTGTTGCGTGTCTTCCTTGTACTCTACCCAGCGGGCTGTTGTGTTGAAGCGGATGTAGTCGCGCACGTTGCACTTGTCAACGCGTCCCTGGATGTAGTCGAACAGCACCGGGCGGGGCGGATACGAAGAGATAGGTCTGCCAAAGTGCTCATCGAAGGTATAATCAGCAAACTCAAGGCACTCTTTCGGCCCATTAGACCAGAGATATCGGTACATGCTGCCGTGGATCGGCTCGCCATACTTGCCCACACCCGTACGCCAGGTGTAGTTCCAAAGGCCGCCCCAGTCCGCCTGCTTCTCAAAGCAAACGATTTCAGGTATAGTCTCGCCTTTCAGTTCTGCTGATTTAAACGCGCGTAACTGCGCCAGGCCGCTTGGACCGGCCCCGATGATTCCTACTCTTAACTTCATGTATACTTAAAAATGGTGAATGCAAAATGCAATATTCTGCCTCGAGATATGTTTCAAAAAGTTATTGTTTTGTGATCGGAAAAATCACAATTTCGGTTTTCTGTGCGAGGTTAATACCTGCAGGGTAGAAAACAGAAAGGGGGCAGGAAGTATAAAAAAAGAGGCGTTGAAAAGGTTGCCTTACAAAAGAAGCCGGCTAGCCTGAACTATACTATCAAAGTGCCCTTCTGAAATATTCATATCTCTATATGTCAGAATGCCTGTTTTACAAAGATACAAAATGCAATGGAATAATTATAATTTGACTTTTAAGTTATTGTCTGTAGGTATAGGCTAAAATTGAATTAAGTAAGTTGAAAATTTAAAATGTGCAAACATTTTGAAAAGCTCATCTATTGGATTTTTGTTAGTGCCCGTGCCAGTGGACGATATGGCTAGAAGGAGAATGTTGGTTGATGTAAGCAATTGCCAGTCAGTATGTAAAGCGTATTCGAATCTGGAGCTAAGTTAGCTTGCGATCGCTTGGATTAAAAGATAAAACAGGGAAGGCAGAAGCGCGCTGTCAGTCAGGCAATTAAAAAAAATTGGAAATTTGGTAAGAAAGCTGATTTGGTCGGGAAGTAGAAGACAGTGCGTCAGTTTTATCCTGGAGATAATCAAAAAAAACCGCCCCTCCATAGTGAAAGGGCGGTTTGTCTATACCTATACCTTGATATTTACTCACATCCAATATACTCTCCACTGCCGATCGGAGCACCAGGAGGCAGGTTCAGCATTTTAGCCGGCTTCACTTCCTCCGGTTTTTCCATGCGTGCCAGCGCGAAATCCAGATGTGCTTTGTAACCGGTATCGCGTGTGCGCTTGGCCTGACTGGTAGCATGTTGCTTGATGTCGGCAATGGCACTCGTGGCAATGGCGCGAGCCTGGTAAGAGGCGTTCTCGTCCTGTGCCAGGGCCATCAGGTGGGTAAGCACCACCTGCTCGGTTTGCAGTTGCACCTGTGCGGCCAGTCCGTTCTGGCGCCTGCTTTTCCAGGTGTTCGCTATAAGTTGGCTGGTGACATCCTGCAGACTGAGGGTATTATGACGGGCGCCAAACTCTAACAACCGCGTGGCACGCTGGGGGTGCAGCAAAAATGAAAGCGAGAACTCAGCAGAGGCCTGTGCTACTGCCAAGGGATCGAAGGTGAGGCCGGTTCTCTTTGTGAATAGTTCCCGGTTGTTGCCCAGACCCGGCGCACGCGGCGGTATCAGCGCAATGATGTTTTCGGGCAGGGTGAGCACTTCCGGTGAAATGGTATGAAGCATGGCATCGAGGGCTTTCTGCTGCTCTCTTTTATCGAGCACTTCGGTTACTAATTGTTTGTCGCCACGCAAGGCGTAGGTATAGCGCATTCCTCCGATCAGTTTGGCAGCTGCCTCGGTCTGGTAACGGTGGAAGTTATAGATTGGTACCAGTACATCCTCCAGCATACTCATCGGCGCATTGGTTTTTATGTTCTTCTCAGAGAAATTCTGAAGGGCTTTGCGACGTACATCGAGCACTCGCATCAGTTCATCGCTTGCATTCGTGCCGTTGTCCCAAAGGTGGGCGGTGGGGTGAGCGCCACCGGGAGCGCGGGCATCCGTGTCCGAAATAAAAGTTAAACCCTGGGCGCGACCCTGTGCCAGCAGCTCATCCAGTGCTTTCTTCTCGTCAGTTCCTTTCGGGAAGTGCTGATAACCATAAGTGACGGCCAGCTTGTCCCATTCACCAATGTTGGTGCCATAGGCATTGCTGATGTTGATCTTGCCGGCTCTGTCCAGCTGCACCTGCGGGTGCGGGTAGTCCATAACGGAGGCATTGTTGTTAGCGTCGTAGTTATGCATGATGCCCAGCGTATGGCCCAGTTCGTGCGCAGACAGCTGCCTGATGCGGGCCAGTGCCATCTCCATCATAGCTCTGTTCTCCGGTTTTCCATCTTCATAAGGTGCCAGCAATCCCTCCGCGATCAGGTAATCCTGACGTACACGCAAAGAGCCCAGCGACACGTGCCCTTTTATGATCTCACCGGTGCGCGGATCTATAACAGAAGCGCCGTAAGACCAGCCGCGGGTGCTGCGGTGCACCCACTGGATCATGTTGTAGCGAACGTCCATCGGGTCTGCTGTGTCAGGCAACACCTCCACCCGGAAGGCATCCTTATACCCGGCCGCCTCAAAAGCCTGGTTCCACCACCGGGCTCCATCCAGCAGGGCAGAGCGGATCGGCTCCGGCGCCCCATTGTCCACGTAGTACACGATCGGCTCTACGGCTTCCGATACCTTGGCCGAAGGGTTCTTTTTCTGCAGACGATGGCGGGCAATGTAACGCTTTTCAATGTTTTCGTTTACCGGCGTGGCATAGTCGAAGTAGGAGATGCCAAAGTAACCGGCTCTTGGATCGGCCTCACGTGGGGTATAATTGTTGTCGGGCAGTTCGATAAAAGAATGATGCTGGCGAAGGGTAACGGCCTGCGGGTTGGGAGCTACGCTGCGCACAATAAAGCCACCATTGTCGCTTGTGAAAGTCAGGGTAGACTCGAACTCGGTGTTTTTGGGGAAGTTTTTGGTGCGTGGCAGGTATAGCGCCGAGCGGCTGGCGTCGAGGCGGTAGGTGCCCTGGCCCGCTCGCTTGATGCTGCCGATGACATCATGGGCATCTTGCAACAGAAAGTCAGTTGCGTCTACCAGCACCCGTTTTCCATCCGCTGCCTCCGCCTTAAAACCCCATAAAACCGATTGCGCAAAAGATTCTTCCACGGCGCGGGCTTCGTTCTGATTGTCAGTAATGGCTCTGTAGCGCAGGTTCGGCTGCACGAGCAGCACTTTAGGACCAACTTTTTTGAAGGACACAATGCGCTCGCCACCCAATTGCCCGCGGTCGAGCCCAATGTCGTTGGAGCCGAGTCCGCCCGGCAGTGAGTTCACATACAGAAAGTCATAGTCGAGCTTGTCAATCTCGAGCCATACCTTACCGCTTTGCTCATCCCAGTAAAAGGGGAAAAAGCCATTGAATTTTTTCATCCCCGCGGTTTTGGAGGCAATGCTGGGCAGGGTTTGCGCTGCAACACTACCAAGTGCTAAGAATGGGAGGAGCAGGAGGAGGAGCAATTTTTTACAAGTTAATGTCATAGAGTCAGGTATAGGGTGATGTCGCGTCTGCAGGCTTAAGTTACACATTTCAGGTATAGGATCCCGGAAATATAGTGTAAATTGCATCAAACGATCACCTGATCTGAAACATAAAACTTTAAGAGCTCAGGTCAGTACATATTCTCTAAGTGCTCTTTGAGTAAAACCAGTACAAACAAATAATTATCCCTATGAAAAAGATTCTGATGGCCATCTCAGCCTTCGCGCTTCTGTCAGCCTGCGGCAATGAACAGAAGTCAGAGTATGAACGCTACTACGACAGTGACTACCAGCCCGACACAACCGCCGTAGCCTCTCGTCCGCAACCGCCGCGTCCGGCCACAACGCCACCTGCTGGAGGCGCCACACAAGGGGCCCAGACAACTCCGGCCGGCACACCGACCGGACCGGAAACGACCGCGACAGCTGAACAGCCAAAAGAGGCACTTGCCGGACAGTATGCGAAAGGCGAAAAACTGATTGCCGGATCGGACTGCCTGGCCTGCCACAAAGTAGACCAGAAAGTAGTGGGTCCTTCGTATGAAGAAGTGGCGCAGAAGTATGAGGCCAACGATAAGAACATCACCTACCTGGCTGGCAAGATCATCAAGGGTGGAGCCGGTGTTTGGGGACAGATTCCCATGCCTCCACACCCGAACCTGAGCGAAGGCGATGCCAAGGAAATGTCCCGCTACATCCTCTCACTCCGCAAATAAGTTGATTGAACGAAGCTGTCCCGGTACCTGTGCAGGTATAGGGACAGCTTTTTTTATACCTATACCTAAGCAAACCGATACGCCATGAGCAAAGCCAAAAATTACAGTGAACTGGAAGCAGAACTGGTTCTCGACGCGAAGGCGACGCTGGGCGAGGGGGCGATCTGGCATCCGGCCGAAAAACGCCTTTACTGGGTGGATATTGAAGGCCGTGAACTGCACCTGTTCGACCCCACAACCGACGAAGATACCGTCTGGCCTGTTGGGGAGCGGGTGGGCACGGTGGTACCCGTTGTGAATGGCGGAGCCCTGGTTGCCCTGCAGAATGGGGTGCACTTCATCAATACCGAAACAGGCGTGCTTTCATTTGTAGCCAATCCCCTTGAGCAGGATGATATCCGGTTCAACGATGGAAAATGCGACCCGGCCGGCAGGTTTTGGGTAGGCTCCATAGCCCTCGACTCACGGGAAGGTGCCGCAGCGCTCTACCGTATGGAGCACAACGGGCAGATGACACAGGTGCTCGACAACCTGAGCAATTCCAATGGCCTGGTCTGGACTGCTGACAAGCAGCGCATGTATTTCATAGACACCCCAACCCGTAAAGTACAGGCCTTTGCCTACGACCACGACACGGGAATCATCCGGAAAGAGCGGGACATAATTACTATACCTGAGCAGGAGGGCAAGCCCGACGGGATGACCATTGACGAAACAGGACGGCTCTGGATCGCGCTCTACGGTGGCGGTGGCGTGGGCTGCTGGGACCCGGAAACCGGGGAGATGCTGTTGAAAGTTACGGTGCCTGCCCCGCACACCACCTCCTGCGCCTTTGGCGGTGCGCGGCTTGACACCCTCTACATCACCACCGCCCGCGACGGCCTGGACAAAGACCAGCTGCACCAATACCCGCTAAGCGGAGGCATCTTTGCCATAAAGCCCGGTGCAAAAGGCGTGCCGGCAAACTTTTTCCTGAGTCGTTTGTAAGGTATAGGCTGTCTTGGTGAAGTATTGGCGATGACACTCCGGCTTTAGGTTCTGCTGCTGCTGTGAATTTCGGCAAAAGCTATACCTGCCAGGTATACCTGTACCGTGTCACGCTACGCCGACCGACCTGCAGACCTATTAACTTTTAACTCGTAACTTTTAACTAAAAAACTATGATTCAAGCAAAAGCATATGCCGCATTCGACCCTACCAGTCCGCTCGGGCCTTTCAGCCTGGAGCGCCGCGAAGTAGGGGAGCATGACGTGCTGATCGATATCAAATACTGTGGCGTGTGCCACTCTGACCTGCACCAGGTGCGCGACGAGTGGGGCGGTGCCATGTACCCGCTGGTGCCCGGCCACGAAATTGTGGGTGTGGTGACGAAAGTGGGTTCCGGCGTTAAGAAATTCAAAGAAGGTGACCTGGCCGGTGTGGGCTGCTTTGTGGACTCCTGCCGTACCTGCGACAGCTGCAAAGAAGGGCTGGAGCAGTATTGCGAAGTGCAGAACGTGGGCACCTACAACAGCCTCGAGCGCGACGGCAAGACCATTACCTACGGCGGCTACTCCAGTCAGATCGTGGTGGATGAGAACTATACCCTGAAAGTGCCCGAAAGCCTGGATCTGGCACGCGCCGCGCCGCTTCTTTGCGCCGGTATCACCACCTATTCGCCCATTATGGAGTGGAAGATCGGGAAAGGGCACCGCGTCGGTATCGTGGGCCTCGGCGGACTGGGCCACATGGCCGTGAAAATTGCCGCTGCCAAAGGTGCTGATGTAACGGTGCTGAGTACGTCGCCGAACAAAAAGCAGGATGCCATGGACCTGGGCGCGCACAACTTCGCCGTGACAAAAGATGAAGCCACCCTCAAGCAACTGCGCAACTCCTTCGATTTCATCATCGACACCGTATCGGCTCCCCACGACTACAACCTATACCTGTCCATGCTGAAACGGGACGGTACCATGATCCTTTTGGGCGCGCCGCCGGAGCCATCGACAGTGGCCGGTTTCAGCCTGATTGCTCGCCGCAAACGGCTGGTGGGTTCCATGATCGGCGGTATACCGGAAACACAGGAAATGTTGGATTTCTGCGCCGAGCACAACATCATGTCCGACATCGAGCTGATCAAGATGGAAGACATCAACGAAGCCTACGAACGCATGCTCCGCAGCGATGTGAAGTACCGTTTTGTGATTGATATGGCGAGTTTAAAGTAGGTATTACTGAGCTATGGCGCGAGCGTCCTCGCTCGTGTCTACTATAGTGGGGCCTCTGGCCGCTAGATATTTTAATAACTGGGCCAGAGGCCCCATGATAGCAAGTCACGAGCGAGGACGCTCGCGCCATGGAAAAGGCTCTCCTGTTTTTAGGAGGGCCTTTTTTACTAGCTTTATCGTTCTAACTCACGCTGCAGATTCTTTCTTGCTTTATCTTCAAATTCCACCTGAAAAGCGGGAGTCTTGTAGATATGATCTTGGTTAAGGAAATGCTGCAACACCTTGCGTCTGCCTGGTTTGTAGATAAGGTCAGGGTACATGCTGTATTCTTTTCGCACTCCCTGGCTATACCTGTTATAACGTGCCTTGTCCGCACCAAGAATAGCGAGGTCCAGATCAAGAAGTAGATTAGTTAGTTCAGTCTCCGCTGTCTGGTGGGTCTTGGTGGCGAGGATCATCTCTTTAACTTGTAGAATGTCGGTCTCAGGTATATCGAGGTTACGCAGTCGGTCTTGGGCGAGAGCGGCGCTCTGTTCTTCGTTATCAGAACGCGTGGCTTTGTACACGATGTCGTGGTAGAAGATGGCAAAGAGCAGCAAGTCGGATGGATGACCCGCTGGGCTATACCTGTGTGCCAGTTCCAGCATATAGTGGATATGCCCGAGGTTGTGGTAGTGCCTGTCTTTGGCGGTGTAGGCCTTCTCCAATTCATCCCACAACTGCCCGATCAGCTCATCATCTGAGCTATACCTGCGACACAACGCTTCCCATTCTGATTTTACAAAGTCCTCCATCCGGTTTTATTTTTCAGGTCTGAAGCGTACGACAATTCTCACCTCTTGATTGATTTTCTTGCCATCCTGCGTAGCCGCCTGCCATTTTGGTCCCTGCGCTACCAACCGCATGGCTTCATCGTCGCAAGGCTTGCAAAGGCTCCGGACTACTTCCAGATTTTCGAGTGAACCGCTAGTCGTAACCGTTGCCCGCACCACGACACGGCCTCTTATCATATCGGAGGTATAGCGCAGGTTTTCTGCCAAGTACTGACGATAAGCTTTATGGCCCGCTTCAGGTCTGGCCGACACAACAGGAGCTGGATTGGTAGGTTGACGCGTTACGACCACTTCGCTTAAGGCACGGTTGTCCACCTGCATGTCCATGATAATGGTCCCAGAATTGACATCCACCCCTTTTTCTCTGGTATGGTAACCGATATACCGGAAAGCAAGGGTTGCTTTTTCATCCGGCAAAGTCAGCACGAAATTACCCTGTGCATCGGTGGCTACTCCCTGTGTAGTGCCTTTCACTACAACCGACACGCCGGGCAGCGGCGTACCATCCTGATCGACCACCTGACCATGTACCTGGTTCTGGCCGATTTGTTCATTTCGCTGCACCTGCACACCAGCTATCCGTCCTTTTAGCGCTTTGGCAACTGCGGTACTTTCCGGCATCATTGTGTTTCGCAGCGGAGTTGGCGGTACTGTCACCTCGGCCAGCTTTTGAGACTGAGCAGTTACAACTCGCTCAGGTACAGACTCTGTCAGATCAGCCACATTTATCTCAACTTCAACCTCTTCAATGTCATCAGCTAAAAGTGTTTCTTCCCGAACAGACTGACTGTTCGTGCGAGCCCGAGGCGAGTGAAGTGGAGCCGGCCTGGAAATGGCTGCTATCTGGCTCGGGCGCACCGTATCTGGCTTTGCATCTGCCACGGTTTCAGGTATAGCCGGTGCCTGCTCTTCGCTAAAGTCCATCGCTTCCTGAATCGCCTTCTCCTGCTGGACGGCTATACCTTGCTGCTCGCGTACCTGCTGGTAGTTGTAATAGAAAACCACAACCGTGGAGAGCAGCACCAGGGCCACGGCAGCGGCAACGCGCCAATCGGTTAGGTATAGGGGCACCGGCTTACGACTCTGGCGGCGACTTTTAACTTCAATGTGGGAGTTGATGTCTTCTACCTGGCTTTCTGTCTGGGCGGCATCCGACACAGACAGTCCTTCCAGCACATCCGAGCACAGGTCGCAGTCCAGCAGGTGGCGCTCCAGCTGGTGGTGCAGGGCATTGGGCAAAGTGCCTGCCTGGTACTGCTCCAGCAGTTCCACGGAAGGGTGGTCGCCCCGGTCCCAAAGTATATGTCGCTTATCTGGCTGCATGGTTTTTCTCCATGATGATTTTCAGGTTTCGCTTTCCGTTCTGGATGTAGCTTTTTACTTTATTAAGGTCGCATCCCGTGAGGGCGCTGATCTCTTTATAACTCTTCTGCTGCAAATAAAACAGCTCGACACATTCCCGCTGTTGCGGTGGCAATTCCTTCAAGGCCGCATGCAAAGCCTGTTCCAGTTGCTCAGATTCCTCCGCGTGAGTAGGATGCAGTGGTTCTGCAGTTTCCATAAAAGGCGATGTATTATCGGAGAGCGGCACCGTGCTTTTGTGCTTATTTGCCCTGAGCTGCATCAGGCAGTAGTTTCGGGTGGTCACGTGTAGCCAGCTTTTAAAGTTGCTGACCTCGTGCTGTAGCAGCGCTTTCGAAACATGTTCGAACAGCTGCATGGTGGCGTCTTTACTTTCCTCGGGGTCCTGCAGGTATTTCTGGCAGACCAGGTATACGAGTTTGGAATGGCGCTGAAACAGTTCTCCCAGATGTTCCAGCTCGCCGGTCTCCTTATACAGCCGCACCAGCTCCTGATCGTCGGGAGGCGGCTTGGCGTTGGTGAAGAGTTTGATGAAAAAAGGGAGCATGTGCCGGAATTGTTTTCTAAAGAAAAGAAAAATATTCTGAAAATTTTATGGAAAGCCTGTGGAGGTGGCATCATGTCGGAAACCAAAACATAATAGCCATGAAAAAGAACCTCTTCCTGCTCTTCGCCCTGATGCTGTTCGGGCTGACTGCAATCGCTCAAAATCGCACCATCACCGGCACTGTAACCGACTTGAATGGCGGCAATCCACTGCCCGGCGTGAGCATTACCATTAAAGGAACATCTAAGGGTGCCGCCACCGACAAGCACGGCAAGTACAGCCTGGCTATACCTGGTGATGATGCCACGCTCATATTTCGCTATATCGGTTACATGACCCAGGAAGCAAAGGTGGGCAAGCGGAATGTAGTGGATATAAAATTACAGTTGGATACCCATACAATGCATGAAGTGGTTGTGGTAGAGCAAAGCATACCCCGCGCGCTGGCAGGAAAGGTAGCGGGAGTTTTCTCAAGGAGAGATGCTGCAGAAAATATGACCTATGCACCAGCACACGTACCTCTGCACGATGCCGCTCCGCTCGTGCACAACACCGAGAACTATGATTTCATCAAAGAGAACTCCTTCCTGGATGCGCAGAAAAACCCGCTTTCCACATTCTCCATCGATGTAGACAACGCCTCTTACAGTAATGTGCGCCGCTTCCTGAACCAAGGGCAGCGCCCGCCTGCCGATGCGGTGCGCATCGAGGAAATGGTCAACTACTTCAACTACGACTACCCGCAGCCAACTGGTGATGCGCCCTTCTCTATAACGACCGAGCTGTCGGCCAGCCCCTGGAACAAAAACAACCAGCTTCTACATATTGGTTTGCAGGGCAAACGTGTTGCCACGGACCAACTGCCGGCTTCTAATTTGGTATTTCTGATCGACGTGTCCGGTTCGATGTTTTCGCCTGACAAGCTGCCGCTCGTAAAGGCTGGTCTGAAACTGTTGGTAGAGGAACTTCGTCCGCAGGACATGGTGTCGATGGTGGTGTATGCGGGGGCGGCGGGATTGGTGCTGCCTTCCACCTCCGGAAAAGAAAAGAAGAAAATAATAGATGCCTTGGATAAGCTTGAAGCAGGCGGTTCTACGGCCGGTGGAGCAGGCATCAATCTGGCTTATAAAGTAGCTGAGGAGAGTTTTGTAAAAGGGGGCAACAATCGCGTGATTCTGGCATCGGACGGTGACTTTAACGTGGGCGTGAGCAGCGACAGCGAACTACAGCGCCTGATCGAGAAGAAGCGTGAGACAGGTGTGTTCTTGACTGTTTTAGGCTTCGGAACCGGTAACTACAAAGATTCCCGTATGGAGCAACTGGCCAACAAAGGCAACGGTAACTACGCTTACATTGACAACATCCGGGAAGCGCAGAAAGTGTTTGTGAACGAGTTCGGCGGCACGCTCTTCACCATCGCCAAAGACGTAAAACTGCAACTCGAATTTAACCCCGCCAAAGTAAAAGCCTACCGCCTGATCGGCTACGAAAACCGCGCACTGGCTAATGAAGAATTCAACGACGACAAGAAAGACGCTGGTGATATGGGTTCAGGCCATACTGTCACCGCACTTTATGAAATCGTACCAGCAGGGTCTTCATCTGAATCACAGGCAGGCAATGTTGATCCACTCAAGTACCAGAAAACAAATCTCGACCCGAAAGCCAAACGAACCGGCGAAATGCTCACCATGAAGCTGCGCTACAAAGAACCGGATGGCGAGACCAGCAGGTTGATGACCACCACGGTAAGTAGTCAGGCTATACCTGTTGCGCAAACTTCCGACAACTTCCGTTTCTCAGCCGCTGTAGCTGCCTGCGGCATGCTGCTCCGGGACTCCGAGCATAAAGGTAACGCCTCATTCCCGATGGTGCTGGAACTGGCGAAGAATGCCCGCGGCAAGGATGAAGAGGGGTATCGGATTGAGTTTGTCAATCTGGTGAAGTCGATGGGGTTGTTGAGTGATGGGAGGTAAGTAAATTATTGACTTGTTGTAAAGAGGAAGGAGCGGGGTGCTCCTTCCTCTTCTTGCTAATGGTATAGCCTCTATGGCGCGAGCGTCCTCGCTCGTGTCTGCTATCGTGGGGCCTCTGGCCAAGGTATAGTGGAAATGTGTTTATGTATAGAGCCAATTTTTAGCTAGCGTAGCGGCGATTTTTGCAGGTATAGCAAACTGTGTTTTTTCATAGCTTGCCCTGGCCGGGCGGGCCCTACTTTTTGTCTTGACACAAAAAGTAGGCAAAAAAGTCAAGACCCTTTAAGCTCGCTGAACGCTCAAACAGTGGAGTGTCGTAAAGGTGCACCTGGCTCAGGAGATTTGTTACATTGTCAACGTGCAAGTTACTCTTGCTATACCTGCCAGTGTTCTGAGCTATAAAACTTATACCTGTCAAAAAGCAACGGCAGACTCCTTCCCCTGTTTTGGGGGTAGGGGCCCTCGACAAAAGGGTAAGGCTGGGATGGGGTGAGACTCCCCCTTCGAAAGGGGCAGGGGGATGTTAATCGTGCACGTGAATCCTGTCAATTCTTTAATCCGTGGGGGTAGGGGCCCACTGTAAATCCTGATTCAGACGGCTTTCCGCACCACCCAAGTCGTCATTGCCCGATCCTGCTCTACGAGCACCGTCTTCAGCGGCTCCAGTCGCTCGGCTCCTGATTCTCTCTCCATCGCATTCACCAACTTTTCATCCGCCAGAAACCAGACCGGGCCGTGTGCCATCCGGTAAAATCGGTCCCCCACCTGCTGCAGTTTCCCTTCCAAACCGATGGTGGTGCTGAAGCGGGCGAAAAGCATGCCGCCTGGTTTGAGTACACGCCAAAGTTCCTGTACGATTCCCTTGAAGTGCTCCTCACTTCGTGCGAAATGCAGCACAGCACTGCAAAGGACCACGTCAAATTTTTCATTCTCGAATGGCAGCGCATCCAGATCAGTGGCTACAAAGTTTCTGGCAGGCAGTGTTGGCGCCATTTCCGATGCCAGCCTTCTGGTTTGTTCAATCGCTTCCGTTGAAATATCGACTCCGTATACCTGCACACCGGCCTGCATCAGGTAGGCGATGTTGCGGCCTGCTCCACAACCGGCGTCCAGCAATTGCATACCTTTCTGGATGCGGCCTTTCAGTAACTGGTCGAACAGGTAGATGTCGATGTCGCCAAACTGGGCGCGAAGGGATGAGAGTGGGATGTGAAACATAAGGACTATTGTTCAGACAATGATGAGACAAGGCGTGAGAGGCTGAAATTAAGCATGATTTTACTATCCTTTCTGCTCTTTTTTTAAGAATATTGAACAGAAATATACCACGATAGTCCCTATGAATAACGCAACTGCAACCGAAACTGTGAAACGCTCTGGCCTGTCTGTGAGCGAGTTTATCCAGAAATACGCCAACCATCCGACCTATATTCCGCCTACCGGCCCTGTGCTGAACGCCAAAAACTGGCAATCAGAAGCGGCGCTGCGCATGTTTCTCAACAACCTCACCGACGAGGTGGCCGAGGACCCGAGCCGACTGGTCGTATACGGTGGCATAGGTCAGGCGGCGCGCACCGTGGCGGATGCGCAGAAGATCATTGAAGTGCTGCTCAACCTGGAGTATGACGAGAGTCTGCTGGTGCAATCGGGTAAGCCGGTGGGCAAGGTGCGCACCCATGCCGAGGCACCGCGTGTGCTGATCGCCAACTCCAACCTTGTGCCGCATTGGGCAACCTGGGAGCATTTCAACGAACTGCGTGCCCGTGGCTTGATGATGTATGGCCAGATGACGGCCGGTAGCTGGATCTACATCGGGACGCAGGGTATTTTGCAGGGTACCTACGAAACGTTCGCCGCCTGCGGCAGAATCCACTTCAACGACGACTTGCGCCACAAATTGCTCGTAACAGGCGGATTGGGTGGCATGGGCGGCGCACAACCCCTGGCAGCTACAATTGCGGGCGCCACTTTCCTGGGCGTTGACATCGATCCGGAGCGCATCAAAAAACGCCTCGAAACCCGCTACATCGATAAAATGACCTACGACTACGAGGAGGCAAAACGCTGGGCACTCGAAGCCAAAGAAAAAGGAGAGGCGATCTCCATCGGCCTGGTAGGCGACATAGGCGATGTGCTGGAGAAGCTGATCCAGGATAATATCACCCCGGAGATACTCACGGACCAGACATCTGCCCACGACCCGATCAACGGCTATGTGCCGAATGGAATGACCCTGCAGGAAGCATTGGCGCTGCGCGAAAGTGATCCGCAGGAGTACAAAGCCCGCTCCCTCAAGAGCATGGCCCGCCACGTGGGCTTTATGCTGGAGTTGCAGCAGCGTGGCAGCCGTACCTTCGACTATGGCAATAACCTGCGTGAGTTTGCGCAGCAGGGAGGCGAACCGAATGCTTTTAATATACCTGGTTTTGTGCCGGAATACATGCGTCCGCTTTTCTGCGAAGGCAAAGGTCCTTTCCGCTGGGCCGCTCTTTCCGGCGATCCGGAGGATATCCGTGTAACCGACGAAGCACTGAAAGAACTTTTCCCGGAGAATACGCATATGATCAAATGGCTGAACGAAGCTGAAGAAAAAGTTGCGTTTCAGGGACTGCCGTGCCGCATCTGCTGGCTAGGTATGGGCGAGCGCGAAAAAGCCGGTCTCATGTTCAATCAACTCGTGCGCGATGGCAAAGTAAAAGCTCCGATCGTGATTGGTCGCGACCACCTCGACTGCGGATCTGTAGCCTCGCCTTATCGCGAGACCGAAGGTATGCTGGATGGCTCGGATGCCGTTTCTGACTGGCCACTGCTCAATCTCATGTCCAACACGGCGGGCGGTGCTACCTGGGTATCGTTTCATCACGGTGGCGGCGTAGGTATAGGCTACTCGCAGCATGCAGGTATGGTGATTCTGGCAGACGGTACCGAACGAGCCGATCGTTGCCTGAGCCGTGTACTTCACAACGATCCTGCCATGGGCATCTTCCGCCACGCCGACGCCGGTTACGAAACTGCGCAGGCTAATGCCGAGAAATTTGGCTTGAACTTGTAAGCTTAAATTTGCCCTAGCCTCGTAACAGGTGAGGGCAAATTTTTATAATCATTTCCTATAACTGAGAAGCAAGTTTTATTGATCCCTGATCTTTGAAACTGATTCACTTTTGATTTTCAGATTCTTTCGAAATGAAAGTCTGCGCAGGTATAACAGGCAACAGTTTAAAACTATGAAACAGGATAACAACCATACCTTAATTGGTCCCTTCAAACAGGTCGTTACAATGGCTAGCTTGCCGCAGGCGGGCCCAATTGTGGATGAAGAATTGGAGGTGCTTGAGAACGCCGGCGTACTGGTCTACGAAGGTCATATCGTGCTGGTCGGGAGATATGATCAACTGCTGAAAATTGCGCAGGAAGAAGGCTATACCTTGCAGGAAATTGGTGAGCCTATGGTGCTCCTGCCCGGCCTGATCGATGCGCATACACACATCTGCTTTGCCGGCTCCCGCGCCAACGACTATGCCATGCGCGTCGCTGGGAAAACTTACCTGGAGATTGCCCGCAGTGGAGGCGGTATACTGGACAGCGTCCGCAAAACCCGCGAGGCCAGTCTGGTAGAGTTGGTGGAACTGCTTAGGAAACGCTGTGACCGTCATCTGGCAGAAGGAGTGACCACCTGCGAGGTAAAAAGCGGCTACGGCCTGACCACTGAGGAGGAACTGAAAATGCTCGAGGCGATTCAACTCGTCAACAATCATCATGCGCTGGAGCTTATACCTACCTGTCTGGCTGCCCACATGCGCCCCCCGGAGCACACCGACTCGCGGCTATACCTGCAGGAAGTTGTAATGCAGCTTTTGCCGCAGATTAAAGAACAGGGACTTGCCAACCGGGTGGATATTTTCATCGAAGACACAGCTTTTAATGAAGAAGATTCGCTGGAGTACCTACATGCGGCCAGGGAAATGGGCTTTGAGTTAACGGTGCACGCCGACCAATTCAGCACAGGTGGCAGCCGCATTGCGGCCGAAGCCGGAGCTGTCAGCGCTGACCATCTGGAGGCCAGTGGTGACGCTGAAATCGCTTTGATGCGGGAAGCCGGTGTTCTAGCCACGGTATTGCCGGGTGCGTCATTGGGTCTGGGTATGCACTACGCTCCGGCCCGCAAAATGCTCGACGGCGGTCTGTGCCTTGCCATTGCTACCGACTGGAATCCGGGCTCTGCGCCGATGGGTGATCTTTTGATGCAAGCCGCACTGCTGGGCGCAGCCGAAAAACTCACCAGCGCCGAAACACTTGCAGGTATAACCGTTCGCGCAGCAAAGGCACTGAATTTGTCCGACCGGGGTACAATTGAGAAAGGCAGACTAGCCGACCTGATCGCCTTCCCAACCGACAACTACAGAGAAATCCTGTACCAGCAAGGCAAACTAAAGCCGACTAAGGTATGGAAGCGGGGCAGAGAGGTATAGCATCTGTTGCTGCCTAAGTTCCTGCTGCGTCCAAACTTAGGGTTTCTATAAGGTTCCCCGATTAACAATTTAACCATCAACAATTCAACCCATAAATACATGTACAAACCCACAGCACCCGGCACCTGGAAAGGCAGAGTAGACGCTACTGATGGCGAGGAAGGAAAGCGTTGGCACCAAGGTATACAGTTGCTCAATTTGAGTGAGGCGACTGAACCGGCCGAGGCTGAACAGGCGATTGCTTTTCTGGGTTTCTGTTGCGATGAGGGAGTACGGCGGAATCAGGGGAGGGAAGGAGCGGTGCAGGGACCACCAGCGCTGCGGCAGGCCATGGCTTCGTTTGCCTGGCACCTGGAGGAAGGCACAGCCTTGCTGGACGCCGGGGATGTGTACTGCACCAACCAGAACCTGGAAGAGGCCCAGAACCAACTCGGCAAAAAGGTACATGCGCTGCTGACAAACACCTATAAAACGATCATCCTTGGAGGAGGGCACGAAACAGCTTACGGACACTTCCTGGGGATAAAACAGGCGCTGCCTGCCGGCAAGCAACTTGGTATTATCAATTTCGACGCCCACTTCGATCTGCGTAGCTACGAGAAACAGTCAAGTTCCGGCACGCCTTTTCTGCAAATGGCCGACGATTTGATAAACAGCAACCAGGAGTTCAATTACTTATGCCTGGGTATCCAGCAGTATGGCAACACGCAGAAACTCTTCAACACAGCCAGGGAGTATGGTGCTGATTACGTGTTCGCACCCGCCATGCAGGTATACAATTATGAGGCGCTGCGCGAGAAACTTCAGCAATTTATGGCGCTGGTGGATGTGCTGTATGTGAGCATTGACCTGGATGTGTTCGCTGCGGCCTATGCTCCCGGCGTGAGCGCCCCGGCTGCCTTAGGTATACATCCGGAAATTGCCCTGATCCTGCTACAAGAGATCATCAGCAGCGGCAAACTGCTCACCCTGGATGTGGTAGAACTTAACCCGACGCTCGACATCGATAATCGAACCGCCAAACTCGCGGCCTCGCTACTCTACCATGTGGTGCAGCAATGGAGTCAGGTATAGGCTCCTTTCATTTTATACAGTAAACACAAGCGCCCCGCCACAGAACCTGCAGCGGGGCGCTTGTGTTTACTGTAAAATACTAACGACCGACCTTGAACTTAGTCCAGTAAGTCGTGTCAGGGGTGATCACTTCTACCTGATAGGTGTCCGGCCGCAACTTGCCCAGGTCAAAGCGCCAGGCGGTTTCTTTTTTAGCTACGCTGACAGGCTTCTTATAGACAAGTCTACCCGCCTTGTTTTTCACTTCCAATCGTGCGTTTTCAGTTAGCACCTGGTTGAAGTCCAGCACAAAAGTGCCTTTCTTGGTAGGGTTCAGAAATATACCCGACAACGTTTCCATGCGGGTGATAGTGTCCGTTTTAGCTACCTTGAGTTGGTCCTGCTCCACGGGTGGGAGTTGGGTTGAGCTTCCCTGCGCCATGGCGCTGAAACCGGCCAGTAGCACTGCACCAGCCAGTAAGTACGTTTGTTTCATCTTCATATTTTATCTCCAGCACTTTAGGTATACCGGACCTATACATAATTTAAGCCAGATTTTTCCTGGATCAGAAAATTTCTTTAAAAACAGTGCAATTTTTTTAGAATGTTACCCGGTAAGCGATCACGCGGTTGTCGAAAAAAGTGGGAACATAGAGCAGGCCCTGCTCTTCGGAATAGTAAACATCCGCAGCGTTAATTTTCTTGTTCTTTGTATCCTGTATCTTCCAGTTGCGGCCATTCGTGTCGACGTAGTAGAGTTCACCATTCCAATTCGACACCACATAGCCATCCGCACTGATGCGGGCTATCCCGTCTGCCGACGGAATCTTATCGGTCCAGTCCATGAATTCTTTTTGTTCCGTATCCAGGAAGCGGACTTTGCCTGTGTTGAAGGACGCCACGATCAGGCGGTTATTGTCATGCAGCAAGCCGTTCGGGCGCTCGCGTTTGGTGTCGAGCCAGTGACTCACGCGGCCATTTCGGAACAGATAAATGGCACCACGCTGTGAATCTGACACATATACATTGCCGGCCTCGTCTACAGTTACGTCATTAAGCATCTGGGCTTTGTCAGCTTTGTGGCGGGCCAGCACAGCACCAGTCTGGGTGGCGATGGCGACAATCTCGTCCATGTCCGCTACATAGAGAATGTTGTTGTGCAGTGCCAGTCCCTTAGGATCGTTCAGTCCTGAAACCCAGTACAGCTGCTCTACATCGCCATTGGGACTGAGGCGGGAGATAAAGCCGTCACCATCTTTGCGGTCTTTGCTGGATTCGTTGATGTTAGAGACGTAGAGCACATTGCGCTCCCGGTCAAAGACCACAGATTCAGGGGAGCGCAGGGTGTTGTCTGTGGCCCAGACTTCGGTTAGTGTTACCGGGTCTTTGGAGGAAAAGAGTCCGCCACTGCAGCCCTGAAGGGAAAGTGCGGTCAGTAAGATCAGACTAAGGAAGGAGAATGGTCGCATAGTAAGGAGTTTTGTTTTACCCTACTACGCGATAGCGTGCTACCTGTTCTAGTCAGTTTCCAGCCCTAGCTTCTGCATGGTGCGTAGGCGGGATAATTTGCCGGTGGCTGTCTCGGAGAAAGTGGGACTATAGTACACCTCTTTCGGCATTTCGAACTTGTGCAGCAGGTTGCGCATTTTGTCCATCACTTGCTGCTCGGCTTCTTCAGGCAGTGGTTTGCCTTCCAGCACCAGAATTACTTTTTCACCCAGCAGTTCGTCGGGCTGGGAGGCCACAAAGAAGCGTGGCGCCTGCTCCAACTCGGCAAGTGCTTCTGAAACGGCTACTTCCACTACTTCCGTCTGCACTTTTACGCCACCCGTGTTGATGGTATTGTCCGCACGGCCAATCCAGCGGAAGCGGGTTGGGGTGAGGATCTCGACAATGTCGTTGGTCACCAGCATTTCGTTTGCGGTGAGGTCTCCTGTAATCGTTAGGCAACCCCGGTTGTCCTGGCCGATGGTAACACCTTCAATGGTTTCGTAATAGTCGGCAGCATTAGGGCCGTTGAGAAGGCGCAGGGCAATGTGAGAAGCTGTTTCTGTCATGCCGTAGGTATGGTACACCGGTACCCGCAGTTGCTGCAATTCGCGCTGCAACGAAAAACTGACCGGAGCACCCCCAACCAGTATCGCTTTCATGTTATCCAGGCGCTCCAACGCATCGCCGTGCTCATGCAGAATGGTCTGCAACTGCATCGGCACAAAAGAAGAGAAATGGTATACTTCGTCAGCTGGGGTAAGGGTGAGTGGATTTCCGACGGGCTCCACAATAGTCATCTGCATTTCTGCCAGCAGCCCGCGTACGATCATCATCATGCCAGCAATGTACTCAGTATTGAGGCATACCAACATGTGCTCATCTGCCTTCAGGCCCAGTAACTTGATGGTGCGGCGGGCGCTGAGTTCCATCTGCTTGCGGGTGAGCGTGATCTGTTTTGGCGTGCCGGTAGAGCCGGAGGTATGGATAGGAAACTCCTGTACTCCATTGAGCCAGTCGCGGCAGAATTCGAGGGTTTTCGCTTCGTAGCCATTAAGCGGCACGCTGTTGCGGAAAGAATAGGCCGCTATTTCGTCGTAGAAAAACTTATTTCCATTTAGGGTCAGGAACCTTTGCGTCATGGGGTGTCTCAGTAGTTGAAGCATGAGCAGCATCCATACTGCCTTGCCACGTGTTCATTTTTTCTTTCCGGAGTCTGGCAGGTATAGCCTGCAGCTCGTTCGTGCTTTTTTATACCTTACGCTTTAGCGTGCCGTCCGACTATCCCTACGTGTTATTCGCAGGTATAGACGTCGTGAATTTTGCTCAAAATTACGAGAATCGGGTATTAAGACCTAAATATGGGAGTGTATAAATTTAGGGAAGTGCTCCGCAAAGCGACCTGTTCTGTACTAGCACAAATTTGAGTGAAAGAAATTCTACCACTTTCCAGTGCATCAGGTATAAGGGGAGCTTATGGATTAATTGATGTCGGGCGGGTGTACCTCTCTTTCCCTTCTCTTTGGCTAGAGAAAGCAACCGATGCAGGTGTCCCTAATTGGCAGGTATGGCTCAGAATCAGCCCCTCAAGACTAATAAAGTATGTCCCTCTCTGGTCGGCTGATCAGGTTGTCCACAGAAAGACGGCCGGAGCCCAGGATCAAGAAGACGATCAGCAGGATCAGGACGATGACAGAAGACCAGAGCTCGGTGTTCTCAGAGTAAAAGCCCCGTTGCGGGTTGATAAAAAACACAGCGCCCAGCAGGATGGGTATCTGAAACAGGATGGCGATGCGCGTAACCAGGCCCATGGCAATGAGCAATCCGCCTACCAGATGCACAAACGCCACATAATGGGCCAATCCCAACGACACCCACTGAAACTGGCTGTGGCTCATGATGCTTTGCAGTGCTTCCGTATCCTGAATAAACATGACGCCTTTCACGAATAAAAAGATACCCAGCGCCATGCGCAGAAAGTCTACCCAAACCGGATGGTGTGTATCAGCCCAATGCTCAATCCGGTGCATGTCTTGCGTTAAGTTCATGGCTGTAAAGTTTTAGGTTTAACAAATTGGTGTACAATTGTTTAAACGAATTGTGCTGTTAAATGGATGATTTAATAATGGATATATTGTAGGGTTATGCTTTTCGAATTAGTGTGGGAGGTAGCGTTTGCCTTTTAACTAATGCCTTTTGTAGGTATAGCAACCTTTTATGCTTTGTAGCTTCCCCTGTGCGGCGGGCACTCACTTTTTTCCTTGATGAAAAAAGTAAGCAAAAAAATTAAGACGATTTTAAACTCGCTGACCGCTCAAACACAAAATCGTCGTTTATGCACTTGGCAGATACTGTTTGTTTCATTGCCAGCGGGACAAGATAGTCTTGCTATACCTGCCAGTGGTGTGTGCTACACAGCTTATACCTATCGAATGGCAGTTACAGGTTCCCCGCCTTAGACAAGGAGGGGCTAGGGGAGGTGATTCCCCTCTTGGGGTAGGGGCCCTCTTTGAGGAGAGGGGCAGCGATGTGTTAATCTTTCACCAAAATCCTGAAAATCCTTTAATCCTGTAAATCCTGATTCTGACAAACCATACCTCCTATACCTTACAAAGTCTTCAACAGCGCCTGCTTATAAGCGGCAAACTCACCAGCATTCTCTTTGCTGTCAGTGAAGATTTCCAGTATGCCTGCTCCGGCTTCCGGGGCAAAAAAGGCGGGGAGTGCATGCTCCAGTTCCTCGAGCGAAGAGCAGGCGGTATAGGCCATACCAAAATCGTTGGCGGTGTTGCGGGCGTCAAGCTGCTGGCGGGTTTCGAAGTACTCCTCCAGTTCAGGCTGCCGCTTCGGGCCGTCGATCAGCCGGAAAATTCCACCTGCGTGGTTGTTGATGATTACGATGCGCAGGTTGGTCGGCAAGTAGTTGTGCCAGAGTCCGTTGCGGTCGTAGAAGAAGGCCATATCGCCGGTAAGCAGGGTGGTGATACGCTCGCTGCAGAGGGCGCAGCCAACGGTGGTGCTGGTGCTACCGTCGATGCCGCTCGTGCCGCGGTTAGCGTATACCTGCACGTCCTGTTCCGGTTGAAGGGCCAGGATGTTGGCGTAGCGCACAGCCATGCTGTTGGCCAGGTGCAGGTTGCTCTGCTGTGGCAGGCTGGCAAGTACGCGGCTGATGGCAACTAACTCGCTGTAAGGTGAGCTGGAGGTATACGCTTTCAAGAACTTTCCCGCACTGCCTTCTATACCTGCCCACGATTCGATATAGCCAGGGTCTACGCGGGTGCTGCCGGACATGCTGCGGAAAAAGCTGGCGGGTGTGCAACGGATGATGCGGGTGAGTGACTGAAACGTATCAGCCACCTGCCCGGCTGGTTGTATGTGCCAGTGCGCCTTTGGCTTATATTTTCGCAGGTATAGCTTCAGACTTTTAGAGATGACCGACTTGCCGAAAGTGATCAGCAGATCCGGCTGCAGGGACTGCATCTTCTCCGGATCGGGGCAGGCCAGAATAGCATCCTGATGCCGCACCACACCAGGCATTTGCTGCATGTTGCTGATAATGTCGCCCACCGCCACGGCACCTGTCGAACCCATGAACGCCTGAAGGGTAGGCAAAAGCCTCGGATCATGTTTTCCCTGTCCGGCCACAACCAGAACACGTTTGTAATAGAGCATTTCCTGCTCTAACTTCAAAGCCTGCATCTGGCTGAGTTCGCATGGATTGTGGTCTTCTTCGATCACTTTCACCTGTGCATCATAGGACAGGTTTTCTCCATCGGCAGGGTAGAAGGGCTCGCGCAGCGGCACGTTGATATGCACCGGCCCGGCCGGGTATGTCACGGCTTCATTCAGTGCCTCCGAAACCATGCGTTCTGTGTGCCACACAGCATCGGGGTGCTCAAGCGCTACCGGGAAGTCGAAGCTGCGTTTGATGTGCCTGCCGTATACCTGCTGCTGCCGAATGGTCTGACCGTCGAGCTGATCGATCCACTCAGGCGGACGGTCGGCGGTGAGCACCAGCAAGGGTACTTGCGCAAAATAAGCCTCCGCCACAGCGGGCGCATAGTTGAGTGCAGCCGTGCCGGAAGTACAGATCAGCACCGTTGGCTTACCTGTTGTCTGCGCCATACCGAGGGCGATAAAGGCCGCGGCGCGCTCATCGCTCACCGTGCGCACCGTCAGTTTCGGGTGTCGGGCAAAGGCTATCGTCAAAGGCGCACAGCGCGAGCCCGGCGACAATACCACGTTTTCCACCCCCTTGCGGGCACAAATCTCGGCTATATTGACAACTGGCGCTTGGATCATTTTTGAATTAGTGAGTTTGTGATTGAGTGAGTTAGTGATTGTATGGTTAAATTGTTGAATGATTAAATTGATGATTAAGCTTGAATAGAGTGAATTTGGGGAGTTATAGAATGAAGCCTTTGATTATACTCAATCGTCAATTTTAACGCTTACTCAAAAGTATTAAAAACCACTCATACACTCCATCACTCATTTAAAACTCACTCATCCACTCCATCACCCATTCGCTAATTTAAAAATCCGCCAGGATTTTTCCCATCGTTTGAAGTTTATGCTGCGTTTCCTGCCATTCCTTTTCGGGGGAGGACTCGCCGGTGACGCCGGCTCCCGCGTATAGTACGGCTTCGTGCTGCAATAGCTGCATGCAGCGCAAGTTCACATAAAGGTGCGTGCCGGCTTCGCTGTTTACGGGACCCAGAAAACCGCTGTAGTAGCTGCGGTCGTAGCCTTCGTGATTCAGTATAAAGCGCAAGGCCGGTTCTTTTGGTAGTCCGCACACAGCGGAAGTTGGGTGCAGCAAGCGTAGCATGTCGGTGCCGAGGGTAGGGAAGTCCACTTCCTTCAGGTCCACCTTAAAATCGGTGCGCAGGTGCATCAGGTTGCCGGCTATTACGGTGCGGGGACCCACTTCGGTGTACTCGCGCAAACGTAGTTTTTTGAAACAACTCAGCACGTAACGTTCCACCATACCCTGCTCTTCTATCTCCTTCTCCCGCCAGATGGCGTTGGCCGTGGAGCCATCTTCGCAAAGGGGTTGCGTGCCGGCCAGAGCCACGGTTTTGAATAGCTTATGCTGGTCCACACTCACCAGTATCTCCGGGGTAGCACCTAGCCAGGTGCCCACTCCAGGTATAGCCACCAGCGATACGAAGGCATTGGGGTAAGCCGAACACATTTTTTCAAAGGCCTTGTGCAGGCTGAAGGCATCGGGCAAAGGTACAGTAGTGGTTCTGGAAAGCACCACTTTTTCCATCGACTCCGCCCGGATGGCATCGACAGCGAGACTCGCAGCCGCCTGGAAGTTTTCTTCGTTCCGGTCTGAGTGGCGGGCAGGGTTGGCAGGTATAGGCCAGGCATTAGGCTTCCTGTTTTCAGTCTGATTCAATGCTTGTGTAAACAGGCTTACTTTTGCCGCGGTGGCATCGGGTGCTGAATTAAGTTGCTTCGTGAGCGAACTGTAGGTGATATCTGCTTTCAGGAAAATGTGGCCGTGTGTTCCTTCCGTTTCAAAAGGGCAGAAGAGAAAGCCAGCCGGGCTCGTTTCCAAGTCAGGTATAGCCGAAGTAGTTTGCGGCGCAAAAGAGATGCAGGCCTGCACTTCGGTTTGCAAAGGCAGTCGCCAGACGGCAATGGCCTGCTGCTGACGTAAAGCTGTCGACAGTACCTGTTCCAGGGTATAGTTTTTTACATTTTCTCCTCCAGCTGACTGCTCCATACCTTATTTCTTATCGATGATGGCCACCGTCATGCGGCTGAGGCATACCAGATCGCCCGCCTCGGATGTGATTTTGATTTCCCATACCTGGGTGCTGCGGCCCTGGTGCAGGGCTTTGGCCTCGCCGTATACCCAGCCTTCGCGCGCGCTGCGGATGTGGTTGGCGTTTATCTCCAGTCCCACGCAGGCCTTCTGGCTTAGGTCTACCGAAAGCGCAGCGCCAATGCTACCCAGCGTTTCAGCCAGGGCCACGGAAGCGCCACCGTGCAGCAAACCCATCGGCTGGTGGGTGCGCCTGTCAACGGGCATCTTTGCGGTTAAAACACCTTCCTTGAAAGAGAGAATTTCAATGCCAAGGTGCTCCACCATCGTATTTTTACTCCACTCCCGCAGCTTTTCTAACGTAGACTCCATGTTGTATAGGCTTTGATTGCTAACTTCGCATTCTAGTATTGGTAAAGAGGCAAAATTAGAACAATTTTGAGTATTAAGAAAATATACCTGATCCGCCACGGACAAACCGATTTCAACCTGCAGGGTATTGTGCAGGGCAGTGGTGTTGATGCGTCGCTCAACGATTTGGGTCGTAGACAGGCGGCCGCTTTTTTCGAAAAGTACCAGCATATTCCCTTCGACAAAGTTTATACCTCTGTTTTGCAGCGCAGCATACAGTCGGTGCAGGGCTTCATCGACAAGGGTATACCGCATGAACGCCATGCCGGTCTGAACGAGATCAACTGGGGCACACGCGAAGGGACGCGCATCACACCGGAAGAGGACGCCTACTACCATCGTATGCTGCAGTCCTGGACCGAAGGTGAGACCAGCCTGTGCATAGAAGGAGGGGAGAGCCCGGAACTGGTGGCTGCCAGGCAGAAGCCTGTGGTGGATTTGATTTTGAGCCGTCCGGAAGAGGAAACCGTATTGATTTGTATGCACGGCCGCGCAATGCGCATATTATTGAGCCAATTGCTGCGCTATCCGTTGCGCTGCATGGACCAGTTTGAGCACCAGAATCTGTGCCTTTATCAGCTCGATTATACGGGTAGTATGTTCAGTGTGAAGAAGTACTGCGACATAGCTCATTTGAAGGATGTGCAGGTATAAATTGCCTGTTGCAACAATTTAAGAGGTATAGTTTGAATAAAATATTTTTAGGTCTAATTTTGGGCTTTATTGATTAGACGAAACAGGCGAACAAACAAGACGATAAATTATGGCTGAAGTGATACGAATGCCTAAGATGAGCGACACGATGACGGAGGGGGTGATTGCATCTTGGCTTAAGAAAGTAGGTGACAAGGTTAGCTCAGGCGATGTGCTGGCCGAAGTGGAAACCGATAAGGCGACCATGGAACTGGAATCATACGAAGATGGCACTCTGTTGCACATTGGTCCGAAAAAAGGCGATTCTGTACCTATTGATGCTGTAATAGCGATCATTGGCAAGGAAGGCGAGGACATTTCCGGTCTGCTGGGTGAGGCTGGCGGAAGCGCGAAGCCTGCTGCCAAAGAGGCCCCGAAAGCAGAGAAAGAGGAAGCTCCTAAGCAGGAAGAGAAGAAAGAGGCGGCTCCGGCCAAAGCTGACGCTCCTGCTGCCAAAACTTCCGTGGACACGTCCAACATCAAAGCCTCCGTTATCCGCATGCCGAAGATGAGCGACACCATGACAGAAGGTGTACTGGTATCGTGGCTGAAGAAAGTGGGCGACAAAGTGAGCTCAGGCGATGTGCTGGCCGAAGTGGAAACCGACAAGGCGACCATGGAACTAGAGTCGTACGAAGACGGCACGCTGCTTTATACCGGCGTAAACGCAGGCGATTCTGTGGCCATTGATGCGATCATCGCCATCATCGGCGACAAAGACGCTGACTACAAGGCCCTGCTCGATGCCGAAGGTGGTAAAGAAGGACGATCACGCGAAGAGAACGCACAGTCTGACGAGAACATAGAAGCCCGTACCGAGGCAACAACAGAAGATAAAGTACAGGAAACAGAAGTGCCGGCTGGCGAAACAGAGCAAATTGCTGCTGAAGGAAACGGCCGTATCAAAGCGTCTCCGCTTGCCAAAAAAGTAGCGAAAGACAAGGGCATTAAGCTGAACCAAATCAAAGGATCAGGAGAAGGTGGTCGCATTGTACTGCGCGACGTGGAGAATTTCACGCCGTCTGCTGCCTCTGCTGCACCACAAAAAGAAACTGCCAAAGCTCCTGCCGCTGCTCCAACTGCACAGGCTATACCTGGCGCACCAGCTGATGCCTACGAAGAAGTTAACGTGTCGCAGATGCGCAAAGTAATCGCGCGTCGTCTGGCCGAGAGCAAGTTCTCAGCACCGCACTTCTACCTGACCATGGAAATCGACATGGACAAGGCGATGGAAGCACGTGTATCCATTAACGAAGTGTCTCCGGTGAAGGTATCTTTCAACGACCTGGTGATCAAGGCGGCCGCTGCGGCGCTTCGTCAGCACCCTGCCGTGAACTCTTCGTGGTTAGGTGATAAGATCCGTTACAACAAGCACATCAACATTGGTGTGGCCGTAGCGGTAGAAGAAGGCCTGCTGGTGCCGGTAATTCGCAATGCCGACTACAAGTCGCTGTCAGCCATCGCGGCTGAAGTGAAAGACCTGGGTGGCAAGGCGAAGAACAAGAAGCTGCAGCCAGCTGACTGGGAGGGCAACACCTTCACCATCTCTAACCTGGGCATGTTCGGCATCGAAGAGTTTACGGCCATCATCAACTCGCCGGATGCCTGCATCCTGGCAGTAGGTGCCATCAAGCAAACGCCTGTGGTACGTGACGGTCAGATCAGAATCGGCAACGTGATGAAGGTTACCCTGTCATGCGACCACCGCGTAGTAGACGGCGCCGTTGGTTCTGCCTTCCTGCAGACCTTCAAGAACCTGCTCGAAAACCCGGTGAGAATACTGGTATAGGTATAGACAGAAGACTTTTATATAAAGGACTTTTGAAAGTATAAATTTGTATAAAGTGCAAAGGGCCTCTCCGGAAACGGAGAGGCCCTTTGCTTTTGGCAGGTATGGTTAACCCGAGTGACTTCACAAGCTATACGCCTGCATGCTGCTGTGTAGGTATAGGCACGCCCTGAGCTTCTCGGCTTTCTTTCAGGATTCTGCTTGCTGCATCAGATGCCACTACCAGTCCGGCTGCCATCATGATGATGTCCTTGAGCACCAGCCGGCCTGCGCCTGACAGGTATGGGAAGCCATGATCGGGTCCGCCCAGGTCAGGTACGTATACCTCTGGCGTGGTGATGAGGAAGGAGAGTGTCACGACCGACATACCTACCGTGAGCAAACCTCCCAGCAAACCGATCTTTGCGTTGTAGATACCGAGCAGGGTCAGCAGACCGATGGCGATGATGACTGCCCCGAGGGTATAGGAGAAAATGTAGGTGCCGTTTTCCTGATGCCAGGCAATGTTTTTGGGGACAACCTCGCCTTCCTTGTTTTTGTATTGCTGGTACTCGGGTGCGTCCTTGGTATAGAAAAAGCTCATCAGCGGGCTGTTGGCTACAAAGGGCACAATGCCGTCCGCTTCGTAATGAAAGGCTTTCAGGCCGCCGATCCAGGCCATGACAATGAAAATGGATATTCTGGTAAAATGCACAAAATAGCGCTGGGAATTCGAAAGCGTTTGGAGTAGTTGCTGTACGTTGTCGTTCATCAGTTAAGTATAGGATTGGTGACTATACAAAACTAAAACCTTGCAAAGGGTAAAAGAATGGACGGATCGGGCTATCTCATGGACAAATCCGCCACAACCGAGATACCTACTTTCTCCCTGAAATGGGTAGGGGAGATGCCGGTATGCTTCTTGAAGTAGCGGCTAAAATAATGCTCGTCCTCAAAATTGAGCGCAGCCGCCACCTCTTTGATGCTCTTGTGCGTCAGGTGCAGTTGCTTTTTAGCCTCCAGAATCACCCGGTCCTGTATCAGTTGGGAGGGAGACTTGCCGAAGTGTTTTTTAATCTTCCTGGCGAAAGCGCTGTGGGATAGCGCCATCTGCTCGGCATAGAATAAAGTATTGCGTTGTGTCAGAAAGTGAAGTTCTACCAGTTCCCTGAACCGCTCAATGGGATGAAGCGTACTTTCCGCCTCCAACTGCTGCTCCCGTGTTTTGATTCTGCTCGCGATGGCGAGGATTAGCTGCAGATAACTCCGCAGGATCGGCTCCGAGTGTGGCTCATTATGGTTGAGCTCAGACCGGAGCTTGTCAAAGATCAGAGGAATTTCGTCGTCTTGTAAAGTGATGAACGGCTGCTTGTAAATGTTATTGAACAGCAGGCCATTGCAGGCCACTTCATTTTTATGGTATTCGATACAGTAAAAATCCCCGTGGAAGGTAAGCTGGTCTACTTCAAAGTTCGGGTCGGAAGTGATGCTCAGGTGTTGGTAAGGAGAAGTGAACAGCACTATCTTCCCGGCAAAGGGATAGTCAGTAAAGTCTACGTTTAGCGTACCACTGCCCTCCATCAGCAATATGTTGTAGAACTCAGAAGCGTAAGGCCGGGCAAATGCGCTGCTATGGTGTTTATGCAGCAAAAACATGTCCTGATAAGCTTCCATACACGCTGGGTTAACTGAGGCTAAAGATAGCAACAGCAGCGCTATTTATCCAAATGCCGGATCACCCGGCAAGGGTTGCCCGCTGCAAACACATCGGCAGGTATATCTTTCGTTACCACACTTCCTGCCCCGATTACACTGCGGTCGCCTATGGTTACACCGGGGCAAATGACCACGCTGCCGCCAATCCAGACGTCTTCGCCAATGCGGATGGGTTTGGCGTACTCCACACCCGAGGCGCGTACCCGATGATCCATGGGGTGGGTGGCGGTGTATACCTGCACGTTGGGCCCGAAAAGGGTGCGGCTACCAATACGCACTTCCATCACATCGAGCACCACACAGTTGAAATTGAAGAACACCCTATCGCCTACGACCATGTTGGAGCCGTAGTCGCAGTAAAAGGGAGGCTGTAGCCAGAGTCCTTCCCCCGCGTTCGGAATCAGGGCTTTCAGGATGCGGCTGCGTTCTTCTACCTGGTCTTCGCGGCTGTCGTTGAGTTCTTTCAGGAGCAGGCGCGTGCGTAGGCGCTCGTCACTCAATTGCTTGCCCAGTGGGTCGTACAGTTCTCCCGCCAGCATTTTCTCTTTCTCGGTTTTCATAGGCAGGTATACGGCAACCGGCATGTTTGGCTATACTGCTGCCGCTTCAAACCAGTCGCGTAGAAGCTCCCGGTCAATCTCCTGCACGTTTTTGATCTTGATGTGCCGCATGTCTTTTCCGGTTCCTTCCAGCAAACCGTTTGGGTCGTTAAGTTTTTCGAACTGAAAGAAGCCGAGCGTGACGTAGGCTTTGGCCGTTTTGAAGTAGGCGAAATCCTTTTCGGTGCGGAAAACAGGGCGACTCCACTTAAATTCTTCGGTTACGCCGGGCACCGTGTCGTGCAGGAGCTGGCGCAGGGCTTCGAGGGTCTCCTTGTGCTTATCGGATGTGTTGATGTAGTCGGTTACTTGCGGGTGCATGGGTTGCTGTTTTATATCAGGTGGGACGTTACTACATAAGTGTCAGGTTCTGTAAAATTTGCTGGGCAACCTTGCTGTTTTTGCGGTAGAGGATTCTGAAAAACCGGCCCTGGTGTGAGAAGTAGATCACCTGGTAGGTTCCGCTTCCGAGCCCGGTATTGGTCGTAAGTTGCTCCATTCCCTTCTTCGTCATAAAGGGCTCCCCAGTATTTACGTCTACCTCCAGTCCGTACGTGATAAGCCTTTTCTCGACATCAAAGCTAAATGCCTTGTTTCCCTTAAAGTCGATGAAGGTGCCATTGGAGTATTTGCCTAAGTTTGTGTTTTTCCGGGCCGCTTCGTAGGTCTGATGCCCGAAATCTGCTGTTGGTAGGTATGTAGTGTCGTGCAAACGGAGCTCTTTTTTGAGCATAGTCAGCGAAAAGTGCTTAGCCGTGATCAGTTGAATAGTGGAATCGGGAGGCAGGTAGCTAAGGGGGTGTAGCGGTTGCGAAGTGTCGAGTTCAAGGCTCCTGGAGGTATACGCTGTGTAGCCTACTTTTTTCGGGAAATGTATTTCAATACCGAAATAGGCGTTGCTATACCGTATACCATCGTTTGGCTGCCCTGCCGTAGGAACAAGCGCATAGCTTAATCCTAGAAAAAGTAACAGTGTTTTTACCATTTGGGGAGGGAAGCGTGTGGGTGGGATATTTATTGTTTAACGGGTTTGGGCTAGACACGCCTTGGTGTGGTTTAGGCATTTTTGGGTGCTGGCATTTTAATTCCAAAATTTATAATCGAAGATCTGGTCGTTTTCATCCATTATTTGCCCCTTTTGAATAACAATAAATGTTCGCTTTACTTCGAACTCGTCTCCTCTGTTAATATAGATTGTGACCTTATTATCATTAAGTTCATATTCTCCTTCAGAAACAAATTCACTTTTATCGAATAATGTTATTCCATCTTTTGCAGCATAGTTGACAACATTATTTTTCTTAAACAAGAAAGCTATGTAGTTTATACTTTCAAGTTTATGCCCTGCATGCCAATCAGTATATTTATGGCCATCAGACAAATAATAGCCACTTTCTGTTAGTAAATCCATTCTTTGATTATGCTTATACCCAGCGTTTTGTGCATAGTATGGGCAAGGCGTAGCTGCAGCCTACAATATGAACCGTGTTGTGTGTTGCTTTTTTTGTTAATTTCTGAACTCTTCTTCAATCTTTTAAAAGGATTTTATAATCAATTATTATCTGGCCTATTGCCTTAATCCATTTTAGATCAGCAATATAAAATTCGTATTTGTCTTTAAGGCTTTTTAGAAAGTTTTCATCTAGGTTAGCTTCGGATTCTACTGGCACCAAAGAAGAATATCCTTTTAAGTTTAGAAGTTCATAGATATGGCTTTCTTCTCCTTTACTATTTATGATGTTAAACTGAATAGTCATGCCTTCATAAAATATATGAATTGAGTTATTGTTGTTCTTACAAAAAATGCTGCTTTTATCTTTAAATATTATTTGAAAGTTGTATTCATTAATAACTTTCTTTAACACATACTCAACATCTTCCGCAAAACTATCAAACTCTATTGGTCTCATTTATAGTTAATTTTTCGGGGATCAGAGCCTGTCTTTTTTAAGAATGTATAATAAGGCTTCTTATTGGTAGTAGCACATAACGTTAAGTGTAAAATGCGTTTTAATGCATTTTTACACAGTGTTGTGTACAGTTTTCGATTGCGTTTAGTACTTTGTTTCCCTTTAAGAAAATCCTTATTACAGAATTAAGTTGTGCTATATCAATATTGCTTTCAATTAGCTTAGTATTATTTTTAAGAACTAAAATCTTCAGTTCCTTAAGGTCATTAATTGTCTTTGGTAGCTCAATAATAGATTCGCAATTACCTAAAATTAAAAGTTTAACATTTTTACAGTCGCCAATATTTTCTGGTATTTCAGAATCATCAGTTGTAATCATTAACCGACTTAAGTTATTTATTAAAGGAACTTTTGATAAAATATCTAGCGAAGTTCTCCTTCCGATATAAAGTTCTTCCAATGAAGTCATTTTTTCAATTTCAGGAATCTGTTCTGTTGAAATCCCCGTCAACATGAGAGACTTAAGCTTTTTATTTACAGACAAATTTTTTAAATCAACCTTATACCACTGAAAATGATTATATATTTCAACAAGCTTCAAATTTTCAAGACGTTCAAAGTTTTCAGGGATGACAATCGGAAAATTTTGAAGTCTTAAATATTCTAAAGATTTAAGCTTTACAATATTCGTTAAATTTCTATTAACAGAACCATAGTAGTTGCCTTCATCTATTTCTAATATTCTTAATTGACTTAATTCTCCAATTGAAGTTGGTAAATCCTCAAGCTCTTGAGCTTCATGAATCCTAAGTCTTTCTAGATTGGTGAGTTTACTTATATTGTTATCTATATTTTTTAGTTTACTCGTCCAGAACTCTAGATTTTTGAGTGAGGTAATATTATATAATGAATTAGGTAATGAATCTAATTTATGAATGTTTAATCGTAGTGATTTTATTTTATTATCCCTCGCTAGCTGTTTGAAGATTTCATCAATCTCCTCATAATTACTGAACCTTATATCAATCCCCTCATAGTTTGTTAAACTTTTGAAGTCTGCAAAATTGTTGACTTGTTCAAGTTCGAATTTGTTTGTCTCAATGTTATAAGGTAAGTCACTATTTATTTTAATCTTTGAGAAATTAGAATTCGACTGCTTCTCCAAATCCATTTTAATCAAAACGCTATTTAAAATGGAATTGCTTGTGAAATTAAAATAGTCATTATAAACTATAATTTCTTCTGAGTCTGTAGTTTGTGACATAGAATTTTGTCCAGTCAAAAGCGATATTAATAATAAAAATACTTTCTCTATTTTCATTGTCCTTAATTGTACACAACTACTGTATAAACGTCACTATGACGTTTATCTGCACTATGTGCGGTGTTGCTAGCTTCTACTCAAAATCGTCCTGGTCTGCCAGAAACTGGCTTATAAGCCTTTTTGAGCTATTATATCTTATTTATTCAATATAGAAACTCTTTCTGAAATCACATCATTTTTTAGCTGAAATATTTCCTGTCAGAGCTATTGAGGGGATTTCGGACTATATTTTGATCTAAGCTTTTCTTAGCGCGCTCTACCAATGAAAAGAATTGTGCGTTTCTAATATGTATGAAGGTATAGGAAGCGTAATTTATTGAGTAATTGTAGAGTATAAGGGTTCGATTAAGCGTGTATAATCGGGTATATCCGTTTATACACCCTTAATATATCGGATTCTTAAGTAGTTAGTTTTTAAAGAGGCTCAAACTTAGTAAGTGTTTGATTAAGAAGGCTATAAATTGTATTTATCTGCAACCGCTCTCCGGCAAAAACAAAAAAAGCCGCTCTTCAACAGAGCGGCTTTTATATTTCTATACCTTATGGCTATACCCTACGGAATCCACTTAATATCCGAAAAGTCCGGCTTGCGCTTCTCCAGGAATGCGTTGCGTCCTTCTTTGGCTTCGTCGGTCATGTAAGCGAGGCGGGTGGCTTCGCCGGCGAACACCTGCTGACCTACCATGCCGTCGTCGGTGAGGTTGAAGGCAAACTTAAGCATCTTGATCGAAGTAGGGGACTTGGCCAGAATTTCCTGCGCCCACTGGTAAGCCGTATCTTCCAATTCTTCGTGCGGAATCACGGCGTTCACCATGCCCATGTCGTAAGCATCCTGCGCAGAGTAGTTGCGGCCCAGGAAGAAGATCTCACGGGCGCGTTTCTGACCTACCATTTTGGCCAGGTAAGCCGAACCATAACCACCGTCGAAGCTGGTTACGTCAGCATCCGTTTGTTTGAAGATCGCGTGCTCTTTGCTGGCCAGCGTAAGGTCGCAAACCACGTGCAGCGAGTGTCCGCCACCAACGGCCCAACCCGGCACCACCGCGATCACTACCTTCGGCATAAAGCGGATCAGGCGCTGCACTTCCAGGATGTTCAGGCGCGGCATGCCGGCATCGTCCACGTAGCCCTGGTGACCGCGTGCATTCTGGTCGCCGCCGCTGCAGAAGGAGTAAACCCCGTCCTTGGTAGAAGGTCCTTCAGCTGAGAACAGCACCACGCCAATGGAAGTGTCTTCACGGGTATCCAGGAAAGCCTCGAACAGTTCGCCCACAGTTTTCGGGCGGAAGGCGTTGCGCATGTTTGGCCGGTTAAAGGCGATGCGGGCCACGCCATTGCATTTTTTGTAGGTAATGTCTTCGTATTCCTTAACTGTTACCCAGTTTGCTTTGCTCATATCGTCGTTTTTTGATGTAAAATTATCGCATTTTCAGCTCTACAGCAAACTTTGCCACCAGGAGGCTATTTGTGTGCGCTCAAAGACAGGTCTTTTCTGGTAAATTTTACGACATGCGGAAAATTCAGGGTATACTGGTCGCTTGCGGGTTCATGCTTATACGCTGTACCAAAAATGTGGAGCATCCTGTTGTATTTCTGCTGCATTTCCTCACTACTCGCATGCAGTTCCATCACGAGCTGCTGTATATCGTTCAAGCGGCCCGATTCGCTCAAGTCGCTTAAAAGTTTAAATTCTGCGCCTTCGATATCCACTTTCACAAAATCGACGACCCTGTTTTCAGGCAACAATCCCGATAGTCTGTAGGCAGGCAGGCGTTGCTTTGTACCCTTGGCAATAGATGGATTCAGGGAGCCATTTAATCCGGCAGTGGCGGCAGGTATGTAAAAGTCTACTTCACCGTCGGTATCCGATAACACGTAGTTAAACAGGCGCACACCCTTCAGTTTATTAGCGGCTACATTTTGCTGCAGCAGGGTGAAGGCATCAGGATTTGCTTCATAAGCCCATACCTCGCTGTCGGGGTATAGCTGCTTAAAAAACAGCACCGCCATACCTATGTTCGCACCGCACTCTACAATAAATGGTTGAGTCGATGTGCTCTCGAAACGGTATACCTGTTTGATGAAAATATCGGTGTAGAGTTCTGTCAGAGTCACGTAGCTATACCCAGATACCGTAAAGCCTCCCAGTTGCAGTTGAATGGGGCCATCAGTTTTTTTGCTGAACTTGGCCTGAGCGTAAATGCGCAGGAGCGTCAGAAAGGTGCTCATACGACCTGCCAGATGCGTGTTCTGCCTGCTGAAGGCAAGCTTCCATAACCTGAAAAATGTCAGCATACGATATGGATTAACAGAGCGACCGGCCATGGCTATACCTGACACAAATGCTCCTGTTCTGCAAGGTACGGTTTCTTCTACAAATGTATTGCTCGCTAAAGTTGCAGCAAACCGACAATTTGTCGGCTGCTATACCTTTGGCTTTTTGTTTGCAGATGCCCTGGCTATAGCACAAGCTTTTTAAGGTATAACCGTATACCTTCACATAAACCAAAACACAGCAATGGCAAAAATAAGATCGACTACTGTAGTAGGTATATACCACAACGGAGAAGTATGCGTAGGTGCCGACGGGCAGGCTACCATGGACAAGCACATCGCCAAAAGCAATGTTAGAAAGATCCGCAAGCTGCTCGACGGCAAGATCGTGACAGGCTTTGCAGGCTCCACTGCCGATGCCTTCACGCTGCTCGAGCGCTTCGAGGAAAAGCTGAACGCCTACCAGAGCAATATGAAGCGCGCTGCCATTGAACTGGCCAAAGACTGGCGAAAAGACCAGTACCTGCGTAAGCTCGAGGCCATGATGGTAGTGGCTAACAAAGAGGAACTGCTCATTATTTCCGGAACCGGCGATGTGCTGGAGCCCGATAACCAGATCGCCGCCATAGGCTCGGGCAGCATGTTTGCCCACGCAGCCGCTTTGGCACTCAAAAAGCACGCTCCGCACCTGACGGCAGAAGAAATGGTACGTGAAAGTCTTAACATCGCCGCCGACATCTGCATCTACACCAACCACAACCTCATCATCGAGAAACCGGCCAAATAACCTCAGGTATAGCGCACATGGTGCAGACCATCGAACAGGCCATCCGGCAATTATACCCCATTTCAGATAAAACCTTTGGACAGCTCACGGCGCTCATGCAGCGGCAGGAGTTGCCCAAAGGCCATATCCTTTTTCGGGAGGGGGAGGTGAGCCACAAGGTATACTTTATTGAACGGGGCATCGCGCGCGCCTTCTGCTACCGCAATGATCAGGAAGTGACCTTTTGGTTTGGTGCCGAAAGTGATCTTGTTTTTTCCTATTACAGCTATGTGGCCAACAAGCCCGGCTACGAAACCGTGGAGCTGCTCGAAAACGCGGTGGTGCACGCCATAGACCTGGCCCGCCTGCAGGACCTATACCTGACCAACATCGAACTGGCGAACTGGGGCCGCAAACTGGCCGAGTACGAACTTATCAAAACAGAGGAGCGGTTCATGGTTTTTCAGTTCCAGTCGGCCACCGAGCGCTACAAGGCCCTGCTCCAGCAGAACCCCGGCCTGATCCAGCGCGTGCCGCTCAACCAGATTGCCTCATACCTGGGCGTTACACAGGTTACCCTTAGCCGCATTCGGGCAGAAGTCCGGTGATTTTTTAACATTTGTTAAATTTCTTCTGCCACTGAGTCCCGACCTTTGTCAAAAAAGGAAAAATGGGCTGGCTGTACTTAATCATTGCGGGCATGTTTGAGATCGGGTTTACTACCTGCCTCAAGCTATCAAACAACTTTAGTGTGCTGAAGTGGTCAATCGGCTTCTTCATGTGCATCTCCCTCAGCTTTTTCCTGCTTAACAAAGCCATCCAAACCATACCCATGGGCACCGCCTACGCCGTCTGGACAGGTATAGGCGCGGTGGGCACGGTCATCGTCGGTATGATCCTCTACAAGGAGCCGGCCGATTTCTGGCGACTGTTCTTCATCTTCCTGCTCATCGGCTCCATTATCGGGCTAAAACTGGTGTCGAAGTAGGGAGGGCAGGGATGTCATTTTAAAGCTTATCTTTGCCGGAGTACATATTTTTTTAACTCATAGAGAGTTGCAGGAGTATAAACACGAATCAGTAAACAGCATAAACACAAGGAAATGGAAGTATCTAATTTTTTAAAGAAGCACTACAAGCACTTCAACGCTGCTTCGCTCATCGACGCTGCCGAAGGATATAAGACGCACCTCAACAACGGGGGCAAAATGATGATCACGCTGGCTGGTGCCATGTCTACAGCTGAGCTGGGCATCATACTGGCCGAGATGATTCGCCAGGACAAGGTGCACGCGATCTCTTGTACCGGTGCAAACCTCGAGGAGGATATCTTCAACCTGGTAGCCCACGATTTTTATGAGCGCGTACCACATTACCGCGAGCTGTCAGCTGCCGACGAGGAAGACCTGCTGAGCCGCCACATGAACCGCGTAACCGATACCTGTATACCTGAAGAGGAAGCGATGCGCCGTATCGAGCATACGGTGCTGAAGTTCTGGGAAAAAGCTGACCAGGAAGGTAAATCTTATTTCCCGCACGAGTTCTTCTATCAGATCCTGTTGTCAGGTGACCTGGAGCAGTACTACCAGATCGACCCGAAAAACAGCTGGATGCTGGAAGCTGCTAAAAAGAATCTTCCGATCATCTGCCCGGGCTGGGAAGACTCAACTTTGGGTAACATCTACGCCGGCCACGTGATCAGCGGCGACATCAAGAATGTGCACACGATGCGCACAGGTATACAGTACATGATGTTCCTGGCTGACTGGTATACCCAGAATGCGAAAGAGGAGTCTACAATAGGTTTCTTCCAGGTTGGCGGCGGTATAGCCGGTGACTTCCCGATCTGCGTAGTGCCGATGCTGCACCAGGATTTGCAGCGCACAGGTGTTCCGCTTTGGGGCTATTTTGCTCAGATCTCCGACTCTACGACCAGCTACGGTTCTTACTCAGGCGCTGTGCCAAACGAGAAAATCACCTGGGGTAAGCTCGGCAAAGACACACCGAAGTATATGATCGAGTCAGACGCCACCATCGTTGCGCCGCTTGTATTCGCGATTGTGCTGGATATGTAACTTTTGAGACCAGGGAATTTCCTGACAAGAGAAGTTTTGGATAATAGAGAAGCCCGCTGTTGATGCAGCGGGCTTTTTGTTTGGCTGACGCCTGGCATCTGCTATTAAATATAGAGGTAGTTTAGTGCCGACCTGTAAAAGGTATAGGGAGGCTGTATTCTAAAAGAAGGTATTCCGGTACCCGTACTGGGTAGTTGGCAGCAGTGTGGATGCGTGTATGAATGTGCACCCGGAGCAGGTATAGTGACAAACAGTTAGTGTGAATTCTGATCCGGTACGGGCATGAAAATACTGAGGCTGAATCTTATATCAGTATTTACCAGTATATTAATCCTGTTATATATTCATAACAACCTATTCATGAAAACGACCTTGACACTTATCTTACTTCTCACCTGTACGCTTGCCTTCGGGCAGAAGAAGTTTGTGGCGGGCCAGTACGTGACGCACCAGGGAGACACCGTGCAGGTGCACATAAATGACCAGAACTGGAAGAGGAGTCCCACCTTTATTGAAGTGAGGCACGACCTGGTCAGCACCAACACGCAGAGACTCGGTGTGGCCGACATTAAAAGCTTCTCGCTCACTTCAGGTGACAGGTTCGAGGTGCATGCTGTGGATAAGGAAAAGACTGTGACGAAAATAGGCAGCACCTACATCTACGACAGCCAATCCAGCATTGTGCGGGACACCGTGTTTTTGCGTGCCCTGGTCAAGGGCAAGATGAGTTTGTACACATTGAATGAACCGGATGCACAGGAGCGCATCTACATTCAGAAAGAAGGCGAGACCCCTGTTGAACTGGTTTACCGATCCATTATACAGCGTGCAGGCGGCAAAAGAGGTATTGTGAAACTGCCGGTGTACAGGGGAATGCTGACTGCCAGGATGACGGACTGCCAGGATTTGATCAACAAGATAAGCAAGGTGGCCTTCAAGCCGTCGGCTTTGAAAAGTCTGGTGCAGGATTACAATATATGCGCAAGTGGCAATGAGGGAGACTATGTGGCCGCTGAAGAAAAGATAAAGTTCAATGTTTATGCCTTGGGAGGCGTTTCCTATACCTCCCTGAACATTGATGGCCATCCGAACAGGGCACTAAGCGAACCGGATTTCAAAGGTATGGGCTATACCTTCGGTTCCTCCTTTGTGGCTACTTTACCCAGAAGCCATGGCAAATATGCCCTGATAGGGGAGCTGCTCTACAAAGCATATCGGACGGAGGGAACCTTCCAACATGTGAACACACAGACGGAGCAGGTGTACACGGAATATACCACCACTTTCGAGATGTCCCAGATGGCTATCAACGTATTAGGCCGCTACGGAATCCTGGACAAAGGTATACGGCCGTATATTAGCCTTGGCATCAGCAACAGTTTTATCTTAGATGATAAAAGCAGGCAACTGGTTTATACTCCATCCAGTTCAACAGGAAGCAACAAAGAAGGGAATCCGATGGCAAGTAGCATACGGAAGCATGAGCAGGCGCTGCTGCTGGGTATAGGGGGAGAGTGGAAGAACATGCAGACGGAAATAAGGCTTGAAACCGGAAATGGCTTCTCTGCTATTGAGGGAGTGAAAACTGTCAATAATACGGTGACCGTCCGGTTGGGCTATAAAATAAAATAGAACGAACGTTGCTATACGCAAAAAGCGCAGCCTGTTTAGAACTGGCTGCGCTTTTTGCGTATGTACATCGCTGGCTTATTTTACTTCACCAGTTTCTCTGCTCTGTACACAGGGTCTGCGGCCTGCAGAATTTTACCTTTCAGCTTTGGGTTGTAGTTCGGATGCTCGGCCAGGAAGGTGCGGATGGTTTGAGCAGCCGTTGGCGTCTGGTAATACCCAAAGGTTGATTGCAGCCAGTTGGTAGGGAAAAAGATGTCTCCGGTCAGCTGAATTTCCTCCACTAGTTCCAGACTCTCGCGCAGGTGTTTTTCTGAAGAAGCAGCCCGCAGCGGGTGGTGCAGGTATGAGAGCGCAGTACCTACCCAGGCCTCCTTGTCGCGGTTGCTGCGGTCTTTGAGCGAGGCAAAAAAAGCATCGCGCACTTGTTCTTCGCCAGACAGGGCCGGCATCAGGAACTGCAGGCGCTTCTGGCGGTCCGGGTTTTTGATGCGGGCCAGTTGCTGACGCAGTATACCTTCGGAGTCGGTGTAGTCGCGCACGGCCAAGGATTGAGACAGCGAGGTATAGTCGTCTTCGGTGAGGGTGACGCCTGCTGGTGCCTTCTGGCTTTGCCATACCTGATGCAGCCGGTCCAGCGCTTCTTTTGTCAGGGCAATGTTTTGGTAGGTTTTGAAAAAGAGCTTTTTGTTGTTGCCGGACTTTTGTTTTTCCATCGCTTCCCACAGATTTTTTTCGAAGGCCGGAGCTAATTTAGCTCTTTGCTCCGGACTGGTGAATTTCCAGAACGTTTCACTCAGGTAGCCCGTCAGTAGCTTCAGGTTCAGTTCTTCCTGTTCGTTAGGTGATTGCAGGAGGGTAATATAATGCATCATGTCAGGTGTAATATCTACTCCGTTGAGCATGTTTTCATACAGGTTGATGTAGCTCGAGGCGCGCATCACAGGGTTCTGCAGTTTAGGTAGGTAGCTTATGCCTCGTGCATCAATGGGGAAGGTCCCGTAACCTTGTCCGGAGGAGTTAAACAGCACATAAAGCGGCCACTCTTTCCCAATCACCTCCTTAAACTCAATAGAAGCTTGATTCATGTTGACAGTATATTCCTCTACACGGTCATCATAAACCAGCGCTACTTCAAAAAGCTGAGGCCACAAGCGTTCTGACCCATCTTCGCCCTTTTGTGAAATGGAAAAAACGCTGATTTTCCCATCTTCTACATCCAGCTTACTGTCGAAAACCGGACGGCCCGGTTCGTTCACCCATACCTTATTCCACGCTTGCAGATCCGCGGGCGTGCGTGCATCCAGTATCTCGATGAGTTGCGGCCAGGTAGCATTGCTGTTGGCATATGTTTTCAGGTATACCTGCAGACCCTCCTGAAAAGCTTTTTCGCCCATCAGCCGTTCCAGCTGTCGCATCATAATGGGAGCCTTGTGGTAGATGATGTTCCCGTAAAGCGAGCCGGCATCCTGCAGGTTAGCCAGGTCCTGACGGATTGGGTTAGCGCCTGCCGTGCGGTCCACGCTGTAGGCAGCCGGGAAGTGGTCGATCAGAAACTTGAGATCGTAATTGCTATCCTTCACCGTTGTTTTCGAAATCTTGTCCGCCATGAAATTGGCAAACACCTCTTTCATCCACACGTCGTTGAACCAGCGCATCGTCACGAGGTCGCCAAACCACATGTGCGCCGTTTCGTGTGCGATCAGGTTAGAGCGTGCCACCAGCTGGTCCTTGGTAGCGCCCTCGTCCAGGAACAGGGTAGAGGCCATATAGTCGATCGCGCCCACATGCTCCATGCCGCCGTACTGAAAATCAGGTATAGCCACAAAGTCGAACTTATGGAAAGGGTAGGGGATTTGGGTATAATCCTCCATAAAGGCCAGCGCATCGCGGTGTATGCTGAAGACCGGGTCTATACTTTTAAGCTTATCCTGATCGGTTTCGCGGTGGTAAAAATGCATGGTGCGGCCCCGATCGCTGTTACTCACCTTGCTGAAGTTACCGGCTACAAAAGTAAAGAGATATGTCGGTATGGTATCGGAAGGCAGGTAGGTATAGGTCTTGATCGCGCCTGTCATCACCGAGTCTTGTAACGGAGCATTGGCCAGGGCTTTCCAGTTTTGCGGCAACGTGAGCGTGAGTTTAAAGACAGCTTTCAGGTCCGGCTGATCGAAGCAAGGGAATACGGTGCGTGCGCGGTCTGGAACGAGCAAGGTATAGAGGTATTCCTCGTTGCGGTTGAGCGAGAGGTTGCCGGCCGTAAACTCGAGCTGCACCTGGTTCTGGCCTTCTTTTAGGTAGCGCGGATCGATGACGATGTGCTCGTTTTGGAACACGGTCGGTATCTGTTTTCCATTCACCCGAATGGTATGCAGGTGGTCCAGCTGCTCCTTAAAATCGATCTGCAGGGCCTGCTCTTTGCTGAGCAGATTAAAAGTGATAGTCTCAGTAGCAGGTATAGGTGCGTCTTTGCCAGCGGGGATCTGCAGTTTGATGTCATACTGCACGTTGCTCAAGGTCAGATTGCGGTGCTCCGCCAGTTCGCGCGAAACGCCGGTGTCGACTGGTAAGGTATAAGCGCTGTTCGCAGGGCCTTTGCTGCAGCCACTCAGTATTGCCAGAGACAAAGCCAGGGAGGCGAATTTAAAGGTATAGCTGTGTTTGGACATAGTTTGTGTTGAGGGTGTCTGTAAATATAAGGGATTTTGAGAAGCGGGGATGCCTATTCCTGGCGTTGTAGTAATAGCTTGTTGCAGGTATAGCTGCTTTGTAGCAACTGCTGTTGCAGGTGTGGCGGACTGAATTGCTTTGTAGCTTGCCCTGGCCGGGCGGGCCTTACTTTTTGTCTTGACACAAAAATCGAGGGCCCCTACCCCCACTCGCTGACCACTCAAACAGTGTATTGTCGTTTTGTGCACCGGGCAAGGTGATTTGCTTTGTAGCTACTGTGCAAGATGGTCTTGCTATACCTGCCATTCGTCTATGCTACAGCGCTTATACCTGAAAATCGGGCAGTAGCAGAAGTCCCCCTTCGAAGGGGGCAGGGGGATGACAATCGTGCACGGATAGCTGAAACTACAGTGCATATACCCTGAATATGGTAATTACACATTCCCCGCCTTAGAAAAGGAGGGGTTAAGGGTGGTTGGACCCGGCATCTGTGAGAACCCTGTCAATCCGTGGGGGTAGGGGGCTCTCTAATCTTGTAAATCCTGATTGAGAACCTCACCGGTCTGGAAGACACCGCGAGGTCTTTGCTTTCTCCTTGTTCATTAACAGTCCCTAATCATCCCACCCCGTAAAAAGCAAAAGCCGCGAAACTCGCGGCTTTTGCTCCAAACAAACAATCAATAACAAACATCTAAATTACTATGCCGGCGTCATGGATTTCTCACGGTCCCAGTGGCGATGCTTTTTAATGGCCTCAACAAACTTATTGGCAAACTCACCAGCGTCGGCGTTGGCTCCGGCCGTGATCACACCGGAGTGGGAAACTACTTTGCCCGACTCCTTGTCAGCAAAGTTCACGCCTACTACAAAAGCTTTTTCGAACATATTGATGCCGAAACCGGAAGTGGCGATCGGCTTGCAATGTTTGAAGGCTTCGGCCACAAAGTGCAGGGCGTCACCCAGGCCCATCATCTTGCGCACGCTCTTCTCTCCATCCGGAATGTAAACCGCGTCAAACATAATGGACCCTGTCGTCACGTGGCTCATGTCTACCTCCAGTTCCTGACCGGTGCTGGAGATGCGCTGGCCCTGTACCTTCGACACGATTTTGGCATGGACACCAGCAGCCTCCAAAGCTTCCTTCACCTGCATCACCTCGTTGTAGTCGAAGCCATCTTCTATGAGGATGGCGACTCTGCGGGATTTGGAACCCTCTACCTTGTCTTTATCCATGCTGATGCTCGGCGATTCTGCCACAGACTTGCCCTGGCTGATTTTCTGAGAAGCGGCATCCTTTACAAAATTTCCGGTCGGCTCCGAATCCTGGTCTACCGGCATTTTGATGCCTATACCTGCGGCCACCAGAGCAGCAAGCTGTGGGTCTACTCGATAGAAATTGGCCACCTGCCTTTCACGGATGGCTTTACGTTCTACCTTACCCAGTTCGAAGTGGGCAGCTGACACCAGGTGATCTTTCTCCGCCTCAGTAAGAGAGTTCCAGAACATGGTGGCCTGGCTGTAGTGGTCGTTGAAGCTTTCGCTGCGGGCGCGGATCTTGTGGCCTTCCACCTTCTCCATGTGGTGCACGTAACCGCCCATGTTCTCCGGGGCCATCATCGGGCAGCCATTGCCAATCGAGTTCGGCCAGTAGTTGGCCTTGCCCTTGCCAATGGTCATCTTCATGAAGCCCGCCCCGTGGTGATTGTGTACCGGAGCCACCGGTCTGTTGATCGGTACTTCGGTGAAGTTGATACTACTAAAGCGGTTGATCTGCGTGTCAAGGTAAGAGAAGAGACGGCCTTGTAATAGGGGGTCGTTGGTCACATCTATGCCGGGTACCAGGTTGCCCGGGTGAAACGCCACCTGCTCAGTTTCAGCGAAGAAGTTGTCCGGGTTGCGGTTGAGTACCATCTTGCCGACCGGACGAAGCGGCACCAATTCTTCCGGAATGATCTTAGTGGCATCCAGCAGGTCGAAGTCATACTTAAACTCATCTTCTTCCGGCACTAGCTGCACGGAGAGCTCATATTCCGGATAGTCACCCATCTCGATGGATTCCCACAAGTCGCGTCGATGCCAGTCAGGGTCTTTGCCAGCCAGTTTCTGGGCCTCGTCCCATACCAGCGAATGCGCCCCCAACATAGCGCGCCAGTGGAGTTTCACAAAGGTCGATTTGCCAGCCTCGTTTATAAAGCGAAAAGTGTGTACCCCGAATCCATCCATCATACGGAAACTGCGCGGAATAGCCCTGTCTGACAGCAGCCACATGATCATGTGGGTAGACTCAGGCATCAGGGAAATGAAATCCCAGAAGGTGTCGTGGGCAGCAGAGGCCTGTGGCATTTCGTTGTCCGGCTCCGGCTTCACGGCGTGCACCAGGTCGGGGAATTTGATACCATCCTGGATAAAAAATACAGGTATGTTGTTGGCCACCAAGTCATAGTTGCCTTCTTCGGTATAGAACTTTGTGGCAAAACCTCGGGCGTCGCGCACGGAGTCAGCAGAACCCCGGGATCCTGCCACCGTGGAGAAGCGTACAAATACAGGGGTTTTGGTGTTTGGGTCGGTCAGGAATCTGGCTTTGGTAAATTCCTTTAACGAGCTGTCGTAGGGCTGAAAGTACCCGTGCGCACCCGAACCACGGGCATGCACCACGCGCTCAGGTATAGACTCGTGGTCCAGATGGGTCATTTTCTCGCGGAAGTGGAAGTCTTCCATCAACGTTGGTCCACGCTGCCCAGCTTTTAGCGAGTCGTCGGTGTGGTTGACCCTAAGGCCTTGGTCAGTGGTCATGTACTGACCATCCCCGTCTGACCGGAAATGTTCCAGTTGTTTGTTTTTACTGTTTTCGTCGATGTGGGTAGGCGTTGTCTTGTCCTTGTCTTTCTCGTCCATGGTTTAGTTTGTTTTTGGATGTAGGTGAGGTATAGCTTTTTGAAATCGTGTGTGGAATTCACTCCAACAATACGGGCGAGTATTTTAAGTGGTTAAGAAAAAGTGAAACTAAACAAGATTAAAATGGAATTAAAATAAGACTTTAAGAATAGCCCAAGCAGCTATACCTGTGCTTTAGTTAGATAAAACACAGGTATAGCGCAAGCAAGATTAGGAGTATTTAAAGGAAATTCGTTATTGCTTAACGCCCGGATATCATAGACTAAGTTCCTTACGACCGAAGCTGTACTCGTCTTCCTTTAGGTAGTAATCGCCGCATTTCTGCAGAATGGTCAGGTTGTCGATCGTGATCTCCCAGTTGAAGTTGTAATTGAAAAGAAAAGTAAGGACCGGGCCCAGTAATTCGGGGGAGGTGTCACCGAGGGCCAGTGAAATATGAGGGAGCCACATATTAGGGTTATAATAAACGCCCATTTCGCTGCTCATCTCCGATATATCGCGGTGCAGGCGGTCGTGTAACTGGTTGAGCGGGGCGGTGCGGAGTACAGGTATGTAGATGACCGGCTTCTCACCCGGAAACACGCCCAGGCCTGTGGTACGAATTGTGAAGGGTTCGGTCTCACGGCTGGTCTCCTGCAGGTATTGCTGCAGTTCCTCCATATCCGGGATCTCGGCCGTCAGCAGGGTCAGGTGCGGGTATGGCGTCATCTTCACTTCATTAAGTCCGAATTGTGAGTCGAGTAACTCAGTCAGTTCAGTGACACGTGCAGAATGGGAAGGGTCGAGCAGGGATGTAACTGCGATCATAAAAGGTTATTTTTTATTGCTGTTCTCAACATCTCGCACACACATTTCTCAAAAGCATAAAGCTATAGAACGAGGCACATGTGATAATGTTTGCCTGTACAGGGCTTTTTGCGGTGGGCAACGTCTCATTTTACGTACGGGGCGACTTTTGGTCTGTGACCCTTTAAGCTGGGGATGTTTCCCAAAATAAGTACCTTTGTAACTCAGCTTTCTGAATCTATGATTTCTATCAATAACCTTAGCTTTCATTTTGGCAGCCGCCCTATGTACGAGGATGCCAACCTGCACATCAAACCCAAAGACAAGATTGCCCTGATCGGGCTGAACGGTACCGGCAAGTCTACACTGCTGCGCATTATTGTGGGTGAATATAAGCCTGACGGCGGAAGTATCCAAATGAGCCGGGACACGACCATCGGTTTCCTGAACCAGGACCTGCTCAGCTACGAAACGCACGAGAGCATTCTGTCGGTGGCCATGCAGGCTTTTGACGAGGCCATCTCGCTGCAGAAGGAGATCGACCAGGTGCTGGTAGAGTTTGAGCATAATTTCCATGATAAGCTGGTTGATAAACTGGCGGCGCTGCAGGAACGCTTTGAGGCGCTCGGCGGCTATACCATGCAGGCCGAAGCCGAGTCGATCCTGGAGGGCCTTGGCTTCACGACCGAAGAACTGAAGCAACCGCTGGCCTCTTTCTCTGGTGGCTGGCGCATGCGCGTGATGCTGGCCAAGATCCTTTTGCAGAAGCCCTCGCTGCTGCTGCTCGACGAGCCGACCAACCACCTGGACCTTCCCTCCATCAAGTGGCTCGAATCCTATCTGGACCGCTTTGAAGGTGCCGTGGTGATTGTTTCGCACGACAGGGAGTTTCTGGACAAGACCACCAACATTACAGTGGAAGTGTCAGGCGCGAAGCTAAACCTATACCCGGGCAACTACAGCTTTTATGTAGAAGAAAAAGCCCTCCGCAACGAGATACAGAAGGGGGCCTACGAAAACCAGCAGGCCCATATCCGGCAGACGGAGCGCTTTATTGAGCGCTTTAAAGCCAAGGCGACCAAAGCCAAGCAGGCGCAGAGCCGCATGAAGCAGCTCGAGCGCATGGAGCGCATTGAGGAGGTGGCAGGAGAGGCAGCAAAAGTGAACTTCAGCTTCCGCTTTAATGTACAGCCGGGCCGTCACATCTTCCGGTTGGAGCACATGAGCAAGAGCTTCGGCAGCAAGCTTATTTTCCGGGACACGAACGTGCACATCGAGCGGGGCGACAAGATTGCGCTCATCGGTGCTAACGGTAAGGGAAAGTCCACATTGCTGCGCATCATCGCTGGCACCGAGCCAATTCAGGGAAAGCGCGAAATGGGACATAATGTAATCATGTCCTTTTATGCGCAGCACCAGCTCGAGGCCCTGAACGTAGAAAATGAAATACTGCAGGAATTGCAGCAGGCCGGCTCCGGTAAGACGGAGGTCGAACTGCGCACGCTTCTGGGCTCTTTCCTGTTCACCGGCGACGATGCGTTTAAAAAGATAAAAGTGCTGTCGGGAGGGGAGAAGAGCCGCGTGGCACTGGCCAAAACACTGATCTCGGAGGCCAACTTCCTGATGCTCGACGAACCGACCAACCACCTGGACATGCAGTCGGTCAACATCTTGATTCAGGCGCTGGAGCAGTACGAAGGTACCTTCATCATCATTTCGCACGACCGTTACTTTGTAGAGAATGTGGCCACCAAGATCTGGTACATCGAAGACTACCAGCTGAAGGAATACCCCGGCACGTACCACGAATTTGAGACGTTTCAGGAGAAGCGGGAGAAAGAAACAAAACGAGAGGCCGCAGCGGCACCAGTTGCTAAGAAAGACGAACCTAAGCCAAAGCGTGACAACAGCGAGTTCAATGCCCTGAACAACCAGCTAAAACAGGTAAACCGACAAATAAGTGAGCTGGAAAAGCAGGTGCAGCAACTAGAAAAGGAACTCGCCAAATACGAAACGGAGCTGGCTGACCCGAAGGTATATGGTAACCCAAGCCTGTTGCAGGAAACTTCCCAAAAGTTTGAATCCGTGCAGAAGGAACTGGATGCTGTCAACCAGAAGTGGGAAAACCTGATGCTGGAGGCCGAGGAGTTAGAAGAGCAATTGGGTAGCTAGAAAGGTATAAGTATCAGCTGGCAAGTTAGGTATGCCTGATTAGACCAGTTCATGTAATTTAAAATTGAAGCAGCAAGCCACGTGTTTGCTGCTTTTTTTGTGCTGTGTGAGGTATATTTAGTTGATTGTCAATGTTTAGACACCTTCAATAACCTATACTTAAATACAAAAATATGCGTATGTAAAAATTGCACTTTGAAATAAATTGCAATTATGCTATTTTGTTCCCGATACGCACTTTTTGTCTATGAAAACTTACTTACTATTGTTCCTGCTTGGTTTGAGCAGTGTACTTAATTCTGCCTTTGCGCAGGCGAGCGGTGAAATTATTGTACAGAAAAAAGGCCTTGGATTTGCCTATTACCAGCATGGCTATCAAATTAGTAAAAAACAACTATTGCACATTTTGGATCAACATCCTGAAGCGCGACAGGAGCTTCATAAAGGCCAGCGCAATTCATTCCCAGCCACGGCGCTCACTTATGCAGGTGGTCTCCTGATCAGCTATACTATAAGCAGGCAGTTAACTGGTAACCAACCTAACTGGCTGGTCTCCGGAGCGGGGGCAAGCCTGCTGACTTGCAGCATCCCTTTCGCCGGAGCCAAAATGAAACGGGAACACCAGGCCATTTATGTGTATAACGAGGGTCTGCGTTATGCCAAACGGCCCAACACAGATCTTCGCGTTGGGTATGCTTATAACCGGGCTTCGTTGGTCTTTACTTTCTGATCAGTTACATTTCCTAAACGCTGGCGTTGCACGTCCTGGCGAGTCTAAGGTATGAAACAACCACACAACCAAGGTATGGTTGCTCGTAAAATGGCCAGGCGTTTTTCTGCTGAGCTGCTGTTTCCAGAGTAAAATGCAGCTGAAAGTGCAAGGCCAAGGTATAGATCAGGCAGTTCAGGCATCGGATCAGGCTTTTGCAGGAGATCAAAAGAGGCAGGCACGACACATACGAAGATAGCAGGAATCCGTAGGTATAGCTTTCTCTTAACATACCATCCGGTGCTTCGTATTTATTACGGTGTAAACCCCCTTTCAATGAACGAATCAGACATACTTCATCAGATAGGACAACAGAGTCCAAAAGTAATTTTTCAGTATAGCCTTACACAACACAAGTTCGACTATTTGTCTCCGGCATTTTATGATATCTGGCATGTTGAGGAGTCGCAGTCGCAGAAGTTTCCGCAGCTGCTGATAGACTCTGTGATGGAGGAAGACCGTCCGGCACTAGCGCACAACTGGCAAAAGCTGCTGAAGGGGGAGCATGTGGATGAAATGGTGCGCATCCAGCAGCGCGGACAGAGACGCTACATACGCTGCATCGCCCACCCGATCTTTGACAGTGCGCAGAAGGTGGTTGCCCTGGCAGGTATAGTCGAAAACGTAACAAAGCAGCAGGAATTCGTCAACTACCTGACCGAGTTCGGGCAGCGGAAGAACAGCGCACTCGAAATGGTGGCGCATGACCTTCGTGGTCCACTGGCAGTCGTAAAAAGTGTAGCATCCTTACTCCGCCAGGATATACAGGATGACAAAAAGCAGGAACTGGAGCACTATACCGACATCATTGAAACGGCCTGCGTTCAGTGTACCGACCTGATCCAGGACCTGCTCAGCGAAGAGCACCTGCAATCGCCGGAGGTATACGTGAACAAGATCCGCATGGACATAAGCGAGCAGATCAGAAGCGTGGTAGGTTTTTACCAGAAGGGCCGGTTAGTGCAGCAGCAGTTTGTACTGCAGCTGCCAGACGATCCTTTGATGGCGGAACTCGACCAGATAAAGTTCTCCCAGATATTGAATAACCTGATCTCCAATTCCATCAAGTTCACGCCTCCCACAGGCACGATCACCATCCGGGCTTATCAGGATGTGGACTGGGCGGTGGTGGAGCACAGCGACAATGGCATTGGTATACCTGAGCACCTGCTTCCCCAACTATTTGAACGGCGGAGCAACGCCTCCAGAAAAGGGCTAAACGGTGAAAAGTCGCGCGGACTCGGACTGGCGATCGTGTATGAATTGGTGAGGCTGCAGGGAGGGACCATCAGTGTTGAGAGCCGGGAGCATGAAGGCACACGTTTCACAATCAGGTTGCCCAGGTATGCTGCCTAAGGGTGCCCTTTACGGGCGCGATTTATATAGGCCAGGCTTGCTTCGTCGAGCGGTTTGTGAAGGAATCCGCGCACCAGCGGGTAGTCCAGGGACTGTTCCTTGTCACTGACAGCAATGGAGGAGGTCAGAATAAAGACGTCCAGCTTTCCCTTTAGCGCTTCTTCATAGGGACGCAGGACATCCAGAAAATCCCAGCCATTTTTAACGGGCATGTTCAGGTCGAGCAGGATGACGTCCGGCAGGGGAGGAGGCCCTGTTAAAGACAAGTCGGCCAACGCGTCGTCTGCCGAGCTGTACGTGCAGATTTCGTTGGCAAAGCCCGCTTCCTCCAACACCAGAGAGGTCAGGTATATACTGATGTCATCATCATCAATTATGTAAACCTTGCTGACCATAGGCTGCGTGCTTAAAATGTAAGATGAAGGTTGTACCTAATTCCGGCTCACTGTCTACCTCAATCTCTCCTCCAATGGCGTTCATCTGCATTTTCACCAGGTATAGCCCGATGCCTTTGCCATCAGGTCCTGCATGAAAGCGCTTGTAGAGCTGGAACAGATGCGGCTTTACCGCCTCCAGATCCATGCCACTGCCATTGTCCTTTACACGTAGTTGCAGACTGTCTTCTTTCCTTACGGTATTTAACTCAATAAGTAAGTCACGCTGCGCAGACTTATACTTGATGGCGTTCGAAATCAGGTTATGGAGGATGCTGTAGACGTAGGCGCGGTTGGCCCAAAGCAAGTCCTCCTGCTTCAGATTCAGCACGATATGTCCGTTGATCGGGGTTAGCAGGTGCTGCAGGCTCAGTACCACTTCCGCCGCTACATCGACCAGGCTAACCATCTCGTGGGCTGCCTGCAGGTTAGCGGAACGCACGGCCAGTATTTTGTTCAGGTCACTGATCACATCGTCAAGCCGGCGGGCGGATGTCTCCAGGTTTTGCAGGCCCTGCATAAAGCGGCCGCTGTTGGTGTCCAGCTTCTGGAGTATGGTAGAAAGGCCAACCAGGTTAGCGACAGGCGCACGCAGGTTGTGCGACACAATGTAGTTGAACTGCTGCAGGTCCTGGTTCTGATGGTATAGGTGTTCGGTGGTTTTGAGCAACTGCTCCTGGTCGAACTTGCGATCAGTAATATCGGTGTGGATGTAGACGTGCTTTTCTATCTGGCCCTGCTCATTTGCGATAGGTGAAATGGTGACATCAGCCCAGACCATCTCGCCGTTTTTCTTGTAGCCGCGTATTTCATTCCGGATAGGTACGCCCTGTGCCAGCTGCTCTCTTACCCAGGCGAGTTCTCGCAGATCGGTATCGTTGGAGGTCAGAATGTCACTCGGGCGCCTGCCGGCTACTTCTTCCAATTTGTAGCCGGTTGCGTTACTGAAAGCCTCGTTCACCCATTCTATCTCGAGCTGGCTATTGGTGATGATCACGCCGTTGGTGGTTTTGCTGGCCACCAGCGAGAGCTTGCGGAGTTCTTCCTGCGCTTTTACCTGCTCCGTAATATCTACAAACGATACCAGAATGCCATCTTCAAAAGGACTCAGCGTAAAGCGCAGCACAGCTTTCAGATTATCAAAACGCTCGTCAAACTGGACGGGCTTTCTGGTCCTGTCTACCTCTAAACATTTCTGATAAAACTGGGTGTCTACCAGGAAGGGGTATTCTTCCCAGATCTGGCGGTTCATCAACTCGTTGAGGGAACGGCCCAGGAAATTGGCGAAAACCGTATTGCCAAAGCTATAGCGCCATGCGGTGTCCAGAGCAAAGAAGCCTTCCACCATCGCCTCCAGGATGTTGTGCAGCTTCTGTGACTGGGCTTTTACCAACAGGTTGGCTTCTTTTTCGTTAGTAATGTCTTTGGCGATGCACTGTACAGCGAGCACCCGTCCTTCCAGCACTACCGGTACCAGCGTGACCGACAAGTAGCGCTTCTGGCCATGGCGGTGCCTGATGCAGGATTCAAAGGTACAGGATTGACCAGTCAAGGCATGATAGAAGGCCTCAAATGTTCCTGCATGGTATTCCGGCAGCACGAAATCAGCAAAGTGACTTCCGGGGAAATCTTCGCGGGTATAGCCAGTCAGGTTTACCACAGCATCGTTGCAGGCTTCCACCTGACCGCTTATGCTCAGCGTAAATACAAGATCGGGGTTGTTGAAGAAGAGCGCTTTATAATAAGCCCGGCTTTCCTTTTTCTGCTGCAAAGCCTCCATTTTAGAGGTAATATCGCGCGAATTGGTGACAATGCCCCGCACATGCGGGTCATCTAGCATGTTGGTGGATACGCAGCTTAGCCAACGCCAGTCGCCGTTTTTTGCCCTGAAGCGGAAAGGTGCCAGGCTTATTTGCTTTGTAAGGCCGGAAGTATGCTTCGAAAGCTCCTCTTCGATTATGGGTACATCATCCGGGTGGATGAGTTCGAGCACATGAGTACCCAGCAGATCTTCAGGGTCATACCCCAAACCGGGACCGACGGAGTCAGAAACGTACTGGTAGTTGCCTTCCCAGTTGATAACTGTGATGAGTTCGGATCCGTGCCGGACAATAGAGGTGTAGAAATCTGGCGTCAGGGCCAGCGCTTCAGGCTGCGTAAAATTTACCTTCATAGAGGTGTATTGACAAAAAAACTTCCTGAATGTAATTGTAATTAGACAATATGGGTTCAATTGTTTGCTAAAATATAGTAGATTATTCTAAATGTTGAAAAATGGCTGTCTTATATCCTATATCCGGGTTCTTTGAAACGGTTTTGTTTTGATACCCAAGGCGGTGTAAATTATTTAAGGTAAGGTCTGAATTGGATTATAGTAATGATTCGCTGCAATAAAAATTGTACAGTATAGAAAAGCAAAAGCCGGACTGTCATGACACAGTCCGGCTTTTGTTATGAAGGCAGGTATAACTTATTCTGTTACAGCACGCAAGGCGTTTACGCGGCCGTAGCCATAGTAAGGGTCGCGGCCGGGTTTACCTAAGTCATCTGCAGTGGCGCGTAGTTTGGCCAGTACATGGGCAGGATCCATCTTGCCGCCGTTCTTGCCAACGATGAGTGCTGCCACGCCCGCTGCGTGCGGGCCTGCCATACTCGTGCCTACAGACCAGTAGTAGGAAGCTCTTGTGGGGTCCAGGTTGCTACCCGTGCTGAAAACGTAGTCGAACACATAAACATACTGTCTGATTCCACCAATAGTAGCTATCTCACTACCCGGGTATACATAATCACCACCTGGTGCAGCGAAGTGTACATCCGAAGTGCCGTAGTTGGAGTAAGAGGCGAAGTCATCCATAAAAGTAGTGAACGGGGCAAGCGCCCAGCCACGAGGAGCGGTAGCCGAGATGGAGATCACACCGGTAGAGGAAGAAGGTATGTGAACCAGCGACTTATCTGCATTTCCGTTGTTGGAATCGTTACCGGCAGAAGCGATTACGGTTACCCCGTTCTTAGTAGCATAGCTGGTAGCGCGGTTGATGGCAATCAACAATTCCTGCACGGCTTTGGTATCACTTTCGATAAAGTCATCAGTCGGATCATTTGGTGTGCCGTTGTCGTTCAGGAACTTACCGTTGCGCGGAAGGGCGGCTCCAAGGCTCATGTTAATCACGTTTGCGCCCTGCTGCGTGGCATGAATGATGCCATCGATCATCCAAGAGAAGGAACCCGAACCAGAGTCACGTAGCACCTTCACCAGGATCAGTTTTGCCTCAGGGGCAACACCAATAATGCCAATGCCATTATCGGCTGCGGCGATGGTGCCGGCCGTGTGTGTGCCGTGGCTACCCACGCCCGGCAGGGCATAGCCCAGCTTCTCGCCCGGTACAAAGTTTTTGCTGGCTGCCATGTCAATGTTTGGGGCCAGGTCTGCGTGGTCTAGGTCGAAGCCGCTATCCAGTACGGCTACCCGCACACCTTGGCCACGGTGGCCGGCATTCCAGGCTTGTGGTGCCTTAATTGCGGCATGCCCCCACTGCAAGTCAAAATAGGTATCATTGTCGCCACTGGCAGGTGGTGTGCCCACGTCAGCCAGTTCTACAATTTTCATGTCGTCCGGGTTGTACCACTGTACTTCCAGGTCACGCACAACAGAGCGTACGCCATTGATTTTAGAGGCTTTGGCAGCAAAATTCGGGTCCTCTGAGTACACCGTGGCTACTCCGGCCTGCTCCATCAGGCTTGTTACCTCCCCATTGGCAGCGGTCAGTTCGAAGGCTATACCTGCAGGTAGTGTTTCACTGCTGGAAAGCACTACATAATGGTTTTTGCGCAGCTTTACATTCGAGTTCGGGGTTACGCCCTGCGCCATAAGCGAAGATTCCGCATTCAACTCATTTGTCGGGTTCATATCCTCTTCCGGATTACAACCAACCAAGCCGATAAAGGCGAAAAGGGCTGGATAGATCAGCTTTTTGCCAGCAAAAGTTTTGTTAAGCATGTGTAAAAGGTTTAGATGTATATAATAGATTTTAAGGTGTTACTAAATGCTTCTATATCAATAAGGGCAATGGCCCTGTAGCTCACCGAACGGCCATAGCGGACTCCGGGAGTGCCGACAGCGCTTCTGTCAGTAAAATGTTTTGCTTCAGTTGGTTCATTGTGCCGTGGTTATGAAACCAGGTCAATGCCATATGCCAGTTTGGCTGGTGTAAGAGGTGTTATTGTGATTAGATTATACCATTACGGGATGTTTAATTATGAGTTATACCTTTCTGCCAAAAAATGTTTATATTTAATATGTGTATTTTATATATAATTTGATTTAAGCTACTGGGAAGTGAAAACCCCTGATAAATTTTCTTTCAGTTCCGGGTAAGAAAATGTGACTGGCATGCGGGGAAAGGAGGAGAATAATGAACAGGATAAAAACATGTTTCAACAATGATTTGACAAGGCGCCTTCCTATTCATCTTTCTATATTCTTAATTCCCAATTAATCTATACCTTGTAGTAGAAAACAAACCGACCTCATGCAGCACAACACCCATCGCCCCTGACAAGCACTGAACAAAGCTTATATCCGACAGAAAACAGCCCGAAACGACATGGAGTGCTTTAATGCGGCCATGGTAACGGAGGTCAGGCTGCAGGTATACCGCTTCTACAATCTGACCTACTACGAAGTGTTTTTCGTGGACCTGACTTTTGCCATGCCGCGAGACGCATACGAAATGCACGAAGCCGCCAAGGTATAGCACCCTTTGTAGGGATAGGTCGCGACCTACCTGTAGGGCATGCAGCTGAACAGAACGTAACATCAAACTTTGACTTGAAAAACATCGACAAGCTGCCTATCGATAACGCTGCACATGACCAACTCAGAACCTCCTGTTACAAGCTGCTCGCCTGCACAGGTATAGGAGTGGATATGCTTGATTTTGAAAATGACAGCTTGCGCGTTCGGGTAGAGCTAGCTACTCTAAATAAATAACAGGTTGTTCAGTCAGATACACCTTATCATAAAGGCAAGGGTTCTGTTAGAGCCATTTTGTGGCAGGTATATAATACAGTATGAAACCCAATTTCATGTAGATAGCGCACCATTGGATAGAGAAGTGTAAAAGCTTATAAGCTGTCCCTTAACGATCTTATCAAACAGCTAGGTATAGCGGAAGAAGAAATAGGAGGGCTGCTCTCGGGCGAAGTTCCTTTAACGCAACAACAGATAGAGTTGCCCTTATTATTATTTCATAAACTAAGAACACAATAGCGATTTTCGTACAGCTTAGATAGCAGAAGACTGTCATTTAAAGCACTGTGAGCTTTTCGCACACCGCGAGCTCCGGAGACTGCTAGATGCGCCAAAAAATAAATTTAAAAAGATAACAACTTTTTAATATAGGTGAGCGTATATATAGAAAGCTAAGCGAAAGCTCATTTTGTGAAAGTATAAGCGGCTCCGGGGGTGAACGACCGGGGCCGCTTTTTTTATGCACCTGTATTAAACTTTAAGCCATTCAAGAACGGCCGCTGGTGTCGCAAAGGTAGCCACCTCGTACGATATTGCACCCGTCTTGAGGGCCTCTTCAATGTTGCGCTGGGCGCGCGCCTCATTATCCGGGTCAAAAGGCTGCAGGCGGGCTACTTTAGACAAGCGAGTGGCCGATAGCATAGCTGTGAATTCCATGGTAAGCTGCCGGTTCTCCTCATCATCAATCTCTATGGACGTTGTGCGGGCATCGAGCAGCATCTTGCGCACATCGTAATTTCGGATCGTCTGCACCATAATCTGCAGACTGTGTTTGATCTATGACATATGATAACGCTGCAAATCGGGGTAGCGCACCTGCAGAATGTCGGTAGCAGGGTCGTACTCCAGTCGCAGTATGCTGTTTTGCAAAAGAATCATGATCTGGGAATTGTCCTGAAGAATTTCGGGGATGAAGCAGCGCATTAATATACAAAACAGTAGTAGCCCCGCCAAGCAAAAATTGAGTAATATCACAAATATATACTAAATGCAGTTTTCTGTTTTGATTTTAAAACTCTAAGCCTTTTCTTGCAAACCCTAGTCGAAACAGCTAGGTTGAGGCTTGTCCGGGGCATAATTCCCGAATCGATTATACTGCTATTCGATGTGCCTATACCTACTCCTACAGACCGTATTGCAATGATAATATACAAAAAAGACTATATAAGCATTGCCTACTACGAGGCTGAAAAACTGCTCGAAGTTACCTGGCTGGCCTATGCCCCCAGCGCAGCGTATCGCGAGGCGATGCTCCAGTACATAGAGGCGCTCCAGAAATACGATGTAAAACGCTTACTCGATGACCTGCGCCAGGCCCGGGTGGTGCGCCTTTCAGATCAGAAGTGGACGAAAGAAGAGTGGGCGCCCCTTTTCCTTCAGCAGGTGAAGAATCTGGAAAAAATAGCTCGTGTCCGTTCAACAGACATCTCAGCCCGCATCAGCTCCGAAAATATGTTCAGGTACCTCGATTATAGCCAGCTCCAGTATGGTTTGATGGAGTTCGAGTTCTATGGTGAGGCCCGCAACTGGCTACTGGCCTGACCTTCCGGACGCGCTTCGTTAGCACTCCACTTAAATAGACACGGCACCTTATCACTGAAGATGATCATTCCCAACAAATTCCTGAAGCTAGATTATAACCCCACCTACGATGTCCTGTTTGTGGAATGGCCCAATATGCATGATTATACCATGCCGGAGGTTACGTACATCATTGACGAGGTGATAGAGGCGGTGCGCAGCTACGACATCAAGCGCATTCTTACCGACACACGTCAGTCGAAGGTGACAGTGCCGATGGAGGAGTACGCCAAGATCATCAACCAGCTGGCGTTGCAGCTGGCCACTACACGGCTGCAAAAGTTTGCCAAGCTGAATACCAGGGATGCCGACCGGGAAGCAGTTTCCTCTAATGCTGCCGCGCTGGTGGTAGGTTCTATCACTTATAGCAGCTTTGACGATCTAGACGAGGCTGTAGCCTGGCTGATTGAAAGTTGAGGAATTTAGGTGTTTGAGAGTTAGAGGTCCAGGACTAATTTGAAATTAACTAAGGTATGTAAATAGACATTTACCATATACTAACTCAATTACCTCGTATATTAAAGCTACCCAACTTCGCTAGCTCCCTAATTCAATCTCTTTAACTCCCAAACTCCTAAATTCTTAAACTACCATGCGCCCTTACATACTTGCCGAATCGAACTGGAAAGCTATCAAAGACCAGCAGGTTGAGGTAGCCATACTGCCTTGGGGCGCTACCGAAGCCCACAACTACCACCTGCCCTACGGCACTGACAACTACGAAGCCGAAGCAGTAGCCGCCGAAGCAGCCCGGTTGGCCTGGGAAGCAGGAGCCAAAGTAACAGTGCTTCCGGTCATCCCTTTTGGCGTGAACACCGGCCAGGCCGACATCACCCTTGACATTAACCTTAACCCCAGTACGCAGCTTGCCATCCTACTAGACATCGTCGAAGTGCTCAACCGACAGGGCATCCGCAAAATGCTGGTACTCAACAGCCATGGCGGCAACGATTTCAAACCGATACTGCGCGAACTTGGCCTGAAGTTCCCGGAGATGTTTCTGCTCACCTGCAATTGGTTTTTGGCCGCCGACCGCAAAGCTTTCTTCGACACTCCCGGCGACCACGCCGACGAAATGGAAACCAGCATCATGCAGCACCTCCGACCCGACCTGGTACTGCCGCTCAGCGAAGCGGGTGAGGGCAAAGAGCACAAATCTAGGCTGACAGGTATACGCGAAGGCTGGGCCTGGTCGGAGCGCCTGTGGTCGCAGGTAAGCGACGACACCGGCATTGGTAACCCTGCGGCTGCCACACCCGCTAAAGGCAAAGCCTTTTTCGAAGCCACCACCCACAACATCGCCCAACTCCTGCAGGAACTTGCCGCCATCGACCCGAAAGACAGGTATAAGAGAGTTTAGGAGCCGCCCCAGACCTCGCGGCGTCTTCCAGACCCGCGAAAGTCTAACCGATCGGCGGTTGAAAACCAGGTATATCCGCGGCCTTTGGTTTAGACACTTGCGGGAGCTGCGCACGCCGCGAGGTCACAACTTCCAAAACAAAAAACCATGCTGTACCCAGGCAGGTCCGCCCTCGTACAGCATGGTTTTTTTATAAACTGGGGAAATACTATTTCGCGGCGATGGTTCGCAGGGCGTCGCGCATTTCGGTGAGGAGCACTTCTTCTTTGGTCGGAGCTGGCGGCACAGCAGGGGCAGCGGCTTTTTTGCGCATCATGCGGTTCATCCCTTTCACGATCAGGAAGATGATGAAGGCCAGGATCAGAAAGTTAAGCGCTACCGTCACAAAGTTACCCCAGGCAAACACGGCGCCCAGTTTGCGCGCTTCTTCCAGCGCCAGGCCCTCTGGCACGGCATCGGCAAGCGGCACATACAGGTTCGAGAAGTCCATGTCGCCAAGGGCTGCACCTACCAGCGGCATGAACAAGTCATTTACAACGGAATTTACTAATCCGCTGAACGCTGCACCAATGATAATACCAATGGCGAGGTCCATTACGTTGCCACGCATGGCAAACTCTTTGAATTCTTTTATCATGCCCATAAGCGCTGATGTTTTAGAGTGAGGGGATTGTTGGTTTTTTTAATATGTAAATATATTCATTTGAAAGTATAAAGCAAGTTATTTTTAACTAAGTATTTAAACGGAACAACCCAACAAAAAATCCCGGTGCTCTACCTCTCAGCAGGCAGAGCACCGGGATTTCAATCAAGTCTATACCAGGGAAACAGCTATATCTAGCCCAGCTGGCGCTCCGCATAGAACCTGTCAAGACCTTTCGTTTCCATTTTGATGTTTTTGTAGGCGGCGGTGGCCTTAAAATCTTCAATGATCTCCAGCACGTCGTCATCTATGTGCACGGATTGGGAGCCATCTATCCGCACGGTGGAGTTCGGGGCTACGTGATCCAGCGTCAGCATGATGCTGGCCTTGTTGAGGAAGGTAACCTCCTGTGCCAGTACCAGTTCAATGTGCTCGCCTTCGTAATGCGCCTCACGGTCCACGAAAAACGGAGTGCGGTAATTATCACGCAGGATCATGAACACTGACACGGCACCACCGATCACGATACCCGTAATCAAGTCGGTGAGCATCACGGCCACCACGGTCACAAAGAAAGGTACAAACTGGCGCTTGCCAGCTTTCCACATGCGTCGGAACAGGGAGACGGACGTTAGTTTGTAACCTACCACAAACAGCACAGCCGACAACGAGGCCAGCGGGATTAGGTTGAGCAGGTGCGGAATTGCCATCACGCAGATGAGCATGACCGTACCGTGGGTAATAGTGGAGAGTGGCGTACGGCCTCCTGACGACACGTTGGCCGAGGTGCGCACAATCACGGCGGTAACCGGCAGGCCACCAATCATACCGGAAACAATGTTGCCGATGCCCTGGGCTTTCAGTTCGCGGTTGGTCGAGGACTTGCGCTTATAAGGGTCCAGTTTGTCACCGGCCTCTGTGCTGAGCAGCGATTCGAGTGAGGCGATAAAGGCAACGCTCAGCGCTACCGTCCAAAGCTGCGGGTTAGTGATCTGCGAGAAATCCGGGAAAGTGAAAAACGAGAAGAACTCCCCCAGACTACCAGCCGCCGGCAACTGCACCAATCGTCCGCCGCTTAGGGCAAGCTCCGGAAAGTACCCGATAAAGAGCTGGTTGATGCCAATGCTCGCCAGCACGGCGATCAGGGCAGAGGGCACAAACTTAAAGAAGGTATAGCGCTTGAGGGCGGGCTGGTCCCAGGCAAAAATGATGAGCAGTGATAGGAACGTGATAACGGTCGCCCCGATGCTGATGTAGTCTACAATCCCTGCGATTTCGCGAAAAATATTGGCGCTGAAACCACCTTCCATGCCGCCGAACAGTGCCTTGCCTGAGTACCCGAACGCATGCGGAATCTGGTTGATGATCAGGATAAGACCGATGGACGCCAGTATACCCTTGATCATGGAAGAAGGGAAGAAATAGGCGATGGTACCGGCACGCAGAAAACCCAGTACGATCTGGAAAACCCCGGCAATGATCACGGCGCTCAGCACGATCTGGAACGAGCCCAGCGATTCGATGGCCATGTAAATGACGAGTGCCACAGAAGCCGCCGGTCCGCTCACGTTCACTTTGGAGCCACTCAGGAAACCCACCACAATACCGCCCACTATACCTGCGATGATTCCCGAGAACAGGGGCGCACCCGAGGCGAGCGAAATGCCAAGGCAGAGCGGCAGGGCAATCAGGAAGACGACAAGGCCGGCGGGCAGATCGGTCTTTACGTGCGAGAATAGACTGTCTTTTGTTTTTGGTTGAAGCGGTGAATTATCGGATTGCATGTACTGTAAGTAAGTATAAAGTATGGTGTTTTTATTATTCGGGGTACTGTATACAGCCGACCGTATCGCACCTGCAAAGGCAAGCGACAAGGTATAGGCTATAAAAAACAGAGAATGTCCGAAGTCTATACCTGATCCGGATGGGCAGGTATAGGAAGGCCTTTATGAAAACGTGGCCAGCAGCCAGCGCGCATCAAGGGGGAGTAGGGGTGCTATGGATATACAGGTGCTGCATAAAGAGGTGCAAAAATACGGTTTTTCAGGGCCAAAACAAAAGCCAGGTATAAACGGCTATACTATTCTATACCTGGCTTTTGTTTTGGCAATACAGTGGCTTGAGCAATTGGAATAAAGTGGATCGCTCGCACTCCATTCGCAATGACTTTGGTGTAAGGTATAGCGCTATACCTCGTACAGAAAGAAAGGCTTCTCGTACCCCGACTTCTGTAGCACGGGCATCGATACGTTGTATACCTTCACGCCTGTGCTGGTTTTGCCCTCGAGGGTGCCCGCATGCGCGTGCCCATGGAAGGTGGCCAGCACATTCCGACGGTTCAATGGCTCCTCAAGGCGCGAGCAACCCAGGAAAGCGTGAATGGCCTCCGGTTCCCCCTCCACGGTAGCTTGTATAGGCGCGTAATGGAGCAGCACGATCTTTTTCATGTCGGTTTGCTGGCTGTCGAGCTGCGACAGGGCTGCATCTAGCTTCAGGGCCTCGGTCACGGCTTCCTGCACAAAATCCTTGTTGAGTTGCTCGCCGAACATACCCAGCATATACCTATCGAAACCGCCGCCATACCCTTTCACGCCGGCAAAACCTACATGCTCGATCACCGTGAAGTCGCCGTCGAGCAGCTGCAGGTTGGTCTGGGCAAACACCTTACGAAGTTTCTTTACCTGGTCGTGGTCGTAGTCGTGATTGCCCAGCACGGCCAGTACAGGTATAGAGCAGGCTCTGAGCTCTCCGGCCAGCACTTCGGCCTCGCTCTCGCGGCCCGTGTCGGTCAGGTCGCCGCAAAGCAGCAGCACATCTGCCTCCTCCGACACCTGCCTGAAAAAGTCAACCCATTTGCCAGTATCCTGCTCACTAACATGTATGTCGCCTACGGCCGCTATCCGTAGTTTCTTAGGTTCTATATTCTCGTCTTGCATCGTTTTTCGTTTTATTGAATGTAATACTACGTGCCAAGCCCACTTCAGGATAAGGGAGGCCGGCTATACCTGCTTTAAAAGAAACAGCCCCCGCAATTCGTGGTGCGGGGGCTGAGAAGGCTAACAAGTACTATTTATCTAATTTAATTCCCAGTTCTGTTGATCTCCTCCAGGCTATTGTTGCGTTTCTTCGCTTCGAAGTCTTTACCCTTTGCGAAATTGTAACGCAGGTTGATGCGGATGCTCTGGGTACCCTGGTACTGGTCGATGGCATTGAGGTTACCTTCCAGCATGGTTTTCACTTTCAGGACGCGGGTCTGAAAGATGTCGGTCGCGTTAAGAGCCAGCGTCAGGCGGTCGTCCATAAAAGTGCGCTTCAGGCCGGCATCAAGCCACCACTGGCTCTTGATCTCGTACAGGCCGTACACGGCTGGCCCCTGGAAGCCGGCGTTCAGCTCCAGGCGGATGTCCTTGGGCAGCTGGATATTCTGGTTGGACTGCACGTAAAACAGCACCTGGTCATTGATAACATCCTGCGCATTTACCTCTTTGGTATAACGCTGGTAGGCCAGGGTGGCCGTGTTGTTCATCTCCCACTTGCCTGAAAGCTGCACCGGTGCAACCAGCGTGGTATACAGGTTCTTGTAGCTCTCGATGTTACGCTGACCGAACACCGTGGTGTTGTCTTCGCTGTTGTAGGTCGGTATCTCGCCGATAAAGTCTGTGGTGATAGAGTAGCCGGCCATCAGGTTATAGCGCTCCTTCAGGGTCTGAGTGATCTCAAAGGAGTTAGTGTACTGCGGTTTCAGATTCGGGTTGCCCTGCGACCAGGTATAGGGATCGAGGTAGAAGATAAACGGATTCAGCTGGCCGTAGTAAGGACGGTTAATGCGGCGGCTATACTTGTAGCTTACCTGGTAGTTGTCGCTCACTTTCTGCTGCAGGAACAGGCTGGGGAACAGATCCAGGTAATTGCGTTTTTTGATATCCTTCAACGTGATAGAGTTGCCCTCGGAAGAGGTGTGTTCAGCACGAAGACCAGCCATTACTTTCCAGGTGTCGTTTAGTTTGGTAGAGTAGTTGGCATACCCGGCAAAAATATTCTCGGTGTACACAAAATGGCTGGTGCGGCGCGAGTCCAGCACCTGACGGCCGTCCGTTACCTCGTAGAAAAGCAGCTCGTTGTCAGACACCACATGGCTGGCCTTCGCGCCCAGTTCCAGTTTACCATCCTGGCCCAGTTTCTTGCCAAAGTCTACTTTCCCGGCCAGGATGTCGTAACCGGTTGGGTTAAAGCTGGTGAGGTGCTCCTGGCTTACGAGTTCATCGGTGCCCAGTACATACTGTCTGTTCTTGAACACAAAGTCCGTCTCGTCTGTGATGCGGGCATAGTCCACGTCAGCCGAAAGGGTGGTGCCTGCTGTGTCGAGTTTGCCGTTGTAGTGCAGGTTGAATGTGCCGTTGCGGTAGGTGCTCTTGTGTTCGTTGGTGGCGGAAATTTGTCGACTATCGGCTGTCTCCGGGCGGCGCAGGTCTGACTCCGTGTTAAAAATGCCCTCGTTGGAGTTGTAGAACAGGTTGCTCATAAAACCCACACTATGGCGCTCGTTGATCTCGTAATCAGAACCCAAACGCAGGGTAGGGCTGACGCGCTCACGCTCCTCTATACCTACCTGGTCGAAAAAGCTGCGTCCGGCCGGATCGTTGAACATTCGTTCCATCTCCATGTCACGGAAGTTGGTGCGGCGTGCGAAGTCCAGGCCAGCCGTAGTGTTCCACTTACCGCTCTTGTGGTTCAGGTCGAAGCCACCGTTGTACGAGTTCAGACGATTGTATTGGTAGCCCACGTACACATTGCCGTTCATGCCAAACGCTTCGTTCCTTTTCAGGTTGATGTTGATGATGCCGGATGCACCCTCCGCATCGTAGCGGGCAGATGGGTTGGTAATGATTTCCAGGTCCTTCAGGTTTTCAGCTGACATTCCCTGCAGCAGGTTCTGCAGCTGCTTGCCTGATAGGTACGACTGCTTGCCGTTGATCATGACCTGCACACCGGGCTTGCCGTTCAGGGTGATGTTGCCATCCTGGTCAATCCACACGCCCGGCGATTTCTCCAGCACTTCGTAGGCCGTGCTGCCTTGCGCCAGTCCAGTGCCTTCCACGCTCACCACCATCTTTTCAGCGTCGTTGGTAATAGTGGGGCGCATGGTCTGGATGGTCACTTCCTTCAGGGTTTTTACATCAGGTTTTAACTGTAGTTTACCAAAGTCACGACTAAAGTCGGGTCCTAACACTTCAAACGTCTCCGTTACCATTGGCAGGTAACCCAAACCGCTCAACTTCAACTTGTAGCTACCTTTAGTAGGCGTTTTGATGCGGAAGGCACCGTCCATCTCAGCAATGGTACCAGTCACGACTGCATCAGAGGAGGAAGAGAGCACAGCGACATTCACAAATCCCAGATCCTGCCCTTTTTCGTCCAGTATTTTACCTGTCAGCCAGCCTTCCTGTCTGGCTAAGACACTGTGAGATAAGGTAGTAAGGATTATAAGCGCGATGAAGTAAAATAATTTTTTCATAGTGTTATTTTGTTAGCGTGTATTGTAATAGGTTGATGCAAAATTATTGTATAGTACTTTGTTATGCAAGGTACTGTTTAGTTTTTTATATGAATCACCCCAAAATATCCGTTAACTGCGCTATAATTCGGACGAACGAGAATTCATCTTGAAGGAATTTGGTGAAAGCAACGGGTAGGTACCTGTTTCTAAGTCCCTTTTGCTGATAGATGGTAAAAGGAAGTGGTTAGTTGCTTTGCCTCTCATTAATTAAAGCAGAGGAACAAAAAAACCTCCAGTCTACCAGTGGAGGCAAACAGGAGGTTGTGAAGTTGGTCCGTTTAAAGTTCAGGACATGCTATCCCTTCGTGAGGCAGGAACAAATGCATTCACATTGATTAGGATACTTGCTTTTGATCAGCCGGAGCATGTATCGAAAAATAAAATAGTGTTCGTGCTGACGCTCTTTCTGGTCCAGGGAGTTCCTGTAATCCAAGGTCTCAAAGAGACTGGCTGTATCCTGGTAGAGGAGGTAGCTGTACACCTTAAAAAAACATTTTCTGACCCTTCGCTTTTTAACCCTCGCACCAGTCTCCTCGACCAGGGCACGTCTTAAATCTTTCATTCCCTTCCACCTCTTAATTGTGATAATGCTATTTAGTGCCGTATATTTTTATGCACGAAGGTTAAATCTACGAAGTGCAATCATTAGATAAAATGATTCTTATCACTTTCACTGTCAATGTGTTGAAAAAATACGTGGGCGGTTGCTTTGTAAGGCAAAATCTTCAATCTAAGTTCCTTTTGCATTGGAATACAGTAAGTTGGTAGTGTAAAATCTTAAATTTCACATAATAATAACAACAGACTAAGTATTTGTACGTTATATAACTATAACGATAAATAATATACCGTTATTAAGACATGAAATCACCGCCTTATTTCCAGATAAGCTATAACCCAAAACAAGGCCTACTTTCGAGCCAGTGGTTGCGGGTAGTAAACAGCACTGAATACCGGCAGGCACTGGTAAACGTATGCAAGCGGCTACGAAAGAGTAATGCCATGGGCTGGCTAGTAGACTTCAGCCACACAACTACACCTAATATGAGTGATCAGACCTGGACGATCGAACTGCTCGGTCACAGCCTGCCGCTGACCAAACTTCGCAAACTGGCGCTTGTGCTGCCCGACGATCTCTTTTTGGAAGTTGTTGTGGAGAAAGTTAGCAACAGCCTGCTCAGCATGTCCAACAACAAAGTGCAGATTGCCTACTTCGCCGATCCGTGCGCTGCGCAACAGTGGCTCACCTCCTCCAACGATCCTTGTGAGGGCTTATTCCGAAGTGCCCCTTAATAAGCCTGTCAAATTAGCCTTAAGTACCGCTCCACATTCGATTATTTAGCAGTAAGAGTGTCAGGTAATGTCATTTGCCTGATTTTACAATTTATTTGAAAAAAATCAGTAATAACATGAAATATTCCTGAACTTTTTATGAATAGTTCATGTAATAACCTTGCCAATAAGTTATAATCATTTGCACAAACTCACGACTATGAAAGAGCTTGAGAGAATCCAGAAAGCACTCCGACACAGCAACACCCTTGTATTGAAAGACCGGGAAAAGAATGTTGAATGTTCTTTTATAAGAGAAGGCCTTGTTTATGATAACTTCCCGATAGAAAACACCGTGCTGGCTTCAGCGCTGCAGGAAGCGAGCGTGAATGGCATTGTAGAAGGCTTACACTTTGAGCGACTTAGAAATACCTATGAATGGTTTGCGATTCGGGTTAAATCACGCATGCTCTTAGATACTTTGAAATAGTTAATTCCCATAGCTATAGAAAAAGCCCTCCGCTAAATGAAAGCGGAGGGCTTTTTTATGTTTGGTTAGCAGGTAACCTATACCTAGCGGATGCAGTACCTGCTGTATGACTTTATCCTTTGCGATCCATATCATCCTGCATATGACAGTGCCCGTACTGGTGGCGGTGCTGTTCTACAGAGATCAACTCCGTTTTGCTTCGCTTATGATGCTGGCAGGCTGGCTGATTGATTTTGACCATTTGCTGGTAACTCCCATCATCGACCAGGACAGGTGCAGTATTGGGTTTCACCTATTACACCGGTACTGGATTGTGCCAATTTATGCCATCCTGGCGCTCATCCCTAAAACCCGGCTGATCGGCCTGGGCCTGCTCATACATGTTGTATTGGATTGGATAGATTGTTATTTTTGAATTGAGTGGATTGGTGAATGAGTGATGGAGTGGTTGAGTGTTTTTGATTTAGTATTTGTGGATGAGAGATTGTGTAGTTGTGATAAATTATGAGAAAGCCAATAATTAAAAAGAGCTGATCAAATCTTTGATCAGCTCTTTTTAATTATTGGTTTGGGCTAAGTCCATAACCCATTTTTAAATTCACTAAATCACTCAATCACTCAATTAATTGATAACTTCCTCGTTGCTGCCACACTTGAGCATGCTGCTTCCAAAGTAGGGGTTACGGATTTCGGAATTTGTGCTCACCCAGTAGGCGCCCTGGTTGTTGTTTGCCATCGGGCAGTGCTGGTAGTATACTTTCTGGTCTGTGGCGCCAAATGCTTTGGTCAGCGAGAACACTGCTTCTGACAGGTCCTCCAACTGGTTGCGCTGCTCGCCCAAGTCGTTGGTGGCGGCAATGGCTGCGGCGGATTGGCGTACTTTTTCAACTTGTTCTTCTGCAAACGATTTCTGCTCCGGTACCTGCAGGGAGGCAACCGGCATCGCGTTCGCTGAGTTGAGGATGGTATTCGCAGCCTCTTTAGCTGTTTCTGGGTCAGACTCTACCATGGCATCTTTCAGGGCAATGTACTCGTCCAACAGCTGCGATAAATTGGCTTTCATAGGTTCTGCCACCGAATCAAAGGTAGGCGTTTCTACAACCACGGTGCCGGCTGCCGGTAGGTTGTCACCGTTTTCCATGCCGTCATGTTGCTCGTGGTCATACTCCTCGGTGGCGTCTGCCTGGTGCTGGCCGCTATCAGATGAACAGGAAGCGAATGCAAACATACCTACCAGCGCTGCAAATAATGTTGTCTTTTTCATAATGGTTTATCAGGAAATCGAAGTGTTAATTACAATTGTTTTATAAATCAGGCACCCTTGGCGGGCGATCCTTCTGCAAAGGTAAGCTTTTTAGCGAAATGGCGATGAAGTTACACCCTCAGCCTATCGGAGGCTTTTTCGTATCTTTGAGTAAATTAAATTTTAGAGATGATTACGATCTATCACAATAACAAATGCAGCAAAAGCCGCCAGGCGCTGGAGTTGCTGCGCGCAAAAGGAGTGGAGCTGCACGTAGTGGAATACCTGAAAGATACGCCCTCTGAAGAAGAACTGAAAGCCGTGCTCCACAAACTGGGCCTGCAACCCGAACAGGTGCTGCGCAAAGGCGAGCAGGTATACAAGGAGAATTTTGCTGGTAAAAGCTTTACCGACGAAGAGTGGTTGCAGATCATGGCTGATAATCCCATCCTGATCGAACGCCCGATTGTGGTGAAAGGCGACAAAGCGGCCATCGGCCGCCCGCCTGAAAAAGTGCTTGAGATATTGTAGCTCAGGTATGAGATATAAGGTATAGCCGCTTTTTACTGTTGCTATACCTGCCTGCTATACCTGATGCCTGCTTTAGAATGGATAGCCGATGGCAATGTTGAGCACCATGCCTTGCTTGCCTGGTTCGGGCTTGAACCTGAATTTAAAGTCGTCGAGTACGAAGCGGTCACCTTCTGGCAGGTATGGCACGCGCACAGGTATACCCAGGTCGAAGCGGATCACGAAGAACTCAATGTCTACCCGAAGGCCAAATCCTGTGCCTACTGCCAGCTCTTTGAACAGGTTGCCTGCCTTGAACTTAGGTTTATCCAGCAGCCCATCGCTGTTGTAAGTTTCGTTGATCAGCCAGATGTTACCGGCGTCCACGAAAACAGCTCCCCTGAAAAATCCGAATATCGGGAAACGGTACTCTGCATTTGCCTCCAGTTTAATATCGCCTACCTGGTCAAAAAAGGAGAAGGCGAGGGAGTCCGGCACGTTGTAGCTACCCGGCCCGATGCTGCGCGCCCGAAAGGCCCTGATGCTGTTCGGCCCTCCAATCGAAAACTGTTTCACATAAGGCATGGTCAGGGAGTTGCCATAGGGGTAGCCCACCCCTGCGATCAGGCGCGTCGCCAACTGGCTTGTTTTTGAAAAGTTGAAGTAGTAGCGGAAGTCGTTTTCGAGGCGCGTGTACTGCGAGTACGGCTGCCCGAAGATGGTGCGCGGTGGAATAGGCGGCTCTGAGGAATCGTCGCGCTTGTCACTGCCCAGCAGCGACTGCACCGCACTCACCAGGTTGCCCGACACATCGAGGGTGGTAGCATTGAAAAACTGGTGCGTTTTATTCTCCAGACTCAGCGTACTGAAGGTATGCTGGTAGATGGATCCGATGATAAATTGCTCCTCAAAACTACTTCTTAAAAATGGGTTCTCCTCAAGAATATCCATAAACTCGTCTGTCTGTTTGCCAAGGCGCACATACTGCAGGTTGATGGGGGTGAATTCGTGTGTGATCGTTTGCTTTGGGCGCCAGTTGTACCCATAGGAGGCGTTAAAGGAGTTCATCTGAAAGAACTGTACCCGGTTCAGGAAATTGTAGCCCAGCGTAATACGCGTATTGGGCACAAAGGCAGAGCGTAGGTTAGGCAGTTTGAAGGGTGCTACCAGCCTTGGGAAGGTGAGGCTGGTCTGTACCCCAAGCTCGTAGGAGCTGAGCCCGACCGGGTTCTCCTCCGGCGACTCGCCGCTGCTGACGACCCGCTGGCCCCCGACCTGGTTCTCGAACCGCCCTGTAAAATTTACGGTGAGCATCTCCGATCCTTTGAAAGCATTTCGGTTTCGGAATGATACGGAAACACCGGGTCCCGCCAGGTTATTGGATTTACTCACCATCTGTGCCTCCGCCCTAAGGGATTTTTTCATGTCAGGCGTCATGAAGATAAAAGCGTCCAGTCGGTCCTCTTTCAGAGTATCGCGCTCGTACTGGAGGTTCACGAACTTGTAGGCACTCAAGCCCGACAGCCTGCTTACAGTCAGCAGGTGGTTGCGCCGGCTGTACAAACTGTCCTTCGCTACAAAGAGGCCCGGCACAATATGCTTCGCCCGCACATAATTTTCGTTGGGAATGTAGTTGTAACCTTCAAAGCGTAGCGTATCGCTCACGGACAGGCTGTCGTTCAGAACGAAGTTTGCGTTGATGAAGATATCATCAATCTTATAGGAGCGCAGGGCGGGTGCCGGCATGTCGTTTTTGAGTCGCAGCACTACATCCACGCCTTTGTTGCCCACTGTGGTATCGGCACTGAAGATGAGCATATTGGGAGCAAAGAAGAAGTAGCCTCGGTTTTTGAGTGCCTGGTCTATCCGGGTCCTTTCCAGGATCATTTTATCCAGGTCGTAGGGCTCTTCCGGCTTGATCAGTGAGTTGGCCTGTAACTGCCTGATCTCTGCATGAAGGGGCAACGAGTCGCTGAGGGTATAGGCCATTTTCCGTATGCGGTAAGGCTCATGCACTGTAGCCTCCCAGGCAATGGTAGCTTTTTTCTTTTTGATGGTGGTATCGCTCTGCACGGTATTGTAAAAGTAGCCCCGGTTGTGCAGGCGGGCGCGCATCACTTCGTTGATGCTGGCAGTATCCACTTCCGATAGCAGCACAGGTGGCTCGCCCAGTTTAGTCTGTATCCAGTGTTTCAGGCCTTTGTCTTTCTCTGTGTAGAATGCGTTGTGGATCCAGAGCTTAGGGCGCATACCGAGGATCGAGGCGTTGGGCTTCGGGCGAACCGTGTTGCTCAGTTCGGTTTCCAATTCGGGGCCACGCTTGCTGCTGTCCTTCTCGTCGTTCACCTTCACCTCAAATCCGGCAAACAGGGCATCACCCTTCGGTACGGTTTTCGTGCTGCTGCAACCGGGCAGTAGCCAACTCAGTGCCAGACATAAAGCAATCAAGGTATAGCGTAAGGCTGTGGTCATAGGGGACTTATTCTTGTTCTTCTTTTACGACTTCTTCTACTTTCTCTTCAGCTTCCTGCTCTTCTTTTCGCTTCTCCCGCTGGTTAAACTTAATGGCCTCCTCCAGGCGACGTTCTTCTCTACGTGCCCCTCTGCTCTCCAGGCTTCGGAAAAGGTCGGAGAAATTGTCGTAGTCGCGCACAAAGATCAGGCCCACGCCGGTAGCCCGCACATCACCCTCCAGGAAGCCCTCGTACTGGTTGCGCTGGAAGGCGCGTACGCGCAGCCTGCCGTCTTTTGTAAGCGAGTATTCTACCGACACGTCCCCGCCGAAACCGCTCATGTTGCGCTGTTGTTCGCTCTGTCCTTCCAGCCCAACATCAGCACCAACACGCACCGTCAGGCGGTCATCCAGAAACTGCTGGCGCAAGGCCACGTTCAGGTCGGTGCGTCCCTCGGCTGAGCCGGAGGAGTAGTCTTCGTAGGAGCTCACACCCAGTTCCAGTCCGAGTCCGCCGGCATACCGGTTCGTCAACTGATTGAGTTGGTCTGTCATGACCTGGCTTAAGCTATTGCGGGCCGTAGAGCCCAAACCGCCACCACCGGAGCTCGACAGCGGGTCCTCTGCCATGAAACGGCCCAACACCAGCAGGGAGAATACCTGTTTGTTGAGTTCAGAATCACTCTGGCGCAAGGCACCCAGGCGGGCTTCCACAGTGCCATCCAAAGCCCCCCGCCGCTGTTCTTCCAGCTGAATGTCAAATCCGATCTCTGGTTTGAGTAACTCTCCGTTCAGGTTCACATATACCTCGAACGGTAATTGTGTACGATAGCGGTTGAGCTGGCCGGCATCTACGTCCAACTGATTAGACACCAGTTCCATAGGAGCCGCATCAATCCGGTAGATGGCTGAGATCTGCATGTTGGCCTGCATCGGGTCACCGGTCCAGTTGATATAGCTGCCTTTCGCAATCTCGAGTTTGCGTGACACCAGGTCATAAAAGTCCATGCTGTACATACCTTCTGTAATCTCATAGCGACCGCTCATGCTGATCTGTCCACTTGGCGTGATGCCGATGTAGAGGGGAGACGCATTGCCGCGCACGACCAGGTTATCCCCCGTGGTCGGATCTATCACAATGGTCACGGTGGTGGCATCCGTTACGTTGATCTGCGCGTCGACGTTGGCACCCATAAATCCGGCGGTCGTGTTTTCCTCAACCGCTCTTGCAAGTATGGCATTGAGTGAATCGTTGAGCGTGACAAATTCGACCACCCCTTCGCGCTCGGCAGCGGCCACCCCATCAGCCGGGATCACGGTAGTGAACGTGGAGCCATCGAGCACCGTCACGAATACTTCAATGTTTGGCGCCATCATATTGCCCGTTATACTGGCTTTCATCGCCATCTGCACATTGCCATAGAACAGGTCGTTGTCGTTGGCGGTGGAGTTCATGGCCAGGAAGCGGTCCGAACGCGCGCGCAGGTCGAAGGTATAGTCCGTGTAGTTCTGCGTTAGGATATTGCCGTTGATGTCGAGCGTGTTGCCCAGCGTGTCAGTTAGGGTGAAGTCGCGCATGCTGATGCCTTTCTCCGTGAACTCCAGCCGCTCGTTCTGTAAGGTATAGAGCGAGTTGAGCATGGTCAGGTTAAACTGCGCCTGGTTAAAATCAAGACCACCCCGGATAGCGGGCTGTGCCAGTGTGCCTGTGATGCGCAGCTTGCCGTTGGCGCTTCCGGCCAGTCTGTCTACCATACCTTGGGTGAAACCGCCGAACGAGGCCAGGTTCAGGTTGGCAATGTTGGCATCCAGGTTGAGCAGGCTCGTTTCAGGCTTCAGTTCGTAAGTACCACTTACCAGTACTTCGTTGCCATTGCCGGTCAGCCCCAGGTTCAAGTTATAGCGATTAGGGCCCGCTGTGTTGGCTTTCAGGGCAATATCGCCGATTGGTATACCTGTGTAGGCGAAGTCAGACAGGGTAAGGTCTGCGGTAAAGGCCGGATTGCCGGCCAGCAGATCCGTCAGCGTGGCGGTACCGTTCAGTACACCCGTCATCACGCTGTCCTGCTGTTGAAACGACGTCATGATATGGCCGATCTCAAAGTTGCCGAACTCTACCTGCAGCGGTGCATTCGGTTTAACCGGGCCCGTGCTATTGAGCAGTATATAGTTTCCGTTTCGCTCCAGTCGGATGTTCTGTGCATAAAGCAGGTTGGTGTCGAACTGCAGGTAGTTGTCCTGAGGTACCGACCAGGGCTCCCCATTGATGACGAGCTGCTTTGGATTAAAGGCAAAACGATAACCCGGCCCCAGGCTATTGAGCACGCCGCCAATTACAAACTGCTCCGCGCTGTCTGCGTCAGCCATGGCCAGTCGCACACTCATATCATTGTCGCGGGCTGCCCCGTTCAGGCTCACATTGTTGAGCAACAGGGAAGGGGAACGGATCTCACGCACGCCCAGGTTGTAGCCCATTTGCTCCCGGTTGCCGCGTACCTGAAGCGCCATATCCTGTATGTTATATTCGGTATAGGTCAGTTTGCTCACGTTCGCGTCCATGGCAAATTCCTGCGTCTCTCCGTTGTAGGAAGCCGTGATCGGACCATTTACCTGTAGTTCTTCCAGATCAGGCACAAAAGAGGCGATAATGTCCGGACGGCGAACGAGCATCGTAGCCTCAAAACTGCCCAGGTTGACGTTGGCCGGGTAGGGCGGATCAGGTTGAAGGTCGAAGTACGCAGAGAAGTGTTTAGCCAGGGCGGTAGGAAGCTCACCCAGATCATTGGCAAACCGCATGTCGGCGTTGAGGATGCTGGAGTTGAGCTCGATGGCAGTCCCCGGCATTTTCTGGATCAGGGTCAGCTGCAGCGAGTCGATGGGGTAGGAGACCCCTTGCAGACGCACGCGTACATTGTCGCCCTCTAGCGTGCCGCTGATATCGTTGGCATCCTTGCCGGCAAAGCGACCCCGCAGCTGCCCCCGCACGCCGAGCTCCTCTTCATAAAAATTGAGTGCTTTCAGGTCGACGCCTTTCAGGTCCAGGTCAAACACATACTCCCCCCGCTGGGCATTGCGCATATTAAAGTCGCCTTTCAGGTCGAAGTTCAGGTTCTCGTCGCGGGCGCGGGCGGCTACCTGGTACAGGTTGCGATTGATGCGGGCGTCCACGTCGACATTGTTATAGGCGTAATTGTTGTAGTTGGCCTCTTTGATGTGGGCCTTCACATCCGCGCGCATGGTTTCGGGACTTAAGCCGGTACCACGGGCTGTTGCCTCAAAAGCGACACGTCCTACACCATAGTCTTCTGTAAAGAGCTGCTTCAAATCAAAGCCCGCGGTTTTGACGGTCGCCCGGAAGGGCTCCGCTCCGGCTGGTCCCTCGTCCATATCCACAACGGCATTCAGGTTGCCAAAGGAACTTTTGATCGCAGCGTTCAGATCGAAGTTGGTCAGCGTGCCGCTATACCTGCCCGTCATGCTCAGGTTATTAGGAATCCTGATCTCAGGCGGAATCGTGCCAGGAGGGGCCAGTGCCAGGATGTCGGTGCGGGTGGTGGCCAGGCGGTTGATGTTGAGGTTCATGGCCAGGCGATCCGGGTCCATTGCATGGCGCACGTTGCCACTCACGTTCACTGCTGTACCCTGTAGACCGGCAACCTGCAACTGCTGTATGCTGATATTGTCCATTGGACCCTGCGCGCGTCCGTCGAGTCGAATGGTGGATTTTGCGATTTTGCGGAACGAAGGGTTCTCGGCAAGATCAGGCGCAAAAAGCAGCACATCCTGCATGCCGATGCGACTGTTGTCAATGTCGAGGTCCAACTGAACGGCGTCCAGATTATCGGTCAGGTCATCCCAGGAGGTATAGCGCAGTGACAGGTCTTTGCTGATACGGCTATTTCCGGTCTGCAGATCGAGGTTGGCCAGTCTGGCGTGCGTAGAGTCGAGCGTGATGTCAGATTGAAAATTGTTAACCTGGAAGCCACTCTGTTCCTTGAGCTTGAGTTGGTTGAGTTGCATGCCCATCTGGTTCAGACTATACCTGACGTCCTCGGCATCCATTTCGATGTTGGTGAAACGCAGGTGGTTGTAGTCCATCCCGCGCGCCTGCCGGGGCGCATCGGCATTCTCCATACCTGCTTCCAGTCCGCTTACGTTCAGCTTCCCCAGGTTCAGTACCCATTTTACCGGCTGGCCTTGAGTCTTTTCCACTGACTCATCCAGTTTGCGCACTGTTTCTGCCGGATTCACGGCCAGCGAATCAGTTGGTACCATTTTCTTTTGCACATAGAGCACCTTGGAGTCGTGCAGGTCGAAGCTGCGCAGGTCGATGCGGGCATTGGGCAGGTCGATGTCCTCAACGGTCAGCTCTGATTTGCCAAGTTTCAACTCAATGCGCTGGTCGGCAGGTATACTGACGTAGTTCAGGGCAAAGTTCTCCACTTCCACGCCGTTCATGTCAAAGTCAAAAGTAATGGGCTCCGGCTCTGTTACAGGCGGCAGTTTGGACTGCACATAGCTTATACCGGTGTTGCGCAGTTCTATTTCATCCAGCCGGTAGGTTTCCTCTTCCAGGTTCAGTTCTTCCATGGTGGTGGTCAGCTGGCCCACCCTTGCCCGGATGTGGTTGCCGCCTGCTTCGTCGTTGAAGTTGACATACACGTTCTCGAGGTTGATCAGCCCCAGGTCCAGCTGCATGGCCCCGGTCGTGTCGGCAGGCTGGGCGGCCGTGGTATCGGTTGCGAAAGCCTCCATTAGGAATTCGAAGTTGGACGTGGAGTCAGGGCGGATGTGCAGGTTGAGGGTGGCCTGCTGCAGGTCTATTTTACTGATGTTGATTCCGCCACTCAAGAGTGACCATACCTTAAGGTCCAGTCCGAGGCGTTGGCTATACCAGAGCGTGTCCTGCTGCTGGTCTTCCATGTACACATCTTCCAGCACGATGGCATTGCGCCAGTCAGTCTTAAAACGCCCGATCTCCACCCGCGTGTCGAGCATGCCGGACAGGTATGAGGCTCCTTTCTGCGCAGCAAAATTTTGTACTTTCGGGATTTGCAACGCGATTATAATGAGCAATAAAAGCCCCACTACGATGGCGAGGAACCACAGTATTACTTTGGCAATGATCTGTCCGATATGTTTAGCTGATGCGATAAGTCTGGTATTTATTTTTTGACTTTACGCAGGATTGCTAACAAGGATAGAATTTTTTACTAATGGCAGTCGTTGCGAAAATCCAGGCTTGCCGTGGAATAAAATTACTACCTTGCTTTACGCTGCGATCCCTAGCGGGCGCAAGTTGAAATATTTAGTGAAGGTTATGTTGTAACTGACTAATAGACAAACTACTAAATACAATTAGAGTACACTAGATAAGGCTTACTTTATTGCATTCTTTATGGCAGGTTCAGCTATACCCCCCGGGTTTGAGGATATGTTAAATTTTGGATTAGTGGAGGCCTTGTTGGGGCGTAGGTCGCGCCGCTTTTTCAGAGGTGCAGAGATTCCGGACGGGGTATTTGCCTACAGATCGAGGCATGAACCCATGCCGCTCTCAGAACTGGAGAAGCTTCTCGTGGTGACTGCCTGCGCAGGCAATACGGGTTGGCACAATATGATCTACCGCGCCCAGCGTTATGCTCCCTACCTCTCGAACTATGCAGGCGCAGCAGGAGGGCGCACTTTCCCTTCGGCAGCGGGCTTTCATACTTCCATGACTTTCTTTACGGATGACTCAGGCGTGTACGTCCTAAACAACCGGGACGCGCCCGCATCCGCCGATAGGGCAGCGGACGGCTCCATCGGGCTTGAAGATGTGCTGCAAGCCATGCAGCGTTACGTTACCAAATTACAGGACGGCCGGTTGAAGCTTCCTTCCGAGGTGCCATTTGTAGAAGCGCATAATACCTGGGTGAGCAATAGGCCCGGCACACTACTCGTCATTCCAGTGGCAGATCTGGCGCAGCATATGCTGCTGGGCCTTTGTTATATGCTGCAGAACGGACTCGTACTCTACGACGACATCAACAAACGGCAGATTCCAGGTATAGACCGTTTCAAAGCGCTAGCCGATCCGGATAGCACGTGGCCGATCACGTTTGTCGAACAGCTTTCGCTGGCGGAGGTTTCTGTTGAGATGTCGACCTCCTGCTACGCGGGGTCGCTGATGCTGCAGGCCATGGGGCTCGGCGGCTGGCTGTATGATGGCATCGATCCAATCAGTGTGTTAGGAGCAAGCGGCGTTGCGGGAGTAGATGGACTTGGTTTCCGTTACGACACCGATGACCGGTGGCCCTACCCAAACCCAACCGGGCTGGACGGGGTGATGGAAGCGCACTGTCCGCCACACTATGCTAATATGCGCGCTGCTGTGGATACAGTTTGTGATCGTAAATTCGGCAAAGGGGGGCCCTATCACCCGGCGACTCCGGGTCCGTGGAAAGATTCAGCAGGAGTGAGGCAAGCTGCGCAGGTACACGATGAAACGTTCAGGGAATGTGTGGCGCTACAGGCACAGTATGTGTATGATACGTTTGGCAAATTTCCAGGCACCGTGCCGTCGGTTTTCATCTGCACTTATCTGCAGGCGCATCATCTCGATCTGGAATTTTACGACAAGTTTTATCAGCCCGGTGCTTACCTGCACACGCACGCTAACCACATCAGGCAATGGCACCCGGATCACTCACAAAATCAGTAGAACTTTTCCTTAGGCCATCATCACGTTATAGCGACTGTACACGCCCATCAGTTCGCCCATAGCCAGCACATGCGGACCAAGCACGCGGAGCAGGCCCTGGCGGCCAGTGCCTTCTTTGATGTTGAGCATCACGTCCAGGGCGTAAATTCTGAAGTAGTAGTGATGCAAACCCTGCGGCGGGCAGGGGCCTCCGTAATGTAGCCTTCCAAAATCGTTGGTGCCCTGTATACCTGGCACATCACCTTCTTCAATCAGATTGGTGGGAGGTATGTTCCATACCAGCCAATGCGTCCAGATGCCCCGCGGCGCATCAGGGTCCTCTACAATTACCACTACACTTTCTGTATACTTAGGCAGATTTCGGATTTCAAGCGGGGGACTGATGTTCTCGCCGTCACAGGTATAGCGGGTCGGTATCCGCTCCCCCTGCGAAAAGGCAGGACTTGTCAGGTATAGCTTTCCTTGTGTTCTCGGCTGCATAGCGTTTCAGTTCCGGTTTAGTGTAAGTGTAACTGTCGTTCAGGTGGGTGGGTAAGGAAAATGGTGGCACATTAGTAGGAGTAATATTTATATTATAACTTTGTTTACTTATAAAGGTTGGGTTTTTAAATAAAAAAAGGTATATATTTACTAATAATTTTATAAGTTTATACCTCTATTAGCTACAAATCAGTTTAGATTCTTAAACCAGACAGCTGTTATTAAATTTTTTTGAAAATTTTTTCGTAAATAATTGAAAATTAGTCAGAACCTATTAACTTTCGTATATAAGGAAACTCGGATAAAAAAGCATGGGGTTATGGAGATATTTATCATCTTGACGGTACTGGCGATTTATGCAGTAGGCTACCTGTTGTACTACATGTATGGCAAAGAGGAGCGAAGCGACCGGAAGTACGACCGCTATCAGAAGTACGACCGTTACCAGGTATAAAGAGGAATCATACTGTTTGTGTATGCAGTCCCCGGACATTGCCCGCAACTGTTGCGCCATTAAAAAAGGTGCAGGTTAAAGTCCTGCACCTTTTTTAATGAGTCAATTAGGAAATTTGCTTGTCTAACTTGCTTTGCTGAGTTGGAGATAGTTCACCAGATCGTCAATAGAGTATACCGGAATTTCGTCCGGAATAACGACGCTGTACTTTTTCTCTACAGCCAAAATAATATCTACTACATCAACTATATCCATTCCATTTTCCCAAAGTCCTTTGGGGCCGGAAAGTTTATGGGGGGCAATTGCTTTTAACCTGCTAACCAGGCTAATTACCTCTTTGTAGAGGGTAGTTCTAGGATCTGCCATATGCATTATCATAAAGGGTAGTTTGGAACTTCGCCTTCCCCTTATCTCCTCCTGTCACTTTAACTGACAGGAGGAGAGGGGAGTGACATTAAGATCTTAGTGTGCAAACTCGTGTGCCATTTTCTTTTCTTCGAGCTCCCTGGTTTCGTGCTCCAGTTCTTCCAGCGATTTCTCTTCCAGTACAATTACTGTTTTCTTGTCCCAGCCAAACTTAGCGAGGATGCGGTCGAAGCCGTAGTAGATGATCGGCACCACGATCAGGGTAAGGAACATAGATGAGCTCAGACCACCGATCAAAGCCCAGGCCAGACCGTTTTTGGTCGCGGCCACGGAGCCACCCGCGAGCGCAATCGGCAGCATACCGATCACCATCGCCAGCGTCGTCATCAGGATTGGACGGAAACGGATTCGTACCGCTTCGGTCAAAGCTTCTTTTACTTCCACGCCTTCGTCTTTCAGCTTGTTGGTAAAGTCCACCACCATAATGGCGTTCTTGGCTACCAGACCGATCATCATAATAATACCCAGGATCGAGAAGATACTCAGCGACTGCTGTGCCAGCGCCAGGGCCAGCAAGGCACCAATGATCGCCAACGGTATAGAGAACAGTACCACCAGCGGGTACACGTAAGAATCATACAGGGCCACCATGATCAGGTACACGAAGATGATAGAGGCCAGCAAGGCAACACCCAGCGTGCCGAAGCCTTCGCTTTGGTTCTTCAGGTTACCACCGTACTCAATGCTCACACCCGCCGGCATGTCCACTTCTTCCATCAGCGCCTGGATGTCGGCACCCACTGTACCTGTCGGACGGCCGATTACCTGCGAGTTCACGTTAATGGACGTCACGCGGTTGTAGCGCTCGAGCTGCGACGGACCAGTTGACTGGCGTATGTCGGCAAACTGACCAAGGCGCACCAACTGCCCCGTGTTGTTCACAAAGGATAGGTTGGCAATATCAGTCACACTGCGGCGGTCAAACTCATCGAGGCGGATGTTGATGTCGTAGTCTTCGGTACCGGAACGGAACGTTACGTCGGAGTTGCCGCTAAAGGCCAGCTGCATGCTCGCACCCACGTTCTCCAGCGACAGGCCTACATTGGCCATCTTGTCACGGTCCACCACTACTTCAATCTCCGGGTTACCACCTTCTACCGACATTTCTACGTCGGCCGTACCTGCCACACCTTCTACCACACGCATTACCTGCTGCGAGAAAGCCATTACACTGTCCAGGTTAGAACCTGAGATGATGAGCTGAATAGGGGCCTGTGAGTTACCTACAAGACCTACCGGTACCGGCGTCACTTCCACGTTCGGAAGTTTGCTCTCGATGTCGGCCTTAGCCTGACGGCTGAACTGGTCGGTGCTGAAGATACGCTCCTTCACGTCCACCAGCGTAACGGATACCTCCGCTTTGTAAGCCGTGTTCTGGCCCTGCTGCGCCGATGAAGTGGTACCTACGGTGGTAAACACTTTCGATACTTCCGGGAAACCCTCTAAGTACTGCTCTACCTGGCGCGTTGCAAAGTTGGTTTGCTCCACAGTGGAGTTCTTAGGCAGCTCCAGCTGTAAGCTCACTTCACCACGGTCACCGGCAGGTATAAAGTCCGAACCGATAAAGCCGAGTGGCACCAGCGCAAAAGAAGCGACAAGCAGCAGGATCGTTACCGCCAATGTAATGAACTTGTGATTAAACGCCCACTTCAGGGCTGCTGTAAAGCCATCGATGATGTTGTCCAGGAAGCGCTCGAATGCCAGAATAAAGCGTCCGAAAATGTTCTTGTCCGAGATGTGCTCCAGGCGTGAGAAACGGCTGGCCAACAGCGGAATCAAGGTAAAGGCTACGAACAATGAGATCATCGTCGATACGGCTACCACTACAGCAAACTGACGCAGAATGTCTGATACCAGTCCTGATGAAAGGGCAATAGGTATAAACACTACTGAGATTACTAGGGTGATGGATGTTACGGTCGCCATGATCTCGCGGATACCGTCGTATGCAGCCTGTGCCGGCTTTTTGCCCATTTCCATGTGGCGGTGAATGTTTTCGATCACCACAATGGCATCATCCACCAGGATACCCACCACAAGCGAGAGTGCTAGCAGCGACATCAGGTTGAGCGAGTAGCCAAACAGGTACATGAAAATAAAGGTCGCCACCAAAGAGGCAGGTATAGAAACCATTACGATCACCGCATTTCGGAACGAGTGCAGGAACAGCAACATCACAACCGCCACCAGGATGATTGCGATCATCAGGTCGTGGAGTACGGAGTCGGCAGCCTCCAAGGTAAAGTCTGAAGAGTCGTTGGCAATGTTGAAGTTCAAGCCAACGTTAGCGTATGTCTTCTCCAGGTCAGCCAAGGCTTCCTTCGTCAAACGGCTCACCTCTACGGCGTTGGCGTCTGACTGCTTCTGAATCGTGATACCAACCGATGGACTGCTGTTCACGCGCGTTAGTACTTCAATGTCTTTCTGCGTATCCTGTACCTCGGCCACGTCAGCCAGGCGCACAATACCATTCTGGTCTTCACGAATAATCAGGCTGCGTAACTGGTCCAGCGACGCAAACTTTCCTGCCAGACGGATCTGTGTCTGTCCGCTTTCCTGCTTGATCTTTCCGGTAGGGAAGTCGAGGTTGGAGTTACGGATTTTCTGCTGCACCTGCAGGATGGAGAGGTTGTAGGCCTCCAGTTTGTTGGCGTCGATGTTTACTTTGATCTCACGCTCCTGGCCACCCAGAATTTTGATGGCAGCCATACCTGGTATGCGCGACAGCTCCGGCTTGATCTTCTTGTCGATCAGGTCGTAGAACTCAGTCGGAGACATGTTGGCGGTCGCACCCATTTTGATGATCGGAAGGTCGTCGAGGTCAAACTTGTTGAGCGTAGGTGACTCCGCATCATCGGGCAGGTTGGCCAGGATGGTGTTGATCTTTCGCTGCGCATCCTGCAGGGCCAGGTCCACGTTAGTGCCCTGGTTTAGCTCTACCACTATAATAGAGAAACTCTCAAGAGAGGTGCCGCGCATGGTCTTCACGTTCTCGAGTGACGACAGGGCTTCCTCGATCTCCTTGGTCACCGAGTTTTCTACCTCGTTCGGAGAGGCACCCGGATAAATGGTAGAGATGGTGAGCACCGGTGGATTGAACTTCGGAAGAAGCTCGTAGTTAAGCGACTGGTAGCTCGCAACACCAAGCAGTGTGAGGACCGTGAAGACCACGACCACCAGGGTTGAGCGCTGTATCGATATTTTGGTTATGTTCATTTTTTTTTGTTCTTAATGCTTTAATAGCGCGAGCCTCTTCGCTCGTGTTTGGTATTGTATGGCCTCTTGCCGCCTGTAATTATCGACTAGGCCAAAGGCCACGCTATAGTTATTCACGAGCGAAGAGGCTCGCGCCATATTCCATTATTTCAGCACTGTCACTTTGATGCCTTCACGCAGGTTGATCTGGCCGCTACGAACTACCTGCTCGCCTGGCTTCACACCGTCCAGGATCTCTACCTGGTCCTGCGTTACCACACCTACACGTACCGGGCGCTGGCTGGCCTGTCCGTCTTTCACCACATACACAATCGGGTTCTGGATGCTACCTACGATCGCTTCACGCGGCAACAGCATGGCGTCACGCTGGTCGGCTACGTCGAAGAAAGCGGTGCCATACATACCGGCACGCAGGTTGTTATTAGCGGCATTTTTTACTTCCACTTCCACATCAAACTTCAGGGTAGGGTCAGCCTGGGCGGCGATAGCCGTTACCACGCCTTCATACTCCTGGCCTGAACCTGCATCGGCTTTCACTTTTACCTTGTCGCCTTTGTTGATCAGCAGTACTTCGCTTTCAGAGGCTTTTACTTGCAGCTTCAGCTTGTCCACGTTCACAATGTCGTAAAGCTTCGTTCCTGCATTCAGGTATGAGCCTACTTCTACATAGATTTCGTTGATCTCGCCACTGATAGGAGCGGTGATACGTGTTTTGGTCAGGCGCTGACGGGCGGCTACCAATTGGCCTTCCGTAGCTTTTGCATTCAGGCGGGCATCTTCCAGCTGACGCTTGGTGATGGCATCTCCTGCAGCCAGGTTCTCGAAACGCTCGAGGTCACGCTTGGCTTTTTCAGCATTGGTTTGGGCTGTAGCAAGGTCGGCAGCCATAGTGTTGCTTTCGACTTGCACCAGCAGTTCGCCCGCTTTTACTTTATCGCCTTTTCGCTTGAGCACGCTTTTGATCTGGCCCTGCGTTTCAGATAGTAATGTCAGGCTCTGGATCGGAGCAAAGTTGCCTTGCGCTGTAAAAGACTTGTCGAGTTTGGAGGAAGCTACTTCGGTAATGGTGACAGGTATAGCATCGCTTTTGATGGAGGCAACGGCGGCATTGGCAGCCATTTGCTCTTTGTTGCTCATCAGCTTAAAGCCTATAGCGCCCAAAATCACGATTACGACTACGATATAAATCAGCTTTTTCATTTTGTTCTTTGTGATGCTTATTTAATTAATGTGTTTAGGTCGCCGGTAGCTTTCAGGTAGCCAAGTTGGGCCAGCTGGTACTTCAGCATTTCGTTGTTGAGATTTGTTTTGGCTTCGCGCAGACTCACTTCAGCTTCCAGTAGGTCAGTCAGCGGAGAGATGCCTTCTTTGTACAGGTCATTAGTGGTGTCGTATACCTCCTGGGCCAGGGCTACATTCTGCTCCTGCGCCGCTATGGACGACGAGCTGTTCTGCAGCTGGCTGATGGAGTTCTCAAGTGCCACTTCCAGGTTCTTGGTCAGTTTCTGGCGATCCGCCTCCAGCGACTTCAGCGTATATTCGGTCTGCTTGATCTGGGAATGCTTTTTCAAGCCATCAAAGATCGGGATGTTAAGCTGCAAACCGACGATACCAGTGCTAAACCAGGGCTGACTAGAGTCAAAGAAGTTAAACTCTTTGCGCATGGCATTGTACTGGAGCGTTCCGGTAGCAGACAGGGTAGGGTAGTAACCGGACTTGATGTTCTGCATTTGCAAATCTGTCAGTTCGGTCTGCTTGTTGAGTAACTCCAGTTGCGTTTGACCCTGCACCAGGTCTTTGCTGCTGTTAAATGCTGCAGCACCTGTATCGAGTGTAATGGTAGCGTCTGTCAGAGCTATACCTTCTTCTAGCGGCATACCCATAAAGAACTTCAGAACATTCATCTGCTGGTCAAGCGCGCTGGTCAGCGTCTGTAGCTGCGTCTCGAGGTTGGTTTTGTTTACCTTGATGCGGTTCACATCCACTTTGCGGGCCAGGTCGTTTTCGTATTGCAACTGCAGGATCTTGCCTAATTGGTCCAGTCGGGCCAGGTTGGCGTTGATGATCTCGAACTGCTCTTTTGTTTGCAAAATCTGGAAATAAGAAGAACTCACGTTGTACATCACTTCTTCTTCGGTCATGACTTTGCGCAGGCGGTAGAGGTCCTCGCTGCTTTTGGCTGCCTTAAGTCCTACAAAATAAGACTGGTTGAACAGCAATTGCGACAGCTGTATACCTGCTGAGGCATTGTATTTGGTACCGAACTGCACCGGGATCATCTCGTCTGGCTTGCCCTCAAACACGTTCGGGATTACCTGCACCGGGATGGCCGGATACATATTAAAATTACCGAAGCCATTTACCTGCGGCAAGCCATTGCTCTTGGCCTCTTTTACCATGTATTTGGCGCTCAGTTGGTCATACGAAGCCTTTTGCATGTCTTCGTTATGCTCCAGCGCATACGTAATGGCCTCCTGCAGACTCAGCGTCCGCACATCGGGCTTCTCCTGCGCCGCTACCGGCTTCACGAAAAGCATGGCCAATCCGACTACTAAATATTTGATTTTCACGTTGTTGGTTTATTGTGTTTAGATGTAACTAGTAAGTTCAGGATAAAATGAACTAAAAGAATAAAAAAATTATTTTCGGGATTTTTCCCACTCATCAATCAGGGAAGGCATTCTGTCTTTCATATAATCCAGAAAGCTGATGAAGTCGTTTAGCTTGGCATCGTAAATAGGAAGCTCCCGTTTTCTCACTTCCAGTACACGTTTCAACAGTCCGTTGAGATAGCTCAGGTCCTCCATCTTCTTTTCAAAGAGTTCGCGCCAATTAGAGGACTTGATGCGGAAATAGCGCTTGCGGTCGCCAGAAAAGGTCGTGTACTCGATGTGACCTGTGTTAAGCAGCATATTAAGCGCGTTGCTGGTGGCACTTTTACTTATATTCAATGCCTCACTGATTTCTTCGAAAGTAAGCTCCGCCTTATTTGATACAAGCAGTAAGCCCATCACACGAGCCACAGCCGGCTGAAAGCCGTTGTTCTCCTGATAAATGCCAAATTCTTCAATCAGTTGCCTTTGTTCGTTGTTCAATGTCATGTCTTTTGCTTTCTCTTATACAGATTAAACGTCACAAAGGTAATAGTTGGTTTCATTAGTTCATAATTTACAGAACTAAAAATTTACTATTATTTTAAAACCCTGATTCAACTTTATTCCAGCATGCGCCGCAGATAGTTGATCTGGCCCAAATGATAGTTTAAATGACCGCAGAGGTGTAGCAGGAAAAAACTGACAGTCATTTCGTAGCCGAGCACCTGCTCTGGATAGGATTTTTGCAGCTGATCTGGAGTGAGGTGCGCCAGCGTTCGGGCAACGGTATGCTTCACTTTGGTGATTTGTTCCAGCAATTCTTTTTTGGGTATGTTCCGAAGGCTGAATTCTGCATCCCTGTTTCGCATATAGCCACTCTGGCCCAGTATAGCTCCAATATAGGTATTAAGGTTACCAACAAGGTGCAGACAGAGGTTTCCGGCAGGATTAGTTACATGGCCTGTTACTTTCCAAAGATTTTCCTCCTGCTCAAATGCCTGGATCTCTTTATATAGTTTATCCAGGTCGCGTGTTATGATTAAACTTATCTCATTGATCATAAGCGTTTTGAAGTGGTCAGTTGGCTTTTGGTAAAGCCTGATTATACGGTTTTTGTTGCCATAAACGAATGCCACGCCTTTACGTTTTAGGCAAATAGAGCACCCTTATGTTTGTCTTTATTCATAAAACGATGAAAACAATTTGGAAAGAGTCGCCTGGCTACGGGTTGATGAAAATACACGATGACACCGCTGCCCGCAGGCTAGACTTTGATCTGCCCGATAAGTGCGGCCATACCTGTGCGCACTACCAGCGCCTGGATGTCAGTGAAGGAGAAGGAGGTGCTACTATGGTTTCAATACAAATTTCCTGATCAGCTATGAGTCTCGAGAAATATAACCAGAAGCGGAACTTCGGTGAGACGCCGGAGCCCGCTGGGAAGGAGCAACAACATAAAGGAAAACTGCGCTTCGTCGTGCAGCGACACGAAGCTTCCACCCTGCATTACGACTTCAGACTGGAAATGGAAGGCGTCCTGAAAAGCTGGGCTGTTCCCAAAGGACCCTCGCTCAATCCGGCCGACAAGCGCCTGGCCATGGAAGTGGAAGACCATCCATTTTCTTACCGCACCTTTGAGGGTACAATACCGGAAGGAAACTACGGCGCCGGCCGTGTGGCCATCTGGGACGAAGGCACCTACCATGCCGCCGAAACCGATGAACCTGAAAAAGAGGAGGAGTATCTTTTGCGTGGTTTGCAAGAGGGCAGTATCAAATTTGTGCTGGAAGGGAAAAAACTGCGGGGTGAGTTTAGTCTCATTAAAATGAAAGGGCGGCAGAAAGGAGCCTGGCTTTTGGTGAAGAAGAAAGATGATGCGGCGGTGACAGAAGACTATGACAGTGAGGAACATCTGGGTAATATTACTGTGACCAAACCAGCCAAACCGGCTAAAAAGGCTACTGAAAAAAATATCACCTCAGCCAAGCGAGTACCTGAATCCTCACCTGAAAAGAGTAGCAAAGACGATAGCAGGGACGAGATAGAAATTGCGGGGCAGACCGTTTCTTTCAGCAACCTCGATAAATTTTACTGGCCAGCGGAGGGCATTACAAAAGGAGATCTGATAGCCTATTACCAAGGTATAGCCGACGTGCTGCTGCCATACCTGCAAGACCGGCCGCAGTCGCTGTTGCGGCATCCGAACGGGGCCGAAAAGCCGGGCTTTTACCAGAAAGACATCGACCATACGCCCGACTGGGTGCGCACTGTGGCACTGCATGCAGAGTCTACGGGAAAAGATGTCGATTACCTGGTGTCCGATAACAAGGCGACGCTGGCCTATATGAATAACCTGGGCTGTATTCAGCTAAATCCCTGGAACTCGCGGCTGGCCCACCTGGAGAACCCGGATTACCTGGTCATTGACCTAGACCCGGATGAAAACCCCTACGATGAAGTAGTGGAAACCGCCCTGGTAACTAAAGAGGTGCTGGATAAGGCCGGGGCCGCCTCCTTTGTTAAAACATCGGGAGCCACAGGCATGCATATCTACGTGCCGCTGGGAGCCAGGTATACCTTTGAGCAAGCCAAACAGTTCGCACATGTGGTGGCCCGGATGGTGCACGAGCAGCTGCCCACCCTGACCAGTCTGGAGCGTAACCCGAAGTCACGCAAAGGGAAAATATACCTGGATTTTCTGCAGAATGCTATTGCACAAACGGTAGCTGCCCCTTACAGCGCCAGGCCAAGGGCAGGCGCTCCGGTTTCGGCTCCACTGCGCTGGGAGGAGGTAAAGCCCGGGCTGAGGCCAACTGATTTTACTATTTTGAACATGCCGGATAGAATACGCCAGCTGGGTGATATTTTCAGTGGCGTGCTGGGTAAAGGAGTGGACCTGCAAGCATGTCTGAAGAAACTTGATTCATCACAAACGTAGTCATTAGCTGTTCGATTGTAACTCCTGCACATCAGCTTAAACCAAACAAAAAGGCATCCGCTACTTCGCGGATGCCTTTTTGTTTTATCGGACATTGTCTTAATTCAAGGCTATGTTGTCATGCCTGCTGTTAACGCAACAAGGTCGCTATACCTTGTTTAGGATTGTTTTAGCCGGATGACCATCCCTTCATCGCCGCTCAGACTGACGTGCTTGCTGACTGTTCCGCCTTCCCGCTCCGGCAATGTGTCGATCTCGATGGTACCTTCGAAGTTGAAATGCTCCGGCGCGAAATGGCAAGGTTTGTGGCTCAGGTTAAGCAGAATCAGGAATCGCTCATCCGAGGTATAGCGGAGGTAGGCTAGAAGCGGTCCGCTGGCTACCACTGGCCGGTAGTCCCCGATGTGCAGGGCGGGCTCATCCTGGCGCAGTTTGATCAGGCGCTTGTAAAGAGCGTAGATCGAGAACTCATCTTCCAGCTGCGCCTTCACGTTCACACGGCGGTAGTCTTCAGGCAGGCGCAGCCAGGGCTTGCTGTTACTGAAACCGGCGTTTTCGCTGTTGTCCCACTGCATGGGGGTGCGCTGCGGGTCGCGACTCAGGTCAAGGCCGGGCATATTGAGCCCTTGTGGATCCTGAATTTCGTCTGGAGGTATAGGTACGTCCCGCATCCCGATCTCATCCCCATAGTAGATGGTAGGAGTTCCGCGCAATGTCAGCAATAGCAAGGCCGCCACACGGGCTTGAGCCTTACCTACCCGGCTCGTGATACGGGGTTGGTCGTGATTACCCAGTACCCAGTTCGGCCAGCCGCCATCAGGCAGAGCGCCTTCGTATTGGTTGATGTTTGAAGAGATTTCCGTAGCATCCCAGTCGATGGAGAGTAGCAGGAAGTTAAAAGGCAGGTGCGCTCCGTTCTTGTCAGTTCCGTAGTAGGTCATCAGTTTGTGAATGGGCAGGTATATTTCACCGATCATCATGCGTTCGTCGTAACTGTCGAGCACTTTGCGCATCTTGTGCACGATATCGTGTACCTCAGGCTGGTCAGTGGAGTAAGCCGGGATCAGTTTTTCATAGGTTGCCTGATGCGCTTTGTAATTAGGGTTCACCGGGTTATCGCGCAGCTGGTCGTCTTTGATCATGTGCCACATCACGTCCACCCTGAAACCGTCCACGCCTTTGTCGAGCCAGAAGCGCATCACATTCAGCATGGCCTCCTGCACCTCCGGGTTGCGCCAGTTCAGATCAGGCTGTTCTTTCAAAAAAGCGTGGTAATAGTACTGCCCGGTGTGCTCGTCCCATTCCCAGGCGCTGCCGCCAAACACGCTGAGCCAGTTGTTTGGCTCGGAGCCGTCTTCATTGGCGTCTTTCCAGATATACCAGTCGCGTTTTGGATTCGCTTTAGAAGAGCGCGACTCTTTGAACCATGGGTGCTCATCAGAGGTATGGTTGGGCACCAGGTCCAGGATCAGTTTCATGTCCCGGCCATGCACGGCCTCCAGGAGTTCATCAAAATCATCCATGGTGCCGAACAGCGGGTGTATGCCACAGTAATCAGAAATGTCGTAGCCAAAATCGGCCATGGGAGAGGAGAAGATCGGGGAGATCCAGATAGCTTTGATACCCAGTGACTTGATATGGTCGAGCCGTTGGATGATGCCCTGTAAGTCGCCCACGCCGTCGCCGTTGCTGTCCTGGTATGAACGTGGATAGATCTGGTAAATAACTCCTTCCTGCCACCACAGGTGCTTTTGCTGCATGTATTTCATAGTCCGGTCATTAAGCGATTTGTTCAATAGCCGCTAACTGCAGCTTTGATAAAAACTAAATGGCTTAATGTACGGGAGAAAGTGGGAGGGGATTTACTTCTCAGCTGAGTTGAGGTCATTTCCGGCAATATCTTCCCAAGTGTAGTAATGGAAAGTTTTATTACTTGACATCGCCACAAACAAACCTTTTCTGAACTGATCATTCAACCCGATACTGGTGACTTCTGAGCCATCACTTTCCAAAGTCTCGGTATTAATAGTCTTGACCAGCTCGTGCTGATGGGGCATATTGTTAGTGCCTTCACGGGTAAATATCTGAAATCTGTTATTTTGCTGATCTGAAACCAGTATATAGCCGGTACTGTCGGAAACTTCGTAAATGGATATGCCTTCCTGATCTTTTTTAAAGTCATTAGTAGCAAATAAGGCAAGTTCTGAGTTGCCGTTTTCTGGGTCGGCATAGTACTTTCGAACGCCCACTCTCTCATCAGAGTAATACACGTATCCCAACTTGTCATCTACTGCAATCGATTCAATTTCCTGTGCACCGCTGTAGTCCCCAAATTTACGAACCAGTGTAGCCTTTACTCCTCCTTCGCCATCATCTTCCAGTAAATACTGCCATAGGTAAGTCCCATTGGTCGGACCATCTTTACGACCTGCTATAGCATAGATCTTTCCGGATACAGGATTTTTGTAGAGAGAAATGCCCATCACTTCACGGTACCCATCTTTTGATTCACCTTCAAAAATGGAAATACCACCCTGGTCTATTGGCTCCATGTCTGGCATTTTAAAAATGCGGAGTTTGTGTGTGAGACGCTCGCTTACAACAGCAATATCGATGGAATCCCCATCAATTAGAAAGTTGTACTCAATATCTACATTGTTAGGACGTTTCAGGCCATCCACAACTTTATCTTCTATGATGTTCCCAGCCAGGTCGAATACATAAAGGGCTCCTTTTTCATGTTTGTCTGTGCCAATAATTAGACTGTTTTCGGGGGAACCTCTGTCTACCCAAATGGCAGGATCATCCGTGTCATATTTAACTTCTTCTGTTATGATGACCGGCATTATAGAGGCAACCGGTATTCGGTTTTTAACCTGAGGCTGTACTACTATTTCGTTATCTTCTCTTTCACAAGCCGAATAAAGAAATATTGAGAGAATGAAAGCGCAAAGCGATATAAACTTCATAAAGATGAGATTTCTGATTTCTAAAACTTCACAAACAAATATGTAAGGCCCCTGGTAGTACGGTTTATACAACCATATAACTGAACATTAAGGCAACAAAAGAGCCGATCTCATCAAAATGGATCTTATACTTTGTAATTTTAACTCCTATTTGTAATATTTTGTTCTGATGTTCACTGGTTAGTAACCATCGTTTGCCAGATATGTGTATAAAGTATAACTTTAGCTATATACTGATGTAGGCAGTAGATTCACTATACTGAAGCTTTGGTATCATCATGATTATCAGTGGGCTTGTTATGCTTGTGTTTGCCGTGTGTAGTGTGATCTGGTCTTACAACGATGCCCGGCGACGGGGTAAGTCTCCCTGGTTGGTGGCCCTGATGGTTTTGCTCATGGTCTGGCCAGTTGGCTTGTTCATCTGGTTATTGTTCCGCCCTCAAAAAAAGGAGCGGCAGGTATAAGCTAGTCCCAATTCACAATGTCGTCGTATTCTTTATGGCGCTTCACGTAGGCTTCCACAACTGGGCAGGAGGGTACAATCTGGCATTTGCATGCACGGGCGTGATCCAGCCCTTCTTTTACTAGTCTGTCGGCTATTCCCTGACCCCGGTGTTGCTCTGGCACATAGGTATGGTCAAAGTCCATTTGTCCCTGATTGGTAATAGAGTAAGTGAGTTCGGCCTCGCCACCATCGAGCGTGACATAAAAACGGGTGTCTTCTTCGTCGTGAATGATTTCCATGGGAATAGGTAAGAGGTTCGAAACAGGTATACGACCTGAAGGTGGAAGGTGTTGGAAAGCCAGTTCGGGGGAAAGCGATTTTTAATGTAATTTGCAGACAGATATTTAAAACCTGTGGGGGATTGATAGAGTACAATCAGCGGTCCTTCACAATTCACATCTATAAACTATGCATCAAAACGCTAACCTGACCGGCCGCATCGCGCAGCGGCTTTCTCTTTTCCTTTTCCTGTTCCTGATCACCGTGCTGGTGCAGGCGCAGACTATCACATCCCCGGACAAAAACCTGTCGATGACCTTTGAACTGGCCGCCAGCGGGGTACCCACCTACCAACTCACCTATAAAAAGAAGCCGGTAATCAAGCAGAGCAGGATGGGCTTCGAGATGAAGGACGTACCCTCGATGATGAACGGTTTCTCTGTAGCCAAAACCGAGCAGAACAGTGTGAACGATACCTGGGAGCCGGTTTGGGGCGAGCAGAAAACGATTCGCAACAACTACAACGAGTTGTTGGTGACGCTCAACCAAAAAGAGCACAAGGACCGCCATATCCAGATTCGCTTCCGCCTGTTCAACGACGGATTGGGCTTTCGCTACGAATTCCCGCAGCAGGATGATCTCAAGTACTTCATCATCAAAGAAGAACACACCGAATTCAATCTGACTGGTGATCACAAGATCTTCTGGATTCCGGGCGACTACGACACCAACGAGTATGCTTATACCACCTCGCAGATCTCTCAAATCCCGGGCCTGATGAAGAAGGCGACTATCGATGTGCATGCCCAGTTCCCGATCAAAACACTGGCGGTGCAGACGCCTTCCATGATGAAATCCTCAGACGGACTATACATCAACATTCACGAAGCGGCTTTGCTCAACTACCCTGCTATGCAACTGAACGTGGATCCAAAGACTTTTAAATTCAGTTCGCACCTGGTGCCGGATGCAGTGGGCAACAAGGGCTATATGCAGACGGAGACGCATACACCCTGGAGAACAATCGTGGTGAGCGACAAGGCCACCGACATCCTCGCCTCGAAGCTGATCCTGAACCTGAACGAGCCGACCGAATACGAAGACGTGTCGTGGATCAAGCCGGTGAAGTACATCGGCATCTGGTGGGAGTACTTTGTGGCTGGCAAGAGCACCTGGGCTTATGGCAAGGAGACGAATGTAAAACTGACCGACGACTTCACGAAACTGACGCCAAACGGACGCCACGGCGCCACCACCGAGAACGCTAAAAAGCACATTGACTTTGCTGCCGAGCATGGTTTTGACGCCGTGCTGATCGAGGGCTGGAACATTGGCTGGGAAGACTGGTTCGGTAACTGGAAAGAGGAGGTATTCGATTTCGTGACAGCCTACCCGGACTTTGATGTGAAGGAGGTACAGAAGTACGCGGAGTCAAAGGGCGTGCGCGTGATGATGCACCACGAAACGTCTTCCTCCGCCACGAACTACGAGCGCCGCCTGCAGGATGCTTTCCAGTTCATGAAAGACAATGGCTACAACTCTGTCAAGACCGGCTATGTGGGTAAGATCATCCCGCGTGGCGAGCACCACGACGGGCAGTGGATGGTGAACCACTATAACCACGTTGCGCGCACAGCGGCCAAGTATAAGATCATGATCAACAGCCACGAAGCGGTTCGCCCGACCGGCTTGCACCGTACTTTCCCGAACTGGCTGGCGCAGGAGTCGGCCCGCGGGACTGAGTTTGAAGCAATGGGCGGCCTCGCCCCGGACCATGCCACGATCCTGCCTTTCACCCGCCTGATGGGTGGACCGATGGACTACACGCCGGGTATTTTCCAGACGGACCTGTCCTACTACCATGGCGGTGAGCAGCGCGTGAATACGACGTTGGTGAAACAGCTAGCCTACTACGTGACCATGTACAGCCCGCTACAAATGGCCGCTGACATTCCGGACAATTATACCCGCTTCCCGGATGCATTCCAGTTTATCAAAGACGTAGCCGTGGACTGGGATGATACCTGGGTGCTCGAAGCAGAGCCTGGTGATTACGTGACGATTGGTCGTAAAGCCAAAGGCAAGAACGAGTGGTACATCGGCGGAATCACCGACGAGAACACCCGTACGGCCAACATCCGTTTCAACTACCTGCCAAAAGGCAAGACCTACATCGCCACCATTTATGCCGATGCCAAAGACGCCAGTTGGAACAAGAATCCGCAGAAATACGTGATCCGTAAGGTGCTTGTAAACTCAAAGAGCGTACTGAAGCAGCAACTAGCCCCGGGCGGCGGTGTGGCTATAAGTGTGAAGGAGGGAAGCAAGCAGGAGCAAAAGGGATTGAAGAAGCTCTAGTTGCTATACCTGATGAAATAGAAAAGCGCCATGCATTTTTGCACGGCGCTTTTTTTTTGCTAAAAATCGAATTATTTTAAGGTATAATTTGTATCTTTTTGATAATGAAAACTTTTAGCCACTTTACCTATGAACCCAGACGAATTTGAAGAAAATTATACCCAAATCCTTCACACGCTTCTAAAAGCTTTTGCAAACAGCTCCACAGTCGACCCCGAAAAGTTCTTTGACCTGGCCAATGTCATAGAAAAGCTGCGCGATGCCAGCCCGGCACTCTACGACGCTATCCAATCGTTAGAAGACGAAACGCGCGAAGCTGCTTAGTTTGTAAACCAGGCTGACGGTACTGCATTAACCTTACATGAACTAGGTTCTTACAGTACCGTCAGCTTTTTGGTGATCATCCCTCGTTCCGTCTGAATTTGCAGGAAGTATAGGCCAGCTTTAGTAGCCGGCAAACTGATCTCCACGACTTCCGGTCTTGGCCCGGCGATGTGCGTCTGGTGCAGTCGCTGGCCAGGGGCGTCATATACTTCGATCAGTTGTACATCAAAATCGGCATAGCGGAGACTCACAGTGAAAGTTCCGTTGTTGGGGTTCGGGTAGACGGTGATCGACTCAGCTGGCGCTAGCTCCTCTATCACAAAATTGGAGTTACTCTGAGCTTGTCCACCGAAACCGGTGATGGTCACTTTGCCGGTGCTTGCCCCCCGCGGCACGCGCACTTTATACCTGTTGCCAGAACTTTCAAGCACCAGGGCTTCCTGCCCATTGAATACAATTTTGTCCTGCAGGCCCATGATGCCGAAATGCTCACCTGTGATCTCGACCACAGTGCCCACTGTTTCCGAGGTTGGTTGCATGGCGGTGAATCTCGGACCCGGAATGACTTCAAAGTTAGTGGCAGTAGTTGCCTTTCCGCCGGGTGTTTCCACGGAGATCAAGCCGGTCTCGGCCTGCTCTGGCACACGCACTACGAGCTGTTGCGGACTAGCCTCCAACACCTCAGCCTGTGCTTTACCGAAATATACATGGTTGCGTGATTTGTCTATGGCAAAATTCTCACCGGTGATGGTGATGCTCGCGCCCACAATGTCGGTCTGCTTGCTCTGGCCCGTGATAACCGGGGCGTACCACACGGTAAAGGCAGAGCTGCTCACAGCCTCGCCGCCTTTTGTCTTGATCTGGAAATTACCAGTCGTAGCTTTTGCCGGCACACGCACCGTCACCGTGTTACCGTTGCTGCTCAGGATCTCGCAGTTCAGCCCGCGTAGTTTGATGCTTTCGATCAGATCGGTCTGCAGGTGCTCGCCCATAAGCGTTACTGTTTGGCCCACCATACCTTCAATTGGGCTAAAGGAGCTCAGCAGCGGCGGCTGGTATACCTGGAATTTATCTGTGGAGGTCACACCACCGTCAGGGGTAATGACCTTGATTTTGTCAGTGAAGGCGCCTGTTGGAACGATCACTTTCAACTCTGTGGCCGAGGCGCTGACAACCGTTGCTGGCTTACCATTCAGGTATACCTTATTGTCAGCTGGCTTTGAGGCAAAGCGCTGTCCGGTGATGATGATCTCGGCTCCCTGCTTGCCAGCGGCCGGGGAAAAACCCGCTATACCTGGTGTGGCCAGCACATCCTCCAGGTTCAACCGCACGCTTTCGTTGATCACCGGTGGCATGTCGTAGATGCGGTTTTGGGTGACGTTGGTGCGGATCGGGGAGTTGAAATCGAAGAAGATGTCAGCAAAGTTCTCCACCAGCGTCTTCTCCGGCAGGTCGGCTTTTGGCTTAATGCTGAACTGGATAAAACCGTGACTGCCAGGTTCATCAGCGGTAGAGTCAGGCAGCATGATGTTATCGAAAGTCCAGGTGAGGACGGGTTGGCCTTTGCCACTTACCTCCATACGGCCCGGGTGGGAGGTGGCCCCCAGCTGCAGTGTGCTCAAATCCAGGTGTTCGGAGAGGGTGTCGACCACCACGATGCGGTAGGCCACATCGGTGCCTGTGTTCTGGAAGCGTATTTTGTACTTGAGTGCAGTGTTGGTTGGGGTGTAGTGCTCTTCTGTGCGGCCTACTGGTGTCACCAGCTTGTCGTTCGGGTCATAGGAATCGGTGATCAGCATGCATTCCTCCGACTTCTCGGCCTCCTCGTCGTCGGTTGGCAGCAGGTTCACCTGCCCGGTGCTCACAGAGCTGCTCTCTTCGCCCGGACAACCCTCGATGGTGACGCTAACAGCCGTGTTGTCGCCGTTGCCGGCGGGCTGGTCAGCCTCCAGGCGCCAGGTATAGCCCAGCGAGGGTACCCAGAGTACGAGGCTGTCACCGGCGGCCAGTCGGAACTGCTCCTGCGAAGCCAGCAGGCCGTCGGCATACTTGCGGAATAGTTGCGGTGCATCCATGTCAGCAGTTCCGGTATTACGCACCACGAAGCGGATCATACCTGTCTCGGCTTTGCAGCGGCCGGTGATGGAAACGGTCGGTGTCGGCTCCACTGGCTTGTAGTTGGAGGGCGTGATCCAGGCGCGGGTGCAGACGGTGAGGCCCCGCACCGATTCGTCGCCGCAAAGTACTAGGTCCTGGATGGTGATAGTACCGTTTTGGCCGGCTGGCAAGTCGCCGATAGAAAATTCGTAGGTGCCGTCCGGCAGTAAAGTATAAGGCTTTTCGGCCCAGGTCAAGGCTACTTTAGGGGGTAGTTGCAGGTATACCTTGGCGTCAGGGGCAGTGGCATATCCAATGTTGGAATAGCTCAGGGTTGTTGTACTCTCGAAGCAACGGCGACGGCGGGTTGAAGAGACGCTCACGCGAAGGTATGGATAATCGTTTGCCCTAAAGCCAAAGTTAATGTTATCTGCCTGCCTGGTTTTGCCGGTAAGTGCAACCTGCTGAGGGGGGCAATCACTCACAATAAGTTTGCCGGTAAGATCGGGCGCAATACTGCGCACAGTATAAGTACCTGGATCGACAGGAAGGGTATAACGACCGTCCGGTCCGGTCAAGGTATAGAATGGTCCGGGAGTGGCTTCTATGACAACAGCAGGAAAAGGTTGATCTTCTTCCTCAAACGTGCAGTTCTGGTTGTTATCGGTAAAGGCGCGGCCACTGATAAGTGCCTGTGGTTCCTGATAGTTTGTTGCCCGAAATGAAGCGTAGGCTTCTGATTTATAATCGTTCCAAACCAGTCTAGAGGCCTTCCGGTCAACGGCTATATTCAGTACAACCAAATCATGCTCTTCATGCACCAGATTCGCTTGTTGGTCAAGTATAAAGAACCGGTAAGGTTGGATATTGGAGCTGTAGTAAAGATAACCTTTTCCGTCGACTGCTATACTACTCTGGGAGTTCTGGTAGTGCCATTCTATATTGGTGCTATTCCAGGCATGTGACCAAATGAACTTTCCTTGCGGATCAAACTTCTGCACCCGGCCACCATTGTGATCAAGTACATAGAGCTGTCCAAGCACATCAACGACAAGTGAGGTAGGTTTCACTATCCGGTCGCGTGTTTCGCCTGCACCATCCGTAACATATAATAACTGACCACTTGAGTTGAGTTTTCTGATGACGTTATCGGTGTAATCCGACAGGTAAATGTTACCACTGGCATCTACAGCGAGGTCAGTGAAGAAGTTGTGATTTGTACCAGTCCCAAAATCTGTAAATGTCTCCAACAAATTTCCGCCTGGATCAAATTTGAAGATAGCGGATGCGCTGTAGGTCCCAAAGCTGGTCATGGCGTAGATGTTACCCCAGTAGTCGATGGTGATGGCTTGTGGTGCCGTCATGGTAGAGTTACCTGATCGACCAAACTGCAGTACAACTTCTCCATCAGAATTAAACTTATTGATCGCGCCTGTTGCATCAAGTTGGTAAACAAAGCCCTGTTCATCCAGTGCCAGGTCTTTGGTGTGCCACCTGCCACCCCATACCTGAAGTACATCTCCAGCTTTATTATATTGGATGATTTTGCTACTGCCATTATGCCTTCTATCCGACACGATGAGATTGCCCTCACTGTCGAGTGTGATGCCGATGATAGTACCCCAAAGGCGCCCTTCACCGGATTGATGGTAGATTCTTTGCTGGTAATTGCCAGAGGTATCAAATACATAAATGCTACCGTAGCTTGTTTCTGTCACATATACTTGGCCAGTGCGTTGATCCACGGCTATGTGTGATGCGGAGTTTATCCTGTTTTGAGCTGGTCCGTTGTTGCCGAACTCTGCTATTTTTTCTCCTACAGCATTAAACTTCACCACTTTCGCACCTTCAAAATTAAACTGATAAAGGGCATAAAGATTATCATCTTTGTCGAAGGCAATACTATAAGGGTATTCTGCTTCCTGCTTGAGCGTATCCAGATCGTTGTAAATCATAATAGTCTGAAGCAAATCGAAGTCCTTGTCGAAGCGCTGGATACGACGGTTACCAGTATCTACTACATAGATTTCTCCCTTGGAGTTAACTGCGATTTCTTCCGGATTGATAAACTCTCCGGGCCCGGAGCCATACCCGCCAAGCTCGAATAAGAGAGAGCCATCTTTGTGAAACTTGGCTATCTTGGCATAGGTATAGCTCACTACATAGAGATTGTCTTCAGCATCAAAGGTCATACTGAACGTGCCATAGTTTTCATCATTTAACCCTTCTGGCATAAAGTCTTCATCCAGGTGACCTGCCTGGCTGAATTTTTTGATGTAAAAATTGGAGTAGTAAATGCTTCCTTCAGAGTCGACGGCTACATCACGGGGCATACTGATCTGGACCCCGATGCGTTTATCCAGGTTAAATCCTGGTAGGTTCGGGTTTGCAAGCTGCGCTAAAGTTGGCGCAGAACTCACAACGGCAAAAAGTAAGATTAAAACAGTGAGTAAAGTTGTTCTCATAGGCAAAAGTGGAAAATCGTATGGTGCTGTAAATGTAAAGATTAAAGTACAATTATATACCTGTTGAAACACTATTACAACAGGATTTTAGTAAAAAAACAACCTATGTTATACCTGCAAGGCTTAACTTTGCGATCCTATTATCTTTATCATACTGACCCAATAAAACATGCCCCATACCTACACCGGAAAAGTAATGTGGTCGCACCTGGATGCGAACATGCACATGCGCCATTCTGCCTATGCTGATTTTGCGGCCCAGGCCCGTATCGGAGCGCTTGACGAACTCGGGCTGGATCTCAAAACTTTCCAGCGCCTGCACATCGGCCCGATCTTGTTTAAGGAAGAAACTACTTATCTGCGGGAGATTGGCATAAACGAGGAGATCACCATCCTGACAGAACTGACTGCAGGGCGCAAAGACGGTTCGCGCTGGGCACTGCGGCACGAACTCTACAAAGCCAACGGTGTAAAGGCGGCCGTGATTAAAGTAGAAGGTGCCTGGATTGATGTTTTGAAAAGAAAGCTGGCGGCACTGCCAGAGGAACTGGCGCAGCATTTCATGGAGCTGCCGCGAAGCACCGATTATGTAGAACTGGAAGGCTAAGGCTTAACCTATACCTGTGCTCAGCTACAGGTATAGCAGGGGAGTCCTTATGCGGTTCTAGTTGATAATCAGAACCTCTTCTGTCATTCCGACGAAAGGAAGAACCTGTTTCCCTGATGGGTGTACCTCAGATTTCTCCCGTTGGTCGGAATGACAGCAGATGGCATAAGTATTTAGCACCGGGTATTAGGGCTTGTCAGTTGATTCGTCCATTTTCGCCTTAGCCTTCACGCACCAGAGCAGTTCCTGTAGGAAGTGGTCGGCTCGTTTGTCAGTGGCTTCTTTGTCAGCGGCGTTGCCTTCTTCGTCGTAATTGTCCTGCACTTTGGGTACGGGAAACATGGCGGGCACGGTCCAGGCGCGCATTTTCCAGAGCGAGAACTGCAGCGACGTGATGACCTGCGTACCACCAAAGGCTCCTCCTGAAACCGTTGAAATGGCCACCGGCTTGCGGTGCCATTCGTCGTAGAGCAGGTCCACCACGTTTTTGAGACTGGCCGGATAGCCGCCGTTATACTCCGGTGTCACAATGATGACACCATCTGCTTTCACAATCTTTTCCCGGAAGTCCTGCATGGCAGGCGTGGACTCCTCCAGCCGACTGTAGCGCTCATGAAACAACGGAAAGTCATAGGCCTTCAGATCCACGATCTCGGTTGTGGCCAATTGGTGCGCTTCGAGGTACTTTTGCAGGTATAGTGCTACGCGGTGACTCTTGCGGCCAGTGCGCACACTCGAAGAAATAATGGTGATGTGGGGCATGGAGTTGGTTTTGGTTTTATGCCGGACTACCCGACAATGAACTAACTGTCAAAAGTATACTTATTTTATGGGATCTGCTGCTGTGTCGTACCTTGGTATTGAAGGTATAGATTCCTTCGTCAGGAAAGCTTATTTTTCTAATTCACTGAGCAAATCTTGCAAATCAAGTGGCTGGGTGTACATGGTGATCTTGCCCTCTTCGTCGCGTGGCCAGTTTTCCTGCGGCCGATCCCAGTACAGCTCAACGCCATTGCCATCGGGGTCCGATAGGTATAGCGCTTCCGAAACGCCGTGATCGGATGCTCCGTCGAGGCGGTAGCCAGTCTCCCGGATTCGCTTCAGGATAGCAGCCAAATCTTTGCGGGTAGGGTAGAGGATGGCGGTATGAAAAAGACCGGTGCTGCGTGCCGGAGGCGGCGTGCCTCCTTTGCTATACCAAGTGTTCAGCCCGATGTGATGGTGATAGCCACCCGCCGAAATAAAGGCCGCATCCGGGCCATACATCATCATCAGTTCAAAGCCCAGCAAATCGCGGTAAAAAGCCAGGGCCCTTTCGAGGTCGGCTACTTTCAAGTGCACATGCCCAATACGGGTCTTGGCCGGGACGGTGTATTTTTCTGATGTCATGGCGTCTGATTTTTCGTGCTTATACGCTAGCCGCAGCTTTTTGTGTTAGAGCAAACAGAGGCACTTAGGTTACAGGCTGCTTTGCGCCAGTTCAAGCAGCACATCATAATAGGGGCGACGGAGCATTTTGGCTTTGAGCCAGGCATAAAAACTTATGGCCTGGATGTCGGTATTCTCAAACGATTCAAATTCCAAGCTCTGTTCGACCTGCTGAAAAAAGGCCTCACTGGCAACTGCCTCTGGTTGGTCCACCATATGCTTGATCAGCTGTAGGTATTGCTTCACATTGTAGTAAGCCGGTTGCTGCAACAGGTCTTTGAACGTGCGCTCAAACGCCCGGATCTTGTTCAGTACCAGGTCTTCATTGCTGAGTTCGTACTGCAGAATCAGTTCTCCCATTTTCTTCTTCAGCACCCACTCTCGCCCCATGGTTTGCTCCAGCCATTTGTCTGACCGCTTGATGCCCAGCAGCACACGGTTCGCTTTGCCAAAAGCGCCCTGCGCAAAGTAATTGAAGCTCAGGCCCAACAGGGCAGTTAACTGGTCACGCTGACTCAGGTGTACTTTGCTTTTGTAAAGCAGTTTTTCCATCAACCCAATGGCCTCCGCGTTGTTGCGCAGAAAGACCAGGTTGGCCACCATCAAAAAAATGTAGCGTGGATAAAACGTTGCGAAGTGGCTTTTGCCGTCGCCACTCATGCTGTTGTGCAAGAGCGCCAGGTAGTGGATAGACTCCACAAATTTCTTGTTCCGGTACAGCACGTGCGCGATCATGTAGAGGAGGCTGAGTTTGTAATACTGATGCGCCTTGATGAAGCCGTATTTCTGCTCTGTCTCCTGGTACTGGCTGATGATGAAAGGCTCAAAAGTGAGAAAGTCTTTGCGAGCCAGCACAGCACTCCGGGCAATGAACATCAGCTTGTAAAGCAATTGCGGACGTTTGCTTACCGCCTCGGTCAGGCTATAACTGCGGAGCACCTCCTGGATGATTCGGTCAAAGTGCAGGTCGCTGCCCTGGCGCCTGACAGCCTGCAGGCGCTGGCTGATGATGCTACTGGCAATGTTTGCCCGCTCTACTTCGTCGGCAGCCAGTTTGTTCAGATTACGTCTGGTAATGATCTCGTCCAGGTCCCCGGCAAACGCGCTTTCTGCTTTTTCGATCTGCAGGTTGTAGATCGAGTTGAGCAGGTCATACTGTTCGTTGGCTGCGGCCATCTTTTCGGCCTTAAGCAGGTAGTGCCAGGCCAGTCGCTCTACCTGCGCATCGAACAGGTAACGGGAGAGCGAGAGCAAACCCATGATCGTAGAAGCCGAGGTACTGTCTTCCTCCATCCGCTTGAGCATGATGAAGTCCGTGAGGTGGCGGGTGAGCCGTTTGCGGAGCGCATAGTAGGCCACCGGGTTGGGGTCCTCAGGGTATAGGCGGGCGATCAGTTGCTCCGGGGTGTAGAGCCTTTCCTGCAGCAGGAGTTTGTATAGCGCCAGATCCTTTCGACTCTTCTTCTTTTTCTGCCGCTGAATGAAAATGCCAAGCTCCCGACGGTCTTCCTCACCGAGCGTTTCCAGGGTTATTTTGAGATCATCCATCGTGTTTTCAGCAAAGGTTTTTAGTAAGGCGCACCGTTTAAAAGATTGAATTCTGTCAGATGAAGGTATAGCCAATCTTCTTTATTAAACTTTTAGCTATTTTTAAAATTTTGAAAGTCTGATACTGTGAATATAAGTGATTGTATACTAATAATATATACCTAATGAAGTAAAAATTAAAAAGTCCTTAAAGTCGTTTTGTTGGCTTTCTATACCTGTATGTGTGCTGTAATTTTGATCTATCAAAAACTAGAAATAAACATACACATAACACACATCGACCATGAAAAATTTATTGCTCACCATCATTGCCTGTCTCTTCTACTTTGCGGGCCAGGCGCAGGACGTGCTCATCCAACGAAACGGCGACGAGCTGGAAGTCAAGGTACTGGAGATCAACCTGCAGGAAGTCAAGTATAAGCGCTTCGACAACCTGGAGGGACCCGTTATCTCCATTGCGAAAGCGGACGTCTTTATGATCAAGTATGAGAACGGCACCAAGGTTATCATGAACGAGGCGCGCCCGGCTATGCAGCAACCGGTGTATGCCAGACCAAACAATCAGCAAAGCCTGAAACTGGGCGGTCCCCGATTGGGATTCACGGTGCTGAGCCAGAACTACCGCGACCACATCAAAGATGACTTCGACACAAACGTAAGCGCCCTGATGACCCAGTTTGGCTGGCAGTTTGAGACACGGGTTTTCACGCTCGAAAACGGCACTTCCGGTCTGTTCGAATTTGTGCCGCTGATAGGTGGCTTAGAACAGGGAAAATTTCTGCCGAGTCTGAGCGCGCTGGTAGGTATAAGAGGAGCGAAGGGACTTGAGTTTGGCATCGGTCCGAACGTATCGCTGGGTGGAGCCGGACTGGTACTGGCAGCGGGCACTAATTTTCAAAGCCAGGGCGTCAACTTTCCGGTGAACGTCGCCATCGCCCCCTCCTCAGACGGCATGCGCTTCAGTGTGCTCTTCGGCTTTAACTCACGCAAATACTAATCCTTAAACTGAATAGTCATGAAAAGAGCGATACTAATTCTACTGTTTTTCAGTGTGCAGCACCTGGCGCTGTCGCAGGATACAATCATAAAAAAGACCTGTGAAGAAATTCCTTCGCGCGTGTTGGAAATAACGCTGCACGAAGTCCTCTACCAGCACCCTGATTCCCTGCAAGGTATAACACGGCGGCTGCCGAAAGCCGAGGTGTTTATGGTGAAGTTTGAGAATGGGACAAAAGAGGTTTTCGAGCAGCTAGATAGTCTGTCAGGTATAGCACAAGGTATGACGCCGGACCAGCTGTATGCGCTAGGCAAAGAAGATGCGAAGCAGTACTACAAAGGCAACGGCGCCATGTGGGGTTCGGCGGCCAGTTCGATGGTCATGTTCCCGCTCGGGTTGGCCGGCAGTCTCGTTATTGGGGCCACGCCTCCTAAAGTAAAGCCTGACCATGTTTCCGATATCCGTTTGCTGGAAGATCAGGACTACATGAAAGGGTATAAAGAACAGGCCGCCCGCAAGAAAAGAGGAAAGGCCTTGGCGGGAGTGGGCATCGGTGCCGGCATTCAACTCGGTCTGATCATCCTGATCGTGTCCACGCTGTCGGCTGCGCCCTGATAGCAGGTATAGGAAAACAAGAACGGGAGTAGCCTTCTTAAAATTTTGCTACTCCCGTCTGTTTATATGATCAAATTAGCTTAGCAACAACCTCCACCCGGTGTACAGGCCAGGTTTTCGATAGGCTTGCTGCCGTATACCGTGATGCTGTAGATACCGGTGTTGCTTTCCCGGAATGCCTTTATACCTGCGGCATCCAGGTAGTCCTGCAGGATCTCGTCTGGCACCTGTATGGCTTTCTCTTTCTGCACAGTGATATTTTCAAAGCCCACTTCACGGATAATCTGCAGGTATTCGTCTTTTTGGATCGCACCTGACACGCAACCGGCGTACATCTCGCTGGCCTGCACAATGCCCTCTGGCAACTCGCCCACCAGCACTACATCTGAAATGCTGAAGTGTCCGCCTGGCTTCAGCACGCGGAAAGTCTCGGCAAAGGCCTGTCGCTTGTCCGGCACAAGGTTGAGTACGCAGTTGCTGATCACCACATCGGCACGGTTGGCCGCTATCGGCAGCGCTTCTATCTCACCTTGGCGGAACTCCACGTTGTTGAAGTTCAGCTTTTCGGCATTTTCGCGGGCTTTGGCGATCATTGCCTCAGTCATATCTACTCCAATCACTTTGCCGCTCTCACCGGCCAGGGCACGGGCCACAAAGCAGTCGTTGCCGGCGCCAGAGCCCAGGTCAACGACCGTATCGCCTTTTTTGATCTGGGCAAACTCGGTAGGCACGCCACAGCCAAGCCCGAGGTCTGCATCAGGGTTGTAGCCTTCCAGTTCGGTGTAATTGTCTGCAAAAATGGCGTAGTCTACGGTGCCGCAGCCGGTAGCACCACAGCAGGAAGCCTCGTTCTGCTCTTTGCTTTGTAGCGCGATCTCGCTGTACTTGTCACGCACTATTTTTTTAAGTTCTTCTGCCTTGTTCATATTGCTATAGTTTTTATATATCGGTAAATTACGATCAATTTTGGTAAATTTTTTTAGCAGCAACTGCTGTCGCAAGAGGTATAGCGTTTGAATAGCTCGCCCAGCGTTTCCTGCGCCTGTTTCCATACCTGTTCGTTGATGCAGTAGCATACCTTCTTGCCATCAATGTCACCCTGAATCAGGCCCACTTCCTTCAGTTCTTTCAGATGCTGCGATACCGTGGACTGCGACAGTGGCAGTTCATCCACAATGTCGCCGCAGATGCAGGCCTTTCGCTCCAACAGCACACGCAGAATGGCAATGCGGGCCGGATGGCCCAAGGCTTTGGCATAGCGGGCGATCAGGATATCTTCGTCTGTAAACTGTGCTGTCTTGGTAAGTTCCATGTAGTTGTTTTATGATCGTAAAATTACGATTGATTAATGAAGATTCAAAAGAAATTACCGGATTTTTTTGGCGCTATACCTAGACCGGATCAGGTCTGTAGATGTCTGCCCAGCTCCAACCATCCTGGTACAGAAGATAAGTAAGGATCTCGCGCCGTTGTTTGAAGGTTTCCGGGGAGTGAAAGTCACTTAAAAGTTCTGTTTTTAACGGAACGCCTGCTTCGATCAGGGCATCCCAATTCATCTCCGGGAAGGTATAGGGTGCCTGCTCTTCGTTTTTATGATGCCGCTCCAGTATATGCAGGTAGAAATCCTGCGCCCCCCGGATGGTAAGTAAGTCTGCATCAGAAGGTCTGGCCTCATCCTGCACCCCGAACTTCAGAAAATTGATGGCTTCGTCGAATATCGTGAGGTTGAGGATGACGGACTCCCGTTGTTCAATGCTGTGAAAGTAGTGGATGATGGGGTAGGCCTTGTGGTTCTGGCTGTGTTGTGTGATCATATCGGCCAGGTCGGCGTCGTGCTTGAGCAGCCGGTCGAAGTTCTTCCCGTTCCAACTGTTGAGCAGCATCTGCTGGGGCGAGTTGCCCAGGCTGTTGAGAAACACACTGAGTTTCACCTGCAGGATAACCGCCGACAGAACGGGCATGATGTAGGTGATGGAAACGGTAATAAAGGCAAGTCCGCTAAAGGCCAGTAGATTGGCTACAATATCCCACAGCCTGCTGCCCGGCTTGTAGTCGCCATTTCCCATAGTGGACAGGGTATAGCCGGCAAAGTAGAGTTTCTCGGAGGCCGAGGTGATTGCATCGGTCGTGCTGTTCAGCACTGAGGCAGGGTCGGAGAGGAGCAGTAGAAAAGAACCCAGCCACATACCTGCCACCCACGACGTAATGATGAGGATCAGCAGCATGTGGCCTATCCGCTCCATCATTTTCCTTTTGCCGTCCTTCCCAGCCAGTTTCAGACACAAACGCCAGGTGTTTTCTGCAATAAAATTCGTCAAACGACCGCCTCCCTGGAAGGACAGGGTGGTCGTGATCAGGTCTTTCAAAACAAACAGGATGAGGGCAATACCTGCGATTGCGTAGAGTATCTGCATAAACAGTAAGCGAGGTGGCGCACTAAGTACCTGTTTTACTTCCTAAGGCAACACGAGGTTCTGAAAAATATTGGCATGGCAGACAGGCGCAATCAGTTCATTCCCCGGCGCATCCGGTTCATGTGGGTGCTATCCATCATGCCACGCTGTTGCATGCGCGCCATCATACTGTTCATCATACCCGGATGCTGCAGCATGAGACGGGCCATTTCGTTGCAGGCAACCGTGTCGGAGTCGCACAGGGTGATCATCTGTTTCATGTGCTGCTGCACCTGCTGGCGGTGCAGGTTGACCATGCCGGACGTGTCGCCTACCATACCGCCCTGCATCATGCCACCGCGCATCATGCCCGCGCCCATGTTCTGGTCCCGAATCTGCGCCATCAGTTCGTTGCGCATCTGCTCATCTCCCAGTATGGTGCTGTATACCTGCTGGCGTTCCTCTTCGTCGCGCAGCATTTCCTGCACATTGTCAGGCTGCTGGCAGCCGCTCACACAGAGCAGTGCAAAAGAGAGGAGGATCAAGGAATTTCTCATGGTTCTATTTTCTTTGTTTATACGAAGCACGTTAATTTCTGCTGCTACTTGATCTGCCGGCGCAGCAGTTGCGCATTGATCGCCACGATCACAGTACTCAGGCTCATCAGCGCCGCACCCACGGCAGGCGACACCATGATGCCCTGCTTGTAGAGTACACCGGCCGCTAGCGGCAGTGCGATGACGTTGTAACCGGTTGCCCAGATCAGGTTCTGGATCATTTTGCGGTAGGTGGCTTTGCCGAAGAGAATGAGTGAGGCGATGTCCTGCGGATTGCTGTTGACCAGGATAATGTCGGCTGTTTCGGCGGCTACGTCTGTTCCGGAGCCAACGGCAATCCCCACATCGGCCTGCGCCAGGGCAGGTGCATCGTTCACACCGTCGCCCGTCATGGCCACAAACTCGCCTTTGGCCTGAAGCTCCTTCACCTTCTCCTGTTTCTGGTGGGGCAGCACATTGGCCAGGAAGCCGTCCATCTGCAATTTGTCGCTCACGCTTTTGGCCACCCGCTCGTTGTCGCCGGTCAGCAGCAGGTTTTTGATACCGTTCGCCTTCAGCACGCGGATGGCCTCTGCCGACTCCTCCCGTATCTGGTCGCGCATGGTGATGTAGCCGATGGGACGCCCGTCTACCAGTACGTACACCACCGTTTCCACACCTTCTTCGGCCTGGCTGGCCGGCACCTGTATATTGAATTCCCTGAGGTAGTTGGGGCCGACCACCTTCACATCCCGGTCCTCTACCTTACCTTCCAGCCCTTTGCCGGGCAGGTAGTTGAAAGATTGGGAGGGAGGTACGGCTATACCTTGTTCTTTCACTCTGCGGAGGATGCCCTGGGAGATAAAGTGCTCAGAGTTCTGTTCCACTGCAGCGGCCAGCCGCAGCATTTCCCGCTCGTCCACAGACTTATCAAACGTCACGACGGCGGCAATTTCATGTGAGCCCTGGGTGAGCGTGCCGGTCTTGTCGAAGATGACGGTGGTGATGAGTCGGGCGTTCTCAAAGGCGGTGCGGTTGCGGATCAGGAGGCCATTGTTGGCGGACACAGCTGTAGAAATAGCCACTACCAGTGGCACGGCCAAGCCCAGCGCATGCGGACAGGAAATGACCATAACCGTGACCATCCGCTCCAACGCAAAAGCCAGGTCGCGCCCTAGCATAAGCCACACGGCAAAGGTGCCAAAGCCCGCGGTCAACGCTACATAGGTTAGCCATTTGGCGGCTCGATCGGCCAGGCGCTGCGTATCCGATTTCGTTTTCTGGGCATCCTGCACCAGTTTGATCACCTTGTTGAGGTAGCTTTCCTTGCCGGTATGCTCCACCCGCACCCGGAGGGCGCCGTTTCCGTTCACGGAGCCGCCAATCACTTTATCGTCTATCGTCTTTTTAACCGGTTTACTCTCGCCGGTGAGCATGCTCTCGTTCAGGTGACTCTCCCCATCTTCCACCACGCCATCGGCAGGCACTTTTTCACCCGGCTTTACCAGGATCAGGTCGCCCTTCTGCAGTTCCTCGATGCGCACACGCACCGTTTCCCCATCCCTGATCAGCATGGCTTCGGCCGGCATCATGCTCACCAGCAGTTCCAGGGCTTTGGAGGCGCCCAGCACCGATTTCATCTCGATCCAGTGTCCGAGCAGCATGATCACGATCAGGGTGGCCAGTTCCCAGAAGAAATCCATACCCTCCAGCCCAAACACAATGGCTGAACTGTAAAGGTATGCCACCGTAATCGCCACCCCGATCAGTGTCATCATACCCGGCGCACCTTTTTTCACCTCTTCGACCAGTCCCGTCAGGAATGGCCAGCCACCGTAGAAATAAATTATGGAGGAGAGCATGAAGGCGATGTACATACTGTAAGGCACATCCAGCGAGAAGCCCAGGATGTGCTGCACCATCGGGCTGAGGAGGATGACAGGTATAGACAGTGCGAGCGAAATCCAGAAGCGTTTTTTAAAGTCCTCGATCATCATGCGGTGATGGTCGTGGCCATGCTCACCGTGTCCGCTGTGGGCATGCCCGTCATGTGGCGGGTGACCGCTGGTGTCTTTGGGTATGGCATGTGCATGTCCATGCAGCGCCGTTTCCTTCAGCTTTTCGGTTAGCTGGTCCTGTTGCTTTTTGGCCTGCTGCTGTTGGCTATCTGTATGGTGCCGGTGGTCGTGGTCCATGATTTTGGAGGATTTAAGCTCTCAACTTCTGCGCCATTTCAGGGGTGATGGCCTGCGCGTAGGGGCCGTAGGCATCCACCAGCACGCCTTTCACACCACTCGAAGAAGAGATGGCGTAGATCACCGAGTTGTCATCCGGATTGCTCATGCCCTCAAAGCGGTGTACTTCATCAATGTAAAACTCTTCAGGTTTCAACTCCAGCGATTTGGAGGCGCAGACAATGCAGTTTTCCTTCAGGTTAAAATCCTCGGTATACCCTCTTTTTTTGAGGTCGTTCAAAGCGCCGGATAGGGTGGGATAATTGTTATATGGCATAGTTTTTTAGGTTTAAGGTTCATGACTATAGCTTTGTACTACTCTTGCAAGGCTTTCGTTTTAACCTGCCCTTTCATTAAGCTTCTACAGCGTCATTAGTGCTTCATTGATGCCGGGTAGGGGAGTGTTTTAATTTCAGGAATAATTTGTAGCTTGTCCTCGTACATAAGTACTCAAAACAACTCAGAGCCATGAAAAAAACATCTACCCGAATAGCCTTAGGGCTTGCGCTCACTGCCACCCTGACGTATTGCAACCAGCCAGAGCAGAAAAACGAGCAGGAAACGCCTCCGGCACAAGAAAGCCATTCCGGACATAATATGCAACCAAGCGAGGGCGCAAACACCATCGGGGTGCAGGCAGAGCCGGATACCCTGAAAGGAAGCCTGAAGGCGGAGGCGCACGGCATGATCGGCGACGCGCACCTGACCATCGCCTACCACTCGCCGGCAGTGCGCGGACGCGTAATCTGGGGCGGACTGGTGGCCTATGACCAGGTATGGGTGACAGGCGCGCACACTGCTACCAGCCTGATGACCGACAAGGACATCACCATAGGCGGGAAGGAGCTACCGGCCGGCAAGTACGCCTTGTTCACCATACCGGGTGAGCAGGAGTGGACGATCATCATCAACAAAAACTGGGAGCAGCACCTGGCCGACGACTACAAGGAAGCAGAGGATGTGCTGCGCTTTACCGTGAAGCCCGAAGTGGCCCCTACCAAACAGGAAAGGCTGCGCTATGAAATCATTACAGGGGAGGACGGCGCAGGCAGCATCCAGATCACCTGGGATATGCTGCGCGTGACGCTTCCGGTGACTCATAGCTAAGCAGTTGGAACAATATTAAATAGAAAAAGGACAGGTGTATACCTGTCCTTTTTTGTTATTGCATCTTTTGTAGTGCCTACTGCTTCGGCATGATTTTCCAGAGCTCGCCGTTCTCCTGGTCGGTCACCAGGTATAGCGCTCCGTCCGATCCCTGGCGCACGTCACGTATACGCTGGTCGCGGTCGCGGAGCAGGTGCTCCTCGCCGGTCACGCGGTTGTTCTCGATGCGCAGGCGCACCAGCCCTTGCGCGCGGAGGCCGCCCACGAACAGGTTCCCCTTCCACTCCGGAAAAGCACTGCCCGTATAAAACTGCGCTCCTGAAGGGGCAATTACCGGATCCCAGTAATAGACAGGATCTACGAAGCCCTCTTTGGTGGTGACCGCGTTAGGGACAGGCTCACCGGAATATTCCTCCCCGAACGTGACTGCTGGCCAGCCATAGTTCTTTCCCTTTTCGACCAGGTTCAGTTCATCACCACCCTGCGGACCCATCTCCACGATCCAGAGCTGGCCCTGGTTGTTGAATGCGGCCGCCTGCACGTTCCGGTGACCAACACTCCAGATCTCAGGCAGGTTGTTTTCTTTCTTCACGAACGGGTTGTCGTTCGGCACTTTGCCGTCCGGCGCAATGCGGATGATCTTGCCCATGTGGCTGTTCATTTGCTGCGCCTGCGGACGTATCTCTATATCCGATCGCTCGCCCAGGGTGATGTAGAGCATACCATCCGGTCCGAAAGCCAGGCGGGAGCCGTAGTGCATCGTGCCGTCGTAAGTGGGCTGCGCCTGGAAGATCACCTGCACATTCTCTACGCGCGAACGGTCTTCGGAGAGCACCCCGCGGGCTACGCTGGTCGCGTTGCCGCCCTGGCGCGGTTCGGTGTAGCTCCAGTAGATCATGCGGTCTGAGCCGAACTTGGGGCCGAGGGCCACATCCAGCAAGCCGCCCTGTCCGCGGGCATCCACTTTCGGTATACCTGTTATCGGGTTGCCAATCTGTCCGGTGGCCGACACGATGCGCATCTGGCCTCCCTTTTCAGTGACAAGCAGGTTGCCATCCGGCAAGGGCTCCACGGCCCAGGGCTTTTTAAGGTTTTTGGTGAGCACCTGCACGTCCAGAGCCGTTTCAGATTTAATCTCACAGGCGCGGGTCTGACCTTCGAAGGTCGGCTTCTGCTCCGGAGAGTTGGGGGCGCCCCTGTCAATTGGCTGGCAGTCTTCCTGCGGCGTGGTGACTACGGGTTCCTGCGGGTCTTTGTCTTCCTGCTCGGTTGCCCTTTCTTCGCTGCAGGAAGCGCCCATGGTGGCCAAACCGATGGCACTCAGAAGGATGAGTCGGGATAGTTTCATAGTATCTTGTTTTTTGTGGTTGGTATAAATCGTTTAATCATTCGTTTTACTCCATTGTAACTAATTTGTTCGCAGCTGCCCGTAAACCACAAAGCCGCACGATTTGCAGGTGCGGCTTTGCAGGTATAGCATACGGATAGGGCTGGCCTAAGAATCCAGCGCTCTTTTCTTGAGGAGAATGAATTCTTCCTCAGTAATCGAGCCGCGCTCACGCAGATTCTCCAGCCGCTCGATGGTGGTGATGGAATCTTCTACAGGCTTGCTGCGGTAGTCTCTGCTATCGCTGCGGTCAGTTACACGCCTGGCGTGTGAATCACGGTCTGGGGTAGCATCGTGCACGGCATAGAAACGGTCCTCGTTAAACGACTCATCGTTGTAAAAGTCCGGATTGATACGGCGCGTCGTGGTGGCGTCGTGCTGCAGGGCATCGTCAAACTCAGACTTGTACTCGTTCTTGTCGTCAAAGGCGTCGCGGTGGGCGCGGCGGAAGTTGTCACGCACGGCGTATTCATAATCAGGCGAAATCGGTCCGCCCGGATAGGCCGGGTAGGTGGCAATGCTTTTCGCATCAACAGAGGCCACGAAGATGTTTTTGCCTTTGCGGTCGAGGGCAGCTGCGCCAATCGGTATGAGTAGGTAGGTATCACGGTCGCGGTCGAAGAAGCGGTGGTCTCCCAGCACGGAAAGGTAGCGCACTTTCATAGCGTCCATGTCCACTACCAAGTCTTTCACGTCGCCCAGCTTTTCGCCGTCGGCACCTACTACGCGCCAGCCTGTCACGTCGGTGTTGTTTTTGGCGACCTCGTAGTCTTTCAGTTCGCTCAGAGGCACCAGTCTTTCGTTTCTTAATTCGTTGTCGTTCATAAGTTCAATTTAAGTGCGTATCAAATCAGGTGTCAGTTCAGGGCTTGGCGCAGGCAACAGCGTGCTGACAGCGGCAAGCGCCTGGACTTGTCCGTCCTTCAGAAACAGTTCATAGACAGCCCAGCCCAGCAGGAGTAGTATTACGACCAGCAGGATCCAGGGCCACACAGGTTTTTTCTTTTTTTCGATGTGTATCTCAGCCATTTTGCGTTTTTATTTTTTCCATAGTTTTATCAGTTCACCGGCCCCTGAAAATTGAGTTCAGGGAGATGTTTTGCTTAATACGCTGTTGCAGAGATGATTGTTAAAAAGGTGCCCGCCTAGCCTGTGTAGAGGGAGTATTTAAGTAAGATTCTGTTTGCTGAGCCACTCCAGGGCATCCATCATGTGCTAGAAAAACCTTACCTCAGGTGTCTGGTTGCTGGCCTCTATTGGTTCCGGTAGCGGGTCCTCGGGTGGCAGCACGTAAGCAATGTAGCTGATGCCTTCTTCAACCAGCCCTTCCATATCCCAGTCAGACCACATCAGGTAATCGGCCGGCCCCTGGTGAAATTCCTGCACATCGTTCAGTATAGAGCGACAAGGGTATTTACGGATCACTTTTCTGAGCCCTATTGCCACATCCTTTATACCCTCCCTGGTTGCGGTATCTTTCCAGATAAGCTGGACCATTTTCCGCGATCTGAAGTAGCGGATGGTGCAGTATCGCTGGCCTAGACTGTTCCAGTAGTGTTTGAATGGTTTTAACGTGTACATTTTATGGCTGCTTGTAAGTGTAGGTTTATTTTCAATTAGATAGCGTGCTGTTTTATCTAGTACGTACTTGCGGTCGCCTTTCTGACAAACTTTATTTTATACCGGAAGCCGGATGCTAAATGTTGCCACGGAGGGAGTGGATAACCGAGTGAGTGAGAGACTGTATCTAATACGTTGCGTCAGGTAATTGATCACAGTCGATCACTGATCAGATACGGTATCAGATTTCTTCGTTAGTGCGAGCTTGTAGCTCGTGCTGGAATTAATAGCTTACCTTGCTTTGTAGCGGCGGCTGTTGCAGGTATAGCAGATGCGCTAATGCATAACTGGCTTTTGCCCTGGCCGGGCGGGCCCTACTTTTTTCCTTGATGAAAAAATCGAGGGCCCCTACCCCCAGTAGGCAAAAAAATCAAGACGCTCCAAATCGAGGGCCCCTACCACCACTCGCTGAACGCTCAAACAGTAGAGCGTCAATTGGTGCACCTGGCTAATGCTATAACTTCGTAGTTTCAGTGCAAGTTAGTCTTCCTATACCTGCCAGTAGTCTGTGCTAAGTCGCTTATACTTTTGAATTGGCAGTAACAGATTCCCCGCCTTGGATAAGGAGGGGTTAGGGGTGGTTGGACCCGGCGAAACACAGGAACTGCTATAACTACGAAGCTATACCTGTAAATTGGCAATGGCACAAAATCCCCTTTTGGGAGGCAGGGCCGTTAAGTTCTGCCGAAGAGTATCCCCTTGAGGGGATTATAGGGGTGTGTACTCTTGCGAATTTACTAGCATCGGCGCACACAAGCCGGCCGCTTTGTAGCCTTACACCCCTGTGGTCCCCTCAAGGGGACAGTTCCTGAGAATTAAGTTACATTCAAGAATAGTTATGGGACAGGGTAAGACTTGCAGCTTGTACCTGGGGTGGTGAAAATACCGGCTGTGTGTAGCGGCAAGGAGACGAGCGTAAGGACACTAGCTGCCTGTTAGCGCCAGCGGGGTACAGCTATGTGCCACTGTTTTGCAGAAAGCCGACAAAACATAAATTAAGAGAGTCTGGGGTGGGGCAGGCCTTGTTTAATATTGGTATATTGCAACGTGCACTACGCTGTCAAAAATATAGTCTTTGCGCTCTCGCTCTTTTTTGCTTTCTACGGAATGCAGACCAGGGCGGCGATGGAGATGCGGGCCCAATCGGTAAAGGAATGGGCCACGGAGGGCGAACCCTCTCATTTTGACAAAGGCAAACTTGGAAGCACGTCGGGACTCCTCCAGCCGGAAGAGCAACTGCGCTTAGGGCAGCCAAGACCTTCAGCACCGCTCAAGCAGGCGTACCCGGGACTGGCCGCCTTGATCTTGACACAGGAGTTCAGGTTGCAGCTGCAGGCGGTGCACTACCTGCAACGGGCCCGGTATTTTAGTACCGGCCTCACTATCCGCGACATCATTTTCCCCTTCCACTACTTCTGGTAATTTCTTTTCTTTTGTAGCGCCACGCAGGGTGTAAGCCCTGCTGATCAACACCATCAGGTATGAACCAGTCATTGCTCTGGCAGGCATACCTGTACCTAATCATTTTACATAAGTTTAAAAAGAAAAGAAAAATGGATACATCCACCATCGTCATGGGAATACTGGCTTTAGCCCTGTTTGTGATTCCAATTTATTATATACAACACAAACAGAAGTTGAAGTCAAACAAAGCAAAACAGCCTTTTATGGAGGCGGCAAACCGGCAGGGGCTGCAACTGGGCGAGCATGATTTCTGGAACGAGCAGTACGGCATCGGTCTCGACGAGGCCAATAACCGCCTGTACTTCTGGCACAAAGAGGATAACGATCCGCAGGAAACAATCCTGGACCTGGGTTCTGTCAAGCAAAGCGCTGTAGAAAATGCGCACCGCGATGTGAACGGCAACCGCATCATTGACGCGATCGGGCTGCGCATCGCCTTGTACGGTGCGAAAGCGACCAGCGTATACCTGCCGTTCTATGTCACGAAAGATATCATGATGCTGAAAGGCGAGCTGCAACTTGCTGAGAAATGGAATGCGATCATTCAGAAGAGGATCGTGCAGACTCCGCAGGCCGTGAAGGTATAGGAAACCTGGTAAGATAAAAGGCCAGTGCAGAGGTATACCGTATCACGGTTTTGCCTTTGCACTGGCCTTTTTATTTGAGTTGCAGCAGGGAGTCTAGCTTGTTCTCTACGTTGTTATTGCTGATGTTGTAGGTATAGGTATAGCGTTGTTGTAGTCGCTGTTGCTTTGCACTACCGGGTCCAACCACCCCTGCCCCTCAGAGCTACGCTCGCTACCTTCGAACTCGCGTTCTCGGTAGTCCAAGGAGGGGAGTTTCTGCCGCTGCAAACTCCAAGGTAAAAGCGCAGTAGGATTTGACACATACCACACGCACCACTTGCACGCATCGAAAGACTAACTTGCCCCGAAAGCTTTCGGGATGTTCCACTTACTTCTTTCATCAAGTCGAAGATCCCGATCTTGATTCGGGAGAAAAAAGTGAGGCCCGCCTGGCCAGGGCAAGCTATAAAACATAAAGGTTGCTTTACTGGCATTAGCATTAGCAACAATGCACTTATACCTTGAAATGGCAGCAACAGACTCCCCTCCTTAGACAAGGAGGGGCAGGGGTGGTTGGACCCGGTATAGCAGAACAATTACTACGAAGCTACACCTGTAAACAGGCAGCTACAGGAAATTCCCCTCTCAAGAAGGACAGGAGTCTGTTATAGCTACTGCTGAATCTCCCTTTAACCAGGATACTTCCAGGAAGACAGCTGGGAGAACAGCAGCCGAGAATCCACTTGGCAAATTATACCAACCCTACACACCAAATTGGTTTAAGTGGTGGTCGAGGTGTTTGTAGAACATGTTGTTCCACTCCTGGCTGGTGAGCGGGCCGAAGGAATGGGAGTCAAGGCCTTCGAAATGCGCGGCTCCCAGGGCTTCTGTCTGGCGGATGTACTGCAGGAGGCGTTCTTTCTCGGTTGCAAAGTCTTTGTCGCTCTTCATCTTGAGCTGTGGTGCGGTGGCGCTGTTTTGCTTGTAGGGTTTTTCGTTGACTACCGTGTTTTTCAAAAGCAGTCGCAGGATGGTCCGCTTGAAGGCGTTGGGCTTCGGGTGCTTGTCTTCATAAGCCATCTCGTAGATGACGTTGCAGTGGGCGAGCATCTGGGCGGCGTTCATTTTTCCCCACAGTTGTTTTGTGTCAGGTGCAAGCTTGTTGATGCGCTGGGTAAGTGCTGCTGTAGTAGTTGGGGTGAAGAGGTTCTCCATGGGTTGAGTGTTTAAGGTGAGAGTACAGGTTTCCGAATGCCTGAAGATAAACTTTATAGCAGGTATATCAGCACCTGTACCTGGTTTATTCAATGGAATCAGGAAGCAAAAGAAAGCTGCTGCCTGCTGAGGTATACCTGAAAAGGGAGAAGGAACAACAAAGCCCCTGGGGCTTGGTGCTTTCTCCTCAGGCCTTCACCTTGCCCTCTATCTCTGACAGCGGATGCCGGTAAAGCGTGAGACCGAACCAGGCGGCCAGGCCGGCATAGATGGCGCAGAAAATCCAGAGGATGAAGGGCTGCTCCGGGTAGCGGAACAGGAACTTGAGCATCGCCATCGCGCCAATGAAAAAATGGGTGAAGTTGGCGATGCAGATCGGGCGGTTGTAGATGCCGCCGATCAGGCTGCCTTTGGCCATCCAGTTGAGCATGGCAAAACCCAGGTATAGTGCCCCCAGCACTTGCAGCAGCACCACAATAAGCGGATCCGGCTCCGAGCCCAGGTATACCGCTAACTCTTCTGGCAGGAAAGTGAAAGCTATACCTAGCACGGCCAGTAAAGCGGCGCTAAAGGTCATCATGATTCTGGTTTGCATAAGTTATTCGTCGGTTTAAGTGTGTGATTAGTTCGTGTTTATTTAAGCAATTCATGAAGTGAAAAACTGACAATCTCCTCATCCAACCACATCGTTTCACCTGGTTTTATCGCTTCTTTGGAATAGCCATGGTGAGAGTCGAATACTTCACCTATCTTCCAGTAGTTCTTGCATTTACAGCACTTAAAAATAGTCAGTTTCAAATGCCCGCCTATCCATTTCTCGGTTTTTAAAACCTTCATTTCCTGTAGCAACCAACCTTCGCAGGTTAGTCGCCTGATCCTATCCTGGTCAGGCTCAAAATTGCAATATGGCTGCTTAACCGGCATTGATTTATCTTGAAATTCAGTTTTCTTATTGTCTTAAAAGCTTCCCCGCTCTTTCGGATTCATAATCCTCATGGTAAAGGCCGATATTCAGGCTTAACTGACAGGTGGCGAACCCGGGATAACAATTGCTGTACGTCTGGCAGGCTATACCTGCTTTTTAGGTTGCTGCTGCCGTTGTCTGTATAATGTCGCGGTCGCTCGTCGGGCGCTGGTATGGTAGCTGCAGTTAAGCGTGGTATCTTAGCACTGAAAATTATCTCCCCCAAATGAAGAAATTACTTTATCTAGCCCTCGCTTTTAGCACTGTATCCTGCTCCTCAGACAATAACCTGGAAGACACCTTTTACAATGTTGTAGAATCCGGTGCCACGATGGTCATTGACTCGCTGCACCATACCGCCAACAAGGAGCTGGAACGCTACACCGGCATCGACTCACTTGCCAACAAGATCGGTGCGGCCGATACCATTAACGTGGAGCGCGAAATAGAGCGCGGCGTTAAGCGTAGGATTATCGAAGAGCTGTCCAAGTAAAGGAGAGCTATACCTGCGACTAAACCACCTTTCCTCGCTGCGTTCATTTCCGCTCTTTCGGGTTTGCAATCTGAAAGGATAGTGGTTTTGTAATATAAACAAATGTGTTTGTATTTTGCTATATTCCGGATTGGGTGTTGCTATTATTTTAGGTATAGCGGTGTGAAGTAGGGGCTGTAAAGTGATTTTGAGTTAGCTATACCTATACCTTTCTTATATCTGTACCGAATCTTTTACCTATACCTGTACCGGGTCCAACCACCCCTGCCCCTCCTTGTCTAAGGAGGGGAGTTTTTCTTACTACATCAGCGTTCTAGCGTTTACTTGCTTGCTTACTTATTGCTTTTTACTTACTGAAGCAGGTTTTGATTTCTTGTAGGACGGCATCTAGCTGTTGGAATACTTCTTTGTTCTCGAAGCGAAGAACTTTAATACCTAATTCATTTAGTTTTTGATCACGCTCCATGTCTGCTTGTTCGGTAACAGAATGTTGATGCACTTGACCGTCCAACTCAATGGCGAGTCGCTCAGAGGGGCAGTAGAAGTCAAGAATGAAGTTAGCTATGCTGTGCTGCCGTCTGAACTTGCGACCTTCCAGTTGACCACTTTTCAAATGCCTCCAAAGTTCAGCCTCTGCCGATGTTAAACTACTCCTCAGAATTTGCCTGTTCTCTTTCAAATATTTCCTGTTGTGCAAACCCATAACATTCAGCTTCTTGTGGAGTACACTTAAACGCAAGAAAGCTAAAGAAGGAAGTAATAAGTAACTAACTAAACGCGAGAACGCCAAAGTAGTAGGAAAAACTCCCCTCCTTAGACAAGGAGGGGTAGGGGTGGTTGGACCCGGCACAGGTATAGGTATAGTTACAGGTATAACAACAAGCACAGGTATAGCCCAGACGCTCGCGGGACCTTCAGACGCCGCGAGACCTTTACTTCACATACTGCTCCTGCTCCGTTTTCCTAAGCAAACCCAACCCATGAAGCGTTTGCAGCAGGCTGTCGATCTGCTGGAGGCGTTGCGATTGCTGGGGCTTGGCCACGGGCTTGAACTGGCGCACCAGGTCTTCGGCGGTGGCGGGGCGCTCGTGCAGCTGCAAGGCCCGTTGCACGGCCTGCGCCTGCTCGGCCAGCGTTTTCGGCCAGGCCAGCACTTCTTTGGCGGTGGCCAGGACGGTTTTGCCTGCTTTTTTGCTTTCTATACCTAGCTCGCCCTGCTGCGTCCCCTGCGGATTCTGGTACTCGGGGCGGAGCCAGCGGATGAGGCCGCGAGCCTCTTCGGCGGAGCGCTCTTTGTTCAGGGCCACCAGGCGCTCGAGTATTTCTTCTTCGGGCAGGTTGGCGGGCCAGCCGTAAGCGGCGGCCACGGCTGCGTCGAGCTCGTTGTGGAGTTGCAGCAAAATACTCACCAGCCCCTGCTCGTGGGTCTTCTGCTCTTTGGCCGAAAGCGCCTCGCCCGACCGCAGTTTCTCCAGCACGTTATACATGTCGGTGATGGTGAGCGAAGGGTGCTGCGCCTGCCGCTGCTTGCGGTGCGCGTCCAGCTGCTCGGCTATATCTCGGATCTGCTCCTTCTGCGATTCGGTTGGGGTAGGGAAGGGGAAGGTTTGGAAACACCTCGTTTTGTTATACCTTGGTGTGTTTCCTCCTAAATCGCTACCTGTTGCGAGTGCCCATATAACATGAATTTTGCTTGATAATATACCTAAGTGATATGCGTCTTCTACAGCAATTGCAATAAGCATATTGTCGGGTAAAATAGACTTATCTAGAAAGGTGAAAAAGCGATGCTTGGAAGTCTCTACAGTGACGACATACCTTTCGAGTCCTTTAAGCATACTTCTTAACTTAGGGTTCGTTTCTCCGAAAAGCCACCAGTTTTCTCTTCTTGATGCCCTTTTATTTTGATCTCTTTCAGGTTTAACTCTTTCATAAACCCATTGATAAACTTCAGGATATAATACCCTTACTTCTTCACCTTTTAAGCCAAACAGATCAATAACTTTAACACCCCTTGGCTTATCAGTTAAATCTTTGCCATTCCTGTAGGATCTTATATGATTCTCTAGGCCTTCAATTCTGTCTAATCCTAATTGATTAGCTTGTTCTGGAGTAATAATGAAACCGGCACCATGCAGTTTTACACCTGGATTACTAGTGTCTCTGTTTGCAGTCAATGCTTTGACGGAAGCAACATCAGCACCAATAGTTAAGTCTGCATGAATTTTACCATCCTTTTCAGCAAAAGAAACTAGTACTTCAAGTCCATCAGTTTTGCTTTCTGAAACTATAGATAAAAGTCTACCTATAGAATCTCCCTTTTCAGCAACGCTCATAGCAATTTCTACAGCTGCACCGTCAGCACTATCTACCCATGGATGGTCAGGTATGGCAAGCGTGATAGAAAGCGGCGGATTTGCCTGCATCTGTGCTTCAATCACGCGGCGGTTAAAAGTCTGTTTTATGCTATTAGTCGTGATAAAACCAAATCGTTCAGCCTTATCTGCGCGAACAATTTCAGCAGCTTTATACCACCAAAACATCACGAAATCGGCACTATCCGGAACTGCGCCTTTGTATACCTTTCGGAGCGCTTCGGTATAGCCATCGCCCAAAGCTTCGCGCATACGGGCCGGGCCAATAAACGGTGGATTGCCGACAATAAAATCGGCTTCGGGCCAGGTGGCGGGTTTGGGGTCGAGGTAATCGTAGACGATGGTGCGGGCGGTTTCGTCGGGCACTTCCTGTCCGGTAACCGGGTGCGGTTTGGTGCTGTGGCCGTCCCAGCGGGTAACGGGCAGTCCGTTGGCGTCGAGGCGCGGTACTTTGTCGGTATAGCTTAGCACGGCGTCCTGTTGTTTGATGTTGCCGTACTCGCGCAAAATCGGGTCGCTTAGGCGAGTGGCCGAGCCGTGCGTCCGGAAGTGCCATTGCAGGTAACCGATCCAGAGCACCACATCGGCAATGGCAGCTGCGCGTGGGTTAACCTCCAGGCCGAGCAGCTGCGCCGGCGTTACGGTATAGGCGCCCGTCATGTCGAGCCCCAGCTGACCGGGGAAATGGACCAGGTGTTTCAGCACTTCGCCCTCCAGCCTTTTGAGGTGCTCCAGCGTCACGTACAGGAAATTACCGCTTCCGCAGGCCGGGTCCAGTACGCGCACCGAGCAGAGGCGGCGGTGAAAGTTCTCAATCTCTTTGCGGGCTCCGGCCTCGTCGCCGGCGTCCTCGAGTATGGCCGAAGCGGTGCGGGCCGCTTCCCACTCTTCGCGCAGCGGCTCAATCACGGTCGGCATCACGAGGCGCTCCACATAGGCGCGGGGCGTGTAGTGGGCACCCAGTTTGTGGCGCTCGCGCGGCTGCAGCGCACGCTCCAGCAAGGTGCCGAAGATGGCAGGCTCTACCTCGGCCCAGTCGGCTTCGGCAGCCAGCACGAGCAGGTCGAGCTGCGCCGCCGTAATGGGCAGCGCCTCGGGGTTTTTGAACAGGTAGCCGTTAAAACGCGGAATTTTGGTATGCAGTATAGCGGCAAATCCGCCTGTGTCCATTTTCTCCCACAGCGCCTGCAACGCATCCTGGAAGTGCTCGAGGTTCTGGCGGTAGTCCTGCAACAGTCTGGTGAAGGAGTTGTCGGGCAGCAGCTTCACGTCCTCGGCAAACATAGTAAAGAGGCAGCGCATCAGGAAACCCGCCACCTGCTCCGGGCTATGGCCGGCCTGTTCGAGCGAGGCCGCCAGCTTTGCCAGCTGCTCGGCCAGCTCGCGGGTAACACGGGCTGCACGGCGGCTCGGGTCCAGCTCCAGCGGCTCCGTGAAGAGCAGGCGCAGGCGTTCGCGCACCTCGGTAAGGTGCAGCTCGTCGAGCGTAATTCTATAGTGCTGCGGATCGGGGAAAGGCACATAGGTCTTGCCCTGTCGAGCGAAGTCAGCGTACAGATCGATGCAGTAGCCCACGTCCACCACGGCCAGAAATGGCGGCCATCCTTCGGTAGTGGGCAGGGAGCGGGCGTAGCGCAGGGCCTGTTCCTTGGCCTTTTTCATTTCGCGCTCCCAGGTACGGGTGTCGCGGGTGGCGGTGCCGGTCTTAGTTTTTACACGCTCGCCGCCCAGCAGCTCGGCCTCTGTTATACCTGCCTTGTCGGCGCCCTGCTTGGCCTCCAGCACAAAGCAGTCCTTTTTGTAGAGGTCGATGAAGTTGGTACTCGTCTTGCCCTCGCCATCGTCAAACACCACGGGCCGCTCAAAGGTATAGGTTGCCTCGTGCACCTTGTCGGTAGCCGGCTGCGGTTTCTCCACGCCCAGCAACTCGCACAGCTCCGACAAAAACAGCTGGTAATTAGCACGTTCCGAAGCGCCGGAGGCTTTCCAGCGGGTGATGAAGTTTGTAATGGCTGGGGTAGAGGTATGGGGCATGAGCAGCTTGAATTCAGGGTATAGGAGAATAGTCAGAAGCAATATATAAATTTTTAGCTATATTTGTTTAAACATCCTCATCAAACATTTATTCAAATCTTACATGAAAGCAAATTTACTCTATGCGCTATTAGCCATTCTGTTCCTGTCTTCAGGCTGTTCATTTAATGACAAAGACCCAGAGCCGGAGAAAACATACCTGCTGCAGCGGAAATTCTCAGAAGTGATTTTTCCTAATGGAGGAGGGGGCACAATCGACCTGACTTATACTTATGATGATAACAATCTGCTTACAAGAATAAGTGGAGTTACATTTTGGAAGGGTGAGTTAAAGACGATTTATACCAAACTGGCTTACGATAGCAAAGGTAGAGCAGAGCGGATTAACACTTTGTCAGGTACAGAATGGATTCTTTTTTATAATGACAAAGACCAACTGGTGAAAGTAACAAGAGCCTATCTAGGTTCGATGATGGGCTCCTATATGCACTACTACGATGATAAAGGCCGACTTTCAGAAATTAAATTTTACTCAGGAGCTTTAAGTGAGGGCAATTTATCGAATCACAGAGTAATTTCTTATCCCGGCGCTAATCAGATTAAAATAGCGATTCAAGTAGGGAATGAAAAAACAAGCGAATACACGTTGTTGACGGATGATAAAAAGAGAAACCTCCCAGCACTACCACATCAAATTTCGTCTGAATTTTTCTCAGAAGAACTGATGTCCGAAGGTATAATTACCCAGCATAACATTATAAGCTATGAGCAATTAGTTTTTAACAAAATGACTGGTACAAGTAATATAACAGGCCCAAGCTATCAAACAGAGTTTACTTATAACGATGGTGGCTACCCCTCAACATGTGTAAGAACATTTCAAGAAGGTTCAATACAGAAAGTAACCTATACCTACGCTGTGAAGTAAGTTTGATCATGTGTATAAAAGGCCCTCCTCCGCATTCGGAAGAGGGCCTTGTTTTTTTGCGGCGTAGCCTATTCCTGAGTGATCAACAAGGCGATGTAGCGCACGCATTTGGTTCGATTATAATTTCTACAAGTAGTATATGCTCCTATCAGCCAACTGCGGCAATAACAGCAGGTGTAGGGCTAAATAACAGTAAATGAATCTGTTATAAGAAATGTGCTTTGTGGTATATAGCAACAAAATTGTATTAAATCTGTATAATGTTTAATTGACTTTGTTAAACTTTAATCAAACATTATATGGCAGATTTACTCGAGTCACTGCGGGGTTTTATATCCCCAGACCTCATCTCAAGAACCAGCAGGGAGTTAGGCGAGAGCGAGCCTGCCACTGCAAAAGCGTTTGGAGGCATCATACCTGCCGTGTTGGCCGGATTGGTTAACCGCACCTCCCAGCCGGGTGCCATGAGTTCTATTTATAACATGATCCGGGGAAGCGACAGAGGTATATTGTCCAGCTTGAGCGGTACTGTTCCGGGAGCACCGGGAAGTACGGCGCCTGTTGGCAACCAGTTCCTATCCCAGATCTTTGGCAATAACATAGGCGGCGTCGAAAATGCACTCAGCAATTTTGCAGGTATAAAATCCACATCCGTATCTGCCATACTCGGTTACATAGCGCCGTTGGTGTTAGGCTTCCTGGGTAAAAAGGTGCACGATGATGAGCTGGACGAAGGTGGCCTGAGCAGTTACCTGAGCAGCCAGAAATCAGGCATTATGAGTGCCCTCCCTGCCGGACTGGGCAGTGCGCTGGGCTTAGGCAGTTTAGGTGGAGCCGCAGCTGCCGCCGCGCCACATATCGATAGACCACCAAGACCAGCAGCCACGGCCGCGACCGAAAGAGTCCATCCTGCTGCCCCTGAACCTCGCAAAAAAACAAACTGGCTCTGGCCATTGCTGGCGATTGCCGCACTCCTGTTGCTTATTTTCGGACTCCGCAATTGCAACGATGATACAGAGGATGTGACCACGGACCCAACTACCACCACAGCTCCAGCCACCACAGAGCAAAATCCGGCTACCACAGAGGAGAGAATGGATTCAAGGCAAACCGACGTGGCGATGACCGAACGAGAGATTCCGGGAGGAGTGGTGCTCAATATCCCGCCGAATGGCATCGAAAGCAAACTGGTGGCCTTTATTGAGGATGAAAACAAGGTGCCTGACAAAACCAGTTGGTTTAGTTTCGACCGATTACATTTTGAGACTGGAAGCGCCCGAATTCAACCTGAGTCCCAGGAGCAGATTGATAACATCGTCAAGATACTGCAGGCGTATCCGCAGGTTAACATCAAAATTGGAGGCTACACGGATAACGTTGGCCAACCGGCTGCCAACCTGAAGCTTTCTCAGAGCAGGGCCGACGCTGTGAAAAATGCCATACAGCAGCAAGGTATAGCAGCCAATCGCCTGGAGGCGGAAGGGTATGGCGAACAGCACCCGGTGGCAGACAACACGACCGAGGAAGGCCGTGCCCAGAACCGGCGCATTGATGTATTGGTAACCAAAAAGTAACCAATTCTGCAGTACGGCTCTTAGTGGAGCTGGCATCAGAACAGACGGGAAAACCAGGGCGGCTTTCCCGTCTGTTTTTTTATTTGATCACAGGAGCGGGGAGATGAGCTTGAATACTTTTTCGATGAGTTGCCGGTACAGGGGGCGGGCTTTCCATTCCTCCGCATTTATTTCCGTGGCATGCGTCAGGTCCTGGAAAAAGGCATTGCGTAGTTCCCCGGCAAAAGCGGTGTCGTACACCACGGCGTTCACTTCAAAATTAAGGTCAAAGCTGCGGTAGTCCATGTTGGCGGTGCCCACCATCGACAGGTTTTGGTCCACGACCAGGGTTTTGGCATGGATGAAGCCTTTCTGGTAGAGGTAAATCTGCACGCCAACCTCCAGCAGGCTTTCATAATAGGAGCGGGCCGCGGCATTTACAATATAGGAATCAGAATTTTCCGGCACCAGCAGTTTCACCGTCACGCCGCCCATGGCCGCAATTGACAAGGCATCCAGTATGCTTTCGCCAGGTATAAAGTAAGGCGTGGTGAGCAGGATCTCTTCTTTTGCCAGGGCAATGGCCTGCAGGATGGAGAACATGATGGTGGGCTTGGGAGAGTCGGGGCCACTCGACGCGATCTGCACCACGGTGTTGCCCGGCAAGGTGTCAGGTGGGAGAAAGTATTCCTTCTCCGGCTCCAGGTGTCGTTGCGACGAAAAATTCCAGTCCGTAAAGATCAGGTACTGCAGGTAAAATACGCCCGGCCCGTCGATGCGCAGGTGCGTGTCGCGCCAGTAGGGTTGACCTTTCTGATCGGGGTAATTAATATACCTGTCGCTTACGTTAATGCCGCCGATAAAGGCCGTTACGCTGTCCACCACAATGATCTTGCGATGGTTCCGGTAATTGAGCCGGTTGGCCAGCAAAAGGAAATGTACTTTGTGAAAAGGGTATACCTCCACGCCGGCAGCCTGCAACTCCTTCCTGAAAGTCCGGCGGATGGACCGGCTGCCAAAGTCATCATAGATCAAACGCACGATGACGCCTTCTTTTGCCTTCCGTATCAGCAGCGCTTTGAGTTTGTTGCCGATGTGGTCATTCCCGATAATGTAGTACTCCAGGTGAATGTGGTGCCGGGCATTTTCGATGGCTTCAAACACCTCGGCAAACTTCTGTTCCCCATTCAGCAGCAGCTTTACTTTGTTGCCTGCAGTCAGGGGGCTGAGATTATCCTGGAGCAGCAGGCGGGCTAGGGGCTTATAGTGCCGCACCTCCGCGCGGCTTTCCCTGAAGTTCTGTTTGGAAGTAGAGATGATCCTGCGCTCAATCTGGTTCATGAGCTCCACATTCTGCAGCAGCTTTTTAGAGTACAGGCTGCGCTTACGGTAGTTGATACCAAACGAGAAATAAAACAGGATACCAAAAAAGGGCACGAAAATGACCAGCAGCAGGTAGGCGAGCGTTTTGATCGAGGAGCGGGTGTCGTAAATGATGCGCAGGCACACCAGGATCAGGATGCCCAGGTATAGCGTTTCTCCGATCAGAAGCCAGTTGATGTCAGAGAGCGCCAGTTGCATGCAAAGCCGGGTTTTGGTTTTAAGAAGTGTACACACGGTACATACGCTATTGGCCACTACTTCTGCCATCCAACGCAAATTCCTGTTTTATAACCGTAAGAGGTGGTTGGAAATTGTTGGCAACAAAAAAGCCTTACACATGCAGCGTCAGGCTTTCATTGGAATTTGATATGTGCGATGAGTGAATACTACAGTAATTCGGGGGCATCTGCTTGAGTGGACGATACCAATTTTCGAAGCCTGCTGATCCCGCTGGCATCAATCTCTTCGCCTTCCCCGGAGACGTTACGTAATTCGGTGATGATGTTTTGCTCACTGATGAACATACGGTCTTTATACAGTCCGGCTTTAAAAAAACGACAGTAGAGCCGATCTTCACCGACAAAAGTAAGAACTATTAAATCGCATTCGCAGGTTTCGAGCTTTTGTAATAACTCGGTTAATTCACTCATGCTTAAAAGGCGGTAAGGTGGTATTACAGTATAAACGGAATTTGAGCTATAATGAATGATATGTTTACAGCTTAAAGTATGAAACTTTAAAGTAAATGGAAAAACAAATATAGCAAATAGCTAACGATTATAATTAGGATAATTACAAGTTTCTCTACTCCTGGCTGATCAGCAGCACGATGTAGGCTACATAGAGCAGCAACAGCACCATACCCTCACCACGCGATAGCTGACGCCCTTTGCCAACGAAAATAAAAATGAATAACAGCAAACAGGCGCCGATGTTCATAAAAATATCGGTGAAGGCAGCCGGATTAACCGGCACCGGCGCAACGACCGTCGACACGCCCAGAATAAGGAAGATGTTGAAGATGTTAGATCCCACCACGTTGCCGATGGCAATGTCCACGTTGCGTTTGCGCACCGCCACCACCGAAGTGGCCAGTTCCGGGAGCGAGGTGCCGATCGAGACGATGGTCAGGCCGATGATGCGTTCAGACAGACCAAAGGCTGCCGCGATATTCACGGCACCCGTCACGATCAGCCTGCCGCCAATCACCAGGCCTGCAAGACCCAGCACAATAAAGAGCACTGACTTCAGGTAGGTATAGTCCTTTGTTTCTGTTTGCTCGTCATCCGCATTTCCGCCCAGTCCGATCACTACATTATAAACCAGGAAAATGGCGAAAAAGAGCAGCAGTATGAGTCCGTCGGAGCGGGTGATGATATTGCTTGCAGCGCCATCGAAGTAGATATCGCTGGCTATAATGAGCACGACCACGGCCGCAAGAAAGCTTAGCGGTATCTCGAGCCAGGTGGTGTTGCGCTTGACGGTGAGGGGGAAGATGAGGGAACAGACCCCCAGAATGGCCAGGCCGTTGAACAGGTTACTACCGATGACGTTGCCCAGCACCATGTCTGTGTTCTTGTTAATGGCCGCGAACACGTTTACTACCAACTCGGGCGCTGAGGTGCCGAAGGCCACGATGGTCAGACCAATTACAATGTTCGGAACACCCAGCTTTTTAGCGAGGGCAGAGGCGGCGTCCACCAATTTGTCGGCCCCGAATATAAGGGCAACGAAGCCACCCAGGAGAAGGAGTATGTTTAGCATGCGAGGATCAATTTATCTGGGCCGTGTACCGGAAACAGATTGCGTTACGATTTAACGCAAATCTACGGGAAAGTTTTCAAACCCTCGTTTCCCAGGTACGATCCGCCCGCCATGATCAGGCACGAAATAATGACCCCGATGCTCACAGCCATAAAGGCTTTGCCGCGCTTTATTTTGAGCACGTAGGCGGCAATGGTGCCCATGTAAGCGCCTGTTCCGGGCAGCGGAATCATCACAAAGACCATCAGTCCCCAGAAGCCATACTTCTGAATTTCGGACCCAACGCCTTTCTTGGCCCTTCTGCCCAGCCTGATCACGCCTTTTTTGTAAAGGCGGTTCGGCCAGAGTTTTTTGCTGAACGACTCGATCAGCCAGGCGAGCAGGGGGAAGATGAGCAGGTTGCCGACAAGGCCCACCACAAACGCCCAGAAAACGGGCATATCATTGAGTACGGCGTACGGAATGCCTGCTCGCGCCTCGCCAAAAGGGGAGATGCTGAGCAGGAAGGTATAAATCAGGATTTCAAACATAAAAAGCGGCAGGGTAACAGAACCCTGTACAGAAAAAAGTAGGACTATAATTACAAATGTGCGAAAAAAGTTGAAGCGACGCGATCCGATCGGTTTTTATACTAATAGGACTGCTTCGCTTCAACAAAAATGGCTTAGCAATTGGGGTTAAGCGGAAACAGGTTTTTCTTCTTGTTCTACCTGCAGTTCCGGGTTCGTCGTTTCTACCAGGCCTACTTCCGGCTCCGGATTAAACTCACCTTCCCAACGCGCCACGACGGCGGTGGCCAGGCAGTTACCGGTCACGTTGATGGAAGTGCGGGCCATGTCCATGAGCTCGTCTATACCCAGGATGGCAAACAGCGGCCACACCGGCAGGTTGAACGAAGCCACGGTGCCCAGCAGGATCACAAGCGAGGCACGCGGCACACCGGCCACACCTTTGGAGGTTAACATCAGCGTAAACACCATCAGCAACTGCTGCTCCCAGCTCAGGTCGATGCCTGCGGCCTGCGCCACAAACACAGCGGCCAGCGCCAGGTATAGCGTCGTGCCATCCAGGTTAAAGCTGTAGCCAGTCGGCATCACAAAAGCCACGATACGGCGCGGCACGCCCAGTTTCTCCATCTCTTCCATGGCACGTGGCAGGGCTGCTTCCGAACTGGTGGTGGCAAAGGCAATGGAAACCGGACCGGAAATGGCTTTCAGGAAACGCACGATAGGAACGCGGGCGATGAGCGCAATCGGCAGGAGCACCAGCAACAGGAAGGCCAGCAGCGCCACGTAGAGAGTAGCCAGCAACTGGAACAGGTTCACCAGAATACCAAAGCCCATGTGCCCCACGGTATAGGCAATAGCGGCACCCACACCCACCGGGGCGAAGTACATGATGATGTTCGTGAACTTGAACATGGTCTCAGAAAGGCTCTCGCAGAAATCGATCATCGGCTTGCGCTTCTTCTCCGTCACCATGGCCAGACCAATGGCAAAGATCACGCTGAACACCACGATCTGCAGTACTTGTCCTTCAGCTACTGACTTGGCAATGTTTTCAGGAAAAATATGCAGGATGATATCTTGCCAGGTTTGTTTGGCTGGCGCCACAATCTCCTCGGTCTCGGCAATACCGGTCATATCAATGCCTTCGCCGGCTTTGCTGATGTTGATGGCAGCCAGGCCGATAAAGAGGGCAATCGTAGTCACCACCTCAAAATAGAGGAGCGCCTTCCAGCCCATGCTGCCAATCTGCTTGAGGTTGGCATGTCCGGCTATACCTACCACCAGCGTGGCGAAAATGAGCGGCGCTATGATGGTTTTGATCAGTTTCAGGAACACTTTGCTGAGCACGTTCAGGCTCTGTCCAACATCTGGGAAATCGTAGCCGATCTGGGCGCCGATTACCATACTGATCAGAATCCAGGTGGTGAGGGAGCGTTTTTGGATTCCGTAGAGTATCAGCACACCGGTGCCGGCCCAACGGATGGCGGTGAGAACCTGGGTAGGCAGGGCAATAACTTCATACTGCTGCAACACCGTCAGTAGGGCGGCAATGCTGATGCAGATCAGGGTAAAGAGTGGCAGTATGGCCTTCTTGTTCATAAATTTATTTGTCTAAAGCTTTGATTTTTATTAACTCTGCGCAGTTTTTCTCTTTGACAGCCAGCCTTTGATGGCGGCGATGATAGGAGGGGTAATGGAAAGGATGATGATGGCCAGGATAAGCAGGGAGAAATGGCGTTTCACGGCCGGCAGGTTACCAAACAGGTAGCCGATCATCATAAAGAATACCACCCACACCAGGGCTCCGATCACGTTGAAGCTGAAGAAGCGCTTGTAATTCATCTTGGCTATACCTGCCACAAAAGGAGCGAAGGTGCGGACGATGGGCACAAAACGCGCATAGATGATGGTGAGTCCACCATATTTTTCATAAAATTTCTGCGTCTGGTCGATGTGGGAGCGGCGCATAAACCAGAAGTCGCGCAGGTAAATGTGGCTTCCGATCTTACTCCCTACGTAGTAGTTGAACGAGTCGCCCATGATGGCGGCCACAACCAGCAATACCATCAGCAGCACCAGATTAAGTCCCGATGCAGGTATGGCAGCCAGCGCGCCGAGCGCAAAAAGCAGTGAGTCGCCAGGCAGGAAAGGCGTAACAACCAGGCCCGTCTCACAGAACACGATCACAAACAAAATGAAATAAATCCACTGCTCGTACTCCTGCACCAGTTCAACCAGATGCCTGTCAATGTGGAGAACAAAGTCTACTAAATAATAAATAAAATCCATCGGTATTTATGCTATGTGTGCCGGGCTTGGCTGCTATTTCTTCTCGTCGGTGTTTTGTACTGATTTGTAGATCTCGCTTTTAATCTCGTTAGTAGCGTCCTTAAACTCGCGTATACCGCGGCCCAGGCCGCGCGCCAGTTCGGGTATGCGTTTGGCGCCAAAAAGTAGTAGGAAGGCGAAAATGATAAGGACCACTTCAGAGCCCCCCAAGCCACCTATAAAGGCGAAAATTCCGATGCTGTTCATATTGAGATAAGGTAAATTCTGTATAAGTAATAAGATTTAAAGGTCCCGCTTTAAGTGCAGCCAGAGGTTTGTAGCTAGATGTCAAAGGAAGCGGGCTACAAAGCCACCCTGCAAATGCTCGAGGCTAAATGAGTAAGCGGGGGAGGATGAAGCAGAGTTTACAACAATCCACGCTATACCTGCAGGTACGAGGCGGAGCAGACAGCTGCGCTGGAGCAGGATCTAGCTGTAAAAAATGTATGTCAACATACTAGGGAGCTTGCGGCTGACTGGAGGTATAATAAAACTGGCAAAAAAAGTTATCGCCTGGCGCCCTTGCCGAGTAGGGTGGAATCGCCTGTAGGCTGGAAAACCTGATGTGAAATGATTTTGTATCCGGTGCAGAAGGCTGCAGGCTGAGCGTCAGTAGGGAGGTTGTTCCTTCCTGGGCCAGGTATAACTTACCGGATTGCAGGCCTGTAAGGGTGTTGTCTCTGCCTGCCGGGTCAGCTTGTGTTATACTGGCAGTGCTGCTCTGCGCTACTTGTGTTGTACCATGGGCATAGGTTACTGCGCTATGGAACAGAACAGCCCAAAGCAGAGCGAGCGACATGATCAAATGCCTCAGTAGGCGGTATTTAGGCAGATTCTGGGCCATAAGCCATCGCAAATATAATACAAATTGCAAGTAAGTGAGTGATCTGTGAATTAAATTTACAGACTGCTGAAAAACCGTATTTGTGCGCTTTGTCAGATCCAGGCATTTCAACTGGACCGTGTGGCAAAAAAGTGCTACCGGCAAGGCCGCAAGTGGTTAAAGCAGCATTTCATACCTGGCTGGGCGGGGCTTACAGAAACACCTGTTCCAGCACGTCGCCCACAAAATAAGCCAGCGAAGCCGCCAGGCCACCCAGCAGAAGCGTCTCCGCTATACCTGCCAGCATGTTGCGCTCTGTTACCATACTTTTCAGGGCTCCTACTATTGTAAGGGCAATGCCGGTGAGGACGCTGGAGTAAAGGAATAGTTCTTCGCCGGCTATACCTGAATCCAGGCCGGCAAAGATGTAGGCCAGCAAAGGAATGGCCCCGACTATGACAAAGCTGATAAAAGTGACCGAAGCTGTTTTGACCGGCGTCTTGTCGTCCTTGGTCATCTCCAGTTCCTCTTTCATCATGGTATCCACCCACACGTGCTTGTCCGCTGTGATCACCTCGACTACCTGGTTCAACAGCTCGCCTTTAAAACCTTTGGCCTCGTAAATCTCCCGAATTTCGTCCTTCTCCGTTGCGCTCAGGTGCTCGACCTCCCAGTACTCGCGGGCTTTGTGCCGGTCAAAATTATCGCGGGAAACCTTCGTAGAGAAGTAGTTGCCGACCGACATAGAGAAGCCGTCGGCAATCAGGTTGGCGAGCCCCAGGATGATTACCACCGATATGCCCAGGCTGGCGCCCTCCGCTCCCGCCACTACGGCAAACGTCGTGATAGCCCCATCAACGCCGCCATACACGAACTCGGAAATATATTCTTTCTTGAAGAAAAGAATTTTGTCTTGTGACTGTAATTCATGGTGTTGCATGGCGCGGAGCGTTAAGGTATTATGCTCAAGTTACAGGAAAAAAAGAATAATTCGGAAAACTGAGAGTTGAAGAGTTTGGGAAATGAAGAGTAGCGTCGTTACTAGGTAACCTCGTGCCGGTAAAAGGCGACAGGAGCAGGTAACTATAGTGGTTGTTTGCAGACGCAGGTTATGGCCTATCGGAATTGTGCAGGCGTATTTGTTTGTCTGGATCAGGATTTTCAGGATGCTCGTGCATGATTGTCATCTTCCTAGCCCCTTCGATGGGGACTTTTTGGTATTTCTGATTCTCAGGTATAGACTTTTATAGCTTCAGCAGCTCTCATGACGTACCGGGGCCAACCACCCCTAACATATTCTTATCCTTATAGAGGGCCCCTACCCCCAGGCGGGGAATCTGTCGCTGCTAATTCTCTAGGTATACGCCTTGTGGCTACAGTTTCATGTGCACGATTTTTTGCCTACTGGGGATAGGGGCCCTCGATTTTTTCATCAGGGAAAAAAGTAGGGCCTGCCCGGCGAGGGCAAGCAATGAAACAGCTTGGGAAGCTATACCTGCAAAGCATTAGCTACAGAGCAAAGTAAGCTATACCTATCCCAGTGGCCCCACCATAGCAGTTACGAGCGTGGACGCTTGCGCCATAAGCAACTACTTCTCTGGCCATAAGCAGCGTTACCAATTCTAAACCAGTGTGCTTTCCTCTGCAGCAGGTATAGACTGCTTTGCTTTCATAGGCTTCACTTCCTCTTCAGGTATAGCCGAACGCTCCTTAAAAGGATAAAACTGCTGCTCCAGAAAAGACTTCGGATAAGCCTCCACTTCTTCGAAACCAAGTTCGATGTCGCGCCCATCTTCCGGCATATAAGCCGTGCCAAACAGGTAATCCCACACGCTCAGGCTGATGCCATAATTGGCACCGTAGCGATGAGGCAGAACCTTAGCGTGGTGCCAGATGTGCATTTGCGGGTTGTTGAATAAATAGCGGAGCGGACCCAGGGGGATGTGCAGGTTGGAGTGGTTAAAATGGCCTATGGCGGTCGCGAAGATGTGCATCAGAAAGAAATCCTGAATGCCGAAACCGATCATGGCCAGCGGAATGTACTCGATGGTGCGGTAGACCACTGTTTCGCCCCAGTGGAAGCGCAGGTGCGCCGCAAAGCCCATTTGTTGCACCGAGTGGTGCACCTTGTGGAAGCGCCATAGCAAATCAGAATGGTGGAGGAGACGGTGTACGTTCCACTGAATAAAGTCGCGCAGTACAAAGAGCGTGAGCAGTTGCGCCCACACGGGCCACGACTGTATCTCGAAAGCCACTAAATTCTGAATGCCGAACAGGGCCAGGAAATCGTTGAAGGCCTCTACACCGATGTTGGAAATGGCATTGAAACCAACCAGCGAGAAGAGAAAAAAATTGAAGAACATGTAAAAGCCGTCGAGCCAGAAATCCTGCCGGATCAGTGGCTGTCCTTTCCGCCAGGGCACCACGATCTCAAGCAGCCAGAATAACAGCGAGAGCCCCAGTAGCCAATAGAAATAGTTGCCCCAGCCCGGGTGCAGTAATTCACGCCACAGGTAGTTGCCGTAGTCTGAAAAAGAGGTCGTGAAGATGTGCCAGTATTTTTCCATGCCGCGCTACTGTCAATGTTTTTTAAAGCTAAATCGTTCCAAACAGTTTGCTGAGGTAAGTATAAAAAAATAGTCGGCTTTATGTTTCAGCCGACTATTTTTGATAAGCTTATTTTGCCAGTCCCTCCAGGAACTCGCGCACTTCTTTGGTGTCGTACTCAGCCATACCTTCCTGCTTGGCCACGATCTTACCCTCCGGAGAAATAATGAACGTGGTAGGTATAGCATTGCTGTAAAACTCCTGTGGGAATTGGCTGGCCGGGATGTATACCGGGAAAGTATATTTTTTCTTGTCGATGAATTTCTTCACCTTCTCCATACCGCCTTCATCCACCGATAGCATCACGAACGCCACTTTGTTAGGGTCCATTTTTTTGTACAAACTGTGGATGTTCGGCATCTCGGCAATACAAGGTGGGCACCATGTCGCCCAAATGTTGAGGAATACTACTTTGCCTTTCAGACTTTCGAACGATACGGTTTTGCCGTTCATGTCCACCATTTTGAATCCGGCACCGGCCATGGGCGCACTGGAAGTTTCGAGGGTCGTTGTTTTGGATGTGGTGGCGACGTCCTCTATGTTCGGTACATCCGCATTCTTTATACCTGTTGCGAGCAATATGCGCTGTACCTGCCCGATGGCCTCGGTGTGCAGACCCGTCAGGTATAGGATGCCGAAAATACCGAGTGTTATTGCCCAGCCAGGTATATTTTTGATTGAAAATTTATTCTTGTTCATGCTATTATATTTTGAAGAGTTGGTCTTGCCAAATCAGTAAAAATCAATTTTGGTATATCAGTCTTATACTTTATCCTTCCAGGCTTAGAGCCGGATAGGTATATATCCATGCCATCTGTAGCTCTGTTTGCACAGAGTTGCACTTACATCTTCCATAAGTGTGTTGGTGTGGATGCTAAACTGACTGAGCTTATCATTTCAGGCTAAAGACTGTAAATTATGCAAATCCAGTTTAGTGCATGCGTAATCTTAAGATAATCGCGGCGGATCGGGGTCAGCGCCTAAATGCGGCGAGAGGTAACGGAGCTGAGCAGGCGTAGCGGACTGCTTCCCGGTAGCAGAATGGAAGAGTAAGTCAGACAGAGCAGCATCCACCACAGCGTAGAGTTGTGGACCGCAGTCAACCAGGACGGTGGCGGGAGTGTTTCGCTCCGAGTGCGTCTGATGTTTCAGGCATTTTCTGGCGCAGGGGCGCTTCAGTTTTTTATGGTCGGTTGCTGCATTCAATTCACTCTTTAAAACACAGTCAAGCCCACTCACCGGCTTTTGGGAAGTAGCCTGGGTGAAAAGGAGTAACAGAGTACCTAAAAGAAGGAGCAGCGTTTGCTTCATGGTTTTAGTGGAGGCAGCAGGTATAGCCAGCCGGTAATCACGTAAATTTACAATACTAAGTCCGGATTGCCAAGTTCGACGCACATTCCGGGCTATGCCACAAGAGCTTTTTAGTGCAGCACATGCGTATTTCGGAAAGTACACCGGCGCCTACGGTCAGGATGGCTGTGCCCAACAGTACAAATTCCACGCCAAAAAGATCGCTGAAAACACCGGCCACCACGGCGCCTGCCACATAGCCGAAGTCGCGCCAGAAACGGAAGGTGCCCAGGCTCTGCGGCCGCTGCTCCGGGTGCGTGTTTTCGGCTACTACCGACAGAAAATTAGGATATACCAACGCTGTGCCGGCCCCCAAAAGTACCAGTGCCACGATCACGACCGCATAGGCCTGACTGAAGAAGAGCACACCAATGGCTATACCTTGTAGTAGCATTCCCAGGCTCAGCAGTTGTTTTTTGCAAAGTACATCACCGAGTTTGCCTGTCACCAACTGCCCGATGCCCCACACCGCCGGGTAGATGCCTGCCAGTAAACCGACCTGCTGCAAGGTATAGCCTTTTGACATCAATAACACGGGCAGCAAACCCCATAGGATGCCGTCATTCATGTTGTTCACAAAGCCACTCAGCGTGACAGAGCCCAGGTTGGCATGCCGCCAGGTCGTGTCTTTCCAGACGCTACGCAGAAGAGGTATGCTTGTCTGTGCCGTTTCCGTTTTGACGTGGGCATGGGTATCGCGTACGAAGAACCTTGTCTGGAGTAGGCCTATGATGGAGAAAGCTATACCTGGAAAAAAGGCGTAGGTCACTTCTCCTGTTGTGGAAGCGATGTAACCGGCCAGGAACGCCACCAGACCGACAGCCAGGTAACCGGCAAATTCGTTGATGCCCATGGCCAGTCCGCGGTTCTTTTCGCCTACTAAGTCTATCTTCATAACCACGGTTGCAGACCAGGCCAGTCCCTGATTTATACCTAGCAGCAGGTTCGCAAAGATCACCCACCACCAGTTGGTGGCATACAGCAGGAGCCAGGGTACCGGCAAGGCGAAGAGCCAGCCAATTAAGAGCAGTTGCTTGCGGGTGAAGCGGAGCGTGAGCCGGCCCATCATCATGTTGGCAAATGATTTGGCCAAACCAAATGCCACGATAAATGACAAGAGCGCCGTGTGTCCGCTGATACCGAAAACTGTTTCGGCAAATTCCGGAATCACAGAGCGCTCCAGCCCAATCATGGCGCCGACAAAGCCGTTGATCAGCACCAGTAGCCAGAACTGCTGCGCATTCTCTCTTAAGCCTAGTTTTGTATCAGTTGTCGACATGGTCCTCTAGTTTTGTGGTATGCTTGAAAACCACCGCTTGTGGCAGATGGCTTTCAGCACGTACTCAACAATTAGCCAATTTCTTACTTAATGTGGTAATCTGTCTTTGAGGGCTCCGTACAGGTATGTGCCTGACAGCGCTCCGGCTATTGCAATGAAGATTGCCCAATAGCTGTAGCCTATGTTCACGAACATCGGTCCCGGGCAGGAGCCTGTAAGTGCCCAACCCAAACCGAAAATGGTACCGCCGACGATGTAACGCGGAATCGATTTTTCCTTCGGTGTGAACACAATGGGGTTGCCCTGGTAATCACGCAGTTTAAACTTCTTGATCAGGAAAGTAGCCAGCGTACCCAGCACCACTGCCGTACCAATGATACCATACATGTGGAAGTCCTGGAAACGGAACATCTCCTGAATGCGAAACCACGAAATAGCCTCCGACTTACTCATCACGATGCCGAACAAAATGCCGGCTATTATAAATTTTATACCTTTCACGATTTATACATTAAATAAGTGAGGACTTAGAAAATTAGAGGCATCAACACAAAAGTGGTGATCAAGCCACCGATGAAGAAGCCGATCACGGCGATCAGGGAGGGTAGCTGCAAGTTGGAAATACCACTGATGGCGTGTCCTGACGTACAGCCGCCTGCATAACGAGCACCAAAGCCGATGGCAAAGCCGCCCAGCAGCAGAATCAGAAATCCTTTGAGGCTGAAAGCTGCGCTCAGACTGAAAATTTCCTCAGGCTGCATACCGTCAGGAGATGAAATACCCAGTTGCTGCAGATCCTGAATCGTGGCCTGTGATATCTGAACGGCTTCCCCGTTCGAGAGAAACTCTGCCGAGATGAAACCACCGATGATGGCGCCTACCAGGAACAGCAGGTTCCAGGTCTGGGTACGCCAGTCAAAATCAAAAAACTTAACCGTTTTGCCGGCCCCGCAGGCCGAACAAATAGTGCGCAGGTTGGAAGAGAAACCAAACGACTTCCCGAAAAACAACAGCAGCACCATAATAAAAGCAATGACGATACCGGAGGTATACCAGGGCCATGGTTGTCTTAAAAGCTCTAACATTTTTTTTTAAAAATTTAATTACTGTTTAGGGTTTAGGAGAGAAGAGCAGGGAAGGAGCGAGGTCGCTTGCCCCTTCCGTATCTGCTCCGTTTTTTGGTTAGTTGTTTGGCCAGGCGCCTATACCTCCCGCGAGGTTGTAGCACTTGAAGCCCTGTGCGCTCAACAGGTCGCAGGCGGAACCGCTGCGGTTGCCACTGCGGCAGAACACGAAGTATTCTTTGTCTTTGTCGAGCGAGCTGAGCGCATTCTGAAATTGCCCTGAGGTCACGTCCAGGTTCCTGGCGCCCTTTATGGTGCCGGAGGCAAACTCACCGGCTGTTCTTACATCCAGCAGCTCCGCTTTAGGCGCGTTCTGGAATTTTGTTTTGAATGCTTTTCCGTCCAGATCTTCGTAATTCTTAGGAGCGGATTTGAAGATATTGAACATGGCTTTTTAGATCTTGTTGTTTGTGATTTGAAATTAACAATACAAAGGTACAGGTATAGCAAGCGGGGTTCAGTGACTTTGGTCACGCAACCTGGATTTAAAAAAAGTGGGGCCAGTCTCAGACCGGCCCCGCTTTCCTTATCAAAACACTAAACCATTTTACTTCAGTGTGGACGGACAAACGTAGGCTGTTCTGGGTACGTCTGTATCGGCTATGGCTTTAAAGCCGCCTTCCACGTTGATGACGTTGTCAAAGCCTCTCGCCTTCAGGATCGACGCCGCGATCATGGAACGATATCCACCGGCGCAATGGATGTACAGGTCTTCCTCTTTCGTCAGTTCGGCCAGTTGATCGTTCAGGTAATCGAGCGGGGCGTGCTGGGCTGTCTCCACGTGCTCGGCCTGGTACTCGCCGGGCTTGCGCACATCTACTACTTTTATGCTGTTGTCTTTGGCATAATCAGCCGCAAAAGTCGCTGTTGAGATCGACCTGATGGTATCCACTTCCTTGCCAGCCATCTGCCAGGCTTCAAAACCGCCCTGCAGGTAGCCAAGTGTATTGTCGTAGCCGACACGGGCCAGTCGGGTCACCACTTCTTCTTCACGGCCTTCGTCGGCAATGAACAGGATCGGCTGCTGTACATCCGGAATCAGAGCGCCTACCCAGGGAGCAAAGTTGCCGTCGATGCCGATGTTGATGGCGTTCGGGATAAATCCGGCAGCAAAAGTCTCGGGTTTGCGGGTGTCCAGCACCAGGGCGGCTGTTTCGTTCACGGCGGCTTCAAATGCCTCCGGCGACAATGCCTGCTGGCCTTGGGAGAGCACGTCGGCGATGTTGGCGTAGCCTTCCCTGTTCATCTTCACGTTCATCGGGAAGTAGCCGGGAGGAGGTAGTAAACCATCGGTTACCTCTTTTACAAATTCTTCTTTCGTCATGTCGGCGCGCAGCGCGTAGTTCACCTTTTTCTGATTGCCGAGCAGGTCGGTGGTTTCCTTGCTCATGTTTTTGCCACAGGCAGAACCGGCGCCATGCGCAGGGTATACGATCACGTCATCCGGCAAAGTCATGATCTTGTTGCGCAGCGAGTCGTAGAGGTGCGCGGCCAGCTGTTCTTCTGTCAGGTCAGATTTTACCGCCAGGTCAGGACGGCCAACGTCGCCGATAAACAGCGTGTCGCCAGAGAAGATCGCTGTTTCCTTGCCGTTCTCGTCGAGCAGCAGGTAGGTGGTCGACTCCATGGTATGACCCGGTGTGTGCAGCACCTTGATGGTCACGTTACCAAGTTTTAGCTCTTCGCCATCGGCAGCAATGTGCGCCTCAAAAGTAGGCTGCGCATTCGGTCCGAAAACGATCTGGGCGCCAGTGGCTTTGGCCAGGTCCACGTGACCCGAAACAAAGTCGGCATGGAAGTGCGTTTCCAGTACATATTTAATTTTGGCGTTGGCCTTTTTAGCCTTTTCAAGGTATGAGCTGATCTCACGTAGCGGGTCAATAATGGCCACTTCACCATTGCTTTCGATGTAGTAGGCGCCTTGTGCCAGGCAACCGGTATAGATCTGTTCTACTTTCATGGGTATAGGAGTTTAGGTCTTTTAATTTTTGATTGATGCTGTCACCTGCTTAACTGGTGACGATACAAATATCAGCATATAATCTGCGCGACACAGTGACATTGGTCACGCAAGCGTTTTTTTTAGAAGAAAAGCTCTTTCCCGATGATATAAACACCCATCATCAGGACGAACCATCCGAAAAATGTTTTGAGTTTGTCGGCTTGTATTTTAGTGGAAAGGGCGGTACCGATGAAGATACCGGCAATGGAGATGGCCGAGAAAATACCCAGGAACATCCAGTCGATCTCGTAATTGAAAATGTCACCGATAAAGCCGAAAAGGGACTTTGCTGCGATGATGAGCAGGGAAGTGCCCACCGCCATTTTCATGTCGAGCTTACTAAATAGCACCAGCGCAGGTATAATCAAAAAGCCACCGCCCGCACCGACTAATCCCGTCAGAGTACCAACTACCAGACCTTCGGCCAGAATGCCGCCGTAGTTGAATTTGGGTTGCGGGTGCACTGTGCCGTTTCCTTCCACATCAATTTCCGTATCGATGTTCTCGTCTACCATGTCCACTGGTTCAGTTGGAGCAGGATTCTTCTTTTTCCTGATCATACTGATCGAGGCGAACACCATCAGGCCGGCGAAAAGCAGCATCAGCATAATGCCTTTGGTCACCAGAAAGTCGCCTACCGAGAATAATTCTTCCGGTATGGCTGGCACCAGGTAGCGGCGCGTCAGGTATACTGCTATGATAGAAGGTATACCAAACACGATAGCTGTCTTCATGCTGACAAGACCATTTTTGTAGAATTTGTAAGAACCCACCAGGCTGGTAAGCCCCACGATAAAGAGCGAGTAGGCTGTGGAGACAACGGGGCTTAGGCCGATCAGGTATACCAGTACCGGCACAGTCAGAATAGAGCCGCCTCCACCAATCAGCCCAAGCGAAAGGCCGATAAGCATGGCCGCCAGATAACCTAGAATTTCCATTGATGTTGTCGTTTGTTTTGTAACATGCTACAAAGGTATAGCGATCCGGACGGACTGGCAGTGACTATTATCACAGAGGGAGGAGTTAAGCGTTTTATTTGTAGGAATAGGTCTAGACCTGACCCTACGAACTAAACCACCTCCAGATCATGTACTTCGATGTAGTTTCTGTGCAGTGCAATGGCACCGGTCTGTTCCAGTTTTTTGAGGAGGCGGGAAATGACTTCACGGGAGCTGTTGAGCTCGAGGGCGATCTGCTGGTGCGAAAGGCGAATCTCTTTTCCGCTCACTTTTACGTGGCGCTTGAGGTAGAATAACAAGCGCTCGTCGAGGCCTTTGAAAGCGATGCTATCGAGGGTTTGCAGCAGCTCTTCGAAGCGCTGGCGGTAGGAAGCGATCACGAAGTTGTGCCAGGTCTTATACTTAGCCAGCCACTGCTCGGAAAGGTGTGAAGGGATCAGGATAACTTCCGCTTCCGTCACGGCTTTGGCCATGATCTGGCTCTGCTCGTCGCGGGCGGTGCACATCATGGACATGGCACAGGCATCCCCCGGTTCGAGGTAGTACATCAGAAATTCATTGCCTTCGTCGTCCTCGCGGTATACCTTAAGCAGCCCGCTCAGAAGCAGCACCGTGGAACGGATGAACTGCCCGGTGCGCATTACCTCTTCACCTTCTTCCACCTGCCGGATGGTGCTGTGCGCCAGAATATCATCAAGGAGCGGCTGTTCGAACTGCGGGAATTTCTTCAGGATATTTTCTTTCTGCGTTATTTCCATGTGGTATGAATTTAATGAAGTAGAATAAGCAAGATAGACATTCCTGCTTTCAAGAGCAGTGCCTTTTATTCCTAAAAACGAGCGCAAATCCTATTCTCATTATGTTAAGAAATTTGTCAGAGATAAAGGGCCTTTACCCCCGGCGGTTAAGCTAAAACAACTGGCGGTGTAGGGGGCCTCTTTACCAGGATACTAACAGGATGACAAAAAGAATAGCATGAAACGACCCGGATCTTGTGTGAGACAAGGGTGTGTGAATGTATACGCAAATAAACAAAAAACCAGTGCAGGAACTAAAAGTCCCCACACTGGTCAAGATCAATTCATATAAAGCCTATTTAAAGTCGTTGACGGCTTCGCTCAGGTCAAGCACTTTGGTGTCAGGCAAATCGGCCTCCACAATGCTGCTACCGGCAGCTGATCGGTATCCTGCTGCACAATGTACTACCACGGGCTTATCGGTCGGAATTTCTTTGACCCGCTCACGCAATTCCGGCAATGGAATGTTGATGGAGTTGGCAAAAAGCTTGCCGCCTCTCACCTCAGAAGCATTGCGCACATCCACGATGGTATAGGCCTCCTGATTCTCTTTGAACGCTTCCACATCCATTAACTTAGATTTCTCTTCGGCGGCTTCGGTTTGCACAAATACACCCTCGATGAGCAGTTCGTATCCGATCTTAGAAGCCTTGCGGATCAGATCGTCCAGTTCATTTTCTGTTTCGGCAACCAGGTAGAAGCGCTCGTCAGGGCCTACAATGCTACCCAGCCACGTTTCGAACTTGCCTCCGTTTTGGATGTTAACCGCGCCTCTCAGGTGTCCTTTTTTGAAGACCTTTTCGCTGCGTGCATCCACAACCACCGTGCCCGCTGATGGCTTGTAGTTATTGTCAAGCCGCTTCACTTTGTCCAGACTTTGCTGGTAGGCAGGAGCGCCTTGTTTGTTCAGTCCCACGTCGTAGCCGAAGTACTTTGGTATAAATGGCTGGTCTGCTGTGAGCACTTTCACGAAAGCTTCTTGGCTCATGTCCTGCAGGGCGTAGTTGCTTATTTTCTCAGCACCGATCGTGCTGCTATTGGCTTCGCTCAGCCCCTTGCCGCAAAGAGAGCCCGCACCGTGTGCCGGGTATACCAGCACCTCATCTGCCAGCTTCATAAGTTTTTCGCGTGTGCTGTGGTACATTTGCCGGGCCAGTTCCTCGCGTTTTGCCGTTACGTTGCCGGCACTCTCACGCAAATCCGGACGGCCTACGTCACCGATGAACAAGGTATCACCCGTGAATACAGCTATGTCCTTGCCCTCATGCTCCAGTACAATGCTGATGCCATCCGGGGAGTGACCCGGCGTGTGCAGCGATTTCAGTTTGATGTCTCCCATCTCCAGTACAGCGCCCTCGTCAAAGGTTTTGTGCGGATATTCGGCACCCACCAGGCTGTGGGTATAAATAGTAGCCCCGGTTTTTTCATGGATCTCGAGGTGCGAACTCACAAAGTCTGCATGTGGGTGTGTCTCAATCACGCCAACGATCTTCGCATTGTTTTTTTCAGCGAAGTCATAGTAGGGCTGTGGATTGCGGGCCGGGTCTACCAATACGACTTCGCCGGTTTTTTCACTTAGGATGGCATAAGCGTAATGTGCCAGGCCTTTGTCTTCGAACTGCTCTATTTTCATGAGTTTTGGTTTTACGTTTTAGCAAAAATGAACGAAACGTTCTTAGTCTGTTGCAAAATTAGGGTATACACGAGCCGCACACAGTGACATAAGTTACATAGCGTTTATCACGAGTAAAATGTTGCTATTTTAAGTGATAGGTGAGGAGCGGGCGGATGCAGTGGTTGACCAGCGTCTCGGCGATACTGCCGTAGAAGACGTTGCTAAAACCTTTGCGGCCGTGTGTGCCGATCAGTACCAGGTCCATGTCTGTTTCGCGGTTAAAGTTGCGTACGCCGGCCGGAACCTTATCATCACTCTTGAAGTGAATCTCATAGTTTTGCAGGTTAAGCTTTGTGGCAAAGCGCTGCATATTCTGTATCGTTGTGTCGAGTTTAAGGTCATCTTCTTTATCGATGATCTGGAGCAGGTGCAGTTGCGCGTTAAACAGTTGCTGCAAAGTCTTGATGGTGTTAACGGACTGTTCAGGTTGTTTTTCGGCAGCGAAGTCGGCCACCCACAGGATGTTCTTGATAGGGGTAATGGAGGCGTCTTGCTGAATGGTGATGACAGGTATATGCGTATAGCGCACCACGTGCTGTGCCTCCGAACCGGAAAGGCGCTCGAACCAGCCGTCTGCTCCCTCTGTGCCCATGATGATCAGGTTAATGCGCTGCTGCTCGGCATACCTGGTCAGGCTGGTCGTCAGGCCGCCGTAAACCACGGCGCTGGTGAAACCGATACTGGTCTGCTTCCTGAGTTCGTCGAATTGGCGGTTGGCCTGTTCTTCCCGGGCTTTCATCTCCGACCTGTCAATACTTTCAGAAGATTCCATCGAGCCAGCCCATTCGGCGGCGTTCACTTGAATGACATGTACCAGGTGGAGATCGACCGGGGTTTTCTCCAGCAGTAAGTTCAGAAATTGTAGCGCTTTGAATGATACCGGTGTGAAATCCATCGGCACCATGATATTGAGTTTCTTTTCCATTGTCTGTCTCTTTGTTAGCTGTTTTATGGTTTATGTATACTAACTATACAAAGGTCATTGCTTTATCGGTAACGTTCGGTGACTTTGGTTACATAAGCAGGCAATTTTGGAAACAGGATGCCGGATGATTACCCGAATGAAAGTGGGGTGACGTGTAAAGCAACTAAACCCTTTTGTAACAGGTATATGGGTCAGTCTGATCCAAAGGATTTTACAGGTATAGCCATGATGAAAACCGCTCGTGTACTCCCTCGAATGACGTTGCTTATGTTGTTTGTCCTGCTTACCCATTTGCCTGCTTTGGCCTGCACCACCTGCAACCGCCCCCTAAAGGCGGCCATCTTCGACGATAACTTTCTGCAGCTATTCCTCTATATGCTGCTGCCTTTCTTATTCATCGGGCTGGTGGTATACCGACTCCATAAACTCAAATAAGATGCTATGAAAAGACAAATACCCATTGAAGAAGTTAAGCCCGCCCGAACCGGTCCGCTGATTGCGGCGGCCACACTCATAGGTATAGGAATGGGCGGGTTTGTGGACGGCATTGTGTTGCACCAGATCCTGCAGTGGCACCAGATGATCTCCGCCAAACTACCGCCGGACACGCTGCTCAACAAAGAGACCAACATGTTCTGGGACGGTATCTTCCACGCTTTCACCTGGCTCACTACAGCACTGGGTATCTACCTGCTCTGGCGGGTGGCTAAAGAGCGCAAAGTCGTGCTGTCGAACCGCATTTTCGGCGGCAGTCTGCTGTTTGGTTTCGGCTTGTTCAATGTCGTGGAGGGTATCATCGATCACCACATCCTGGTACTGCACAATGTGCGCGAAATCAGTCAAAGCCCCACAGCCTGGAACTTCGGCTTTCTGGGAGTATCGCTGGTGATGCTGGTTGTCGGGTGGATGCTCGTGCAGAAGGGCAGGAGAGAGACGCAGGTATAAATTGGGGAAAAAATAAATTGGCAACAGTACAACGTGCGGCGGGTGCCCGGCGTTTAAATGACAACGAACAGCCTCATCATGAAGCACTAAGTTTTACACCTTAATTTTTTGAGATTGGCCAATACCTGTCCGCAGGCATGGCTCATTATGTCAAACTACTAAAAAGGTGAATATGCAACGTGCTTTTTCTTTTGCCCTTCTCTGGGCGCTGCTCTCGCTTGGCTACACTGCCAATGCACAGGCCACTACCGACAATTTGAAATGGGAACACCGCTACGAGGAAGCCGCCAGGCAGGCCGCAGCCGATCACAAACCCATTCTGATGGTGTTCGCCGGCTCCGACTGGTGTAAGCCCTGCATCCTGCTGCGCAGGGAGGTATGGGATACGCCTGCCTTCCGGGATTATGCCAAAGAGCACTTCGTGCTGCTCGAGCTCGACTTCCCCCGTTTCAAGAAAAACCAGCTGCCGGAAGAACAGAAAAAATACAATGAGCAACTGGCAGACAAATATAACCAGGAGGGCCTGTTCCCACTCGTTGTCCTGACAGATGAAAAAGGAAATGTGTTGGGCAAAACGGGCTACCATCCTGGCGGACCCGACAAGTATATTCCGCACCTGGAGCAACTCTTGCACCAGAAGTAGATCGCCTGCTTAACCTTAACCGCTGTATTTTTATGGATAGAATCATGCAATTCTGGCTGGTAGCGTTGTTGCTAGTATGCAACGCCGCACAGGCGCAGGCTCCTGCCGGGGAGCTGAAGACGCAGAAAAAAGTACTGTTGCTGATGGGCACCCGGTTTGAACTGGTAGCTGTGTCGGAGGATGAAGAACTGGCCTATAAGGCCATTGAAGCAGGTATACAGGAAATTCAGCGGATCGAGGCGCTCATTTCAGAGTGGCAACCGACCTCCCAGACCAGCGCCATTAACCGGAGTGCCGGCGGTATGCCCGTGCCAGTGGATGAGGAACTCTACGAGCTCATCCGGCGCAGCCTTCGCATTTCCGAGCTAACGGGCGGGGCCTTTGACATTAGCTGGGCGGCCGCCGACAAGGTATGGAAGTTTGATGGGTCTATGAAGGAGATGCCGTCACCGGAAGCTGTGGAGAATTCCATCCGTCACATCGGTTACCAAAAGATCCAGCTGATTCCGGAGACGCACAGTGTATTTCTGAAGGAAGAAGGGATGAAGATCGGATTTGGTGCCATCGGCAAAGGCTATGCCGCCAACCGGGTACGCGACCTGATGCGCAGGATGGGTATACAAAGCGGCGTGGTGAATGCTGCCGGCGACCTGATCACCTGGGGCAAACAGGCCGATGGCCAGCCTTGGTACATCGGTATAGCCGACCCTGCAGCCAAGGAAAAGGTTTTCTCCTGGCTCACTGCCGACCACACTGCCGTCGTGACTTCCGGAAGCTATGAAAAGTACGCCCAGATCAATGGCAAACGCTACGGTCACATCATAGACCCACGCACCGGTTATCCGGTAAGCGGCCTGAAAAGCGTCACCATCATATGCCCTGATGCCGAGCTGGCTGATGCGCTGGCCACAGCCGTATTTGTACTGGGGAAGGAAGAGGGACTATACCTGGTCAATCAGCTAAAAGGCGTGGAGTGCCTGCTGGTGACAGATGAAAACGAAATGGTTACTTCTGACCAGTTGCACCTGCATTACTACAAAAACAAGCCGGCTTCTGCCAAAGCGGCTATACCTGCCAAAACCTCTAAAATCTAAGCCCAATGAAGTTGATTAGATGTGTCGCATTGTATGCCCTAGGTGCTGTTTTGCTCGGCTCGCTGGGCGGCTGCGAAGTCGTTAAACCTTATCAGAAAACCCTGCTGAACGAGGAGGAGATGAAGCTGAGCGCACGTAAACTGGAGGCCTTCGAGACGAATTTCCAATCGTACCGCGAAGGTGCCTCGGGTGCAAACGGTGGTAAAGTAGGAGGGGGGTGCGGATGCAACTAAGGTACATCGGCCTGATGATGGTCTGCACCATGGCCACCACAGCCTTCGCGCAAAACATAAGCACAACTGCCCCTGTGCGGCGGGTGCGTAAACTGGAACCGGCCGAGGTGAACATCCTCGGCAGCTACTATAGCCAGGACGGCAACCACTCGCCGGTGACCGGGGGCATTGGCACCGAGCAGTTGACGGATGTCACGCCGAACATTATCGTGAACGTGCCGCTCGACACGGTCACCAACCTGAATGTGAACTTCGGGATGGACTTCTACTCCTCGGCTTCCACCGACAACATAGATTTTAACGTTTCATCCGCCTCCAAATCCGATTTGCGCACACACCTCAACCTGGGTATAAGCCGCCGCAACAGTCTGACAAGGATCACGAAAAGTCTGATAATCGGAGGTTCTACCGAGTACGATTACCAGTCGTTGTCAGTGGGGGCTGGCTGGGCGCAGGAGTCGCGCGACGGCAACCGGGAACTCAGCCTGATGGGCATGATCTACTACGACACCTGGACGCTGATATACCCGGAGGAACTGCGCAATGGCAAAAGCTTGGTGAGCACCAACAAGCGGCAATCCTATAACCTTTCGGCTACCTTGTCGCAGGTGATCAACCAAAAAATGCAAGCTTCTTTAAGCGCCGACATCGTCTATCAGTCCGGTTTGCTCTCTACGCCCTTTCACAGGGTGTATTTCCGGGAGCAGGAGGCGGCGCAGGTAGAGCAACTGCCGGACCAGCGCCTGAAATACCCACTGGGGTTGCGGGTGAACTACTACGTGAATGATTATGTGACTTCGCGCTTCTTCTATCGCTTCTACAGCGACAACTGGGGCGTGACGGCCAACACCATCGAGCTGGAGACACCCATCAAATTCGGGCCATTCTTCTCGTTCTACCCTTTTTACCGCTTCCATACCCAAACGGTAGCCGACTACTTTGCACCCTACAAAGAGCACAGCCTGAGCCAGAAGTTCTATACCTCCGATTATGATCTGTCGGGCTTTACCAGCCACAAAGCAGGTTTAGGGTTGCGCTATTCACCTCTGTCTGGTATAGCCAAATTCGGACTGCCTTTCTCGAAGAACAAAACCTCGCTGAAAGGGATAGAACTGCGGTGTGCCAACTACTGGCGCAGCGACGGTATCAAGGCTTTCATCATCAGCACGGAACTCAACTTCACGCTGCCGTCCAGAAAGTGATCTGGGGACCAGGAGTAGGTGAAGGAGGGAAGAGTCCTACCCTGAATTACAAAGCTGTTGATTTTTCCCTACGCGCCCGCAGGTATATTTTGCCCAGTTCATTTACCAGCAGCGGGACTAATCCTAAGGTTAGTACCATTAACCAACCAGGTGTATCGAGCATGGTGAGGTTGAAAGCCTTCCGCATAAAAGGGACGGTTATCACCGCTAATTGCAGTGCCAGCCCCAGCACGATGGCGCCTATCAAGTACCTGTTCGAGAAAACGCCAAGCTGGAAAATGGATTTCGTATGATGCCGCATGGCCAGAGAGTAAAAGAGCTGGCAGGCCACCAGCGTCATAAAGGCCAGGGTTCTGGCGTTCTCCAGCGTGGCGACTGGCACAACATCATCAAAAGGGGTGTAGCCGTGCTCGTAGTAGCCGAACCAGAAGGAAAAAATGGTGAGCGTACCGATCAGAATGCCACCACCCAGCACACGCCAGCCTGCAATGCCGGTAAAGAAGCTTTCGTTGGGGTTGCGGGGCTTTTCCTGCATCACATCCGGGTCGCCGGGGTCCATGCCCAGTGCGACGGCCGGCATAGAGTCCGTGAGCAGGTTGATCCAGAGGAGCTGGGTTGCGATCAGAGGCGCTTCCCAGCCGATCATCAGCGTGATGAACATGGCCACTACCTCACCCAGGTTACAAGACAGCAAAAAGAGGACGGCTTTCCGGATGTTGTTGTAGATGTTCCGGCCCTGCTCGATAGCCGATACAATCGTGGCAAAATTATCATCGGTCAGAATCATGTCTGATGCATTTTTGGCCACGTCTGTCCCCGTAATGCCCATGGCCACCCCGATGTCGGCGGCATTGAGCGAGGGTGCATCGTTCACGCCGTCCCCAGTCATCGACACCACATTGCCCTGCGCCTTGAGAGCACGCACAATTTTAACTTTGTGTTCCGGCGAAACCCGCGCGAAGATGCGGTAGTCATTGACCTTTTCGCTGAATTCGTGCTCGCTTAGCCTTTCTATCTCCTGACCTGTAATAGCCTGGTCCAGATTGTCGGCTATACCTAGTTCATGGGCAATGGCGAAGGCAGTGATCTTGTGGTCGCCCGTGATCATGACGGTCTTGATACCCGCTACTTTTGCTTTACGCACGGAGTCTTTTACCTCCGTTCTCGGAGGGTCCATCATCCCGACAAGCCCCAGTAAGATCAGGTCCTGCTCCATCTCATCGGCGCCAATTACCGTGTCAACGGGCTTGTAGGCTACCCCCAGTGTACGAAGGGCTTGCTCCGACATGCGGGCGGTCGCTTCCTGCATCTGCTGTCTGTGTTTCTCAGAGAGCGGGACTACCTGCCCTTTTTCTTGTACACGCGTGGTCAGTTGCAGGAGGTTATCGATGGCGCCTTTGGTGTATACCGTATACCTGCCGTTTTCCTCGTTCAGGGTCGACATCAGCTTCCGGTCCGAATCGAACGAAAATTCGTCGATGCGTTTGCTCTGCCTGCCCAGTGCCTGGCGGTCTATACCTAAGTCGTCTCCCAGGATCAGCAGGGCGATTTCGGTGGGGTCGCCGGTGCCTTCGCCGTTTTCGTAGGTGGCGTCGGAGCAGAGCACCATGGCTTTGGCGAGCAGGGCTGCATCCTCGGTAGGGGAATTCTCTTTTTCCCGCTCCACTGTCACTTCCCCCTCGGAGTTAAAGTATCGCAGAACCGTCATCTTGTTCTGGGTGAGCGTACCCGTTTTGTCGGAACAGATGATGTTGACGGAGCCCAGTGTCTCCACCGCCGGCAAACGCCTGATGATGGCGTTGCGTCTGGACATGCTCGTGACGCCAATCGAAAGCACAATGGCCACGATGGCGGCCAGTCCCTCCGGTATAGAGGCTACGGCCAGCGAAACCGAAATAAGAAACATCTCCGCCAGGTCTCGGCCCTGCAGCAGGGCTACCACAAAGATCAGCACACAGATGCCAATCGCGAATTTGCCAAGCGATTTGCCGAGTTTGTTCAGCCGGACCTCCAGCGGGGTTTTAACATCTTCTTCGGTGTCGATGATGGTGGCGATCTTGCCCACCTCGGTCTGCCTGCCGGTGCCCACGACCACACCCACGCCTCTGCCCGCCGTCACCAAGGTGGACATGAAGGCGGCATTATCGCGGTCGCCGAGGGGTGTATTGGGCGCTTTTAAAGTAATGGTGGCATCTTTGGGGGAGGGAACGGACTCGCCGGTCAGGGCCGACTCCTCTATCTGCAGGTTGGCCGATTCAAGCAGGCGGAGGTCAGCGGCAATATACCTGCCAGCATCCAGTATCAGTACATCGCCCGGCATTACGGTATCAGAGTCAACTTCTTTCACGACTCCCTCACGGCGCACGAGGGCTTTGGGGGAGGCTATTTTTTGCAACGCTTCGATGGCATTGCCCGCCTTTACTTCCTGCACCACACCCAACACCGCATTGAGGATTATCACAGCCAGGATGATGATGGCGTCGATGTATTCGCCCATGAACAGGGTGATCACCACCGCCGCAAACAGCACATAAATGAGCCAATCCTGAAGCTGGGCCAGGAATAGCTGCAAGATGCTCTTTTTCTTTTTTGCCGTCAGCTTGTTAGGGCCATACTTTTCCAGACGGACTTTCACTTCTTGTTCAGTGAGTCCCTGAGCCGGATCTACTGCCAGTTCTTTCAGAACAGCCTCTTTTGATTTGGAGAACCACATATCATGCTATCGATTCGTGACGTCAATAAATTAAAGTTAGCGATAAGCACTGATAGTTCGTTTACATCGGCTTCAGTTTCAACTTAAAAGTTCTCAAGTGATACCAAAGCCCTGTGGCAAATCTCGCGGCCCAATTCAATCTGGCTTTTGGCCTTGTGAAATTCGAAAATGGAGCAGGAGTTCACTGGTATTTCCACCAGCACATCAGGTGGGTGCACCTGTAGCATTAAGTTGGTCAGGCGATCTTGTGTCATTTGGTAGGCCAGCAACAGAAGCTCTCTAAGAGAGTAATCTGATAGTGGTGAAAAATCACCGGAAGCGTTCTCAGTGTCCTGCCCAGTTAGCTGCAGCCATTTCCAAAGGGCTGACACAGCTTCAGGGCGTTCGTTCACCTTCAGCATCGGTTTGTCTTCGGTAGCCGGACCGTTCAGATTGACTGCCACGACCAGTTCGCCTTCCTTTTTACGCACCAGGTTAAGAGGGAGCGGATTAAGCACACCGCCGTCAACCAGAAACTGCCCGTTTTCAAGCACCGGGGTGAACACGCCAGGTATAGCAATGGAAGCACGCAGGGCCTTGTAAAGATCACCGGAAGTATAATTTACTTCCTGGTTTCGGAGCATATCAGTAGCCACAGCCGTGAAGGGAACTTTCAGATGCTCGATATCCTGCGGACCTGTTACTTCACGCAGCAGGTTAAATATCTTTTCGCCTTTGATGAAGCCTTGCCGGGTGAAGGTGAAGTCGAGCAGGTTGAAGACCGAGCTTCTGGTCAGGGTAAACATCCATTCTTTGTAAGCCTGGTTGAAGCCCGCTGCATACAAGCCGCCCACAACAGCTCCCATTGAGCAGCCGACGACGCTGGCTATTTCAAAACCTTTCTCCTCCAGCACTTCAATGACGCCGATATGAGCCAATCCGCGCGCACCGCCGCTTCCCAGCACCAAATGTACCTTCCTGTTTTCCATGCCGCAGCAATTTATGTTTTTTCATCCGGGATATTATCAAAAGACTAAAGCAACACACCTATTACTAGCACGCCCGGACTAGAGTCAATTGTTCAGTTGGCAGGTAACGTTTACGGGAGGCGAGTAAAAGGATAGTTAAATATATTTTTGTATTCTTTTGTTGATTTTTGTTGCAATACGTATTTAATGATTCTACCAGAATAGTGTTGGATTGAATTAGTAATAGCTCGCATCATTATGAGCAGGAATAAAAAGGTCTTGGTTACAGGCAGTGCAGGCTTCATCGGGCACCATGTCGTGATGGCTTTGCAGGGAGCACATTTTGAATTGGTAGGGCTTGATGTCATCAACCATTACTATGATCCGGCCTTGAAATACGATCGCCTCCAACAACAAGGCTTTGACAGAGCCTTGATCCATTACAATACCTGCATCCGAAGTGCCGACAATCCGTCCCAACAATTTATTTTGCTTGATTTAACCGATGCAAACGCCCTTGAGAAACTCTTTCAGGAACAACAATTTGACATAGTGGTGCACCTGGCCGCGCAGGCCGGGGTGTTGTACAGCCTGGAAAATCCGATGGCTTATGTGGAAAGTAATTTGGTCGGATTTGCCAACATGCTGGAAGCTTGCCGGAAACATCCGGTGAAGCACTTCCTGTTTGCCTCCTCCAGTTCGGTGTACGGCCAGCATGTGGAGATCCCTTTTTCCACCAGCCACAGGACAGACCAGCCGATTTCTTTTTATGCCGCCACCAAAAAGGCCAACGAAGTAATGGCGCACAGCTATGCTCATTTGTACGGTATACCTACCACGGGCATGCGTTTTTTCACCGTGTATGGTCCCTGGGGCAGACCGGATATGGCCTGCCTGCACTTTGCCAAATGCATTGCCGAGGAGCGTACCATCCGGCTTTACAACCAAGGGAATATGTGGCGTGATTTTACCTACATCGACGATGTGGTGACCGCCGTGACGAAACTGCTGCTACGCGCGCCAAAAGTTACTAAAAAGCGAGCTCCCGAAGCACCCTATCGCCTGTACAATATTGGCAACAACCAGCCTGTGCAGTTGCTCGAGATGGTGGCGCTCCTGGAGCGGGGCTTGCATAAAAAGGCCCGCATTGACCTGCTGCCCATGCAGCCCGGCGATGTGCCTGTGACCTATGCCGATGTAGAATCGCTGGTGACGGCTATCGGGTATAGGCCCCGCACCAGCCTGGAGGAAGGTATAGGAAAGTTTCTTGATTGGTTTAAAGCCTACTATACGGCACGCCCTGTCAAAAAAGCAGCCTGATGGGGGTGTCGGTATTCACTTGACTTAAATAGAACAAGGTATGGTAAATGAACTTTACAATGAGGGGCCTGCAAAAACTTCCCTCACGATTCTAGTACCCGTCTTTAACGAAGTGGAATGCCTCGTGCGCCTAAGTGAGGCCCTGGACGCCTTTCTTCCACAGTCTCCCATTCCGGCGGAGGTGTTGTTTATCAACGACGGGTCGACAGACAACAGCCTGTCCATGATCCGGGAGATATGCGGGCGAAAAAATCTATACAACTACATTTCGCTGAGCCGTAACAGTGGCCTGAGCACGGCCATCAAAGCAGGTATAGACCATTGCCAAAGCACTCATATTGGGTACATAGACTCCGACCTGCAGACGTCGCCAATGGATTTTCTGCTGTTCTTCGAGCACCTGTCGGAGTACCAGATGATTTGCGGCATCCGGACGAAGCGCAAGGATACGTTTGTCAAGAAAATTTCCTCCAGGATCGCCAACGGTTTCAGGCGGCGCATGATCAACGATGGGATTGTCGATACCGGTTGTCCGTTAAAGATCATGGACGCTGCCTTTGCCAGACGCGTCCCGTTTTTCGACGGTATGCACCGCTTTTTGCCGGCGCTTATACAACTGCAGGGCGGAAAAGTAAAGCAAATCCCCGTGCAGCACTTTGAACGTTATGCGGGCACTTCCAAATACCACCTGTTCAACCGCCTGTGGGGGCCGCTGAACGATACCTTCGCCTTCCGGTGGATGCGCAAACGCTACATCCGGTATACCATCTCTGAGCAATTCATCAACAAGGCGGCGGTACGGCATGAGCAGGTCTGAGATAGGCATCTTGAGTCTGGGACTGATGGCGCAAGCGCTGTTCTCTGCTCGCATACTGGTACAATGGATCACGTCGGAGCGGGCGGGTAGAGTGCTGTCACCCACTTCGTTCTGGACGTTCAGCCTGCTGGCTTCGTTCCTGCTGATGCTCTACGGTATGTTCCGCCAGGACCTGGTCATCATTGGCGGGCAAGTGATCTCTTACCTGATATACCTGCGCAATCTGCAATTTAAAGGAGTTTGGAGTGAGTTGCCTGCCTGGGTGCGTTGGCCGGCTGTTCTGTTCCCGCTGGGCGCAGTGGTCTGGTTGGTTTTCGGGGATGCGTATAGCCTGGCGTATATCTGGCAGCACAGCAAGGTATCGGGTCTGCTCATAGCCTGGGGTGGGGCAGGGCAGGTCATCTTCACGCTTCGTTTTGTGTACCAGTGGTATTACTCAGAACTAGCCCAGGAGTCCATCTTGCCGAACGGTTTCTGGGTGATTAGCCTGATAGGCAGTCTGATGATCGTGACCTATGCCGTGCTGCGCCTGGATCCGGTTCTGCTGCTGGGGCAGGTGGTAGGCGTCGTGGCCTACAGCCGTAACCTATACCTGGGGCTGCAAAAACAATCTACTAGCCAACGTACTGTTTCCTGATTGGATATGAAGCAAGCTATTGCTGGTCTGCGCCACCATACCCTTGTGGCAGCACTGCTTTTTGTGTTTTTGCTGGTCCTGCTCTATAACCTGGGCGGTTGGGGTTTGGTGGAAACCAGCGAAGCCCGCTATGCCGAGATCAGCCGCGAAATGCTGCTGAGCGGTGACTGGATGCATCCCCGCCTGCTTGGTATACAGCACTTTCATAAGCCTCCCATCACCTATATAATTTCTGCTGCAGGTATGGGCCTGTTCGGTGTGAATGAATTCGGGGTGCGTTTTTTTCTGCAACTCTCTTTGTTGGCACAGGCCCTGCTGGTATACCTCATCGGGCAGGAGCTGTTTGGGTCACGCAAAATGGCTCTAACCGCTCTTATCATTTACGTGACCATGCCCGCCGTTCTGATCGCTGCCCGTAACCTGACAACGGACTCATTTCTGGCTACCTTCGAATTGCTGGCCATTTGGGCCTGGATGAGGTATAAACCCAGCAAAAAGCCCGCCTGGCTATACCTGTTTTACCTGGCACTGGCCCTCGCTTTTCTGACCAAAGGTCCGGTGGGCCTGATATTTCCAGTGCTCGTCGTGATAGGGTATAGGGGAAAAGGTTCAACCGGAAACTCCAGTCTTGCACACCATTTGTTAGCCTTCTCGCTGTTTTTGGTGCTAAGTGCCTCCTGGTACGTATACCTGATGTGGCAGGACAGGCAGTTTGTCGATTATTTCCTGCTCAACCACATTGTCAAGCGCTATACCAGTCCGGAGGCCTTTGGGCGGTCCGAACCGTGGTGGTTTTACTTGGCGTTTATACCTGTTCTGAGCCTGCCCTGGTCTGCCATGTTGCTATTGCATCTACCTGCACTTCGAAAACTCTTGCCCGAACACAAGCGGCTTTTTGAGCTCTGGCTGCTGATACCGCTTCTTTTTTTCTCATTCTCAAGTTCCAAGCTGATCTTGTACGTCCTACCGATGCTGGCAGGTATAGCCCTGCTGATTTCCTGGTTACTCTATCAGCTGACCGCGCGCGACCTCCGGATTATCTCTCGGGTCACCTTCGTATACCTGGGCCTGGTTGTCCTTAGCCTTATACTGCTACGGTTCCTGCCTTTGGGCTTCACCGTTCCTTTTCCCCTGGTACTTTTTGCAGTGCTGATGCTGGGCGTGTTGTACCTGCTGTGGCGGTACATGCAGCAAAGTATACAACAAGTGGTGGCTGCTGTACTGGCCTTCACCGTATTTCTGATACCCTTTTCGACGCACATCCTGGGTGCCAATGCGGAGCAAATGAACTCCAGTAAAGCAGTGGCCAATTTGATCAGGGAGGAGAATCTGCAGGGGAGAACCATCATCGTCTATGACCGTCTGCTACCGTCCCTGGCCTTTGCGCTAAACAAGGATATTGTATCGGTGAGCGACCAACACCACAGCCTTAAACGCGAAACAAAGTTTGAAGCAGGTGACGCGTGGCGCAACCACCTGCTCCGGATTCAGGACAGGCAGGACTCTGCCAGACTTCGGGAGATGCTTGGCGGCCAGGCTGTCCTCGTCTCTAAAAGGGAATTGCCCGCCAACAGGAAATGGTTGAGAAGTCAGTTGACCCATAGCAGACAGGTGGGCGTCTGGATGGTGTATTACTGATCCGGAGGGTTTGTGGCAGCAGGAATAAGCTGCTATCGTGATGTCCCTCTGGTCGTCTGCACTATATATTCTGTACAAAATATAGAACCCTGAAAATCATTTTTCGTTAACCCGTGTGAACTGCCACCACGCGTTGGCAGGCTCCATTAAACGGCCATCACTATTTTGTATGAATCATAAGTACTTAGTTCACCTGCAAAGAAGGTATAGTTTTTTTTGTCTTTTTCTGCTGTTCCTTACTTTTCCATTCTCTCTTGTAGTTGCAAATAAAGTTGATTTTGGCAGTACACTAGCCGCTGCAGCGCCTGCAGCGGTAAAAGCGCAGCCCTCGCTGGTAGGTGCCATTACCCTTCAGTGGAATGCCGTAACAGGCGCTACCCAGTATGTGGTGGAGCGTTCTCTTTTCGCAAATAGTGGCTTTCAAGTGCATGCCACCGTTGCTGCCGTAAGCGGCAAAACGATCTATACCTACCGTGATAGCGGGCTAGGCTACGGGGAAAGTTACCACTACCGCGTAAAAGCGGTGACGAGCTCCGGTGACTCGCCCTGGAGCAGTACGGTGAATGCCACGACGCATGCGCAGAGCAAAATTTTTAATATCATGCCACTCGGCGACTCCAACACCCACGGCACCAAATTCAGTGACAACCGAACAGACGCTGAGCGCATCGCTTATCGCAAGCAGCTCTACGATTTGCTGATGGGGGCCAACGCCAAATTCACGTTCGTGGGCAGTGAGCGCTCGGGTAGTGCCACACTGGCGAACGACCAGCATGCGGGTTTTCCGGGATCCCGCACCGGCGACATCGCGAGTTTGCTGCGCACCAGCAGCTACCGCAACCAGGACAATGTGTTGGTATCACGTGGCTCGGGCACCTACCTGGACAAGTTCAACCCCGATGTGGTGCTCCTGCATCTGGGCACCAACGGCGGGCAGTTTGGCGTCACCGACGACGAGCAGGCCATTGCTGAAATGGCCGCTATACTAGACGAGGTGGATGCCTACGAAGCCAGGGCCAACAAAGAGGTAACCGTTGTACTGGGGCTCATCATTAACCGCGTTCCCCAAGAGAATGATCCGGCGGCGGTGGAGTATACCTCGCGTTTCAATGCGAAACTGGCTGCTATGGCTGAGAACCGCATCAAAACTAAAAGCGACCGGCTCATTGTAGTAGACATGGAAAAAGCGGCCGGCATCATCTACAAATTAGCAGGCAATGGCGGTGACATGGACGACAGCCTGCACCCGGCACCATCGGGCTACCAGAAAATGGCCAATCAGTGGTTTAAGGTCCTGAACCCGCTCCTGAAACCAGCCAGTATTACCGCTAGCAACCCGGAGACCACCATCACGAAAAAACCGACCGAAATATCAAAAGAGAAGTCTCCAACGTTTGAATTTACCAGCAATAAAAGTCCCGTATACTTTGAAGTGAGCCTGAACGGAGGCGCTTATGAAGCTGTCAGCAACCCGTATACCTTAAGCAACCTGGTCGACGGACGCTATACCTTGTCTGTGCGGGCCGTGGACGCGGGTGGCCGAAAAGACGCCACACCAGCTTCCTATACCTGGACCATCATCACAGAACCTCCAACGCCTCCTGTTTTTACAGCTGTCACCGAAGATCGTGGCCCTGTTAACAACGATCGTGTGACCTCCGATAACACCATTCGTCTGGCTGGTAAGGCGCAGAATGGAGTAGAGGTGACCGTGAGTGAAGCCGAACGTGGTGTGCTGGGCAAAGTTAACGCCAACAACAGTGGCGACTGGACTTTCAATTACGAAGGCACCGCCCTGCCAGCGGGCGTGTACCGTTTAACTGCAATTGCAACTGATATTGCGGGCAATGTGAGCAAAGTGAGCAGCACCTTTACCGTCACCATCGACCTGACCCGTCCGGATGTTGCCATCTCGACCGAGGCGAAAGCCCCGGTAACCAAAGCCTTCCCGATACAGCTTAAGTTCACGGAGGAGGTATACGGCCTTGCTGCCGCCGATATCACTATGACGGACGGTACACTGAGCGATCTGAAAGAAGTGGACAAATCCACCTATACCGCTACCATCACTCCACCTGTCAACGGGCAGGGTACAGTAGCCATAAGTCTGGCCGCTGACAAAGCGACCGACCTGGCGGGCAACGGCAACACGGCCTCCAATAAACTGGAGATCGCCTATGACCTGAAGCGTCCGAAAGTGACGCTGAGCTCGGATGCCCCGCAGCTCGTGAAAGCGCCTTTTACGGTGAAGTTTACCTTTGATGAAGCAGTAACTGGTTTTACGGCAGCTGATATCAGTGTGCAGAATGGCTCTGCCGGAAACCTGAAAGCCGAGAGTGCTACAGTGTATACGGCCACCATCAGCCCGGCTTCTGACGGGGAGGTAGTGGTGAGTCTGGCGGAAAACAAGGCAACTGACGAAGCCGGCAATGGCAATGAATCCTCTGCCGAACTGAAGCGCCTTTATGACGTGGCGCCACCAACCGTCACGCTGGCTACTACGGCGGGTGAACTGACGAATGCCGCTATACCTGTTACGATCAGTTTCAGCGAGCCCGTGACAGGTATAGCCCTGACCTCCTTTAGCGTAACTAACGGCATACTGAGCAACCTACAGAAAAAAGACAACACCACATATACGGTTGTGCTGACGCCTGAAAAAGACGGGGAAGTTAGCCTGCAACTAGCCGCTCGCAAGGTAGAAGACCAGGCCGGAAATGGCAACACCGCTTCGAACGTCCTCAAGCGCCGGTACGATGCCACAGCACCTACAGTGGTGCTGAGCACCGACGCTCCGGAACTGACCAATAAGCCTTTCACCGTGAGCTTCCGTTTCAGCGAAGCGGTAGAAGGGTTCACTGCTGCCGATATCACCGTAGCAAATGGGGCAGCCAGTGAGTTTAAGAAAACAGACGATCAAGCTTATAGCGCTCTGATCAAACCAGCAGCAGATGGCGAAGTGACTGTGCGGCTGGCGGCAGGTATAGCACAGGATGCAGCGGGCAACCCCAATGCTGCCTCTAACACGTTAAACATTAGCTATGACGGCAGAGCGCCATCCGGCTATACCGTGGCTTTCAGCACCGAGAAAGTAGATCACAGCAACCAAAAGCAGGTTTCGTTCACCGTGAAAGGAGCAGAGCAGGCCGCCACGTACTTCTACACCATCAGCAGTGACAAAGGTGGCACTGATGTGACCGGCACAGCCAGCACGACGGCTTCTTCCTTCAACGTAGAGAACCTGGACCTGAGCGGTCTGTATGACGGCACCCTCACCCTCACATTCTACCAGGTGGATGCCGCCGGTAACCGTGGTGCAGATGCCACGGCACAGGTGGTGAAAATGACCAAGAACATCGCCTCGGTAAATAGCCTGGAGGCTATCAAAGTGCCGTTCCGAACCAGCTTTGAAAATTTGCCGCTGCCTGCGCAGGTGAAGGTGAATTATACCAATGGGGAGGAAGAAGAGCTGGAAGTGAAGTGGCAACAAGGCGACTACAACAGTATGAAACCCGGCGTTTATACCTTGAGCGGGGAACTGGTGCTGCAGCCGAATACGACCAATCAGGACAACCGCATGGCCACCATTACCGTGACCGTAGAGCCGAATCTGCCACCAACAGCTATTGCCACCAGCCAGAACTCGTTCAAACCCAACGCGACTCCGGATGAGAGTTTATTGACTTTCAGCACCACCGACCCCGATGATGAAACCCATACCTATACCTTAGTGAGCGGACAGGGTGCTGAACACAACAGCTTTTTTGAGCTCAGAGACAACCAACTATACCTAAAGTCCTCGTCCGGACTGTCGGGCATCCGCAACTTCCAGATTCGGGTGCGCACCACCGATCCTTACCAGAACAGCTTTGAGCAGACCTTCACCCTCAACAAGGAGGTATACCAGCCGGCTAACCCGATCAAACTGGTCAATGCCTTTTCGCCAGATGGAGACGGGTTAAACGATACCTGGACGGTGCCGGAGCTTAAATTTTATGACGAGATCATTATCCAAGTGTTCGACCGGGCAGGCAGGAGACTCTTCCATACTACCAATCCGGAGCAGGGCTGGGACGGCCGCGGCCAGGACGGGCAGGTAAAAGAAGGTTCTTATTTCTACATCATCGAGGTGAAGGATATCAACCTGGTGCAGAAGGGTGTATTAACAGTACTTAAGTAACCGTACATGAACAGATTAATTTTAGCAGCTCTATTTTTTTTGACCGTTTCGGGGCTGCAGGCGCAGAACCGCAAGTATATCAGTAATTTTTCAGCGTATCAGCATTTCTACAACCCGGCACTCACCGGCAGCGAAGGCTCTATGCTCCGGACCTATTACCGCAACCAGTGGACGGGTTTTGAGGATGCTCCCAAGACGCTCTTTTTCTCAGGGGAGATGGATCTGGCGGATATGAACAAGAAAACAGACAAAACCAGCCACTACCAGTACCGGGACTCACGCAGCAATTACATGGGCGCCCGGCATGCGTTTGGCCTCATCGCCTTGCAGGAGCGCTTCGGCCCGACTAGAGAAACGCAGCTTGGATTGAACTATGGCACCGGTGTTCGGCTTTCGCAGTTACTCAGTCTACGTTTTGGCACCTCGCTTACCTTCAACAACTTCCGGCTCGACGGCAATAGCCTGGTGGTGGACAACACAGGCGACCCGCGCTACCAGCATGTGCTGGGCGACCAGAACAGCATGAGCAAGTTTGATTTGAACCTTGGTTTTGCCCTGACCTCCGCCAATTACTACCTGGGCTACGCCATGCAGGACATTACCAAAGGCCATTTTTTGAAGAGTGGTGACAGTTTCATGAAAGACGTGTATACCCGGAAGCACATCGCACAGGCCGGCTTCCGTGCCGCTCTGGCAGAGCCGTTTGGGTTGATCGTCAATGGCCTCTACCAGTACGACGAGCAGCTAAAAGGCACTGTGGAAGGACAGGTGAAACTGGTGTATAACGACTTGCTGTGGGCAGGCGGAGGCTATCGCAACGACCAGGCCTTTCATGTGGGAGCCGGTCTGCACTACCGCCAGTTCCGCATCACGTACGCCTACGAAAGCCCCATCCAGGAGGCCCGCTCTATCAGCCGCTCTACTAACGAGGTCGGCTTAGCCTATACCTTGCGCCCACTTACCACAGGCCGCGCAGGAAGCAGCGGACCTTTGTTCTGGTAGCGTTTAGCCAGCGTGGGAGACGGTGCCGATCGGAATGAAGAGTTCAAAAGAAGACCCACGGCCCGGCGTACTTTGTACCTGCATGGTACCGTGCAGGCTCTTGAGTAGCTGGCGTACCAATTGTAAGCCCATGCCGTAGCCAAGTTCGCCCTGCGTGCCCGAGGTGCTCGGCGATTGTCCTTTCTCCATGGCATCGACCTGCTCCGGGCTAAGGCCTATACCGGTGTCCTGCACCTGGATCTTCAGTATCCGGTTGTTTTGCGACAAGGTAAGATCCAGGTTCACATAAACTTCGCCTAAGGGAGGGGTGAACTTAAGCGCGTTCGAAACCAGATTGACGACAATCTGCATCAGCCTGGTTTTGTTGAAGGTAATGTCACTGAGATCTTCGTTGATGTGCACACCGAAGCTGATGGCTTTTTCGGTGGCCTGCGGTAGGAACAGTTGTTCGAGCGCTTCTCTAAAGCTCCCCAGTGTGATCCCATCCTGGATCTCGGATTGCTCTGCAGGCTGCTGATTGGGCTGCAGGATTTCATCTGCCAGTGCCAGCAGCGAAGAACTGCTCTTGTGAATCATCTGGCTAATCTTAAGCACTTCTTCCGGACTACTCTTGCCCTCTTTCTGAATAAGCCTTTTCGCTAGACCTATTATGCCACCGATCGGTCCGCGCACATCGTGTGCCACCCGTTTGATCACGGCTCTGGCTTCCGTCAGTTCGCTGCGCACTAGGCGCACCTCTTTCAGCAATAGCAGCCGTTTTACAATTTCTTTGGCCAGGGCTTTGAGCAGGTCAACTTTATCAGCAGAAAGTGTGATCTCGTGACTATCCAGGACACAGAGTGAACCAATATTGTGACCGTCCGGGGTGCGGAGCGGTACGCCAAAATAATAACGCATCATCGGCCCGTCTTTGATGCCGGCCAGGTCTTTGAATCGCTCGTCCTCCTGCAGGTTCTTTACCTCAAAATGGTCCTGTTCCAGGATCGTGTACTGACAAACCGAATTTTCGCGGGGCGTCTGCACCATCGGGAATCCGTGGCCGGCCACCGTCCACTGCGTGTACAGGTCGATCAGGTTGAGCAGGGAGACCTCTGTGCCGGCCACGCGTGCAGCCAGGGTAGTAAGCTCCTCAAACTCTTTTTCTAAGTCACTGTAGTCTAAGTCAAATGACATCAGATCAAAGATCCGTGTGCTTTCGTTTTCAGGATAAGATGCTTGCTGAGAGGCGGGCTGGTGCATGTAGGTAGTGGTCATGGGTACTATAAGCTAAACGCGTTGATGAGAGGTAGAGGTTGCATAACCGGCTTTCACCAACTCCGGCTGGCGCAGCTGGTGCACGGTCAGCACGGCCACGGAGAACAGGACAACTGCTACCAGTTGGTGCAGCACGCCCAGGCTGATCGGCACAACCAGAACGAGGGTGAAGATGCCCAATAGTACTTGCGCTATACCTGTAAGGAGTAATAAGCTGGCGACCTGTTGTGTGCGGCCTCTCCATACCTGTTGCTTCACCCTGTACCACAGCAGCAAAATGCCGGCAAGTGCTACAAAAGCAAACCAACGGTGCATGAACTGCACGGCCACGCCATGGTCGAAAAATTCGGAAAAGGAAACACCACTTAGGATACTTGGGAGAAACTCTCCCTGCATCAGCGGCCAGGTGTTGTAGGAGAAACCCGACTTGAGGCCGGCCACAAAAGCGCCCAGTACAATCTGTACCATTATAGCCCCCAGCACCAGCCACGATAAGGTATAAGCGGGCCGCTTGGCTGTAGATTTTTGCTCAACAGGAGCAACCAAGTCGGCTACTGTCCAAAGGATGACTCCTACTAATGACAATGCCAGCATAAGGTGTGCTGCTAGTCTGTAGTGGCTCACGTGGGGATTCTCACTGAGTCCGCTCATCACCATCACCCAGCCCATCAGGCCCTGCGCCATACCTAGCAGCAGTATGAAGACAAGTCGCTTTACCAGCCAGGGCGCCAGCATTTTGCGGAGCAGAAAATAAAGGAAAGGCACAATGAAGACGATGCCAATGATGCGGCCGAGCAGGCGGTGCAGATACTCCCACATAAAGATCTGTTTGAAGCCCGCGAGCGTCATGCTGAAGTTCAGCTTCTGGTACTCCGGAAACTGCTTGTACTTCTCGAACATGACGAGCCACTCGTTTTCTGAAAGCGGAGGCAGCGTACCCGAAATTAAATTCCACTCCGTGATAGAAAGACCGGAGCCGGTAAGGCGTGTAATGCCCCCGATGATGACCATGGCCAACACCAGCACAATACCGCTGATGAGCCATAGAACGACAGGTATAGAAACAGATTTTTGACGCATAACATGGAAAAGAACAAATATCCATGTTTTTAATCTGTCAGAAGATGATGATTGTCATTTTTATAAATTATATACCTACGTATTCCGCACTGTGTCCAGAATTTCATTGGGAGAGCTTTTAGGGGAAATGTCATCAAAGTCACCGCGCAAAGCCTTGAGAGCGTAACGTTCTTCGTCTATCTCCCGGCGACTGCGGATGCCGAGCGACCGCAGGACGGGCAGGGGAGGGCACCAGCCCTGCAGGCCGTGTTGCAGCAAAAACGTACTAACAATGCCCGGCAGAATGAACCAGCGTTTGTTTACAAAAGCGCCCAACAGCGTGCCGGACAAGGCCAATGTAGAGGCGTTTACTTCCAACGTGCGTTCGATGCTCCATTCCTGGTCGAGCTCGCGGATACGCTCGGATATCTCGCCATGACTCCGGCCTTTGTAACGGGCGATGCTCTGCCGGATGGAGCTGTCTATGCGCTCGTTTATACGGTCAGCTGTGCTCTCCCGCACTCGTCCCTGTTCTTCCTGTTCTGTAGTTGCCATCTGATTCCTGTTGTCATTATCTTACTATAGTGCTATACGTCTTTGCATGAATATTTAGTTGTGCCGGAATTGAAACATGTCCGGGCAAAGGAGCGTTATGGCGCAAATTGGAGGTCATCTGTCGTTATTTGTAAGTTTTAATACGAAATCTGTAAGCACCTCCGACTTTTACTGCCTACTTTTGTAAAAGAAACTATATCTTCGTTACAACAGACGCACAAGCATTTGAAGCTGACTCGCACCATACTGACCCTGACACTGGCTTTGCTGGTTGTTTTCTCCTCGCTGGGGATGACGATCACACAGCATTTTTGTGCGGGTGAGATTATGTCGACGGCTTTCTTCTCGCACAGCGCCGAATGCGACATGGAGAAACAGCGCGAGGCCATGCCGGATTGCCACAAGCCGGCCATGGACGACGATTGCTGCCAGGACCATACCTTGGTGCTGGAAGTAGAGGATGAGCAACAACTCAGTCCGACCTTTAAGCTCTCTGTTCCGGATATGACCTTTATTGCTGCTTTTACGGCGGTATGGTCAGCACTTTTCGAACTTTACGAACCGGCCTTTACTCATGTGCCGGACTACGCACCGCCATACCTGGCGCAGGACATCCCCGTCCTTGTGCAATCCTTCCTGCTATAACCCTGCTTTTTCGATGATGCCCGGCCTTTCTGGTCAGGTATAGCTATTGGCTTTCTCTCAGGGGAAGCGCCATTTCTTTTTGCATTCAATCGAACTGAGCATGTTAAACAGCATTATAAAATTCTTTCTGGAACAGAAGCTGGTAACCGTCCTGCTGCTGCTCCTTATCGTGGGCTGGGGCATTATCGTGGCGCCCTTCAACTGGAACGTGAGTTTCCTGCCTCGCGACCCGGTTCCGGTTGACGCCATACCTGACATCGGCGAAAACCAGCAGATCATTTTTACCGAATGGATGGGCCGTTCCCCACAGGACGTGGAGGATCAGATCACCTATCCTTTGACGACTTCCCTGCTGGGTATGCCCGGCGTGAAGACTATCCGCTCCACGTCCATGTTCGGCTTTTCTAGCATCTATGTCATTTTTGACGATGAGGTAGAGTACTACTGGAGCCGTTCCCGCATCCTCGAAAAACTTAACTCCTTACCCGCCGACCTGCTGCCTGCGGATATAACACCCAAGCTGGGACCAGATGCCACAGCACTCGGGCAGGTATACTGGTATACCCTGGAGGGGCGCGACGAGGATGGCAATCCGGCTGGCGGATGGGACTTGCACGAACTACGCAGCATCCAGGATTTTTATGTGAAGTATGCACTATCCGGATCGCAGGGCGTAGCGGAAGTTGCCTCCGTGGGCGGCTATATCAAAGAGTACCAGGTGGACCTCGACCCGGTGGCGATGAAGGCCAATAATGTCTCCATGATGGAGGTGATGAACGCCCTCAAAAACAGTAACCAGGAAGTAGGAGCAAGCACCGTTGAGATCAACCAGATCGAGTACCTGGTACGCGGGCTGGGCTATGTAAAGGAAATCAGTGACATTGAAGACGCGACGGTACGGGTGGCCAACAACGTGCCGATCCGCATCCGTGACATCGGGCGGGTGAACATTGGACCTGCTGACCGCGCTATGCTGGGCGTGCTCGACAAGGGCGGCGCTGAGGCAGTGGGTGGCGTGGTCATCGCCCGGTATGGCGACAATCCGCTGGCCGTGATCAACAACGTGAAGGAGAAGCTGGACGAAATCGCGGCGGGTTTGCCTTCCAAAAAGCTGGCCGACGGGCGAACCTCCAAAGTAACCGTAGTGCCTTTCTACGACCGCACACAGCTGATCAACGAGACACTTGGCACACTTAACTCGGCCATTATTTTACAGATTCTGATCACCATTATCGTGATCATCGTGATGGTATATAACCTCCGGGCTTCGCTGATGATTTCGGCGCTACTGCCGCTGGCGGTGCTGATGACCTTCATTATGATGAAATACTTTGATGTGGACGCCAACATTGTGGCCCTGTCAGGTATAGCCATCGCCATCGGGACCATGGTCGATCTGGGCATCATTCTTAACGAGAATATCCTGCGGCACATGAAGGAAGCGCCGCCGGGTCAGTCGCTGCTCAAATCAGTTTATGATGCCACAACAGAAGTAGCCACCGCCATCGTAACGGCCGTTTCCACCACCGTGGTTTCGTTTCTGCCGGTATTTACGCTGGAGGCGGCGGAGGGAAAACTGTTTGGTCCGCTGGCCTATACCAAAACCTTCGCGCTTGTTGCCTCGCTTGTCTTCACGCTTGTGTTCATGCCTGCCTTTGCGCATGTGGTTTTCGGTCTGAAGTCGCGCAGCATGGCGTGGAGTAAAATTCTGAACTGGGCCCTGGTAGGTATAGGTATAGCGGGTTTGTTCATTCTGCCGCTGGCGGGTGTAACGCTCATTCTGGTAGCAACAAATAACCTGCTCAACATCTACCAGCCGGAGCGTTTCGGAAAACACCACAGCCAGGTGATGGTGGGAATCATGGCGCTGGCCGTTTCGTGGCTGCTGGCCACCGAGTGGGTGCCGTTGGGGGTTTCGGTAAGCTACTTCGTCAATTTCCTTTTCATTCTCTTAATTATTGGCCTGTCACTGGGCTTGTTCCTGTTCTTTATCAAGGTATACCCGCGCGTGCTGGGCTGGTGCCTGGCCAACAAAGGCACTTTCCTGCTGATTCCGGCTTTCATCATGCTGCTTGGTCTGAATATCTGGATGGGTTTTAATGGTGTGTTTGGCTGGGTGGCGAATGGCTTCGATAAAGTAGGGGTGAACGTACGCACCTCAGCGCCATGGAGCAGTCTGGCGCATACCTTCCCAGGTATGGGCAAGGAGTTTATGCCCTCGCTCGACGAGGGGGCTTTCCTGCTGATGCCGACCTCTATGCCGCACACCGGCGTGGAGGCTAACAAGCGCTACCTGCAACAACTCGACATGCTGATTTCGGCTATACCTGAGGTAGAAATGGTGGTGGGCAAGGCCGGCCGAGCCGAGACAGCGCTCGACCCGGCCCCAATGTCGATGTACGAGAACGTCATTCAGTATAAATCAGAATACATCACCGATGCCAACGGGTATAAGCTTCGCTTTAAAGTAGACGACGAAGGCATTTTTGTGCGTGACGAAAATGGCAAACTCATTGAAGACGAGCGCGGTGAGTATTTCCGTCAGTGGCGCGACCACATCCGCACCCCTGAAGATATCTGGAACGAGATTGTGGCCGCTGCCGAATTGCCGGGCGTGACTTCCGCCCCGAAGCTGCAGCCGATCGAAACCCGACTGGTGATGTTGCAGACCGGTATGCGCGCCCCCATGGGCGTGAAGGTATACGGACCCGACCTGAAGACCATAGAGGACTTCAGTATGCAGTTGGAACGGCTACTCAAGGAGGTGCCGTCCGTGAAACCGGAGGCTGTTTTTGCCGATCGCTCGTTGGGTAAGCCCTACATGGAAATAGACCTGGACCGCCGCGCACTGGGTCGCTACGGACTAAACGTGGCCGATGTGCAGGAGTACATCGAAGTGGCGATGGGCGGCATGGCGCTGACAACCACGGTGGAAGGCCGGGAGCGCTACTCCATCCGGGCACGCTATGCCCGCGAGTACCGTAACGATCCTGAATCGGTGAACCGCATCATGATTGCCACACCGCAAGGAGGGCAGATTCCGCTGATCTCCATTGCTAAAGTCGAGTTCCGTCCGGGGCCGATGATGATTCGTTCTGAAGATTCCTTCCTGACCGGCTACGTGCTGCTCGACAAGCAGGAGGGATTTGCAGAAGGAGCGGTGGTGGAAGATGCGCAACGCTACCTGCAACAGAAGATCACTTCCGGCGAACTGGTGGTACCTGCAGGGGTGAGTTACAAATTCTCGGGCAACTACGAAAATCAGATACGGGCTGAGGAGCGGCTGGCTTTCATTGTGCCAATCAGCTTGATGATCATCTTCCTGATTCTGTACTTCCAGTTCCGATCAGTTAGCACCACGTTGTTTGTTTTCTCAGCTATTGCCATGGCTTTTGCCGGAGGCTTTATGATGCTGTGGCTCTACGGTCAGGACTGGTTCATGAACTTCTCGTTCGGCGAGACCAACATGCGGGAACTCTTCCAGATGCGCACGTTTAACCTGAGTGTGGCCGTGTGGGTGGGCTTTATTGCGCTGTTCGGCATCGCCACCGACGATGGTGTAGTGATGGGAACGTATTTGAAACAAAGCTTCGAGCGTAACAGACCACAAACACGGGACGAAGTGCGGGCATCTGTGTTAGAGGCAGGAAAGCGCCGCGTGCTTCCCTGCCTGATGACCACCGCCACCACCTTACTGGCGCTACTACCGGTGCTCACCTCTTCCGGACGTGGCTCTGACATCATGATTCCGATGGCGATCCCTTCCTTCGGGGGGATGTTCGTGGCCCTGATTACGCTGCTGATCGTGCCGGTGCTGTACAGCTGGCGAGAAGAACTCAAAATCAAAAAAGAAACCGTATGAAAAAGTTACTGGCCTATATAATACTGTTACTGGGGGCAATGCCCCTGGCACAGGCGCAGACGCTGGAGGAGTACCTGGTGGAGGCAGGCGAAAACAGCCCGACCCTGAAAGCCCGCTACGCCGAGTACCAGGCAGCTCTGCAACGTGCCCCGCAGGTGGGAGCGCTACCGGACCCGGAGGCTACTTTTAATATCTTCTTGCAACCGATGGAGCGCTACATGGGCAACGAGGTAGGCGGTGTGTCCGTGATGCAGATGTTCCCCTGGTTTGGTTCTAATAAGGCGGCCAGGGAGGAAGCGAACTACATGGCGCAGATGAAATTTTCTTCTTTTATCGAGGCGAAAATAAACCTGTACCACGACGTGCGCACTGTTTGGTACCAACTCTACCAGAACGACCAAGAAGCCGTCCTGATGGAGCGGGAAGTGGCGATCATGAAGGCACTGGAACGACTGGCGCTGGCTAAGTATACATCGGCCCCGGCGGGCGGCACTTCGGGCGCTGCCACGCCAGCTCGCAGCACGACTGGAAGTTCTAGCAGTTCAGCTGGTGCTTCCAGTGGTGGTAGCTCAGGTATGGCAGGTATGGGTGGCTCCGGTGGCAGTGCAGCAAGCGGTGCTGGCAGCATGCCCTCTGCAGGTAGCAGCATGTCGAGTATGAGCAGCTCGGGCGGCTCTTCCATGGTCGATGTGATGCTGATTCGCCTGCAGTTGAAGGAGCTCGAGAACCAGATGCTCATCCATCACGAAGCCCGCCGTCCGTTGCAGGCACAGTTTAACCAGTTGCTGCGCCGACGGCCAAGTATGACAGTACTATCAGCCGATACGCTATTGCCTGTGCCACTTCCGGCTACCTTGTCCCTTATCGAAGACTCTATACGCTCGAACCACCCGATGCTCAAAATGTACGAGTGGGACGAAAAAGCGCGCGAGTCACAATTGCGCATGGCGCAGCTGATGGGGCGGCCGATGTTCGGGTTGGGGCTGAACTACATGATTTTCAAACCTCGCCCGGATGATGGCATGCAGATGGGCGGTGAAAACATGATCATGCCGATGGTGAGCGTGTCCCTGCCAATTTACCGTAAAAAATACAATGCGGCCAAAAAGGAAGCGGAGTTCTCACAGCAGGCGGCAATTTATCAAAAAGAAGCAACCGAGCGTGAGCTTTTTACAGAGCTGGAGAATCTGCTCTACCAGTACCAAAGTGCCGTGAGCCGCATCAACTTGTTGAAAGACCAGATCACGCTGACAGAACAAACCATCCGCCTGCTCACGACCAACTACTCCGTTTCAGGCACAGGTATAGACGACATCATCCGCCAGCGCCAGTCCCTGCTCAGTTACCGGCAACAGCAGGTACAGGCCATTACGGACCAGCACATCGCCGTGTCAGGTATAAACCGGATGATGCAGGGGGATAATTGAGAGAGGCAGGTATATCCGTTCACTTCAATTATCCTGAAAGGAACTAGTCAGAAGAGAGATTATGCCTCGGCTCTACCACACAAGCTTAGAGGCGAGCAATATTTTAGAAGAACAACAGTCATTAGCAATTAAAACATGACAACTAGAAATAAAAGAATCGGAACCTATCTATTGGTGGCCCTGGGCGGATTGCTGCTGGGTTGGCTGCTGTTTGGCGGAAGAGGTTCGGAACAGGGGCATGAACATGCCGGTGAAGTAGCCGGAGCCACCGAGTATACCTGTTCCATGCACCCGCAAATCAGACAGGACGGACCAGGCAAATGCCCGTTATGCGGCATGGACCTGATACCTGTGAGCAACGGAGGAAGTAGTAATAACACAAGCCGCTATGTGCTGGAGATGACGCCGGAGGCTATCGCGCTTTCGAACATCCAAACCACCAAACTGGAGATGGTGAATCCGGAAAACGAGTTAACACTTTCAGGAAAAGTAGCTTTGAACGAACAGCAGGTTTCTTCCATCACGGCCAAATTCCCGGGTCGTATCGAGCGGCTTTATGTGAACTTCACAGGGCAGGAAGTGCGCCGCGGCGAGCGATTGGCTTCGCTTTATTCTCCGGAATTGATCACAGCCCAACGAGAACTGCAGGAGGCTGTGCGCGCCAAAGATTTAATGCCGGAACTATACCAGGCGGCCCGTGCCAAACTCAAACTCTGGAAGCTGTCAGATGCCCAGATCAAACGCATTGAAAATGCTTCGGACATCATCACTAATTTCGATATCTACTCCGATGCCGCTGGCGTGGTAACGGAGCGCCTGGTAAACACCGGGGATTACGTGAGTACAGGCTCGGCGCTTTTTGAAGTAGCGAATCTGTCTTCGGTATGGGTGGTGCTCGATGCATACGAGGCTGATCTATCCTGGATAAAGCAGGGCGGCAACATCACTTTCACGGTGCCAGGTATACCGGGCAAAGAATTTAAGGCTAAGGTAGCCTTCATCACTCCGGTTTTGGATGCTACTACACGCGCCATTGAGGTGCGGGCGGAGGTGCAGAATCCGGGCAACCAACTGAAACCGGGCATGTTTGCCGATGCCCGTATCAAGACCTCGACTGGAGCCAAAGGTCAGTCGCTGTCGGTGCCAAGCAGCGCTGTGCTGTGGACCGGCAAACGCTCGGTGGTGTATGTGAAAGTGACGGACCAGGAAATGCCGGCGTTTGAGATGCGCGAAGTGGTACTCGGTCCACGCATGGGCGAGAGGTATGTGGTGGAGTCTGGTTTGCAGGCAGGAGAGGAAGTGGTGACCAATGGCGTATTTGCCGTTGACGGCGCGGCCCAACTGCGCGGTAACTACAGCATGATGTCGCCTCCGCCAGCAGGTGGACCAAAGGCACCAGAGGCTTTCCAAAAACAGCTGACTGCGCTCGTTGACCAGTACTATACCTTAAAGAATGCGCTGGTTGCATCGGATATACCGGCGGCTCGTCAGGCGGCGGGAACCTTTGCGATGAAGCTGGGCGATGTGGACATGACCAAACTCGACGGCAAGCTGCATGACCAGTGGATGGCCTTGCTGCCAACGCTCAAGTCGAATGCCGAGGCCATTCAGAAAAGCCGTGATCTGGAAAAGCAGCGGGCAGCCTTCTCCCCCTTATCAGATCATGTGATCGAAGCCGTGAAGGTATTCGGGATGCAGCACGAAGTAGCTTACATCCAGTCCTGCCCGATGGCGCTCGGCGACAAAGGCGCTTTCTGGCTGAGTGAGATCAAGGACATCCGCAACCCATATTTCGGGGAGGCCATGCTGAGCTGTGGGGAGACGGAGGAGACGTATAGAAGAGGGCAGGGCGCAGGAGCTGCGTCAGCAGAGCAACCGGCTGCAATGCCACAGGGACATCAGCATTGATTCAGAAATGTCATTTCGAGCGAAGCGAGAAATCTGAATTCCATACGCACCTTCGGACTTCCAAATCCGAGAGCTAACTGTTGGGGATGTCCACCTCCCCGTGTGTGGGTCTGCAGGTATATGGTTTGCAGGTATACGGGGACAAGGATGTCCCCAGCAGAACTACTTCCGGACATAGATGTCCGAAAGAGCGTTGAGAAGGACCTACAGGAAAGGGCAAAGCCGGACAACCGACGCGACTGAGGCTCCTAAAGCAATGCAGGGGCATCAGAATTAATCCGGCATTAGCGCTCATGTAACATTGTCATTTCGAGCGCAGTGAGAAATCTGGAACGGTATAGTACATCCAATTCAGATTTCTCACTGCGCTCGAAATGACATTTTTGTTTTGAAGGTTCTCAGCTATACCTGATCTCCATAACCTCTACTTCCTCTTCCACCCGGCCTAATTTCAGTTGCAACCGCTGTCCAACTTTTGCGCCGGTTACAGCTTGCGCGATAGGAGCTACAAAGCCAATCAGACCCTGCATTACATCGGCTTCGTCCACGCCCACAATAGTGAATTTCCGGATAGTACCGGGTTTGCCTCCACTGATGGTGCGTAACTTAACGGTGGCGCCAAATCTGACCTTGTCGGTGGATTGTTCCTGCGGATCGATGATTCTGGCACTGGCGATTCTACCGTTCAGGGCGTTTAGTTTACCGTTGAGGATGGTGAGTTGGCGGGTCCGGTCGGCCTCGTTTTCGCGGTTGGCTTCCGCCTGGCTGCGCTCGGCTTCCAGTTCTTCAAGCTCGGCCCGGAGCTTCTCCAACCCCTGCGGACGAACGTAGTTGGGCACCCCCGCTGGAAGGGCAGCCCGGGGCGGGATGATGGGCGCTTCGCCCGTGTCGTCTTCTTTTACAAATGCACGGCTCATGCCCCGTTATACAGCAAGGGAGCGACAGATGTTTCCGCCGCTCCCTTTTCTTGTTTAAAAGGTATAGTAACTGTCGTTATACTTCCCGGAGATGTTGATATTTAATCAAATAAGCCAATCTATATTGTCAGGTAATTTACATAGGTAGTTGCAGTACATACTCCTTGCCTTCCGGCACCGTCAGCTTGTAGCCCCTGATCCATGGGTTATAGAGGCGCAGCGTTTTGTAGTTGATACCCTGCTCCAGAGCAAAGGCGGGCAGGTCGTTGATGGAATTTGAAACAGTAAGTTGCTTGCTCGGCAGCGGCTTGTAGCCATGCTCTACAGCCAGGTCGAAGCCGTATTTCTGTGGATTGCCCAGAATCTCTTTCAAAGCCAGAATACGGAACATGTAGCGGGACGTCTCGTCGTTCAGGTATAGGTCGTAGTAGTCTGTCACGCCCTGCTGTTTCATGGCGCGATCTATACCTGCCATGCCGCGGTTATAAGAGGCGGCGGCGTTGGTCCAGTTTCCAAACTTGGCTTTGGCGGTTTTAAGGTAGCGGCAGGCTGCCAGCGTGGACTTCTGAATGTGATAGCGCTCATCTATTTCACCGTTCACTACCATGCCATAGCCACGGGCCGTGTCGGGCATCAGCTGCCAGAAACCAGACGCACCCGCCGGTGATGTCACGTGGCTTAGCAAGCTCTCGGCAAGGGCAAGGTATACGAAGTCCTCGGGTATATCATTTTCCTTTAGCAGTTGCTTGATTTCAGGTACGTAGCGCTGCATCCGCTTGAGGGCCAGCAGGGTGCTGGTATGCAGATAGGAATTTGCCAGCAATTCGCGGTCGAGACGCTCGGCCACATCAGGAACGTGAAGGGGCACGGGTTCGCCCGCAAAGGTAATGGCATCGGGCAGGGCAGGGGACGTGAAAATCTGCCTGTTCGTTTCAAAAGCACGGTCGCTGCGCTCGTTAGGCGTGGCGTTCAGCTTCAGGCTGTTCTCGCCGGTGAATTGTAAAACTAACAGGGGGGCGACCAGCACCCATCCATACTTAATAAATTGTTGTTTCATAGCGTGCTCCTTTCTTATACCTATCTGTTATAACCTGAAAACCGTGGGCGAATTGTGTTTCAAGGTAAGGAAAAATGCAATAGGATGCCACTTGCTGCAGCGGTTTTTAGGTCGAAAAAACGCCTTTTTAGAAATTAATTTTACCCTGAAGTGACCTTTGAACAACACGTAGGGCATATAATGCTTGGCTGTAGGGCAACAGCCGAGGGGTGTTGAGGTGATATAAATATATATGTTTTGCAATATTTGTATGGCGAGCTTCTTTTTACAGCTATCCCCTTACTTACCAAGCATAAAGGTAAGCGCCCCCGGCATACGCTTAGACCAGGCTGCTTCGTTGTGCTGGGCATTTGTGTCCAGTATCCAAACATAGTCCTTGCCTTCGCGGTAGCCTTTTTGCTGCAGGGCTGTGAGCATCTCATCTATACCTGGCTGCAGACGCGCTTCAAGGTCCACACCGCCGTTGTCGATGTAAAATTTCAGCTTCCTCTTTTTACCAGTATAAGCCTGCACGTCTTTCACATAATTGATGTGCATAATCTTGAAAGCAGGCGACATGCAGATGGCTTTGCTGAACACCTGCGGATATTCCCATGCCAGCATAAAGGCCATGATGCCTCCAGCCGAAGAGCCACCCGTCAGGGTATGTTTCGCGCCCGGTTTGGTCCGGTAATTCTGGTCAATAAGCGGCTTGACCGTGTTCACCACAAAATCCATGTAAGCGCTTCCTTTGACACCGGGCACATACTCTTCCATGCGGTCTTGGGTGTTGTTTATACCTACAATGATGACCGGCTCCATTCGCTTGCTTCGTATCAGGCTGTCGGCTATTTCGTCGATGCGCCAATCCACACCGAAAGAGCTGGTGGCAGGATCGAACACGTTCTGGCCGTCGTGCATGTAGAGTACAGGGTATCGTTTATTGCCTTTCTCGTAGCCCGGAGGCAACCATACGATCAGGTCGCGAGTTTTCAGACTGTCGGCTGTGAGGTTGCGATGATAACGCACTGTACCCGTAATGCCACCTGTAACTTTTCGCTCTTCCTTCTTCAGCCAATACCTTAATTCGTGCTGCACGATGATGTCGCCTTCGAGCTGCAGACTGAAGTTCGGCAGGGGTTGGCCATTCGCGTCAGTAGCCTCTGTCTCCCATGAACCCAGCGTGAATTTGTAGGCAACCGATGGTTTCTGAAGGTATAGCGTCGTTTCCCATACCTGCCCGCCCACATATTGCAGCGCCACTTTGTCCGGCTGCCAGTTACCGAGCTCAGGCGTGCTGCCGCTCAGGTATACGCGCTGCGAATCCGGGAGTGTGGCAGCGTGTATCCGAAAGGTCACACGGATGCTATCGGGCTGTTGCTGGCCCCAGACAGTCTGGCACAAGCAGAGCATAGCCAACAAAATCAACAGAAAGTATCTCATAGTTTTTGCCGCAGGTGGTTCTGCCATAAAGATAGGGGAAATGTCACAGACAGCGGACGTCGAGCGTGAGCGGCTCGTCTGGATTGAGTTCTTTGGTGCCCACAATGTAGTGGCTGAAAGCGTTGAGGGCGCTTTTCTGAAGGGCATGGTATACCGCATCGCTGGGCTGACAACAGATCTGCATGTAATTGATGCCCTGCTTGTAGAGTTGCAGCGACACCTCCGGCAAGGTATGGATGTTGTCCTGGGTAAGATTGTAGATGGTTGTCGTTTTCAGCATCGAACCGACCAAGGGTACATACTTATTTGTCCGGATGAACCGGTTTCCGAGCCAGAGCCCGCCACTCAACACCGGGTTCACGGACTTCACTTTGAACTGGTATACCTGGTGCGTGTGCCACAAGCCGAGTCCACCGTCTGTCACTTCGCAGTAGTCGCTCAGTTTATCACTATCCGATAGGAGCGAAACACTAAAAATAGGCTCCCCGATGGCCGCATTTTCGACCCGTAAGGTGCGTGCTGTCGGAAAGGTCAGGTATAGAAATTCGTAGAGGAAGGTACTGCGATAGGATTTGGAGATCAGGTTCAGCATGGTGAGGTTGCCCGCCCGCAAGCTGGTGAACTGTCGTGTCAGCCCCTTTGGTTCAAAAAAACGTTTACGCAGACAAGTAGCTAGTTCACGCCCAATTCCCCTGTTCCGAACAGTCGGATCGACCACCACGTCGAAACCGAAGCCAGCCTGGTGCAGTTCGCCGTTGATGCGCATAGGTGCCTGCGCAGCGGTGACACCTGCCAGCACCTTTGCATCCGGCCCGACCGCGACAAAGGCTGTATAGTCCTCAAACAGAGCAGCCCGGCTCAAAAACTCCGAACGCACGGTTTCGAGCTTCACCATAAAGCCCTGCGGTGAAAGGCGCTCGATTTCCAAGAGGGCCTGCTCATGCTCAGGACGATAGGGCACTATTTTGAAACCCTTTTTTCTATTGGCCATCATGGTATGAAATAGCTGTCTCCTTAGCGCTTAGTGAACTTATGCGGGTTGGGCTGTTGGTAATTATAGGGGATTTAAGTGTCCTTTAGAATACGATTTATTCTATAAATAAGATAATATTAATTTTAATTATATTGAGCGTGGTAAGCTGCTCTGACTCATGGTGCAATTGTTCAAACAGATGCTTGAACTCAAAGATGAATCTAGACAAGGTTTTCTGCTAAGAGAGAGACAATAACGGTCATTTGACTCGATGACACTAAAGCAAAAAGCCCTTCATTTGAAGAGCTTTTACTAATAGCTTTTGGACGAATAGTTATGGCGCAGCAGTTGCAATTAATCCCTGAATGATCTGCAATAAGCCGGACGGGTATACGCCAATATAAACCAGTAGCAAAGCCAGTACAGTGAGGGTACCTACACTGGCCAGGTAGATGGAAGGGCGCAAACGGCCCCGCGGTTGAATGGCCGTATCCGCTTCGGGTTGCTGGAACATGACGGCTACAATGCGGATGTAGTAGAACAGACCGATAACACTATTAAGCGCCAGCATGATCACCAGCAGCCAGAGTTGCGTGTTCACGCCCGCCGCCAGGATGTAGAATTTGCCCACGAAGCCCGCCGTGAGCGGTATACCTGCCAGCGAAAGCAGCATAGCCGTGAACACCGCCGCCGTCCACGGGCGCTGCCAAAATAGGGCGCGGTAGTCTTCCAGTTGCTCTGCATCGCGTTCTGTGTCCGAGAGCATGGCGATCACGCCGAAGGCACCCACGGTAGTAATGAAGTAGGCCACCAGGTAAAAGGTCACTGCCTGCACGCCCATCTGGTTGCCGGCCAGAAAAGCCACCAGTAAGTAACCCAGATGCGCGATAGAGGAGTAGGCGAGGATGCGCTTGACATTGCGCTGCAGCAGGGCCAGCAGGTTACCGGCCAGCATGGAGGCGATGGCTACAATGGTAAATATCAGCACAAGCGTTGGGTAGCGGAAACCGTCCACTTCCATGAAAAAGCGAATCAGCACACCCAGCACGCCGCCTTTGGAAACGGTGGCTATAAAAGCTGTGACAGGGGCTGGGGCTCCTTCATATACATCCGGCGCCCACATATGGAAGGGCACGACGCTCAGCTTAAAACCTATACCTACAATCATCATCCCGAAACCTGTCAGGAGGAGTAACGGCAGTTCTGAGAAATTGGCAATGGCCGTGGCTATACCTGCAAACTCCATTGTTCCCGTACTGGCGTAGACCAATGCCATCCCGAAGAGCAGGAAAGCCGAGGAAAATGCAGCCAGTATGAGATACTTTATACCTGCCTCATCGGACCGCTCCCTTTTGCGCAGATAAGCGATAAGCGCATAAAGCGACACACTCAGTATCTCCAGGCCCAGGAAAAGTGAAGCGAAATGTTTGCTGATGACGAGCACGCAGGCCCCGATGGTTGCCAGCAAAAGCAGGATGTAAAACTCTTCCTTGCGCTCTTCCCGTTGCTCGAAATAAGCATAGGAAAGCATGCTGATGAGCAGCGCCGTGAGTAGTATCATGCCGATGTAAAACACGCCAAAACCGTCTACCACCAGCAACGGTTCTATGGTATAACGCGCCACATTTCGCAGCTCATATAATGAGGTGAAGGCAGCCAGAAAAGAGATTGCCGTAATCACGTACATGATTTTGTGGTTGCGGCCCACGGCAATCACCAGCATGGACACCAACACCGCAAAGGTGAGGATGAGCAGCGGCATGAGGTGTTGGAAATCAGTCAGTGTCATGGTGTTTTGATTTGAAGATTTGTAAATGGCTTCGCGTCCTCCGGTTTAGCTGGGCTTGCCTCAGTTTTGGACTCTTCTACATGCGCCATGTTTTCTGATTTTTCCGGCTCAGAAGCAGGTTTGGTATAAGCTTGTAGTTGCTCCTGTATACTTGGTTGGGCGGTGTCGAGGAAAGGTTGCGGGTAGAGACCGAGCCAGAGAATCATCACTACCATAGGTATAGCTATCAGCATTTCGCGGGCATTCAGGTCTGGAAGGGATTGTTCCAGTTTATACCCTTCAAAGAAAATTTTCTGCATGATGCGCAGCGAATAAATTGTGGCCATCACCAGGCCGATGGTTGCGAAAACTGTTAGCCAGTTGTTTGCCTGCCAGGAGCCGACTAGGGTTAGGAATTCGGCGATGAAGTTACCGAGTCCGGGGAGTCCGAGTGAGGCCATGACAAAGACAAGCGCAATGACGCCCATCTTGGGAGCCGTGGTCCAGAAGCCACCCATTTTCTGGATATCGCGGGTATGGAGTCGTTCGTAGAGGAAGCCGGCTATGATGAAGAGCGCGCCGGTACTCAAGCCGTGAGTAATCATCTGCATGACCACGCCCTGCAGTGCCCACTCGTTGAAGGCGAACACACCCAGTATCACAAAACCCATGTGGCTCACGCTGGTATAAGCAACTAATCTTTTGAGGTCCGTTTGTGAGAAAGCCAGCATGGCGCCGTAGATAATGCCGATTACACCGAGTAACATGGCCCATGGCGCAAACTCCACAGTGGCCGTCGGGAAGAGCGGCAGCACGAAACGCAGTAAACCATACGCTCCGGTTTTGAGTAGTAATCCCGCCAGAATCACGCTACCCGCGGTTGGCGCCTGTGAGTGTGCATCGGGGAGCCAGGAATGGAAAGGCACAACGGGCAGCTTCACTAGGAAAGCAGCCAGGAAACCGAACATCAGCAGACGAGCCGCTTCGGGTGCCAACGTGGTGTTCAGCAATTCAAAATAGTTGAAGGTATAAACGCCGGTCTGGTTGCCGTGAATGAAGTAAAGTCCAAGGATGGCTAGCAACATGAGCAAGCCCGAAGCCTGTGTGAAGAGGAAGAATTTGAAGGCGGCATAACGGCGGTTTTCGTGCCCCCAGATGCCGATGAGAAAGTACATCGGGATGAGCATGACTTCCCAGAAAAAGTAAAACAGGAAGAGGTCCATGGTGAGGAACACGCCCGCTATACCTGCCAGCACCCACAGCAGATTGAAGTGAAAGAAAGCGACCTTAGTCTGAATCTCGCGCCACGAAATGAGCACCGATAGCAAGCCCAGGAAAAAAGTGAGCAGCAGCATGAGGAGACTCAACCCATCCAGCGCCAGACGAAAACTGATTCCCCATTGCGGAATCCAGGGCTGGTTGAATTGTACCAGCCAGGCCGAGTCCAGCACAGGTATAGGGTTGCTCAGCCACAGGTATAGCGTCATCCCGAAAACAGCCAGTACCGAGCCCAGCGCTATCCAGCGGGGCAACGTGCGGTTTACCTTTCCGGATATCCAAGCCAGCACGCCGCCGGCCATCAAAATTACAATCAGCCAGACCAGTATCATAGCAGTAGACTTATGGTTAGAATCATAATCGCGCCGACGACAATGCCTGCTACATAATTGCGCATCACGCCGGTTTGGGTGCGGGAGAAGAGCTCGTGAAAGTTCTGTGTCGCGTTGGCAATGAAGGTATAGATGGAGTCGATGAAGTCATTTTTATTCACCTTGGACAGGTATACATAAGGCCGCACAAAAAGCGCGTCGTAGAGCTGGTCGAAGCCCCAGCCGGAATGCCAGAAACGGTGAACTGCCATGGCAAATTCAGAACGGTGGATGCTTTCAACCAGCTCTGGTTTTTTGTAGTAGAAAAGGTAAGCAATGAAAATGCCACCCAGCGAAACTGCCGCCGCCAGTAACTGCAACATCCACTCGTACTGATTGAAATCCGGTACCATTGTGACAGCAGGCAGGATAGGTGCCAGGAAGTCGGAGAAGAGCACGACGTGTCCGAAGTTGTGCGGCAGCTCGATGAAGCCACCAGCAAAAGACAGCACCGCCAGGATAATCAGTGGTACTGTAATCGCCCAGGTTGGCTTATGTCCGATATGCGTTTTCTCTTCGCCAAAAAAGGTGAGGAAAACCATTCGGAAGGTATAGATGGAGGTAATGAAAGCGCCTAGCAAACCAGCCAAATATAGCCAGATGTTGCCGTTCTCACCGGCCAGTTGGAGCCACAGAATCTGGTCCTTGCTGTAGAAGCCCGCCGACACCAGCGGGAAGGCCGCCAGCGAGGCTGCGCCAATCAGGAAGGTATAGAATACGACGGGCAGTTTCTTGCTCAGTCCACCCATTTTGCGCATGTCCTGTTCGTGGTGCAGCGCCAGAATTATCGCTCCAGCACAGAGGAAAAGCAGCGCCTTGAAAAAACCATGAATCATGAAGTGGAACACACCGGATGACCAAGCACCTACGCCCAAAGCCAGAAACATATAGCCCACTTGACTGATAGTAGAGTAGGCGAGCACCCGCTTGATGTCGTACTGGGTGAGCGCCGCAAATCCCGCGATGAGCAAGGTAACAGCGCCAATCACCGCCACTGCCGTCATGGCCACCGGCGACAACGCAAAAATCACATGCATGCGGGCAATCAGGTATACCCCGGCCGTCACCATGGTGGCCGCGTGTATGAGCGCACTGACCGGCGTCGGACCCGCCATCGCATCAGGTAGCCAGGTCTGCAACGGCAACTGACCAGACTTGCCAACCGCACCGCCCAGTAAAAGTAGTGCGATAATCATGGCCGTTTCATTGCCTACGCTCCATACCTGCGCAGCTTCTGTCGAGATACTCTGGATGTGCAACGTGCCGAAATGCTGGAAGAGCATGAACAAACCAATGGCCATGGCTGTGTCACCGACACGGGTGATGATGAAGGCTTTTCGGGCGGCATAGCCGTTAGCCGGCTCCTTGTACCAGAAACCGATGAGTAGGTAGGAGCAGAGACCCACGCCTTCCCAACCCAGGTATAGCAACAGCAAGTTATCGGCCATCACGAGCATGAGCATAGAGCCCACAAAGAGATTCATGCACGCGAAAAATCTTGCGTAGTCCTTATCTTCAGCCATGTACTCGGTGGAGTAAATGTGGATGAGAAAGCCTACGAAGGTGATGACGAAGATGAAGACCATCGAGAGGGCGTCGAGGTGGAAAGCAATGGACGGACTGAAGCCCGCCACATCAAACCACTGCCATACTTCCTGCCGGATAAAAGCCGGCCGTGAGCTGAGGTATTCTATACCTAGTACTAGCGTAACAGCTGCCGAAATGCCGACGCTCCCGACCCCGATGGCCGAGGCCAGCGCACGTGTAATGCGGTTGCCAAAGAGTACCAGCAAAAGGGCGCTGGCAAAGGGCAGGGCAGGGATTAACCAGAGTAATTCTCCCATCGTTTTATCCTTTCATAAAGTTAGCCGCGTCGCTGTTGAGCGTCTTCAGCTGGTGATGAATCTGCAGTATCAAGGCCAGACCAACCGACACTTCAGCGGCGGCCATCGTGAGGATGAAGATGAACATGATTTGTCCGTCCGGTTGCGCCCAATGACTACCTGCCACGATAAAAGCCAGCCCGGCAGCATTCAGCATAATCTCCACCGAAATGAGCATGAAAATGATGTTGCGGCGAATCATCACACTAATCAGCCCGAGCATGAACAACACGCCCGCCAGCAACAAACCGCTCTCCATAGGTATAGTCGTCATAGGACAGCGCTCCTTTCTTTTTGCGGTTCCTGTTTCTGCAGGAAGCGGTGGATGACTTTCTTCTTTTGCCGGCCTAAATGGTAGGCTCCCACTATACCTGCCATCAGGAGAATACCCGATAGCTGCACGCCCAGCACATAAGGTCCATACAAGGCCAAACCGACAGCCCGTGCGTCGACGTAGCTGCCGGCGGCAGGAGCGGCAGGCATTTCGGCAATGACCAACAGGTATACCAGCTCAGCCAGCAGCACAAACGAGAGGAGGGCAGGACCCATCCAGAGTTTGGGCTGGAGCCATGCTTTTTCCTGTTCCACATCTTCGCGGGTGAGGCTGAGCATCATAATCACGAAGATGATGAGCACCACAATCGCCCCGGCATAAACAATCACTTCGAGGGCTGCCATAAAAGGTGCGCCCATGGTCAGGAACACCACGGCCACAGCCAGAAAAGAGACCACCAGGTATAGCAGGGCATGAATCATGTTAAAGCGCGTGATGACCATGATGGTGGCCAGCACGGCGACGGCTGCGGCTATATAAAATGTGAGTTCCATAGGCTAAGGGATTAAGCTTTTGATGTCTACAGGAGGCGATTCGTTCTCAGCTTCGCCCTTGCCTTTTCCGCCGATGGCCAGTCCCGCTACCTTGTAGTAGTTGTAGCCGTGGTACTTGCCTTGTCCGTTGATGAGGAGGTCCTTTTTCTCGTAGACGAGGTTCTGGCGGTTGTATTCGCCCATCTCAAAATCAGGTATAAGTTGGATGGCATAAGTCGGGCAGGCGTCTTCGCAGAAACCGCAGAAAATGCAGCGCGAAAAGTTGATGCGGAAGAACTCGGGATAGCGTCGGCCGGTCGGGTCTTCGGTGGCCTGCAGCGCAATGCAGTCTACGGGGCAGGCAGCAGCGCAGAGGTTGCAGGCCACGCAGCGTTCGCCCCCGTCCGGGTCGCGCGACAGCACAATGCGGCCTCGCCAGCGGGTCGGGAGAATGGCCTTTTGCTCCGGATACTGAATGGTTTCCCGCTTGTGAAACGCATGCAGAAATGTGAGCCACATACTGCGCAATAAACTAAACATAAGTGCTCCTTTCGTTTATTGATTTTTCTTTAATTGTCTTTTGACCGCTCGCTCATTCGGATTGCAAATCCGAAAGAGCAGTTAGAGCAGTTCTGGGGTTTGTCATTTCGAGCGCAGCGAGAAATCTGGATCAATGTGATTACCGAACTATTCCAGATTTCTCATTTCATTCAAATGACATAATTATATTCACTCAATCGCTAAATCACTCATTCACTCAATCACCTAAATCCATCATTTAGCCACAACATAACCCCCGCTGTCACCACCAGATTCAATAGCGTCAGCGGTAGTAAATACTTCCAGCCGTATTCCATCAATTGGTCGTAGCGTGGTCTCGGCATGGAGGCACGCAGAAGGATGAAGATCATAAGGAAGAAAGCTGTCTTGAGGATGAACCAGACGATGGGTGGCAGGAAATCCGGGCCGAGCCAGCCGCCGAAAAACAAGACCACCATCATGCAGGAAATCAAGGTAATGCCCATGTACTCGCCGATGAAGAACATACCGAATTTCATACCGGAGTACTCGGAGTGGAAACCGGCTACGAGCTCACTTTCCGCTTCCGGCACATCAAAAGGCAGGCGGTGCGTTTCGGCTATACCTGCGATAAAGAAGATGACGAAACCGATGATTTGCGGCACCACGAACCATAGGCCCCGCTGCGCTTCCACGATGGTGCTAAGGTTGAAAGAGCCCGCCATCAGCACCACGCCCATCAGCGACAGGCCCATGAACACTTCGTAGGAAATCATCTGCGCTGCGCCGCGCATGGCACCCAGCAAACTGTACTTATTGTTGGAGGCCCAACCACCGAGTATAATGCTATAAGCGCCCATCGACGACATCGCCAGAAAGAACAGCAAACCGATGTTGAGGTCAGCTACCACGATGCCCGGAGCGAAGGGAATGACCACGAACGACATCAGCACCGTGACCACCACAATAGCCGGGGCCAGAATGAAGACCGGTTTGTCAGCAAAGGGCGGAATCCAGTCCTGTTTGAAGAACAGCTTGATGGAGTCGGCGGCTACAATCAGCAAGCCGAAGGGACCTGCTCGGTTGGGTCCATACCTGTCCTGGAACAGAGCCAGACCGCGTCGCTCTACCCAGATAAGCAGTGCCGCCACGTTGAGCATGACGAACAACACGCCACCGATAATCAGTAAGTAGTTTGGGGTTGCTGTTTCCATTTGAGTTCTCGGTTAAGTGTTGCCCAGGCAGGCAGTTCGGCATAAGGTATACCCGGCAATCCGGCGGGCATACCTGCGCTGCCGCTGCGGATAACCGGACTCATTTTTACAGGCAGTTGGTATACCTGCCCTTCGATGGTGAAACTCAAACTCTGGCCTTCCTGTAGTTTCATCTGGATGGCGTCTTCTTCATTGAGCAAAACATAAGGCTCCGGCGCCCGCTCCACAATGGGCGGGGAGTGCATGCTGAGTTCTTCGGTGCCAAAAATGTGGTGAAGTGGCTGCATGTAGAGTTGGCTTTCCAGTGGCTGAAATTTCTGAGGAACCGTTTGGGTATAAGGCTGAGTTTTGGAGGTGTCCGGTTTGATTAAGCGCAAACCCGGGTCCCCGCCTTTCAGGTGACCGCCCACTTCCTGTTGATACTTGTTGGTGGCCTGCACCGAGTTCCAGCCCGGCGCCCAGAAAAATGGAATGATGGAGGAAGGTGGTTGTCCGCGATAGCCTTCCATGGTATAGGAAAGCGGCGCATCTGGGTCCACCGGCGGTTTAGGTTCATTCACGTTGATGTTGGCCAGCATGGCGGTGCGCCCGCTAAAGCGGTGGGGCGCCCGCGGTATTTTCTGCCCGGCAATGCGGAAGTCAACTCCCGGTGCTACGGCGTCAATCCCTTTGAACTCTTTATGCTCCTTTACCAAACCATGCAATACATCGTCGAAGCCGTGCCAGTGACTGATGCGGTCGTGGGCCAGCAAAGTACCCAGTTCACCTAACCAGCGCCAGCTTTCCTGCAGGTCTTCACTGGTCGGGTATAACTGGAAGAAGCGCTGCGCACGGCCTTCGTTGTTAATCAACGTCCCATCGGCTTCCGCAAAAGTGCCGGCTGCTAGTAGAATGTCAGCTTCTTCGGTGGTGGCGTTGTGTAGGTGGTCGAGCACTAGCACGTTTTTGGCGGTCTTCAGAAAGTTGGTCACTGTACCTGCGTTGGCACGGCGGTAGAGGTCATTCTCCAAAATGATGACCGTATCAGCATAATTATTCAGAATTGCTTCGAAAGCCGACTCCAATTTATGACCGCCCAGCATCGCTAGACCCATGCTGTTACATTCCGGCAAAGTGAGCACAATGCCCGCTTCTTTTTCTTTTGCCGCCAGCGCATTGGTGATGTTTGCTGTGGCCATCAATACCCGTTCGCTGCCGCAGTGAGTTCCGGAAATAACAAGCGGTTTTTTCGCAGCCATCAATGAGTCGGCAATCTGGCGTGCCAGCTGAATTTCGTCTTCATTTAACCCTTTCACTTCCGGGAAATCAGCATGTATAAAATTGGCTACCGCAAAGCCCAGTCTCGCAATGGCGTCAGGAGAATCGTGGTAGGTATGGGTGGCGATTTCGTCGAGTTTGGTGTCGTGGATGGTGGCGATGTAGAGCGGACCCATCTCATCCTGCATCAGCTCCCGCACGGCTGCATCCTGCCACACCGGTATGTTGGCTTTGGAAATATGCTCGAGGGCCGGTTGTTTGCGCACTGATTGCCGCACGGCCAGCGCCAGCATGGGAGCGGTGTTGATCACGTCTTCACCCAAAATAAACACCGCATCGGCTTGTTCCACTTCTCGCAACGATGGAGTACGGGCAGCGCCTTCTTTCAGAATCTTCAGTGCCAGACAAACCAAATCGTGCTCCGTGTCGGAAACTCCCTGGTAAAAATTGTCTTCTCCCACCAGCGTTTTCAGCATGAAGTTCGACTCCAGTGAGGCTCGTGGTGAACCTATACCTATCACGCTGCCAGTCCGGAAAGCGGCAGCCGCAGCTTGTAGTGCAGTTAATTTATCAGTCGCTTCAGGTAGTTTTGCCCGTACCAGCGGCTTTCGGATGCGGCCCACATGGTTCACGTGCTCGTAGCCAAAGCGGCCGCGGTCGCAGAGGAAGTAGCCGTTCACTTCGCCGTTATACCTGTTTGTGATGTTGCGCAAACTGCCGTAGCGTTCGCCTGCCGTGATATTGCAACCCAGGCTGCAATGGTGGCAAACGGACGGCGCCATGGTAAGGTCCCATTTGCGGGTATAGTGCTGCTTTAGGATTTTGTCGGTGAACACGCCGGTAGGACAGACTTCCACCAGATTGCCGCTGAACTCACTCTCCAGCACACCATCTTCGTGGCGACCAAAGTAGAGGTGGTTGTGGGCGGCGAACACGTCGAGGTCCTTGCCGCCGACATAGTCTTTATAGTAGCGCACACAGCGGTAGCACTGTATGCAGCGGTTCATTTCGTGGTTGATGAAGGGCCCGAGGTACTGGTTGATATAAGTGCGTTTGTCGAAGCGGAAGGCGCGGTAGTTGTGACCGGTCATCACAGTCATGTCTTGCAAATGGCAAGAGCCACCTTCGTCACACACAGCGCAGTCGTGCGGATGGTTGGTCATGAGCCAGCCGATAATGTGCGCCCGGAACTCCTTGGCTTCCATGTCGGCAATGGAGATGCGCATGCCGTCGCGCACCTGTTCCATACACGACATAAAGAGTTTGCCCTTGGTATCGTTTTCGTCCTTGTATACCTTCACGGCGCACTGCCGACAAGCACCAATCGAGCCCATGGCCGGGTGCCAGCAAAAGTAGGGAAGATCTTTGCCGAGTGTGAGGCATGCTTCCAACAGGTTCTTGCCAGTAGGTACTTCGTAGGGTTTGTCGTCTATATAGATGGTTGCCATACTTTCGCTTTGCTCCAGGGACAGTGGTGTTCGTGAATATGTCGTTCAAAATCTTCTCTGAAGTATTTCAGAGCGCTCTGCAGGGGTTCCATAGCGCCGGGGGCAAGGGCACAAAATGTGTTGCCGGGACCAAGGTATTTGGTATGAAAGTCGAGTGTGAGGAGGTGCTCGGGTTTGCCTTCGCCCCGGTCAATGGCCAAAAGGATTTTCTCTACCCAGGGCAGTCCTTCGCGGCAAGGCGTACAAAAACCGCAGGACTCCTGCGCAAAGAAATGCTGCAGGTTGTGCACGAAACCCACCGGGCAGGTCTGGTCATCAAGGATAATCATCGTGCCCGTACCCATGCGGCTGCCGGCAGCCTGAATGGCGGTATAATCCATGGGCAAATCGAGGTGCTCTTCCACCAGAAAATCTGTGGAAGCGCCACCCGGCAAAAGTCCCTTGAAGAGGTAACCATCCTGCATGCCACCGCCATGTTCTTCAATCAGTTCGCGGATGGTCGTGCCCATTGGTAACTCCCAACAACCGGGCGTTTTCACGCGACCACTGATGCCGTAGAGTTTGGTGCCCGCATCCTGGGTTTTGCTCAGGCCTTTGAACCACTCAGCGCCGTTGTTGATGATGTGCGGGAGACAGCAAAGCGTCTCCACATTGTTCACGATAGTGGGTTTGCCAAACAGACCACTTACCTGCGGAAAAGGCGGCTTGGCGCGTGGGTTGGCCCGCTTGCCTTCGAGGGCATTGAGCAAAGCGGTTTCTTCGCCACACATATACCTGCCCACGCCGGTGTGCAGGTGCATGTCCAGACTGAATCCTGAACCCAGAATATTCTCGCCCAGATAACCCGCTTCGTAAGCTTCGTCAATGGCTTTTATTATTTCCCGGGCCGCCACTTTGTAAGCCCAGCGCATGAAGATGTAGGAAATATTCGCGTCTATGGCGTAAGCCGCCACAATCATTCCTTCTATCAGCTGGTGCGGATTTCCTTCCAAGAGCACGCGGTCCTTGAAAGTGCCAGGCTCCATCTCGTCGGCGTTGGCCACGAGGTATTTTGGCTTGGCCGCTTCGGGACCCATCGGCACGAAACTCCATTTGAGGCCGGTGTTGAAACCCGCGCCTCCACGTCCCCGCAGATCGGAGGCTTTGACTAAATTCTGCACATCTGCAGGAGCTATTTCTTTCAGGATTTTTCGCACCGACTGATAGCCGCCCACATGCTCGTATTCTTTGAGGGAGAGCGGTGCGCGTCCGGGGACAATGTGTTGGGTCAGGGGCTTCTCCATAGGTATGCCCACTTGGGTTTTAGGTATACTTTTCCAGAATCTTGTCCAGTTGTTCCACCGTCAGGTCACGGTACAAATCGTTGTCAATCATAAGGGCAGGGGCCCGGTCGCAGGTGCCCAGGCAACAGTTGGGTAGCAAGGTAAAGCGGCCATCTTCGGTGGTCTGGCCGTATTGGATGTTCAGTTTTTCGCTGAGACTGTCGCGTATACCTTCGTAGCCCATCACCCAGCAACTGATACTGTCGCACACCAGAATCACATGCCGTCCCACTGGTCTGCGGAAAATCAGGTTGTAGAAGGTGGCTACACTGTCGAGCTCCGCAGGCGACATCCCCACATAGTTCGCCACATCCTGCAGGCTCTCGTCCGACACCCAGCCATGACTGTTCTGCACGATTTTTAACGCTTCAATACAAGCGTTCTTCGGCGAAGGCACCAGGCTGATTTCGTGGTCGATTTTGTGTTTTTCTTCGGAGGTGAGCATAGGTGTTAAATTTTTGAATTATCTATCAATATCTGCCAGTACATAATCCATCGCACCCAATATCGACAGCAAGTCAGCTACGGTATAGCCTCTCGTGATGTAGGGGAGCATTTGCATGTGCGGGAAGGAGGGAGTGCGGATGCGGACCCGGTAAGGGGAAGTGTTCCCGTCACTGGTCAAGTAGTAGCCGTTGGCTCCTTTGGTCGCTTCGATGCAACTCATGGCTTCTCCCGGAGGTATCACCGGCCCCCAGGTCACACCCAAAAAGTGCGTGATTAGGGTCTCGATATCGTGCATGGTGTTTTGCTTGACAGGCGGCGTGGTGATGGGGTGCTCTGACTTGTAAGGTCCGGCCGGCATGTTCTTCACGCATTGCTCGATGATGCGTAGACTTTGCCGCATTTCCGCTACCCGCACCACAGCCCGGTCGTAACAGTCGCCGTTGCTGGCGGTGGGCACTTCGAAGTCGAACATTTCGTAACCAGAGTAGGGGCGCATTTTACGGAAGTCCCACTCAAAACCACAGGCGCGCAGGTTCGGTCCGGTCACGCCCCATTCAATGGCTTCTTCTTTGGTGAAGATGCCTATACCTACCGTGCGGGCTTTGAAGAGGCTGTTCTTCATCACCATCCCGTCATATTCTTTGAGTCGTTTCGGGAAGTAGTCGATGAAGCGTTGCACGAGTTGCTCCCAGCCTTTGGGCAGGTCCTGCGCCACACCACCGATGCGGAACCAGTTGGGGTGCATGCGGCCACCGCAGATACCTTCGATGATGTCGAAAATTTTTTCGCGGTCGGTAAACATGTAGAACACCGGCGATAACTGGCCTACGTCCTGCGCAAAGGTGCCATACCATACCAGGTGACTGGCGATGCGGAAGAGTTCGCACAACATCACCCGGATATACTTCACCCGCTCGGGTACCTCTATACCTGCCAGTTTCTCAACAGCCTGCAGGTAGGCGAGATTGTTCATTACACCGCCGAGGTAATCCACGCGGTCAGTATAAGGTATGTAGGTATGCCAGGATTGGCGCTCGCCCATTTTCTCAGCACCACGGTGGTGGAAGCCGATGTCAGGTATAGCGTCCACAATGTCTTCGCCGTCGAGCTGTAGAATGATGCGGAGCACACCGTGTGTGCCCGGATGTTGCGGACCTATATTGAGGAACATGAAGTCCGTATCATCACTCTGCTTTGCCAGTCCCCATTCTTCGGGTTTAAACTGCAGTGCAGATTGCTCCAGGTCTATCTTATCGTCATACAGTTGGAAAGGACCCATCTCCGTAGCACGGGCTGGGTGCTCTTTGCGGAGCGGATGACCTACCCACGTACGCGGCATCAGGATACGGGAGAGGTGCGGGTGGCCTTCGAAGCGAATGCCGAACATATCGTATACCTCGCGCTCATACCAATTGGCGTTTTGCCAGAGTCCGCTGATGCTTGGTGCTTTCGGGAAGTCTTCGCGAAGGCCGGCTTTCAGTCTGATAAAGGTATTGCGCTCAAAAGAGAAGAGGTGGTAGATGAGCTTGAAGCTGTAAGGTATATGGCCGTTCTCGGGTTTGCGGGTGCGTTCGTCAATGGCCGTCAGGTCGAAGAGGAGGAGGAAGGGCTGCGGCAGGTCGTGCTTCAGGAATTTCAGCACTTCCGGCACATGGTCCACAGGAAGCCAGAGGGTGAGGATGTCATCCTTGGTGGTCTGCGACTTGAACGTGTCTTCGCCGTACCGCGACTTGAGTTGCTCCAGTATGCCGCTGTTGTTGTTCATGGGAGGAGGCCATTAAAATTTGATGAATGCTTAACTCATGTACTCTCTTTCTTTTTATGCTAAATTTATACTTGTGTCTATAGCTTGCTAGCGTAGCAACGGCTGTCGCTTGTAGCTTGCTAACTTGTTTCATTGTTTCGCCTGTGCGGCGGGCACTTACTTTTTTCCTTGATGAAAAAATCGAGGGCTCCTACCCCCAGTAAGCAAAAAAATCAAGACGCTTTTAAACTCGCTGACCGCTCTTTGTCGAGGGCCCCTACCCCCAACAAAAAATCGTCGTTGGTGCACCTGGCTAAAGCGATCTGTTTCATTGTAAGCGTGCAAGTTAGTCTTGCTATACCTGCCAGTGGTCTGTGAGAGTAATAGACCTACAGCGCCTATACCTAACCCATTGCAGCCCCAGGTTCCCCGCCTTGGATAAGGAGGGGTTAGGGGTGGTTTGACCCGGCGTTTGAGAGAATCCTGTTAATCTTTAAATCCTATCAATCCCTTAATTCTGTAAATCCTGATTCCGACAAACAAGCCCTTTGCACGATTCGGACAGGTCGCGACCTGTCCCTGCAATTCCATAACTCCGCAACCCCCAAACTCCTAAAGCTCATCCGGTGACTTAAACTCATTCATCTGGCTCCAGCGTTCTTTCTTGCCTGCTTTTACTTCTATTTTTTCCGGTCTGATAACTCCTTGTTCGCCGATGGTCCAGCTCAAGGGGCGGCGCTCTTTTCCTACCCGGTCGGCCAGTAACATCAGGCCTTCCATGAAGGCGTCTGGTCGGGGAGGGCAGCCGGGAACGTAGACGTCGACTGGCAGGAATTTGTCCACGCCTTGCACCACGCTGTAGATGTCGTACATGCCGCCGGAGTTGGCACAGGAGCCCATCGAGATCACCCATTTCGGCTCCATCATTTGCTCATGTAGTCGCTTGATGATCGGGGCCATTTTGATGAAAACCGTGCCAGCGATGATCATCACGTCCGCCTCCCGGGGGGTACCCCGTATTACTTCTGCTCCGAAACGGGCAAGGTCATATTTAGGCGTCATGCTGGTGGCCATCTCTACAAAACAGCAGGAGAGACCAAAGTGAAAAGGCCACATGGAATTTTTGCGACCCCAGCCAATCAGGTCCTGCAGCGTGGTAAGCATAATGCTTTGCTGCACTGTCTCTTCGTAAGAGCTGGTGCCTGTCAGGGCATTGGCCGGCGCCTCGGGTTTGCTTAACCACCATTTCATAGCGTAGGGTGTTTCGTTATACCTTTAAGACTTAATTATTATCTGACAGTATTATACCTCTCGTCAAACAATCTTTAGTCTTTCAATTGTCTACTAGTTTTCTGTCTAAAGCCTCAATTTAGACTTGGCTTCTGCAGCAATCGTTTGTAAGCGGCCAGTATTTTCTTGCCATCCGGACCGAAGTCCAGAGCACCATTACGCCACTCGTATACCAGCACCACCACCAACATTGCAATAAAGACAAGCACGCCGAAATAGCCATACCAGCCCAGTTCGGGGAAAGCAATGGCCCATGAGAAAATAAAGATGGTCTCCACGTCGAAGATTACGAACATCATGGCGACCATGTAGAACTGAGAGGAGAAGCGGATGCGGGCACCGCCTGCGCTCACAATGCCGCCCTCGTAGGGCTCACCGGTGGCGCGTGCGTTTCCCCTTTGGCCAAGCACGTATGAAAGGCCCAGTATAAGTAGCACCAGGCTAAGCACAATGGCGCCATACACTGCCAGGGGCCACAGTAACGTTGTTGTTTCGGCTGTTTCCTGCATGGTTTCTCCTAATCATGATATCCGGGCTACTACTCGTGGTGCCCAGTTATGTATTGCTCAAGGTCTTCAATAATGCATTTTTGCTCGTCAATCATGCACTTCACGATGTCACCAATAGACACCAAACCTACGAGTTGTTGATTCTCTATAACAGGTAGATGGCGTATGTACTTTTCAGTCATCAGGCCCATGCACTGGTCTATGGTCGTGTCGGTTGTCACCACAACGGGGTGCTCACTCATGATTTCGCGCACCAGGGTATCGCGCGAGGCCTTACCCTTCAGGATAACTTTACGGGCATAGTCTCGCTCAGTGAACATACCGGCAAATTTGCCATGTTCCATCACAATGAGTGCGCCTACGTTTTGAGCCACCATCTTTTCGAGTGCGCTGTAAACAGTGCTATCGGGGGAAATGGAGATAACCCTATTTCCCTTTTTCTGGAGTAAGTGCCTGACAGTTCCCATAATACCTCCCGTATTCTTGTAATATATGCTTGAATGTTAGGGTGTTATACGAGAGTGTTTTAAAACCGGACAAAGAATTGTTTAAATAGTACTTAAAAATATTATAACCATTGAGAATTGTCGTAAAAGCTAGCTTACTTTGAACTGATGTTATGACTTAAAACAGGTGGCAGACAGCTAGTAACGGGACTGGTATTTATATAAGATTGATTTGTATATAATTCAAAACCAAGTAAATAGGCCTTCGTTATGAGATTAGGTGTGAATTTGAGAACTCACTTCGACCAGTTATACCTCAGCTTATATGTAACCAGCCATGGAACCGTTCATCAAGCACTTCAAAGACATCAGTTACAGAGACATCAGCAAAGTGGGCGGGAAGAACGCCTCGCTTGGAGAGATGTATAACCAGCTCAACCCGGAAGGTATACGTGTGCCCGATGGCTACGCAACTACTTCGGCTGCCTACTGGCAATTTCTGGAGCAGCATAATCTGAAAGTACAGTTAACAGAAGTACTAGCCAGGCTGGACACTAACGATTTTCATAACCTGTCCGAAGTGGGCAAACTGGCAAGGGAACTGATTCTGAGTAAGCCCTTGCCGGATGAGATACGGGCAGAAATTGAGAAAGGCTATACCTATTTGAAATCAGCGTATGGCCAACATATTTCGCTGGCCGTGCGCAGCAGTGCCACTGCCGAAGACCTGCCCACTGCCAGCTTTGCCGGTCAGCTCGAAACCTACCTGAATGTGAGCGGACTCCAGAATCTTTTCAACGCCTGTCACCACAGTTATGCCTCACTGTTTACGGACCGGGCCATTAAGTATCGGATAGACAATGGGTTTAAGCACATGCAGGTGGCACTCTCGGTAGGTATACAGACCATGGTGCGGTCCGATAAAGCCTGCTCCGGGGTGATGTTCACGCTCGATCCGGATACGGGATTTGAGAATGTGGTCGTGATTTCGGGCTCCTGGGGCCTTGGTGAGAACGTGGTACAGGGCGCTGTGAATACCGACGAGTTTGTCGTATTCAAGCCCATGATTGACAAAGCAAGGCAGCCGATCATATCGCGCAAGCTTGGGAGCAAGGCAAAGACCATGGTGTATGCCGAAAGGTCGGGAGATGATTTGCAAAGTCCAACAGACGCTATCGTCAATCTAGACACTCCCGCGGAAAGGCAGGAACAATATGTGTTGGCAGACGAAGAGGTGGTGCAGCTGGCGAAATGGGGCAAGCGCATCGAGGAACACTACCAGCAGCCCATGGACATTGAGTGGGCCAAAGACGGCAACTCTGGCGACCTATTTATTGTGCAGGCTCGTCCAGAAACAGTGCAGAGCCAACATAAGAACGCGGCTTTTTTCACAGAATATACCTTGCAGGAAACGGGAAAAGTGCTCTGTTCAGGTATAGGGCTGAGCAACCGCATTGTGTCAGGTATAGCCCGCGTGTTGCAGACCCCAGATGAGAGCGACAGGCTGCAAGCAGGGGAGGTGCTTGTAACCCGCAAAACCGACCCGGACTGGGATCCCATTCTAAAAAAAGCCAGTGCCATCATTACCGATCAAGGTGGTCGCACCAGCCATGCCGCCATTGTGGCACGGGAGGTAGGTGCAGTGGCTGTTCTGGGTACCAACGATGCCACCAGAACCATACAGGACGGGCAGGAGGTTACTGTGTCGACAGCGGGAGGGGAGACGGGTTATGTGTATGAAGGTAAACTCGCATGGGACGAGAAAAAGACCGATATGAGCAAGCTCGGTAAACCCCACACCAAAGCCATGCTCATTCTCGGTGATCCGGAACAAGCCTTTAAGTATTCTTTTCTGCCGAATGATGGTGTTGGGCTGATGCGCATGGAATTCATCATTACCAACTCCATCCAGATTCACCCCATGGCGCTCACCCATTTCGATCAGGTGGAGAATATTGAGGCCCGTGAAAAGATTGAACAGCTCACGCACCATTACCCAAACAAGGCAGACTATTTTGTTGACAAACTGGCCGAGGCGACTGCGGTTATTGCAGCGGCATTCTACCCCAAAGACGTGATCGTACGGATGAGCGACTTCAAGTCGAACGAGTATGCCAACCTGGTGGGGGGCCGGCAGTTTGAGCCGGACGAGGCCAATCCGATGATCGGGCTGCGTGGGGCCTCACGCTACTACCACAGGCTCTACCAGGAAGGCTTTGAACTGGAATGCCGGGCCATGAAAAAAGTAAGGGAAGAGATGGGGCTGAAGAATGTGAAACTGATGATCCCTTTTTGCCGCACCGTGCAGGAAGGCGAGAAAGTGATCAGGCTGATGGCAGACTATGGGTTGAAGCGCGGCGAGAACGGCCTGGAGGTATACGTGATGGTCGAAATCCCGAGCAATGCCTTATTGGCCGAGGAATTCGCCCAGCATTTTGATGGTTTTTCTATTGGTTCGAACGACCTGACGCAGCTGACCTTAGGTGCCGACCGCGACTCGGGTTTGCTCAGCGATATCTTTTCGCCTTTTGATCAGGCGGTGCAGCAACTCATTGTGATGACCCTGCAAAAAGCCAAAAAGACGGGTACCAAAGTCGGTCTCTGCGGCCAGGCCCCGAGTGACTACCCCGCCTATGCTGCCTTCCTGGTAGAGCACGGCATCGATAGCATTTCCTTTAACCCGGATGCTTTTTTCAAAGGCTTGGAGAACATGCTAGAGGCGGAGCAGAAAAAAGGGACGGCTTAAGCCTGGATTGCCTCTGCTAATAAAGCGTCAACCTGAATGCCATTGGAGACGTGCGGAATTGTGTTGCAGGTGATGACCTGGGCAGCTCCGGCCTGAAGCAGGGCATCATAAGCTCCTTTGGCAAAAACAGCGTGCACGCCAATGCAAACGGGTGCCTGTGGCGTGAGTTTTTTCAGGTGCTGCACGGTTTCGATCATGGTTCTGGCCGTGGAGATAATGTCGTCTACCAGCACAGGTGTATGCTGCTGGTAATTGGCCATTTCGGGTTGGGTCACCTGCACTTCACGGTCGCCGAGTCGGGTTTTGTTCAGCACCAGGTAAGGCGCCTCTGCCAGTCCGGCCACTTCACTCACCCACTGCAGACTCTCTTCATCGGGCCCAATCAGGAGGGGCTTGTTAATGTGAGCTTTCACCCAGGAAGCAACAATAGGGGCAGCATGCAGCGCCTGTGCAGGTATAGCGTATAGCTCGTGCATGTCGTGGAAGCGGTGCAGGTGCGGGTCGATGGTGTAGAGCCTGTCTACGGTGCCTGAAAGCAGGTCGGCAAAATAGCGGGAAGTGACACCCTCGCCGGGATGGAACTGCTTGTCCTGCCGCATGTAGGCCAGGTAGGGGGCTACCAGGCTTACTTCGGCTGCGCCTAGTTCTTTCGCGGTGTTGGCCATGAAGTAAAGCGGTAGCAGCTTTTGGTCCGGCTGGTGCAGCGAGCAAACCAGCACTACTTTTTGATCTTGCACATCCGATAGAATACGCACGTAGCTCTCGCCATCCGGGAAACGGCGTATAACGGCTTCTCCAATCTCAGCCTGTAAGTGCACTGCTAATGCTGCAGTAAGGGCCTCGTTTCCGGGCAGGGCAAATACGAGGGTTTTCATGAGTTAACCAGTTCTACAATATGGCCTGAGCTATGCAGGTAATTAAGGGCGTAGCTCAACTCGCCCTGCGACTCGGAAAAGATCGTAAACAGCGGCTCTCCTTTTTTTACATACCTGCCGAGCGGAGCCTGAAAACGTATACCTGCGCCCGGAGATTTTGGAGCACCCGCCAGCTTAGCGACTTTGGCCAGCTTCCGGTTGTCGATGTTACGCACCACGCCGCTTGACATGGCCATTACGACGTGCTGTAAAGGTGCGGCCATAGGCTCCCGGAAGCCTCCCTGAGCGGCGCAGATGCTGTAGAATTTTTCAAGCGCCGCACCGCTTTGCAGGATTCCCATCGCCTTTTCAAAACCACCTCCTTTGGGTACCAGTCCGGCCACTTCGAGCGACAAACCAGCCAGTTGTACTGCCCGATCACGCAAATCTGTGGGTGCTTCCGCTTCGTTGCGTAGTACCGACAAAACATCCATTGCCTCCAGGGCTGGTCCTATACCGCGGCCCACGGGCTGGGACCCGTCCGTGATCAGCACTTTCACTTCCATTCCGATAGCCAGTCCTACTGCCCGGAAGTAGTATTCCAGCAGAAAGGCCTCTTCCTTGGAGCGCACCTTGGCTGTCTGGCCCACCGGAATGTCGATGACGGTATGTGTAGAACCTGCCGCAGCTTTTTTGGAGAGGACCGAGGCGATCATTTGCCCGGCACTGTCCACGTCCAGAGCTTTTTCCACGGAGATGATAATGTCATCCACTGGGCTCAGCTTAACAGCGCCGCCCCAGGCCATGCAGCCGCCCTCTTTCTTGACGACCTCCTTTATTTGTTCCAGCGTCAGGTCAACCGGTGTCATGGTTTCGATGACGTCGGCTGTGCCAGCAGGGGAGGTGATGGCTCTTGATGAGGTTTTGGGTATAACCAGGCCAGCGGCGGCCACAATGGGTACAACGATCGGGGTGGTGCGGTTGCCCGGCAGTCCGCCTACACAATGCTTGTCTACGACCAGTTTTTCTTTCCATTGCAGACGTGAACCGGATTCTATCATGGCGCGGGTGAGGTAGATCACTTCATCGAGCCCCAGGTTGTCGCCGGAGCAAACGGTTACAAAAGCAGCGATCTCTATTTTGGAGTATAGTCCCTGCGTGATGTCGGCGATGATCCGCTGAATTGCCTCTTCGTTGAACTTCCGCCCGAACATCTTCGCCCGCACCTCGCTGAACGAAAGTATAGGCCGTAGATGGGTGACGGTGATCAGATCTCCTTCCTGTGCATGCAGGTGCCGGAATCCCTCCTCGGAAAGCACGGCTTCACCGGGTTGTATGATGTCGGAGGTGATGACATTGAGCGTCGCGATGATATGGTACGCACCATGGTTCACCGATACCCGCGTATTGGCCGTGAAGCCCTCGGAGCGGCATACCTGGCAGTCGGCCCGCATGAAGACGATGTTTTCGGTATGCGTGTCGATACCGAGGCGGCGCAGGCGCAGTATGTTGGAGTTGCTGTCAGGCATAGCGTCCGTTACAAAGGTCCTCTACTTCTTTCATCACGCCTTTGGCCCGTTCCTCGTTCAAACCAGCCCGGTGCAGGAGCTCCTCGTGGTGCAGCAGCTCACTGCAGAGCACGATTTTTAGGTCCAGTAGCCGCTGTTTTTCCGCTTTGGTAAGCGTAGTTAAGGTGGTAAGCGGGTATAGCCGGTACGAGTCCACAATGTCTTTGAGGCCCCCTTTGTGCGGATAATCCCAACCGATCAACTTCATTTGCATGCAGGATGCAAAGCGGATGGCGTCTTCTGTGAAGCGGGTGTTCGTCATCACCCAGACTTCATGAAAGCGGATTTCAAACTCATTTTCAGACGGCCATACCTTCTCCACGTCTTTGAAGCGGGAATGGATGTACATCGGGATTTTTACATCAGACTTGTTACGCTTCAGGTTGTGGTATTTGCATTCGATCATCACCCGCCTGCCATCCTTCACCGCCAGCACATCTATTTCATGTCGCACGCAGTGGCCGTCTATGAAAACGCCGATCTCTGTCAGGTAACCCTGCGCGCGCAGGATCTCGGCGACAAACTTCTCGAAAGGGAAGCCGGAAGGACCCAGTTGCATGATACCCTGCTTCAAACTGTAGCGGGCAGCAGCCGTGCTGGAAATCCGCTTGAGGATGGCAAAGGCCTTTCGGTAAATCTTTTTGGTGGAGATGCCGGGTGTGAGTTCGGGTACCAGTTGTCGGATCACCTCATCGGCCTGTTCCTCATCGGCCCCGGACTTGATGAGCGAGAGCCGAAGCTTGCCTACAGAGAAAAGTACTTTCTCTCCTGAAGCTTTTGTCACGACCAGACGGTCTAGTGTGTCCTTCATGGTGGGTGCTTGTTTAGGAAATCAATTTCAGGAAAGCGTGGCAGATATCCAATTTATACCTGCCATACCTTTTTGAAATTAATCTTTCGAGATGCGGGACCAGATCTCGTTCACCGGAGCACCCGTGCTGCTCTGGCCGGAGTGGTGCCAGTTACCGTCTTTCACCTCAAAGTTAAAGCTGAGCGACATGCCCACCCGACTGCTGTCGCGCGAAAAGAATTCGATGTTTTCGGTATACTTGCCGTTTTCGGCGGTATAGGTGCCTCCACCTGTGCCTGAAAACTGACCTGTTTCGGAATTGAAGGCGATCCACTGGAAGCGGGTGCCCGAGAGTACTTTCAGCGTCTTGCGCGGACCGGGGCGCATGGTATTCATCTGCCCGTCACGCTCGCGGCCCGTAATGCGCCAGGTACCCGCGAGCGGGGAGTTGCTGTTGCTTTCGTTGATGCGGTTCCAGGTATCTGAAGAGCCGTCCCTGCTTAAAGTCCACTGGTCCTTTTCGAGTTTAAAGTTCGCCGAAGTGCTCGTTCCTAACTGTGTAGAGTCCAGGGTGTTGAATTCATATTTGAGCTCAAACGTACCGTTGGATAAGGTATAGGTGCCCCCGGTTGTGCCCAGAAACTGCTTGTTTTGCTGGTTGAAATGGGCAAATGTCATGAAGCCGTCCTGTACCAGCATCACCACTTCATTGCCTTGTCCATCGGTTGTTCGCCAGGCACCTTCCAGTTCCGTAGCCTGCCTCGCGGCATTGGTGGCTTGCGTTGAAGCAGTAGCGGATGCAGTCGATGTGGAGCTGGCTGTAGTTTCTTCTGGAACAGCGCTACGGCCAGATGAAACTATCTGATCTTCTGAGTTGGCAGATGTCGCGTCAGAGCCGGCGCAGCCCATCAGGAACAAATAGGAGAGCCCGGCAACAGTGGTGTTTTTCAGTAGTTTTATCATCGATGCTTGAGGTTATGGGTTTGACATAAAAAAACCGCGCTATATCAGGTATAGGCGGCTTTCAAATTGAGGTTACTTTATCTTAACGGGCAACTCCAGGTTTTCCCAGCGCATCAGGATGCCGTTTTTGGCGACCACATAGGCCAGTCGCTCGTGCATCTTAGCGGCTTTGCGGGGCTTTACCGTTACCCGCAGTGCGTCCTGCCGCTCATCGTACTCCGTGCCCCACTGGCCGGTGGCTTTGTTGAAAATGACTGTCCAGCTGTTCTCGTTCGGTATGGTGTAGAGGCTGTACTTGCCTTTGGCCAGGTGTCGGCCTTCGATCTGCACATCCTGGCTGAACTCGATCGTGGTGGCCTCGTTGGCACCGGCGCGCCACACTTTGCCGTAAGGTACCAGTTCGCCCCAAACATTACGGTTTTTAACCGCCGGGCTGCTGTAATCGATGGTTACCAGGGCATCGCCGATCTTGCCGGTGGCGGTAGCTGGCGGGCTCGGACGGTTATTCCTGTTGCCGTTTTGCGCCATGGTCAGCAAGGGAGCCAGCACCAGGATGAATAAGAGTATGGGACGTAAATAAAAAGAAGTTTTCATAAAGCGATAAAAGAAATACCTGAATGGTTAGGCTAAGATAGTCAAAAGTATAGACTGGATTGCAAAAAAATAGTTTAATACTGCAGCTGATTTTATGTGGTAAAGCTCCTCCAAACTGACTGAACGAAAGCGGCCCGGGCTTCTGTTATAGGTATAGCCTCAGAAAAAAGCTCATATTCTGATCATGCATTTTATGTCCAAAAAACTTTACACCTGTACGGTTGGGTTGCTGCTGTTGCTGGTATTCTTTTACGCGAAGGCAACAGGTATAGGCAGTAACATGGAGCCTCTTGTACTGCGAGCCGAGAAGCTGCCATTTACTCCCCGCGAGTTTTATATAGCTGATATCGTCGATGACCGCAGCGACCGCAAAGCGGTTGCCTACCTGCTGCCGGTGGGTGGCGCGGGCAAGGTGCAGGCTGTCGATCTGCAAGGCGGTGTCCATGTGGCGCTTCGGACTTTTATCCAAAAAAGCCTGCCTGCAGACAAATCACTACGGCCCATCATCATCCGGCTGAAGGAACTGCAGGTAAAGGAAACACCTACGGCGAGTGGTCGGGTAGCCGGCAACATTTCGGTGATCATGTCCTTTGAAATGGAGCGGGAAGGGGAGACAGTGCCACTGCTTCAGTATAAGGGTGGCGGACGCTACGAGCGGTCAGTGACCCGAAACGAAGTGACAGAGCCCGCCATGCGCCAGTCGATTGTGGAAGCTTTGCGCTACCTCAACACCTGGATGGACCGTGAGGCCAACACCAATCCCAAGCTGGCCAAAGGTATAAAGGTGAGTTTCACAGATTACGTTGGCTCAGCCGATCAGGACACGGTTTTCTACGACCCGAACCGGCCGCTCAACTGGAATGACTTTCAGGCGGATGTCAACAAAACGAGCCGCTTTTCTGCTACCGTATTTCCAAGTTTTGCCTACGAGGGTGAGACGGAGGTACGCGATGGTATCATTCACCTGAATCTGAACATGAAGGTATACGTGCTCAAAAGCTCCTCCTGGGTAAAGGAAAACGCGCAGGATCCCTATGGGCTCAACCACGAGCAGCGTCATTTTGATATCGTCAAACTGGTGTCGGAACGCTTCAAGCAGAAAATAAAACCCGAAGAACTCTCGCTTTCAGATTACAACAGCAATATCCAGTACCACTTCATAGAGTCGTTCCGCGAAATGAACCAGTTGCAGGAGCAGTACGACGCTGAAACCCGTCACGGCCTTGACAAAACCGCCCAGGACAACTGGAACAAGCGACTGGAGCAAGAGCTCAAAGGTATAGGAGTGAAATGAGTTTAGGGGTTTTAGAGTTGAGGAGTTTGTAGAGCTACGGATTTACATTTTGTTCTACTTTGATTTTTGCTTCTAACTTAAGTTATACCTAGGTATACAGATGTGGGCACTAAGTAAAAAGAAGGCCTACCAGATTTTGCTGGCAGGCCTTCTTTTTACCTATTTGATAAAATTCTGAATTCTTTACTCCTCAACTTTTAAACTTCTAAACTTCCTTCCCTTCCTGCACATAGAAGTTCGGATCGATAGTCAGTTTGGTGCCGGCTTTCACCTTCTTTATTTCTTTCCAATCGGTTGTTGGCTCAAGCCATTGTTCCTCGCCATTCAGGTATACCTTCACCGGCATATCGAAACCTTCTACTACATTGGTCCAGCGGTAGGTTAGTTTTTTCTTTTCCAGTTTGTACTCCAGCGCAGGTAATCGGGTATCGCGCAGGTATTGGTCGAAGAAGCGGCTCAGGTCACGACCTGTGTGCTGCGAAAGGTAGTTTTCGATCTGCTCGGTTGTCACTGTCTGGTGATAGAAATCACGGTTGAGCCCGCGCAATATGCCGCGCCATTTTTCATCGTCGTTCACGACCTGGCGCAAGGTGTGGAGCATGTTGGCGCCTTTCGGGTACATATCGCCGGAACCGCTCTTGTTCACGTTATAATGGCCAATGATCGGGCGGTCGTTTCGTATGTTCTGCCGTATGCCGATCACGTATTCACTGCCCGCCTGCTTGCCGTAATGGTACTCCACAAACAAAGGCTCCGAATAAGTCGTGAAGCTCTCGTGGATCCACATATCGGCCACATCCTTGTAGGTAATGTTGTTGGCGAACCACTCGTGACCTGTTTCGTGGATGATGATGTAGTCGAATTTCATACCCCAGCCCGAGCCGCTCAGGTCGCGACCGCGGTAGCCGTTTGCGTAGCCATTGCCGTACGTTACAGAACTCTGGTGCTCCATACCTAAATAAGGGGCCTCAACGAGTTTGTAGCTGTCTTCATAAAAAGGATAAGGTCCAAACCAATGCTCAAAGGCATCCAACGTGCGGCGCACATCCTTAAACTGTACTTTTGCCTTCTCCAGATTATCGCGGATTACCCAGTAGTCGCAATCCAACACGCCTTTTTCGCCCTGGTACTTCTCGCCAAAATGCACATAGTCGCCGATGTTGATGTTGACCCCGTAGTTGTTGATCGGGTTAGTGACTGCCCAGTGGAAGGTACGTGTGCCGTCGGGGTTCTCGTCAACGCCACGCAGTCTGCCGTTCGATACATTGGTCAGGTCTTTCGGCACAGCCACACTGATCAGCATGCTGTCCGGCTCGTCGTACATATGATCTTTGCAAGGCCACCACAAACTGGCGCCGTCGCCCTGGTTTGAGCTGGCAATAAATGGTTTGCCTTGCGCATCACGCTTCCAGGTAATGCCGCCGCTCCAGGGAGGGTTTTTGCTTACCTTCGGCTTGCCGCCATAGTATACCTCCACTTCGTTTTGAGCGCCCTTTTTCTGTGCGTCTACCAGCTGTACAAAATAGGCATTGCCTTCCTGACGAACATTCAGCTGCTTTCCGTTCTGCATCACCCGTTCCATTCGCATAGGAGGCTGCAGGTCGATCTGCATGATCTGGTAGGGTTCCTGAACTTTGTAGCGAATGGTGTTTTTACCGTGGATGCTGCTGTCCGCCGGATTCACACTGATGTCGAGGTGGTAATAGGTGAGGACCCACCAGGCCCGCTCTGGGGTGATGGTGCCCCGCAGGGTGTCCTGGCGGGTAAAGGTGGGAGTTTTCTGCTGCGCCTGCGTCTCCAGGCTGCAGAGTCCCAGCAAAAGCGCAACTCCGGTAAGTGTACGCCTGGCCGATAGGTTTTTCATAGGTATAGCTTTCATTCAGAAAGCTTAAATTAAAAAGAATTTCGAAAAGGAGTAGCCTATAGTCTGTGAATTGTCACGAGATAGGTATAAACGACAAAGGGCCCCGCATGATGCGGAGCCCTTTGTTTGATTTACGCTTTATATATAACCAGACTAAGCCAGTTTCACATTTACCGCGTTTAGTCCTTTTTTGCCCTCTTTCACTTCGAATGTTACTTCGTCGTTTTCTCTGATCTCATCGATCAAACCTGTTACGTGTACGAAGTACTCTTCGTTTGTTTCACTGTCTTTGATAAAACCGAAACCTTTGGTTTCATTAAAGAATTTTACTTTTCCGTTACTCATGATATGTTGTTGTTAATACATGTTAGACACTGCATAACGGTAAAACGTTCATAGTATGTTGCAACTTTTTGCAAAAAACTTTAAAATATGCTTCTGCGCACGCTCAAGGCCTATTATTTTTTTCAATTTGGTTTCTCGCTTGCATAGTCGTTCAGAAAAAGGCATAAAAAAATCCGGCAACATGAAGTAGCTGCCGGATTTTTTTAAGGTATAAACGTTGTACTGTTTAGCCGTAGATCTGGTTCAGCAGACCCGCCAGGCGAATGCCCGCTTGCAGGATGCGTTGCTCCACGGTGCTGAAATTGTCATAGCTATACCGGTAGCCCAAGCGGCCATCTTCCGGCAGGCTGTATACCTGCTCTCTCAACTGAACCGACTCGTAAGCCCAGTCGCGCACGCCGGTAGATTGCCAGGCTTTTATTTGCTCTTTAGAAGGCGTGCCAACAAATTGAGCCAGTTCGGTAAAGCTCAGATTCTTGCCGTCGATCATGTCGCTATCCCATACCCGGTGCAAATTAGATGGCTGTCCGAACCACTGCACCTTTACCGCGTTTCCGCCTGTGTCGCCTTCTTTGCCCACGTGAAGTGGCTGGTGCAGGTCACCCACCAGGTGCACCAGGTACTTGAGGTATTCCTCTTCCTGTTGCGCTGACAGATTGCCGGCTTTCAGTACAGTCACCAGCTCCTCTAGCTTCATGATGATGTCACCGTTCGGGTTTTTCTCGGTCTGCTCATATTTCTTGCCGCCCGGTACAGTTACCCAGTGCCAATCGTGCGTGTGGTTGTAGGCTTTATCTGACTTGATATCATCCATCCAAACCGACACTTCCGCCAGTGAGTTGTCTGCCAGGATTCTGTTGATTTTCTTCTGCGCTTTTTTCTTCAGGTGCTGCTCTGCTATCAAGCCAACGGCGCGGTGTCCGTTTTGTCCCCAGGCCATTGCCTGCGTTACAAACAGAGGTATAAGTAGCAGAATACAAACTATTTTTTTCATCGATAAAATTATTGGATTTTTAATGCTGCAAAACAAAGGCTTTTTTGCTTAATTGTGTAGACCAAAGCCCATTTCTTTTACAAATTGGCTTTCAAGGTATAATAGCAGTGGCATGCAGTTACTGTTAAAGCTCCTCAGATCTCTGGCATGAAAATACTTCTTACAGGTTTACTAATGATGACAGTATTGGTAAACGCAAGCGGACAGGATCGAAAGCGAGCCCGCGACTATGGCATCCGGATCGGGGTGCTGAAGCCCGGTACGAACAATGCCATTACAGATGTGGCCGGTCTGCGGGTTGGGCACACCACTTTGGTGCAGGGAGATAATATCCGGACTGGTGTGACGGCTATATTACCACATAACGGAAACCTCTTTCAAAATAAAATACCAGCCACAGTCTATGTAGGCAATGGTTTCGGCAAACTGGCCGGCAGCACTCAGGTGCAGGAACTGGGCAACCTGGAATCTCCCATCATCTTAACAAATACGCTAGGAGTTGGTACCGCCATGAATGCCGTGGTCGGCTATACCTTGCAGCAGTCCAGTAATGAAGCCGTGCAGTCGGTGAATGCGCTGGTAGGTGAAACGAACGATGGTTACCTGAATGACATCCGCGGACGTCATGTGAAAGAGGAGCATGTGCTGCAGGCAATCAAACAGGCGGCAAGCGGACCGGTGGCGGAAGGTAATGTAGGGGCAGGAACCGGAACAGTCTGCTTCGGGTATAAGGGAGGAATAGGAACAGCATCGCGCAAACTGCCCGCTAGTCTGGGTGGCTATACCGTGGGTGTGCTGGTACAAAGTAATTTTGGCGGCGTGCTGCAGATCGACGGCGTACCTGTAGGAGAGGAGTTAGGTAAGTTTTCGTACAGCAAACAGGTATTGGAAAGTGCGGATGGTTCCTGCATGATCGTGGTGGCAACTGATGCGCCTTTGGACGCTCGCAACCTGGAACGTATCGCCAAAAGAGCTATGCTGGGACTGGCCAAAACAGGTGGAATCGCTTCCAATGGAAGCGGCGACTACGTGATCGCATTCTCCACCAACGAAGGGCTGTGTATACCTTATCAGTCTGAAGAAAAAACACAGACTTTCACGCTTCTCCGGAATGATGAGATGTCGCCGCTCTTTATGGCTACGATTGAGGCAACTGAAGAAGCGATCATCAATTCGCTTTTCCGGGCTGAGACCATGAAAGGGCAAAATAATAACACGGTAGAAGCACTTCCGATCGAATCCGTTATCAAACTATTAAAGAAACACAATGCCATCAAACGATAAGCTTTTCGCCTACAACCTGGGCCAGATCGTACCTCTGAGCGAGGCGCGACTGCATGTCAGTGACCTCTCCGTGCAGCGAGGCTACGGGGTATTCGACTTTGTGAAAGTGCAGCAGGGCTGTCCGCTTTTCCTGGACGAATACCTGGACCGCTTTTTTCAATCGGCGCAGCTGATGCACCTGGAGGTGCCATTGTCCAGGGATGAGCTGAAACAGGTGATTGCCGATCTGGTAGACCGTAACCAGTTGCCGGAAGCCGGTATGAAGATGATTCTGACCGGTGGTTACTCCGAGGATGGCTTTACACCGATGAATCCCAACCTGCTTATCACGCAGCTCCCGCTCACGCTGCCTTCCTCCGAAAAAGTGGCCAAAGGCATTCCGATCATGACGCACGACTATGTGCGGGAGGTGCCGGAAGTGAAAACGATCAACTACTCCATGGGTATACGCCTGCTGCAGGAACAAAAGGCTAGCGGGGCAGAAGAGGTGCTGTATGCTAAAAACGGAATCGTTTCGGAGTTCCCGCGCTGTAATTTCTTCATCGTGACGCATGACGATACCGTGGTGACACCTGCCAAAAACATTTTGAAGGGAATCACCCGCAAAAATGTGCTGACGCTGGCTGGCCGCAGGTATAAGACCGAAGTGCGCGACATCCGGTTGGAGGAGGTGCTACAGGCCAAAGAGTGCTTTCTGACCAGCACCACCAAGCGTGTGCTACCCATTGTTCGGGTTGATGACATTTTGATTGGTACAGGCAAGCCGGGCGAAGTGAGCCTGCAGTTATTGCAAGATCTGGTGGACCTGGAAAATGAGCAAGTGGCTGCTTTGAAAAGCAAATAACCACTCAGAACTCTTATGAAAACTTAAAGCCGCTAACTATTTGATAGGTAGCGGCTTTTTTTTAGTAGAAATCAGATTTTCTTCAGAATCGGCCTGTATATAGTAGAGAAAAGGCCTTTGCTATGAAGAAATACGTTTACTGCTTTTTCATGAGTTGGTTGGTGCTCCCCCCGGTGTTCGCTCACCAGCCTCAAATCAAAATTCCCCTCATTCCGGATACCACTGTTGTCGAACAATTAGCTGACACAACCGCGCAGGTGACTGAGACAAAGAAGTTCAGCGTGTTCACCAGGAAAGCAGCGATACCTGTTCTGCTGATCGGGCTGGGGGTGAGCCACATGGATGATGAAGGGCTTTTCGAAGGAAGCCGCGGCCTGCGCCGGGTCGTTCGGCGCGAATACGCCGATTACAACACCCGTGTGGACGACTACCTTTACCACATGCCGTTAGCACTGACGGTGGGGCTAAACCTGGCAGGCGTAAAAGGGGAGCACCACTATGCAGAACAGGCACTATTACTGGGCATGACGCACTTCGTTAACAGGGTCATCACCAACAACCTCAAATCCATCACGGCCATCAACCGCCCTGATGGCTCTAACAACGATGCCTTTCCCTCGGCGCACACCAGCAAGGCTTTCGCATACGCTACCTTTTTTCACAAGGAGTATGGTGGGCGCAGCATCTGGTATAGCATAGCAGGTTATTCCGCGGCCACGGCCACGGGTACAATGCGCATCCTCAACGATAAACATTGGCTATCTGATGTGCTGGCCGGAGCAGGTATAGGAATCCTATCAGCGGAGGTCGTATATATGGTTTACCCCAGACTTCAGGAGATCATAGATCGCAGTTTTCACAGCAAGCAGCAAAATAAACTGATCATGATGCCTTATTACGGTGGTGGGGCTGGCGGTATTGCCCTGGTATGGCAGCTGCATTAAAGCAAATCGCCCGACACTTGGGGTGCCGGGCGATTGTTCTAGTTGATGCTTTTGGTGTATTTCAAAATGACCCCTTTTCCTTTTTTCCCGCCCTCGCTGGCAATGTACATAGCGCCGTCCTGATCAAAGGTCAGGCCCTCGGCCTGCCGCAGCTGCGATTCGTCCAGCTCTAGGGTTCGGGAGAGCTTCCCATCCTTCGTCATCGCATAAAGTCGGTTGTTGACCGCATCGAGCAGGTATAGCGTGTTGTCAGACGGGTGCTTTTCGAGGGAGGAAGGCTGCAGCACATCGTAGTCCGACTTCTGCTTTTTACCCTTCTTCGGTGGCTCTACCTGATCCAGTGAAATGCTGATGAGCGGCTCTGACTGGAATTTCTTTGAGTCCAGCGAAAAAGCGTAAATGGCTTTCTGCATTTTCAGTTTCGGGTCGTGGCCTTTTGGAGCCAGCAGGAGCTGGTTTTGTTCCTGGTCATAAGCAAGGCCTTCTATGTTGATCGTGGCTGGAAAGGAGGCTTCGTATACCTTGACATTCGGCTTCTGGCCCATAAATCCGGCTACTTCAAAGAGTGTTCCGTCGCTCCGCACAATGTAGGCATTCTCGCCAGCTATGGCTATACCTTCGTAGTCGCCAGGTCCTGCAAACGGAATTTCCTTGGTGATCGCTTCTTGTTCCAGGTCATAGATGAATATCTTGCCTTCTTCGTCCTGTACACAGGCCATCGTGCCATCCGGGAGAAGAGAGATGCCCGACACTTCACGCAGTTCGGCAGGTAACTCCCAACGTGTATCTGCCATACCCAGGTCATCTGCTGTTGTTTCATTGACGGCAAGAGGCAGGAGGGAAGCAGACTGATTCAGTATCCTGGAAGCAGGGAGTGCAGATTTCTCCAACAGCTCACCCGTTTCATTGTATCGCAGCCAGATGTCGCGTCCACTTTTTTCAAGCTCCACCACAAAGCTAGTCACGTTGTTTTCCTGCACGCGATGTACTTCCTCTATTTTGTAGCGGTCAAATTCCTGCTGCAGTTGCGCCACCACTGTTTTCGGGAGGTACTGTTCTTCAATCTCTTCGGTATAGCTGATGAGTGTGCCATCTTCCCGGAAAAGAGCTTTCCGCTCCCGGCCGCTTATCTTGAATTCAGCTTCGTATACGCTATCCAATCGCTCCCAGTCCACCTGCTTGATGGTGGGGTAACTCTCCACAAATTTCACCTTTACGGCATCGGGTACGTTTCGGGCGGACCAGATCTGATCGCAGCTGTTGAGGGTGGTGCCCGCTACAAGCACCATTGCCCATAAATATGTATGTTTCATTTTTAGCTTCATAATTCTTTTATGTATCTGATAGGGTATACAGACCGAATTTGAAGCAATTCTGAAGAAACGCGATTTTATGAAATATTTTTTTGAAACTTCAGCCGGAGCACGTGCAGGCCCTCTTCGTAGGTATAGGAAGGTGTGAGCTGGTAGAGCTCGCTGATTTTGCTGACCAGTGCCAGTCCAATTCCCATTGACCCGGAAAGTTTGTTACCACTTCTGAAGCGTTCAAATAAAGTCACAGGCTCTTCCTGCAGGGGCTCACCGGAGTTCTTGATGCAAAGCTCATCTGCTTTCAGGCTGATCCGGATGATGCCGCCTGTGCTGTTGTGCCGGATGGCGTTGAGTAGCAGGTTGGAAATCAGGATCTCGCACAAACCAATGTTCATCTCCACAAATACAGGCTGCATGGCTTCGATCTCTACCTGAATGTCGTGCATCAGCATCATCTCGTGCAGTTGGTCGAGTTGCTCCTGCAGCAGTTCGTGTAGCGGGATGACCTCGTTCTCCGAAAATTCCCGGTTCTCGATGCGGGTGAGCAAAATCAGGGAGCGGTTGAGACGCGACAGGCGGTTGATGGAGGCGTGCATCTCTTCCAGCATGGATGCCTGCGCCTGCGTCAGGTTATCGGACTGCATGAAGAGCTCCAGCTTGCTGCTCACAATGGCCAGCGGCGTCTGTATTTCGTGCGATGCGTTCTCCGTGAACTCTTTTAAGTTGAGGTAGTCGTTGTGGATCTTGCCAGTCATGGCCTGCAGCACTTCGTTGAGCTCCTGGAACTCCTGGGTATCGGTTGGTTTGAGCAGCAAGGGTTTTCGCTGCGTCAGGCTGTAGCGCTTGGCCCGCTCGAGCGTGTCGTAGAAATTGCGCCAGTTGTATTTGTTGATGAAGTAGTTCACCCCGGCTAGCCCGATAAGGAGCAACACGAAGATCCAGGCCATTGCCAGCATGGTACTCTCAAAAAGGTCCTCAAAGTCCATCAGCGACTTCAGAATGGTATACTCGAAGGGTTTGCCGTCCTGGTAGGTGGTGAAGGTGAGCTTACGGAAGGGCACATACTCTTCATCGTAGGTGCTGAAGATCAGTGTGTCCGACAGCGCTTCGAGGGCTCCGGCATGGGCGCTCGTTTCCCTCACAATGATAGCCTCTGATATACCTGAAGTTACATTGGGCAGCTCGTTGTGACTCCGGATGTATTCGATGATGTTCTCTTTGTCAGTAAACAGCTGGTCGTCCACTTCGTCGTAGATCTCCGTCTGGAGGATCTTGTAAAAGCTCAGGCCACCCAGCAAAAACACGATAACGGAAACCAGCAGGTAGTAAAGACTGGTCTTGGTGAGTATGCGCATCAGAAGCTGAATTTATAGCCCATCCCGTACACGGTCGTGATCGGGTCTTCACCACCGGCCTCCACCAACTTGCGGCGCAGATTTTTGATGTGCGTGTACACAAAGTCGAGCGAGTCGAGCGATTCGATGTGGTCTCCCCACAGGTGCTCGGCAATAGAGTCTTTGGTCAGTACCCTGTTTTTGTTGGTGACGAAGTAGAGCAGCAGATCATATTCTTTCTTAGTCAAAGTGAGTTTGCGGCCCTGCACCAGCGCCTCAGCCGACTCCGGGAACACTTCCAGGTTTCCGATCTTAATTACCTTCTGCCCGTTGAAGTTCCGGCGCCGGATAACGGAGCGCAGCCTGGCGTTGAGTTCGGACAGATGGAATGGTTTGGTCAGGTAATCGTCTGCGCCCAGTTCTAAGCCAGTTATTTTATCGTCAAGGGCGTTCTTTGCTGAGATAATGATGATACCCGTATCCGGGTTGTTCTTCTTGAGCAACCTCACAAGGTCCAGCCCATTGCCGCCCGGCAGGGTGAGGTCTACCAGTACACAGGTATAGTGCTGGTCAGCGAGCATACGGGAACCGTCGTGATAGTTAAGGGCCGTATCGCAGGTATAGCCACCCGCTTGCAGGTAGGAAACCATGGAGGCATTCAGGGCTTGCTCGTCTTCAATTATCAGGAGTTTCATCCATTCGGTTTATTTCACGAAGTATACGGAAAGATTCTGAAGACAATCTGTTTCGAAGCTTCGGAAGGCAGGTAAAGGCCATACCGTGCGGACTCTACCATAGGTATATAATATCTTCAAGGTATACCAGTAACCATTTCGGAGGAAGGAGACTGATGGATCTAGGTATAGCCCAATGCCGTCAAATTAAGCACTTTTCTGTCATTTCGAACCGGGGGTGGGGGCCCTCTGTTAGTGAGAAATCTGGAATGTAGCCAAGGTCTTGAGATAAATCAGATCTTTCCTATCGTCGAGATGAAGCTTGAATTGAACATTGCTTATTTGACGGAATAGGGTATAGCCCGACTTTTTCTACTGCGGAACTACACAAAATGCATCAGGTATAGGCGCTATACCTAGTTTAGAACCATCGGATTCTGCGATTCTTTTTCTCTTCCTGCTTGCGCCGTTTTTCTTCCTTTTTTCTTTCGCGGTTGCTCTTGGCCTGGTTTTTCCAGTCTTCGTAGGTTTTCACGACCGTGTCGGCAATCCGGTCAAAGATGTTTTCCGGTTCTGGCGGGCCTTCGCGGTAAGACGGGCAGCTTACCATACCCTGCAGGTGAGAAGGGAGAGGAGCAAATCGGCCGGTCCGAAGACTGGCGAACTCTTTGTCCTGCGCCACGCGACGCATATACTCTCCCCATACAGGCATGGCTGTACGAGATCCTTGTCCCTCGGTGATCGTCCTGAACCTGACCTTCGGACTTTCTGCCCCAACCCAAACGCCCGTGACCAGTTCCGGGGTGATGCCGATGAACCAGCCATCGGCATGCTCCTGCGAGGTGCCTGTTTTACCGGCAATGTCCATGCGCAAGCCATACTTTGTCCGCAGGCGGGCAGCGCTGCCTTCTTCTACTACACCCTGTAGCAGGTGCAGCATAACGGCCGCATTGTCGCGCGACAGCACGCGCTGTGTGCCACTTCGGCTACGGTGCTGGTGAATGACACGGCTTTGCCGGTCCTCAATACGATCAATGTAAATGGGTGCTGTTTTATAACCCCCATTGGCAAAGGCCGCATAGGCGCTCACCATTTCCAGCAGCGAAAGGTCAGCGGTGCCCAGGGCCAGCGAAGGTACCCGTGGCAGGTCTTGTTGTATGCCCATACGCTTAGCTAGTGCCACGGTCCGGTCAACCCCGGTCTCCAGGATCAGGTGTGCGGATATGGTGTTCACCGATTGCGCCAGGGCACCCCGCATGGTATACTCTCCGCCGTACTGGCCGTTGGAGTTCCGTGGTGACCAGTCCTCATATTCCGGGTAGGTGGTGAGCTCGTTCGGGAAATAATCGCAAGGCTTTATACCTTTCTCCAACGCAGCGGCATACACAAAAGGCTTGAACGTGGAGCCCACTTGGCGCCGGGAGCGCACATGGTCATATTTAAAAGCATGGTGGTTGATGCCGCCCACCCAGGCACGCACAAACCCCGTGGCAGGCTCCATTGACAGCAGTCCCGTGTTCAGGAAGCGCTGGTAATATTGCAGCGAGTCCATTGGCGTCATGGGCTTGGTGGTGCTGCCTTTCCAGTTAAACACCTGCATGTTGACGGGCTGGCGGAAGTTTTCCAGTATTTCTGCTTCATCCGCACCGCCTGCTTTTAGTTTTTTGTAACGGTCAGAGCGCTGCATGGCCAGCTGAATAACCGAGGCATCGGAGCCCCATGGTTTGCGGCCTTTCCAGTGTGCATCAAACTGCTGCTGCAGCTGGGCCATCTTTTTGCGCACTGCCTGTTCGGCATGCCGCTGCATTCGCGAGTCAATGGTAGTGTAGATCTTAAGTCCGTCTGTGTACAGGTTATAGGGCTGACCATTCTGCTTGCGTTGTGTAGCGGCCCACTGCACGAGTTCCTGTCGGAGTTGCTCCCGGAAATAAGGAGCTACCCCGTCGTTGTGGGTGATATAGCGGTAGTTTAGCTTAAGTGGTATTTTCTTCAGAGAGTCAGCTTGTTGTGGCGTCAGGTAATTATACCTGGCCATCTGGTTGAGTACCACATTACGTCGCTGGAGTGAGCGCTCCGGGTACAGGCGAGGATTATAACTGGTAGTCGCTTTCAGCATACCGATTAGCACGGCGGCCTGCTCCGTCTTGAGCGAGTCGGCGGTTGTATTGAAAAATCGTCGGGAAGACCGCTCAATGCCGTAGAGATTGCCTCCCATGGGCACTGTATTCAGATATAGCTCCAGCAATTCCTGCTTGGAGTAGATGCTTTCGAGCTTGCGCGCGATGATGATCTCGCGCAGCTTATTGATCGGCATTTCCCAGATACGGCGGCCTTTGCGCGGAAAAAGGTTCTTGGCCAACTGTTGGCTCAAGGTACTGCCCCCGCCGGCACTTTCCTGACCCATCAGCAGCGTCTTCACAAACACACGCGCTAAGCTTCGGGCGTCGACGCCGCTGTGCTCGTAAAAGCGCACGTCTTCGGTCGCGACCAGAGCATCGATGGCAACGGGCGCAATATCGTCATAGCGAATGTTGGTGCGGTCCTGAATGTAGTAGCGACCCAGTAGCACATTGTCAGCAGAGTATACCTCAGAGGCCGTGTTGTTCTGGATCGCTTTCAGTTGCGCGCGCGAGGGTATGACGCCGCCCACTATACCTGTGAACACGGCCAGGTAGAAGATCGTGAAAGCGAGTACAAGAAAAAGAGCACTCTTCAGGGCAAAACGCAGGATGGCGCGCACATCTGACATTCGTGGCTTCAGGGGGTTAAACTGACGTATAGCTTGTCCTTTCTGCTGCCAGTATGTGGCTGTGAATTTGGGCTGCTGGCTCTTAAAAAAGAGACGAAACTGTGTTCCCAGAAAGGTGAGAACAGGTACAAGGAGACCGTAAGTGATTAATTTTATTAGCTTTACGAGCAAACGCTTCATATAAGGTAAGTTTTGCACAACTGCTGCGGCAGCTGCAGCCAAAAGGCAGGCAATAACCACGCCATACCTTGCCTTGTTTTTCAGAGGCCATACGAGAAAAATACTCTTCAGGACGTCCGGTTTTGGCAATTGCCATGGTTAATAACGCAATCAGACCGCATAATATTCATTTTTCTCTGGCGTATTAAAACTCCTGTGTACAATAACTCTCTCGTTTTAACTCCCATCAAAACTAAACAGCACGTGCTATTTAGCAGCTCATCTTATAAAAATAGAAAACTCCCTGAAACTAAAAAGCCTTTAACTGTGAATTAGTTAAAGGCCTAATTTACTGGTGGTTTTGTGAGAAAACGTCAGGTATAGCAGCACGCTAACCTAACTGTCGGGATTGTAGATTTTAGAACAGCCCTAGTAACTGGTAAGGCAGACTATACAACCCGCCATTCAGAAAGAATCCTGAGCTAAGCAAAAGAATTTAGTCTTGCTCCAACCACTCCAGTGCATCTTCTTCTGCCAAAAAGTATTGTGCCTGATGGTCTATTGCGGCCTGTTTCAACTTCTTGCCAATATTTTCGCTGCTCATTTGCTGCAGGGCATCAGCTGAGGTGATCACTGCCAGCTTTCTCAGGTTCATTTTGGGTAGCATTTGCTGCGATGTAGTGATCAGCCAACCTTGGTCTTCGAGTGTGAGCACGCCGAGGCGCTGGTTATTGAGCAACAAGCGCTCCAGGCGATGCGCTATCAGGGCGCGTCCCGCCTTTAGCATTCCGTAGCGGTATTGACGGCTTTGTGGTGCCTTCTTCCAGCGAATGTGCATCAGGCTTTTCGCCTTATCCAGTAGTATAGACACAAAGTCGGTTTCGATGGTGATCAGATCCGGTAGGGGCTCCGGTATGCTAGTGGGATTGCCCTGTTGGGCAGGCGCAACCGGTACGGTGGCATGTCCCTTGGCCTTCAGACCCGCGCGTATAAGCTTCAGGTTAAAATGGAGGGGTATTTGAATAAATTCTTCGTTGACAATCACCTCGTAGTTGTCGCGCAGCAGCCAGCGCAAGCCTTCTTCCCGGTTATCAAATAAACAGGCTTCGTACGGCATTTCCCCCAGGGTGAGCAGGGTCTGTCGCATCATAGTATTCAACTCGCTCGGCACCACGCGGGCCACCCGCCGGATCGAGGTATACTGCAGTGCGTCGTACATGAATTTCTTCGCCCATTGCTGATCCTCTGTCGTTACATTGTATTCGGCAGGTATTTCGACCAGCAAAAGTTCTGCTTTAAGAATAGCTGTAGCACGTGCCAGCAAACGAATCGACTGCTTTAGTTCAGCAGAAGTAGTAAAGCGGTTCCATTTTGCACAGAGAAGCTTGTAATGCGGACAAAAACTTACGGAAAGGATGTCAGTTTGATGCTCGGTTGTGGGTGAATAGGATGATTTAAAACCAGTATGCTGAGTTAGTAGGTTTTTTGAAATATTGATACTCATATTCATCATTTGTTTCATAAGACAGTAGTCCTGTCAGTAGGTATAGGCAGCGGGGCATTGTAGTTCAATGCATTAGCAACCGCAATATAAGTATTTGAGTTCAAGGAATTTATAATTTTATGTGGGCTGCTTCTTGTACCGTTCGCTACAGGTTCATTCACTGGCAAAATCCGGCTGTTCACCTGATGCCAGCAAACATTGACCATCAATACGATACTCTAACAAAGCCAAAAAATTTCAATCCAGCATACCCATTACAGCTTGCTACGTAGTATACTTTTTAAACACTAAGCTGGAATCTTTATGAGAAAGGAACGTAGATTGCCTGATATTTCGGAGGCGGATGTTGTACTGATTGGTGCTGGAATAATGAGCGCTACGCTGGGTATGATGTTAAAGGAACTACAGCCCGATTTGCGGATCACGGTACTCGAAAGGCTTGATGTAGCAGCAGCAGAAAGTTCCGACGCCTGGAACAATGCCGGAACGGGCCATGCTGCTTTCTGTGAGCTAAACTACACCCCAGAAAAAGCCGACGGCAGCATCGATATCGCCAAAGCAGTCAGTATTTCCGAATCATTTGAAATATCGCGGCAGTTCTGGTCCTACCTCATACAGGAAAATATGATCGACCTTCCGGGTAATTTTATCAATAGTATTCCGCACATGAGTTTTGTGTGGGGTGATGACAATGTCAATTATCTCCGGAAGCGCCATGCCGCCCTCACTTCCTGCCATCTTTTTGAAGGTATGGAGTATACAGAAGACCTGGATGAGTTGAAGCGCTGGATGCCGCTGGTGATGGACGGACGTGACCCGCTCGAGAAAGTGGCAGCCACACGCATGGACCTGGGCACAGATGTGAATTTTGGGGCGCTGACCCGCTCTATGTTTGAGCGACTGGGCCAAATGGAAGGGGTAAACCTGTACTTCGGCTACGAAGTCCGCAAACTGAAGCAGCGATCCGACAACCGCTGGAGTATTCGTGTTCGGCATCGGGAATCAAGAGACAAGCACAGGGTAAACGGAAATTTTGTTTTTATTGGGGCAGGCGGAGGTTCTTTGCCCTTGCTGCTGAAGTCAGGTATACCGGAAGGAGAAGGTTTTGGTGGCTTTCCGGTAAGTGGCCAGTGGCTCAAATGCATTAACCCGGATGTAATTGCGCAGCACCAGGCCAAGGTATACGGCAAGGCTTCTGTAGGCTCCCCGCCCATGTCGGTGCCGCACCTGGACACCCGCTTCATCAATGGCAAGCGCGAACTGCTTTTTGGGCCCTATGCCGGCTTCACTACCAAGTTTCTAAAAAACGGCTCTTTCTTCGACCTGCCACTGTCTATTAAAGTAAACAACCTGCGTCCGATGCTGTCTGCCGGCGTAAAGAATATCCCACTCACGCAATACCTGATTGACCAGGTGCTGCAGTCATCTGATGAGCGGTTAGAGGCGCTACGGCAATACTATCCGGAGGCAAGGGGCGAGGACTGGAAGCTGGAAGTGGCCGGACAGCGGGTGCAGGTAATTAAAAAAGACCCGGAGCATGGCGGTGTGCTGGAGTTCGGGACTGAAGTAGTTGCCGGTGCTGATGGATCGCTGGCGGCGCTGCTGGGGGCGTCTCCGGGGGCTTCCACAGCTGTTTTCATTATGATCAACCTGCTACACCGCTGTTTCCCGGAGAAGATGCAGTCAGCAGCCTGGCAGCAGAAGCTGAAGCAGATGATTCCGTCGTATGGGGAGTCGCTGGCCGATGATGCTGCGCTGCTCCACAGAGTACGCACCTGGACCGGTGAGGTGCTCGGTTTGCAGAAAACGGTAAAGGGCAAGGTATAGCCTGGGATATTGTTAATGCTATACCTGCTGCTAAGATTGCCCTTCGTAATTTGGTTGGCGATGACATCCTATACCTACCGCACAAGCTTGGCGCTCAAAGGCATCACATAAGGATTCTACTTCTATACCTGATAGAGAGTTATAGCCCAAAGTTCCGGTTCGATACTTACAAAACAAAAAGCCCTCCCGATAGCTTGATCGGGAGGGCTTTTTTATAGGCAAAGCGCCAATTACCAGATTCTGATTCTTTCTTCCGGCGATTTGTACAGCTTGTCACCTGGCTTCACATTGAAGGCCTTATACCAGGCATCCATGTTCACAGGCGCACCAATTGTGCGGTACATACCTGGCGAGTGCGAATCTGTCAGGATCAGCTGGGCAGCAGTTTCAGGCAGGATATTCGTTCTCCATACCTGTGCCCAGGCCAGGAAGAAGCGCTGATCCGGAGTGAAGCCGTCAATTTTCTTCTTGCCCTTGCCTTGCTTGGTCATTTTAAAGGCTTCGTAAGCAGCGCTCAGGCCACCCAGGTCACCAATGTTTTCACCCAGTGTCAGCTTACCATTCACGTGGATAGAATCCAGCACGGTATAGCCATTGTACTGCGCTACCAATTGGTCAGCTTTTTCCTGGAAACGGGCGCGGTCTGCATCCGTCCACCAGTTGCGCAGGTTACCATCTTTGTCGTACTGGCTGCCAGAGTCATCGAAACCGTGGGAGATCTCGTGGCCGATAACAGCACCAATACCGCCGTAGTTCACCGCATCATCGGCATTCGGGTCGAAGAACGGGAACTGCAGGATACCGGCCGGGAATACGATTTCGTTCATCACCGGGCTGTAGTAGGCGTTCACGGTAGGAGGTGTCATGCCCCACTTGGTTCTGTCAACTGGTTTGCCCAGCTGGCTGATCATGTCGTTGTAACCCCACTGGCCGGCGTTGCGCACGTTCTGGAAGAAAGCATTGCGGTTTACTTCCAGTCCATCATAGGTTTTCCACTTTTCAGGGTAGCCCACTTTCGGACGGAAGGTAGCCAGTTTAGCCAGGGCTTTGTCTTTCGTTTCGGCAGACATCCAGTCCAGACCTTTGATGCGGATCTCGTAGGCTTTGATCAGGTTAGCGATCATTTCGTCCATACGAGCTTTCGCTTCCGGCTTAAAGTGTTTCTCTACATACAGCTGGCCAAGTAGCTCACCTATAGTGCCATCTGTCAGCTGTGACATGCGCTGCCAACGTGGCGTCTGTACCTTCTGGCCAGATAACGTTTGCGTGAACGCGAAGTTCGCATCTACAAAGTCAGAGCTCAGGTATGGCGCTGCAGACTTGAGTACGTTGAACTGAAGATAGGTCTGCCAGTCAGCTACCGGCGTAGTGGTTAGCATACCATTTAGCTCCGTGAAGAACTTCGGGTTGTTTACCAGGATCGTGTCTTCGCCAGTTACCTTCAGCTCCGTCATCAGCTGCTTCCAGTCCATGTTCGGCGTGGTTTTGCTGAAGTCGGCTACGGCAAATTTGTTGTAGGTCTTGTGCGGGTCACGCATCTCTACACGGGCCATTTGCGCGGCTGCCATTTTTTTCTCAAGGTTGAAGATGGTCTCAGCGTTTTTCTTCGCAGCAGCCTCGTCTGTTCCCGTTAGGGTGAAGAGCTTCGTGATGTAGGTTTTATAGGCGTCCTGAATACGGGTGCTGCGGGCATCGTTTTTCAGGTAATAGTCACGGTCTGGCAGGGTAGTACCGCCCTGGCTCAGTTGCGGGATCATCACTTCTACGTTCTTGCGGTCCTGGCCTACATAAAAGCCAAACATGGGGGCAGCGGCACCTGTGCTACGCAGCGTCGCTACTTCATGCAGCACACCGTTCACATCCTGTATACCTTTGATGCGCTCCAAGTCAGCTTTGATAGGGGTATAGCCGAGCTTCTCGATGGCAGCGCTGTCCATGGCGGCGGCATAGAAGTCCCCCACACGGCGCTCAACTGAACCGGCTGGTGCGCTTGTTTTAGCTGCGGCATCTTTCAGGATTGTGCGAACAGCGATGATGTTGAAGTCGCGCAGCTGGTTGAAACTACCCCAGCGGGTTTCCTTAGCAGGCACCGGGTTGTTATTCAGCCAAACGCCATTGGCGTAGGTATAGAAATCGTTGCCGGGCTTCACGCTCAGGTCCATGTTCGACTTGTCGATGAACTTGGCCTGGCTGGCAGGTTTGCCACCGTTCTGGGCCGTCGCCTCAAGAGCGCAGAAAGTTGCCGCGCCGAAAAGCAGAAGTCTCAGGCGGTTTTTCCAGACAGACGACTCTCTCACGGTCTGAGACAGATTAGCAGTGTCTTTTGTGTTTTTCATGTTAGATTGATTGTTTTAAAATGCTCAAACAACGATCCTGATGGGCAGAAACCATTTGAGTGCCCTAAAATAAGGCAAATAAGCGAAAAATGCTGTTTATTTTTTGGGTAGCCCGTGTTAAGGCATGTCTTACCTGTAACACAACAAGCCCGTTTTAAGTTTAGCAGTCAATTTTGTTGCCGTTAATCAAGTATCTTACAATAATAGCTAATGATTCACTTGTCTGCTCATCAATATCCGCGGACTTTGATCCAGGTAGTAATCTGCTACTTCTTCCAGTACGCTGAAACCAAGACGGGTATAGATGCTAATGCCGGCGGCATTGTCGGGGCGCACGGTCAGGTATAGGTTTGTTACACCCCGGGCTTCCATTGTGGCCATAGTAGCGGCCATCAGTTTCTCTCCGATGCGTTTGCCCCGGTGGGCTGGCAGCACACCCAGCGAGAGCAGCCAGCTCTTTTTGTTTTCATGGTCCAGATGCGATAACATATAGCCCACCACTTCGCTTTCTGTTTCTGCTACCAGCAGGTAGTCGCCGGTGATATCGTAGAACTGACGCAGCACAAAAAGCGGATAACTATCGGGCCCGAACAAAAGCTGATCAATCGCTTTTATACCTTTCAGGTCGCTCAGCTCGGCTTTGCGGATGGTCAACATAGTATAGACTTACTGATTTCTACCCTTGAGCAGGTTGATGCTGATGGTGGCCATATCAGAGTCCGGGAAGCGATGGAAGACACCTTTCTCAGGGTATAGACCAGCCTCGCCCGCTACTTTATGGAATACTTCCACCTCTACAATGTATTGATCTGAGAATCCATGGGTTGCATCGTAAGCAGTAGCGGCTGTTTTACCCAGGTTAGCGGCTGCCAAAGCAGGGGGGATGGTATGCAGTTCCATAGTCAGCAGTCCGAACTTATCCACATAGGGCGTCCATTTTTTGAGGTGCTCCAGCAGGTTGTCTTCTACTTCGTTGTTGGGAATGCGTTTGCCCCGGAAAGCGAATGCACCGGTCGACTTGCTCAGGCGATTTTCGTTGCGCTGCAAAGGCTGCTCCCAGATGCGGTTGTGGTCGAGAAAGGTACGCACGTTGAGCAGTTCTTTCAGATCAATGTTGTAGTTATCACGCAGGTCCTCCGCCAGAAGGTCCGGGCGACCGATATCGCCCCAGATCACCTTTGCCCAGATGTCCGCTTTGATCAGGTTGGCCCGTGTTACTTTTAGCGCTGCCTGGTTGTAATCGGCTCCCACCAAAAAGAGCGGGTACTGGTCCAGCATCTTCCCGCGGGCGGTCTGCCGCTCGATCACCTCGAACATGTGCTGTAGAAAGGCCCCATTTCCGCAACCCATGTCCAGTATACCTTTGGGCTGTTCGTGTATCGGCCGGTTAAAGAGCTCGATAATGATCTCGTCAATAACATTAAAGTAGGTAGCATGCGCTCCGCCGCTTCCCCAAACGTTCATTTCGCGGTCCACGTGCAGTTCGGGTGCTCCTTCGGGTTTATTCCAGAGTACGTTCGGATTTCCAAACAGCAGCTCATCCATTTGGCGGAAGGTCGGAATATAAGAAACCGTTACCCCGTAGGCGCTTCCACGTTTAGCAAAGAAAATGCCTTCGTCGGTATACTCATACTGGTCGCGCACCTTCCGGAACCAACCCAAGTGGGCAAACAGGTCCAGAATCTTACGGAAGTCTTCGTGGTTTTCGTGGAATTCCTCGGGGCTGAAGCGGCTTTCCATGAAGTATTTATGAAACATACCGTTCATGCCCAACAGCACGATGGTCGGCCCCATCAGCAGGCCTTCGATGTGCTTTAAAACCTGCTCCTGCACACTGCGTTCTTCCAGATTCTCTGAAATTTTCAGGCTATACCTTTCTTTATACCTGTCGGCCACCTGCGCCCAAAGCTGGTAAGGTTCCTTCTCGAACTTGCGCGGGTGGTAGTTACCCGACACTTGCATAAGCTTCACAACATCCTCATACAGGTATACCAAAGGGAAGGCTATACGTCCGCGATCAGTCATGCGAAAGGTGACCTGATTAGTGGCATTATTGAGGTCCTGCTCCAGCCATCCCTGCGAGCAGAGCACACGCAGCGCCACATTCAGGTAGCCGTCGTTGGCCTTAAACTGAGCTACCAGGTCGTCAAGGGTTGCTTCCTCCTGTTGCAGCAGGTAATCCAGCAAACCGTGCTTTTGAAGGCTATAGGCTGTCGGTGCAGTTACAATACCATCAAGGTGACGGAAAATGGTTTCACGCAGTTCGTTTTTGCTTCTCATATTAAATAGTAACTAATATCATCTTTTTGACTAATCACTGTCATATTTAAATGATTGAAAATTACGGAATATTACATCATCAAACTAAACCACCTAACAAAAATGAAAAGTTTACATGTAGCCTTAATAGCGGTTGCCTTTGGTCTGATGACCTCGTGCAATACGGAAAGCCAGCCCGAGACGGCTGTAGCAGCCCCTGAAGCTGAAACCGAGCAAGCCGCAGGACAGTCTGCCGTAGCTGATGACCAGTCGCAGCAGAACGTAGTTCAGGTCGCAGCCGGATCGAAGGACCACTCTACGCTGGTAGCTGCCGTTAAAGCCGGTGGGCTAGTGGATGCACTCTCCAATGCAGGCCCGTTCACGGTATTTGCACCTACCAATGCCGCTTTTGATAAACTGCCGGCTGGTACAGTAGACGACCTCCTGAAACCAGAGAATCGCAGCAAATTACGTAACATCCTGCAGTACCATGTATATGTGGGCGTTATACCAGCTGAGCGTTTTGACAACGACATGACGCTTGGGCAGGTAAACGGAGGCCGCGTGAAACTCGGTCTGGATGGCGATCAGCCAACTGTCAATGGCGTCAAGATCATTGCTTCTATACCTGCATCAAACGGTATCATTCACGTAATAGACCAGGTCTTGTTGCCGGAATAAAGAAATTTATCGCTTAGCGACAATACAAAGCCTGTGCATAAGAGATTTATGTACAGGCTTTCTTTTTATATAGCATAAGGCTTATTTTAAACTTTAACATATTTTTTAGAATATATTTTAGTTTGTTTACGTACTATCTCCTGAATTAAGGCTTACCCGAGTTTCCACCTTAAAATCAGCGCATGATGAATCACACACCTTTTCAAAACTATGTGAGATGGGGCGCCCTGGCATTGCTGCTCAGTTGGAGTGCCTGCGGCCAGCGGACCACGACCCAGTCTCCCGAGACCACCACGGCAACCGCGGAGAGTGCCCCCGTAACCACGGAGAATACAACGACCGAATCGGCCTATCAGATTCCAGTGGACTACTATACCCTGGACAATGGTTTGAAGGTGGTACTGTCCCAAGACAAAACAGCCCCGATCGCCACCATCGCCGTGTACTATAATATTGGCTTTCGAAACGAGCCGAAAGACCGCACTGGCTTCGCTCACCTGTTTGAGCACATGATGTTCCAGGGCTCTGATAACCTGGGCAAGATGGAGTTTATTCAACTCATTCAGAAAAACGGTGGCATCCTAAATGGCTCCACCCGTTTTGACTTCACCAACTACTTTGAGATCGTACCGGCCCACAAATTGGAGACTATGCTCTGGGCTGAGGCTGACCGCATGAAGGGCCTTAACATCACACAGGAAAACCTGACCAACCAGCAGGGCGTGGTGAAAAACGAGGTGAAAGTGAACGTGCTCAACCAGCCCTACGGTGGCTTCCCCTGGCTAGACATGCCGCAGTATGCCAACAAGAACTGGTACAACGCACATAACTTTTATGGCGATCTCAAAGACCTCGATGCAGCCACGCTGGTAGATGTGCAGTCATTTTTCGACACTTTTTACTCTCCAAACAATGCCGTACTGGTCGTGGTGGGTGATTTCGAGACGGGCGATGCCAAAAACTGGGTGCAGCAATACTTCAGTGCTATACCTTCGGTTAAGTTGCCGGAGCCAGTAGACCTGACTGAACCGCGCCAGGAAAAAGAGCAGCGCTTTACCAAAGACGACAAACTGGCGAACCGCCCGGCCCTGGCTTTTGCCTACCACATGCCCGAGCGCAACTCTCCGGAGTACTACGCCATGGGTTTGCTTGATCAAATCCTGTTGCAGGGCAACGACAGCCGTCTGTACCAGGCACTGGTGCAGGAGCGGGGGTATACCGCTTCTGTAGACGGAGGCATCAACGCCTTTTTAGGCAATATGTTCAATTACAACGGGCCTATGCTTTGGATGGGCAGCTTGATACATGACCAGAACGTGAATGCCGATGAAATTGTGAAAGTGCTGGACGCAGAGATACAGAAACTGCAGCAGGAAGGAATTGACCAGGAGTTGATTGACCTGGCGATCGTGAAGATGCGCTCTTCTCTTTACGATCAGGTAAGCGCCTCCTCAGGTTTCGGCAAAGCCGATCTGCTGGCCACCTTTGCCTTGTTCGACGATGATCCGGCACGTATCAACCGCCTGGAGTCAGAGTTCCGGAAAGTGACACCAGAGCTGCTCCGCAAGACCATCGAGGAGTACCTGCGTCCGACCAACCGCACTGTTCTTGTTGTTAACCCACTCGCAAAAAGCTAAGCGCCATGAATAGAAATATCTTCACAATAGCCTTGAGTGCTATCCTGACCCTTTCGGCAGGTATGGCGATGGCTCAAAAGCAAACACCACCCGAAGGGGGCCAGCCAAAGGATTTTAAATTGCCCGCTAAACAGGAATTTGACCTGGATAATGGCCTGACAGCTGTTATGGTACCTTATGGCGATGTGCCGAAGGTGGTAGTCAGCATGGTGGTACAGGTAGGAAACGTACACGAAACTGCCCAGGAAAACGGTCTGGCCGATATTGTAGGCAACCTGATGCAGGAAGGCACCGCGACACGTAATGCTACGCAGCTTGCCCAGGAGGTTGCCCGATTGGGTGGCTCGGTATCTGTGAGTGTTGGTCCTAACGAGACATTTATCTCCGGTTCAGCACTGTCAGAGTTTGGTCCGCAGTTAGTTGAGATCATGGCTGATCTTCTCAAAAATCCGGCTTTTCCGGAGTCTGAGATGGCGCGTATAAAAAATGATTTCAAGCGCCAAAACAATCTACTTCGTCAGCAACCAGGTGCCATCGCCCAATCGAAGTTCAGGGGCGCCCTATACCCGAACCACCCCTATGGCCGTGATTTCCCGACTGATAAAATGATTGATGGCTTTACCCGGGAGCAAGTGCAGCAGTTTTACGAGCAGCAGTTCGGTGCCGACCGCACCACGGTATACCTAGCCGGCAAGTTTGATCAGAGTGCCATGAAGGAGGCGCTTACCAGTCAGCTAGGCGATTGGCGAAAAGGGGCAGCCCCTCAGATCACCGTTGCCAAGCCTGTCACTAAAAGTGAGATGATCGTCATCGATAGGCCCGGAGCCCCGCAGTCGACCATTGTTTATGGTCTGCCAGTGGTGGATCCTTCCCATCCCGATTACATGGCGCTGCGTGTGACAAACTCCCTGCTGGGTGGGTCTTTTGGTTCCCGCATCACACGCAACATCCGCGAAGACAAAGGCTATACCTACTCACCTTACAGCACGTTGGCCGCACGCTACCGGGTCGGGGACTGGGCACAGGTAGCCGACGTGACCACCGAGCACACAGGCAACTCACTTCGCGAGATACTGCATGAAATAAACCGTTTAAGTACGGAAGCACCTTCTCCGGAAGAACTGGAGGGTATAAAGAACTACGAAGCGGGCCTGTTCGTTCTGCGTAATTCTTCCCCCTGGGGCATCGTGTCGCAGCTTAACTTTCTGAAGCTGCACGGTTTGCCAGATTCTTTCCTGGAAAACCAGGTACAGAATATTCACGCGATCACCCCGCAGCAGGTGCAGCAAACCACCCAAAAGTACATGGCTCCAAAGAACATGACCCTGGTGGTAGTGGGGGATAAGAAAGCGATTGAACCACAACTGAAGAAGTTTCAGGCAGAATTGAAAAAGAATGCGCTTTGATTAGGCAGTCTTTCACACAAAAAAGGGCGCCCGGACCATAGCCGGGCGCCCTTTTTTGTGTGTGGTAAGTACAAAATAAGAACGGACTCCTCTATCAGAAGTCCGTTCTCTATTGAAAAGATTAGTTTTTATAACAATTAACTTTTCAACTTTTAGCCATTCATTTATACGGTAGCAGTTTTGCGGAGGTTACACATCTTTTGAAAATATTTTTTATTTGTCATTTATGAGTAGGCCAGGCTTACCCGTAGATAGCGCTGATGTAGAACATCCATCTGATTGAAAACGCACATCTCAGGGTAGCTCTTATACTGTATATGCCGAAACAGCTATTTGAGAAATTGGGAGTACTATAAGGAGTCGGTATAAATTGGACAAAAAAAGAAGAGCTCCTTCGGAAAGGAGCTCTTCTATATTGAAAAGATTAGTCTGTAACAATTAACTTTTCAACTTTTAGCCGTTCTTTTATACGGCGGTATTTCAGGTCGGGTTACGTTTACCCAAAAAATATTTTAATTTTAGTTGTTGTCCCGGTTGTTATCGTCATTATTATCATCAACATCCACCTTTTTAGTATTCGTGGTAGTGTCATAATCCACAACAGTTTCTGTTACTTCGTACTCGGTAGCAACAGAGTCCCGATCAACTACTTTTTCAGTATCGCTGGCTGTAGTACCAGTTCTGTCTGTGTTATCGCAGGCTACTAAAGCCATAGTGCCAAACAGCATACCGAAACCTGTATATAATATCTTTTTCATGGTCTTATAGTTTTAACTTGGTTATAATACAATGTTCGCCTTTTAGTAAAGCAGAACATATATTGATTAATTGTACGGTATTGCCGGTGTAAAAGGTTGTTATTCAGTACCTTTTAGTTTGCATGTTCTTGATAATGTTCTATTTAAAGCAGAACTCTCAATGTTCCCGTCCGTTTCAGGAATTAAGCTTGTGTAGTTTAGCTACCTTTCCTTTTTATGCTGCGGGTAGGTATGGCATTCAGCGGATCTTCTGGCCAATGATGCTTGGGGTAGCGCCCGCGCAGGTCTTTTCTGACCTCAAAATAACCTGTATTCCAAAAACTACGCAGGTCACGGGTGACCTGTACGGGGCGTGAAGCGGGAGATAACAAGTGCATGAGCAGCGGTACCTTACCTGCCGCAATCCGGGGGGTGTCGAGCAGTCCAAAAACCTCCTGCAGGCGTACGGCGAGTACGGGGGTAGCGGGGTTGGTATAGTCCAGCGCAATGCGGGAGCCACTGGGTACCTGCAGATGGGTAGGAGCCAGCTTGTCCAGTTCCTGCTGCTGTTCCCAGGTTAGCATAGATAGCAATATCGTATTTAGATCTAGCCGGCTGACCTGTTCCATACTGCGCAGGCCTGCCAGGTGCGGAAGGAGCCATTCTCCTATGGTCTTTTCCAGCGCCTCGTCTGAGACATCCGGCCATTCAGCTGGTGCAATCTGTTGTAAAAATGTGATCCGTTGGCGGGTTCGAACTGCTTCGTCAGACCAGGGGAGCCGTGCTATACCTTTGTCCTGCAAGGCTTGCATGAGAGCGGCTGCCAGCTGCTCCGGATCGGGTTGAGTAAGCCGTTTTTCTTCCAGTACCAGCGCGCCCAACTTGACAATGCGTCGGGCCTGCACACGCCCGCCGGCATCATCCCAGCGAACCTCCTCGGTTTGTATGAGTTGTGCGTCGAAGTATTCGAGCACTTCGTCTTTGCTAAGCGATGCAGCCAACAGAATGCGTGGGTGTTGCCCCGCATCGAGGTGGGCAATGCCGTAGTATGCTGCTTCCGAGAATAGCTCCGTGGGGAGTGAGGCAATCTGTCCTGTGATCAGCCGTATCCTTCCCGTGCTCTCGCGCTGTGCCAGCCGGTCGGGGTAGGCCAGTGCGGTGAGGAGGCCAGCCGCATGCACTTCGATTGTTCCTTTTGGGGCACGAAGTCGCTGCCGCAGGTGCTGGGCCTGTTCCTGCACGCGCCTTATGGCGTTCTCGTCGCGCACGTAGCCGGGTATAGGAGGGCGCTTGCCTGCCAGTAGCTCAAGTCGCAGCGCCAGATCAGGCAGTGGCGTACTGAACGGCTGTTGCGCCCGGATAATATCGCGCTCAGCTAGCAGTGCGGCCAACGTGCAGGCCGTTTCGGTTAGTCCGAGTTCGTGCCCCCGGATCACCAGGTGCCCGAGGCGGGGCGTGAGTCCCATAGAGGCGATGGCCTTTCCGTGGGCTGTAGCCTGACCTGTACTGTCAATTGCTTCCAAGCGCAAAAGCAGGTCACGTGCCAGGGAAAGGGCTGCAGCAGGCGGTGCGTCCAGCCACTGCAGGGTGGTCACGTCTTTCACGCCCCACAACGCCAGCTCCAGTGCCAGACCCGATAGGTCAGCCTCACAGATTTCAGGGTCCTGCCGCACGGGCAGTTGCAACTGATCTGCATTGGACCAAAGCCGATAGCAGACACCGGGGCACAATCGTCCGGCTCGACCGCGACGCTGGTCAGCGGCTGCTTTGGATACTGGTGTGGTAACCAATGTAGTGAGTCCGGTGCGGGGCATAAAGCGCGGCACTCGGGCATAGCCACCGTCCACCACAATTTTAACGCCTTCTATGGTTAAGCTGGTCTCGGCAATGCTGGTGGCCAGCACAATTTTCCGTTGGCCGGAAGGGGAGGGCTGGATGGCGGCCATCTGACGGCTTAGTGCCAGATCGCCGTGTAAAAGGTGCAGCTCGACATCTCCTGGCAGCCTGCTTTCCAGTTGCTCTGCTACCCGGCGCATCTCGCCCATACCCGGCAGGAAGACCAGCACGTCCCCGGTAGGCTCTTCGCGCAGCGCTCTGAAAATGGCTTTGGGCACAAGCTGCTGCAGACGCTCAGCGGGCCGTGTTCCGGCTGCGGCAATTTCAGATGGGGTCAGGTAGTGCGTTTCGACAGGGTAGAGGCGGCCATCGCTCCGGATAACGGGGGCCTGCAGCCACTTGCCTATACCTGTTGCATCGAGCGTGGCGCTCATGATCACAATGCGTAGGTCGGGGCGCAGGACGGCCTGTGCGTCCAACGCCAGCGCTAGGCCAAGGTCGGCCTGCAGACTGCGTTCATGGAACTCATCGAAAAGGATAGCGGAAACACCTTCTAAGGCGGGGTCCTCCTGCAGCATGCGGGTGAGGATGCCTTCTGTTACTACTTCTACACGGGTGCGGGAGGATACGACATGCTCCATGCGCACCCAGTAGCCCACGGTCTGGCCTAGTGGCTCCTGCATCAGGTCGGCCATCCGCCGCGCAGCGGCACGGGTCGCCAGTCGCCTGGGCTCGAGCACTAATACCTTACCACCCTGCAGCCAGTCGGCTTGTAATAAGGCCAGTGGTACCAGTGTCGTTTTACCTGCTCCCGGAGGGGCTTCTAGCACAGCACGATTGGTGGCAGCAAGTGCCTGCAACAGGCTGGGAAGGGCTTCCTTTACGGGGAGCTCCGGCAATTCAGGTATAGAAAGGGCGTACGACATGTCGCCGCAATTTGGGAAAAATAAGTTAAACTTATCAGGTGGTGCTTTCTGTAGAAGCTTCGAAAAGTTTGAGGGCTTCTTCGTTGCCGACCTGGGCAGCCATTTGCTGTGCTGTCAGGCCGCGAATGTCGCGCAATTCCCGGTTGGCACCGTTTTCGAGCATAAACCTGACCATGTTGGTACGGCCGTACATGGTGGCAAACATCAGGGCAGTGCCACCACTGCCGTTCTGCAGGTTAAGATCAGCGCCGTATTCCAGCAGGAGCTCGGCTATACCTTCATAGCCATTGAAGCACTGGCCCATAAGGGCGGTATTCCCCGCCAGGTCTTGGGCGTTTACATCAGCACCCGCTTCCAGCAGCATGCGGGCTGCCACGGGCTGGTTGTTGTAGGTCGCAATGATCAGGGGCGTGAAACCACGCGGACCCTGTTCGTTTACATCAACGCCTTCGTCAATCAGTTGTTTGAGGAGGGGGAGGTCGCCGCGCCGGGCAGCGTCGAACAGAATGTCAACGGGTCTTGTAGAGGAAAAAGTCATCGGGATAAGGGCTTTTAGTCTTTGCCTTACCTACGATAAAAAACTGATTTAGTCACTCACCATGTCAAAAAAACGTACTTTCAGGCTGCCGGGCACCAGCTTCAGGCCTTTCGGTATACCTTCGTGTGAGGCCTTCATGTGCTCTTTGTACCATTCCCTGTAACTGATTTCGTCGGTCCAGGTGGTCATTACCCAAAACTCGTTTTCGTTTTCCTGCGGAGTGAATACCTTCATGCCCAGAAAGCCCCTTTCGTGGTCGACCATGTGCGGTCGGTTCACAAATGCTTCCTTCACATCGGCTGCCATTCCGTTGGCAACCTCAAACTGGCTCATGGCTATATACATAGTTCGTTTTAAATTTGATGGATGACCGCCTTCTTACTGCTGAAATGTGAGGGTGAAGGTAGTTCCTTTGTTTGGTTCGCTTTTGACGTGCACCTGCCCGCCTGAGTTGTCCATGATGCGCTTTACAATATAAAGCCCCATGCCAGTGCCGTCTACGTGGGAGTGGAAGCGTTTGAAGAGCGTAAACATCTTACCCTGGCTTTCTTTACTGATACCGAGTCCGTTGTCTTCTATGCTCAACACGAGTTTTTTCCCTTTGTAGCTGCTTTTGATCTTGACATACGGTATGCGTTCCGGAGAACTGTACTTCAGTGCGTTGCTCATCAGATTGTACAGGATACTGTGCAGGTTCTTTTTAGAGAAACTGATATTAGGTGCCTCCGAGAAGTCAGTTTCGATTACCGCCTGTTTACGCGCTGCCTCTTCCCGCAAGCCTTCGTAGATCGTGTTGTAGACTGCTTCGATCTGGAGTGGTTCTGACTCGCCATCCACGTCGCGCTGCACTTTAGCGATATCCGTCAGGTCGCGGATCACATTTTTGAAACGTTTGATAGAGTCTTTGATCATGACAAAGAGCGGATCTGTCGGCTCGCCTGGTAGTGGTTCCGCTTCCTGTATCTGTTCTTCCAGCACCAGCATCAGTCCTTCTATGTTAGCGATAGGCGACTTCAGGTCGTGCGAGGCCGTGTACACGAAGGTGTCCAGGTCGTCGATCACGCGCATCAGGTGCTCGTTAGTTTGCTGCAGTTCCTCCTGTGCCAGTTTCAGGTCCGAAAGGTCTATAAATGAGCCGATCATCCGGTAGGGCATGCTGTACTCATTGTACAGAATGTAGGCCCTGTTTGAAACATAGGTATAACTGCCCCCTTTGTGCTGTATGCGGTATTCGGCGTTCCACTGCTTTCTGCCATTGTTGATGGCATCATTCACGCTTCGCTCCACTTCCTTCCTGTCATCGGGATGCAGTTTTGAGAACCAGCCTTCCAGTCCACCCGACATCTCCTGTTCGTCGAAGCCCAGCATTTTAAAGAGACCATCACTCCACCAGATCTCGTTGGTTGCCAGGTTCCAGTCCCAGACCACATCGTTGGTAGCCATAGCCACCAGCCTGAACCGTTCTTCGCTTTCTGCCAGCTCACGGGTACGATCCTGTACCAGGCGTTCCAGCTGATTGTTGAGTACGGTTAAGTTTTCTTCTGCCTTCTTGAGTTCCTCGTAGGCTTCCAGTGTCTGATCCTCGCTGTTTTTTTTGTCATTAATGTTAGCCATGGTAACGGCTATACCTGTACCCATTTTCACGGCGGCAATCTCGTACCAGGCTTTCTGCTCATTTAAAATGAGTAACTGCTCAATGTGCAGCGGTTTGCCAGTTTCCATTACCTGGCAAAACTTCCGGAATAAGCCGGTGTCACGCAAATGAGGTATGGTCGCTGTCACACTGCCATGCATCAGGTTGGCGCTCGACTCACCTAGCATTTCCTCTGCCTTTTTGTTGAGCAGGGTCCAGTTGAAATCCTTTATCTGCTCTTTGTTGTCGCGCACGGCCTGCATGGCCATGATGCTGCTAAGCGAACTGTCGAGCACACCCTGTACCACACTGCTCAGTGTTTTAAGCGTGGTGACATCCACAAAGCTGATCACAACCCCGTCTTTGTTGCCGTCCCGCTTCAGGTAGGGGATGATGCGCATCAGGTAATAGCGCCCATTTTCAGTCTCTACTTCCTGCTCTATCTCCTGAGAGGTATTGTTTACCTGGCGTACATCGTCAAACAGGCGGTCGTACTTAAGTTTGTGCGACAGGTGGTATACCGGTCGCCCGATATCGCCCCCGATTATGTTCATGATCTGCTCGACCGAAGGGGTGTACTTGCGGACTTCCAGGCTGTGGTCTACAAAGATTTGCCCCACATTGGAGCTGCGGAAGTAGTTGTCCAGGTCTTCGTTGAGTTCCTGCAGTTCCTTTATTTTGAGCTGATGCTCGGAGTTAACCGTGTGCAGTTCTTCGTTGAGCGACTGCATTTCCTCGTTCGAGCTTTGCAGTTCCTCGTTGCTCGACATCAGTTCTTCGTTGCTCGACTGCAGTTCTTCATTGGCCGTGCTAAGGTCCTGCACGGTCATCTGCAGGCTTTCGCGTGTCTCGCGCAGATCAGATTCCAGCGTCGTCAGCTGTTGGTAATAGTCGGCGTCTGAGAGGTGTGGCGTCTCACTTAATCTCGGCTGCGGACTCACTTCGCCCATTTCCTGCAGCAAGACCAGAATGAGCGGCGGCTGGCCTTTTTCGAGCGTGACCGGGCGCACAGAGGTGAGGATCAGGCGCTCTTTCTTGCCGAACTTCACCGCTACCTGCCGACCCACCACACTGCGCTTGGTTTTGAGGGCTTTGCGGATGCTCACGCTCAGCACCACAGCCAACTCCTCCGGCACCATCTTGATGAGGTTGAAGTGCAGGCGCTTGTCCGGAAACTTGAGGAAGCGGTTGATGTCGCCAATGCCGTGCAGCAGTTGGTAGTTTGCGTCCACGTAAAGAGCGGTCACTTTAAAGTCCTCTGCCAGGGCATCCATAAATGCCTCATTATAGCGGTTTAGCTGCGTGGTCTTAAACTGGCTAGCCTGGCTTTGCTGCATGCTGTTGGTATGGTAGTCGGTAACGCCATAGCTGCGTTGCAGGCTACTGCGGTCTTTCACTTTTCGGAAAATATTCCATTTGCGATTTTCTTCCTCAAAGTATTCCTGCATATCCCCGATGTGCTCGCTGGGGCCGAGCATCAGGTAGCCGCCCATGTTCAGAGCATAAGGAAACAGCGAGAGTACTTTATGCTGCAGGCTCGGGTTGAGGTAGATGAGCATGTTGCGACAGGTGATCAGGTCGATCTTGCTGAAAGGCGGATCCTTCTGCAAATCGTGCTGTGCAAAGATCACCATCTTGCGTATCTCATCACTTACAACGTATTTGTTACCCGTCTTTTGAAAGAAACGCTGCAGACGCGCTTCAGAAACCTGCTTCCGGATGGTGCTAGTAGGGTATGCTCCTTTTGAAGCTTTCTGCAGGGCCTGTTGGTCTACGTCAGTCGCAAAGAGTTTGACATCCAGGGGGCGACCCAGTTTATGGGAAGCCTCCTGGAAAAGGATGGCCAGTGAATAGGCTTCCTCGCCTGTGCTACAGGCCGCTATCCATATCTTTATTTGTTCGCCTTCTTCTTTTGATTTCAGAATACCCGGAATCACCTTTGTTTCCAGCAGACGAAACGCCTCCGGGTCGCGGAAGAAGCTGGTCACATTGATGAAGAATTCCTGGCAGAGGATCTTGATCTCAGCCGGATTAGCGTGCAGGTAGTCCAGGTACTCCTGCAGACTGTTCAGTTTGAGGGTTTGCATCCGCTTCTGGATGCGGCGATTCAGCGTGGGCTTTTTGTAATGCGTGAAGTCAACCTGGGTGTGGCTGCACACCAGGTCCAGGATCTCTTTCAGCACGGCCTCATCATCGATTGGCTTTTCCTGTTGCTTACTGTTCTGGATGATATTCTTGACGAGCGGGGTGCGACGCGTGTATTCCATAATCTCGTGCGGAATCTGATCTGGCGGCAGTACAAAGTCTACTTTACCCGTGTCGATGGCGCTGCGGGGCATACCGTCGAATTTTGCGCTTTCCGGGTCCTGCACCACCACCAATCCACCTGCCTCTTTAATAGCACGCACTCCTTTGCTGCCATCTGTACCAGTGCCCGATAACACCACGCCAATGGCATATGGACCGCGGTCCACGGCCAACGACTCAAAAAAGGTGTCTACTGCAAAGTTGGGCTCCCGATTGCGGGGCTTTTCGGTCAGGCGCAATCGTCCGTTCTGCAGGCTCAGCTGCTTGCCACTAGGCAGTACATATACGCAATTGGGCCTTGTAAACGTATTATCTTCCGCTTCGCGCACCTGCATGCTGGTATGCTTGGACAACAACTCGGCCATCAGGCTTTTGTGATCAGGCGAAAGGTGCTGTATGATCACGAAAGAGAAGCTGGAGTTACCGGGAAAATGGTCGAAGAGCTTGTGAATCGCTTCCAGGCCTCCCGCAGAGGCGCCTATGCCTACCAGGTAATGATCGGCAGGCTTCGGGATTACTTTTTGCCCCTGCTTTTTATCTGCTTGCTGCAACATGCTGTGTTAGCCGTAATAAAGGTAATTCGTTCTCTTAATACTTCTCGCGGATGATCTTGCTAAGCACGGCACTGCGCAGCGCTTCGGCGGCTTCCAACTCTTCCTGTTTCCAGGGGAGGGAGGTTAGCTGCACCGTTTGCTGGTAGAGGGCAAAAGAGTTGCGCGGATGATAGTTTTTACCGTCCGGTTCCATCCGGATGGCCTGATCAGGATTGCCGCTCCAGTTAACAGTTTGCAGCACTTCACCCCGGAAACACATAATGTATTCTCCCTGGTCTGGGTTAATGGACAGCGCCAGCAAGCCACTGGCCTCGTCTTTGTAGTCTTTGCTGTTTGGATAGGCCTGTGGGAGCGAATTGGTTACGTATGTACTGACAGAGCCGTTGCGGCGCAGCCAGGAAGCAAGCTCTTTTATTTTTTGAACAGGAGGGGTTTTTCCCACTGTCTGCACATTGCCTTCATAGAGCACGGCTGCACCGCTCAGTGACAATAAATCCACCAGGTTTGGCTGACCATGCAGGAGTGCTTCGGCAAAAAAATCCTGGTTGAATAGCTGCTCCAGCATGGTGGCGTGCTGTCCGCGCATGTGCGCCTGCATGATGGCGTGCTGCTCTTTTTCGTAGGCACCCAGCCGAACCGCCGCGATCGTTGAGAGTAGTTCCATGGCAGTGCGCTCCTGGTAGCTAGGGTATTTCGGGGTTTTGTGGTGGCAGGAGATCAGGCCCCACAATTTGCCTTCCATAATAAGCGGAACGGACATGGAGGCCGAAATGCCCATGTTGCCCATGTACTCCAGGTGCACACTGGCTACACTGCGCAGATTGCAATTGGTCAGGTCTGTAAAACGCCGTGTTATGGGGTTGAGAATAGGGTGGAGGCGTACCGGTTCGTAATCGCGCGCAGGTATAAGACGGTAGGGATTTTTGAAGTAAAGATCGCGCGCCTGCTTCGGCACATCGGAGGCCGGAAACCGAAGTCCCAACAAATCACTCATGTCCTCCGTTTTGGCCTGGCCAACCACGGTGCCGTTCCATTGCGGGTCAAAGCGGTAGACGAGCACCCGGTCAAAGCCAGTAAAAACTTTGAACTCATCGGCTACAATCTGCGCAATCGCCTCGGTGCTGTCGGCTTGCTTGATGCGGGATGTGATGTATTTGATCTGCTGGAAAAATGCCAGGAAAGATACATCTTCTTCGCGCTGGGCCGGCTCCATTTCAATCAGTATCTGTTCTGCTTCCGGATGCACAGTAGCTGTAAAGGCTTTGATGCTTTCTCCCGTTCTAAAGGTGAGCGAGAAGGGGATGTCCACCTGGTCCAGTTCAGACTCCTGTTCACGGCTGAGCTTTAACTGCAGGTCTGCCAGTTCTTTTTCGGGCACGAAAGCAGAGAGTGGTTGCTCCAGAATCGTATCGGGCGCAAGGCCAAGCAAGTCAGCACTGTTTTCACTTACCTGTCTGATATGTAGCGATTTGTCAAGAACCAGCAGGAGGCCGTGAGGTTGTATCAGATTAATCTGGTGCAGCGGAATGCTTCCGCAGAAGTCAGAATCGTAGTTTTTTTCGCCACCGTTTAGCAGCGCAGATGTTTTATTTTCCATAGTATGCCAAGACCTCTGCCAGGGGTGGTAGAGGAACATGAATCTAAGCAATCTTGGAGTCTATATTCTTCTGGCAAAGGGCATCAGGGTGTAAATTAAGTGTTTTTACCCTAAAATCTTGATGAAAGTACTGAATTTAGGCGCCTAGGGTTACATCCTAAAGCCGATCATGTGTGATTTTGACGCCAGGAGAAAGCAATAGAACATGCGTTGTTACGCATTTTTTTTTGGAACTACCTCTTGTTTTCCATGCGCAGTTGCAGTGTTTTGTCTGGACTTTCTATACTAAAAGTCTGCGGAACAAAGCCGGGGCTACTGACAAGTAAGGTATGGCTCCCTTCTGTGAGCGAGAGTTCGAAATAGCCCTTGTCTTTGCTCATAGTTTGCCAGGGACTGCCCTGCACCTGAATGGTAGCGTGTGCTATACCTTGTCCGTTTGCATCCAGCACCTGCCCTTGCAGACTAAATTCGGATGGGAGTCTCTGACCGTCGTTTTCAAGGTTGCTTTTACTGACAGGCGGAGCTGGAATTTCAAGCACCAGCGCAGCATCGATCGTGCGTGCCAGCAATTCTTCCGGACTAGGGGGCAGTATTTCGGCCGCATGTATGGCTGCTTTTTCCTGAGCGGATGTGAGTGTGTAAGCGTAAAAGAGGATAAGGCCCAGCGAACTGAACATCATCAGCACACCCACTGCCACACGCCAGTCTGCCAGGCTAAGGATTGTTCTGGGGCGATGTTTGCGACGCAGGCGGGTGCGCACGCGTTGCCAGATGCGGTAGCGGGCCTTGCTTGTCCGGTCCCGGTCAGCAAGCGACATGCCCGTCAGTATATCCTCGCACATCTCGCAGTCGAGCAGGTGCTTCTCGAGTTCGTAATTGGTAGCCGGCGGCAACGAACCTTCCTCGTATTGCCGCAGCAGTTCAGTGGAGGGGTGTTCCTCCAGTCCCCATTCGCTTATTTGTATTTTATCGTTGCGCATGGTTTTTTTCAATGTAAATTTTAAGGTTACGGCGCCCGTTCTGTATGTAACTCTTCACCTGTTTAAGGTCGCAGCCGGTTATCTCTTCTATCTCTCGGTAGCTTTTCTGCTGCAGGTAAAACAGCTCGATGCAGGTGCGTTGCTCGGCAGGGAGGTTTACGAGGCCGTGTTCGAGCGCTTGCCAGTCGAGGTCGGCCTGCTGTGTTTCGCCTTGCTGCAGGGTGTGCTGCTCGCGGGGCAGGGCCTGGGTCACTTTTTCTTTCAGGCGGTTGGTGCGCAGCAGTTGCAGGCAGTGGTTTTTGGTGAGTGAGTGCAGCCAAGATTTAAAGTTGCTCACCTCATGCCGCTTCAGGGCCACGATCAGTTGCTCAAAAACCTGCATGGTGGCATCTTTGCTTTCTTCTTCCTCCCCGAGGTAGCGCAGGCAGATCAGGTATACCATCTCCGTGTGCCGCTCGAAAAGTTTCCCGATCACGTCCAGGTCACCGGTGCGGCGATATTGCCGCACCAGCTCCAGGTCATCAGTGGAACGGGATTTCGAGAAGAACTTTAAAAACATAACGGGTAAAGGCTTAACGTATATTCAATAAAGTAAATATTGTTGAATGCACCATAATTTATTTGAAGGATGTTATTTTTTCCACATCCTCTTTGGCTTAATTAAAATTATTAATGATTACATGTGACTATTTAAGTTTTCTATCCGTACGCTCTAATCATAGTTCTACGTCCTCCCGACTAATCGCCTCACCGGCTATCTTTCCATCACCCACTTTCTTATACTGCTGTACTACTTGCATCTGACAGGCCTGGTCTTGCTTTTGCTTTGTAGGGGAATCGCTGCTTTTCACCATCATTCAAGACCTATTCTCTTAAATCTATGCTCACACCATCTCAACACCAGTTCGAAACATTGGTATCCTTTCTGATATTTGTCACCGCCTTTCTGTTCCTGGGCTGTGACAGTGAAAGTCAGGAAACACCTGAGCCGTTAGCTGCTCAACTTGAAGCTAATGCAGGGCCTAACCGACCTAATTCTGCTCTGCACAACAAAACTCTCGCCGAAATTCGCAGTGCCACAGCCCGCTACCATCGGGTCGAGGAGGCCATGGCAGATGGCTATGTACCCTTTAGTCCCTGCGTAACACATCCGGTACTAGGCGGAATGGGCTATCATTATGTAAATCCTACTTTGTTGGACGGTGTGCTTGACCCTAGCCAACCAGAGGCCTTGCTGTACGAGCCCCAGAAAAACGGCCGCCTGAAACTGGTAGGGGTAGAGTTCATCATCCGGGCCGATGAGTGGGGGCAGGACACTCCACCGATGCTAGGTGATCAGGAATTTGACGTGTACATCAACTCTCCTGCAAATCCACTTCCTTTCGACAATTACCAGCTACATGCCTGGGTATGGAAGCATAACCCTTCCGGTATGCACTTCCCCTTTAACCCAACCGTGAGCTGCGATTATGCCATGGAACCAGCGGAGTAATCGTAATTTCTGTTGAAGCTATACCTGTGAAGTATTTCCTATTAAAGCCCTGCTGCCCCCTGGAGCAGCAGGGCTTTTGCTTACCGGGCGGCCAGTAAAGCCTTGTCTTCTTCACGCAGCTCCACCAGGGCATATTTGCGGGTGTCAGTTATCTTGAGCTCGTCGAGTGCGTCCACCAGGTTTTTGAAACGAGAGCTTTTTGTTGCTTTCACAAGCACCACCATATCTGGATTGCTTTTCACCTGCTCGGCCAACAGTACCTGGCGAAGGCCAGTGGTGGAAAGGTCCGTTTGCTTTACTTCGGGGGCATCGCCCGGATAGCCGAAGAAGTAGTATACCTTATCTGCCTCGTCTAGCACAATGTTCAGGGCATTTTTGCCAGGTATAGGCGTGTCAGGGCCTTGTGCGGTAGGCATGTTGATCTCCATGGTCTGGAGTTTGGCAAAGGTGGTGGTGAGCATGAAGAAAGTCATCAGCAGCGAGGCCAGGTCCACCATAGGCGTCATGTCCAGGTGAAAGCCTTTGCTGCGTGCGCGTTTTCTACTGCCTTTTACCGTGTTCTGTTTTTCCTGTACCTGTGCCATGATGCGGCTCCTTTCCGTTTAGTGATGCTGATGCAAACAGGCCTTCTGCTGCATTTATATAGTAGATGAAGTAAAGCCCCGGATTCCACACGACCTTCCCATTTTTTCTTTAACCATACTGCAGCAGCTGTTTGTCGTAAGCAGGGCTAGTACATCTTTAACTAAACCTTGGCAATGATTGATCGACAGGTATACCGTATGACAAAGGCAGGCTCTATCCGCAACCTGGAGCTGCGAAAGGAATCACTTGAGTCACCTGGCCCGGATGAGGTGTGCGTGCAGGTGCGGGCCATCGGGCTCAACTTTGCTGACATCTTTGCCATGCAGGGTCTGTACAGTGCCACTCCAAGAGGCTCGTTTATACCTGGGTTGGAGTTCGCGGGCGAGATCGTGGCTGTAGGAGAGGAGGCTGGCAACTGGCAGGTCGGGGATCGGGTGATGGGCGCCACCAAGTTCGGTGGTTACGTTACACACATCAACAGCCACCACCGCTATGTGTTGCCGCTACCCGGGAACTGGAGCTTTGAGGAAGGCGCCGGTTTTCTGGTGCAGGGGCTGACGGCCTATTACGCCCTTACCGAACTTAGTAACCTTAAGCCAGGCATGAACGTGCTCATCCATAGCGCGGCCGGTGGGGTGGGGATACTGGCCAACCGCATCTGCCAGAAACTGGGGGCTTATACCATCGGCACAGTCGGCCGGCTTGACAAGGTGGATTTTCTTCGAAAGCATGAGCGCTACGGCGATGTGATTTTGCGGGACAGTGACTTCTATGACAAACTCATGCACAGTCTGCACGGCCGCCCTCTCAACCTGATCATGGAGTGCATCGGCGGACGCATACTTGAGCAGGGCTGGCAGGCGCTGGCGCCGATGGGGCGCATGGTGGTCTACGGCAATGCCTCTTTCAGCAGCCATGGCAGCAAGCCGAATTACCCGCGCCTGTTCTGGAAATACCTGCGCCGCCCCAAGATTGACCCGCTCAGGCTGCCCACCGAAAATAAGTCGCTTATGGGCTTTAACCTGATCTACCTGTACGAGCAGACCGATATGATGCACGAATTACTGCAGGGACTGCAGGCGCTGCAACTGGCACCGCAGCATGTGGGGCATACGTATGCATTCGACGAGATGCACGAGGCCATCCGATTGTTTCAGCAGGGCAGAACAGTGGGTAAAGTGGTGCTGGCTGTATGAGCTCCAAAAATACCCACTTCTGGGTATTGAATACTTGAATATGAATGCATTATATTTGATATATACCTGCATCCTGGGTGAATTCGTTAAACTTTAATGGGGCACTTCTATGAATATTCCTGAAGCCATCAAAACGACACTTCGCTTTCGGCAGGTGCCCATGACCACCCATCAGATCGCTTACTTTATATGCTTCAACCGTTTACTGAAAGCTACTGCCGGTTTCGAGGCTATGGTACAGGCCGTGGAAGAGGCGGTATACCAGAATCCGGGTTACTTCAACATCACCGAGGATCTGGTGCACATGAGCAACTGGCAGAAAGATGAGCAGCGGATAGTGGAGCACGTTTTTTGCACCGTGCAGCAGGCCATCGGTCTGTTCCGGGAACTGGGTCAGTGTAGGGATTGCTGCAACAACCTGGTGCTGGCGCTGGTGCTTTACAAGCGGCTTTCTGATATTGAGCGAAGCCAGCAGCTTGGAGCACCTATCGTACCATACCTGTGGAAGTTCGACCGCGTGACCAGCGACACGATGCTGTCCGAACTCTCTGCCCGGGTATACGAGGTGATGGATTACATTGAGCGTACCGACGAGCGGCTGGCCAATGCTTTCCTGTTCGGCAAGGAAGAACTCAACCTCATGAACGAACCCGGCAAGCTCGGAAAACTGCAGGAGGTCATGCGCCTGCTGGCTACGCTGCAGCTCGACGAAGAGCACGTTCCCACACCTCTTTTCCAGGCTATTTTCAGCCAGCTCTTCCGCAACAACGTCAAGTACACTTCTAAAGGTATAGCAGGAGAGGTAGAACTCCTTTAAGAACCTACTTTTCCCATCACCGTGATCGTTTCCAGCGTTGGAGTTGCGCTGCCTCCAACCGGCTCAACAGTAACGGCAAAAGCCTGTGCCGCAGCGATATTTTTCATTTGCTGTAGATTGGTCTTTTCCTCCGTCAGTTCAATCATACCTGCGTCAATGGGCTGTCCGTCTAATAGCGCCCATAACTGGTATTGTTTTCCACTAGGTGGGGCCGGAAGCAATATGGGATCGATATAAACTGCTGCCTGGCTCGGGTTCCAGTAAACCAGCATGGCTGCCTCCGGATTAGATTCAACCCCTTTCAGTTTCACCAGTTCAAAATCAGGGTTGCGAACGATGGCCAGGGTTTCTTCCTGCTGCTGCAAGCGTAATGAAGTCTGCTTTACTTGCTGGGCCAGCAATTGCTCTGAAGCCATAACACCGGCCAGCCTTTCCTCAGCTTGTTGCCATTTGCTATAGAAGTATAAGCTTAAAATGCCGGAAAGTAGCAGCAAAGTGACACTGGCGGCAAACATCCACTTATAAGTCCCCTGTTTATGAGTGCTGGGTTCCTGGAGACTTTCGATTGGCAGCGGGCGAACATTTGCTACTTCATCCGCCAGTTGGTCCATAATTCTGCTCTTAAGCCCACTTTTTGGGGTCTGGGCATAGAGTCCGGCATAGGCTTCCATAGCAGCGCAGGCCTCATCCAACGCCGAACGGATCTCCGGTGACTGCGCGGCCTGACGCTCAACTTCCTCCCTCTCCGCTTCGCTTAAACCACCCGCTGCGTAGAGTTCGAGGACACCCGATGCTATGTAGTCTTCGTTATGCACGTCCTTTGAATAATCTTGATAAAAGTTTCACAGCACTGCGGGCCCGGGTCTTCACGGTACCGAGCGGAATGTCATAGGAGTCCGCAATTTCACTCTGTGTCAGGCCTTCAAAATACATCAGGTCGATGATCTGCTTTTGCTCAGGGTTCAGTTTATCTACAATTTCCCGCATCCCAATATGCTCTGGTTTGAAGGTATCTGTGTAGTGGAATGTGCGGGAGTCGGCTTCTATTTTTTGTGACAGATTACTTACGCGATACTGCTTTGAGCGGATTGTGTCAATTGCCAGATTTCTGCAAATATTCAACATCCAGGTGAAAAGTCTGCCTTTGGAAGTATCATATTTATCAAAAGATACCCAAATTTTTAAAAATGCCTCCTGTAACACGTCTTCGGCTACATTTTCGATTTTTACAATTTGTAGTATAATGCCGTAGAGGGTGGGGCTATACCTGTCATAGAGCTGTGACATGGCTGAACTGTCACGGGCTCGGAGCCGTGCTACCAGATCTTCTTCTGTGAGGGTTTCTTTGGTTCTTTGATCAGCCAATTATTTAGACATTATACTACACTACAGTGAAGGGTATATATTTGTTTATAAATTTAGAGAGGCATCATGGAAAATGCCCCACAGTGAGAGCGCTGTCTAGGACAGTTCTCTCACTATGAAGCACCTATGGGAAACTTACCAGTGAGTAGTAGCTTTCAGGTAAACTTACTCAAACAGTGAAACTATCTGAGCGACCTGCTCTTTGGTCAGCGGTTCGTCAAAAGCACCGGTAGCGATCTCGGCAGAGTAACCGCTTCCGACCGTTTTCACATCATTGATGCCGCCATGCGCCACATTGTCCTCGCCGGCGTAAACAGCCGCTGCACCTGCAGGCACGTTGCTATTACCGGCAGCGCCCACTATCCAACCGGCATTATTGCGCATGCGTCTGATATGGGCTGCATGACGTGCTTCTACCGAATGTATCTGCAAGGCTGCCGTAAGAACGGCGTCGTTACTGATCAGATTGGCGGCCTGTCCTTTGTAAGCCCGCACGCCAGTATCTTCAAAGGCTTGCGCCAGTGTCAGGAAAGTCTGGTAGTTGGTGTTCCAGTCCGCAAAGTTTTTGCCGAAGTTAAATGTTGGCTCACTGATTGGAGTTCCGTTCAGACTGCGGATGGTAGCGATCAGGATGTCAACGTGCTGCGCCTCGTGCATCTTGATTTTCTGAATGGCAGCTCTGGCGGCTCCGTCTGTGATCAGGCCGTTGGCAGCCAGCCCGCCGGCGTAAAAGTTGCGCTCCAGGTACTCTAGTTTCAACGCGAAGTTGAGTACTTCCAGTACAGTGCCGGAACTCTGTCCATACGCTTTGTTGAACACCGATCCCAGGGCGACAGGTATAGCGGCCAGGGCAGCTGTTTTACCCATGTTCCCGAGGCTTTTGAAAATGCTGCGTCTGGAGTCCAGCTTGTTGTACACTTCAGGGTCGACTTTTTCGATATCTGCTATTATTCTGAATATGTTCATGGCGTGGCTTATTTAGGAAGGTTATTAGCATTGATAGAGGTACTGATGAAAGCGGAAGCCGCGCTGAGCACTTCGGCAGGCATCATGGCAGGATCCAGGCCTTTAGCGTCAGCGGTGTCGGAGAAGGTGCCGTTGGAAATAATATCCCGGATAACGGCGGCGTGCCGGGCCTCCACAGATACGATCTTGCCAGCCAGTGTCAGGAAGCCGGCGTTCTCCAGGAATCTTCCGGCGCCATTATAAGCCGCTACACCCAGATCTTCGAAAGTGCGGGCAGTTGTGAGTATGCTGTTCTTGTCGTTGAAGTTAATGGAGCTGAAGTTCACTTCCAGGTCAGGTATAGCTGCAGATCCTAGCGCTGCTTTGAGGAAATCACGGTGTATGGATTCGTGGCCTTTCAGGTCTTGCATGATCTGCTGCTCAGTTTGGTTGAAGACGCCCATCGAGCGGGCCACCACTTCGGTATAGAAGGCTGCCTCCAGCTGCTCAAGGGCGTAGGCATAGTTCAGGATGCCGGTGTCACCGGAGCCCAGGTCAACCGCCATCGGGTCCATGGGGCCATTGTCATCGTCATCATCGCACGAGGTCATGAAGAGGAGGGTGGAAGCCGCTGCGGTGGCGCTGGCATAACGCAAGAAAGTACGGCGCTGGATAGAAGCCGCCAGGCTGCCCTTCAGGCTCAGGTCTTTCTCTGCCAGCTCATTCTGTAGTTTTTTCATAAGTTTAGTTATTAGGTAAAAAATATTGGGAATTGCTACAGACAAACTGCTTGCCCGCCAGCGATGCCAGACTTACGAACTGGCTGTCTTGTCTGGATTTAGGGGAGTGAAAAAAAGTCAGAAAGAGAAGTCTACTTTCAAAAGCGGACTTCTCTTTTCATTAGGGTTGCTACTCTCGATTTATGTCAACATGTTCGGTCTCGGCCTGTACTGCGGCGGACTGTTCGAAATTATCTTTGATTTCACGTGATGATTCTTTGAACTCCCGGATACCGCGGCCCAGGCCTTTGGCCATTTCAGGAATGCGTTTCGCCCCGAAAAACAAGACAAAAACAAGGATGATCAAAATTACCTCAGGACCTCCCAGGCCCCCGATAAACAATAATATGCCTGTTAACTCCATAGTTTCTTTCAGTTTTAATTGGTGAATGGAGCATACAAACGAATTGCAGGGCTACCCGGATTTAGCTAGCTTATATTTATTTTACCGGGGACTTTTGCATATTTTGGGATATTCAGCCTACCGCCAGGTATAAAGCGGCTAAAACTTCGTTGGACACCATTTGTGGCCAACCGCAGGTGGAAGGGGTTGTAGGAAAACAGATAAACAGGCATTTCTAACTTATAATGTGATCTCCTTAGTCTCAACTATTGCCATCTTTGGTTTAAGTCATAATTATCGTAATATTACGATGCGTATTTCCTATACCTGAACGGACAGCAGCATGGCACAACCAACCCAACAATCCAAAAAGCAGATTGCCTTTTTTGAAAAATACCTCACCATCTGGGTGATCCTCTGTATTGTGGGCGGCACCCTGATCGGTTATGTGGCCGGAGACCAGATGGAGGTGCTCAGCCGGATGGAGTTATACCAGGTGAATATTCCCATTGCCATCCTGATCTGGCTGATGATCTACCCGATGATGTTGCAGATCGACTTCACCAGCCTCAAGCGCATCGGTCGCAAGCCAACTGGTATCGTGCTTACCGTGATTGTGAACTGGCTGATCAAACCTTTCACTATGGCTTTTTTTGCCTGGCTTTTCTTTTCCAACCTATACTCCGCCTTCATCACGCCAGAGCAGGCCGGCGAGTACATAGCAGGTGCCATCATTCTGGGGGCAGCCCCCTGCACGGCCATGGTATTTGTGTGGTCATACCTGAGTGACGGCGACCCGAATTATACTCTCATGCAGGTGTCAATCAACGACCTGATCATCCTGGTGGCCTTCGTGCCGATCGTGGGCCTTTTGTTGGGTATTACGGATGTAACGGTACCCTACGATACGCTGTTTCTGAGCATTGTTATTTATGTGGTGGTACCATTGGTGGCAGGTTTTCTGACGAGCCGTACCCTGATCAGATCGAGGGGTGAGGACTGGTTTACGAGAGAGTTTCTGCCCCGGCTTAAGCCTATGAGTGTGTTCGCTCTGTTGCTCACCCTGATCCTGCTTTTCGCCTTCCAGGGTGTGAACATACTCAGCAATCCGCTCATCATCATCTTCATTGCCATTCCGCTCATACTGCAGACCTACTTCATCTTTTTCCTGACCTGGTACAGTGGTCGTAAGCTCAGGCTGGGGTATGCGGTTTGCGCGCCGGCGGCTATGGTGGGGGCCAGTAATTTTTTTGAGCTGGCTGTAGCGGTGTCCATCGCGCTTTTCGGCCTCGACAGTCCGGCTGCGCTGGTATGCGTGGTGGGCGTGCTGGTAGAAGTACCGATCATGCTCTCGCTGGTGGCCTTCGCGAACAAAAACAAATATTAGACTTTATTAACCCGCTTTCACGGGGAAGTTTCTTTTTTCTCTTCTATACCTGCACCATCATTACTAACGAGCAGTTGCTGAACAGGCAGTGCAAAGCCTTTGCCTTTGCTATTGACCGCATCCATCATCGTAATGAGGAGTCCTTCCTTAATTTCTAAGTGTTCGTTGAAGTCGCTGGTCAGAATGTAGGAAAACACCTCGACTTTCAGGGCATCTGCCGTGATCTCGGTGAGGCGGACGCGGGCGCTTGTTTTTTCTATTTTAGGATGTCCGGAGAGTGTTTCCCGCAGGGAGCGCAACACGGCCTGTATCTGGGGCGGCGTGGTGTCATAGCGCAGTCGCAGGGTAGGGTTGAACAGGAAGCGGTCGCGGTGGGCGAAGTTCTCGATTTTCTGGGAAGAAAAGTCTCCGTTCGGAATAGTGACAATCGTACGCTCTGTGGTGCGCAGCCTGGTGGAGCGCATGCCGATCTGCTCCACTGTGCCGCTCGTGTCGCCTACTTTGCAATAGTCGCCCACCCGGATAGGCTGGTCGGCAATGAGCGTCACGCTTCCTACAAAATTCTCCACCGTTTTCTGAGCACCCAGCGCCAGTGCAATACCGCCTATACCCAGTGCGGCCAAACCTGTGGTCACATCAAAGCCCAGGGTGCTGAGAATGAAAATAACACCGAACACAACCAGGGCGATCTTGGCTCCGCGCTGCAGGAAAAGCACAATGGAGATGCCCCCCATGTTGTGGCGATCCACCAGGCGGCGCTTACTAAAACTCGTGATCACATCCACCAGACGCCAGAGCAGCAGCAACACTGCTATCAGGCCGATGATGATGGTTAGCTCACTGAAGCGCTGCCGCAACACAAACGAAATGCCCAGTCGCTGGCTCAGGTATACCAACAGGACGGCGGCCAGGTAGAGTCGCACCGGCAACGAGAAGGCGCTGATAAAACCATAAGTCGGCTCGTTGCGGGTTTTGCGCCAAATGTAACCTATCAGAAAAATCAATCCTGAAATGATACCCCAGGCGAGGAGATAGGATACAATGCCGATCAGCAGCAAGCCCAGCCAATGGCCTGCCGGTGCGCCTTCCCAGCGGTTTTCTTCCAGAAAGTCGGGCAACGTTTTCTCAACTACGGTTTCGGCGGGAACTTCTTCCTGCAGGGGCACCTTGCTTAATGTTTCGGCTGCTATCAGCCAGATGGGGCCGCCCGCTGGTCCCTCCGTTTTTTCGAGGAGGATGTCAACGTTGCTCTCATCCACGGTAGCCGTACCAATGCGTTCCAGGTTTTGGGGTAGGTTGTCTTCCAGGTCGCCCTCTGGTAGATTGCTGATCCAGGAGCGGGGAAGGGTTTTGCTACGCTGATCCAGCATACGTTGCAGCGCCTGTGCCATGGCGGCGCCGTCCTGTATCGTGTCGCCGGGGCTTACCAGGTTCAGGTAGAAAGCAGCCCTTGTATAATCTCCGTCGGCCACTGCTTTGATGAAACCCGAGACGGTGCCCCGCGGCGTGCGTCTGCCCAGAGAGTCTTCGGGCCACTCCGGTGCAACAACCGCTGCCGTGTCCTGTTCCGTCACTTCCTGCGCGCTCGTCACAGTGGGCAGGGCACAAAGCAGTAAGACTGCTAGCCAGAACAGGTATGGAGTTTTACTTTTCATTATAGAGTTAAGAAGACTTATTGGTACAGGGGACATGGTGCGTGGCGTGTTGGAGCTATTTAAAACTGTCTGGCATACGGCGTCTGGCAGTCAAAATTCTGTTACATCCTGCAATAACGGCTGCGCTTGTTCCGGGTTTTACAGAATACGCGCCCAGCACTTGATTATACCTTGGAACTAAATCTGATTAAATAATATTAAAGGCTATAAAATTTGGTTTAGGTACAAGAACAACTATCTTTAATACTGCTATATTGTGTTTTATCACTTCATTATCAAAAAGCGACTATTTTATAAATTTACATAATCAAAATCCTACTTAATTACGCGTAGTATGAACAAAAGAACTTCTACTCTACTTTGCCTGGGCCTTGCTTTTATCACTTTTTCCTGTGAAAAGGAAGTGGACGAGATGGGACTGGCTACCGGCAACACCCTGCAGTCCACTGCTGTTAAAAACCAGAGCGCCTCGGAGCTTGTACCCCTGAATTCAATGGACGGCCTGGTGCCGATACATGAAAATCTGCGCAGCGCTTTGATGGGCAATGTGGTGGAGCCTTCTGAGTGCGGTCCTACTGCTTTAATAGATGTTCAAAACCGTTATTTCAGGGTCCTGGGCAATGATCTGGTAGGTGTATTTGGAACGCAGGCACAAACGATCTATAGTACGTACCTTACCTTGGGGCAATATGCTGCCATCTTCGACGCTTCTACTCAGTACTTTGGCGCCAATGGTGAGTACACCGACCTGATGAACAAGCGCAAGCGGGAACTGGAGAAATTCTGGGACATGCCAAACCAGATCCGGTTGAACGGGCAGCACACCGCTACCCTGAACGACAGGGAAAGACTGGCCGATGTGTATGTGATCGCCAACGGTATAACGAAAGAACAAGCCTACCCAATTGCTGATCAGTTACTGTACTTTAACACCTTCTCAAACCAATTACCAGAATCGCCATTCTTCGCTGCTGATGGTTTTGCCACTACTTTTCGCAACCTGATCGTGATTGGCGATGGCCTGGTGCAAATGATTTCTGAAACAGGAGTAGAGCAGGACATTGTCTGGACAGGTATACTAGCACATGAGTGGGCGCACCAGGTTCAGTTCAAGAACAACAATGCCTGGTATCCGGCGGGCACTTTCGCCAGTCAGCCTGAGGCTACGCGTTACAAAGAACTGGAAGCCGATTTCCTGGCTGCCTACTACATGACACACAAGCGAGGCGCTACTTATAACAGCAAACGAGTGGCCAAGTTCTACGAACTATTCTTCGAAATTGGAGACTGTGGTTTTGAAAGCGATGGTCATCACGGCACACCGATCCAGCGAAAGGCGGCAGCTGAACTGGGTTTCCGGTTAGCTGCTGACGCCCAGAAGCAGGGCCATATCCTGACTGCGGAGCAGGCCCATGCTTATTTCGTAGCGAACTTCAATGGCTTGTTAGTGCAAAACTAGCCGGCCAGTCTTTTCATACTAAAACAGGTATAGCCGTTCGTGCTATACCTGTTTTTTGTTTTCAAACCTTTGGTGAGTTTATGAGGCTATACCTTATACCTTCACCGCTTTCCAGGTGCCGCGGCGGAAAAGCCACCAACTGACCAACGCATGGAACGAGTGGCAAAAGGCAATGGCGAGGAAGATGCCGGTTACCCCAAATCCGAATATTTTGGATAGCAGATAGGCCAGCGGAATTTCGATCAGCCAGAGCACCAGGATATTGATAATGGACGGTGTGCGGGTGTCGCCTGCACCGTTAAAGGCCTGCACCATCACCATACCCAACCCGAAAAAGACGTAGCCCAGCGTAATGATTCGAAGCGCCTCGGAGGCCACCGCAATTACGGCTTTGTCTGTTGCGAAAAAAGCGGCCAGGTACTCACCAAAGAAAAGAAACAGGAGCGTGACGGCCGCCATAAATATCACGTTGTACTTTGCCGTCAGCCATACAGCCAGTTCAGCCCGTTTCGCTTTCCGGGCGCCCAGGTTCTGGCCAACCAGCGTTGCCGCCGCTGAGGACAGTCCCCAGGCCGGCAGCAGCGCAAAGACAATCAGACGAAAAGCGATGGTATAGCCGGCCAGGGCACTGCTGCCAAACTCAGCCATGATGCGGGTCAGGAAGATCCAGCTCGCAGAGTCGATCAGGTACTGGCCCATGCCCCCCGAAGATACTGCCAGAATACGCCTGATCATCGCCAGACTAATGACCAGGTTATCGCGGCCGACTTTAAGCAGGTGCTTGCCATTGAGAAGGTGGTAAAGCTGGTAAACGACACCCACGCTTCGGCCGATGGTGGTGGCCCAGGCGGCGCCCTCCAGCCCCATACCATCGAAGCTGCCGATGCCGAAGATCAGGAGCGGGTCCAGCACGATGTTGGCGCCGTTGGCGAGCCAGAGTGCCCGCATCGCCAGGTGCGGCTGACCAGCTCCCCTGAAGATCCCGTTGATCAGGAAAAGCATGATGATAACCAGGTTTCCGGCAAAAATGATCTGCGCATAACGGAGCCCGGTTTCGAGCAGAGCGGCATCAGCGCCCATCAGCGTAAGGATATCGGCCGCAAACCAGGTGGCCAGGATACCCATGAGCAAGGCCAGCACCACACCCGTGACCAGGAGCTGGTAAGTCACGTTGCCTGCTTCATGGTAGTTCTTCTCACCAATTCGGCGTGCAACCAAGGCCGTAGCGGCAACACTCACGCCCATGCCCACCGAGTAGATCACCATCAGCACCGTTTCGGTGAGGCCGACCGTGGCCAGTGCGTGAGGCCCTAACTTTCCGACAAAAAAAATATCGACCACGGCGAAGAGCGACTCCATCATCATCTCCAGAATCATGGGCACTGCCAGCAGCACAATACTCGATCGGATGCCCAAGGTCGTAAAGTCCTGCTCCTTGCCCTTCACGGCTGACCAAACGAGCTGCAGAAAGTCTTTCAGGTTGTTCATGTGTGGTGATCAGGTATAGCAGGGGTACGGGAGAAGGAAGGAGTGGGGTTAGGGTATAGCGCAAGGCAGATGCAGAATCTTACACAGGTATAGGTATAGCCTCTCTCATATCCCACGGTGTGCATAGCTCCCGTAGGTGTCTGACTCAACACCTTTCGCTATACCTGTACCTGCTTCTTAAGAAAGGCTGTTCTGTTGTACGCTCGTGGGTCTGCAAGACGCCGTGGTTTCTCTTAAACGTAAGCTACATCCTATCGCAACGACCTGAAATACACCTTGAAAGTGGACCCTTCGCCTAACGTGCTTTCCAACTGTATCTCACCACCCATTTGCTCCACCATGCCTTTCACAATGAACAGCCCAACGCCGGTGCCTGGCACCTCGCTGTGCAAACGAGTATAGCGCTCAAATATCGAGTGTTTTTTATCTTCCGCTATACCTATCCCGTTGTCCCGCACGGTAAGCAGTATGTAATCGCCGGACTTTTCTGTTCGGATGGAGATAACAGGCGTTTTGCCCGGCTTCTGATACTTAATGGCGTTGTTGAGCAGGTTGTAAACGATGCTCCGGACATTTTTTCGGGAGAAGCTGATTTCTGGCTCCTCAATTTGCGTGTTGATCTGTGCGTTGGTTTCCGCAATCCTGTCCCGGAGGGCGAGCTTGGCGTCTTCGATGATGTTCTCGAAATTCACCCGTTCCGGTGCCTGGGCAAAGCCCGTGTCACTAGCCTGGATGTCGGCCAGATCCTCCACTGTCTGGCGCAGGTTGGCTACAGACTCGCTCAGCATGTCTTTGATTCGCTGGCTATCTTCTTCGTCCTCTGGCGCTTCCTGCATGAGCCTGATAAGCCCTTCTATATTCGAAAGAGGGCCTTTGATATCATGGGAGATGGAGTGGATGATGTTTTCATAGTTTCTGTTCAGGCTCTCGTAACCTTTCAGAATCTGAATGCGGTCGTCTATATCGATGAAGGTGACGATGACCCCATTGGTTCTGTTCTCCTTGCGCACGATGTAGGGCAGGATGTTCATCTGATACCATCGCTTGTCAGTGGTCTGGATCTCCTTTTCCAGGTCTTTGCTGCTTTCGATCACCTCGGTGATGTTTTCGATGAAAGTAGGGAAGCGGATATTGCTGGATACATCCACGATGTGCTTTCCAATGTCGTCAGAAGTCAGCTTGAAGTGCCTCATGGCTGGGGGAGTGAACTTACGCAGGATCATGTTGGCATCTACGAACAGCTGCGGGATGATCGTGTTATTGAAGTAATTTTCAAGTTCATCATTCAGCTCGATCAGTTTGCTGTGTGCCTTCCTGTTGTATGTATGATCCATAAATTTTGTGTCTAACTGCCTGCCTTCTCCCTATATGTGAGCTTTCTAAGTTCGGCAAATCCTAAAAAGCAGATAAATGAAAATGACTATACGAAGGAAATTGAAAACGTTTTATCAAGGCCTCTAAAATTAGATTTGTCGTCATTTATCTTATCATTAGGTCCTTCGTACACCGGTAGAGACAGGCTTCCTAAATTACCTATATCCAAGTGAGGTCGCTCCACGTTATAGTGTTCGATTATCAAGTATAGACTTAATAGTTTCACACCCGCATTAGAAAACAATAATTATGAAATGGCAAGGCAGAAGAAAAAGCACCAATATAGAAGACCGTAGAGGTCAGTCCGCAGGCGGTTTCGGAGGTGGCAGGGGCATCAGTCCCATGCTGCTCGTCCCTTTGTTCAAACTCCTTTTCTCGAAAGTAGGACTCATCATAGTGGGGGTTCTGATATTGATCCTGTTTCTGACAGGCACCAACCCCTTGACTCTCCTACAACAGTTTGTGGGCGGCGACGCGCAGTATGCGCAGTCAACCGACTACCAGCCCAGTCCGGAAGAGCAGGCACTAGCCGACCAGACGGCCGTGGTGCTGGCAGATACCGAAGATGTCTGGAACACGATGATACAAGGGTATAGAGAACCCACGCTGGTATTGTTTTCGGATCAGGTAAACTCGGCCTGCGGTCTTGCTTCCGCCGCCACCGGTCCCTTTTACTGCCCCGGCGATGAGAAACTGTACATTGACCTGAGCTTTTTCAGCGAAATGGATCGTAAGCTGGGCGCGGAAGGAGACTTTGCACAGGCTTATGTGGTGGGCCACGAAGTGGGGCATCACATCCAGAAACTCACCGGTACCATGGATCAGGTAAACGCCATGCGGGGCCAGTTGTCCCAAACTGAATTCAATCAGCTCATGGTGAGAGTAGAGCTACAGGCTGATTTCTATGCCGGCGTGTGGGCACATCATACCCAAAAAGAAAAAGGAATAATGGAGCCCGGCGACCTGGAAGAGGCCCTGAATGCGGCCAGTGCCATCGGCGATGACCGTCTTCAAAAGCAGTCCACCGGAAGAGTGGTACCTGACTCTTTCACCCACGGCACCTCAGCCCAACGTGTCCGTTGGTTTAAAAAAGGCTTCGAAACAGGCGATGTCAATCAGGGCGACACCTTTAACGCTACTGAGTTGTAACACCACAGTATAACGGGTATAGACTGGTCATATAAAAAGCCTCTCCATTTCCGGAGAGGCTTTTTATATGGTTAAATTATCGACAAGTTATATGGTTAAATTATCGACAAGGCTATTTCACTAAGTTATTGTAAAGGCTGTTGATGACCGCTGCCAGTGCCACGTTATACTCATTCACTTCCGGGGCGCTGGTGCCATTCGTGATCACCACAAAACCGAACTGCTCCTTTGGCTGAAAGAACATGGCGCTGTAGAGTCCGTAGGCATTGCCGGTGTGACCTACTATGGCCTTCCCCGGAATCAGGTTCTTCTCAGTTTTCAGCGCCAGACCGTAGCCATTGTCAGCGATCTTCGATTGCATCTTTTTAGCACTCTTCTTCGAGATGATCCGGGTGCCGTTATACTCGCCCTTGTTCATATGCATGGTCATGTACTTTGCCAGGTCGGTAGCCGATATTTTCATGCCGCCAGTAGGCGAAAAAATAGGCGTGCTGTAGCCCATTTTGTAGTTTCTGATTTCCTGCCGGCGTGGGTTATAGGCTGAGGGAGAAGGGGAGAATCGGCTGGAGTCAGGATTGTATTCATAAAGTGTCACGAAGCGGCTGGCGTCAAGGGAGTCTACATTATAGCCACCGTACAGCCCCAATGGGTCCAGGATGTGGTGCTTTACGTATTGATCGAAGCGCTCGCCAGTCAGTTTCTCCAGTATGGTGCCGGCCATGTTGAAGCCCAGGTTGCAGTACTCATACTTTGTGCCCGGTTCGTAGTCGTTGTAACAGGCCGCCCAGTTCGGATTTTTGGCAGGGTCGATGGTGTCTAATGTGAAGTAGCCCTGGCTGTCGTTGATGCTGGAGGTATGCGAAAGCATCATCCGCAGGGTGATAACCTTATTCGGGAATTTAGGATTCCGCACCTGAAAACCGACCAGCTTGCTCACATCATCATTCAAGGAAAGCTTGCCCGCCTCGATTAATTGCATCAGGGCCGTCACGGTAAAGGACTTGGAGATGGAAGCGATCCTGAAAATGTCGCTGTTAGAGAGCGGCGTCTGGCTTTCAACATCCTTCAAACCAAAGGATCTGTTATAGACAATATCCCCATTCTTGACTACGACAACTGCCAGCCCGACCATGTCATGCTGCTGCATAATGGCCTGCAGGTCTGCTTCCGTTTTATCATTTTGGGCATGGCTGGGTAGGGTGAGGGCTATGAGCGCAAGCGATGTGAGAGAGACTTTCTTCCAAAGGTTTTTCAGCATAGTTGTCATGGCATGTAATGTATGAGAAGTCTAATATAAGCATCTCTCCCGGAATTCCGTCATTTGCCTGCTTTGTCGGCCAGTGCTTTTTTTGCGTGCCGGGATGTGACAAGGCTAAAATTCGTGGCAGTGCCGCATCCTTTTAAAAATAGTTTTGAACAAAGGTGCTGGCTATTGGTTTTTTCCCTGTTAATCAAGCAATTAAAAATAACACTTATGAAAAAACTAAGCATTTTGTTCTTGTCGGCCCTTTTCCTGTATGGCTGCAACACCAACGAACAAGCCACCGAAAGCGAGGAAGTCGTGACAACGGACACTGAAATGACGACCGGGGATGACGCCATGACCACCGATGAAACTATGGCAACCGACGATGCCACGACTGCAGGTTCGCAGGACATTGTGGCCCTCGCTTCTGAAACTCCGTCACTCTCCACGCTGGTTCAGGCCTTACAGGCAGCTGACCTGGTGGGCGCCTTGCAGGGCGCGGGTCCTTATACCGTTTTTGCTCCAACAAACGAAGCTTTTGCTGCCTTACCAGCCGGAACTCTGGAGAACCTGCTGAAGCCCGAGAACAAGCAGCAACTCGTCGATATTCTGACCTACCACGTGGTGGAAGGAAACGTGAAATCAACCGATCTGTCGAACAACATGTCTGCCAAAACACTGAACAGTGCTGAGCTGAAGGTGATGCTAAATGGCAGCAGTGTGAAGATCAACGACGCCAACGTGACCATGGCAGATGTGGAAGCGTCGAATGGCGTGGTGCACGTGATCGACAAAGTGATGCTGCCGCCAACCAAGTAAGCAGCAGATTACACTTCATTAAAAACGGGCAGGTGCTTTTCCATAGGGCGCCTGCTCTTTTTTTTATTTAATAGTCTATACCTATACCTATCTTCTGTACTTTCTATACCTGGCCCCACCTTGCTCCGGCTGCCTTACATCCTATACCTGGCTTTCCATTAACTTTTTTATCCGGTCTATCGGAAAGCTTCGTGACTTGAGGTACCTTGGGCAGCAACTCTTGTCTGGCGGCAAGAGTATGCATGCAGAACTGAGAACTTAAAAATTAACAAGGTATGGAGTACAGAAGATTTGGCCGCACAGGCTGGCAGGTAAGCGAAGTAGGGTATGGCATGTGGGGTATGGCCGGCTGGACTGGCTCGGATGACCAGCAGTCGGACCGTTCATTGGACCTGGCCGTGGAAGGCGGCTGCAACTTTTTTGATACCGCCTGGGGCTACGGCAAAGGTAAAAGCGAGCAGATCCTAGGCCGCCTGCTCAAACGTTATTCAGACAAGCGACTATACGTGGCGACCAAGATTCCGCCTAAAAATATGAATTGGCCGTCGAGAGCAGAATACAAGCTCGAAGACTGTTTTCCTGCCGATCATATCATCTCCTATACCGAAAAAAGTTTGCAGAACCTGGGGGTGGAGACGATTGACCTGCAGCAGTTTCATGTCTGGGAAGACAGCTGGTCAGAACAGGAAGAATGGCAACGGGCCGTGGAGAAGCTGAAAGCCGATGGCAAAATTCAGCACATGGGCGTGAGCGTGAATCGGTGGGAACCGGACAATGTGCTCCAGACCCTGCGCACCGGCCACATCAGCAGCGTGCAGGTCATTTACAACATTTTCGATCAGGCGCCGGAAGACAAGCTATTCCCGCTTTGCCGCGAACTGGATATTGCTACCATCGCCCGCGTTCCCTTCGACGAAGGCACCCTCACCGGCACTTTCACAACGGAAACCACATTCCCGAAAGACGACTGGCGAAGCACCTACTTTGTGCCCGAAAACCTGAGAGCCAGTGTGGACCATGCCGACCGACTGAAACCACTTATACCTGCCGGCATGACCATGGCCGAGATGGCTCTGCGCTTTATTCTGAGTAATCCGGATGTGAGCACTACTATACCTGGTATGCGCAAAGCCCACCACGTGCAAGCCAATCTGCAGGCCAGCGATGGGAAAGGGTTGCCGGAAGAATTACTGGAGCAGCTTAAGTCGCACCGCTGGGACCGGAAACCTACGGAATGGTCGCAGTAGGCCTCACCATTCCTGTTTTTCTTTTCCCTTCAGGTCGAACACCCGCGAAATGTTAAAGCCGAAATAGATATCGCCGTCAGACCAATAGCCGGTATTCTGAGAGACAAAGAATTTCTCGACCATGCCCTGCGCATTTGTGAAAATCAGCTGGAAAACGTGTCCGCCTGTCTCAATATCAAAGCCAAGGGAAAGACCATTCCGGAAGTCCTGGCGGGTTTGGTCAGAAAGCAGGTAAAAGTATTCCGCGTTGAAAGAAGTCCGTTTGGTGATCTTGAAGCGTCCGCCGCCGCCAATCGCATAAACATTGTTCTCAGCCTGTCGCGTTGGAACGAGGTTGTGGTGAACGAGGGTGGGGGACAGCTGGAGCGAGAAACGATCTGTAAATTTCCTGGCGATGAGAACCTGTTGCGTAAAGGATAAACGGTGCCTGAACTCAAAATTGTTTTCTTCCTCCGGCCATTTCAGCGACCGGACAGCTGCGCTGGAAAAGAGCGTGAGCGTGACCGGCCGGCCCTTTTCCGTTTGTTGCCGCAGCAGTTTATACTTTAGAAAACCGTCAAAGGTCTTTTCGAGCGAGCTCCTTCCGACACCAATGTCAAGCTGATCTGTGATGCCATACTCCAGCCCCAGGCGGATAGTCGCCTGATCGAGTCCAAAAAGTTCATAGGCGCCGCTGTTTAAGGTACCGAACCGGTGGGAGATCAGAAAGAGTAGCACGCCATCGCTGTTCGTTTCTACCGTGTGCCCGTTTACCAAGCGCGTTGCCTTAAAGGTACCTGTCACATATTCTGCGATTGCACTATCACTGGCTTCCGCTATTTTAAGCAGCTCGTCCTGCGCCTGCGCAAAGGCTGTCGGCAGGCAAACCATCACCAGGAGAAACCATTTCTTTATCATATCTAAAGGCTGTTACCAATTAAGGGAGCATACACGATATCCACTGTTATGTCAATTCGCCTGGCGATGTTATTTCGAACAAGCCGCGGAATCACGATGTTGAACTCCTGGGGCGTGACGGTGAAGGTGGATTTGCCATAAAGTCGCCCTCCTTTTACTTCCAGTGTGCCAACGGTGTCGATGGCTTTGTCCTTCCCGTGTATGTTCAGCACGCCTTTTACCCGCACCAGATAGGCCGCTTCTCTGGTGATGTCAACAGTTTCCATGTTGGTTATTTTCCCCTTAAAAGTGGCCCTAGGGTATTTGTCCGACTCTACATAATTTTCGTTGAAATGCGTTTGCATCAGGGACTTCCGGAATTGAAACTCCTTCATCGGGACCGAAAAGACCATTTCGCCGGTGCTTATATCTATAACAGAGACAACTTTTTTGTTATGGGCTTCAATGTCCTCCAGGGGCGCATCTGAAAAAAACCAGATATGGCCTGTTTTGGTGAAGTAACGCGCTTGTGCCATCCCATCTGCCATCGGGAAAAGGATGATCGTCAGGAGTAGCATGAGCTGTTTCATGATGATAGATTAATTGTTCAGTGCGCCATCAGCCACCCATTTCTTTATCTTGTCAATATCACAGGCTGAGAGTTTAGAAGCGCCCTGTGGCATAGGAGCGAAGCCCAGCGCGTGCGTGATCGCGCCAATCAACCGGCCTTCGTCTACCTTTGCTTTTACACCACTGAAGTTGCTCAGGACCACTCCGCCCTCGGCAATGTTGGCAGCATGGCAGGCGTAGCAGTTGGTAGCCAGTATGGGCACCACACTACCGGAAAAAGTAACTGTATTGGTATCGCATTGCTGGGGGGACTGCTGCGGCATCAGATCTTCTTCGTTGTCATCAGCACAAGCCGCAGCAGCCATAAGGAGAATGCCCAGCATCAATTTTTTTATCGTAGAAAGAGCTCGTGCCATGTTTCCTTTTTTTGTTCCTTTTCTTCTTGATGCCCCCATCACGGAGACTTTTTTCGGATGGTTGCCTCGGGTTGAAATAAAATAATACACCTGAATGCGTTGAGTTTTCAAATCAATCTTGCGGTTTTGTGCAGGTATAAGGTTTATGTTCTACCTATTTTATGCTATATTTCAGCATAAATCGACACGCCTGTATATTTAGATAACATGAGAAAGACCCTCACTGCCGTTTTATGCGCCCTCTTTACTCTGATTTATTCAACTTCCTTTGCGCAGGAAAACAAGAGTCAATTTGACCCGAAGAAGCTTCAACTGAGCTATGAAATAGCAGACGGAAAGTACCAGAACAAGCCGCAGACACTGGCCGTCCTCACCCTCACCAACACAGGAGAAGCTACTTTACCGGCAAGTGGCTGGACCTTGTATTTCCATTCGTTTCCTGCCCTTAAACCCAAAGAAGAGAATGCACCTTTCAAGGTAGAGCATGTGAATGGCGACCTGCGTTACCTGGTTCCAACGGCCACTTTCAAGGAACTGGCTCCGGGGGCTTCGCTGCTTATAGAACTGGTGTCCGGCGGGCAGGTTGTGAACGAGTCCAGAACACCACATGGCTTTTACCTGGTTTGGGACCACGACAAGTCGAAAGGACATGCCACCGCGCAGATCAGCGTGAAAAAGCCGGACCAGCCCTGGGTAGACTGGCTGCAGGCGAAAGATGTCTATGAGCAGAACAAGGTGATCACCGACATACCCGAGGAGAAGCTAACCAAAGTATTCCCGACGCCGGCCGTTTACCACGAAACCGGAAAGCCCTTTACCATGACCGCCGCTATACCTATTGTAACGGATGCGGCTTTCATGCGCGAGGCTACTATGCTGGCAGATCACCTTGGCACGGTATTCGGAAAGAAGCCGGTGATCAGTATGCTGGGTACCGGCAAAGCGATCCGCCTGCAGCAGAAAAAAGGGCTGGGGCCGGAAGCCTACGAACTGCAGGTGAGTCCGCAGGAAGTGGTGATCAACGCCTCCACGCCGGTTGGTGCTTTTTATGGTACCCAATCGCTTAAGACGCTGATCCCGGCGGCAGCACTAACTAAAAAGCAAAGTTCTGTTTCTCTACCTGGCGTGCGGGTGTCGGATAATCCTCGATTCGGACACAGGGCCTTTATGATGGATGTGGCCAGGAACTTTCAGTCAAAGGAACAGGTGCTGAAGGTTCTGGATCTGATGGCACTCTACAAGTTGAACGTGCTTCACTTTCACCTGAATGATGACGAAGGGTGGCGCCTGGAGATTCCGGGCCTGCCGGAGCTGACCGAAGTTGGTGGCAGACGCGGCCATACAACAGATGAGTTGAATCACCTGCAGCCTTCGCTGGGTTCAGGTCCGGATGCCGACAAAACCAGCGGCAGCGGCCACTATACCGAAGCCGACTTTATCGAGATTCTGAAGTATGCGACAGAGCGCCACATCAAGGTGATTCCGGAGATTGAAACCCCGGGACATGCCCGAGCAGCGATTAAGTCGATGGATGCGCGTTATGCCCGCCTGATGCAGGAGGGGAAACCTGAAGAAGCAAAACGTTACCTGCTCCGTGACCTGGAGGATAAATCAGTGTACCGCTCGGTGCAGAACTGGAACGATAACGTGATCAATGTGGCGCTGCCTTCTACCTATACCTTCCTCGAAAAGGTGGTGGACGAGATCCTGGTGATGTATAAGGAAGCCGGTGCCCCGATCCAGACCATCCACATGGGCGGCGACGAAGTACCTAATGGCGTTTGGGAGAAGTCTCCTGCTGTTGATGCTTTGATCGCGGCTAACCCATTGATTAAGGGTAAATATGATCTTTGGGACTACTTCTTCGGTAAGGTGAACGACATGCTGAATGCCCGCAACCTATACCTGTCAGGCTGGGAAGAAATAGGCCTGACAAGGGTAGAGCAGAATGGGAAGAAAGTGTATGTGCCCAACCAGGATTTCAAGGCCAAGAACTTTCATGTGGATGTCTGGAATAACCTGTGGGGCGCAGAGGACCTGGCTTACCGCATGGCGAATGCCGGCTACAAGGTGGTGCTCACCAACGCTTCCAACCTATACCTGGACCTGACTTACCAGAAAGCCTACGAAGAGCCGGGCTTGTATTGGGCAGGCTACCTGGATCTGGACAAGCCTTTCTACTTCATCCCGTTCGACTACATGAAGAACCAGAAAGTGGACACGGACAATAAGCCGATCAATCCGGCGGTAGTGTTCAAAGGGAAAGAACGACTGACTGCCTACGGCCGGACGAACATTGTAGGCCTGCAGGCGCCGCTTTGGTCCGAGATGATCAAAACCCCGGAGCGCCTGGAGTACATGCTGCTGCCTAAACTGTTGGGCTTGGCTGAGCGCGCCTGGGCGCCCGACCCGGCCTGGGCTACAGAGCCCGATGCTGCCAAAGCCGAAGCTGCTTACAACCAGGCCTGGTCTGCCTTTGTGAATGTATTGGGTAAACGCGAGCTCCCACGCTTGAGCCATTATGCTGGCGGATTTCAGTATCGCATACCTACAGCCGGGGCTATCCTGGAAAATGGAAAAGTACTGGCTAATGTGCAGCTACCTGGCTTTATCATCCGCTATACCACAGACGGCTCGGAGCCAACCGAAAAAAGCAAGATATACACAGGCCCGATCAGTGCGAAAGGGCAGGTTAAGTTGAAGGTGTTTTCTCCTTCGGGACGGTCCGGCCGTGTCGTGACAGTTTCAAATAAGGCGAGTTGATCGGACAGCCGCCTACACCAATTGCGTGGCACGTGAAAAGGTCTGCCAGTTATATCTGCCAGACCTTTTTTAATGCGTCGACTTGATGAAGCGTTTATTCTGGACCTGCAGAAGGCTTTTGCACAGGGAAGTGATTTTTCCGGAGGTTCATGCCATAGGTATAGTTCGTTGACAGGATCACATCGTTGCAATCAAAATGCTTGATCACCCCATCTTTTTGCAAAGCAACCACCCAGCAGGTGTTCTGGTGCATGCCGTAATCGATAATGAAGATTGCCTGGCCCGTACCCAAAGGCGTTTCGACCAGAATGGTTGGTTTTAATTGAAGTATAGACATATGGTGCGTTCTAAGGTAATTGTTTTCGGCTCTTTAACCATTGAGCCAAACAATAGTTTAGGACACCTTTATACCTAACTTGTTTGTTTTATCGCGCAGCACCTATTTAAGGGCAATGCAGTTGGTTCATTCTCGTTGGGACAGGTCGCGACCTATCCGCACGCATCGTGATCGGTAATCGACGAATCATACACAAACTAATAATCAGTCAGGATAAGCAATAAAATCACACACCTCCTCATCGCAAAGCAACTGCCGAAGTTCGGGGTCCTGCAGCACCTGCGTATAATCCATCCATTTGCCGTTGACCTTTAGCTTGCGCTGTATGAGCCGGATGCCGTGGCTGTAGTCGACGTACCAGTTGATGTGTCCGGTATAAAGCGGCTGTATGGGTTTACCATCTGTGCGGTGCCAGCCATAAATGGCCACCCGGTTGGGTCGTGGGTCCCGGCTCACTTTGCTGCTTATCACGACATCTTTTTTGATGCCGGCAATAAGTCCCTTACGTCCCTGGCGCTGCCCTTCGATCAAGAGATGGTGGTGGTAGAAGGTAAGTGTACTGTCGCGGAGCGCGTAGAGCGGGAGGGGCTCTAGTTTTACGCTGGCTTGCCTGTAAATGGTGTCCACCATTTTGCGGGTAGGCAGAAAGCAACCCAAGCTGTCAGCCAGTTGCTGTGCGGCCATCGGGGTGAGGGGGATGCGGGCCCAGTTGGCGTTGTGCCCGATGCTTACGTAGTCCGGGCTGGCATAAAAAGTAGCTTCTATCGTTTTGCCCCCGGCGTTTGTAGCGGTGACAGGTATAGCCACAAATTTTTGAAGGAAGTCCGGCATATTGCCGCTCAGGATCTCCCGCACAGCCAGCGAATCGCGCTGCTGCCAGGTATAGCTGGCGGCTTGCTGGTAAAAGTCTGACCCTGACAGAGCAGCAGCCGGACGGGTTGGGAGCGTCATTTGCCGCTGGACGGTGCAGGAGAACGTAAACAGCAGCAAGGAAAAGCAAAGGAATCGTTTCATCTTTTTGTCGGTCTCCGGGCATGCAATGCGGCAGCGCCTGTTGCCGGTGATTATTTCATTAGCCAGCATAGCCGCCGTTTATCCGGATTCAAAGGCTTAAGGTAAGGAAAGATCTGTTGGTCAGGAAGGGAAGATAGCTTATTTTGATTATTTGTGAGGGAAGGTGCCAGCCCAGTTCATCAGGTATAGGAATTCAGATTGCTCCTGTCGTCGAAATGACAGGGTAGGGATCGTTTAGAAAAAGGCGTGCTGTTATGCGAAACTTTCTGTAAACAAGCTAGTTAACTATAGTAGAGGAACTTAAATGGTTCTATGTTTCACTTATAATCAGAATGGCCTATGACACCGAATACTGCACTTGCGCTGCTATTGGTAGGCTCAGTCGCTTATTTCGTTATTGAGTTGATGATCGACTAAAGAGGCCTTGCACTTTTATTAAATGAGCACCTGATGAGGCGTCCGTTCAGCTGCCTGGCGGTGGTTGAAATAGATGACCCATCTGTCAGGTATAGCCGGGCTATACTTGTTCCTGCACAATTCTCCCATACCTGAAAAACACCAGTAACGATACCAAACCTACCACCGCCAGACAGATCCAGGCTGTCGTGATGATCTGCGGGCTTTCCGCTACACTCAGTTCGCGGTGTTTGAGGATGATGCCGTAGAGTGCCCAGACTCCGACAAGACCCACCACAGGATTCGTCCGGCTAAAGACCACAAACACCACGATCAGGGTAGCCGCGACGATCATGATCATCGTCCAGAGTCCTTCACTCAGGCCAAAACCATCCCATCCCAAACCTACCAAAGCAGAACTGATGTTGGCGACCGTGGCGATGATGATCCAGCCAAAGTACAAGCTCAGCGGCACCTGCGTAAACCAAATAGATGCGGCTGAGCGGCTTCTGTCAAAAATACCCAGGCGGAGGTGGATCAGCAACAGTGTGACCAGCTGGATCAGGATCAGAACCACCGAGAGCAGCAGGCGCTCGTTTACCCAGGCAATGGTCCAGGCACCGGTAGCCAGGTTGTTGAGCATGAAAAGAAAGCCGAGTCCTTTCAGGTCCGCGTTAGCTTCGTGCAGGGCGGGTTCCTTAAATGCTTTGACGAGGTGGTAAATGCAGAAGGCAGACAGCGCCAGGTATATGATTCCCCAGATGGAAAAAGTGATACCTGCCGGGGTGAAAAGCGCCGGATATTTTGCGGACACTTCGCCGATGGTCTGGCTATTGAAAAGCTCCAGCTGCGTGAGTTGCGAAGGCACCAGATGCAGAAGGAAAAACACGGTGTTCAGAATGGCAAGTGTCTTGATATTTTTCATAGTCCGGAGGCCGTTATTTCGGGATTGTTCTATCTACGCAAAAGAAAAATACTTAACCGGCCTCTACCTGAAATGTTCGCCGATACCTGTATTTATACCTGCGCATTCCAAGTCACACAGTTGAGCACGCCGCCATCTATGGCCAGTTCGCGCGCAGGTATAGGAATCACTTCATAGTCACTGAAAATGCTTCGTGTCGACTGCAGCGCTTCTGCATCTTCGGGTATATCGAATTGCGGGAACAGGATCACCTTACCGATCCAGGCAAAGTTGATGTAGCAGCCAATGGCAGTGTACTCTCCATCGTCATCCCGCTCCTCAGAAAAGACATTGGGAAATTTGACAAGTTGTAGACCAGTTCGCCGCAGGGCCCGCTCGTACCTGGCTTTCCAGCTTTTACTATGCTTCTCGTAATCTGCCACCAGCAAGGTATGGTCATCCAGGAAGCGTACCATTCCATCAGAGTGCCCGGTCATATCATCGGACTGCTTAGGTATAAGGTATAGCTCCTCGACTTGCAACGCATGCTGCAGTTGTGCTATCACATCCTCTGTTGCAAGCTTCTTGTTTTCGCTGAATATCCGCTCTGTCAAGATAACCGCATTCCCGGAGCGAACGACGTTTCCACCATCCATGACAAGCGGATGCTGAAATAGTGAGCCGGCCAAAGGAGTCTTAAGCTGTACCTGCGAAGTATCGGTGATCGTGTGCCGGTACTCATCGTTGTCGCAGTAGGAGGGGTAGTATTTGAATTGCACGAACTTATCCTTAGCTACCTGCACCGGCATGTAGTCGCGGCACCAGATGTCACTCGTGTTCTCGATAAAGCCATACCCTATACCTGCCCGTTCAAGGGCTTTCTCCAGGTATAGCCAGAAGTCATGCAGTGCCGGGCGCTCCTTGATCAGGCTGCTGAAATAAACGAAGTTGGTGTCGCGGTCGGTGATCAAATTCAGATTTCTCCTTTCGTCGAAATGACAGGGTGGGGGACTGGCTTCAGTTTAAGGTATAGCTTGCAGGAAGGTATACCTTACAAAATTGAACTGATGATCAGTTGATCGCCGCCTTGCTTGCCGATCTTGTTCAGCTTGATCGCTTCGGTGTCCGGTGCCGGCTGCTCGCGCAATGCTTTGATGTACGCTTCGAGTTCTTCCTGTGTCTCGAAAAGCGCGTGTACTTCTTCCTTCCGTTGACTGAGGGTTTTTACGGCGTCGCTGGTGAGGCTGTAGAGTTTCCAGGCACGGAACCGCCCGCTGTAGCATTCATAACCGCCGATGCACACATAGGCGTAATAATAGCGGTCCCAGCCGAAGTCGTGGATAGATACTTGTGCCATCAGAAAAAAGGATAAAGGTATAGGGCTGCAGATTTGAAATGATGCCTAAGATACGAAAAATAACAGCAGCTATATAGGCTTGTTTTGGCATTCTGGTTAAAGTACTATATTTGTCAAATACTCGCTGGCTATACCTTGGTTAGGATCATGTAACATACAGGTCCTATGCACAGCGGGTATACCTCAAAAAACATTCTTATGAAAAATTTTACCTGGCTGCTGGTGGCAGCCCTGGGCCTGACGAGCTGTATGGGCACGAAAAAGTACGCGTCGTTTGTGGAGCAACGTGTGCAGACAGAGCAGGTAGCTCATCCGCAGCACGATGCGCTGGTGGTGAATGCACCAGCCACCGTACAGACGGGCAATCAATTCAAACAGCTGGAGCGCTCATTTATACCTGCACTGGTATACTGGGGTTGGAATTCCACCATCTCCTGCGAGCTCGATCCGGGCAAGGCCGCCTCTTCCGTGCGTCGTGGTATGTACCAGGCAGCAGATAAACTTAACCTGCAGGACAAACTGGCTGGCAGACAGTTGGTGGTTGATATCCGGCAGACGCCCGGCCAGTTTATGTACGTAAACAAGGGCAGTGTCATTTTCCTGATCTTTGCACACATCACATCGGGGGAGGAATCCATCACACCGCGCCCGACTGACCTGGTACTCCACTACCAACTCCTCGAAAACGGTGCCGTGGTAGCCAGCGGAGAGGAGCAGCTAAAGAACACGCAGGAGCCTTTGCGCAATCTCTGGAAGTCGTCGAAAAAATTTACCTGGCTATACCTGGAGCAGTTTGATCAGGAAGCCAATCGCATGGGGGAGGAGTCCCTGAATAACATTCTGCTAAAACTGGAGGGTGACATGAGTCGTCTGTAGTCAGCTGGGTTTTAAAAGCCCGTCGCTATAAATAAAAAAATCCCCTCTGATAAAGCAGAGGGGATTTTTTTATATGATCTGATTATATCCGCGAATCAGTTCGGTCTTCCCGTTTGGGCGGGTTGGTCGGATCGTCCGGATCGATTGGCCTGTTTGAGGCTTTCGGGTCTACATTCCTTCGACGCGGATCATTCGGGTCCAGTTTATCTATGTCCACCTCCGTATTTCGAACAGTGTCGCGGATGGTCTCGTCGTGCTCCGTTACGTCCTTGCGAAGGTTTATCTCTTCCACCACACGGGCTTCTTTGTTGATCACGGCCTCTTCGGCACGCTCTGTCAGGTTGATCTCACCTTCTTTGGCATTTGCCAGGTCGGCATCTGTTGCCGGACGATCAACGGGTCTGCGCTCCACATCCACGTGCTCCTCGCGTAATTTGATGTGCTCCTCAACAGGACGCTCTACAATGCGCGTGCGGATGTTGGTTGCCCCGGTTTCTACTTCCCGTTTACCAATATTCAGATCCTCCTTGATGATCGGAATCGTCTGATCGCCTTCCTGTGCGCCGGTAGGAGTTGGTCTGTTACGATAAAATCTATCTTCGTCGTAGGCAGGGTCATTGTAGAAATCATTCGTATCGCGGGTGTCCCGGCCTGCTACGGCAGCACCGGCGGCAGCACCAGCTGCCCCCATACCTCCGAATACGTTGCGGACAGACATCTCTGTATCCCGTGTCAGGCTGCCTTTCTCGTAAACCGGCAGCGCCTGCAGTTGATCAGCTGTGATATTTGGCAGGATCACATCGTCGTCCGAATCCTGTAGCTCGGCTACCCCGATAGGTATGAGCACATGGCGCGGTTCCAGATCGAGGTAGTTGCCTTCTAGGTCGAGCACGATGTAACGCACCTTGCGGCTCTGCGGATCAAAGAGGAGTTCTTCCACCTCGCCGATGGTGTTGCCCTGCGGGTCTTTCACATTCCAGCCTTTGATGTTAGGCTCTCCTTCTGCTATCTGGAAATCACTGCCGCCCAATTCCTGCAGGCGGTTTCTATCATTATAATCTTCGTTTGTATTCATCGTCGTAATAAGTTAATAGTTAATAAGCTGGCTTGGTATTAATAGGTTATACGCGTGTTCCTGGCGCACGAATAATTCTCTTTCATGCGGGGCCGCCGATGCTTAGTTTCCGCGTCGTGCCACGATCTCCACGCGTCTGTTCTGCTGACGCCCCTCGGCGGTCTGGTTGGTGGCAGCCGGATCGGCCTCACCTACCGCATGTACCGTAATGCGGTCGGCATTGATGTTGCCATTTTGTGTCAGCCAGTTTCGAACGGCCTCGGCCCGTTCTTCAGCCAGCTGCTCATTATAATTTTTGCTGGCCTTGGAGTCGGTGTAGCCATAAATGCGTATCTGCCCATCGTTGTAGCGCTGGTTCAGTGATTGTGCTACCTGCTTTAACTTCGGTGCGGCCTCAGCGCGGATCTCCTTCGAATCAGTACCGAACAGGATTGTCTCATCGACGCTGTAAATGGCATACTCATCATTGCCTCGTACAGTCACGTCCCTGTCAGTGATCTCCTGGTAGGTGGCAACCGGCGCGTTGCGGTCGATGTCATCCCAGTCGGCGTCAGTTGCTGTGCGGCTGTCGGTATCCATAGCACCGGTTGTGCCGCCGGTGGTAGCACCAGCAGTTGTGGCTGCGGTGGTGGCAGTTGTAGTATCTGTGTCCATGTCACGGTCAACGTCGTTGTCGTCACATCCACGCATTAAAAATATAATGGCCAGCAAGGCCAGAAGAGCCAGTATGAGCCATATCCAGATGGGTCTGTTCTTTTTCGGTTCAACGTTTAATTCAGCCATTTTTCAGTCGTTTTATTTTGTTTAAAAGGATTTAGATCAACATTGCGCCATCTTTGAAAAAACTAAGGCACAATAGAAAGATTACGACTTACCTGTAGAATTAGTTATATATATTGATTTATTAAATAAAAAAAGTCTAATTCTGATGCGCGTCTTAGACTGCAGCAGATTTCCTGATCCGTACACTACCTGAGCACCCTGGTAAATGCTTTTGATGAGCACTTTTATCACTCACCGTACTTTATTTTGAATACTCTTTTGAATGCTGAGACTGCTCCTGAAACGGTGTCCGGATGTATTTATAAGACTGTTGTTTCGAACATCTGTTTCCGGAAGTGTTTCTGCAGGGGACATCCTTGACCCCCGTATACCTGCAACGCCAGCTCACAGGCCCTTTCGGATTTATTAATGCGAAAGCAAACGGTAGGGGATTTCCTAATCACCGTATACCTGCAAACCTACACGCTGAGATGTGGACATCCCCAACAGAAAGCTTCGGGATATGGATGTCCCGAAGAGTTGTGTAGGCGGATTCAGTCCCCTTTTTTTCAACCTGAAATAATCTTGAGAGGCAGTGGCGAGAGCTTAACCTACTTGCCACCAAGAATTTTAACAGTATGATGGTGATTTCCGTGCAGGTTTTCCCAGCATGAAACACTCCGCTGTTTCCGTCAAAGGGACAGTTTTAATGTTACAGTTATTAGCTGAAGGCTCATATCCACCACACAGCGCAAAAGCCAGAACAATCGTATATGACCGCACCAGAATTTCTATACCTGTCAGGTATGACAGCAGCTGTTCTTACCTTAGATTTTTAATTAAAATTAATAAAGATATACCAACATGCAGGCAGACCTCAGCGGTAAAACCATCATCATTACGGGCGGCAGTTCCGGTATAGGCGCAGCGGCTGCACGAAGCCTGCGACGGCAGGGGGCGCAGGTCGTGATCACGGGTCGTTCCGGTGAAACCAAAAAGCTGGCCGAAGAGATAGGCTGCGACTATTACCTCGTGGACTACACCCGCTTTGCGGAGGTGCACGCTTTTGCCCGGGATCTGCTGGCAAAATATCCCCGTATTGATGTACTGGTCAACAACGTGGGCGGCATTATTGCTAACAGACGAATGACCGCAGACGGCCATGAAATGACATTGCAGGTCAACCATTTGTCAGGCTTTCTGCTCACACTACTGCTCCAGGAACGACTGGAGAGCTCCAAGGCAATCGTGATCAATACCTCCAGCGCTGCCAATCTCATGGGCCGCATTAAGTTCGACGACCTCGAAAACCAGAAGAACTACAAAAGCATGTCGGCTTACGGAGCAGCCAAACTGATGAACATCCTGCATGCCATGGAAATTAGCCGGCGCTTTAGAGGCGTGTGGGCGGCTTCGTTTCATCCGGGGGTTGTCGGGACAGGTTTTGCGCGGGAAGGGGGCGGCCTGATCAGGTGGGCGTATGAAGGTTTGCTGGGGCGTTTCCTGATGATCACCCCTGAGCAAGGAGCTGATACCCTGCTCTGGCTGATCAGCACCTTGCCGGGCAAGGACTGGCAGGATGGGGAGTATTATTACAAACGCAGACCCGGTCGCCGGAATCCGCAAGTTAGCCCGGAACTGGCTGCTAAATTATGGGATGTTTCTGTGCAGCTAACCGGAGACGTAAAACAATAGCCCGTGTTGCAGGTATAGAATTATAATAAGAACTGATAAACAAAGCACACGATGAAAACAGCACTCATAATAGGCGCAACCGGCCTGGTAGGAACGCAACTGGTACAGCAGCTACTGACCGACGAACGCTTCAGCAAAGTGACCGTGTTTGGCAGGCGTTCACTATGTATAACCAACACCAAACTGGAAGAGCACCTCATCGATTTTGACAAACCCGAATCGTGGCAGCACCTGGTGAAAGGCGATATATTTTTCTCCACGCTAGGCACGACGCTCAAGCAGGCAGGTGGTCAGAACGAACAGTACAAAGTAGACTACCACTACCAGTATAAGTTCGCCGAAGCAGCCGCGAAAAACGGTGTGCCGGCCTATGTGCTTGTTTCCTCATCAGGCGCTAACAAGGATTCCATGATCTTCTATTCCCGCATGAAAGGCACGCTGGAGGAGAATGTGAAGAAGCTCGACTTCCAGAGCATCAGCATCATACAGCCCGGCCTGCTGCACGGCGACCGCAAAGAGAGCCGCACCGGCGAGGAAGTAGCCTATAAGGTAATGCACTTTTTAGATAAAGTAGGTATTGCAGGCAAGTACAAACCCTACGAAGACAAGGTAGTGGCGCAGGCCATGATCAACGCAGGTATAGCCGCCCAGCCCGGCGTGCATACCTATACCTTAGGAGATATATTCACGCTGGCAGAAAGAGAGCATTTGAGCCGGTAGGTGTGGTAGAAATGACGCGAGCGTCGTAGCTTGAGTATGCTATGGTGGTTATAGGTATAGCGTACCGCAGGTTTAGCATCAGCATAACTTGTGGTGATGGCTGTTGCAGGTATAGCAAACTGAGTTGTTCTATAGCTTGCCCTGGCCGGGCGGGCCCTACTTTTTTTCTTGATAAAAAAAGTAGGCAAAAAAATCAAGACGCTTTTAAACTCGCTGACCGCTCAAACACAAAATCGTCATCGGTGCACCGTGAACTGCAGTTTGTTCCATTGCTAGCGTGCGAGTTTGTCTTGCTATACCTGACAGTGGTCTGTGACAGCAAAGACAGGGCTTATACCTGACTTTGGTAATGGCAGAAAGTCCCCCTTCGAAGGGGGCAGGGGGATGTTAATCGTTCACAAATTCCCCTCTCGAGAGGGGCAGGGGTGGGTTCATCGTGCATGACTCTTTGGGGTAGGACCCTCAATAAAAGGGGAAAGCCGGGATGGGGTTAAGTTCCCTAGAACGCCTATACCTGTGAATAAGCGATTACAGGCTCCACTTCTACCATGTGTTGCGGGTATCCTTACCCGCGCTTACCGTCTTTCATAATTCGGAGATTAGGAAATCCCCTACAGCTAACTTTCGGATTGATCAATTCGAAAGAGCAATTGCGAGCAGCTGCTTAAGTTGATGGCATTGGGTGTAAGACATCTCCTTAAATGAAGTACAGGTATTTTATACATTATTAAAAGGTCAAGATTTTCGGATACTCCTCCCGATTCCTTAACCTTTACATTTCCTTTCCTTAATATTTGGGTAACCTGCCAGGAATAGCTTTGCGACCAGATAAACCAACATCTTTCGCTATGCTATTAAGAACTTTTACACTTTTAAAACGGCAACTTTCTGCCATGTTGCTCCTGCTGCTTTGCTGTCAGGTGGCCGTGGCACAGTCGCTGTCCATTCAGGGCAAAGTAACCGACGAACAGGGCACAGGACTGCCGGGTGCCAGTGTGGCCGTGAAGGGCACCACTAATGGCACAATCACCGATGGAAATGGCAATTACAAACTGAATGTCCGCAACCAGGACGATGTACTGGTGGTGTCCTTTATCGGGTATCTCGCGCAGGAACTGCCTGTCGGAAGTAAGGATTTTATCAACATCCAGCTACAGCCCAATCAGAATCAGCTGAACGAGGTCGTGGTAACCGCCTTAGGTATAGAGCGGGAGGAGAAAGCCCTGGGGTATGCTACCCAAACAGTTAGCGGCGAAAGCCTTACCAACGCTCGCTCCAATAACTTTGCAAGCGCCCTTTCCGGTAAAGTGGCAGGTCTGAGCCTGGTGTCTCCTGGTTCAGGGCCAGTAAATTCTACACGCATATCGCTGCGCGGGGATAACTCGCTGGATCCTAACGGTAATAATGCGCTGATTATACTGGATGGTGTACCGCTCAACAGCGGAATGACCAGTTCAGGCGTTGACAATGCTTATGGGGCAGGCTCAGGCAACGATATCCCGGTGGACTTTGGCAACGGCATTGCCGATATCAACCCCGACGACATTGAAAGCATCACCGTGCTGAAGGGTCCAAGCGCGGCGGCGCTCTATGGCAGCCGTGCCGCCAACGGCGTACTAATCATCACCACCAAATCCGGCACCAACAGGAAAAAAGGCCTGGGCGTGACAGTGAACTCCAACTTCAGCTTTAACGATGTGCTGCAGTGGCCGGATTACCAGTATGAGTATGGGCAGGGAACGCATGAGCTGGACAAGAACGGAAAGCCCGTTTACTCCTACCACGTGTCAGAGGACAGCAAGAATACAGGCAGTACCAGTAGCGCCTATGGTCCTAAGTTTGACGGACAGTACTTCTACCAGTATGATCCCACCCTGGAGGGGCAATCGGCTGAGCGCCAGTTGTGGAGACCCTACAAAGACAATATCAAAGGCTTCTTTAGAACAGGTTCTACCATTGCGAACAGTGTAGCCGTGGACGGCGGCAATGACCGTGGTTCGGCACGCGCCTCGCTGACGCATTCTAAGAACGAGTGGATCATGCCCAACACCGGATTTGAGCGCATGACGGCCGCTCTGAGCCTGAACTACAACGTGTCGGATAAGCTGAAGCTGAACTCCAAAATTAACTTCACGCACAAGAAAAGCGACAACCTGCCTGGCACCGGCTACAGCAACCAGTCGATTGCCTACTTCATGATCTTCCAGAACCCGAACGTGGATCTGGCCTGGTACGAGCCAAGATGGAAAGCGGGCAAAGAGCAGCTGGAACAGATTCACCCGTTTAGCTCTTACATCGACAACCCCTATGTGATAGCCTACGAGATGACCAATGCCATGAATAACTATTCAACGGTGGGTAATCTCTCGGCTACTTATGAGTTCTCTCCGAAGTTTGACCTGCTGGTGCGCTCTGCGCTTACGACAAGACAGGAGGACCGAGCGCAGCGCCGTCCATTTAACACGGCCAACTTTCCGCTCGGTTACTACAAGGAGCAGAACATCTTCGACTATGAGATCAATAACGACTTCCTGGTTACTTACAAAGACAAGATAGGAAGCGATATTGATATCAGGACTTCATTTGGCGGCAACGCCAGACGTGAAAAATACAGACTGACAAACGGGGTGATTGATGGCCTGGTCATCCCTGCGGTATACAAACTCTCCAACGGCCTCAGCAACCCGATGATGACAACAAACCACTCAAACAAGCACGTGAACAGCTTGTATGGTCTGGCCACCTTCTCTTATCAGGACAAGGTGTTTGTAGACGTGACGGGTCGTAACGACTGGTCCTCTACACTGCCGGTACAGAACAACTCCTTTTTCTATCCTTCCATCAGCTCCAGCTTTATTCTGAGCGATATCTTCACGCTGCCGCGCCAGGTGTCTTATGCCAAGTTGAGACTCTCTGCAGCGAAAGTGGGTAACGATACACGGCCTTACAGGACCAGAAAGTACTACGGACAGAGCGACTTCGCAGCCTCTGGCTCAGTGCCTACTACACTACACAATAAGGACTTTAAGCCTGAACTAACCACCAGCTATGAGGCCGGCCTGGAGTACAGGTTGTTCCAGGGTCGCCTGGGCATGGACATTACTCTGTATCAAAGCTTCACGGAAAACCAGATCCTCGAAATCCCGCTCGACCCTACTACAGGCTATAGCAGGGCTGTAATGAACGCCGGAAAGGTGCGCAACCAGGGTGTAGAACTGATGGTGAACGCCACGCCGGTAGAAACAAGCGGTTTCCGCTGGAACACGTCGATGGTATGGTCTAAGAACGACAACAAGGTAATGGAGCTGGCGGAGGACCTCGGAACCGATCAGCAGGTGCTGCACATGGGCGGACAGGCAAGCATCATCGCTAAAGTGGGCGGAAGCACAGGCGACATCTACGGCTTTGGCTTTGTGAGAAGCCCCGACGGACAGATCGTGTACGACAAGGCAGGCCTGCCGGCTTACCCTGCTGAAACGCAGTACATCGGCAATGCCTACGCTGACTGGAAGGCCGGTTTCAATAACGAATTCTCTTACAAAAACTTCCGGTTCAATGTATTGCTTGATGGCCAGTACGGCGGCATCATTTACTCCCAGACGCACCATAAAATGGCGGAACAAGGCAAGTTGAAAAGCACGCTGATGGGCCGTGAGGATGGTTTTATTATAGGCGATGGCGTAGTGGACAACGGCGACGGTACTTTCTCGCCAAACACAGTAAAAGTAAAGCCTCAGGCCTACTACACGCGCTACTATCGTCGCGCGAACGTGGAGTCTAACTCCTTCGATGCTTCCTTCCTGAAGCTGCGCGAAGTACGCCTGGAGTATAATCTGCCAAAAACGCTGCTCGCTAAGACCAGGTTTATCAACGGGGCCAGTGTGGCACTGTACGGTCGCGACCTGGCCATGATTACCAAGTTCCCGATGTTCGATCCGGAGACGGCCGCGCTGAATGGCGGCACTATCATGCCGGGTGTGGAGATGGGGCAGATGCCTTCTACCAGAACCTTCGGTATGAACGTTACCCTGCAGCTTTAAATTGAACTTGAAAAAATAGCCTGGCCTGGGGGTTCTCAGGCCAGCTTCCTAAAATATACATGCAATGACAACACGTATAAATAAATTCCTGGCAGTGCTGGTGGTCCTGACCTGCCTTAATTCTTCCTGTACCGATGACTTCGAGGAAATCAACATCAACCCGAACCTCATCGAAAAGATCAGCCCCGGCACATTGCTCAACCTGATCATTTATGAGGTGTCGAGCTTTAACGCTACCCGTAGCAATTCCTTCACGTTTGATCTGATGCAGGTGGCACTGCCATACCCGAGCGCATCCGGTGGCGTGCACCGTTATGACATCGGGGAGAGCGCCGGCAACTCGACCTGGAACACTTACTACCGCTGGATTGCCAATATCAAGGAAATGCAGGCGGCAGCTGTAGCGGCAGAAGATCCTAACTACGAGGCGATTGCCCTTACCCTGAATGCCTGGGTATACTCGCTGTTGACGGACTCCTTCGGGGATGTGCCCATGGATGAGGCATCGCGTGGTGATGAAAAGATTTTCTACCCTGCCTTTAATACACAGCAGGAGGTTTATACCAAAATACTGGCTGACCTGGAGCGGGCAAACACCCTCTACAGCACTTCCAGGGGTATGGTGTACGGCACGGATATTCTCTATGGCAACAACGTAACAAACTGGCAGCGCTTCACCAACTCACTGCGCCTCCGCCTGCTGCTCCGGGTATCTAACAAGTCAGAGATGAATGCAGTGGCCCGCCTGGCCGAGATCATCAACAATCCGGAGGCAAACCCGGTGTTTACCAGCAACGAACAGGCGGCTATCCTTAAAATTACGGGCATACCACCGATGATATCGCCGTGGGGTCGTGCCGTTGATTTTAGAACAGGCCGTGCAGCCTCCTCTTTCTTTATCGACAAACTGAACGCGTTGAACGATCCGCGCCGTCCGAAGTTCTTTGGGGAGGCAACGTTAACAGACGGCAAAACCAAGGTGGGTTACAAGGGCATCCCGAGTGGTTTTGACAGCAACAGTGCCCAGTTCGATTTCTCCCCATCCAGTCCGAACATCGCTTTGGTAACCACACCAATGATTGCGGTTATGATGAGTTATGCCGAGGTGGAATTCATCAAGGCTGAGCTGGAGCAGAAAGGCATTGCCGGTGCCGATGCGCAGTCGCACTACGAAAGAGGCGTAAAGGCTGCCATTGCGCAGTGGGGCGCCGAAGTGCCGGCCGATTACTTTGAAAACCCGGCCGCTGCTTACGATGGCTCCCTGGAGCGCATTATGCTGCAGAAGTACCTGGGGCTGTACTTTACCGATTACCAGCAGTGGTTTGAGTACCGCCGCACGGGCCTGCCCGTGTTGCCTAAAACGGAAGGTATGATGAATAACCAGCAAGTGCCGGTGCGTTTCCGCTACCCAGCCAACGTGCAGCAGATGAACGGCGAGAACTACAAAAAAGCCGTGGAGCGCATGGGCGGCGACGATATAAATACCAAAGTTTGGTGGGAAAAGTAATCCTACAAAAGCTATGAAAACAGGGAGTCGTTGCTCGGACTGGGCGCGACTCCTTTTATAATTGTAACAACCATTTCAGACTGATTTAACAATGTCTCAGAAAAGAAGATCCTTCCTTAAATCCCTCGGCCTGGCAGGTATGGGCCTGACGCTGGCGCCTAGTATCCTGCAGGCCAAACCCGCTATACCTGTCCGCGGCAAAGACCTGAGCACCGTAACCCTGAGCGGCAAGGTATACGCCAATGGCAAAGGTATAGCCAGCGTGTCTGTAACCGACGGTATTAACGTGGTGACCACCGACTCGGCTGGCCGCTACGAACTCCTCAGCAATGCTACCGCTGACTTTGTATACCTGTCCATACCGCGCGGCTACGAGTTCGAAAACGAAAAGAGCATTACCCGTTTCTACAAAAGAATTGCACCGCAGCGGGGTCGTTTCAAAGCGGACTTTGAGCTGAAACGCCTTGCGCAGGACGACACGCAGCACAACTTCGTAGTATGGGCCGACCCGCAGATCATCTCCAAAGCAGACGCGGAGCAGCTGAAGCGCGAGTCGGCGCCTGACTTGAAAGCGCTGGTCAGCAGTTATCCCAAAGACACCCTTTTTCACGGCATTGGCTGCGGTGACCTGGTGTGGGACAAGTTTGAGCTTTTCGACGACTACCAGGAGGCGCTGGCCATAGCCGGTATCCCTTTCTTCCAGGTGATCGGCAACCACGACATGAACCTGGATGCCCGAACCGACGAAGGCTCCACAGATAAATTCAAGGAGCTGTTCGGGCCGACCTATTATTCCTTCAACAGGGGAGAGGTGCATTATGTGGTGTTGGATGATGTGTTCTTTATCGGCACGGCCAAGAAATACATAGGTTACCTGACGGAGCGGCAGCTGGCCTGGCTTGAACAGGATCTGGCGACTGTAAAGCCCGGTTCAACGGTGGTAGTTAGCTTGCACATACCGGCCTATACCCGCCAGCATGAGCGCAATAAAGAGAAAGAGCCATCCTTGGGCGGTGTGGTGTCGAACCGTAAAGAATTATACCGTCTGCTGCAGCCGTACAAAGCGCACATTATGTCGGGTCATACCCATTTCAACGAGAAGATCTTTGAGGGCGACAACATCATCGAGCACGTACACGGTACGATTTGCGGTGCCTGGTGGACCGGCCCGATCTGCTACGACGGTACGCCGAGCGGCTATGGCGTGTATGAGGTGAAGGGTAGCGAATTGCAGTGGTACTACAAATCGACGGGACTGCCGCGCGAGCACCAGTTGCGGGTATACCCGGTAGGGGCTATGGCCGCCAAGCCGGAGCAGGTGGCTGTGAACGTCTGGAACTGGGACCCAAGCTGGAAAGTGGAGTGGCTGGAAGACGGCAAGCGCATGGGCGAAATGACTCGTGAAACCGGGCTGGATCCTTTGTCAGTAGAGCTGCATGAGGGAACTGCCAAACCTTCCAAGCACAAATGGGTGGAGCCACAGCCAACCGATCACCTGTTCTTTGCCAAACCATCAGCTGGAGCAACAACTTTTGCCGTGCTTGTAACCGATCGTTTCGGAAATGTATACCGGGATGAAGTGAAACTAGCCAGGCCGGAAAGTGCCGTTCGCTAGGTATAGCTTTTTGCCAGGTATAGCTTGTATTGTCTCTTACCAGGTATAGCCTTTCACTGATGCAGGTATAGCAATTTGCCTGACCAGGTATAGCATGCAGGTGCCAGAACTCTTTTTGGGTTCTGGCACATTTGTTTGGAATCCGGTAGTGTCTGAGGTTAGTCCCTACAGGTATAAAGTTCCGGGTTCCGGCTTACGCCAAGCTATACCTGAAAAGAGCAGGCCAGATGCTGCGACCACACCAACAGATCGTTATATTTACGAAACTATACCTTTAGCTATACCTATGCGCTTCTTTTCCAATCTGTCGCTGCTGTATTTAAGTGGCCTGTTGCTGCTGATTTCCTGTGCGCCAAGCTCCCGGCAAAGCACAGCTAAACACGCATCTGAAACTCCCGTGACCCAACTTCGCGTCATGAGCTATAACATTCGCCATGCGAATCCGCCAAGTAAGAAGGGTGTGGTGGAGTTGGAGACGATTGCAAACGTGATCCGAAAGGAATCGGTGGATCTGGTGGCCCTGCAGGAAGTGGATGTGAATATTGCACGATCAGGAAATGTCAACCAGGCTAAAGCATTGGCCGAACTGCTCGGGATGCACTACTACTTTGCTAAGGCCATTGATTTTGGTGGAGGCGAGTATGGCGTAGCGATCCTGTCGCGCTTTCCACTGTCAGATACCCAGAAAGTGCCGCTGCCCGAGGAGGCCGAACCGCAAGCGGAAGACCGGGTAGTAGCACTTGCTACCGTGCAGTTACCGGGTGGGCAGCGCATTCTATTTGGCAGCACCCACCTAGATGTGCTGAGCAGTGACAACCGCCTGCAGCAGGTACAAACCATCAACAACATTGCCGAAGCTCAGGAAGGGCCTTTCATCCTGGCCGGCGACTTCAACGACTATCCAGATAGCCCCGCCATTGCTGCGCTTGACGGTGTATTTCAGCGTACCTGCCAGACCGATTGCGAACCTACTTTCCCGCAAGACAATCCCGACCGCATCATCGATTACATCGTTTTTTCGCGCACGTTTAATCTGAAAGTTCTCTCACAGCATGTGGTGCCGGAAAGCTACGCCTCAGACCATCGGCCGGTGGTGGCGGTGTTAGAGCTCCCGGCTGCTCCCGCTAGTCGTTAGTGGCCAGTTGCTCCACACCGGTAGGCCAGCTTTCCATGGACAGGATCTTCTCTCGGAGGGCATCGGTTATTTCATCAGCGATCCGGTTGGGTGAGCGGTTGTAGCGCGTATTGGCCAGCACCACAAAGCTGTACTCGTCGTTGACCCTGGACAGCACGGCCGTGGTGCCCGGGAGGGAGCCATAGTGGGTCCAGGTGTCGCCACCAAAATAAGTAGTCTGCAGCAGGTTTTCTTCTATCAGGTCAGGTATAGCCGGGTTGCGATCGATCAGGGCCATGAAGCGCATCAGGTCGCCTGTGCTCGACAGCCAGCCGCCATGCGCGTCCATACGTGCCATGTTATACGAGTAGGGATTGTGCTCCCGCTGGTAGTATTTCACCTCTTCCGGTACCTGTTCTGCTGCCGAGTCGCCCGCTATCTGCATTCCGAAAACCTTTGCCGGATGTAGAATTTCCTCCTGTACAAAATTCTGGTAAGGATTACCTGTCACTTTTTCGATTACCCGGCCCAGGATGCTATACCCCAGGTTAGAGTAAATAACAGTTGAGCCGGGCTGGTGCTCCAGGACCTGGTGCTGCACCTGCTCTGTAATGATCTCTCTGGCCGTAACAGCGCCATCGACCAGCATCGGATCGCGTTTGCTGTTGGGCCATCCGGAGGTATGGGTGAGTAAATGATTGATGGTGATCTGAGCTATGTTAGGATCAGCTGGTTCCGGGAATTCGTCTGCCAGGATGCCTTCCGGACCAAATACCTTATCTGCCAACCTAAACTTTCCGTCCTGTATCAGTTTTAGGATACCGGCGCTCGTGATGGGCTTAGATAGGCTGGCAATCCGGAACAGGCTCTGGTCGCTCACGAGCTCTCCTTTTTCCTTGTCAGCATAGCCGTAACTTCTGACAAAAACCGGCTCGCCGTTTCGGGTGATGGAAATGGCAAGTCCGGGCACATCGTAACGCTGCATGATTTCATCGAGCATCTCGTCGAAATGAATGTAAGCGGAGCCAGGTATAGCCTGCCGTTGTACCACGCTTCCGTCTGCTGCTACCACATTGTAATAGATGCTGCGTTGCGTTTCGGGATCTCTTTTAAAGGCGTTGTTACTACTAATGTCTGAAGTGGCAGGTGACATGTATACAGAGCCGCCCGTGGTGGACGCTACGGCAGTCGTCTGCTGCGAAGTGTTATAGGGGAATATAGAGAAAGGGAAGAAGCCGGTCTCTGATAAGCTGGTCTGTGAATTTGTAGGTCTCCTGATTCCGGCTTGGCATGCGAAGATGCAAAACAGAAACAGTGCGACACACAACCTTCGGTGCATACTGTAAAAAGGTAATTGGTACTAACAACGTATGGCGGCGAGGCAGTTGGGTAGTAATGATAACCCGGGCTTCGCCAATTTTCATAGTGCAGGTATAGGAGCCGGAATCTGAAAGCGCTTTCGCCGTGATTCGGATGCTAATTTAAATTATGTTTATTTCTGAAACAAAATAAATCGTAAACCGTAATTGAACTTTATTTATTAAGTTAATCCGATAATAAATCAGCAAGGGGAGCCAAAATCAAGTTTGGAGATATCAACTGGCAGTATTATTTACTGCAATCTTAAAATAAAGCCCATATACCTTGACCTGTTATCGACAAGACTATGGCCTTAGCGAACAGATTTCAATCAAAATGACCAATCCGGTTCCTTGATCCAATCATTTTGATATGCTTATAGATTATAAGTAGTCTATATATAGAGTGTTATTGGATTGTAGGATATTTCTAATATGATAAATTTAATTAAGTTTAAAAGAATTAGGCCAGCAGGTAAAAATATCTGCTCGACCAGATAACATCGTACTGCTAATTTGGTCAACTAAGTATAAAAATTAAACCCCGTGACCTTTTCCAGGTACGGGGTTTAAGGTATACAGCGCTACCTGCTCTTAACCAGGCTGTTGAACAGTGGCCGGAGTTGATTTCTTCTCTTTCGGGTTGCGTTGCAGAATAGGTAGCAACGATACGCCAATGTAGGCATTGGCGCCATATGGCTTGCCTAGGTTAAGGGCACCCCCGATGTTATCAGAGCCGATGTAAAAGTTCATGAAACGCACCATAGCACCTACAGTCAGCACTGAATAGTTGTTTTGCAGGGCCACCGGCATAGCCAGCTCAAACTTTTTGAACTCAGCACGTGGTGTAATAGCAAACAGCGAATTCTGGCGCATTCCGATTGTATTGCGGCCACGTACACCCTGGATCAGAGTGGCATTCGCGTAAATGTTTCGCGTCAGGCGATAGTCAATATTAATGTTCAGGGCGGTGGGTAAAGAGGCGCGGAAAGAAGTCTGCTTTTCGCTTTCGCTCACATCCAACTGTTCGTTTAGGTAGTCCAGCTTATCCTCAGTTGTTTCTGCGTCTCCTATGTCTGAGAGGTTCACCTCTTTGTTAGTGCGTGTTACGTCGTAAGCCCATACCAAATCCGGGTTATTGTAATGGATGCCTCCAACATCCATCAGCGACACAGCTACCCTGTATTTGTACTTGTTTTGTTCAAGGTTGGTAAGTTGCTGTCCATTGCGTGTGATCTGGTAATCCGAGTTGCTCGTGCGGTACTCGTAAGTAAAGCCCAGGTCGGCACCCCATCCGCTGCCAGCACTTTTGCCGCCTAGCAACAAACCGAGGATGTCACCACTTTCAGCCGCGTCAAATTCTGGCGCAGCCGCATAGCCATAGCGGGCATGCACTTTATCTAGTTTCACTACGTATTCTGCATCGTCAGTGCCTTCTACCATTCTTTCCTCGGCTTGCAGGTCCGTATCTTCCAGGTTAAGGAAAGCGGCCGAGCCACCGTTGAGGCGCTTCAGGGTTATACCTGCCTTCACAAAATGTGGCCCCTGGTCCAGCACTACCCGGGCATAGCTCAGGCCAAACTCCGAAAACACATTGGCATTCAGGTTCATGTTGTTGCCGGTGTAGGGTTTGTACAGGTAGCTGTCGTCTTCGCCATCCGCTACTTTATACAGTCGCGCCACTTCCTCTGACAGATTGTTTGCCTGGAAAGCGGTACGTACGCGCGTTGTTACTGCAATGCTGTGCTGGGGGCTTAACTGCCACATAAACGCCGGACCTCTGAAGTCTGCACCGGCCATCACGAGCTTCTGCTTGCCGTTCAAGTTCTCCTGAATGTACTCACTTTTAAACTCCTCGCCCTGACGAGCCAGCTTCAGCAGCGACATAGGTGCATCGTAGCGCAGATAGTTATTTGTGGCGCCAAACTCAGCTGAAAAAAGGCTCAGGTAGAACTTGTGGCGGGAATCAGCTATAGCCGAGGGATTGGTATAGAGGCCGTTTGTGCCGGCATAATTGCTGTTGGCTATACCTAACTGCTGCGCCTGTGCTGTTTCAGGCAGCAATGTTTTGGCGAGGAGACTGAGTCCAAGGGCAATTTTAACTGCGTAGATGTTTCGATTCATGCAATGCGAATAAGGGTGAGTGAATGGGACAATTAAGCTGTAAATCATAGCCCGGAAGGGCATACGTAGGTAAGTGTATTAAAAAGCGCACCAGGTAGTTGCTCAATTATATATAGAAAAAACACTATTCTTATGTGAGTGGCTGCAAAGGTAGCAGGACAGATTTGAAGTGCCAATACCTACGTTTGGGTATTTAGTGAAAAAAAACCCCTTCAATTTGAAGGGGTTTGTGATGTGAAGACAAGTATGGAAACTTACCAGGCAATGCCGTAGTCTTCGCCGTGGTTGCTGGAGCCACCCCAGAAGCTGCCGTGTTTCCAGTCAAAGAAAATGGCGTTGATCGGTCCGCTGGTGCGGTCGCCGAAACTCAAGGTATAGCCCATCTTCTTCAGTTCGTTGCGCACCGAATCCGGTGTGCTTTCATTGAGCAGGATGTGGCCGGGCTTCGGTTTGCGGTCATCGGTCTTGGTGCCGCCGAGCGAGAGCCAGAGTTGGTTGGTGTTAAAGTTGGCCGCCTCGGCTGCTTTCTGCACGTTCATGTCAAACTCCACTACGTTGAGGAAAAACTGCAATAGGTTCTGTTCCTGCGTATCGCCGCCCTGCACTGCAAAGGACAGGTAGGGGCGTCCGTCTTTCAGCGCCATGGAAGGCGTGAGGGTCACGCGCGGTCGTTTGCCCGGCTCCACCACGTTGAAAGGATTAAGCGTCTGATCAAGTACGAAGCTTTGCATGCGCTGGCTCATACCTATACCTGTGTTACCCGCGATAGTGGCCGGAAGCCAGCCCCCGCTCGGTGTGATCGAAACGATCCAACCTTCCTTGTCTGCCGCCTCAATGGTGGTGGTACCGCGCCAGAGCCGGTCCTGGTACTCAGCTTCTTCCTGAATTGAACCAGTACGCTGGTCGTGTGTCGGGGCAAAGTTGCGGCGCACGGTATCCGGTTCAAATCCTCTTTTCTTCAGCAATTTCAGGTAAGGGTTCTTGCGGCCCTCAAAAGGGTAAGGGTCTCCGGGACCAATGTTGGCGTCGTTCTTATCTTGGCGAATCAGGCTGGCCCTTTGCTTGGCGTAGTCCTTGCTGAGCAGGCCTTTCATCGGCTCCTCCGGTTTAAAGTAAGGATCGCCGTAATAGAAGTCGCGGTCGGCAAAGGAGAGGCTCATGGCCTGGTAGACGGTATGGATGTAGCGGGGGCTGTTGTAGCCCATGTCTTTCAGGTCGAAGTTCTCGAGGATGTTGAGTGCCTGTAGTAGGGTAGGTCCCTGCGTCCACTGCTGCATCTTGTATACCTCCACGCCTTTGTAATTCACCATTAGCGGCTCTTCCTCGATCGGCTTCCATTTGGCCATGTCCTGCATGGTGATCAGTCCACCTTGCTCTTTGGAGCCGCGCACAAACTCTTCCGCAATATCCCCCTTGTAGAAGCGGTCGTAAGCAGCCATGATGGCCTCCTTACGGCTCTTGCCTTGCTTCAGGGCTTCTCTTTCAGTCTCTACCAGCCTGGTGAGCGTCTGCAGCAGGTCCTTTTGTACGAAGATCTCACCGGCTGAAGGCGCTTCCCGTTCCTCCCCCGGATGCGTCAGGAACACTTTTTTGCTGTAAGGCCACTGCTTGATGAGTTCCTTGTTTCGCTCGATGCTGTTTGCGGTTTGTGCCTCGATCGGGTAGCCGGCTGCCAATTCCATGGCGGGCGCCAGCACCTCTTCCAGACTTAGCGTGCCGTAATTGGCCAGCATGTGCATCATTCCGCCGGGAGTACCGGGGGTGGTGGCTGCCAGAGGACCGTTTTCAGGCGGGAAGTTGTAGCCTTTGTCTTTGAAAAACTTGGCAGTAGCGCCGGTAGGAGCGATCCCCATCGCATTGAGAGCGATTACCTTTTTGGTTTTGGGGTTGTAGATGAGTGCCTGTGTTTCGCCGCCCCAACTCAGCACGTCCCACATGGTGCAGGTGGCAGCCAGCATGGTACAGGCCGCATCCACGGCATTGCCGCCTTTCTGGAAGGTCATGGCCCCTGCGGTGGCAGCGAGCGGCTTGCCTGTTATAGCTACCCAGTTTTTGCCGTGCAGCACCGGCTTCTGGGTCTGCTGCGCCGCAGCCGGGAACAGGGGCAGGGTCAGCAGACAAAGGGATAGGAATCGTTTCATTTGTTTCGGTTTAGGAGATCAATTTAGTGATTTTTCTCAGAGAAGACCTATGGGACCCGCCTCATTTATCCTGTTTTCCAATTGAATCTCGGTCTAAAAGGTATAACGTATCTGAATAATCAGTCCAAACTATATTTATGTGAAAATGGCTGGTAAATAAAGAGAAAATTTGCAGCTTAGCAGGGAGATACCCTGCCTTCAAGGTATAGGATTTCTGCTTTTTGAAGCAACGTGCTATCTACTAATCTATCAGCCAGCTAATGAATACAATAGTCAACAAAGCCCTTGGCTTCTTCCAGAAAGTGCCATCCGCACCCACCAATCCACAGGATGTTTCTGAGTTTGCCGCATTCGATATAAAAGATCTGTATGCCAGTGAAGACGGTGCCGATAATGGGCAGCTCCAACTCGGGTTGGACGAGAAACTGCGCCAGGCTTATTTCTGGATCACAAACTCGGCCATCATCAGTCCTTTTTATGACATTGAGTTTGAAGACGGCGAGTCGAAGCGCTTTGTATTCGGCGACAGCAAGGTGGAAGTAACCCTGCCACAGGGGCAGAGCTACTCTAGTTTCGTGCTCATCCCGCTGCTAACACTGGCCGTGCGGGGTAAATGCCTGATCGTGGGCGGACCGGGTCGCGGTAAAACAGCCACTTCCATTTTGATGGGGTTGCTGGCCGGTTACTCCAAGACAGACGTGCTACGCGCCATCCAGCATGGACAGCCTCAAATGACCATTTCAGACCTGTTGGGTCATCCGCTGCCCGCTGATATGGTGAAGGCCGAGAAAACCTCTGATATCCGGATTGCCTGGCGCAAATGGTTGGGTATGCGGGTGAAAATCATTGACGAATACAACCGCATTCCAACCCGTACGCAGTCCGCCCTGCTCACGGTGCTGTCCGATAACTACGCCGAAATATTCGACCAGATTTTCGAATGTCCGCAGGCAGCCTGGTACCTCACCGCTAACGATGATGCGGGCGGCGGCACCTACCAGGTGATCGAGGCTTTGAAAGACAGGATCGATATTGTGATCCGGGCCTTTCACTTCAACACCCGTTTTATCGAGGACCTGCAAAAGAGAATAGAGCTCAACTATAAACCGGAGTCCATGATCCCGAAAGAGATCATTTTCACGGAAGAGGAGATGGATAAGATCCATGAGCAGATCAGAGGTATAACGATTGCCGCACCGCTTCGCAAAAGACTGGAGTTCTTCTGTCGCCAGTTCGAGTTCTTTGAGTCATCTTCGGATAAGCTCGAGTACATGACCAAGGACACCGCCAAACTTTCGGGCCTGGATTTCAGAACACTTTTCAGAAAAGAGACCGGAAAGGACCATGTGAAGGACCTCGGCTCACAGACAAAAAACGGCGTGTCGGTGCGCAAGATCATGACCCTGCTCATCTATGCCAAAGCACTGGCCTATTTCAGGGGCAACAAGCAGGTAGAACTGGAAGATATCCGGCAAATTCTGCCCTTTGTGCTCCACGATTCGCTAGTGCCGCACCTGGAATCGCCTTATTTTGACCAGGCCGGTAACGAAAGCTACCGCGTAGATCGGATCGTGTGGTTGCGCAAGCTCTTCGACCTATCCTGTGAGGAGTATATGAGCCAGGACATGGACACCGAGGACCCGGTGGAATATTTTGATGCGCAGTTTCGGCAGGGACTCGAGAATGTGTCGAAGAAAGAAGTGGACAGGCGCTTGCTCGAAATTGAAAAGCAACTGCACAAATGGTCGCAGGAGAAAAAACTGTACGGCTATCGACATGACGACATTCTGAAGCTGAAGTATTTTCACCAAAGGTATACCAACTACAGACGCTGGCTGCAATGGAAAAAATAAGCTACACGCCGCTGATCCAGCATTTGCAGGACAATACGGAGCTTTATAACCAAGTGTACCGCGAGTATGAAATGAAGTACGGTTCCATCGACAAAACCGTGCTGAGCCGGTGGATGGTACAGACGGTGGAGCCTATCGTGCGTGCCGTGGATGCGCTATACCCGGATCATATGCCACAGACTTTCAGGTCCTGCTATACCTATACCTTGCAGCTGCTTGGCAATAAGTCAGGCATCGTGTACGAAGGAGAATACCAGGCCGCCTGGAGCTTATGCGCGCAAGTGCCGTCTCTGGTTGCGCTATACCCTGGCCGGTTGCTATCTGCTATCAATGCGGCGCTGGACTCTATCAGATCGCAACAGCCGGAGAGGGTGTTGCAGTGGGTGACAGCCTTGAAGAGTACCCTCTGCTATGTCCTCTCGCTGGAAGAGTTTCTGGCTTTGGGAAGAATCCATGCGTGGCGGGAAGGTATGGCACACCTGCGGGAAAGGGCGCAGCAGGAGTTCGACAATTTGAGGGACGTGCTGAAGGAAGCGCTACTGTATCAGTATGCTGACTTGAAAAGTGAACGTGCTTTTGAGCAGGAATGGCTGAACCTGGCGGCTCCCCAATTTATAGAAGCGCCTGGTGGCTATGTCGGGTATGGGGGTGCTTTTGTGGCCCCGCCTAAAGTGGCGCAGCTTGGCAGACACCTTTTGGCAACCGACGGACAGCAACCCTACGCCTTCTTTGCCGATGCCTTTGGTAGTGTGTTGCTGGCAGATGTTCCGGTGCAGCCCAAGGCAATACTGAAGCGTTCCAACCTGCAGGGACTGGAAGTTTTTAAAACCCAATTCGGAAAGCAGGCCATTCCTTTTGATGATGTGATTTCAGCTGTACTGCTACCCTCTACTTTAGTGCTCACCCGGGCTAGTTCTCACCATTTATTTGTGTACGGATGGACACGATAGCTACTAAGCAAGACTTGGAAGAAGTGCTTCAGCAATGGAAGGATAGCTGGCAACAGGCCAAACAGGTCTGGAGTCCTTTTGTGAAATTGCGTGAGCCAGTCTGGTGTGCTACTTCAGGGCAAGTCAAAAATGAAGGACTAACCGGAAGCTTTGCTATGATCAGGCTAAACGACCACCGCATTGTGATCGATCTGGAGAAAGTGCTGCAGGAAGGCGTGTCCGATTACCCTGTCGAGATTTTGGCACATGAGATCGGCCATCACATTTATACCCCGGCCAATCTGCACGAAAATGCCGTGTTACTTTCCCGGATCAGGTGGTGCCTGGCAGATATTGAAGACCGGGCTCCCTTCGTGGCCAACCTGTATGCGGACCTGCTGATTAATGACACCCTGCAGCGCAAAAAGAATTTGCAGATGGCAGCGGTTTATCAGAAGATCAACCAGCAAGGTACTTCTACCTCTAAAGTATGGCATTTTTACATGCGTACATTTGAGTACCTCTGGAAGCTGGATCGGGGCGCATTGGGAGCAAAGCCGAAGAAACAGGATCCTATGATCGATGCAGACGCCTCGCTGGCTGCTTCTTTGATCAGAAGTTATGCAAAAAATTGGCTGGAAGGTGCTGGCAGGTTTGCCGCCCTGCTTTATCCCTACCTAATTAAAGACAAGGAATATGAGAAAGCCAGGAAGATCTTCACCGTCTACCTGGATGCAGAATATGCCGGCGAAGGTGGTGGGATGATCGCTGGTCTGGTGGAGATTGATGAGGAAGGATTGGCTGGTATCATTGATCCACGCGTGGAAGCAGCCAATCGTGCGGGGAGCAAGGATGCGGGCGGCGATGCTTTTGGAAAGGTAGAAGCAGGAGGGGAAGGACCGCGGCAGCGCTACCTGAATCCCGGCCGCTACATCGACCTCTTCAAGCAGATCAATCCCAAAGCAGATGAACAGGAGCTGCTCAATAACTATTACCGCGAGATCGCCCTACCGCATTTGGTGTCTTTTCCTTTGGAAGCCGCAAATCCCGTTTCGCTCAGCCTGCCGGAAGGCTCCGAAAGCTGGGACATCAGTGATCCGATGGATGAGATTGACTGGATCGAAACAGCTGTTGGTTCGCCTGAGATATTCCCGGGCTATAATACCGTGAAAAGAATTTACGGGTCTGACATTGACGATGCGGAAACCAAAAAGCCGTTGGACGTTTACATTGGGATTGATTGCTCCGGTTCGATGGGGAACCCACGCCAACGTTTTTCATGGCCCGTTCTGGCGGCTACTGTCATTGGTTTGTCCGCTCTTAGGGCCGGGGCGAAAGTAATGGGCTGCCTGTCCGGAGAACCGGGCAGTTTCATGGAAACAGACGGCTTCCGAACTTCTGATGTCGAAGTGCTCACCGTGCTGACCTCCTACCTGGGTACAGGTTATGCCTATGGCGTGCCCCGCCTCGAAACACCCTTTGGCCAGCCGGCAAAAGATAAGTCGCATGTGGTGATCGTGACGGATGACGACATTTTCCGGATGCTGAGGGCTGTTAATGAAACCACTAACATCAGCAATTGGGTGACTATGGAAAAGGCGCTCGTTCATGCCGGTGGTGTCGGTACGCTGGTGCTGCATTCGCAGCCCAATTGGCATCGGGAAGAAGTGCAGCGCTTGCAGAAGATGGGCTGGCACGTCTATTATGTGACCAATGAGCAGCAACTGCTTGAGTTCGCGGCTGAATTTTCTCAGAACCACTACAGTGTGAGAACGGATGATTGACATCTATACCTTGTTTTACCACCTGAAGAGCTATCCGGAATACTTTTTTCAGTGTCCGCCGCTAAACCGGGGTGTTGTACCGCATACCGAAGTACTGCTCAAGGACATGTACCGAAAAGTGCATGGCGACTTCAGCGTGCAGGATGCAGCGCTTCCTGCGCTTGTCAACCTCTGGCAGTACGATGAAAATCAACTAATCTCCATGCAGGTGGGGTGCTGGCTTTTTCACCATCCTTTCTTTGCAGGCAAGCCATCATGGGTCACAGGTATAGACGTTTTTCTGAATGATGATCTGCAGGCCTTGAGCCCTTTTGTGCAGGCAAGGGAGTGGGTGGAGGACGAGGACCGGGCCGAAGAATTTATCCGACTGGCTCTGAGAAAGTGCGGGGTTATACCTGCGGGTGAGACAGCGCTGGAGTCGGCCGACAGGCTGGAGGCACTGGATACCTTGAAGCGTCAGGCGGTGCTGCGCGGCTCACAGGCCTCGTACGACAGAATACGGGAGATCAGGCGCAAAATGGCGGAACAAAAAGCCCGGGAGGCAGCAAATGTGTATGGCAGAGAATAAGAAACCAGCTATCGGGTTGAATGACGCAGAGCGCTTCCCGCTGTTGTCAGATCTGTCGTTTCTACAGCAACTACGGCAGGATGAATTCGCGCCCCGGTATAATTTCCAGAGTGGCGACAGGCTGGAAGCGACCCACCTGGAAAAGGTAAAAGCCTATGCCCATACCATCACCAATGCCAGCACTTTCTGGCAGGCAGGCGGAACACCAGACTGGCTGGAGCAATACCTAGCCTGGTGTATTGAAACGATTCCTTTTTACGAAGGCAGAACACGATTTTTTGCTGAGCAGCCCACCATCAGCAGGCGGAACCTGCATGCCGCGCCCTGGGATTTTGTCTCGGGGGAAGCGCCGCTGGACGAGTTGCTCGTGTACCAGACCTCCGGTACCACAGGTCCGGCTATGGACGTGCTCTTTGACCCGGTGTCGCAGGCCTGCTGGATTCCGCAACTGCAGTCCATTTTGCAGCAGCACGGCATCCTCCTCGACGCTGCGCCAGACAAGGTGGCCATCGCCCTGATCTGCTCCCAACAGGAAACACTTACCTACGCTTCTCTCTCCACTTACTTAAATGGGGCCGGTGTGTTGAAGGTTAACCTGAATCCGACTGGCTGGAAAGATCCGAACGACCGGTTGCTATACCTTGAAAAGTACGATCCGCAAGTACTCACCGGCGATCCCTTTGCTTTTCTGGACCTGCTGAGGTTGCAGCCCGCTCTCCATCCGAAAGTACTGGTTTCTTCTGCCATGAAACTGACGGCTGGCGTCCGAAAAAAGCTCGAAGATTACTTCCGCTGCCCTGTGCTGGATATTTACTCGATGACCGAATGCCGGATGGTGGCCTGCGCCGAAGGTGACAGGTATAGAGCGATTCGCCCGGAGCTATACCTGGAGGTGTTTGACAATGACAAAGATGTGGTGCTACCTTACGGCGAAAGAGGTGAATTGGTCATCACAGGTGGCAACAACCCATTTCTGCCCCTGATCAGGTATAGGACCGGCGACTTTTGCAGCATCGAAATGGAGCAGGGTATACCTTACCTGGTCGGGCTGGAGGCCAGGCTGCCTGTTCCTTTCTATACCCCTGGCGGAGAGTTGGTCAATAATATTGAGATCTCACGGGCGATGATGGAGCTGCCGCTTGCCGGTTTCACACTCCATCAGGACAAAAACTTCCGATTCACCTTTACCGGTTGGAGCGATGAGCCAATTGCGCCAGCTGTGCACACTGCTTTACAGAAGGTATTTAAAACAGGTATAGCGGCAGATATTGCCATACACCCAGTAGCTGCCATGAAAGAAATGAAGGTTGTGAATTATACCAGCGCTTTTGAGCTGTAGGTTATGGAAGGATAATTCGCGAAGAACTTTTGATCGATCAGGGAGATGGCTTGCGCCAGTCTTTGTTGCCAGTTACCGCTGATTTCATGATAGGCAATGTTGTAGTGTTGCAACGTAGCGCGGTGCGATTGGTCCAGCAAATTGCGGTCTGCCTCGCTGAGCCTGGTGCCGTCCTGTACATGGGGCACGTCATTTTGCAGGTATAGGTAGAGCTGCCCTTGGTTGCAGGTATAGATGTTGGCAGGTAGGTCCAGTTGTTTGCCAAACATGAAGCTGGCGTAGGATTGGGTAATGTGCACGTCGGTATCTATGAACAACAGGGGAGAATCGGAGACAGGGCAAGTGATAATGCGGTGGGCGTGTTCGTGCGCCACAGCGTAGAGGTCATCGAATGCAAACTCCTTGGAGTCCTCGATCAGGTCCCTACCCGCCTCCAGCACAAAGGGAGCGCCATAATGTTCAGCTAAAAGTTGTGTGAGGCTAGTCTTACCAGTCGATTCTGTACCGAGTAAAATGATCTTTTTCCGGAAGTATGGTTTTACGGTATCCGGCAAATACTTCCAATTTGCCACCGGATTGTTTCGGATTGCTGACGCAGAAACAGGTACCTGATGCCGCTCTTCATCAAAAGCGATGTGCCGGATACCCATAAACTCAGCGACATAGTTGCCGTAAATCTCCGAGGTGATGACTAAAGAGCAGTCCGGCACAAGCTCACTGAACTTCCGGGACCAGATGTACGAAATCGCTCTGGAAGACTCCGATGAATTCGGATACTCACTTTCCAGGTAATTAAATACCCGGATTTCAAGCCCGCTCTGTCCCTGAAAGGTATCCACCAGCCAACCCTGTCTCAGTTTTGCAGGTATAGTTTCTCTGTCACTGCAGCAAATTAGTACGGTGAGAAAATCACATTGCGTTAAAGCGAACTCGATCATCGCTTGATGCCCTTTATGGAAGGGCAGGAACTTACCAAACACAAAAGCTTTTACCATGGGAATGCTGACTAAAGTATGCAATATACAAAAGCAGCTGAAGGTATGGCACGGGAGACAGCAAGTTGAGAGGACAGGTTGAAACTATACGTAAAAAAATAGCCCTTCCAGAGGGGAAGGGCTATTGAGATATTTCTCTGTATGTCAGAAATCCTTTATGTAAGCTGAATAGTTGATCAATACCAGATTTACACGCGGTGCTACCTGATCAACCCAACCCCAACTGTAGAATTGGTCTGCTCGTCGATGAGGATGAAGGAGCCGTTGGCTCTATTATCAGCGAAGGCATCGTAGAAGAATTCCTTTGCCGTCTTCAGCTGCACATCGGCAATTTCGTTCAAGTTCAGCTCGTTGACTTGTGTATTGCTGCCTAGCGTCACCACATCTATCAGGTTGGAGAGTGTGCTCACCTTCGCCTTGGCTACATTTACCCCATGCTGCAGCAGGTACGTACTCCCGGCTCGGAGCGGCTTTTTATCCATCCAGCAGATGGTGGCCTCCAACTGTCGGCTTTGCTGTGGCAATTGGCTTAGGGGCACGATCATGTCGCCCCGACTGATGTCCACGTCGTCCTTCAACAGTACACTGACAGACTCTTTGGCTTGCGCCGCTTCAATTTCACGACCAAATTTTTCAATGCGGGCGATGGTGGTTTCCTGTCCGCTTGGCAGCACGACTACCCGCTCGCCTTTGCGCAGAAGTCCACTGGCTACCTTGCCCGCATAGGCTCTGTAGTCATGAAACTCTTCAGACTTAGGTCGCACCACATACTGCACCGGAAAACGGCTCGGCTCCTCTGACAGGTGCTGCTCCAAAGGTATAGCCTCCAGCAGACTTAGCAGTGGCGCCTCCTGGTACCAGGGCATGTGCTCTGACTGACGAACCAGGTTTTCGCCGTACAGCGATGACACAGGTATAAAGCTGATTTCCTGTCCCGGGAAGCGCACTTTTTCGGCAAAGGCCATGAAAGTGGCCTTTGTTTCCTCGAAGCTTTTTTGGTCGTAGTCCACCAGGTCCATCTTGTTCACGCACACCACCACATGGGGTATGCGCAGCAGGCAGGAGATGTAAAAGTGCCGGAACGATTGCTCCACCACCCCATTGCGGGCATCTACTAAAATCATCGAAACATTGGCATTGGAAGCGCCCGTCACCATGTTGCGGGTATACTCAAAGTGCCCCGGTGTGTCGGCGATGATGAACTTTCGCTTTGGTGTCGAGAAGTAGATGTGCGCCACATCGATTGTAATTCCTTGTTCACGTTCTGCTATAAGGCCGTCGGTGAGCAGCGACAGGTCCACATAGTCGAGGCCTTTCTTTTTGCTGCTCGCCATAATGGCTTCCAGCTTGTCGGTGGTGATCGAATTGGTTTCGAACAGGAGTCGGCCAATCAGGGTGCTTTTCCCATCGTCCACGCTTCCTGCGGTTGCAATTTTTAGAACGTCCATACCTTAAAAATATCCTGCTTGCTTTCTTTTTTCCATGGCTGCCTCGGAGCGCTTATCGTCTATACGGGCCCCTCTTTCGGATACCGTGGCACTCAGTATTTCTGCAATGATGTCTTCGATCGCAACGGCCGTTGACTCCACGGCAGCCGTACAGGTCATATCGCCCACGGTTCGGAAGCGGACCATGCGGGTGCTCACCGGCTCGTCATCAGAAACTAGCATAAAGTTAGAGTAGGGGAGAATCTGACCGTCGCGCTCAAAAGTCTCGCGCTCGTGCGAGTAGTAAATGCTAGGTATAGCCAGCTGTTCTTCTCTGATGTAATTCCACACATCCAATTCGGTCCAGTTGCTGATCGGGAATACGCGTACATTCTCGCCCATACTGATTCTGCCGTTCAGCATATCAAAGAGCTCCGGTCGCTGCTTCTTGGCGTCCCACTGGCCAAAGTCGTTTCTGACGGAGAAGATGCGCTCTTTGGCGCGGGCTTTTTCTTCGTCCCGTCGGGCGCCGCCAATGCAGGCGTCAAAGCCAAATTCTTCGATGGCATCCAACAGCGTGACGGTCTGCAGCACGTTGCGGCTGGCATATTTTCCGGTCTCTTCCACCACTTTCTGCTGGTCGATGCTGTCCTGTACATAGCGCACGATCAGCTCCAGGCCGAGTTCTTCTACCAGTTCATCTCTGAAGCGAATGGTCTCCTCAAAATTATGCCCCGTGTCAACGTGCAGCAGGGGAAAGGGAATTCTGGCCGGATAGAAGGCCTTTTGTGCCAGCCTTACCAGTGTGATGGAGTCTTTTCCGCCGGAGAACAGGAGGACCGGTTTCTCAAACTGCGCGGCCACCTCCCGCAGGATGTAAATGGCCTCGTCTTCCAGTTCTCTGGGGAATGCCGTGTTGTGAGTAGCCATATTAATTTTTTTGGTTGAAATAATTTGCATGAAGTCCGCACTCTTTCTGGGTTTGTTCCCACCACCACCTGCCGGCCCGTGGTTCTTCGCCCGGCTGGATGGCCCGTGTGCAGGGGGCACAGCCGATGCTGATGAATCCCTGGTCGTGCAACTTGTTGTAAGGAACATCGTGCTCCTGCAGGTAGGCGATCATCTGGTCGAAAGTCCAGTTGATGATCGGGTTGAATTTGATGACGTGGAAAGCCTCGTCCCATTCCAGCAGGTTGAAGCTGCTACGGTTTGCACTTTGGCCGGAACGCAGCCCAGTCACCCAGACAGCCACTCCTTGCAGCGCTCTCGTTAGTGGAAGTACCTTGCGGACATGGCAGCAGGCCTTCCGGCTTTCGACGGAGTCGTAAAAACCGTTGATGCCATCGCGGCTGATGTAGGCTTCTACATCGCTGGCCTGCGGAAAGAAGGGTTCTATTTTACTTCGATATTTTTGCTCCGTTTCGCTCCAGAGGGTGTAGGTTTCCTGAAACAGCCGTCCGGTGTCGAGCGAGAAGATCCGGATCGGAAGTTTGTCGGAAAAAATGGCGTGGGTGATGACCTGGTCTTCCTGGCCGAGCGCTGACGAGAAAGCGATGCTACCGGGGAAACGGTTTGCCATCCGGGCAAGCGCTTCGGAGAGCGGCAAGTCCGCCAACTCCTCAAGCAGGGACGGAATTTGATCTTTCAAGTTCATGGGCATGGTTTTTTGCAGTGAATCTTTCCCAGATTCGTTCGTGCACGTAGTAGAGCAGGATTTTGCTGAAGACCTCAATAGAGCCGATCGAAAAAGCCATTTTCAGCTCGCCGGTGATGAAGTAAGAGATAATGATGGTGTCCAGGGTTCCCAGGATGCGCCAGGAAAATGCCTTGGCGACGCTCTTGAATTTGCTGTCCTTCTTAGGACCTTGCTTCCTGGTAAGAGCTTTTCGAAGATATTGGTCTAATAGCATAGCGCTGCTTTGAGTACCAAAACTACATAAAACCTACAAACCAAGTAGGGTATACGATTAAAAAAAACTAAAATTATCTATGTTTAATATTTAAGATCCTGTTTATCAGTGGTTTTTGCTATAAGATCGGAGAGGGTTTTATTCTCAACAACCGCCAGCGTCTGATCCCGAACCTGGCACATGATAATGTGCATGTTGCAGGTGGCTTCATCCACGCAGTCGGCGCATTTCTCATAATAATTCAGGCTCACGCAGGGGAGCCAGGCAATGGGGCCGTTGAGCAATCGGATGATTTTGGCTAGTGTAATTTCTTCCGGCTTTTTGATGAGGTAATAACCGCCGCCTTTGCCTTTTTTGCTGCCCAGTATACCTGCCTTTTTCAATTCTAGCAGAATGTTCTCAAGGAATTTGTGCGAGATGTTCTTACTGGATGCGATTTCCTGTATCAGCACAGCGCCCTTCTCCTGGTTCTCGGCCAGGTAGGTGAGGGCATGAAAAGCATACTTTGTTTTCTTCGATAACATGTACCGTACTATTTGAAGTAATTAGAGCGATCCGAAGGTATGGACCAGGTTGCGTTACAAAACTAAGAAGTATTTTAACAAGGTACTGTTTTAGTAGCCGATAAAGTGAACGACTTAGCTTTACTGCCTTCCGAAGAAGCCTATTTGAACTATACCTGTTGTTATTGAGAGAAAACAAAAATGCCACTCCTGTTTTATAAGGAGCGGCATTGACTGGCATAGGATGATAAGGTCAGACGTGCGGTGTGTATTTGCCTATCGTTCCAGAATCACTTCTTCGGTTTCTATCACTGTCTGGCCGTCTTTCTTTTCCTGTTCCACTTTTACAAGGGTGGCTCTGTTTCCGGAAAAGGTGACCGTATAAGGTTCTTTATTCGGGTGGTCCTGGCCGATGAAGAGCTTTCCATCGGTCATCCAGGTGGGCAGCGTGGTTTGCCCCCTTCCATGGCCATCGATGATGATGAGTTTATTATTGTCAGTGAAATCGTAGGTCTTTTCACCTTTAGAGTACAATTCCTGCTCCCATTCTACCTCATTGTCACCGATTCTCTCGGTGTCTGTTTTCGACATCACGCTCCATTTACCCAGCAGCCTGTTGTCTATAGGATTGTGTCCGGTTTCATCTTTGTCCTTGCATGAGATGGTTATCAGACACATCAAAAAGATCATTGAAAGCGTGAGATTTCTTGTAAACATAGGTATGTTTTTTTGAATTGTAGAAAAAATGAATTTTAATAAGGGTATTCGATGCCGATGTTCTTGCTTTAATCTTCAGATCGAACAGTTGGGCAAAAGCAGTCCCATGCCCCACTCCAAGAAGGGAGTGGGTACAACAGGTCAGGCTAAAAGTTGTAGTGGATTCAGCCAGGGTATGGCCGGACTAGAGAAGCATCTGGTGTGGGGGACGCTCCTCTGAAAATGGTGTTAATTAGTTCCCTCTGTAAGTGGCGTAACCGTAAGGAGACAGCGTGATCGGAACGTGGTAGTGATCATTGTCTTGGATTTGGAAAACGACCTCAATGAAAGGGTAGAAACTTTCAGTTTTCTGGCTTTTGAAATAATCAGCCACTAAAAACCGGAGTCTGTAAACGCCTTTGTTATCTTTTTTATTGGATAGAAACTCCTTGATGCGACCATTTTCATCGGTGATCTTCTCATCAATCTGCTTCCATGCCTGGGTCTCTTCATCCAGCTTCTCTAACCTCACCGGAACTCCTTTGGCTGGTGTACCGGTAGAAATATCTAAAATGTGACTGGATAACTGGTAAGTATTGGTCTGTGCAAAGGCAACGCTTGTCGCGAAGACAAACAGGAGCGATAAAAGTAATTTTCTCATAGTGTAAGTATATATTAATGTATAAGTATGGCTGCGTCTTCTATGGCAGCAGCTTTTGCAATGTTGTGATCATTTTCTGGACCACCGCCTCCGGCTACTCCGATGCCTCCAATAACCTGTCCTTTATACCAAATGGGGCAACCACCGCCCAGCAGTAACAGCTCCGGCAGGTTGGCCAGGTTTTCGGTATCTGCATTCGCTTTTGAATTGCGGGCCAGTTGCAGAGTAGGTGTTTTGGTGGAAAGCGAGGTATAGGCTTTTCTGCGGGCGGCTTCGGTATTGTGTGTTCCCACCCCGTTGCCCTGCGTCAGCATAATTACCTGGCCTGAGGCATCCACGATGGCAATGCTCACGTCTTTGTTCAACGATTTGGCAGCAGCCCGGGCCCGGTTGGTCAGCTCAAAAGCAGCCTCCAGCGTAAGTTGGTGCGTTTCGCTTGCATACATTGCCTGTGCATGTTTATCCGATACCTTTTGTTTTGCACTGGTCTGTGCCAGCGATACCATCGGGATGAAAAGAAACAAAAGCAACTGCAGTTTATAGATCATAACTAAATTTTTTACAAAATTACCAGCGCTTCCTGTCAAAAGCATTGCCCTAAGTCAACGTTTTCAGAGTCTGGCTTTTATCCTGCTTAAGGTGGAAGGGGAGAGGCCTAGGTATGAAGCGGCCATTTTATTGGAAACGCGCAACAAAAAATCAGGCTGGTGCTGGATGACCCATTTTACTTTTTCCAATGCGTCAAATCCCTGAAAACCGTAAATACGCTTTTGGGCGGTGATAAAACCCAGCTCCAGAATTTGCCTGTAGATGAGTGCGAATTGTGGGGTGGTATCGACCAGGTGATAGAAATTGTCCCTGCTGATCCTGAGCAGCTCTGATTTTTCGATGGTCTGCATGTATTCACGGGCGGGTGTCTGCTCGATCAGGCTGGGCAAGGCGGTTCCGAACCCGCCTTCAAAAGCGAAGAAACGCGTTGTTTCTATACCTTCACTGCTGATCGTGAAAAGCCGGATGCAGCCTTTATTCACAAAGTAGTAGTGCTTGCAAACATCATTGTAGTTCAGTAAAAGCTCGTTGCGTTTGGTTTTTACCGGCTCGAAGAAGGAGGAGATCAATTTCAGGGAAGCGTCGTCTATCTTTGTTCTGCTTTTAATAAAAGCTTCCAACAGGTTGTACATGGTGCTGGTTTGAATTCTTTTTCTGGAAGCCCACGGCTCCGCATGTTCGTTCTTAAAACGTAGACAACCATGTACAGGCCAGAAAGGTTAAGAATTTTTGTGCACCACGTACCTATACCTGCCTGTCAGTACGGGTAGCCCTGATGATAACTGACAGGCAGGTATATGATTTTTATGACAGTAAAAACTTATTTTACTGGTTCAGATAATCTAAAATAATCTGTACTTATGCTTTTACTCCGCTCTCCAAAGCATCTTCGTCCAGATTGAATTTTGGATGGTGGTTTGCTACACTTTTGCCTATACCCAGGGTTAGAAAACAAACTGGGGCCACTTGCCGGTAATAGGAAAAGTCCTCACTTGCAGTCATCATGGGGGCATCAAATACATTGTTCTGGCCAAGTGCTGTAATGGCGCTCTGCTTTGCCAGGGAATTTAATGCTTTGTCGTTTTGAATGGAGGGATAGCTAAGGATGTAGTCGAGTTCATATGTAGCGCCGTGAGCCTTTATGATATTCTCTACAATTGATTTGACCCTGGTCTCCATCAATTTGCGGGTTGAGTCTGTAGTGGTGCGAATACTGGCTCCCAGTTCTGCTTTATCGGCAATCACATTGGGTGCATCGCCCGACTGAAATTTTCCTACAGAGATAACAGCCATCTCGCCCGGAGTCACGTTACGGGAAACGATCGTTTGTAGAGCAGTTACAATTTCAGCGCCTACCACGATCGGATCTATACCTAGTTGTGGCATAGAACCATGCGAACCCTTCCCTTTTATTGTCAGGTAGAACCCATCCGAGGTAGTGGAGGCTGCGCCATCGGGCAGAACACCAACATGACCTACAGGGAAATTAGGCATGACGTGCATCCCGAAAAAGGCGTCGACGTCTTTCAGTGCACCGGATTTAATAATGTCTAACGCTCCCCCCGGATCCTGCTCTTCAGCGTGTTGAAAAACAAAGTAAACCGTTCCGTTCACCTGGTTTTTCATCTTAGATAAAGTCGTGGCGGTTGCCAGTAACATCGCGGTATGGGCATCATGGCCACAGGCATGGCTCACGTTTTTGACCTTGGAGGCAAAGGGCAGACCGGTTTCTTCCTGTAAGGGCAGGGCATCCATATCGGCCCTGAAAGCCACTGTTTTTCCAGGCTTCGATCCTTTTAAAACGGCTATGATACTTGTTTTAGAAGGCTTGATAATTTCTAGGTTGCCAAGCTTTTTCAAAATGCCTTCAACATATTTACTCGTTGGGCTGGAAAGCAGTGTAGGTATAAGGATAGATGCCACTAGTGGGCGCTATACCTTCCGTTAATACACCACTTTGCCTTGGTGGAGGAGTGATTTTACAGGCGATATGCGGGAAACGGCCTCTGCCGAGCAACTAGCGTCCACCAGCACCAGATCGGCTTTGTCGCCTGCTTTTGGCCACTGTTGGTTTCCCTTGTCGTCGAGCGGAAGGATATTGTGTGTGGCCAGTTTCAGGCATCTGGAAAGCTCCAGCTCGGTAGAATAGCCGTAAAGCTGCGCCATCAGGTTTGCTTTCTGCAAAACGCTGCCAGAACCAAAGGTATTCCAGTGATCGATGATAGAATCGTTTCCGGTACGAACATCCACGCCATACCTGTATAGTGTCGGGATGGGCATAATGGTATTGCCGAACGGAATGGTAGAAATGATACCGATCTTGGCATTGCCCAGCTTTTCTGCCACTTCATCAAGTTTGCGCTGCTCAAGTCTGGCGAGTACGAAACAGTGGCTCAGGAAAGTTTTACCCTTCAATTCCGGATTCTCATTTACCTGGTCTATCAGGTACTCCACCGTTCTCAAGCCGGATTCTCCGCCTTCGTGCAAATGGATGTCTATACCTTTGTTATGGTCCAGTGCCAGCTGCAGGACAAAGTCCATGCTTTTCTCCAAATCCCCATCGATCGCGTGCGGGTCCAGACCACCGATGATGTCGATGCCCATGGTAGCAGCTTCTTTCATTAGTTGCTGCGTGTCGGAATGGAATATACCGTGCTGCGGGAAGGCAACCAGTTCTGCACAAAAGGAATCCTTTTTATTTTCAAGGGCCAACTGTAGATTTTTAAGGGAATCGAGTTTGGAAGTAGGCTCGATGTTGACATGGCTTCTGGCAAAGTTAGCACCATGGGATTGCAACAGCTCGATGATTTTTTCTGCCCGATGGGTAGAGGTCTTCAGCATCTCCGGGAGTACCTGCTGCTCGTAAGCGATCATGTCCTGTACCGTCCTGTTTTTCTTGCGGCGAGCCTGCCACGGTCCTCCATAAAAGGTTTTGTCCAGGTGGATGTGCATGTCCTTGAAGGTAGGCAGCAGCAGTAAGCCTTTGGCATCGATGGCCCGGGCATTCGGGTTATTGGGCAGGATGGCTTTTATTTTTCCGTCGCTGATCTCCAGGGTGAACAAGTCGGTTTTGGTGCCTGTAACTTCACCTTCCTCGTACTCAAAACCTGTCTCAAGCCTTACATTTTTCAACGTTAGTGTATCACCGGTGCTGATGTAGCCGGTCTGCTCACCAGCATCCGATTGGTTTACAGCAAGCACGCTGCTACACGACATCAGGCTGCTGCCAGCCAGAAGAATAGAAGAACTTTTTATAAAATCTTTGCGGGAAAGTAGTGGCGTCATATAGTTATCTTTTAATTACAAAGTTACCGCGACTTAATCTCGGATTAATGCAGGATTTCTGCCATAACTTGTAAATTTTATAACTGCTTCCGAAAACCGCGGGGCGAAACGCCGGTCTGATTTTTGAAAAAATTGGAGAAATAGGCCAGGTCACTGAAGCCCAGTTCGTAAGCAATATCTTTTATAGACATCTCGGAAGCTCGCAGGAGCCGCTTTGCCTCCAGCGTGATCCGGGTATGAATCAAAAACATGGCGGATACCTGTAGCTGCTTTTTACAGAGTATGTTCAGATAATTTGCTGAAATGTGGAGCTTGTCGGCGTAGGCTGCAACCGTTTTATGCTCTTTAAAATGAAGATCGACCAAGGCATGATATTTCAGTAAAGCAGGTGCTGCCCGGTACAGTGTCAAATCCTCAAACTTACTTTCTGCCTCACGACTGATTAATTGAGCAATCAGCCTGCTCCGTAAGTTCACGATTCCCCAATGAACCGGCTTGGTACTCAGCTCGTCCCGAATAGACTGAAACTCGTACTGCAGCTGCCGGAATGCTGAGGTAGAAAGATCGATAACAGGATGGTTTTGGTTCAGCACAATTGAAAACTGCAGAGAAGAGGTGAACAGCTCAAAGAACGGTTTACTGATCATGAGTTGATAGGCGAGGGTGCTGTCTTTCAAATCCCATTGGTGTACCTGACCCGGGAACAGCATGTGTAACTGATAATCGCCTACATTATACGACTGAAAGTCAATGGTGTGCACCCCACTTCCTTTCTCAAATAAAAGTATAATAAAGAAGTCGTGCTTGTGCGGTTTTTCGATGAACCTTTCCCCGTGTATTTCATGGTACTGCAAACTGTCATCTGTTTGCAGGTCAAGCTGGAATTCCTTTATTCCAAGTATAGGGAAATGGTCTTTGTTGCTCACAATTGTAAGGTATACAAATCTCTGCAGTCTTTATCAGCTGTGTCTGCTGTTATTTGTTGGGCCAGACTGGTACAGTCAATAATAATGTTCCTAACCTCGAGAGAAAATATCGAGCACAAAAAAAGCCGCTTCAGGTATAGCAAAAGTAGCTTTTGGTAGACTTAAAGATTGAATCAAAATAATAGCATAGTGATTAAGCTGCGATAGGAAACTATCAAAGGGTAGGAGAGGAATTGAAATAACTGATAAATCTATAAAGGATAACTTTATCCTTTATAGATTATTTGCGTACCTTTAGGACATGAGCATCTTATAACCTGCTGACTTGACGAACTATAAAATGGATCATATACTTCCCAAACACCGTTCAAAGCTCTTTTACGTCATACTCCTTACAACTCTTAGCCTCCTTCCGACTGCCGCCTTTGCTCAATCTGTGAGCACTGTGGACAGTGGCCTTTTCAGTTTGCCGGGTATCCTGATCACTATCACCCTGCTGATTGTACCTGTAGTCGCCGCCATTTTTCTATTGGTAGTGAAGGCAAATACACTCTTTAAGAATATTCAGAACAGAAAAGACTCCGAGGAGGCCACCCGTTTTGCCGCATACCTGAAGACGTTGAATGTGGAGCAGCTGGAAGCGCTGCAAAACGACAGGCTCCACCAGGATTACCACTTAAATAACCAGGAGCTCTCAGGGCCTTTTTCACCGGAAGATTCCAGGGGCCTTTTAAGCAGCGTTAATGAGCGAGCCAACATCCGCTTCATAGAGGCCAAACGCAAGGCCATCGTCCGGCCCGGCATCGACCCGGCCCTTTCGAGGCTCATCCTTTGGTTTTTAGGCACTGCCACGTTCTGGCTTGTCTTCGGTACATCGGTAGGGGAATATGTCGGCATTAAGTTCGTTGCTCCGGATGTGGACCAGGTGAGCTGGCTGAGCTTTGGCAGGCTGCGCCCGGTGCATACCAACGCTGTGTTCTGGGGCTGGTCGTCGCTAGCCATGCTGGGGTTAGGCTATTACGTCGTACCGCGGGTAAGCAACATTCAAATTCACAGCCTGAAGTCCGGCTGGTGGTCGCTCATCCTCATCAATGCATCAGTTGTGCTGGGCACCATCGCGCTGATGGCGGGCATTAACAACGGCGGCGGCGAGTACCGCGAGTACATCTGGCCAATCCAGTTGCTGTTCGGCATCGGCCTTGTCATAACCCTGGTCAATTACCTGAGGACCGTTGCCCGCCGGAAAACGACAGAGATTTATGTGTCGAACTGGTACATTGTGGCGGCAGTGATGTTTGCGATTGTCATTTCTATTGTGGCCTATGTGCCTAATTTCCAGAACGGACTAGGCGAAACTATTATACAGGGATACTACATGCACCAGGGCGTGGGCATGTGGTTTATGCTCTTCACGCTCGGTTTGGTTTACTATTACCTGCCGCAGCAGCTCAACAAACCCATCTACTCCTACAGCCTCGGTATACTTGCTTTCTGGTCGCAGATATTCTTCTATACCTTAATCGGAACGCACCATTTTGTGTTCAGCGCTATACCCTGGTCGCTGCAGACGGTAGCGATTGTGGGCAGTGCTGGTATGGTTATACCTGTCGTGTCTGGCACTACCAACTTTATAATGACCTTCCGAGGCGCCTGGCATAAGGTAGCCGGCAGTTATACTCTGCCATTCTTCATTGTGGGCATCATCTTCTATTTCACGGGTTCGCTGCAGGGCACGGCAGAGGCCTTCCGCAGCACTAACCTGATGTGGCACTTCACGGACTTTACGGTGGCGCACTCGCACCTGACCATGTATGGCATCATTGCTTTCTTTCTGTGGGGTGGCATCTACGCCATTGTGCCGCGGCTCACGCGTCAGGAGCCGCCACAAATCACGGTAGGCATTCACTTCTGGATGGCTTTTATCGGGATGATGTTCTATACTATTCCGCTGATGTGGGGTGGCACCATGCGCGGTCTGATGTGGATGGAAGGGCTGCCTTTTATTGAAAGTGTGACCATGATGGCCCCTTACTGGTTGTGGCGTGCCATTGGCGGATCGCTGATGTGGGTATCGCACCTGGTGTTCGCCTATAACATGTACCGGATGATAAATCCGCGCAAAACAGTGAACATTAACGACGAAGCCATCAAGAAGCTCCATGCGAACGACTATGAATTGGTGGACATCCTCGATAAATAAAAGCAGCAGACAATAGCACCCATTAAATTCCTAACAGTTGCTCTTTAGCACACACAGCATATGATGGATTTTTTTAACGACTACAGGAAACTATACCTTACGGCACTCGGCTTGTTTGTCCTGCTCACCATACTGGTTGCCATTATGCCCGCCATCAGCAACCAGAACAACAACAGCCCGCTGCCAACCGAAGAGGCGCTGAGTGAAGCCGCCATGGAAGGTAAGGCGCTCTATGTGGCCAACGGCTGCGTGGCCTGCCATACCCAGCAGGTGCGCAACCTCGACATGGACAAGGTATGGGGCAAGCGGCCCAGCATAGCTGCCGATTATGCCGATGAAAAACGCACCGATTTGTGGCGGAATACCGCTACCCTGATGGGGACTGAACGCACCGGCCCTGACTTAGCTGATGTAGGCAATCGCCAACCTAGTGCCGAATGGAACCTGTTGCACCTGTATCAGCCACGCGCAGTAGTAGAGGAGTCGATTATGCCGGCCTACCCGTGGTTGTTCGAAGAGAAAGCCGAGTTGGAGGAAGGCGATGTGGAAGTTCCCGTACCTGATGCTTTCCGGAAAGGGGTGAAAGGCAAGATTGTAGCAACAAAAGACGCCTTGAACCTGGTAGCCTACCTGCAATCGTTGAAGCAGGCGGAGCTGCCCGGCTCCATGGCCGCACCGGAGTTCCTGTATAAACGAGAAGAAAAAGCTACTGCGACCACTGGCAGCGGCGAAGACCTTGGACTGGATGGCGCTTCGCTTTACGCGGCCAACTGCCAGAGCTGCCACCAGGCCAGCGGCGAGGGCCTGAAAGGAGCCTTTCCGCCCCTGAAAGGAAGCCAGATTGCACTAGACGATAACCTGGAGGTGCTGATTGATGTGGTGATGAACGGTTACGATGCCCGTCCTGAGTTTGCGTCTATGCCGGCCATTGGCACGAATATGAAGTTATCAGCTGCGGAGGTAGCCGCCATCATCAATCACGAGCGCACCAGCTGGGGCAACAGCGCGCGCAAAGTGCCGGTAGAAGAAGTCCAGAAAATTATGGACCTGCTCGAACAGACAGCCAAGAAATAAGGAAATATAAAATTTAAATCAACAGCAAAACTATACCTATGCAAAACCAGGAAGAAGATTACCTGCCAAGTTTGATTACTGCCACGCCATTTGAAGGACGGCAACTTGCCATAAAGTTGTCCCGGAAATCTATTGGCGCTATTCAGCCGGATGCCGGTATACGGCAGCAGCTGCGAGCTGCTTACGCTTCCGATACAGCGCAGTTGATTGCATCGGCTCACGTAATAGCGGTAGAATTTCAAACGATTGCACAGGCAAACAATTACTGGCGAGCAAAAGATTAAAGAAGAATTTACCTATGAAAACATTCCTGCTAACGGTTCTCGGTATACTTTTTAGCTTGGTAGCCTATGCCTGCCCGGTTTGTGAAAAGCAGCAGCCCAAGGTGCTACAGGGCATCAGTCACGGGGCCGGCCCGCAAAGTGACTGGGACTATGTCCTTGTCTGGGCCACAGTGGTAATTGTGGTGTCTTGTTTGTTTTTTAGCATAAAATGGCTGGTCCATCCGGGTGAAAAAGGCAGTGACCACATCAAAAGAACCGTGTTAGATTTCTGATAGAATGGAAGACAAGAGCTCTGTAATAATTTTTGTGGATGATGATCCGCAGCCGGTAGGCTCCTTCAAATCGCCCATCAACTTCGAGCTGGATACCCGCAAACTTGTGGATGGAGAACATACCCTTCGTATTGTCAGTAAAGACCCGTCCGGCAAGGAGGGCATCCGCAAAATTCCGTTTGTAGTGCGTAACGGGCCGGACATTAACGTGGAAGGCATTTCTGAGAATGAAGTGGTAGATGGTGTGCTACCCATCATGGTGAGTGCCTATGGCAAAGGCGATCAGAAAGTGTTCCTGATAGAAGGCAGTGAAACGCCACGAAGTATACCCAACTGGGTATGGATATTGCACATCCTTTTTGGCGGCTGGGCATTGTATTACCTGATCACACAATTTGCAATTTAAAGATGACACAAAAACACGATATAACCGGACTGGAAGATATAAAAGTACTGGTAGATGAGTTCTATACCCTGGTACGGAATGATGAGCTGCTGGCGCCCATTTTTCTTTTCAGACTCAATACCTATTGGAAGCCGCACCTGGAAAAGATGTATACCTTCTGGAACGCGGCGCTATTCGGGGTAAAAGGCTATACCGGTAATCCGTTTGCAAAGCATGCGACCATGCCCGTAGATGGAGAACACTTCGAACGCTGGCTCTCCCTTTTCATCGGCACTGTAGATACCTACTTTGAAGGACCGATGGCAGAGGAGGCGAAGAAAAGAGCTTTAATCATGGCAACCAACTTTGAAAGGCGTATCGATGGGCTGAAGGGCACAGATAAGATAACGCTGGTATAAATAATTTTTTGTATTTGAGCTAATGAAGTTGAAATGGAAATGAAAGAAATTCATGCCAACGCTTCTTACAAAGTCTTGAGCGTAAGCTTAGCTAAAGGAGAGGAGATGCCACGGCATTATGCTACATCAGATGCATTCCTGGTTATCAAAGAAGGCAAAGCGATGCTTCAGCTTCAGGAAAGAGAAGTTGTAGTGGAATTGGGTTCAACTTTGCTCATTCCAGCTAATGAGCCGCATAGCCTGCATGTTTTGGAAGACTTTTCGGCATTCGTTGTTTTAGCTGCCGATGCGCAGATAAATTTCATCAACGTCCAGTAAGACCGAAAGATCAATGACATATTTCTAATGGCTGCAGTAGCATTCCGATCAGGTATAGCTTAGAACCGTAAGCCGGTGCGCAAAGTTTTCTGTCTTATCTTAGGGTTTATACTTTATGTTTGTAGCAGGATTATTAAAATGGGGAAAAGACTATGATTTCCAAGTCGTGCAAATATGGTATCAGGGCAGCAGTTTATATAGCCTCCAAAGCTGGAGAAGGGGTTAAACTGAATGTGAAAGCAATAGCAAAAGAGGTTGACGCGCCCGAGGCCTTTACTGCAAAAATTCTACAAATCCTCAACAAGCACCGGATCATTACTTCATTAAAAGGACCCTATGGTGGATTTTTTATCGAAGAATACCAACTGGAGCAGCCTGTTATCAATATTGTGAATGCCATAGACGGAATGGCCGTTTTCTGGGAATGCGGACTAGGTTTGAAAAAATGCTCTGAGACTCACCCATGCCCCATGCATGATAAATTTAAAGTAGCACGTGAGTCCCTGCGGGATGTGTTTCAGAACACCACCATACAGCAACTGGCCAATGAGCTGAAGGAGGGTACTTCCTTTATCAAGAACCTAACGTAACGCACTCCCAGATAGAAGTTAAACTTGCCGGAGTGTTGTTATGGTGCCTATACCTGCAGGTTGCGCGGAGCTCAACAAGAGAAGCTTGTTTGTTCGATTCTAACTGGACAATCATTCATCAAGGTTAATCATGCTTGCAAATGTAGGTAAGGGAATCATTGAATTTGAAGGCATTGATTATATCACAAGGAAACTGTTTCTGTTTATCAAATTGATAGGTATAAGCCACAATATGGTATAAGTTCTGTACAAGCAACGAGGTAATTTTGCATTATCATTCAGCTTATTAAAACAGAAACATTATGAGTAAGAAAGCATTGCTTGTCATAGACATACAGAACGATTATTTTGAAAATGGAGCTTGGGAACTGGAAGGACCGGTAGAAGCGAGCCTGAAAGCCCGTAAAATGATCGATCACTTCAGAGAAAACAACCTGCCAATCGCACATATCCAGCATTTTGCAGCTGATGTTAACATGCCTTTTTTTCAACCGGATACAAAGGGCGTAGAGATACATGAAAACGTAAAACCACTTGAAGGAGAAAAGCTTGTTAAAAAGTATTATCCGAATAGCTTCAGGGATACAGACCTACTGGAGTATCTGAAGGCCAATAAGGTAACTGAAGTGGTGGTGACAGGTATGATGACACACATGTGCGTTGATGCAACAACAAGAGCTGCAAAAGACTTTGGATTTGAGTGTACGGTAATCGGTGATGCCTGTGCTTCCCGCGATCAGGAGATCAATGGAAAACTGGTTAAGGCAGACGACGTACATCACGCATTTTTAAGCGCTCTTTCCTTCTTTTATGCTAACGTCAAGAATGCGTAGGAATTCCTTTCAGCCTAAGAAACATTTCAGATTGAGGAAAAAAACTTCCTGCCAGGTATATGGCGGGAAGTTTTTTTATTTTAATTGAATACCTGTTGGCAGATATTCAGGTAAAGCATTATGTATTAAATTTTCCTGCAGTAAAACAATGTCTGGTAATCTTCCTCAACTATGTTAGCATTGGCATTAGCAACACTAAGAACCTCGTTAAATCCCTGTTTAGGGTAATATTGATGATTACAGCTCGAGTCTGTCCATAAGTACATTTTGTTTTTGCCTTTGGCCTGGAGAGCATCACCGCTGGTGAAGAAACAGAAATGGCCGGCATAGAATGGTGTTCAGCTACCCAAAAGCGGGCAAATCCCCGGCTGTCAGCAAGCTTTGCCAGTTCTATGCTGTTTTGTATAGTTTCTATGGCAGAATAGCCTTTTTCTGTAATGGCAAAATCGAGCAAAGACACTGGGACAGGCGCATTCCCTCTTTTTGTTACTGGTTGAGAAATAGCAAGTTGTTCTCCTTTCGGGGTATTCTTATCATTCATTTCTTAAGTTAATTCCTATAGTTTCAAAAATCTGTTGCAAAATTACCCATGCAGAAGAGGTGCACTTGAATCAGGAATGGCCTGAATACTACCATTTTGATAAGGGCATTATTTTACTATATTTCATTTAAACTAATTTATACCTGACGATATAGGCCAACAGCTTCAACCATTGGTAGAAGGCATCAAGAGCCGACCGGTAGATAGGGTTTTAGATGTTCATTTTCTGTAAATTGCATATCAGCCTATCCTTGGGGTCAAGGTATAGAGCTATCTTGGTCGTAGCATTTTCATGAACAGAATATGCTACCTTTTGTGCCAAGGTATAGCATTGGTAAGCTTATGGAAACCCTTAAATTTCTTAAGACGGAATGTGGCGTAGAAGTACTCTTGAACGTACTTCACTTTAAAAGTGCTGACAGCGACTATTTAAAGAAAGTACCGTTTAACACAGATTTTTTTGAGGTCGTTTTCTTTAAGAAGGCCAAGGGGAAACTCTTGTTGAATGACCATCAAATCGAATTGACTGGTAACAGCGTCATTTTCCTTTCTCCATACCAGAAAAGGCAGTGGCATTTCGAAGAGGGCGAACAAGATTTTACCATACTCCTTTTCCAGGAGGATTTGCTGAACGACTTTTTTGCTGATAAGTTATTTGCCTATCGCTTGTTGTACTTCTACCAGCTGGATTATCCGCTGAAGATGGATGTCGGAAAAGAAACAATTCAAAGCTTCTGTACACTTTTGACCGAAATTAAATCAGAGCTTGTAAATCCCAAGGCCGACAGCGGACACATCATACGGTCGCTGCTCTATTACATTTTACAGAAGCTGAACAGGGAATATGCTGTCGTTAACCAACTAAAAATGGAAAGGGACAATGACCATTATGCCTTTCAATTCAAGCGGTTGGTTGAGATGAATATAAAGCATAAGCAGCGTGTGAGCTACTATGCTGACATGCTGGGCATCACGCGGGTTTCTCTGAACAAAGCGGTAAAAGAGCAATTCAATGTCACGGCCAAACACCTTCTCAAGCAAAGGCTGCTGCTCGAAATAAAGAACTTTCTTTTTCATTCCAAACTTACCCTCAGTGAGATTGCCTATGAACTCAATTTCCCTGAACCTAATCACCTGATGCGTTTTTTCAAAACCCAGACAGGTATGACCGCAGGAGAATTTCTGCAGGCAAATGGTAAAGATGAATCTTTATAAATGTAACATTTACTGAAGGTCAGCCTCATAAAAAAAGCCGCTTCAGTTTTACCTGAAGCGGCTTCTTAGTAGTCCGTAGGGGAATCGAACCCCTGTTGCCAGAATGAAAATCTGGAGTCCTAACCCCTAGACGAACGGACCATTCTGTCGTATTGTGATGCAAATATAGCGTGTTGCTTTTATTTTGCAAACAGTCACCCATACTTTTTATTGTATAAGAAGGCCATTACCGGCTAACTGGTTCATTTATAACTAGTAAATTCTGCCCTTTCCTGCTACTTTAACTGCTTAACTGGGGTTCCAATTCAAAATAGGCTTCTAAACTAAACTGGCCCAGTGCTGGTGCTACACAGTCTACTTTGCTGACGGATGTCATAAAAGCGAGTTTGTCATATAGGTTTCTGCTGAGCAAACGCACAAAAGGTAGAAGTGTTTCCACGTAGTCGAAAGGGATTTCAGTAACCCGGCCATTATAGCTGGCTGCTTCACACACCAGCTGCGCCAGCTCCTGTCGGGTATAGGTGACAGGTCCGCCCAGTTCAAGGGTCTGGCTTGGTTTTCCGATGCAGGAAATGGCGATGCTGGCCAGATCGCCATCGTAGATTGGGTTAATGAGTTTGTCGCCCTGGCCCAGCTGCCCGATTTGTCCTTTGCGCGCCTTGATCGCCATTTCCTCCAGCATAGAAAACAGTGCAACGGGCTTAAGAATCGTGTGAGTGATTGAACTGTGTTGCAATGCTTTCTCAAAATTGGCATGTGCCTTAAAATAGGCAAGCTGCGGAAATTGGCCGGCTCCAAAGGCAGACACATAAATGAATTGCTTCACACCTGCCTTTTCTGCTTCTTTGAGCAGATGTAGATTTGCTTTGTAATTAATGTCATGAAAAGAACCGCTGCCGGTGTGACGGAGGCTCAGATTTTTGCCAAGTGCTGATACCACCACCTCTACTTCCGTGCAACAACCTTCCAGTTCTTGTGGCCTAGTCGCATCGGCGAGCACGAGCTCTTCCGGATCAGGGAAAAGGGATTGTGCTTTTTTCAGATTGCGCGCCAATACACGCACTTCATATCCCTGTTGTTTCAGCTCCCGGAAAATATGCCTCCCCAGGTGCCCTGTTGCGCCGGCCAGTAGAACTTTTATCATATAGAAGGGGTGTTCATTTTGCGTTAATTCATAAACGTGATAAGCAATTGATTTGCAGTGAATTAAAGGAAAATACAATGCTGCATTACGTAGTACCTGCAGCTTTGTTCAAAAATTCCTATCTTCGGCTATGCTTTTTGTAGGACGGAAAATAAACCCAATTCAACTGATACTACCGAATGGTCTGCTTAAGTAAGTTCAGCAATGCCTTAGCGCTTGCTTCTATATGCCTGGGATTGGCGGCTTGTGTTCCGCTCGAGCAGCAAGGCTACGCCACATCGGGCAGTACGACGACACAACAGTCTGTACGCTACGAAGACTTTGTGTACGATACCAGCATACGCTCAGTGCAGTGCTACCGGGGCACCGGAGGGCCGGAAGCCGTGTTGGAGCCGGCCGTTGTTTCCATAGGCCAGGAGCAACCCATCCTGCTCGAATTTGACCGCCTGAATGCCGGTCCGCAGCGATTGGTGGCCAAACTCGTGCATTGCAACGCCGACTGGACTCCTTCCGGTCTGAATGACGCACAGTTTCTACACGACTTCAACGAGTTTTTTATTACCGACGTGCAGAACTCGATCAACACCCGGGTGCCGTACGTGCACTATCGTTTTCGGGTGCCGCGCGTGAAGCTTAGCGGAAATTATGTGCTGCAGGTTAGTGAGGAGGGAGGCAATCTGCTGTTGACCAGGCGTATACTGGTATACCAGAATTTGGTAGCAGTGACAGCCAAACTAGGCGCGCCAACCGGGCCGGAGGGAAGGGCTGCACGCCAGCCGGTTGATTTTAATGTATTCTACAAGGATTATGGGTTGGTAAATCCAGCGCAGGAAGTAAAAGCAGTGATGCGACAGAACCACCGCTGGGACAATGCCAAGGTATACCCGAAGCCAGCTTTTGTGCGTGACGACCAGCGCCGCCTGGAGTATGTGTTCTTCGAAGCCAAGGACCATTTTCTCGGCTTGAGCGAGTTCCGTTCATTTGATTCCCGCAGTATCCGCTTCAAAGGGCTAGGTATAGAACAGATTAACCTGGAGGCAGTGCCGGTGCATATTCAGCTTCAGCCGGAGCGTAGCCGTGCCGGGTTAGCCTACAGCCAGGACCCGGATGCTGACGGCAAAATGCTGTATGGCAACAGGGAGTATGGTAACTCCGTTGTGAATGCCGACTATACCTGGGTAGACTTTGAACTGAAGACAGGCGAGGAGCAGGGAGAGGTGTTTATACAGGGCGGCATGACCGATTGGCTGCTAAGCGATGAGAGCCGGATGCGCTACGACCATGAGCAACAGGCGTACAAAGGCAGACTGCTCCTGAAGCAGGGGTATTACAATTACTTCTATGCGCTAAGGCCATCAAAGGGGCAGGCAGCAGACGCCAGTTACTTTGAGGGAAGCCATTTTGCTACAGGCAACTCCTACGATATACTGATCTACTACCGTCCGCCGGGTTCCCGTGCCGACCTTCTGATAGGGTATGAAGAGGTCTTGTTCAACAACCGATAAAGTCTCTACATAAATACCCAGTTGTGGGTATTTCGGAAAAGGTGTGGGCGCTATACCTTTGAACATGACAATAGACTGATACGATCTGAGGTTAGCCTGCTATAAGCCCTTCTTATATGGCTAGCTTCAGTGACTATCAACTAAAAAGGCGGGATCACTCCCGCCTTTTTAGTTGATAGTATGTCTTAAACGCTATACGTTGAAGCGGAAGTGCATGATGTCACCGTCCTGTACAACATAATCTTTGCCCTCTACTGCCATTTTACCGGCCTCTTTGATTTTTGCTTCGGACTTGTACTCCTGGTAATCCTTTAGTTTGATGACTTCTGCACGGATAAAGCCTTTCTCGAAGTCGGAGTGGATAACACCCGCAGCGGCAGGGGCTTTCCAGCCTTTACCGATTGTCCAAGCACGAACTTCTTTTACACCAGCGGTAAAATAAGTGATCAGGTCAAGTAACTCATAAGACGCGCGGATCAGCTTGTTCAGGCCAGACTCTTTCAAACCGTACTCAGCCAGGAACATTTCTTTTTCTTCCGGATCTGTCAGTTCTGCGATCTGTGCTTCAATGGAGGCAGAGATCAACACAACCTGAGCATTCTCGTTTTTCACGTGTTCTGCCAAAGCTTTGGAGAATTCGTTGCCATCGTTCATGGAGTTTTCGTCCACGTTGGCAGCATAGATCACCGGCTTGTCAGTGAGCAGGTTCAGTTCGCTAACTGTTTCCTTGTCGTCTTCAGTAGCCTCGAGGCTACGGGCGTTCAGGCCCTGCTCCAGATGGTTCTTATATTTTTCGAGGCTGGCCAGCTCTTTCTTCGCTTTTGCATCACCTGCTTTTGCGGAGCGCTGTACCTTGATCATCATCTTCTCGATCGACTCCAGGTCTTTCAGTTGAAGCTCGGTATCGATGATCTCTTTATCAGAGATCGGATCTACTTTGCCGGCTACGTGCACGATGTTCGGGTCTTCGAAGCAACGCACCACGTGAATGATGGCATCTACCTCGCGGATATTGGCCAGGAACTTGTTACCAAGTCCTTCGCCTTTGCTGGCTCCTTTTACGAGGCCGGCAATATCCACAAACTCGATCACCGTTGGCAACACGCGCTGTGGGTTTACCAGTTCTTCCAGGATCTGCAGGCGCTCATCAGGCACCGTGATAACACCCACGTTTGGTTCGATGGTACAGAAAGGGTAGTTGGCAGACTCTGCCTTGGCATTCGAAATGGCGTTGAACAAAGTGGATTTGCCCACGTTTGGCAGTCCCACGATTCCGCATCTTAGTCCCATTTATCTTTATCTTGTTTTATATCAGGGTGCAAAGGTACGAAATTTCAGCAAGTTTAAAGTAGGGGGTGGGGGTATAAAAAAAGCCCGTGCTTGAAACACGGGCTCTCAGTCGCTAAACTAAAACGTGGAAACTATTCCCACTTCAATTCTTCATCAAAAGATACCTCGGCTGCGGCCACCGGTATAGGAGTCGCCTCGGTTTCGGTTGGGTTCTCGAGAGCGGCAAGCGCCTCTTCTGTCAAAAGTTCAGATTTAACATGATCGATTGTGCCCTGTAATGCTTCCATGAACTTCACGAAGTCCTCTTTGTAAAGGAAGATCTTGTGTTTCTCGTACGAGAACTCATCATCCTTAAACTTGCGCTTGCTCTCTGTGATGGTCACATAGAAGTCATTTGAGCGAGTTGATTTCACATCAAAGAAATACGTTCTCTTCCCTGCTCTTACCCTTTGGGAATAAATTTCTGCTTTGTCGTTGTTCTCTTCCACCGTGTTATAGACGTTAAATTCAACTTTCTGAACCTAAAGCTAACATATTGTTCTGATATATAAAAATTTTTGAATTTAAAATTCGGTCATTTTGCAGCCCTGCAGAGAATAAATTCTATATTTGTCACCGGACCATATATAGTATAGTATGAATTTTCTTTCACTTATACTAGTATTTCTCTTTTCTTTCAGCCCTAACACAGCGCTGTATTCTGCTGACGGCAAGGCCTCTTACTACGCCGACCGCATGCACGGACACCGGACAGCCAACGGCGAACGCTATGATAAAACGCAGCTGACAGCCGCCCACGCTACCTTGCCATTTAATACCTATATACAGGTAACCAATGTGCGGAACGGCAAAAAAGTGATCGTGCGCATTAACGATCGCATGGCCCATAGCCGGCATCGTATCATTGACCTTTCGAGGGCAGCCGCTCAGGAGATCGAGTTGATCCGGGAGGGAATCGCCTCAGTTCAGTTGCACGAAGTTCCGGATGACGGGCAACCCGAAATGACGACTGTCGTTTCTGAGATAAAGCCGACCGGAAAAAAATAAGCCCTATACCTGTATGAAGAAGCCGCTCACCTTAGCCGATGTCCAAAAATTCGAGAACATGGAATTTCTGGCTAAGCAGCTGGTAGAGGGTTTTATCACCGGGCTGCACCAGTCGCCTTACCATGGTTTTTCGGTGGAATTCTCGGAGCACCGCCTCTATAACAGCGGCGAAAGCACCCGCCACATCGACTGGAAGGTATACGCCCGCACCGACAAGCTGTTTGTGAAGCGCTTTGAGGAAGAGACCAATTTGCGCTGCCACATCCTGCTCGACGTTTCCCCTTCCATGTATTATCCGGTGGAGAACAACGGGAAACTGACCTTCAGCATACTCTGCGCGGCTGCTCTTGCCACCCTATTGCGCAAACAGCGCGATGCCGTTGGGCTGGTGACCTTCGCTGACAGCATCCGTCATCAAACGCCTGTCCGTTCCACCGCTTCGCATCTGCATACCTTGTTGTTGCTGCTCCAGAAACAGCTGGAAGAGGCCCCAGCACGCGCCCAGACCGATGTGGCTTCCGTCATTCACCAGATTGCTCAGCAGATTCCGAAGCGCTCACTGGTTGTTATTTTGAGTGATATGCTGGGCCAGCACGAAAACAGTGATGCCATTTTTGCCGCCCTGCAGCACCTCAAGCACCAAAAACACGAAGTGTTGATCTTCCATGTGATGGACCGCCGCACCGAAGAGGAATTTGACTTTGCCGAACGACCTTACGTGTTTGTGGATGTGGAGACAGGACAGGAGTTGAAGCTGCAGCCCTCGCAGGTGAAGGAGCATTACCGCAATGCCGTTGCCAACTACAAGCGCGAACTTGAGCTGAAATGCGGCCAGTACAAGATAGATTTTGTGCCAGTGGATATCAGCGAGCCGTTCGACAAGGTGCTGTACAGTTACTTGGTGAAGCGAGCAAAAGTAAGGTAGGTATAGCAGCAGGTGTTTTTTTGCTACCTCATCAAGCTACTGGTTTCCCTGCCTCCTTCCAGGCTTTGAAGCCACCATCCATATGAGCAACATTTTCATAGCCCATCTGCTTTAACGTAGCCGTTGCCAGGGCCGAACGTCCGCCGGAAGCGCAGTGCAGAATGAGGCGCTTGTTTTTGTCAAACTCCGGGCGATGGTAGGGCAAAGAGGAATCGGCGTAGAACTCCAGCATGCCGCGCGGAGCATGTACAGAGCCTGCAATCTTACCATTTTGCTGCAGTTCATCGCTCTCGCGAATGTCAATCACTGTAGCATTTCCCTTTGAAATTTCTTTTTCGACCTGGTCAGGCGAAAGGTTTTCGATTTGCTGTTTGGCCTCATTCACCAAGTCAGCAGCGGATTTGTGTGCCATCGTTTCGATATAAACTAAGTCTAAAGTAAAAGTTAGTTTTATATCGTTGTTGGTAAATGAATGTTGTGATCTTTAGTTAATATATGAAGCAACGTGGTTAATTGTTTCGTCTGTTGGTAAGGCAAAACTCACTATACAAATGGGTGATTGAATCTGTGTGGGACAACGTGTATACCTAACAAGTCCAGAAGCACCTATGATCATTCAGGTTTTAGGTAGGCATATTGTCCAGCGACTGCCACAGATATTTGCAGGCAATGGTACGGTAAGGCCGCCAGTTCTCTGCAATTTCGAGCATCCTGGCTTTGAGTGCTTTACCGCTTTCCTCCAGGCTATAGTGCCGTTTCATGGCATTCTGAATACCCAGGTCATCAACTGGCATTACATCCGGCCTTTCCAATGCAAACATCAGCAGCATTTCTACCGTCCAACGGCCGACACCCTTGATGTGGGTGAGGTGCTGGATCAATGCTTCATCCTCCATGGCGTCAATCACCGCATGTTCTAAGTTCCCGCCCTGCGCAAAAGCCGCTACGTTCCGCACATACCCGATCTTCTGAAAGGAGAGCCCGGCACCTCGCAGCGTTTCATCCGGCGTTGCGAGTACCATGTGCGGGTGCGGGTAGCGATCTGGGAAAATATCCCGGAAGCGCGTAAAGATGGTGGCGGCGGCTTTGGTGCTGAGTTGCTGCGAGACGATGGCACTGAGCAGTTTAAAATAAACGTCTTCTGATCTTGAAGATTCCAGAGGCTTTCCCCGGCCGACTATACCTACCAGTATCGGATCTTTTGAGAACACAGCCATCACCTCGGAAGCCGGAAAGTCAGGGAAATTATTTTCTGTCATGATCGGATTTTAGCAGGTATAGGTATAAAAGAAGGTATAGCCAGTGGCTATACCTCTACTTGTTTTTTGTTAAGCGAGTGCAGGACCTGCAGCACATGCTGCAGCATTTCGTCGCTCACATCCAGGTGGGTTACGAAGCGTACCATTTGTGGCCCGAAACTGGATGCCCGGATGTTGTTTTCGGCCAGCGCCGCTACAAAATCTGCATCCTTATACCTGTCGTTGAGTTTGAAAATGACGATGTTGGTCTGAACAGGGAGCACATACTCGACATAATCCGCCTCGTTTAGAACAGTCTCTAACTGCTTTGCTTTCGCATGATCTTCGGCTAGGCGCTCTACATGGTGATCGAGTGCATAAATGCCAGCTGCAGCAAGGTAACCGCCCTGACGAATGCCGCCACCCAGTACTTTACGGATACGACGCGACTTTTTGATGAAGTCTTTTTTGCCAAGCAACAGGGAGCCTACCGGCGCGCCCAGTCCCTTGGAAAGACAGATGGATATGCTGTCGAAGTACTTGCCATACTCCTGCGGATTCTCTCCCGAAGCTACCAGCGCGTTGAACACACGGGCACCATCCAGGTGCAGGGCGATGTTGTGTCGCTTGCATACCTCCGAAATGGCAGCAATTTCAGGCAAGGTATAGAAGGAACCGCCGCCTTTGTTGCAGGTGTTCTCCAAAGCCACCAGGCGGGTAGGAGGGTAGTGGATATTGTCCTGACGGATGTGCGCCTCTACCTGAGCAGGCGTCATTTTGCCGCGTTCGCCATGAACCAGTGCCACAGAGGCGCCGGAGTTGAACATGATGCCGCCTCCTTCATACTGGTAGATGTGCGCCGTGATGTCACAGATCACTTCGGTCATCGGCTCGGTATGTGCCTTGATGGCGATCTGGTTGGTCATAGTGCCGGAAGGGCAGAAAAGACCGGCATCCAAACCAAAGAGGGTAGCTGCTTTCTGCTCCAGCGCATTTATGGTCGGGTCTTCTTCGTACACGTCGTCGCCAACCTGGGCGGCGAACATCGCCTGCAGCATGTCAGGAGTGGGCCTGGTAACGGTGTCGGAACGGAGGTCTGTTATGTTCATATCGAATTTGATGCTAGATTTACTTTACTTTGTAAAAATAATAACTTACTTTTGCCCTTCAAATTTAAATTTTGCAACGATGGGAGTTACTAGACTTAAAAGAAAAGACCGTAAGAATAAGGCAAGAGCAAACAACAAGGTTGCCAGAATTAAGCAATTGCTTTTGACGCCAGTTATCAAGAACGTGGACATGGACGAGCTGCGTGCTCAGTTCGGTGAAGCGCCAAAGAACAAGAAGGAAGAAGAAGCTTCTGCTGAGTAGTCTTTTACGGCAAAGTAAAACCATCTGCCTGCCAACGCTGTGAAAGCTGCGGGTGGTGGGTTTTTCGAAGACTTCAAAGTGTGCTTGCACCCGCAGGCACGCTTTTTTTATGCCCTTTTGCCCAGTTCGATCACCTGCAGGTCGCGCACCATTCCCGCCTCTATCGTGAAGCGTACCATCGTGCGTACTTTGTGAAAGCCGTGCATGCCAGTTGCACCCGGATTGATGTGTAGCATGTTGTTCAGGCTTTTGTCCGGCATCACTTTCAGGATGTGCGAGTGACCGGTAATGAAGAGTCCGGGAGGGTTTGCCTTGATCTGATCCCTGATATCCGGATGGTACTTACCCGGATAGCCCCCGATGTGTGTCATGAGCACGTCCAGCCCGTTGGCCTCGAAGCGCAGCACCTTTGGATATAGCACCCGTATGTCCTGCCCGTCGATGTTGCCATACACGCCCCGGAGGGGGGCCACCTCGCTGAGACGCTCCGCCACCCGGGCTGTGCCGAAATCGCCGGCATGCCAGATCTCGTCCCGGTCGCCCAGCAGGCGCAGGATTTGATCGTCAACGTAGTCGTGCGTGTCAGAGAGGAGGCCTATCTTCATATTATCTTGGTTGCTTATACCTTCCAGGTTTCCGGTGATTGGCGCCATTCAGCCAGCGTTGGTAGGGCCGACTCCGGGATATAGCCGTTTTGTAGGGCCGCTTTGGTCAGTGCCTGATAATCGCTCAGGGAGTGCAATGGTATACCTGCTTCTTTAAAATTGTTTTCTGCCACCGTAAAGCCATATGTGAAAATGGCTGCCATACCGATCACATTCCCGCCCGCAGACCGCACAGCTTCAGCCGCCTTCAGCGAACTGCCGCCTGTCGAGATCAGGTCCTCCACCATCACCACTTTCTGACCCGAAATTAATTTACCTTCAATCTGGTTGGCCATACCATGACTTTTCGGTTGGGGACGTACATACAGGAAGGGCATTTCGAGCAGATCGGCCACCAGTACACCCTGCGCTATACCTGCCGTGGCCACGCCTGCTATGGCTTCGGCCTCCGGAAAGTTTTGCCTGATCAGGTCAGCCAGCTGCTGCTTGATATAGCTCCGGATGTACGGGAAGGATAAGGTTACGCGGTTGTCGCAGTAAATGGGCGAATTCCAGCCGGAGCTCCATTTAAAGGGCTGCTCTGGTCTTAATTTCACGGCCTCCGTTTCCAGCAGGAAAGAGGCTACCTGGTGTGCTGTCGTCTGATTATCCATGGCCGAATTTAAGAAATATTTCCCCTTTTTAGCGCCCTGTACTTTCTTTACATCGAAATATTGATTGATTTGTGTTAATTTCAAGCCTGATACACGAGCACCTTTCCCTATGAACGTTTTTATTAACGATATTCCGCTTATCATCAAAAAGTCAAATGAGAAGGTATACCGTCATCACTATGACCTGGTGCTCGATGCCGACAACCACTTCACGTCCAAGGATCTGGTAGGGGATGTGATGATCAAACGGGCTGATTCGCTGTTGATTGATCGAATTATCAGGTTGATGGAAGTAAAAAAGCTGAAAAAGCTGAACTCACTTACTCTGGTAGCGAATAAGAAAAAGCAGCTGATCGAGCACCTAAAGGATCAGTTCAAGATCGTAAAGGCCGGTGGCGGACTGGTGCTGAAAGATGGCAAGGTCCTGATGATTTATCGCCTGGGCGTGTGGGACCTGCCAAAAGGGAAGCTGGACAAAGGGGAGAAGTCGCAGGATGGGGCTATACGCGAAGTTGAGGAGGAGTGCAACATCACGGTAGAGGTGTTGAGTAAGCTCCCAAAAACCTGGCATTCATATGCCTTTAAGGGCAAAAAGATACTCAAGAAAACAAGCTGGTACCTGATGCAGTGTACCGATGACAGCCTGATGAAGCCGCAGGCAGAGGAATTTATCGAAGAAGTGCGCTGGATGACGCCGGAAGAGGCCATGGAAGTGCTACCCAAAGCCTATACCTCCATCGCCTTTATTGTGCGGGAATATCTCCAATCTCTGAAATCCGGAAAGGTATAAAATCATCTACGTTGCCCCCGAAACGGTGAATCTCGCGGATGATGGTGGAACTGATAGCCGCCAATGCCGGTGAGGTGATCAGAAACACTGTCTCCAGTTCCGGATTGATGTGGCGGTTGGCTTGTGCGATCGTGTTTTCGTATTCGAAGTCTGTCGTATTGCGCAGCCCACGCAGCAAAAAAGTAGCACCCACTTCCCGGGCAAACTCTGCCGTCAGCCCTTTGTATGCTTGCGCCTTGATGTGAGGCTGGTCCCTGAACACCTCGTTTATCACTTCCACCATTTTCTCAACCGGAATGTAGCGTTGCTTGCTACTGTTATTGCCGATAGCAATAATGATCTCATCAAACATTTTAGAACCACGCAATACCACGTCCAGGTGGCCATTGGTAAAAGGGTCAAACGATCCGGGAAAAATGGCGGTTCTTTTCATTTTTTAATGAGTGAGTTAGCGAATGAGTGATTGAGTGAATTGGCTGAAGGTTGAATTGTTAATAGTTAGTGGTTATATCTTGAAGCTACCTGGGTTTCGGTGTTAAAAAGCTCGCGTAGTGAAGGAAGCATCTAATTTTCGGAATGATATGGAGATCGTTTACCAATTTAACCATTTAGCAATATAACAATCATCAATCACTCATTCACTAACTCACTCACTCGCAGAAATGTAAGCTAAAGAGCTCAAAGTAGCGATGATCAAACAGGTCGTCGAACTTGTAGCTGTAGCCTACGTCGGTAGGCCGCTTGCCTAATTTTACCTGCCTGATATACTTTTTGAGCATGTTGAAGAGGCTAGAGTCTGGGGTGATGTCGCCCCAGACAGTGATGGTTTCCTGCTCGGGATTCATCTTCTGCTCCTGCATCACAAAAACAACAAAGTAGATGAAGTCCTCCGGGCTCAGGTAATGGAACACATTGCAGAACTGCAAGCCATTTTCGTCTATGACCAGCACTGTCACATAATTCCGCTCCACATACAAGTGCATGGTTCGGCCAGCCTTACGGTCCGTCTGGTGCAGCAGGCTTTTGATCAGGGTGCTGGTCTGGTGCGTGAACCGGACATTACGTTCCGGGAACAGGCTCTGAACCATGCGGTAGAGTACACCATCGATTGCAAAGATATTTACCGCCTCCAGGCCGAACGTGCGATTGTGAAGGATGACGTGGTGCTGTGGGTCGAGGGTGCTGTGCAGACGCAGGTAATCTTCCTGGTGGGCCGGGTCAAAGAGGGTTTCCGGCACGAGTGTGAAGAACTGGTTGCCGACGCTGATGCGAATGTCCAGCCAGCGCTGCTCCTGCAGGATGGGGCTTTGGTCAGCGATCAGGCGCAGTTGTTCGGCAATCTGGAGCGGTGTAAAAACTGTGATCAATTCATAATCTTCTAGCGCCACAAACTTGTTGCGCTCCACATCCGCTACAGCCAGACGCATGGCTTTGGAACTGATAGCAATGTACAGGTTGCAATTGCCCGCCTGCGAAAGCTGAAAAGCTTCGTCCTGTAGTTGGTAAGACAGCCGAAAGTGCGTGTTGATGGTATTCAAGGTATAGGAGCTCCAGGTAATGCTATATTGTGCTATGCAAGTATACTAAAAATATAGTAAAATGATCATTTCTGCATAAAGTGATGTGGCAATCCGAACAGATCGTCCAGCGAGAATAGGTAATGGAGTATACGGTGTTTGTCTGCCAAAGGAATCTGCCGGATTTCGTTCAGACTCAGAAAAGCAACCTCTTCGATCAGCTGCTGATCGGCACGCGCTTCTGGATCTATACCTGTCATCAGCTGGCCGCCGGTTAGCTCCAGCTCAAAAAAAAGCTCAACGGCCTGAAGCGGCTCCTCCAGAAATTCATTGACAAACAGGAAACGCTTTACCTTCGTCCGCAAGCCGGTTTCTTCCAGCACTTCCCGCACCAAACAGGCTTCAACGGTTTCACCATACTGCAGTCCGCCACCGGGCGACGCCCAGAAAGAGGCATTGTTGAGCGTTGGCTGGTGGCGCACGAGCAAGAGTTTATCGTCCTGCAGGCAAATGCCGCACACGCGCAGCCTTACTTTACCGGCATAGGCGGCGGCATTGGGGTTTAGTGTGTTCATGTTTGCGATAGCGGGGTATAGGTGGTAAATTTACAAAATGATTCAGACCTATAACCCCGAATTTCGGGCAGATATAAAAGAAAAACTGGAGCGCCAGGAGTTTATGAAGCTCATGGGCTTTGAAGTAACCAAAATAGAAGTGGGCAGGGTAGAGGGCGAAATGCTGTTGGAGCAGAAGCACAAGCAGCACAAAGGCTTCGCGCACGGCGGCGTTATCGCGACGCTGGCCGATATTGTGGCGGGCTTTGCTGCCGTTAGCCTGGTTCCGAAGGGCCACCATGTGGTCACAGCCGAAATCAAGGTATCCTATTTCCACCCAGGTGTGGGCGAGAAGCTACTCGCTAAAGGCTACGTGCTGAAGCAGGGGCGTAAACTTAATTTCTGCGAGGCCGAGGTATACGTAGTAAAAGGAGGCCAGGAACCGCTCCTGATCGCCAAAGCCAGCGCCTCTATGGCTAACATCGCACCCGAGGAGTTGAGGGGTTAAAGCGTTTGAAAGTTTAAGGGTTGACCAGATAGTAGGTTGCTTGAGCAGAAGGAGCGAGGCTGAATATTATTCACATTCAAAAATTAATCTACACGAGGATATCCTCTGTGAGTCACCAAATTTAAAATTTCAAACCAGCCAATCTCATTCATCAACTCAATCACTAATTCACTCAATAATTTAACTCATGCGTCCAGTAGAGGCACTTAGAACAAGTTTTCCGTTTGAGCCTACCCAGGACCAGGCACGGCTTTTTGCCAGGCTTGACGAATTTATAATGGACACCGAAGCCGAGAAATCGGTGTTCCTGCTGAAAGGCTATGCCGGTACAGGCAAGACCACGGTCGTTACCTCGCTGGTGAAAATTCTCCGCACCTTCGGGTATAAGTATGTGCTGCTGGCCCCGACAGGCCGTGCTGCCAAAGTGATGGCCTCGTACAGCGGCCGCAAGGCGTTTACCATTCACAAAAAGATCTACCGGCAAACGGCTAATCCTTATTCCGAAGGACTGGCCTTCACCCGTATGCCCAACAAAGCGGACAAGACTTTTTACATCGTGGATGAGTCCTCCATGATCTCAGATGACAGTGGCTTTGGGCAGAATGGTTTGCTGCGGGACCTGATGGGCTACGTGTTTGAGAACAAGAGTAACAAACTGCTGCTGATAGGTGATACGGCCCAGTTGCCCCCGGTTAACCAGGCGCTGAGCCCGGCACTTAATGGCGATTACCTAAAGCAGAACTTCCGTTGCCAGGTACACGAGCTGGAACTGCGCCAGGTCATGCGACAGGCGGAGGCCTCGGGAATATTGATGAATGCTACGCAGCTGCGTGACCAACTGCTAAGCGACAAGCCTGAGATAAAACTGCATACCAAAGGCTGGCGCGACATTTACCGCATGACAGGCGAAAAGCTCGAGGACGGCCTACGCTACGCGTATGATAAGTTCGGGGTCGAGAACTCCATCGTGATCTGCCGCTCTAACAAATCAGCCAACCTGTACAACCAGCACATCCGTCGCCAAATCTTTTTCTCGGAGGACGAGATTGGGGTGGGGGATTACCTGATGATCGTGCGCAACAACTATTTCTGGCTGCCAAAAGAGTCTAACATCGGCTTTATGGCCAACGGCGACTTTGTCGAGATCACCAAGATCATCCGGTATGAGGACATGTACGACCTCCGCTTTGCCGATGTGCGGGTGCGTTTTGTAGACTATCCGGAGGAAGAAGAGCTGGAAGTGAAGATCATGCTTGATACTTTGTACACCGATGCGCCAGCCTTACCCGCTGACCAGAATAAGAAACTGTATGATGCGGTGCTGCAGGATTACGCGGACATCAAAAACAAGCGGGAGCGCTCCAAAGAAATGAAGCAGAACCCTTACCTGAACGCATTGCAGGTAAAGTTTGCCTATGCCCTAACCTGCCATAAAGCGCAGGGTGGTCAGTGGAAAGCCGTGTTTGTGGACCAGGGTTTTTTGAAGGATGATATGGTGAACGAGGAATTTGCCCGCTGGCTTTATACGGCGCTCACCCGTTCGTCAGAAGAGCTATACCTGCTGAACTTTAGCAAGCAACTATTGGTTGACTGATATATTTGGATGGTCTGCCAAAACGTTAGAACTTAACAACAGACAAATCGTAACAGCAATAGCTAAACCCTTTATACGTATGAAAAAGTTAATCCTGTCTTTTGCAATGGCAGCACTGGTAGCCGGTGGTGCCGTAGCGCAGCAAGGCCCTGCAAAGCAATCCGCGGCTCCGCAGGCACAAGCCAAATCAGGTCCTGCCATCTCTTTTGAGTCGACCGAGCATAATTTCGGTGAGATCACGCAGGGCGATGTGGTGGAGCATACCTTCACTTTCACAAACACAGGCACTCAGCCGCTCATCATTGACCGCGTGGACGTAACCTGCGGCTGTACGTCTCCTGACTGGACCAAAGAAGCCGTAATGCCGGGCAAGACCGGTTTCGTAAAAGCAAAGTATAACAGCGCCGGACGTATGGGCCAGCAGAAGAAAGCCATTACGATCCATTCTAATACAGGCGAACCAACCTACGTTTACATCGTGACCAATATCAAAGAGAAAACAACTTCTGCCGCTAAAGCGCAGTAAGTTGCTATACCTTCATAAAACAGAAAGGCTCCCGGTTATTTGCCGGGAGCCTTTCTGTTTTATTGATTTTCTATACCTTAAAGCGCTTTCAAAATAGCATAGAACAGAGCAGCCCAGCCCACGATCAAGGCCGTACCACCGAGTGGCGTGATGGCACCCAGCCAGGTCACACCTGTCAGTACCAAGGTATAGAGCGAGCCGGAGAAAATAAGGATGCCGATCAGGAAAGCCCAGGCGGCAACCTGCAGGGCCGGATGTTCTACTTTAAACAGCAGCAGCCCCACCGCCAGCAGCGCCAGGGTATGGTACATCTGGTATTTCACGGCCGTTTCAAAGGTCTCGACACGGTTAGTGGCACGCAGCATAGGCGCCAGGGCATGAGCGCCGAAAGCACCGATCATTACACTAAGTGCTCCGAAGGCACTGGCTATTAAGAGTATGGCTTTTTGAGTCACGGGTTGAGAATAGTTTGGTTTATTATGACGCTAATTTCCGACATAAATCCACCATTTCATAATTCCCGGTACAAGTTCGGGTAATCAGAGATCAGGCCGTCTACGCCCATCTCTTTTAACAGCTGCATCTCCAGCAACTCGTTGATGGTCCAGGGAACAACCTTCATACCTTGTGCATGACAATCTTTGATCAGCTTTGGAGTAATCAGTTTATAATAAGGGCTGTAGATATCAGGTATAAAGCCCAGTGCCTCCAGGTTCTTGTTCAGTCCTTTCACGTTTTCAACCAGCAGGGAAGTTTTCATATGCGGGTATCGTTTATGCAGGACCTGCAGCGTGCGCACATCAAACGATTGGATGATCACCCACTCGGCTATACCTTTCGCCTCGATCACGCCCATCAGCAGGTTCACAAACTCTTCCGGAGAAGGGTGTAACTTGTCGTCGCCACTCGGTTTCGATTTTGTTTCGATGTTGTAATATACCTGCGGAAGGTCGTTCTGCTGCAGGTATACCTGTACCGAGTCGATCAGGTCGGAGAGGAGGGGTTTGTGTGTAGGCAGTTTCTCTTGCTGCGGAAACTTATCATAGAATTTGGAGCCCGCATCGAAAGTCCTGATGGTTGCATAATCCATCTGGTAGAGCACATACTTATGCTTGTCAGCAGCCGGTATTTCGCTGCCATCGGGCAGAAGGTCGTGCTCGTGATTGATGTACGGGTCATGGGACAACACCACCTGCTTGTCTTTGGTGATGTGCGTGTCCATTTCCAGCGTGGTCACACCTAATTCCAGCGCCCGGATCATGGCCGGGATGGTATTCTCAGGCATCAGTCCGCGGGCGCCGCGGTGACCTTCCAGGTCGAAAGCGGGCAGGTGGCGGACTGTGCTGTCAGGTATAGCGCCTTGTTGTGCTGGCATGATGCAGGAGCTTAGCAGGTATAGGAAAGGGGCAAAAAGCAGGTTTTTGAGCATGCGAATCTTTTGACAGCAAAGTAGGCGAATCGGCAGGCAAGGCTATACCTTATACCCGTTAAGAAATCGTTAATTCTTATACCTGCCCATTGCCCGTTTCCGCTGCAGCTTATTCGTCTTCGCCTTCCAGCGCTTCGATCACCTGCTCTTCAAATTCGTCCTGGCTATCGTATTGCGTGAATTCCAGGGTCTTGCCCTTTTGCTTCAGTTCGTGCACCACGTCAAGCGCCACCACAAGCGGCTCCATTTCGCGGCCTACCAGGCTGGCATCCCAATCCGAACCGAGCAGCAGTTGGTCACCGTACATGCCCACGCACCAGTTCTCCAAAAACTCAACCAAGGTGATGGACTCCGGCTTATAATCCTTCCAGTCATCCTCCGCGCAAGCCTTGGCACCTGCTGCGTCTGACCAGAACAGGATCACCTCGGCGTCCTCAAACTCAGCTGAACTGGAAGTAGCCCAGGTTTCGTCGTGTGTCAGGCCCCAAACGCTTTCGGAGTCGACGATGCTTTGGATGAATTTTCTGTAATTAGCCTCTATGTTCTCGTTGGTATTCTCTTGCATGGTGCAGGTTTATTTAGTGTGAAAGGATGGTGTAAGGTATAATTATTTGTTGTAATTGCGAGCGCCAAATATGCCGCTGCCAACGCGAATTAGGGTACTGCCTTCAGTTACAGCGAGTTCCCAATCGGAAGTCATGCCCATCGAGATTTCCTTGAAGTCGTCGTTGCCGGCAAAGAATGTCTCTTTCAGCTTTTCGAAATAGCCTCTCAGGGTTCTAAATTCGCCCAGAAGTTTTTCCTGTTCATCGGTGTTGGTGGCGATACCCATTACACCCGTCATACGGATAAAGTGCATGTTGCGGTACTCGTCACTCTGCAGCAGGGCAACGGCTTCGTCATAGCTCATGCCATACTTGGAATCCTCGTCGGCAATATCAAATTGCAGCATGCAGTTGACGGGCAAAGTCCGGTTAAACTGCTCGGCTCTTTTGTTGATCTCCACCAGCAGTTTCAGACTGTCAACCGATTGGATAGTATCGATGAACTGAGCGATCTGCTTTACTTTATTGGTCTGCAGGTGCCCGATCAGGTGCCAGGCGATGTCGTGGGGCAACTTGTCACGTTTCTCAAGCAACTCCTGCACTTTGTTCTCTCCAAAAATACGATGACCGGCATCATAGGCTTCCATGATCTTTTCAGGAGAGTGCGTTTTGGAAACAGCTACCAGACGGCAGGGAGTGTCGCGCAGCTTCTCATCAAAAAAACGGATATTATCAGCAATTACAGACATAGTTTTATGTGGTGTGTTCTAAATAAATTCCGCTCTCTTAAGAAACGGGTATAGGTATAAGCTAGCCGCTATACCTGATCAATAAAGCTAGCTTACAGGTATAGCAAAAAGGCTTTCTCTAATTCCTCATCTTTCTAACTCCTTAATCTTCCAGCACATTGGTCATGAAGGTGTTTTTCAGCAGCATCCAAACCAGCAGCAACAGCAAGGCCCACTTCAGGTATACCTGGTAGTAGTCGTAAGTGTCGCGGAAGCGTTTTTCCCGAACCTCGGTTTTTTCGTACTGGTTGATGTTCTGGAAAACCTCCTGCAAACCGTCACGTGAGTCGGCCCTGAAAAACTGCCCTTCACCGGTCTCGGATATGTCACGCAGGCTTTTTTCGTCTAACTGCGTTTCGACTAACAAGGTTTTGCCATTGGCATCCACGTCGTAGGGCACGAGACCGTCTTTGCCGATCCCGATCGTGTATACCTTTATCTGGTGCGCATAAGCCAGGCGGGCGGCCATGTGCGGATCCAAGCTGCCGGCTGTATTCTCACCGTCGCTGATCAGAATAGCTACTTTACTCTTCGCATTGGAGTCGCGCATGCGGTTGATGGCGACGGCCAAGGCGCTACCAATAGCCGTTCCGTCATTTGGGATCATCCCGTTTTCGATGGAGCGGATGCTCTCGCGCAGCAGTTCGTAATCGGTGGTAAGCGGAGCAAGAGAGTAGGCGTCGCCGGCAAAAACAACCAATCCGATGCGATCGGCTACACGGCCGTTTATGAAGTTGATGGCAACGTCTTTGGCTGCTTCCAGGCGGCTCGGTTTGATGTCCTGCAGTTCCATGGAGCCCGATACGTCCATGACCAGCACAATGTCTATACCTTCGGACGTTTGCTCTACCTGCTCGTTAATTCGCTGCGGTCGTGCCAAGGCCAGCAACACGAGCATCACAAACAGCATGTAAACTACTTCTGGCACAAAACGAAGCAGACTCGACCATTGCCAGTGAACGGTTCCCTCGAACATGGCCATGTCCAGTTTGCTGCGCGACTTCAGGCGGAGCAGGCCTTTGATCATAAACAGGAGAGGCACAGCCGGCAGGGCATAGAGCACCAACGGGTACACCCAGTCAAAGGAGCGCATTGTGCTCAGGCTAAACCACTCCAGGCTCAGCCAGTCTAGCATGTCATTGCTTATTCCTTGCATTTCCGGTTATTTCACGATGTGTTTTATAGCGGCTGCGGGCAAAACGGCGCAGCATACTCAAGGCTTGGTTTGTTTCCTGATCCGGCTCAGCGGTAACGTTGCCGTAAATGGCTTTGTCGCACAGGCGCAGCGCCACGTTCACCTGTTCGTCATCGTTGTAGTACTCCACGATTTCTTTTGTGGTGAAAGAGTTGATAGCGCTCCGCTCCAATTTGGTCAGGTAGTTCTTCCAAAGTGCCACGGCTTTCTCCATACTGGTGGGCACACCTGTTTTCACGAAGCGGTCGACGTGGGAATTATACCTGGAGTTGAAGTACAGGTGGTCTTTGCGAAGGCGGTAAAGCTGGTATTTGATCTTGATCGTCTGCCCGAACACCAGCCATACCAGTGTGATAAATGCGGTTATGGTGACGATCCAGAGTAGCAGGATGGGCCAGTCGAATCGTTCTTCCACCTGTGCCAACGTGGTCTGAGTGTGTATTTTAAGGGGAGTAGAGACGTCTTGAACCAGCTGTCGCAACACCACTGACCGCCTTGGCGACACGACCTGCAGCGTATCCTTGCCCTGCAGCACGATGGCCGGCAGTTCGAGCGACTGCACAGGCGCTGTCTCGAAGGTCCGCAGGGTATAGATGGTACTGTCCGTGCTGATACCTGCGCGCGTGTCGGTCGGGTAGTATTCCTGCCGTACCAATTCGAAGGGAGCGAAATTGTAGCTGGAGTCCGGAAGAATCACTTCCTGGGCTGCAGGGTGCCGGTGCACCAGGGTATAGCGCACAAGTTCCCCGATATATACCGAATCTTTGCTGAAGCCACCAGCAGGAGGAAGCAGCAGCTGCGCCTGCGTGCCAATGGAAATCAAGCAAAAGAATATAATCAGGGATTTACGCACTTTTCTTGGACGTTCGGTTACGGAGTCGGAACAGGTTCACCAACTGCATGACATAGTCTTCATTGGCCTGTATGGCCAGGTAATTAGCCTGGTATTTTTGGCAGATCCTGATCACGCGGTCCTGGTTCTGTTTATACTGGGCGAAATAATGCTCCTTAAATTCTGCCCCTGAGGTGTTGAGCCAGATCGTCTTCCCCGTTTCTTTATCCACCACCGGCACAATGCCCAGACTAGGCATGTTGCGCTCACGCAGGTCGAGCAGCTGAATCACGATCAGGTCATGGCGCTTGGCCAGCATAGCCAGCTCCCTTTCGTAGTTCACATCAATGAAATCTGAAATCAGCAGGATAATGCTGCGGCGCTTGACGATATCGAGCGTCAGTTTGATGCCGGCGGCGAGGTTTGTCTTCACCGATTTAGGCTTCAGTTCTTTCAAAGCCTTAATCAAGGTATAGGCCTGCTCAATCCCTTTGGCAGGTTTGATGTATCTTTCTTTCTGATCACTAAAACAAATAATACCGATCTGGCTTTGCTGCCGGGCGGCGGCGAGGCTGAGTACGCCGCATATCTCTTTGCCTACATCCAGTTTGTGCTGGCGGCCCGTTCCCACAGTTTGTGAGGCGCTCACATCCAGCATCAGAAATACGGACTGCTCTTTTTCCTCCCGGTAGGTTTTCACGAAGGTACCCTGTCCTTTGGCGGATACGTGCCAGTCGATTGAGCGCACGTCGTCGCCGTACTGGTAGGCGCGCACGTCATCAAATTCCAGCCCCGTACCTTTAAAAACGGAGTGGAAGTCGCCCTGCATCTGGGTGTTGATGGCTTTGCGAATGCGTATCTCGTACTTGCGCAGCTTTTGAACAAGTTCCTTCATAGGGTAGGGGCTTTGCCTCAGATTTTAAAATTAGGACATATTCCCGTAATATTACATTCGTGAAACGAATTTTATACCTACTTTCCTTTGCCGTGCTGGCCGGCTGCGGCCAAAGTCCTGAAAAGCGACCTGCTGACTTATTGCCAGAACAAAAGATGGTGCAGATTCTGGCGGATGTGCATATCGCTGAATCGCGCATCGAAACGCACGTGATGTACCCGGATACAGCGCTGATGGTCTTCAACAAAGAGCAGCAGCAGATCCTGGCGGATCATGGGGTTACGCAGGAAGACTTTCGCAAGACCTACCGCTACTACCTGAGCAACCTTACACAGATGGACAAACTCTATGAGATTATTCTGGATACGTTGAGCGTTCGCGAGGCCAAACTGCGTGCCACCGATACGACAGGCGTAGCTCCAAGACAACCGCCGGTGCCTATACTGGAAGGTATGCAGCAAGCTTATTAGCCTAAATCAGCTTGCTGCCATTCGGCACGGGGCCGGCCGGTTGCGCCAGCACAATATCTCCGTTCTCGTCAGCAAAACCTGTCACCAGCACCTCCGACATGTATTTCCCTATTTGTTTTTTGCCCAGATTGGTCACACACAGCACCTGCTTTCCGGGTAGGTCTTCCAAGGTATAGTGCTTCGTTATCTGCGCGCTGGATCTTTTCAAACCCAGTGGACCCAGGTCGATGAGCAGTTTATAAGCTGGTCTGCGCGCTTCCGGAAATTCTGTGGCTTCCACGATGGTGCCTACTCGTATATCTGTCTGTTCAAAATGTTGCCATGATATGGTCGGCATGGCTTCTGCGGGTGTATGCATTGTTATGTCTGTTTTTTACTTCCAAGTTAAGGATTCTGCTTTAAAATAAGGAACGGAAAGCCCTACCGTTGGCCTCTTGGGTAACATTAGGCTTATACCCGCGTATCCTAGGCAACTGACTTTCTTACTGTTAAAAATGCAGAAAGTGTAAGTCTGTCTAAGCTATTGCAAAACCTATAAACTATGAAAAGAGAATCCGGAGCAAGTTTACCCGTGTGGGTGGAGAATATATCGATGCCTGTGACCAGTCCCCTACAGGACAATATCCGATGTGATGTCTGCATTGTTGGGGCAGGTATAGCAGGAGTTACAACGGCCTACCTGTTGGCAAAAGAAGGGCGCGACGTTGTGTTGCTGGAGGCCAAAGAAATAGGCGGTGGCGAAACAAGCCGCACGACAGCCCATTTGTCCAATGCGCTGGATGAGCGTTTCGACGAACTGATTCGCCTGCACGGGGAGGATGGCGCGCGCCTGGCTGCCCAAAGCCATGGAAAGGCAATCGACAAGATCGAAGAGATCATAAAGGATGAAAAAATTGACTGCGATTTTGCCCGTGTAGACGGCTATCTGTTCGCCACGGACAACAAGCAACAAGATGACCTGATGAAGGAATTAGAGGCGCTGCAGAAAATCGGTTGGCTGGATGTGGTGCTTCGCAAACGCAGCCCGCTGAGTACGCAGACGGAGTTCCCTTGTCTGCAATACCCCAACCAGGCGCACTTTCACGTTTTGAAATACCTTTCTGCTCTGGCTAACGCCTTTATCAAAGCAGGTGGCCGTATCTTCACTAAAACCAAGGTTGAGCGTTTTGAGACCGGCCCGGTTGTATCGGCTGTTTCAAAAGAAGGCCATGCAGTAGCAGCCAACCATTTGGTGGTGACAACGAACACGCCGATCAATGACATGGTAACGATGCACACGAAACAGGCCCCTTACCGCACCTACGCCATCGGGCTTGCGGTACGGCAGGGCGAAGTGCCGGATGCGCTTTACTGGGACATGGAAGATCCTTATCATTATGTGCGTTTGATGAAAGGTAAAACAGGCGGTAAGAATGCAGAGGACCTCGACCTGCTTATTGTGGGAGGGGAGGACCACAAGACAGGACAGGGTGATCACCTGAGCGAGCGGTTCGAGGCCCTTGAGCGCTGGACGCGCAAGCATTTCCCTATGGCGAAAGAAGTGGTCTACCGCTGGTCAGGCCAGGTGCTGGAACCTGTCGACGGCCTTGGTTTCATAGGACGTACTCCGGGTGATTCCGAAAATGTATATATCGCTACCGGTGATTCGGGCCATGGCATGACAAACAGCACTATTGCCGGTATGTTGATTACCGATCTGATACAGGGAAGGCCAAATCCGTGGGAAAAGCTCTATGATCCGAGCCGTAAGAACACTCAATCGGTAGGTGAGTTCTTGAAGGAGAACATCAACGTGGCCGCTCAGTTCAAGGATTTCGTAACACCCGGTGAGGTGAAAGATCCTATGGAGGTGATGCCGGGAACGGGCAAAATCATGCGCAAAGGCATGAGCAAAGTAGCAGTTTACTGCGACCAAGATGGTGTGCGGCACCAATGTTCGGCGGTGTGTACGCACATGGGCTGCGTGGTGCACTGGAACGAAGTGGAAAGCTCCTGGGACTGTCCTTGCCACGGCTCCCGTTTTGATCCTTTCGGAAAGGTAATTACGGGTCCGGCTTCCAAAGACCTGGGTCCGGTTGAAGAATAACCTACTTAAAAACTTAAAAATCAAAAGCCCTGCTTTGCGATGTCGTAAAGCAGGGCTTTTGATTTTTGTCTTATTTCCAGGAGTCTAACTCTTGCAGGCGTTGTGTTATCCGCTCATCCCAATCTTGCTGAGCCTGTGCATCCAGTCCATGTCGGGACAATTTATCGAATTGATCCTGCTCAGCTTTCCAGGCTTTAAATGCGTTACCGACCGTGTTGTTAAGGTTTGTCTTCAGGTTGCCGCAAGACATTCCAAGTTCCTTCAATTCCCGGCGCAGCATACGGGCATGCACCTCCGTGAGGTCAAAATGCAGTTGCTCGTGTGCCAGTAGCTTCTCCGACTTCTTGTTCTTCGACCAGGACTCTCCCGGAAGAAACACGCACTTCACCTCGTAGTAAAACTTATTGTCTTTGCAGCGAGCGTCCACGGCCAGGTTGGCAGCCGTGAGGGCATGGTGCGGGTTAGTCGATTCAGGTATCCCTCTGAAGTCTTCCCAGTTCAATTTTCGCTCAGCAGACCAGGCCAGTTGTTCCGTATTAGAAACGGTGTGACTGGCTGAGTTCGGAACATGAATAACGGTCGCCGGCGAACCGGCTGGGGTGGGATATGGCAATAGCAAGCCCACCAGTAGGCTAAGGAGTAGAGTAATGATAAACATCGGCTAAAAGTTTAAAAAGTCTCTATCGGGGCAACAGCGTCACCTTTAAATAGGTGCCACTATTGCATTATTTTATTTACTAAGCCTGCTGCTTAGCATTTTAAAGCGCCAGAATAGCAATATTGCGGCTACTGACAAACCGACTAGCAGGCCAGTCCAGACACCGTGCACCCCGAAGCCCAGCTTAAAGCAGAGTATGTACCCTACCGGCAGGCCAATCACCCAGTAGGCAATCAGGGAGATAAGTCCAGGTATACGCACATCTTCAAGGCCTCGCAATGCACCAAGTCCCACCACCTGCACACCATCCGAGATCTGGAACAGGGCGGCAATAATGAGGAGGGTAGAGGCCAGCTCGATCACCATCGGATCGTCCAGGTATAGGGAAGGTATAAAATTTTTCCCGGCAATCATAAGCAGTCCGCTCAGAATCATGAAAAGCACACCCATCATAAAACTGCTATTGCCGGCTACCTGCATAGCTCTGAAGTTACCAAGGCCCTTCTGGTTGCCCACCCGAATGGTAGCCGCCGCCGCAATGCCACTGGCCATCATGTAAGTGACCGAAGCCACGTTGATGGCGATCTGGTGTGCGGCCAGTTCACGTGCTCCCAGCCACCCGATCATGATGGCCGAGAAACTGAAGGCACCCATTTCAAATACCATTTGTCCGGAGATGGGCAATCCCAGTCGGAAGATGTGGTACATGTGCACAAAAGACAGATGCCGGAAGGTAAGGAAGCGATGAAAGGCGGCAAAACGCTTGCCGTAAAGCACATAGCCCCCCATCATCAGGGCCATGATGACACGCGAGATCAACGTAGCCCAACCTGCACCAACCAGTCCCATCGGTTCAAACCCAAGTTTACCGTAGATTAGGATGTAGTTGAGCACCACGTTAAGTCCATTGGCAATGATGGAAATGTACATCGCCTGCTTGGTGAGCGAAAGCCCCTCAGCAAACTGCCGGAAGCCCTGAAACAACATCAGCGGCACCATCGACAGAAACAGGATATTGACGTAAGGTATAGCTTGCCTGACTACTTCTTCCGGTTGGTCGAGCCAGGTGATGTAAGGAGAGAGAAAGTACCCAGCAATGAACAGAATGACCCCAAGCAACAGGTTGGAAAACAAACCGTTGAGCAAGAGCAGGGAGATGCGGGTATAATTTCGTCGGCCGTCCGCTGCAGCGATAAGCGGTGTGATGCTGTACGAAACTCCGAGCCCGAACACCATCGTGATCGTGAAGATACTGTTGCCCAGCGAAGCAGCGGCCAAAGGTATAGTACCGATCTGACCCACCATCATACTGTCAACCACACTCACCATAATATGCCCCAACTGACTGAGCACCACAGGGTATGCCAGCAGGAAATTCTTTCGGAAGTGGTCTCGGTATTCTAACGATATCATAAAGGGAAAGGAAAAAGGACTGCAAAATTAGCCTTTTTTCCTTTCCCTAGCACAACTCCAGTTGCATTAGTCAGTTATATCGATCTGCTCAAGTGGCTTTTTTTATACCACGTAGCTTTGCCAGAATGGCTTTCGCCGGGATCGGGAGCAGCACCAGGGCAGCAGTTAAAATGATCTTTTTCGTATTCATAGGAGGCCGATTAGGTTGATCCAAGCAGGTTAGATGGCTTTAAAAAGCATATCCGCAAAGCCGCCCTCTTCGTCGAGGTAGGACGTGACGAATTCAAAGCCAGCTGAGCGGCCCATTTCGGTGGCCTGTTGCAGAGTATATTTGTGCGAGCTCTCCGTATGGATCGCCTCCCAGGCAGCAAAGGTATAACGCGTTTGTGTAGCTTCCAGGTATACCTCCTGCTCGCGCTGGCTGACCAGAAAGCTCTTCATCACGCCCAATTGCGGATCGTATAGCGCAAAGTGCTTGAATGCATCCAGGTTGAAGTTGCCCCCCAGTTCCCGGTTGATGCGCTCCAGCAAGTTCAGGTTAAAGGCAGCCGTTACACCGCTTGCGTCGTTGTAGGCAGCCAGAATGGTAGCCGGATCTTTGGCTAAGTCCACCCCCAGCAGAAACAGGTCGCCCGGCTGCAGGTGCTGCCTGATTTGGCAGAGAAAGTCCAGGCCCTCTTCAGACTCAAAATTGCCTATGTTCGAACCCAGAAACAACACTACTTTTCTTTCAGGCAGATGTTGTTGGAGCCACTGCAGACCCGTGATATACTCCGCCACGACCGCCTGTACGTGCAGATCCGGATGAGATTGCTGCAGATCTTTGCTCAGTTCCTGCATCGCTGAACCCGAAATGTCCACAGGGACGTAATTGAAGGGTTTTTCCTGCTTTACCAATTCGGATAGTAGCAGTTTCGTTTTCAGGGCATCTCCGGCACCCAGATCGACCAGATGAAAGAAACCACTGGCTGCAAAGGCACTGACCATAGCCGATCGGTGCTGCTGCATCAGGCTATACTCGGCGCGCGTCAGGTAGTACTCCGGCAAGGCCATGATCTGCTGGAAAAGCCTGCTTCCGGTAGCATCATAGAAGTAGCGGGATGATAATTGCTTCGGGGTCTGGCTCAGGCCATCTGCCACATCTTTGGCAAAAGCAGCACGATCCTGGCTACCATCGGTTTTGCGAGAGAGGTCAATCAGTGTATTAGGCGTTGTTTGTAATAGCATAGTTTTATTGTGCCAGTCGAATTCCGGTGAACTGCCAGCGTTTGTCAGGATGAAAGAAATTGCGGTAGGTGGTTCTGATGTGGTTTTCGGGAGTAGCGCAGGAACCGCCACGCAACACCATCTGATTGATCATGAACTTCCCATTGTACTCGCCCAGCGCTCCGGCAGCAGTTGTAAAGCCGGGATAAGGGTGATAAGCGCTGTAGGTCCATTCCCAAGCATCGCCGTAGAGCTGCTTCATACCTTTGCTTTGCACAGTTGCTCTGGGTTCAAACAATCCTGATTCCTGAAAGTTGCCTGAAACGGGCGGGTATACCTGTGTAGCGGCTTCCCACTCAAACTCGGTCAGGAGCCGCTTGCCTGACCAGGCGGCAAAGGCCTGTGCTTCATAAAAGCTGATGTGACTGACCGGTTTGTGAAGATCCAGTTTTTCGAGTCCATGTAATGTATACTGGAACCATTCACCGTCCTGCTCCAGCCAGTACAAGGGAGCTTTCAGATTGTCTTTTCTTACCATAGCCAGGCCTTCGTCCAGCCAGAACCGAAAATCGCTATACCCGCCGTCCTGCATAAACGCCAGGTATTCAGCGGTTGTCACAAGGCGGTTCATGATACTGCAGTCGGAAAGTAGCACGTCGTGCACACCGAGCTCGTTGTCGAAACAAAATCCTTCTTCCTTAAAACCGATGCGGTAAATGCCGCCGGGTACATCCAGGAATTCAGGTTTCCCTGGATCTTCAGTTTTCCGTGATTTACTTGTTTTGGTATAGGCCGGTAAAAGCGGATTGGTGCTCAGGATGTATTTGATATCTGTAATGAGTAGTTCCTGGTGTTGCTGTTCATGCTGCAAACCAAGCTCCAGCACGGGCAACAGCTCTTCCAGTTGATCATCGCTCACGGTTTGCAGTAACTCACCCATGTTTTCGTTCACATGACGGCGGTAGGCGTAAATATCCCGGAGGGGAGGTCGGGTGAGGGTGCTTCGTTCTGCACGCTGTACGCGGTTACCTACCGTATTGTAGTAAGAGTTGAACAGAAAGGCATAACTGGGATGAAACACCCGGTACTTTTTCAGGTATGGCCCGAGCACAAATTGTTCAAAAAACCAGGTCGTATGCGCCATGTGCCATTTTGGAGGGCTCACATCGATCATCGGCTGCACCACCGTATCTTCGGGCTCCAGCGGCGAACAGATTTTTTCAGTCTGAGCCCGAATCCGGTAAAATCGCTCAAGTATGGTCTGGCTGATGGAGGCAGTTATCGTTGTCATGGGGATGCGCTGGTTGGCAAAGTGGTAGAGAAGCAGGTGTTATTTGAGGCTTTAATGTGCTTGTGACTGTCGTGTTAACTCTTTTTCTACGTACTTTGTTTTCGATAAGCCGAATTTGGAAAGCCTAATTTTACGCCATCATGCCTTTACAATTGTCCGTTACGCCTCATCAGCTTCAGTTCAAATTCGATGCCCGCACTTCGCGCGGGGCCATGCGCACGCACCAGGTATACTACCTTCAGCTTTGCGATTCTGATGATCAGGAGATAACAGGTATAGGGGAGTGTGCGCCTCTTCCGGGCCTGAGCATCGATGCTAGACCTGATCTGGAAGCGAAACTCGGGCAGTTGGAAAAAAAAGTAAATGAGAAGCATTTTACACCAGACAATCTTTTACTGTTGCTAAAGTCTGAGGATCTGCGCGACTGGCCCGCTATCCGGTTTGCACTTGAGACGGCGCTGCTGGACATGCAGCGGGGAGGTAGAAAAATACTTTACGAAAACGACTTCAGTCAGGGGAAGGCAGGTGTACCGATCAACGGCTTGATCTGGATGGGAGAGAAGGACTTTATGCAGGAGCAAATCAGGAAGAAACTAGCGGAGGGCTATACCTGTCTGAAGTTGAAAATTGGCAGCCTGGACTTTGCTACTGAGCTCGAACTATTGCAACAGATCCGGGAAGTGGCCGGGCCGGAAGACCTGACCATCCGGGTAGACGCCAACGGAGCCTTCGCTCCCGATGAAGCTTTACGCAAACTGGAACGCCTGGCAAGGTATAGCCTGCATTCCATTGAACAACCCATCCGGCAAGGACAACCTGAGCAGATGCAACAGCTATGTGCCTATACGCCTATACCTATTGCCCTGGACGAAGAACTGATTGGGGTGCAGGAAGCGACGCAGCAGGTGGAGGTGTTAGATTTTATAAAGCCGCAATACATCATCCTAAAACCCACACTGGTAGGAGGACTTCAAGCGAGTGCGGACTGGATTAAGCTGGTGGAGCAACGCAACATCGGCTGGTGGATGACGTCGGCACTTGAATCGAATATCGGGCTAAACGCGATCAGCCAATTCACGGCTAATTATGACATTCACATGCCGCAAGGGCTTGGCACGGGACAGTTATACCACAACAACATCGACTCTCCATTGCAAATAAGAGAAGGCTGGCTATGGTATAGTGACATCATCTGGGGGCAGCTGCCGGAACAGGCATAAGCTATACCTATACCTATACCTACCCAAAACCAAAAAGGCCTGCAAGTCTTGCAGGCCTTTTTTGATATAGAAATTATTTCAATTATTACATACCCGGACGACCACGGTGCATTCCCGGGCCGCGCTGCATGTTCTCCTCAGGGGCAGGAGCTCCTTTAAAGCTGCGGATGTTGTAAGAGAACGTCAGCATGAAGAAGCGCTGCAACACAGTCGACTGCACGTCTTCCACATAAGATTCTGTGATGTTGCGGCGAATGCTCACGTTCTGGTTCATCAGGTCATTCACGCTCAGGCTAATCTCGCCTTGCTTGTCCTTGAAGATCTTCTTGCCCAGGCTCATATTCCAAAGCAGGAAGCTGTTGTCCACGCCGGCAGACAGACCAGAATTATACTGGTGGTTCAGTTCCGTGCGGTATACCAGGTCTTTCCAAAGGATCCAGTTGTAGCGAACACTCGTGTTCTGGTTGAAGAAGTTGTTATTTTGTGTCGTGCGAAGTGTGTTATTCACGATGTTGTAGCTGGAGAAAGTAGACACTGTAAAGTCTATTTTCTCGCTGATATTGCTGCTGATGTTGAAGCCGGCACCAAGGTTGGTGTTGTTAGCGTAGTTCACCTCTCCATCGATCTTTCCTGGTATTCTGGAATACCCCACCGAACCGTTCACGTTGAAGTTCGAGCTGATGAAGTTAAGCGGCTGTCCGTAGTTGAAAAATGAGCGCACGTTGTAGTAACCGTCCATGTTCTCAGGGCGGCTCAGGCGGGCCCCCGGACGGAACTCATATCCTTCGGCTATACCTTCCGGTGCACTGGTTGTGTATACACTGTTGGCCACGTAGTTGTTGGTCATGGTACCGAACATACCAATAAAGAACACGCGGTTGGTTTCGGCATTGAAGTTACGGTAGCGCGCGTTAAAACGGGTCTGGTAATCCTGCTCCAGATCTGCGTTACCAATACGAGCCTGCAGCGGGTTAGAGATATCGAGTACTTCCTGCAACTGCTCCACAGAAGGAGCGTTGGTGTTGGTTCTCAGGTTGAGCGTCAGGTTCTGTGATTGAGAAAACTTGAACTCATATTCTGCAGACGGCAGGAAGTTACTGAAGGTACGCTTCAGCGGGCTCAGGTCAACCGGGAACTGGCTGTCTGTGTCGAGTGTGGCGTACTCGTAACGGGCGTTCAACTGCAATCTGGCTTTGTCGTTACGGTACTGGTAGCTTGGACCCACGCTTTGCGAGAGGTAGTCGCTCTTGAATGAGCTGCTCAGCGGCATGTTAAAATTTGCATATTCACCGGCGGTCTCTACATAGTCGTAGGTTCTGCGGTCCGAGTCGCGTATCTGGTTGCCGATGCTGTACTCCAACTGCCAGCGTGATTTCTCACCCAAGCGCTGCGAGTAGTTGGTGCTTCCTGACCAGCTGAAGTTCTTACGGTCCAGGCGGATGAACTGGTCGCGCAATACGTTGTAGTCAGGGTTCTCAAAGTTTTGAGTTTGCTCATACTGGAAACCATCACCCTCTACATTGTTGATGCTAGTGTTGAAGTTCGTCGTCAAAATGCGACCAGAATCACCGAAGCGTTTGGAGTACAGGATGTTGTTGTTGAAACTAAATGTGGTATTGTCTGAGCTGGCTCGGTTAAGAGACTCTGACAGCGTCCCGTTTAAGTCAAAGGTTTGGGCGTTTCTTCCTGTGAAGCTCTCGTCGTTCTGGAGTCGGAGGCTTGGCGTTACGAGCAGGCGGTTGTTTTCGTTGATGTTGTATTGCAGTCGCATGTTCAGACGGTGCCCGTCCTCACGGTCTCTGTTGTTCGAATCTTCTGTGTACTGCAGCCCTGCTTCGTCTGATACGAAGTCGCGGAAACGGTACTGATCGTTGACGATGTCGCGGTTGGTATAGTTGTAGTTGGCGCTCACATCCATCTTTTTACCCCACTTGTCCTGGTAGTTCACACCGAAGTTGTTCGTGTTGATAATACCTGTCGGGGTGCCGCCGCCCCAGCCGCCTCTACGGCCGCGCATGCCGCCGCCCGGTGTTTCGCCGATTGAGAAGTCGAACATGTTGATGTTGTTGGTCAGGCCTGTTATCGTGATGCGGCGATCGTTGTTAAAGTAATTGATGGCTGCACCTGCCATGTAGCGCTCGTCCGTGCCGTAACCCGCTGAGATCTTGCCGGTATAGCCCTGGCGACGGTCTTTGCGGGTAATGAAGTTAATGGTCTTCAGACGGTTGCCATCTTCAAAGCCGCTGAACGCAGCCTGATCGCTTTGCGCGTCAAATACCTGCACATTCTCAATCATATCAGAAGAGATATTGCGCATGGCAGAAGTCACGTCTTCGCCGGTATAGCGTTTGCCGTCGATCATGACTTGGCGCACTTCCTCGCCCTGCGCCTGAATACGGCCGTCCTGTATCTGCACGCCTGGCATTTTAGTTACCAGATCTTCCGCGCTTGCATCCGGAGCTGTTTTAAAAGCTTTGGCGTTAAACTGTGAAGTGTCACCCTTTTGCTCACCGAGTGGCGCGCGACCGATAATTTGCACTTCACCCAGACGGGTGTTATGCTCCTGCATGCTCAATTCGCCCAGGTTAACAGGCGCCTGCGCTACCTGAACAGGTCTGGAAAGCAGGTCGTAACCCAGGTAACGGACTTCCAGGGTATAATTTCCGGAAGGCACCCGCTCAAAGCGGAAGGCACCTTGCACATCGGTCGAGGTGGTTAGAATCGCCTCGCTGGCGGCACGTTTCATTACCACGCTGGCGCCCGGCAAACCGCTTTTGTCTGTAGCGCTCTGCACTGTGCCGGATACGGTCTGTGCGTAAACTTGTGAAAAGCCGATCAGCATGATCAGCAGAGAGAATAACTTCCTCATTCTAAGTAGTAGTGTAGTAGTTTTGGACTTTAATGTATCGCTTTAATCGGGGTAATACTGAGCCTTCAGAAAAGTGCTTCCTTGCCTTTCCTGAACCTCTTAGAGCAGGTGGCAGCCGTAAAGGTTTAACCACCCTTCAAAAATATTTTCTGGGAATACTCCGATACACGCTGGATAGGATACTGGCGGCGCAAAAAGGTTCTTTGGCTGAGCGCAGGCCGTTCAGTCACGATATAAAAGGAAGTAATGAGTTTGAATTGGCTTTGTACCAACAGACTTCAGTTAGGAGGTATAGCCTTACAGATACCTTTCCAGAAGTAGTGTTTTAACTTTGTCCATACCTGTGCTGGCCTTCTCTTCGAACAGGTGCAGATTAGGCCGCGGGCGTACATAGGGGAGGTTTGGGTCCACAACCAGAACTGGTGCTTCGTCAGGCACCAGGTCCACCAGTCCGGCAGCGGGGTATACAACCAGTGAGGTTCCTACTACCAGAAAAATGTCAGCACGCATGGTCTCCTCCATCGCCTTCTCCATCATGGGTACGGGCTCTCCAAACCAGACAATGTTGGGTCTCAGCTGTGACCCACGTTCGCATTTATCTCCCAGGTTTAGTTGCCAGCCTTTTATCGGGTATATTAATCTTGGATCAAGCGTACTGCGGCTTTCAAATAGTTTCCCGTGCAGGTGGGTGACATCGGAAGAGCCCGCCCGCTCGTGCAGGTCGTCAACGTTTTGCGTGATGATCTTGACATCAAAGTCCTGCTCCAACTCAGCCAAAGCTTTGTGACCGGCATTAGGCTGCACGCTGTGCGCATTTTTCCGGCGCTGGTTGTAAAAGTCCAGCACGAGTTCCGGGTTTTTGCGCCATCCCTGCGGAGAGGCGACCTCCATCACATCGTGGCCCTCCCAAAGGCCGTTTGCGTCGCGGAAGGTGGCAATGCCACTTTCTGCACTTATACCTGCCCCTGAGAGCACCGCGAGTTTTTTCTTCGCCATCTGGAGTTGATTGATTTGTTCTTTTTAACTAGTTATGATACAATCAGGTTTAATCCGCTTCCCGTCATGAACGGAGCTTATACCTATACCTATACCTATACCTATACCTATACCTATACCTATACCTATACCTATACCTATACCTGCGGAATTAACAAAAAGAAGCCGCTCGGTTTGGAGCGGCTTCTTTCAGGTTATTTCTTTTTAGGTGCGGCTGCTTTTTTTGCTGCCGGTTTCTTGGCTGCTGGCTTTTTGGCAGCGGCCTTCTTTGTAGCTGGCTTCTTCTCGGCTGTGGCGTTTTCGGTTTTTTTCTTGAATCCGCCGCGGCCTTTCTTTTCCGGGGTTTGTTCTGCCAAATCCAGACATTCCTGCAGGGTCAGCTCAGCCGGTTCTTTGCCTTTCGGGATTTTCACGTTTTTCTTACCCACTACGATATAAGGACCATATCTGCCGTTGAGCACCTGCACATCCGGATTCTCCGGAAAAGATTTGATCAGCTTTTCTGCATCTGCCTTACGTTTGGCTTCGATCAGAGCAATCGCCTCCTCAGCCGTTACCGTCATCGGGTCCATCGTTTTGGGTAGGGAATAAAACTTGCTGGCATGGCTGATGTAAGGTCCGAAGCGCCCGATGGCAGCCTTCATTTCCTTTTCTTCATACATACCCACAATGCGAGGCAGTTTAAACAGATCCAGTGCATCCTCCAGTGTCAGACTTTCGAGGAACTGGCCTTTGCGCAAACTGGCATAAACAGGCTTCTCACCGGTTTCAGGGTTTTCCTCACCTAACTGCACATAAGGCCCAAAACGACCCAGCTTCGCGATGATCTGCTGGCCTGATACAGGGTCGATACCTATCTCACGTGCCCCGGAAACGTCGGCACGGTTGATATTCTCGCTGCTTTCGATACGTTCATGGAATTTCCCATAGAATTTCTCCATCATTTGTTCCCATTCCTGCTGCCCCTGTGCGATCTCATCGAACTCAGCCTCTACGCGGGCCGTGAACGAGTAGTCGATCACATTCGGGAAGTGCTCTACCAGGAAATCGTTCACCACCATAGCCGTATCCGTCGGGAAGAGTTTGTTTTTCTCCGCACCCGTGATCTCGGTTTTGGTCTGGGCTGTGATCTGGTCGCTTTTCAGGGTCAACACATTGAATTTACGCTCTTTGCCTTCGCGGCTGTCTTTCTCAACGTACCCACGCTTCTGGATCGTCGAAATGGTAGGGGCGTAGGTAGATGGTCTGCCGATGCCCATTTCTTCCAGTTTCTTCACCAGGCTTGCCTCGGTATACCTTGGGGCAGGGCGGGAGTAGCGCTGTGTCGCCTGCATCTGGCGCAAGCCAAGCGTCTGACCAATGCTCAGCGGCGGCAACATGCCTTTCACATCCTCGTCACCGCCTTCTTCATCATCCCTCGATTCGATGTATACCTTCAGGAATCCTTCAAACTTGATCACTTCACCGGTAGCCACCAGTTTTTCTGGCTGCGTCGATATATCAATTGTTGCAGTAGTTTTCTCTATTTCAGCATCCGCCATCTGGGAGGCAATCGCGCGTTTCCAGATCAGCTCATACAGGCGCTGTTCGTTGCGGTCGCTGCTGGCAGTCAGTTGCGAGAAGTCGGTCGGGCGAATGGCCTCGTGCGCTTCCTGTGCTCCCGATGATTTGGTTTTAAAGCGGCGGGTCTTCACAAACTTCTCCCCGAAAGAATTGCGTATTGCGTTGGAGGCACCCTGTATTGCTTCCTCGGAAAGGTTCAGGGAGTCCGTACGCATGTATGAGATCTTACCGGCTTCGTACAAGCGCTGCGCCACCGTCATGGTCTGGGCTACAGAGAAGTACAACTTGCGGCTGGCCTCCTGCTGTAGGGTAGAGGTGGTGAACGGAGGAGCGGGACTACGCTTGAGCGGTTTGGTCTCGAGGTTGCCAATGGTATAGCTTGCTCCGATGCAACGCTGCAAAAATGCCTGCGCTTCTTCTTCCGTCTTAAATTTTGTAGGCAGTTCGGCTTCCAGGGTCTTGCCCTGTACATCAAACTGGGCTGTAATCCGGAAAGTCGGCTCGGCGTTGAATTTCTCGATCTCACGCTCGCGTTCCACCACCAGACGCACAGCCACTGACTGCACACGTCCGGCGGAAAGACCGGTTTTGATCTTCTTCCAGAGCACCGGCGAGAGTTCAAAACCCACCAGGCGGTCGAGCACACGACGGGCTTGCTGCGCGTTCACCAGGTCCATGTCGATGCCACGGGGTGAGCTGATGGCATTCAGGATAGCGTTTTTGGTAATCTCCCGGAAAACGATGCGGCGAGTTTTGGCTACGTTCAGGTCGAGGGCTTCGGTCAGGTGCCACGAAATGGCTTCTCCTTCGCGGTCGTCGTCCGATGCAAGCCACACTGTTTCAGCTTCCTTTGCCAGTTTCTTTAATTGCGATACTATTTCCTTTTTGTCGCTCGAGATTACATAAGTCGGTTTAAACTTATTTTTGATATCGATGGCGTTGTTGTCTTTAGGCAGGTCCCGCACATGGCCGAAACTCGATTTCACCACAAAATCTTTTCCCAGGTATCCTTCAATCGTTTTGGCCTTGGCCGGTGACTCGACTATGACTAAATTTTTTATCATCCTTTATAATTAGGGGCAATTCGTTTGAATTTTGCCCAAAGTTCAAATTTTTTTTCAAACATATACAACCTGAAATTGATAACATAGGTTTAACATGCCAACATTGTCTTTATGAAAAGGCTGTTTTCTTAGCTTAAACTATCTATACGGACCACTTTTATTTTTATATGCAACGATTGTTAGTCATTTGCCGGCACGCTGAGCCAAATGATCCTTTCCCGCTCCAGCCTGACTTTGAACGGGAACTTACTAAAAATGGGCAACACCAGGCGCGTATAACCGGCAAATGGCTCCGGGATACGTTCCAGAAGGTCGATGCCATTCTGAGCAGTCCAGCCCCCCGAGCTGGCCTAACCGCCAGGTTAGTAGCTGAAAAACTTTATTTTGATGAAGATCGCATCGAATACGAGCCTGACTTTTACAATGCCCGTGAAAGTGTGCTCGTCAACATACTGGCTAAGCTTCCTGACCATCTGACGCGGGTGCTGCTGGTGGGGCACAACCCAGGTATAACAAGTCTGTCGCGCACCCTGACTGGTCAACACGTGGGGTACCTTGACCCTGCAGGGGCTTATGCTATTAAGCTGGAGCTCAACACCTGGCAGGAGCTGCATGTTACAAATGGTAAACTGGAGGCGGAGTTTACACAACCTTAGGCTCAGTACCGGCCCAACTGGCATTATTTGTCAATTTTTTTTAATAGCTTTAAACACTCTTATCTTTTTGCACCTATACTTGATCATCATAAAGCTGGATGAAAACCAAAATAGTAGCCGTTATTAATCAAAAAGGCGGCACAGGCAAGACGACTACCACCATCAACCTGGGCAGCGCCTTAAGCAAACAGGGGCACAAAGTCCTACTGGTTGATCTCGACCCACAAAGTAACTTATCGTATAGCCTCGCTGTTTCCTCGCCTGACCAGACGTTAGCCGAAGCCTTTTTAGGGACACAAAACATAAAAGATATAATGGTCGAAAAAGACGGCCTGTGGGTGGCTCCGGGTTCCAACGAATTAGTCGACGTGGAGATATCGCTCGTGTCGCAGCCGGACCGGGAGCAGTTCCTGAAAACCATGCTACAGCAGGTCAAAGGCTTTGATTATGTGTTGATTGACTGTCCACCCTCACTTTCGGTGCTTACCCTTAATGCGCTGACAGCGGCGCATGAGGTACTTATACCTTTGCAGATGGAGGTACTTACCCTGCAGGGCCTGGATCAGATCATGCAAACGATCGCGAAAGTAAAAAAGGCCTTTAATCCGAAACTTAAAATTAAGGGAATCGTAGTTGTCATGTTTGATGTGCGACGCAAGCTGAGTCAGGAAGTACTAGCCTATCTGCAGGAGAACGTGAAAGAGAAGATTTTTGACAGTCAGATCAGACTGAATGTGAAACTGGCCGAAGCACCCTCTTTCGGTAAGAGCGTGCTGGATTATGATAGCTCCTCCAACGGGGCGAAAGATTATGCCGCACTGGCCGCCGAATTCAGTCAAGCATAACAGGAGATTGCATAAAATCGCAATATTTTAAGTAAATTGCAGTAACATTCCCTTTGTACTGTTCAGCCAGTCAGCTAAAACTGATGCTGACGAAGGGCCGAACAGTTAACAAACCCTATACAACCCTAAACATATGGCCTTAGGTAAAAATTTGAAGCTGAGCAAAGACAAGCTCATTAGTGACGTAGAAACCAGCCAACCAGAAAAGACGACTCCATCGCGCGCGAAAGCGAAACAGCAGATGCCTGCTGCCACTACGACTGTGGACGAGAAACAGGAGCCGCCTCAATTGAAACAGGAAAGTACCAATGCTCCTGCAGCCAGGACGGAAGCCCCTGATACTGCTGCCAGAAAAGAAGCAGGCACTAGTTCGCTTGCTGTGAAAAGCGCACCCAACGGAAAGCAGAGCCGCAAACAGGTGCTGCCATCCAGCCCGGAATATATTGGCGAACAGCTAAACAAAGTGCTTTATGCCCTTGATGCCTTTAAGAAAGGGGATATCTCGGTTCGTCTGACCAAACAGAACGACGACATTTTCGCAGAGATCGCCGAAGCCTACAACTCGATGGTGGAAATGATCGGCGGTGTAGGTGGAGAGGTGTCACGCATCTCGAAAGTGGCAGGAGTAGAGGGGAACCTGAAAGCCCGTGCCTCGGCAGAGAACGCTTCTGGTTTCTGGAAGGACATGATCAACAACATCAACGGCCTGGTGGATTCCATTGCGGTTCCAGTGCTTGAAGTGGGTAAAGTACTGAAGAACATCTCGCGTGGTAACCTCGACGAAACATTCCAGATCCCGGTATCGGGGGACTTCAAGGTCATGGCCGAAACCATCAACCGCACGATCGACAACCTGAACCTGTTTGCCGGTGAGGTAACGCGTGTGGCGCTTGAGGTGGGTACTGAGGGTAAACTCGGTGGCCAGGCATCGGTACCGAACGTGGCAGGCGTTTGGAAAGACCTGACCGATAATGTAAATACAATGGCCAGTAACCTGACCTTGCAAATGCGTGACATCTCGAATGTGGCAACTGCAGTGGCGAAAGGTAACCTGGCTCAGAAAATATCAGTGGATGTACGCGGTGAGTTTGCCCAGTTGAAGGACAACATGAACCAGATGGTGGACTCGCTCAACATCTTTGCGGACGAAGTAACGCGTGTTGCACGTGAGGTAGGTACAGAAGGACGTCTAGGTGGCCAGGCCAAAGTGCCGAACGTGGGTGGTGTATGGAATGACCTCACCGACAACGTGAACACGATGGCGAGCAACCTGACCTCTCAGATGCGCGATATTGCAAACGTATCTACGGCAGTTGCGAAAGGCGACCTGACGCAGAAGATCACGGTGAATGTACGGGGTGAGATGGCTGAGTTGAAAGATATCATCAACCAGATGGTAGACTCACTCAACATCTTTGCCGGTGAGGTAACAAGGGTTGCCCGTGAAGTAGGAACAGAAGGTAAACTAGGCGGACAGGCAGCTGTACCGAATGTAGAAGGTACCTGGAAAGAGCTTACCGACAACGTGAACCTGATGGCCGGCAACCTGACCCTGCAGGTACGTGACATTGCTGAAGTAGCAACTGCTGTGGCGAAGGAGACCTGACTCAGAAAGTGTCTGTAGACGTGAAAGGAGAGTTGGGTGATCTGAAGGACATCCTGAATGAAATGGTGGACCGACTGAATGTGTTTGGCGCGGAAGTAACCCGTGTAGCACGTGAGGTAGGTACCGAAGGTATACTAGGCGGTCAGGCCGACGTGCCGAACGTGGCGGGTATCTGGAAAGAGCTCACCGACAATGTGAACTATATGGCCTCCAACCTGACCCTGCAGGTACGCGACATTGCCAACGTAGCAACCGCCGTGGCGAAAGGTGACCTGAGCCAGAAGATCACAGTGAATGTGAAAGGCGAACTTGCCGACCTGAAGGAGAACTTAAACCAGATGGTGGACTCGCTCAACATCTTTGCTGACGAAGTAACGAGAGTGGCCCGCGAGGTAGGTACTGAAGGTCGCCTGGGTGGCCAGGCATCCGTGCCAAACGTGGGTGGCGTATGGAAAGACCTGACCGACAACGTGAATACCATGGCCTCTAACCTGACCCTGCAGGTACGCGACATTGCCAACGTAGCGACTGCAGTAGCGAAAGGTGATTTGGCGCAGAAAGTGTCTGTGGATGTGAAAGGTGAACTGGGCGAGTTGAAGGAAAACATCAACCGCATGGTGGACTCCCTGAATATCTTTGCCGGTGAAGTAACCCGTGTGGCGCTGGAAGTGGGTACCGAAGGTAAACTGGGTGGACAAGCTACTGTTCCAAACGTGGGCGGTGTTTGGAAAGACCTAACCGATAATGTAAATACCATGGCCTCCAACCTGACCACACAGGTGCGAGGTATAGCCAAAGTAGCAACTGCCGTGGCGAAGGGTGACCTGAGCCAGAAGATCACGGTGGAGGCACGTGGCGAACTGCTTGACCTGAAAGAGAACCTTAACCAAATGGTGGATTCTCTGAACGTATTCGGTGACGAAGTAACAAGAGTGGCTCGTGAAGTGGGTACCGAAGGTAAACTGGGCGGACAGGCCAATGTACCAAACGTAGCCGGAACCTGGAAAGACCTGACTGACAACGTAAACTACATGGCTTCTAACCTGACATCTCAGGTGCGTGATATTGCCAAGGTAGCGACCGCGGTAGCTAAAGGAGACCTGAGCCAGAAAATCACGGTGGAAGCCCGCGGTGAGATTTTGGATCTGAAGGAGAACTTAAACCAGATGGTGGACTCACTCAATATCTTCGCTGACGAAGTAACGAGAGTGGCCCGCGAGGTGGGTACGGAAGGACGCCTCGGCGGCCAGGCCAACGTGCCGAAAGTACGCGGTACTTGGAAGGAACTCACCGACAACGTGAACACCATGGCCTCCAACCTGACGCTGCAGGTACGCGACATTGCTAAAGTGGCAACTGCCGTGGCGAAAGGCGACCTGACGCAGAAAGTGTCTGTGGATGTGAAGGGTGAGTTGAATGAACTGAAGGAAAACATGAATCGCATGGTGGACTCGCTCAACGTTTTCGCAGGTGAGGTAACCCGTGTGGCGCTCGAAGTGGGAACCGAGGGTAAACTGGGTGGACAAGCCAACGTACCAAATGTAGGGGGCACCTGGAAAGACCTGACTGATAATGTAAATACCATGGCCTCTAACCTGACAACCCAGGTACGAGGTATAGTACGTGTAGTAACGGCCGTATCAAAAGGTGACCTGACCCAGAAACTGACCCTCGAAGCAAGAGGAGAGGTAGCTGAACTGGCCGACACGATCAACACCATGGTGGTTGACCTGAACCGTCTGGCGGGTGAGGTTAGCCGTGTGGCGAGAGTAGCGGGTGTCGAAGGAAAACTGACCGAGCGAGCCACCCTGCAAGGTGTGGGCGGTAGCTGGAAAGAACTGGTGGATACGCTCAACGACCTGCTGGAGTCCATCGTGACGCCGGTACTGGAAGTATCCCGCGTGGTGCGCGCTATCTCAGAGGGTGATCTGACCCAGAAAGTAGAGGCCCATACCGCTGGTGATATCCTGGACATGGCCAATGCCCTGAACCTAGCGGTTGACAACCTGAACGCGCTTCTTGGTGAGATCAATGACTCATCGCTTGTAGTAGGAAGCTCTTCCGAAGAAATGGCTGATAAAGGCCTTGAAATGAACCGTGTGACGCTTGATGTGGCACTTGCAATGCAGCAAATGGCGGAAGGTGCCCAGAATCAGGCCCTCAAGACAGACCAGGCCTTCAAGCTGATCGAAGAGATCATGAAAACGACGAAGGACACGGCAGCACGTGCAGAAGTAGTGAACAAATCCGCCACGCTGGGTGAGGAAACTTCTCAGTTGGGTCTGAAAACAGTGGCCGAAGTGGTGAAGAACATGGAAGAGATCTCCAGTTCAGCCTCGCTCACCTCTAAAACAATTGAAGTACTTAGCGCCCGCTCGCAAGAGATTTCAAAATCACTTGGTGTGATCACTGACATTGCCGCACAAACGAACCTGCTTGCCCTGAATGCTGCCATTGAGGCGGCCCGTGCCGGTGAGGCAGGACGCGGATTCGCGGTAGTAGCCGAAGAAATCCGCAAACTTGCCGAGGGATCACGCAAATCTGCTAACGAGATCAATACGCTGGTAGAAGATGTGAAAAAAGATACCGCCTCTGCCGCAATGGCGATCTCCACCATGGAAGGCCGTGTATTGAAAGGAAAGAATGCGACATTCGAAGCATCTGGCGCCTTCAAGAACATTGCCGCTTCCTCTGGTGAAACGCTTCGTTCGGCACAGGACATCCTGACAGCAACTGAGGTGCAGAAGTCGTCGATCGGCGACGTAGTGAAGTATGTGGAAGAAGTGGTAGCGATTGCCGAGCAAACGGCCTCTGGTACACAGCAGGTAGCGAGCACAGCCAAACAGCTGTCCGCCTCAATGCAGGAACTTACTTCGTCTTCGCAGAACCTGAACGACATTGCCGCAGACCTGCAGATCAGTATCTCCGCCTTCAAACTGGTGGATGGAAACCTGGTGTTCAACCACAGCCCGAATAATCGTCGTCTGGCTTCTATGCCTACCAAGCCGAAGCAGAAGCAATTGGCTGGCAACTCACGTCTGAGCTCGGTTAGCTCCAGAAATAAAAACAGCGAGGACAACAAATAATCCGTTCCGGACTGATGAAAGAAAAGACAAGTAAGAAAGAGGAACAATCCGTTGCCGCAGCAGTTGCACCCGGACAGGGTAATACGGCTGCGACTGCGGCAGCTCCCGCTAAAGAGAGTCTGGCTAAGCCTGAAGCCGTGAAGGATGAGATGATTCACCTGATCGTCTTTAAACTTGGCTCTGAAGAGTACGGTATTAAGATCGACCAGGTAAAAGAGGTGACGGTAACGCCAAATGTGACCCGTATGCCACGGACGCCTGATTTTATCAAGGGTGTAGCCAATATTCGGGGTGACATTATCGCCATTATGAATCTGGAAGAGCGCTTTGGCATACGATCCGTTCCATTGGCCAGTGACGTAAATCCACACATTACCTATACCCTGGTAATAGAAGCAAGGGAATACAGTATAGGCGTGATTGTGCGCGAAGTACCACAGTCCCTGAACCTTTCGATGACCAAGATTGACAAGACTCCTTCGTTTTTGCAGGATATCAATATCCACGAAAATTACATTGAAGGTATTGCCAAGGTCAATAACCGCCTAATCATTGTACTGGATATGTACAAGATCCTGACCCAGGATGAGATAAGGGAGCTGAAAAATAATTAAAGCAATTCATTCAAATTGAAGCTATACTTTAAAGTATGAAAAGAATTCTGATTGTAGATGACTCCTTCTACATGCGCACCATGCTCAAGAACATGCTCACAGATGCAGGTTATGAGATAGTTGGAGAGGCTCCAAACGGGCAAACAGCGCTGGAACTGGCTAAGGAAACCAATCCTGACCTGATTACGCTCGATGTGATCCTGCCAGACAATACGGGACTTGATGTGCTGAAGGGTATTAAAGCCGAGCAGCCTGATATGAAAATCGTGATTGTGAGCGCCGTAGGGCAGGAAGTGATCGTGAATGAAGCACTGGAGTACGGGGCTCTTTCTTATATCGTAAAGCCTTTCTCAGAAGAGCGGGTGCTGGAGGTTGTTAAGAAAGCGCTGGAAGAATAGCTGTATTCTGACTGTAGGAGTACTTATTGTTGGTAGAAGGAAAGGAGTCGTACTTTGAAAGGACAGAATAGCAGGCTGAAAGTCCTAGTTGCTGACGGATCAAGTCATGCTCGCCTGGTGCTTGAGAGCATACTCAGTCATTCACCTGATCTGGAAGTGATAGGTCTTGCTTCTAACGGAGCTCAGGTGTTGGAAACGTTGCGTCACCGGAAAGCAGATGTCATACTTGCTTCTGTGGATCTTCGGGATAACGAGCATTTACTTGTCTTCAAGCAGATCTTCAGTGAGTGCCCGACACCGATCATAATGTTGGTGGGGAAAGAACAGCTGAGTCTGGAACTTCTCCAGGAGGCTATCGATCTGGGAGTTTATGGAATGATTCTGAAGCCAGATCCATTAGCAAGACCAGCCTACAGAACCATTGCGGAGGAGATCCGCAGGAAAGTAGCCGCAGTGCGGGATTCCGAATACTGGGATCCTAAAAAGCGCTTGAGCATGCTGGGTGAAGAAGCACAGATTCTGCACCTGACTGAGCAAAAGAGGCACCGGAATGCGACAGCAGATATCATCATTGTGATTGGTGCTTCAACAGGCGGAACGCAGGCAGTGGAGCAAATCATACGGCAATTAGACCCGAAGCTAAAGGCTTCTGTTTTAGTTGCCATACACATGCCGCCAAAGTTCACGCACAGTTACGCTCGCAGACTCAAAGGCATGACGGGGCTGACCGTGACGGAGGGCCGTACAGGTTTGATACCTAGACCCGGTCATGTAGTTATTGCCCCTGGAGGTAGAAATATGATTGTACATACTGTGATGGGAAATGCCTCCAGCCTGAAGGTCGGCTTTAATGTAGGCGATGAAGCAGAGCACGATTTGCCATCAGTCGATCAGCTGATGATAGCGGTCGCCCAAAGCGGCGTACGACGCGTGATAGGTGTCATACTCACAGGTATGGGCAAAGACGGCACAGCAGGAGTTATGGCCATATCACAACGGGAAGGGGGACATGTTATAGCACAGGACGAGGCTTCGTCGGCCATTTTTGGGATGGCCAAATCAGCCATAGAGAGCGGTAACACCGACAAAGTGCTGCCTTTGTCAGAAATAGGCCAGTACCTGAACCGGTATGTGGCTGCAGGACAGCAGCAAGTCAGTACAACTGACATTAATTCATGAAATCGAGAGAGCAGGAGTATAAAGAGATATTTATAGCAGAAGCGCTGGAGTATTACGACGCCCTCAACAGGCTCATCAGCGAACTGGAAAAAAAACCGCAGGACGATCAGGTGCTGGCGGAGATATTCCGTATGCTACATAACCTGAAGGCGAACGCGAAGGCGATCGGTTACCTGCAGATCTCTGACGTATCGCATAAACTCGAAACAGCATTTGGCCTGATCCGCAACAAAGAGCTGAGTTTCAGTGATGAAGTGGTAGGCGTTCTGTTTGATGGGATCGACCTGCTCGGTGAACTGATCAAAAACATCGACAGCGAACGTCAGGTAGAAATTGACCCGGTTCTAATCCGAAACCTGGATATCGTAGTCGACAGTCTTTCAGATAGCACTGTAGAGTTGGCCAAGGTGCAGAAATTCAGCACCTCCCGCAACCTGACGCTATCTGATCTCATTTACATTCAGGTCAAAAAGCTGGACCACCTCATGAACCTGGTAGGTGAGCTGATCATTGACCGGGACCGTATACTCTCGCTCAGCCGCGAGTTGGACAATGATGAGCTAAAGATGGTGAGTTCACATTTGTACCGCATTACAGAGGATTTGCAGTACAGTGTGATGGATGCGCGTTTGGTAAGCATCGGTACATTGTTCAATAAATTTCCGCGAGTTGTACGCGATATTTCAACTGCCGAGAAAAAGGAAGTCAATCTGGAGTTAAGCGGTCAGGATATTCAGATTGACCGAAATATTCTGCAGATCATAACAGACTCGCTGCTGCACCTGGTGCGCAATGCAATCACGCACGGTATTGAGAAACCTGAACAGCGGTCGAAGGTGGGTAAAACTAAAGCCGGTTCGCTGCAGCTCTCTGCCCGCAGCGACCGCGAAAGTGTAATTATCACCCTGACAGACGATGGAAGAGGTATAGACGTCGGAAAAGTGAAGAGAGCCGCTGTTGAACGACATCTGGTTTCAGGGGATGTAGCTGACGGGCTTCCGGACTCAGAAGTGTACTCTTTCCTGTTTGAGCCCGGTTTCTCGCTGGCCAAGGAAGTGACAGAGTTCTCTGGCCGGGGCGTAGGGTTGGATGTCGTGAAAAATGCGATCGATTCAATTGGCGGGCGCATACGTATAGAGTCAGAAAAAGGGAAAGGGACCTCTTTTATTCTGCAATTACCGACTTCTATTGCCGTTAAGGGAGCCCTTTTATTTGAAATAGACAGTATTTTTTATGCCATCCCACTGATCCACACCGATTCCGTGGTAGCGCTGGATAAAGACGAACTACACGAAGTAGGAGAGGTGCTTGTCGCCGACATTAAAGGAGAAACAGTAACGGTCGTATACCTGGACGAGCTCCTGAACATGGAGGAAAGCCAGATGCGTTTGGGTGATAAAACACGGTTAAAGGGACAGGTACAGAACATCATTATTGTTACCTACAACAACCGCAAGCTCGGCCTGATAGTGGATAAGCTTTACCGGCAACAGGATATAGTAGTGAAGCCACTTAGCAAGCCACTGGATAGCATAGATTTATATGGCGGTGTCACGCTGCTGGGTACAGGCAAGGTATGCCTGGTGCTGGACGTGCCTGCTATCACTAAGTACTTTGTGAACAAAAGATGAGGAACTGAGGCGATGGATTACGGAATTTATAACACGATGAACATGATGGATACGCATGTAACCGAGTTGGAAAAGGATATTATCAAAGAAATCCTCAATATAGGACTGGCACGCGCCGCTGATTCTTTTGCCACGATCGCCAAAGATAAGGTTATGCTCAAGGTGCCCGATGTGCAACTGATCGAAGTAAAAGACCTTATTTCGCTTATCGCCAAATATGAAAACTCACACTTTATCATTCAGTCTGATATAAAAGGTGACTTTAACGGCGCTACGCTCATGCTCTTTTCAGATGAGCACATCACACTGCTCTCCAATGTGTGCCTCAGCATGCTGAATGTGCAGAAGGGCGAACTGAATGTGATGCAGGAGTCACTGCTACTCGAAATCAGCAATATTATAACGGGAGCTCTGGTCACCCAGCTGGCTAACATCCTGAAGAGCAACATTTACGGCTCGCCCCCGAAAGCGCCTAAAAGCCACATTGCGAACTCACTGAAGGATATCCTGGTACAGCATCCGCTTTTCCAGCCACTTGTGTTCACAGTCATCACTAAGTTCCAGCATAATTCAAAAGATATAGAACTTCCCTTGCTATTGTTTTTCGATACAGGCACCCTGATCAAGATGCTTGAAATCATCAGAACATTTAAAGTATAAACAGCCTGTCGTATACCTGTTTATAACCGATTCAAATAAAATAACTGACGAGCTATACCTGTCTGGTTTATCCCCACAGGTATAGCTCGTCCGCTTTTTATGCTATACTATGCTCGTGAAGGGGACGGCTCGCACAGTTCTAACTAGATGGCGTAGTTTGATTATAGCGTCAGTTTTCGTTTTTTTGCATTTTTATTTTCAAGAAACCACTAAGTCAATTGATGAACGCTTTAGGAAGACACATTTTAGTTGAATTTTACGATTGCTCCCCTGAATTAATGAACGATGTGATCCACATCGAAAACAGTATGGTTGCCGCCGCCGAAACGGCCGGGGCCACCGTCATCAACAGTACTTTCCATCACTTCTCGCCTTATGGTGTATCCGGAGTGGTGGTGATTCAGGAAAGCCACCTGGCCATCCATACCTGGCCTGAGTATGGCTATGCAGCCGTAGACCTGTTTACCTGCGGCGACTCGGTTGACCCTTGGGTTTCTTATACCTACCTGAAAGAGGCCTTCCAGTCCGGTCATGGATCTTCCATGGAGCTGCGCCGCGGCCAATTAAGTCTTTTGAAGCGCAACGACTTCAACCTGGAGAGCCTTCGTGACGCGTCTGCCAAAACAATTGAGGCAGATGGTTCTATTACAAGAGACGTTTGGTTCACAGAGCGTGATGAGAACATCGCTTTATCCCTGAAGCATACCGGCAATCAGCTTTATAAAAAAGACTCAGACTATCAGCGGGTAGAGGTATACGAGACACTGGCTTACGGCAACATGCTGACGCTGGATGGCATGGTGATGTGCACACAAAAGGATGAGTACGTATATCATGAGATGATCACGCATGTGCCGATGCTTAGCAACCGCTCCGCAAAGCGTGCACTGGTGATAGGAGGAGGCGACGGTGGTACCGTACGGGAGCTGCTGCGCCATGAGCATCTGGAGGAGGTCACACTGGTAGAAATCGACGAGCTCGTGATCGAGGCCTGTAAGCTGCACCTTCCTGAAACAGCCGTAGCCTTCGATAACCCGCGTCTGAACCTGCTGATTGAGGATGGCATCAAATATATTAAAGAGTGTGCTAATGAGCACTACGACTTGATCATAGTAGACTCTGCTGATCCGGTTGGGCCGGGTGAGGGCCTGTTTACGGCAGCGTTCTATCAGGAAGTATACCGCTGCCTGACAAAAGACGGTGTGATGATCACACAAAGTGAGTCACCTCGCTTCAACTCGGCTGTTTTTGTTGAAATTTACGATACTTATAAGAAGATATTCGGACAAGATAAAGTATACTGCTACCTGGCGGCTATACCTACTTACCCGACCGGCACCTGGAGTTTCTCGTATTCAGCAAAAGGTGATGCCAGACCTTTGCAATTTGATGTTGAGACAGCTGCAGCGTTTTCCAAAAAAGAGGGCCTCAAATATTACAATGAAGAAGTGCATATGGCTGCCTTCGCACTCCCTAACTTCGTGAAGGAGCTTTTAAACACAAAACCTGAACATGTAACTGATGAGTACTCAGCAGAACCAACCAACCAATAGCAAACAACAGAAGATCGCATCATTTGACCCGAACGGGGTGGGCGACGTGAATGGCGGCCTTTTCGGTTTGCCATTTACTATTGAAGAATCAGAGGTTGTCCTTATACCTGTGCCCTGGGAAGTAACGGTGTCTTACAGTGCCGGTACAGCAGCAGGACCACAGTCCATCAAAGATGCCTCCCCACAGCTCGACTTGTTTGAGCCTGCCATCAAAGACGCCTGGAAACTGGGTATAGCGATGGAGGAAATCTCTGAAGAATGGGCAGTAGTAAGTGATAACCTGCGCCAGCGGGCCGAGAATTATATCAACTGGCTGGAAGATGGAAGCCCGGAAACGGACAGAGCGGAGTTTGAGAACCTGCCAGCAGAAGTGACTGAAAAAGGAGAGGAACTGCTGCAGTGGCTCAAGACAAAGGCGCACAGCTACCTGGACCAGGGTAAACTGGTTGGCGTAGTGGGCGGCGACCACAGCACACCGCTTGGACTGATGCATGCGTTGGCCGAGCGCCACGAGGAATACGGTATCCTGCAGGTCGATGCACACGCCGATTTACGCGATGCCTATGAAGGCTTTAAGTATTCGCATGCTTCCATCATGTTCAATGCGCTGCAACTGCCGCAGGTTAAAAAACTGGTGCAGGTAGGTATACGCGATATTTGTCAGGCAGAGGCGGAACTGGCTAATCAGTCAAACGGACGGGTGGCTATTTTCTATGACAGTGTGCTGAAAGAGAACATGTATGCGGGAGACAGCTGGAAAAAAGAGTGTAAGAAAATCATCGCCCAGCTTCCACAAAAGGTATACATCAGTTTCGACATCGACGGACTTGATCCGAAACTTTGCCCTGCCACAGGTACACCGGTGCCTGGTGGTCTGGAGTTTGAAGAAGCCATATACCTGATTAAAGCACTTGTGAGATCAGGGCGTGAGATCATTGGTTTTGACTTGTGTGAAGTAGCACCCGGCGACAGCGAGTGGAATGGCAATGTAGGCGCGCGACTGTTGTATAAGTTGTGTAACTGGATGGCTGTATCTCAAAAGCGACTGGAAGTACAGTAGTCTTACCTTTATTCCCGATTTGCCGTATAGCGGGTTAGAAATAACATTCTATCACTATATATCGAAACAAAATGGGAATCATCATTAAGATCTTACTGACCGGTGTAGCCGCTCTTTTGGCTGCCTACTTACTGCCCGGTGTACATATTGACGGATTTGTAACGGCTCTGATTCTGGCAGTCGTACTGGCTTTGCTTAATGCGGTGGTTCGCCCGATCCTGGTTATTCTGACTATACCGGTTACAATACTGACACTTGGCTTGTTTTTGCTGGTCATCAACGCGCTTATCATTTTGTTGGCCGACTACCTAATAGGAGGGTTCGGTGTGGATAGTTTCCTGTGGGCGCTTATATTCAGCTTATTGCTGTCTCTTATTTCAGCGATACTAGACATGATCTTTTAAACGCAACTGTACCATAAACAGAAAAGCTCCTGGTTTAGATCAGGAGCTTTTCTGTTTTGAGAATTTGGTATTTAGCGTGACATCCAAGCTTCGCAGGCGTCAGCACATTCGCGGCAGGCGTCGGCGCATTTCTGGCAATGTTCGTGATCGTGCTTGCGACACTCTTCTTCGCACAGTCGACAAATTTCAATGCACTCTTTCATTACGTGCTTGGCATGGGCCGAGTCGCGGGCAACAAAACGCGCGGTAAGGGTACAGATGTCGGCGCAGTCACGGTCGAGCATAATACAGCGTACCATCATTTTAACGTCGTCTTCCTGCAAACAAGCGGTAGCACAGGTCTCGCAAGCGGTGATGCATTTGATCAGTACATGTTCTAGATCATTGGTTCTTTCAGATTTCATAGCTTCTGGTTTATAAAGTTCATACTTCTTTAAAATACGGTTGCGTGTGTTCATTGTTGGTATATCCGAAACCTATACCTAAAACATGAACCTATTTCACGCTGATATTGGTTAACTTTGGGTTCAGGATAGCAAATCTATTTCGCATCGTTACACTTTCTACAAAGCATGAGTTTAGGTATAAGAGAAGCACGTGAGGCATTAAAACTGTATTTTGGTTATGAGCAGTTCAGGCCGATGCAGGAGGAAATCATCACGAATATTCTGCAACAGAAAGATGTAGTAGTGCTCATGCCAACCGGGGGCGGTAAATCAGTCTGCTACCAGGTGCCTGCCGTGGTTATGCCTGGTCTGTGCGTGGTGGTATCTCCTTTAATTGCCCTGATGAAGGACCAGGTGGAGGCGCTTTTGGCGAATGGTATACCTGCTGCTTTCCTGAACAGCTCTCAGACGACGGATGAGCAATATAAGATAGAGGAGAAAAGCCTGGCAGGGCAGATCAAATTGCTGTATGTGTCTCCTGAGAAACTGCTTTCTGCAGGTTTTTTCTCTTTTTTGAAGAGATTGCAGGTATCCCTTTTCGCGGTAGACGAGGCGCACTGTATCTCTTCCTGGGGGCACGATTTCCGGCCGGAGTACACCCAGCTACGCGCCCTCAAGCAGCAGTTCCCGACTATACCTGTGGTGGCGCTCACTGCCACTGCCGACAAGCTTACTAAAAAGGATATACAGGAGCAGCTGCAGCTGCGACAACCCCAAGTGTTTGTGGCTTCTTTTGACCGGCCAAACATTAACCTCACAGTGCTGCCCGGGCAGAATCGTTTCAATAAAATCACAGATTTCTTGTCACGCCGTTCCGGACAGCCGGGTATTATTTACTGCCTGAGCCGTAAAGCAACAGAAAGCCTATCTGGCAAGCTGCGCGAGAACGGGTTTAATTCCACTTTCTATCATGCAGGTATGAGTGCCCAGCAACGCTCAAAAGCACAGGAGGCTTTTCTGCGTGACGATGTGCAGATCGTTTGCGCGACCATCGCATTCGGTATGGGCATCGATAAATCTAATGTGCGCTGGGTGATCCACTACAATCTGCCTAAAAATGTAGAAGGCTACTATCAGGAGATCGGCCGGGCCGGTCGCGACGGCGCCAAATCGGACGCGCTTTTATTCTACAGTTTTGCTGACGTCATGAATTTGCGTTCGATGCTGTCGGAGAATGACAAGGCTCAGAACGAATTGCAACTGGTGAAACTGGAACGTATGCAGCAGTTCGCCGAAGCCACCTTCTGCAGAAGACGCATCTTGCTGCAATACTTTGGCGAGGGCATGGCTAAGGACTGTGGCAACTGCGATATTTGTCGCAATCCCCCCAGCCGTTTTGATGGTACTCTAATCGCGCAGAAAGCCTTGTCTGCCATTGCACGATCGCAAGAGAAATTAAACATGAGCCTCTTGGTTGACGTGCTTCGCGGCTCCCGCAACAGCCAGGTAATGGCCGGCGGATACGATCGCATCAAAACCTACGGGGCAGGTCGCGATATTGGCACCCTGGACTGGCACCGCTACCTGCACCAGATGCTCAACGCAGGTCTGGTTGAACTGGCCTATGACCAGAACTATACCTTAAAGTTGACGGAACAGAGCAAACAGGTACTTTTTGATGGCCGTAAGATTGAGCTTGTGAAGTTTGAGGATGCCAAGCAGCAGACTGAAACGCTGCAAAGAGAGAAACCAAAACGCGAAATCATTAAAGATGCTCTGTTCGAGCGTCTCCGGGCATTGCGCAAGCGCCTGGCCGATGCTCAGAACGTACCGCCTTATGTTGTGTTCACCGATAGCACACTGCAGGAGATGGCAGCTGAGAAGCCGGCGAATCGGATTGCCATGTTAGCGATCAGTGGGGTCGGAGCTCAGAAGTTCGAGCGCTACGGTCATGATTTTATAAATGAGATCATTGCTTTTCTGACAGAAGAGCAGGCAAAAGGCAGCGCGATCAAAGGTGCTACGCACCTGGTTACTTGGGAGGCATATCAGCAGGGACTCAGTCCGGAGGAAATCGCAAGGCGGCGCAATCTGAATCCTGTTACGATCTATTCTCACCTTGCTACGCTACTGGAGCAAGGCTACGATGTGCCGGTTCACGATTTTGTCTCGAAGCGTGAGTACGAAGCAATTTCAGAAGCAATTGAGCGCCTCGGCAAGGATGCAAAGCTCAAGGATTTGTTTGAGCACCTGGAAGAACGCTATGAGTACTTCAAAATCCGACTGTCGGTTGCCATGTACAAAATGCAATACGCCTGGTAAAACAATAGCCAGTGAATGGTAAAAACGGAAGGCCGCTCTTTGGAGAGCGGCCTTCCGTTTTATTATAAGGTATAAGAATTACTCCACTGAAGCAATTGGATCTGGCCAGCTGTCTTTGTCGCCGTTTACAATACCTTGTGAGAATATCTCGCCACGAAGAAGTAGAATACCAGCCACGTGCGGTGCTGCGAGGGAAGTGCCGCTTCCGGCGCTACCGATACCACCGCCTATGCGCGTAGAAGTTACACTCACGCCTGGAGCAGCGTAGTCAACTGGAGCACCGTAGTTGGAGCTTGACCAGAGATTTTGATAGCTATCCATAGCAGAAACTGTATACACACCGGTCGCATTCACACGGGCAGGGGAGTTTACAGAGCAATCTGTAGCGCTATTGCCAGCTGCGATGGCAAACAGAATGCCTCTGCCAGCAGCCGTTGTCACAGCATTGTCCAGCGTGCTAGATATACCTGCTCCCAGGCTCATATTTACCACATCGCCAGGTTTCCCCATGTTGATCACATAGTTAACAGCACTGATAGCACGCGACACTGTACCATAGCCTGTGTTATCAAATACGCGAAGGGCAACAATAGTAGCATTAGCTGCTACACCCACCATGCCGGTGCCATTGTTTTTGGCGGCGATGATACCTGCCACATTCGTGCCGTGACCAAAACCATCCTCAATGGAGGCATCCCCATAGATAAGCGATGCGCTGCGCTGAAGGTCAACATTCAGGTCCGGATGATCCGTATCAATACCTGAGTCGATCACCCATACCGTTTTACCGGTACCGTCACCATAGCCGTTCATCGCAATGTGCCAAGGCAGTGTTTCGCCTGTAAGAGGCGTTATTTTAGCATATGGGCTGTTGGTAGGCTGCTCGGGTTCCGGCTCCGGGCTTGGCTCAGTAGGAGTAGGCTCGGTTGGAGCAGGTTCTGTTGGCGCTGGCTCAGTCGGAGTTGGTTCTGTAGGAGTGGGCTCCGTAGGCGCTGGCTCAGTCGGCGTAGGTTCGGTTGGAGTTGGCTCAGTAGGAGCTGGTTCAGTTGGGGCTGGCTCAGTTAGTTTTTTCTTGCCGTTACCGTTGCCTTTTGTATTCGTATCCGTGCTGCCGTCTTTTGTTTTGCCATTCCCTTTTATGGTCGTGTCATCACTCGTGTCCTTGGTCTTACCACTGTTACCTTTCGCTGATGTATTATCAGTGCCAGGCTTTGCAAGCATAATGATACGGTCTTGCTCTACATAGGCTACCTCGGGGTTTTTGCGCAGTTGCTCTAACTGATTTTTGGTCAGTCGGGCTGCAAAACCGTTTACATTTCCTTCAAAAGTTTGCTGTATAGCGTCACGCTCTATACCTGAGGCGAGTAACATTCGCTCACGAAGCGCCACTGTGGCAGCACGCCCCGCCATGGTCATAGCGCTCACACCAGTTGTGCTTAAATTGTTGGAACCGTTTTTAAATACCACAATGTATTGGCCAGGTATAGCCTGTCCGTGTTGTGCGTTTATTTGAACAGAATCTGTTTGAAACTGCTCCTCCATAAAGTCTTCTTTCTGACAGCTGGATAGGGTGAATACGGAAGCCAGTGCTAAACCTGACAACGCTTTAAATAGTGTAGAATTGTTCATCATATAAGCTTGGTTGGATTGGGTAATTAATTGAAGTTATTTTTTCACAAAGTATCGTAACAACACGTATTTTTAAAAAGTTTAAAGCAAGTCAAAAATTGTAAAAAATCAATGATGGCTTCAAATTTAGACGAATAAGAAATTCCTGTCTACATTTTAAAATGTGGATTCTTGAAGATATAGATCTCGTAAAGAGAGGAGAGGAATGTAAGGTTTTAGTAGATTTTTATCATATAATATACGTTATCAGTAACTTTTCACGAAAGATAATTGGATAAAAAGTAAGAATGCAAATTTTTATACAACTAAATTTTAATTGTATTATTATGATGCGTTTTATAAGTAAATAAAATGATTATGCATTAGTAAAATTGTACTATAAGAATATGTATAGGTTTTTATAAATATAACTAAAAATTACAACAAATATTTGCTAATAAAATTAGTATAATACGTATAGATTTAGTAAGTTTACATGCTGGCACCTAGAGTGCATTATTTATTGTCAGGACTTGAAGAAAGAATAATAGTGGAAAAGGTAACATCGAATATAAGGCATCTTCGCAAGCACGCCGGGTATACCCAGGCACAGCTTGCTGAAAAGCTAGAGATCAAGCGTTCGTTGGTTGGAGCGTATGAGGAGGGAAGGGCAGAGCCAAAATTAAGTACCCTTGTGAATGTGGCCCGCCTTTTCGAGGTTTCTTTAGACGAACTCATCACCGCGGACCTGTCAGATCCAAACTACAAACCAGAAGTTGGGCAGCAAGGTGGTGGCAAACTGCGAGTGCTGGCCATTACGGTTGATCAGGATGATCGTGAAAATATAGAGTTGGTGCCCCACAAGGCGAGCGCCGGTTACCTCAACGGGTATGCCGATCCGGAGTTTATTGAGGAGCTTCCCCGTTTCCGGCTTCCTACCTTGGGAAGCGGCGGTACTTATCGCGCGTTCGAGATTAGCGGAGACTCTATGCTGCCGCTGTCTTCCGGTACTGTCATTGTCGGCAGGTATGTGGAGGACTGGAATACGCTGAAAGACGGAACTCCCTGCATCATCGTGAGTGGCAAGGAAGGCGTAGTCTTTAAGCGTGTATTCAACAAAGTGAAAGAGGCTGCTACCCTGCGTCTCCATTCTGACAATCCGCTTTATGTGCCTTATGAACTTTCAGTGGATGATGTGGTGGAGATCTGGGAAGCCAAGTCTTACATTAGCTCTACTTTCCCCATTGCTGACATCTCACTTGACAAATTGTCGTCTATTGTTTTGGATCTTCAGAAGGAGATGCTCAAGTTGAAGAAAGCGGAATAACTTGTACCTTTAGGTATAGGAACAGTAGTAGATCCTGTCTCTAATGAGGCAGGATCTACTGTTTTAGCGCTGTTTTAATTGGTCCGTTAACTACAAACGGCATTATCCGTAAAGGCATAGCATAAAACAAAAGCGCGATATGATACGACTAATTACCGATTCCCAAAGATATGAGGCGCAGGTAGGCGAAGGACTTCGTTCTCACTACCTTTTCTCTTTTGCAGATTATTACGATCCGGAAAACATGGAGTTCGGCCCTTTGCGTGTCTTCAACGATGACTATGTCGCTCCCCGCTCCGGTTTTCCCGCGCATCCGCACTCTGAGATGGAGATCATGACTATAGTGCTCTCAGGTGAACTCACTCACAAGGATAACATCGGGAATGAAACAACCGTTACGCCAGGCCAGGTGCAGCGCATGACCGCAGGCACAGGACTCACCCACTCCGAAACAAATGAAACGGAAGAGGAGATCCACTTGCTGCAGCTTTGGTTTTTGCCAAACAAGCGTGGGCTTGCGCCTTCCTATGAAGTAATGGATGTCGGATTCCTGAAGGCTAAGAATGAGCTTATACCTTTGGTGACCGGACAGAAAGTGTTAGAAGATGTGGCTTACATCAACTCTAACTCTACAGTATATTATGGAAGCGTCACGCAAGGAGAGGAGGTTGATTTCAGAACCTTTAAGCTCCGCAGAACTTTGATCTATGTGCTGACAGGTAGTGTGCTGGTCAACAATGTGGAAGCCGATAGGCATGACCAGATCAGGTTGGATGACCAGGAGGTTATTGGGATAAAAGCGACAGCCGATGCCACCTTTATCTTGGTGGATGTTCCGGCAGTTGAAGCTAATTACTAACTGACTTATTACGAAAGCAGTGAGCAGGTCTTCTATAGGCCAGCTCACTGCTTTACTTTTTAGTCGATGTCCTCCCCGGGAACAGCGATAGCTTCCTGCAGGAGGTGTTCATCCAGTTGTTTGCTTGTTTTAGCGCCAAGTTCACGCAGTATCTCCACTTTGCGTATCAGGTTTCCCTTTCCGTCAGTGAGTTTGCTCATAGCGCCGCTATAGGCAGTCTGGCTTTGCTCCAAATGGCGGCCAACTGTTTTAAGGTCCTCGACAAAGCCAACAAATTTATCATAGAGCTTCCCGCTTTCTTCTGCAATCCTGAGTACGTTTCTTTTCTGGTCTTCCTGTCGCCACACACCGGCAACGGTACGCAAAGTAGCCAGAAGGGTAGAGGTGGTCACGAGGACAATATTTTTGTCAAAAGCATCCGTAAAGATATTTTGGTCATGCTGCAGTGCCAGGTTAAAGGCAGGTTCTATGGGAATGTACATCAGCACAAAATCAGGGGAATTGATGCCGCTCAGGCGGTGGTAGTTCTTGCGCCCCAGATCCGTATAATGTGTCCTGATTGATGTGATGTGGCTGCGCAGGTATGTCTCTAACTGTGAGTCGTCTTCGCAGCTGCAATAAGCTTCGTAGGCGACGAGCGAAAGTTTGGAGTCGATGACCAAGTGCTTGGTGTCTGGCAGGCGTATGATCACATCGGGGCGGTATACCTTTTGCTCATCGTTCTGCCTTACCTCTTCACGCTCATAATGTACTCCTTTTCTTAAACCGGATTTTTCGAGCAGACTCTCCAGCAAATATTCACCCCAGTTCCCTTGTGTTTTGTTTTCACCCTTCAGAGCTTTTGTCAGGTTAAGCGCATCCTGGCTCATCTGCTGGTTCAGGGCCGATAACTGCGTGATCTGCTCTTTGAGTGAAATGCTATCCTTGAGTGTTTTCTCATAGGTCTGGTCAACTTTGGCCTCGAACTCGCGGATGCGCTCTTTTAAAGGAGACAGAATGCGCTCCAGGTTTTCGGAAGAAGCTTTGTTGAAGTGCTCGGCGTTCGTCATCAGCACCTGGTTGGAGATGTGCTGAAACTGCTGAAGGAATTTTTCGCGGAGTTGCTCGAGTTCTCTGGCTTGCTCGTGCATGCGCTCGCGCAGGTGTTCGTAGTCGGATTCTGTTTTGGTGAGGGCATTTGTCAGCTCCATAGTTTCTGCCTGGGCATCACGCAATTGGCTTTTCAGCGCTTCGGCTTCCTGCGCCTGGTGCCGGGCCTGGCCCTCCAAAACTCCCTGTGCCACGACTGCTTGGTTCAATTTGTCCTGCAGTGCGCTTATTTTCCCTTTCATAGCCAGATAGGCTATTACGAGCCCCGCCAGAAATGCCGCTATACCTATCATGATCTCCATACTGTAAAGGTATGTTTTTTTAGCATTTCAAACCAGATGCTAACCATTTTAGTTTTTAGGAAATCTCATGATGGTCTTTTGTATCCCACTCTGCATAAAACTGGCTCAGAAAATCTTCCATGTACTGGTGGCGCTTTTCGGCCAGGGCGCGGGCCGTGGGGGTGTGCATCCGGTCCTTTAAAAGCAGCAGCTTTTCATAGAAGTGGTTGATGGTGGGCGCTGTGCTTGCTTTATAAGCCTCAAAATTATCATGAAGCACAGGCTCTATACCTGGATTATAAAGCTCCCTTCCCTTGTGGCCGCCATATGCAAAGGTGCGGGCAATGCCGATGGCACCGATAGCGTCCAGACGATCCGCATCCTGCACGATACGGCCTTCGAGGGTAGGCATGGAAGAGGAAGTGCCGGCTCCTTTATAAGACAGTCCGCTTACGATGGCACACACAGTGGTAATTAGCGCTTCATCGAGCGGTTGTCTTTCCAGCCACTCCCGCACCATGCGCGGTCCCACGGTTTCGTCCCCGTTATGGAATTTATGATCCCCTATGTCGTGCAGCAGCGCTGCCAGTTCAACAGTGAACAGGTCGGCACCTTTTTCCTGTGAGGCAATGTAGCGTGCGTTTTTCCATACACGGTAAATATGCCACCAGTCGTGACCGGAGCCTTCGCCCTCCAGTTGCTCTTTCACATAGCGAGCGGTTTCGTCAATAATAGCTTGTTGCTGCATGGTATCAGGTATAAGCTCCAAAACTGCGAAATATCCCGCTAAGCCGCAACGTTCTGGCTATACCTCTATACCTGTTTCAAGCGCCGCTATACCTTGCAGCGATGGAAGATGGATTAATTCCAGTTCAAGCAGATCAGCCCATGTGTGCAGGTATAGGACCACATCGTCACGCAGGTTGTACTTTAAATAGCGCCTATTGGGTGGAAGTGCTTCGATCACTTTTCTGTCGGAGAGACGCTCCAGGTGCGCCAGGTCATCCCTGGTAAGACCCCAGGAAAGCATTTGGTCAATGATCTCGTCTAGGGGCAATCCGCTCTGGGGGCAGTAATCGCGCAATTGTTCGCTCCAGTCGCCGTGCCGCCGCATGGCCGCTCCGTGGATTTGTCCTTTGTCGAGTTGTGTAATGGTTTGGGCCAGGTGACCGCAGTTGCAGCTTCCCATGTGTCCCCATTGGTAGTTGGCGCCCTGTGCCAGTCGGTCGGCTGTCTGGCGTATAGCCGCCACCAGCTGTGCTGAACTTCTTGCCATAAGCTTGATTCTTAAAGGTGATTGTGATTGTGTAGGTGTAAGCCTCTCCTGATATAAAACGGCAGAGACGCCAAATGTTGATGAAAAGGGGCCTTATTTTCATACCTCCCCCGAGCTTTATACCTTTGCAGGTATACCTGCTCACCCTACTATGCCTATGATCATGCGTACTATACCTGCCGTCGCCCTTTTAATGTTGATTTTGTTCGTCAATACTGCACCGACGGCAGAGGCTCAGATCCTCAATATCGAACGGTCCAGGATCGAGCATGATACGGCAGATTTTGTGACAGGCAAGGCTGGGCTTAACTTTTCGATGTTCAACCGAAATGCAGGACGAAACAATCCTAATAATTTTCTGCAGCTAACCTTTAACGGCGATCTGGCTTATATTTCAAAACTCCATACCTATCTGTTTCTCAACTACTATAACTACCTGCTTGTAAACTACGACTCCCGTGAGTTGCGCAATACGGTAGCCAGCAACGGCTACTCCCATTTCCGAGTAAATCTAATGAGCCGTCGCAAGGTGTCTTATGAGTTGTTCACGCAGTACCAGGCCGATATGGCCCGCGGTCTTGAGCGGCGCATTCTGACGGGAGGAGGCGTACGCTGGTTGCTTTATCGCACGGACAATACTTCCTGGTTTGCGGGAACGGGCTTGATGCACGAGCACGAGACTTGGAAAGACCCGGAGCAGGAGGGAGTGACCGGTGTATCGGATCTGTTGAAATCCTCCAACTATGTTAGTCTCCGCTCAAAACTTTCGGAGCATGTGGAAACGAATAACATCGCCTATTTCCAGACTGGTTATGACCGCAACATCAGCCGTTTTCGTAACCGCATCAGCGGGGATCTGGGCCTGACCGTGAAATTGATAGGCCGGGTGTCCATGCGTACGAATTTCAACTTCACTTATGAAGACAGACCGATCGTTCCGGTTGCGCACTTTATCTATGCGATTACCAACGGATTGCAGGTGGATTTTTAGCCTGGACAACTATCCGTAACAACAAATGCAGTATTTGCACTGGCTAATAATGGATTTATATCAAATTTTTTTAATATAATTTGCACCGAACCGAACAATGGAGTCAACTTTGGCGTAAGCTGCGTCATAGGATTATGTTGCTGGCACGTACCTGGCCTGCATTTCAATATATATCCAGAATCCGGAACGCTCAATCCCGGTCAATAACGTTTAATTAAATAACTGGTATGTCCAGCGCGCTTAAACGGCGCATATTTGTACTTTTTTATCGATGGAAAAAACTTCTAAAATTTACATTGCTGGCCACCGGGGCATGGTAGGCTCTGCCATTCTGCGCCAGTTGGAGGCCAACGGTCACACAAACATCATCACAAGGACTTCTTCGGAACTGGACCTGCGCAATCAGCAGGCTGTTTTTGAGTTCTTCTCAACCGAGAAGCCTGACTATGTTTTCCTGGCAGCCGCCAAAGTAGGGGGAATCCACGCCAATAATATCTTTCGCGCCGAGTTCCTGTATGACAACCTGATGATGCAGGCCAACATCATTCACGCCTCCCATGTGTCGGGCGTGAAGAAGCTGATGTTCCTGGGTTCTTCCTGCATCTACCCAAGGATGGCCCCGCAGCCGCTCAAGGAGGAGTATTTGCTTACCGGTCCGCTGGAGCAAACCAACGAGCCCTACGCCATTGCCAAGATTGCCGGCATCAAGCTGTGCGAGTCCTACCGTGATCAGTACGGCAACAATTTCATCAGTGTGATGCCGACTAACCTTTACGGGTATAACGACAACTACGACCTGCAAAACTCGCACGTGCTGCCGGCCCTGATCCGAAAAATACATGAGGCCAAAGACAACGGCGCACCCACTGTTACCGTATGGGGTACGGGCAGCCCGAAACGCGAGTTCCTTTTCGCGGATGATCTGGCAGCTGCCTGCGTATACCTGATGGAGACGTATGACGGCCGTGAACTCGTGAATATCGGTACGGGCGAGGATGTCTCGATCAAGGAATTGGCCCTGCTGATTAAAGACGTGATTGGTTTTGAAGGAGAGCTTGAGTTTGATACCTCCAAGCCGGACGGTACGCCACGCAAGCTAATGGACGTGACCAAACTGCACAGCCTTGGTTTTAGACACAACATTGAGCTGCGTGAAGGTATAGCACTTGCCTATGCCGATTTCAAAGAAAAATACGTGACTGCATAGTCATACATTCTATACAACCATAAAAAGAGAATTACATTAAAGAAGTATATCACATGAAGACAGCCCTTATCACTGGCGTAACCGGACAGGACGGCGCATACTTAGCAGAGCTTTTACTGAGCAAAGGATATAAAGTACACGGAGTGAAGCGCCGTAGCTCTATGTTTAACACCGAGCGTATTGACCACCTCTACCAGGACCCACACGAGAAGAACATCAACTTCAAACTGCACTACGGTGACCTGACCGACTCCACCAACCTGATCCGCATCATCCAGGAAACGCAGCCCGACGAGATCTATAACCTGGCCGCCATGAGCCACGTGAAGGTGAGCTTCGACACGCCTGAGTACACGGCCAATGCAGACGGACTGGGCACACTTCGTATCCTGGAGGCCATCCGCATCCTGGGCTTAACAAAGAAAACAAAGGTATACCAGGCCTCTACTTCAGAACTCTATGGTCTGGTGCAGGCAGTTCCGCAGTCAGAGACTACGCCGTTCTATCCGCGCTCTCCATATGCCGTGGCAAAGCTGTACGCTTACTGGATCACGGTCAACTACCGTGAGGCCTACGGCATGTTCGCCTGCAACGGTATCCTCTTCAACCACGAATCACCGCTTAGAGGTGAGACCTTCGTAACCAGAAAGATCACGCGTGCTGCCGCCCGTATCGCCATGGGCCTGCAGGATGGTTTGTACCTGGGTAACCTGGACGCCAAGCGCGACTGGGGCCATGCCAAGGACTATGTGGAGGCCATGTGGCGCATCCTGCAGCAGGACGAGCCGGAGGACTTCGTGATAGCTACAGGTGTAACAACAACTGTTCGTGACTTCATCCGCATGGCCTTTGGCCACGTAGGTATCGAACTTGAGTTTAAGGGCGAGGGCGTAGACGAGAAAGGTTATATTGTGGCCTGCAACAATCCGGAGTACCAACTGGAAATTGGAAAAGAAGTGGTTTGCGTGGATCCGAACTACTTCCGTCCTACAGAGGTGGAACTGTTGATTGGCGACGCGACCAAGTCGAAGGAGAAACTGGGCTGGGTGCCTAAGTATGACCTGCAGGCTTTAGTGACCGATATGATGCAGAACGATATCGAGCTCTTCAAGCGCGACACTTACCTGATGGAAGGTGGTCACCGCATCCTCAACTACCACGAATAATCGCTTATACCTTAAACAAGGTATAGCTCAGATAGAAAACGGCAGTCTCACTTTGGTGGGGCTGCCGTTTTTTTCATATCCGAACCTGAAAGATTGGCAATTGAAAAAATGGAATTTCACTGATAATAGGTATAGCTCAACTGATGTCAGGTATAGCTCGGCGGTTAATTTTAGAAGTAAAAAGTTGAGCGCGATAGGGGATTTAGCTCAGGTATAGGCTAATTCTGGAAATAACTTAAGGAGTCTGATGGTGTGAGCGTCCTAGCTCGTGTCTTCTATGGTGAGACCTCTGACCAGGAATAGATATAGGTATAGGTATAGGTATAGGTATAGGTATAGGTATAGGTATAGGTATAGGTATAGGTATAGGATACGGGAGGGGAGGGCTATAAATGCAAAAAGCCCTTGCTTTCACAAGAGCTTTTAAGCGGTCTGGACGGGACTCGAACCCGCGACCTCCGCCGTGACAGGGCGGCATTCTAACCAACTGAACTACCAGACCAATACTTTGAAAAGATCAGAGTCATCTACTCTGAAAAATATACCGCAGTTTATAGCTGCGGTCCGGACGGGACTCGAACCCGCGACCTCCGCCGTGACAGGGCGGCATTCTAACCAACTGAACTACCGGACCAAAATTTTACTCTGTAAAGTCTACACCTTACATCTGTTAACCGCAGGGATTTAAGCTGCGGTCTGGACGGGACTCGAACCCGCGACCTCCGCCGTGACAGGGCGGCATTCTAACCAACTGAACTACCAGACCAACTGTATATCCTTAACGCTATCCGTTAAAGTGTCACAAATGTAGACGGTAAATTTCGATTCTGCAAGACCAATGCTATATTTTACCCCTATATTTTTAGCCTGAAACCGTAAGTCGCTCAAAACCAAATATTCTTTTTTTGCAATGCACGATAAATTTCGAATAATCGCCATTCCATATTCCGAAACTGTTAAATTTGTGATTCAATCAGCAATGAGGATTTATGCTTTTGGATTTTGAGAAACCTATAGCGGCCCTGGAGGGCAAACTGCAGGAAATGAAAAAGCTGGCCAACGAGAGCCAGGTAGACGTTTCTGAAGCAGTAAAAGCGCTTGAAGAAAAAATAAAGACGCTTAAGAAAGAAACCTATGCTAACCTGACCCGCTGGCAGCGTGTGCAGCTTTCGCGCCACCCGGACAGACCGTATACCTTAGACTACATTGCAGGCATTACTTCTAAGTTTGTGGAGTTGCACGGCGACCGCACCGTTAGCGATGATAAAGCGATGGTAGGTGGGTTTGGTGAAGTAGATGGACGCAGCATTATGTTTATCGGGCAGCAGAAAGGCCGCAATACGAAGCAGCGCCAGATGCGCAACTTTGGTATGGCCAACCCCGAAGGATACCGCAAAGCACTCCGACTGATGAAAATAGCTGAGAAGTTTGGCCGTCCCATCGTTACTTTCATCGACACCCCGGGTGCTTTTCCGGGACTGGAGGCTGAGGAGCGCGGACAGGGCGAGGCGATTGCCCGCAACCTGAAAGAGATGTTCATGCTGAAAGTTCCGGTAATCTGCATCATCATTGGAGAGGGAGCTTCAGGCGGTGCCCTGGGTATAGCCATTGGCGACCGTGTAATGATGCTGGAGAATACATGGTACTCGGTGATTTCGCCTGAATCCTGCTCGTCTATCTTATGGCGCAGTTGGAACTACAAGGAGCAGGCAGCCGAAGCTTTGAAGCTGACTGCTACTGACATGCTGCAAAATAAACTGATTGACGGTATCATCAAAGAGCCACTGGGGGGAGCGCACACAGAACCAGATAAAATGATGCGTGCACTCAAGAAAGAGATTTGTAAAATGCTGGATGAGTTGGAAGGTATAGCACCTGAAGACCGCATCATGCAGCGTATCGAGAAGTTCTCTGCCATGGGCGTGGTACAGGAAAGCTAAATAGAGTTTAGGAGTTAACGCAATCCTGAACATAGCGAATTAGCTTCTCAATTATATAAGAGGTGGCAGGCCGGACAGGCTTTGTCACCTCTTATTGTTTTGGTAACTTTAGGCTGCTCACGATAACATAAGAGGACGCTGCTAGTAAAGAGTGGTAATCATTTCTCTAATGCTAAATAGATCAAACTCCCTAACGAGATATAATTATGAAACTGCATGTAATTGATACCGGGTTCTTTAAATTGGATGGTGGTGCCATGTTTGGGGTGGTGCCCAAATCGCTTTGGCAACGAACTAACCCGGCCGATGAAAATAATTTGTGTACCTGGGCGATGCGCTGTCTGCTGATAGAGGATGGTGAGCGTCTCATTCTGATCGACAATGGCATTGGCGACAAACAGGATGCTAAGTTTTACAGTCACTATTACCTGCACGGCGAAGCCACGTTGGAGAAATCTTTGCATGCGGCAGGCTTTTCGCATAAGGATATCACGGATGTTTTTCTGACCCATCTTCATTTCGACCATTGTGGGGGAGGCGTAAAGTATAAGAACAGCGAAGGCGCCCTGGAACTGGTTTTCCCTAATGCTACTTACTGGTCTAATCCCGACCACTGGAAATGGGCAACGCAGCCTAACGCACGAGAGAAAGCCTCTTTCCTGAAAGAGAACATACTGCCCATGCAGGAGAGCGGTCACCTGCAATTTATTGATCCTACCAAGCCATCCCCTTTCCCGCAATTCGACATCTTTTATGCTGACGGGCATACGGATAAAATGATGGTGCCGATTATACCTTACAAAGATCGCAAAGTGGCCTTCATGGCTGATCTGCTGCCTTCTACAGGTCATATTCCGCTGCCTTATGTGATGGGCTACGACACGCGTCCCCTGCTGACGATGGATGAAAAAGCCCGTTTTCTGAAAATGGCAGCCGACGAGAATTTTGTGCTATACCTGGAGCATGATTCTGTAAATGAGTGCTGCACGGTGCAACACACTGAAAAAGGGATCAGGCTGGATTCAACCTTCTCACTTAACGAACTTTAATGAAGAAAATTGGGCTGGCACTGTCAGGAGGCGCCGCCAGGGGGATTGCCCATTTAGGTGTGCTGAAGGCCTTTGACGAACTAGGTATAAAGCCGGCCATACTTTCTGGTGTAAGCTCAGGGGCTATTGTGGCGGTATTCTATGCTGCAGGCTATAAACCGGATGACATTCTGCACCTCATAAAGGAACTGCGCATCTACCGCATCATGCGGCTGGCTATCGGGCAGGTGGGTATCTTACACCTTGATGCGGTTGAAAAGCTGTATTATCGCTACCTTGGTGAGCAGGCCATATTCGAAGACCTAAGCATACCCGTTATCATCGGAGCAACCGATATGCATGCCGGTGTTACAGTAAATTTTTCGAGTGGCGAACTGATCAAACCGCTGATTGCCTCTTCAGCGGTGCCCATCCTGTACAGGCCTGTGCAATACCAAGGTATGCTGCTCAACGACGGCGGTCTTCTCGACAATCTCCCGATCGTGGCCCTGGCAGGAAAGTGCGATGTTAAAATTGGCGTGCATAGCAACCCGATCAATCATGATGCGCGTATCGCCAGCCTGCGGAGCATGATAGAACGCACGGCGCACCTGGCCATTAATAACAACGTGCAACTCCGCCGTCATCTCGCTGATTTCTTCATTGAACCGCCCGAGCTAAAGCATTACAGATTAATGAGTTTCAGTAAGGCAGATGAACTTTTCGATATTGGTTATAAGTACACGATGAGCATAAAAGAGGAAATAAGGCAGGCAATTGGGTAATTGCTTGGTATTTTTTTATGAAAAATCTTTCATTATTTGATTTTATTTTTCTAATATTAGGTGAGTAATTGCAATCTATTTCTTTCTTTTTCCGTAAAACCTGCATATACAACCCAAACCCACTATGCTACAACGCACCTTTACCCTTATTGTAGCCCTATTTCTTATTGGAATCTGTTCTCTTAGGGCCCAGGAAAACGAGAGTTCACTCATCAGAGCCAAAATCAAGCATGGCTCATTGCTATTAGGCGGTAATCTCCAGGGGAGTTACCAGGTCACATCCAGCGAATTAAACAGCACGGGCCAGAAAGTAGATGGGCGACGCATCGACTTTAATTTACGCAGTAAGAATGGCTATTTCGTTCTCGAAGATTTAGTGGTGGGGCTCGACCTAAGTGTGCTGCACCAGAGCAACAAATTAAACGATGTTTCAGATAGAGTAAGCGAGCCACGCAGGGAGACGTTTGTCATGGCTGGTCCTTTCGTGAGATACTATATGCTTAATGGCGTCTTTGGCGAACTGACCATGCTGGCAGGTCTTCATAACTTCAATGATGTTGACCAGAAGTATAAAGCCCTGGAAGGTGGGGTAGGCTTGGGCTATGCCTTCTTCCTCAACAAGCAGTTTTCTTTGGAACCGGTACTCTCCATGCGTTACTTCCGTAAAGTTGACAGAGACGGAAGAGCTTACAGCGAATTTGGCCCTATGATCGGCTTCGGTTTGCAGGCTTATTTACTACGTCAGAAATCCCATGTGATCAAACGCGCCCTCTAGGGTTCTGATTTAACAGAGAATATACTATATTTGAAATGCTAATCCAGTCGCTCTGATCGAGTCGTGGATTAGCATTTTTTTATAGCCTTTTTATGTTAGCAAAAGCGATCTCTAAACTTATTTTCAAACTTGCAGGCTGGAAGTTGAATGGCAACCTGGCGCCTGATCAGCGGCGCTGTGTGATGGTGGCCGCACCGCATACCAGCAACTGGGATTTTATATTTGCCCGTGCCGCCTTCTACATGATGGAAGCCCCTATTCGCTTCACGATTAAGAAGGAATTCATGCGATTTCCTTTTGGCGGCCTTCTCAAATCGATGGGTGCCTTGCCTATCGACCGTTCTAAAAATACCCGAATGGTGGACGCCATGATCAAGATCATTAAAGAAACTCCAGGTGATATGTGTGTGCTCGTAACACCAGAAGGTACACGCAAGTACCAGCCGCGCTGGCGTTTGGGGTTTTATCATGTGGCGATAGGTGCCGGCGTGCCCATTGTGCTTGGTTATGTCGACTATGCGAATAAGGAAGCAGGTATAGGGCCATCCATTTATCCGACAGGGGATGTAGAAGCGGATCTGGAGAAAATTAAGGCTTTTTACCGTACCAAGCAAGGCAAGTTTCCTGAAAATGGCGTACTGTAATGCGCTCAATTTTAAAAGCTGATCTTCTGATGAATATAGAAAAATTAAGAGCCTACTGCCTGAGCCTGAAAGGTGTGACAGAAGACGTAAAATGGGGAAATGACCTCTGTTTTCTGATCGGTGGCAAGATGTTTTGTGTGACCAGTCTGGACGGGGAACCAAGCGTATCTTTTAAGGTGGCAGATACTGACTTTGACGAACTTTCTTCCTCAACAGGTATAATTCCGGCTCCCTACATGGCGCGAAACAAATGGGTGCAGGTTCAATCCTGGGATCGGTTAACAGTGCAGGAGTGGGAAAGTTATGTTAAGCAGTCTTATGAACTCGTTAAGTCAAAACTTACCAAGAAGCTGCAAAAAGAAATAGAGGCTGCTTAGGTATAGCTGATTGGTTCGAATAGCATTTTTACCTGAAACATAAAAGGAGCCGCTCTTAACAAGCGACTCCTTTTATGTTTCAGGTATAGCCGATTGGCTAGGCGATCTGTCTTAAGTCTACAGGTATAACCCTGGATATACCTGCTTCAATCATGGTGATGCCGTACATCACGTCTGTAGAGGCCATTGTGCGCTTATTGTGCGTTACTACAATGAACTGCGACTCATTCGAGAAGGTACGGATGATGTTGTTGAACTTGTCAATGTTCGCATCATCCAGCGGTGCATCCACTTCGTCGAAAATACAGAACGGCGCTGGCTTGAGCAGGTAGATGGCGAAGAGGAGGGAGATGGCTGTTAAAGTCTTCTCACCACCTGACAACTGGTTGATCGTCAGCGGTCGTTTACCCTTCGGTTGCGCCATGATCTCGATACGCGAGTCCAGCGGGTTCTTCGGATCTGTCAGTACCAGGTCGCAATTATCTTCTTCGGTAAACAGGCTGCGGAATACCCGGATAAAGTTCTGCTTGATCTCATTAAATGAGGACAGAAACTTCTCTTTTGCCACCGTGTCGATCTCGTTGATCGTATCAATAAGCGCATTCTTGGCGTTAACCAGGTCATCCCGCTGCTCTGTAATAAACCTGTTGCGCTCTTCGATCTCCACATAGGCTTCGGCCGCCATGGCATTCACCGGTCCCATTTTATCCAGCGATGTTCTGATCTCACTGATATTCTTATTCAGCTCTTCATTACTCAATTGGAACAGTCCATCGTGCTCCAGCTCAGGTATAGGTTGCTCCAGTTCTTCGGTTGCAATATTAAATTCAGCTCCCAAACGCTCCTGTACTGACACCAGTTTAATGCGTGTATCATTGATGGTCTGCTGCATTCGCATGAGGAGTTCGTCCGCATTCTGACGCTTGCGTTGTAGCTCGCGTATGGTTTTGTCTTTCTCGTCGAGCTCACCACGCAGGCTGAAGTATTTCTTTTCTACAGCATCAAGTTCATAGCCAAACTCGCTACGGGCTTTCACCATGGACTGAACCAGCGCCTCGTTCTCTTCTATAAAATCAGTCGCTTCAACTGTTTCTTCCTCTGATTTCTCCAGCTCTTGGCGCAGGCCGGCGATACGTTCCTGGTTCGTCTCCACCGTTTTCTGCTTGTAGCTGATTTCCTGTTGCAGTGAGCCAAAGCGATTTTTAAGCTGGTGAAACTGGATGTTCTCCTGGTTGTACATACCTGAGATCACCGTGATCTGCTCTTGCTGCTGGTTGATCTGCGAATTGAACACAGCCATTTGCTCCTCCAGCTGCTTCAGTTCCTGCATGTCCTCCTCAGCCTGCGGCGACACCTGCTGACTCTGCACGTACAGATCGTCGAGGCGCTGTTGCAATTCATATTGCTTCTGATCGAAGTTTTTGCGGTTCTGCTGATGCTGCTCGTTTTTAATGCGAACCGTAAGCAGGTCCTGCTGGAGTTTGGCTACTTCTTTCTCCAACTGCTTGATAGCATCTTTCTGTGACTCGCTACGGTAGTTGAGCAGGATCTGCTGCTGTGCGTTAATACGACTTTGCATCAGTTCCACTTCCTGCTGCAGTTGCTCCAGTTCTTCGGCCAGCTGCTCCAAATTTTGCTTCCGGCCCAAACGACTACCATCAAACAGACCCACAGAGCCTCCAGACAGACTGAGTGGTTTCTTGATAGCGGAACCGTCTTTCAGGATGATCGTGCGGTAGTCTTCTGCTGAAAAGTCTTCTTCAGTTTCGTCGCTGATGTACACATTGCGCAGCATGTACTTGAGTAGGCTGCTATACTTCTTATCGGCTTTTACGACCTCAAAAGCAGCCTTCGAAGCTCCATCACTAAAAGTGGCTGTCGGCTCCAGTTCCTCAATTTCGGAGAGGATAATAAAGTTTGCGCGTCCCTTGTTGTGCTGCTTGAGCAAGGCGATAGCTTCTATGGCATCCTGTAGTTCCTCTACCACAAAGAAGTTCATGTAGGGCTCGAGGTAGCTTTCGATAAGCGACTTATAGTCAGGTTCACATACAATGATATCCGATAGGAGTGGAGCTGGTTTTTTCCAGTTATCTGACTGCGCCAGGTATTTGATCGCTTCCGGAAAACCTTCCATATTTTCAACCAGTGATTTGGTCAGGTTGTACTGGTTTTGACGAGCGTCACGCTTTCGGTTTAGCGTTACCAGCTGCTCTTTCAGCCCTTCTATGTCAGTTTCTGTTTTCTCGATGTTCTGCAGCATCGACTCTTCCTTGGCTTGTAAACTGACAAGGGTAGAGGTTTTGTCTTCCAGCTCGGCCTGTGCCTCCTGTAGTTGCTCTTGAAGCACGGCTGCGTCCTCGTCGGCTGTCAGTTGTTGCTGTCTGAGCTGCTCCAAGTCCTTTGTCAGGTTATGGATCTGAACCTGGCTGATCTCAAGAGATTTATTCAGTTGGAATACGGCATTCTGCTTGCTGCGCTGCTCCTGTGATAATTCCTGGTAAGCTTCCTGCAGACTAAGCTTTTGTTCGTTCGCCTCCTGCAGCTGCTCTTTCAAAGCATTCACTTGTTCTTCGGCACCTGCAAAACTGTCCTGTACCTGTATCAGTTCGTCACGCAGCTCTACTATACTCTCCTGTGTATGCTCCAGGTTGGCAGTATCCTGACTGATCTGCTGACGCAACTGCGTCATGCGCTCCTTCAGGAAATTGCTGCGTTCCGATTTAAGCTTGATATCATTCTCCAGTTGGCGCAGTTTGGCTGTCTGCACCTGCATGGTTTTCTGCATCTCGGCCAGCTGCTCCTGCGTCAGGTTCAGTTCGGCTTTCTGGTCGGCTATGGCGTCTTCAGCTTCTGTTACCGCCAGCACATAGCTCTCCTTCAGTTCAGTTTCGCGCTGCACATCCTGCTCCAGGCGCTTCAGTGTTTGCTGGTACTGGTTAATGTTGCGACGGGCAAACTCCAGACTGAACTTTTTGTAGTCATCCTTTAATTGGAAGTACTTAATCGCCTGTTTTGCCTGACGTTCCAGTGTTTTCATGTTCTTGCCGATCTCAAATAGAACGTCTTCTACACGCTCCAGGTCGGCATCGGTTTCTTCCAGCTTTTTAAGCGTCTGTTTTTTGCGCACACGGAACTTTGAGATACCAGCAGCCTCTTCAAAAAGTAGTCGACGGGAGTTTTCCTTATCGTTCAGGATCTCGTCTACCATCTTCAGCTCAATGATGGCGTAACTGTCAGATCCTATACCTGTGTCGAGGAAGAGCTCGTTGATGTCTTTAAGGCGGCAGGTTACGCCGTTGAGCATGTACTCGCTGTCGCCGTTGCGGTAGTACTTGCGCGTAACGGTTACCTGGGAGTACTCGGTCGGGAGGATGCCCTTGTTGTTATCGAAGGTAATGGACACTTCGGCCATCTGTACCGGCTTGCGGGTTTTGGAGCCATTGAAGATCACGTTCTCCATTTTGTCGGAACGCAGGTTTCGTGTCTTCTGCTCTCCCAACACCCAGCGTATAGCATCCACAATATTGGATTTGCCGCAGCCATTCGGGCCCACTATACCTGTAATACCTTCATCAAAATTAATGACGACACGGTCGCCAAAACTCTTGAATCCTTTAATCTCTAATCTTGATACTTGCATTCGCGTCAGCGGAATCTATTCAAACTAAACTCAAAAATAAGACTAATTTGTTTACCATATCATAAGGGAGCGGTATAAATATGCAGGTAGTATACCGGTGGAATACATTATTTATGCTATATTTGATAAGAGACTGAGAGCATGGAAGATTTTAAACTGATTCTATACATACTGGCCATTGTGGCTTATTTCATTTACACAGCCTGGCGCAAAGCCTTTAAGACGCCTGACGAAGATGGCCGGCCCCCGGCACCGAAGGAGCGTCCATTTGAAGAACGACCAGCGAGGAACCGTACAGACCAGGAGCGCCCTACACCACGACCTATACCTGCCACTCCATCACAGCCCCGACAGCAAAGACCGGCAGCCCCTGCTACTTCATTTGAGGATATTCTGCGGGAGATGCAAAGTAAAATGGAGCGGACAAATGAGCAAAATAGTACACCTGTAGAAAAGCCTATACCTGTTTTGCAACCAATTACGAAGGCGGTAACCAAAGAGCGGACACCTAATCGTGCGCTCTCTCTGGAAAATCCGGAACAAGCCCGACTCTATAACCAGCAAAGGATGGAGCGCATTGCTGCAGCGGATGCTCTTTACGAGACTAAAAAGCAGGAGCGTAAGGCAGTTCCAAATGTATACGGTGAGCTGCTGCACAATCCGCAGTCTGTTCGACAGGCGTTCATTCTTTCAGAGATCTTTAACCGGAAACAGTACTAGCTATACCTTAGTCTGTGAAAGGCTGACCGATATGCACCCCTTAATTGGTTGAATCTGGTTGGAAGAGAATAATTCTTGCCCGTCGAATAGTGAAGATTAGTCTCAGGTATAGGGTTTGAAATTTACTATAAATACTGCGTGAGGGCATAGGCCAGGATATTGGCGCCCATCTGGAGTGCTTCCTGTCTTTTATTTTCGGGATCGTTGTGTACCCCTGCATCCTCCCAGCCATTGCCTAAGTCAGTTTCGTAACTGTAAAAGCAAACCAACCTGCCTTTGTGGATGATGCCAAAGCCCTGTGGCGGCTTGTTGTCGTGCTCGTGGATTTTAGGTAGCCCGTTCTTGAAGGTATACTTCTGATTGTAGATCGGGTGATCAAAAGGCAACTCAACAAACTCATATTCCGGAAATACCTTCTTCATCTCTTTCCTGATGTACTGGTCCATCCCGTAGTTGTCGTCGATGTGCAGGAAGCCCCCGCTGATCAGGTAATTGCGTAAGTTTTGTGCCTCTGCATCTGAGAACACCACATTGCCATGCCCTGTCATGTGCACAAAGGGATAGGTGAAGAGCTCAGGGCTTCCAACTTCCACCACGCCTTCTTCCGGCGCGATGTTCATATTCAGGTTTTGATTACAGAATTTGATCAGGTTTGGCAAGGAAGTTTTATTCGCATACCAGTCACCACCTCCGTTATACTTCAGTTTGGCTATTTTAAAGCTATACTTCTGCTGTGCAGCCAGTACACCACAAAACAGCATCAGGTATAGGAACAGGAGGGAGCGCTTCATAAATTAGATCTTATAAGTTTATAACGGGGCGTAGATATCGTGTAGTACGTGCAATGTATGGCAGGCAACCAGGGCGGCTGTTTCAGTGCGTAACCGACTCTGGCCTAGCGTAACGGGCTTTATACCTGCTTCATAGGCAGCCGCAATTTCGGTGGTTGAAAAGTCACCTTCCGGACCGATCAGAATACAATGCTGGCGGTTGGGTTTATAATGATCTTTAATCGATTTGGTCGCATCATCTTCCAGGTGCGCAATAAAGGTATCCGCAGGTATACAGGTTTTGATGAAGCGCTGGAATGGAGTTAGTTCGTTCAGCAACGGAAGATAACCCTTCTGCGATTGTTTCATGGCACTAACCGCTATCTTTTCAATACGGTCGAGGCGGAGCTGCTTGCGTTCGGAATGCTCACATTCCAGAAAAGTGATCGCACTAACTCCAATTTCGACGGCTTTCTCTACAAACCATTCGATCCGGTCTATGTTCTTAGTCGGTGCTACGGCAATGTGCACGTAATAAGGAAGTTTGCCATATTCGAGCTGCTTGTCTATTATTTGCAGCTGACAGCGCTTCTGGTGTGCATCCTGAATGATGGCTGTATACCTGCCGCCCCGCCCGTCCACCAGGTATACTGTGTCGCCCTGGTGCAGGCGCAGCACGCGGGTACAGTGCTTCGATTCGTCTTCGGCCAGGGTATAGATGTCAGAATTGATGTCGGGGGTATAGAATAAGTGCACGGTAGTATCGGTTGAATTACAAAGCCTGCTACAGGTATACGAATGTAGTCATTTTAGTAACAAGGAAACAGACTGACTTGCATAAAAAAAAGCCTTCCCGCTTAAGCAGGAAGGCTTTCTTAGACGATAATCTTATCTTAGTTGATAGAAACTTCCACCTGTGGCGCACCAGCCAGGATGTCTTCGCTGGCACCATCTGCATACTTGCTGAAGTTCTTCACAAACTTAGAAGCAAGGTCAGTGGCTTTCGCATCGTACTCTTCCTTGTTAGACCAGGTGTTACGCGGGCTCAGGATTTCTGCCGGAACGTTCGGGCAGGTGTTTGGCATTTCTACACCGAATATTGGATGTTTTGTATATTCCACATTGTCAAGCTCACCATTCAGGGCTGCTGTGATCATGGCACGGGTAAAAGGCAGTTTCATGCGAGAGCCTACACCGTAAGCACCACCTGTCCAGCCTGTGTTTACCAACCAAACGTTTACGTTGTTCTCGTTCATCTTCTGTCCGAGCATCTCCGCATACTTAGTTGGGTGCAATGGCAGGAAAGCAGCTCCGAAACAAGCAGAGAACGTAGTCTGTGGCTCTGTTACACCTACTTCAGTACCGGCTACTTTTGCTGTATAGCCAGAAATGAAGTGGTACATAGCCTGGCTGGTGTTCAGCTTCGAGATGGGAGGCAATACACCAAAAGCATCAGCCGTCAGGAAGAAAATGTTCTTTGGAATACCAGCTCTAGATGGCTCTACAGCATTATCAATATGGTTGATTGGATAAGCTGTACGTGTGTTCTCCGTAACAGATTTGTTCTCGTAATCTACTGTGCGTGTGCCTTCTATAAAGCGCGTGTTTTCTACGATAGACCCAAACTTAATGGCATCCCAGATCTGTGGTTCTTTCTCCCGGGTCAGGTCAATCACCTTGGCGTAGCAACCACCTTCGAAGTTAAATACACTGTCTGAAGTCCAGCCGTGCTCATCGTCACCGATCAGTCCACGGTTAGGGTCAGCAGACAAGGTAGTTTTACCTGTACCTGACAAACCGAAGAAGATAGCCGTATCACCATCTTTGCCAACATTAGCAGAACAGTGCATAGACAAGGTGTTTTTCTCCTCAGGCAGGATGTAGTTCAACACGCCGAAGATACCCTTCTTCATTTCCCCTGCGTAGCCTGTGCCACCGATCAGGATGATGTTGCGGGTAAAGTTGATGATCGCAAAGTTAGCCTGACGTGTGCCATCTACTTCCGGATCAGCTTCAAACTCAGGGGCACAGATGATGGTGAAGGCCGGGTTGTGGTCTTTAAGCTCTTCTTTGCTAAGACGCAGAAACATGTTGTTGCAGAAGAGGTTATGCCAGGCCTGCGTATTGATGATGCGCAGGTCGAGACGGTAGTCGGGGTGAGCACCTGCATAAGCGTCGCGTACGTACAGACGACGGTCTTTCAGGAAGTCAACCATTTTGTCGTAGAGTCTGTCGAACTTCTCAGGATCGAACGCTATGTTGATGTCGCCCCACCAGACGGTGTTTTCAGTTTTGGCGTCTTTCACCACAAAGCGGTCCTTTGGAGAACGACCTGTAAACTTGCCTGTGTCACACATCAGGGCGCCAGTGTCAGTGAGTACGCCTTCGCCATTTTTCAGAGCCTCTTCCACTAGCTCGGCAGGAGTGAGGTTCCAGAGCACTTCTTTCGCTTCTTTAATGCCCAGGCTCTCCAGACCTACTTTGCCTGATTTATTACCAGATTCTTTCATTTGAAAATAAAGGGGTTTTTAAGTGAACTGTTTGTTTCACAACGGTGCTACAAAAATATAAAATATTAGATATTAAAATAAGATTAGTCGCTATAATTAAAAAAGAGGTCTGCTAATGGCGTTCCACCAAAAAAATTTGTCAGTAAGTGTTTAAACCGATATATTTACCTTCTTTGTATGCTAAACTGAACAAAACTAACTCAACAATCAACTAACAAACCCTATGTCTTATCAAGATCATACGCTTACTGACCAGGTAAGTGAGCAAAATGCACCGATTGGCGCTGACCCTACCGGACCGGAAATGTTCGGGCATCCGAAGGGGCTTTTCTACCTTTTCTTTGCCGAACTTTGGGAGCGTTTCAGCTTTTACGGCATGCGCGCCCTGTTGGTGCTTTACATGGTAAACAACCTGTTTCAGTCGTTTGCCAACCGCGACGAGATCGCAATTGGTATCTACGCAGCATACGGAGCCTTAGTTTATGCCACTCCGGTGATTGGCGGTATGATTGCCGATAGATTGCTGGGCTACCGCAAAGCTATTATGCTGGGTGCCGTGCTGATGGCGCTGGGCCACTTTGCACTAGCCATTGAGCATCCTGTTTTCTTCTACGGTTCTCTTGCCCTTTTGATTGTAGGTAACGGTTTTTTCAAGCCAAATATTTCAACAATGGTAGGTACTCTTTACAAAGAGGGTGATACGCGTCGCGATGCAGGTTTCACGATCTTTTATATGGGTATCAACATTGGCGCCATGGTGGCACCACTTATTTGTGGTTGGTTAGGTATGACTTACGGCTGGCATTTCGGCTTCGGCGCCGCCGGTGTTGGTATGTTGCTTGGCCTGATCATGTTCTGGCAAGGTGGCCGTAGTGGCGTTTTTGGTAGCAATGGTCTTCCGCCGGAGCCGGCTGTTATCAAGGAGCGTGTGGCAGGCGTTACAAAAGAAGCCTGGATCACAATTCTGAGTTTCCTGTCGCTTCCAGTTTTCGGTCTGCTGCTGTTCAATGGTACGCTTGATCTGCCTGGTTTTGGCGAAACGATCTTTGATGGTTCTATCATGCACATCGTGATGAACTACATCCTGCTTCCTGTTATCGCTCTTGTTTTGATTTACAACCTAGTGAAAGTAGACAGTGTAGAACGTCAGCGCCTGTTTGTGGTGATTCTACTTACCTTTTTCATCACGGTTTTCTGGTCATTCTTTGAGCAGGCGGGTTCTTCACTCACACTATTTGCTGAGCGTAACGTGAATCTTACCTTCATGAACGCGGCTCAGACCAACTCGATCAACCCTTTCTTTATTATCCTATTCGCCCTGCCTTTCTCGGCCATGTGGGTGTTCCTGTCCAAGCGTCGTGTTAATCCTTTCACGCCGGTTAAGTTTGCGCTGGGTATAGCACAGCTTGGTCTGGGCTTCCTGATCTTTGCCTGGAGTGCTAATTATGCCGACGCTGATGGCAGAGTATCGATCTGGTTCCTGATCCTCGGTTACATGTTCATCACAACAGGAGAGTTATTTGTATCGCCAGTGGGTCTTTCTAAGGTAACTGAACTCTCTCCGAAGAAGATTGTTGCCTTTATCATGGGTATCTGGTTCTTGTCATCTTCTTTTGCACACTACATAGCAGGTCTTATCGCTAAGCTGACCGCCGTAAGTGGTACTGAGGGAGAAGCTGCTACAGGTATGGCTTCTCTGCTGGTTTACACAGGCGTATTTGAGCAAATTGCTTATGTGGCCTTTGGTTTTGCTGTCCTAGCGCTGTTGCTGACTCCAATCATGCGTAAGTGGATGCACGGTATTCACTAATCTGAATATTCTCATATAAAAAGAGCCCGCACTTTAACAGGTGCGGGCTCTTTGTTTTTAAAGTGCTATTCGTGATATTGCGAAAAATTTTGGATCAGCGCTGAACTGCCTGTTAGCTAGTGGCTTGGTGTTTATCTATAATTACAACTTTTAGCCACATTACCATTTACATGCATTTATCGATCAGGCGCTTTTTTTTAGCCGCCTCCATTATTTTTGTAGCTGTCTCATGCGAGGTAGAGACAACTACCACTACCACCACCAATACTGATTCTCCTATACCAGAGCCGGCGAGCACTACTTATACCATCAATAAGGGCGGGCACACGAGTCAGAACCCATTGAAGTTTGTCGATACCTCTTCCATCCGCTTTGAGGCGACCTTCGACAGTACCGCTATTTACACGACCAGTGTGCCGGGCAATCAGGCTGACATCAACAAGCTGTACGGCCTCTCTGATTGCGAGACAGACCACCACACTAACAGTGCGCGCTTTGGTTGGCGCTGGTACGATGGGCGTCTGGAAATTCACGCCTATACCTACAGTAACAAGAAACGTAACACAGCCTATATCACTTCGGTGCAGCCTGGCCAGACAAACAGGTATGAACTTGTGTTAGGGGAGAAGGCGTATACCTTTAAAGTAAATGATAAACAGGTATCATTGCCACGACACTGTAGCACGGCGGTTAACCATTACCAACTATACCCATATTTCGGGGGGGACGAGACGGCACCACATGATATTATAATCCGGATCAGAGATCTTTAGGTATACCTGAAAAGAAAATTATAAAAAACACAAAGCCCCAGGCCTATTGGCCCGGGGCTTTGTTATATAGACTATGGGAGTCGATTACATCATGCCGCCCATGCCGCCCATGCCACCTGGCATACCGGCTGGTGCGCCACCTTCTTCAGACGGCTCCTCAGATACTACACACTCAGTAGTCAGCAGAAGGCCGGCGATAGATGAAGCGTTCTCAAGCGCAAGACGCGTTACTTTGGTTGGGTCGATGATACCGGCCGCAAACATGTTTTCGTATCTGTCGTCGCGGGCGTTGTAACCGTAGTCAGCTTTGCCTTCACGAACAGCTTGTACCACTACAGAACCTTCGCCACCAGCGTTAGCTACGATCGTGCGAAGCGGAGACTCAAGAGCAGTTTTGATAATGCTTACACCTGTCTGCTCATCCGCATTGTAAACGTCAATGTTGTTCAGGGCATCCAGCGCACGGATCAGAGCAACGCCACCACCAGCTACGATACCTTCTTCAACGGCAGCTCTTGTTGCGTGCAGCGCATCGTCCACACGGTCCTTCTTCTCTTTCATCTCTACTTCTGTAGAAGCACCGATGTATAGGATGGCAACGCCACCAGAAAGCTTCGCAAGACGCTCCTGCAGTTTTTCCTTGTCGTAGTCAGATGTCGTAGACTCCATCTGAGATTTGATCTGGTTGATACGAGCCACGATATCATCTTTCTGACCGGCACCGTTTACCACAGTCGTATTGTCTTTGTCGATGATGATCTTCTCGGCTTTACCCAGGTATTCCAGCGTAGCGTTCTCCAACTTGTAACCGCGCTCTTCAGAAATCACAGTACCACCAGTCAGGATGGCGATGTCTTCCAGCATAGCTTTTCTGCGGTCGCCGAAGCCAGGAGCCTTTACAGCAGCGATCTTCAGGGAACCGCGCAGTTTGTTTACTACCAGGGTAGCAAGCGCTTCGCCATCCACATCTTCCGCCACAATCACCAGGCCTTTACCAGTCTGCACAACCTGCTCCAATACTGGAAGCAGCTCCTTCATGGTAGAAACTTTCTTGTCGTAGATCAGGATGAAAGGGTTATCAAACTCGGCTTCCATCTTCTCAGCGTTTGTCACGAAGTAAGGAGAAAGGTAACCGCGGTCAAACTGCATGCCTTCAACAGTTTTCACTTCAGTCTCTGTACCTTTTGCTTCTTCTACCGTGATCACACCGTCCTTACCAACTTTGTCCATCGCATCGGCAATCATTTTACCGATCTCAGAGTCGTTGTTAGCAGAGATAGTACCCACCTGCGCGATCTCAGAAGAGTTCTCTATTTTCTTAGACTGTGAACGCAGGTTCTCAACTACAGCGTGAACCGCCTTGTCGATACCACGTTTCAGGTCCATTGGGTTGGCACCAGCCGCTACGTTCTTTATACCGGCCGTGTAGATAGCCTGTGCCAGAACAGTGGCCGTTGTAGTACCGTCACCAGCCTGGTCAGCAGTTTTAGAGGCAACTTCTTTTACCAGTTGCGCGCCCATGTTCTCGATCGCGTCTTTCAACTCGATCTCTTTTGCTACGGATACACCGTCTTTTGTGATGGTAGGGGCACCAAATTTCTTATCAATGATTACGTTGCGGCCTTTAGGACCGAGGGTAACTTTTACAGCATTTGCCAGTTTGTCAACGCCAGACTTAATCTTGTGGCGAGCTTCAGCATCAAATGTGATGTTCTTAGCCATAGTTATATTGCTTAGTTTTTAATTAAATAGAATAAATTAAAGGATAGCCAGAATATCTGACTCACGCATGATCAGGTAATCGCTGCCGTCAATTGAAATCTCGGTACCTGCATACTTGCCATACAACACCTGGTCGCCCACGGCAACCTGTGGCTTCATCAGAGCGCCCTGCTCAGATAATTTGCCCTCACCTACAGCTACGATCTCGCCGCGCTGTGGCTTCTCTTTAGCAGTGTCCGGAATGATGATACCAGACTTCGTTTTTTCTTCTGCTGCAGCAGGAGCTACAATCACTCTGTCTGCTAATGGTTTAATGCTGATTGACATAGTTTGTTATGTTTTTAGTTTTTGTGGTTAATGATATAACGTTGAAACCATACTGTCCCTATCATTTCCTGTGCCAAGGCCGTTTCTCTGCCAATTTGAGCAATTTTTGCAGTTTTCGACCACCTGTTGACTGACATTTCTGTCAGGCTATGTCAGGTATGCATGAACTGGCAGGAGGGAGTGACAGGGAGAGAGGTGCGAAAACAAAAAAGCCGGCTTTAGAGGCCGGCTTTCTCAGGTATAAATTAATGCTACTGGGCAGTGTCTGTCATAGTAGGGATCTCAGCGGCGTCAGGAATCGACATGTCGCCTTCAGACTCGGCTCCTGGCAGTGCCGGAGCAGCTGGAGAACCCATCTGGCGGGCACGCTCTTCGTTTACGCTGCGGATGGTTGTATCAGCACTGGTGTCGATCATCATGTGTGTACCAAGTGTCAGTACTACTAATGCGATGGCGAAACCCCAAGTCAGTTTTTCAAGCAGGTCGCCTGTGCGCTTAACGCCCATCAGTTGGCTGGCACCACCGCCGCCAAACTGGCTTGAGAGTCCACCACCTTTAGGGTTTTGAGCAAGTACTACTAATATAAGAAGTACGCAAATGAAAAGAATGATACTGATTAGGGCGATATACATTTTATGTTATGTTTTGTAATTTCTCGATCTGTTCGGCAAAGTAAGACTTTTTTTCCGGATATTTCAAAATAAGCTGTTCATAAATTTTAGCAGCTTTTTTGGGCTTTCCTTGTTTAATAAAGATGTTGGCCAGGCTTTCTGTCGCCATCCCTTTCTTTATTTTAGAGCTCTTCAGGGATAAATCTTCCTGTGGCTCAGGCTTTAGCTTCAGGCTGGCCATGGTCTTGAGCCTCGGGTTGAGCTTAAGAAACTGGTCGATAATGTCGAGCTGTTTGCTGAGCACATGTGCCGTAGGCTGGATTGCTTTTTCGAGCTCGTGGGTTTTGCTGTACTCTAAGATCAGTTCCGGGTGAAAGCCTAGGGGACGTGTTCGGGTATAATCGTCCTTCAGCTGCAGCACTTCACCCAGGCGGCTGGAGCCCATCCAATAGCCAAGGGCATCTTCGGCGTACAGGCGGTCAATTTCGTCAAACGAATAATTGATCTCCGCATCTTCCGCATTTACCTGCGCCGGCTCATCTTCTTCATCAAACAGCTCAACACTGGTCTCTGAAGATTCAGTTAGCGGTGTTTCCTCTGGAAGTTCGTAATCCAGATCTGACTTTGGCTGCAACTCGGGTATAGTCTGCGCCTCAGCGTCTGGTTCATTGGGCTGCTCTTCTGCAGAGGTATACAGATTAGGCTGCTGCGCTTCTTCCAGGTCGAGCAGTGCTTCGGCTGCTTCAGAGAGGTATGCGTATTCAACTTCCTGTGCCGCCTCTTCAAGGTTTTCCTCTTCTCGTTGACTCAGCAAGTCAGTGGAAGAGGAGCTGATGCTGTTAAAGGTAAACAACAAGGCAAGCTCAGAATCTATTTCTGCATCAGGGGTTTCTGTGTCAGATTCAGTTGTGGCCTCGGCCAGGTATGCGCTCTCCTCGACAGGGGCAGGGCTGTATACCTGTTCCAGGGTTTCCTCCTGAGTAGCCTCTTCCGATGCAGGTATGGCAGCTGTTGTTTCAGTGTCCGCTGTTATGGCTTGCTCTACATCAACTGTAGTTTCAGCTTCAGTGTTGATTGAATCCAACAGGGTGGCCTCTGTTTCCTCTGCCAATGGCTCCTCCTGTTCCTCAGCATATACTGGTTCCAGTACTGAAGCGGCGTAAATAATGCGCTTGAGCAACTGGCGATCTGTGGCATAGGCTGAAGCCCGGCGCAGACGCTGTGTGGAGAGCATGCTGCCTCTGTCATAAGCTGACTTTGCCAGCAGCAGATGGGCCGTCTGGCAATAAGGGAAGGTGGCCGCCACCTGCTCCAGCTCATTTTGCTGCTGGTCAGAAATGTCGGATACCTGCTTGATCAGTTTAAGAAAGGCAGATTTATTCATGTAAGGGTTAAAGGTAATGGTGCTATGTAATGACTACCAGTTTGCAACCGACTTGTTAAACACATCGGCTACCAGTCGCTCAGTCATGCGGTCGATGGCAGCGGGTGGTATGCTTGTAATGTCCACGGTCGGAGGGAACTCCTCAGTGATCGTGAACTGCTGATCAAAATCCTGCTCGGGATCCTTCGCGTTCGTAAAGCGGATTTGAATGCCCATCGTGAGGCGGTTCAGCGTGGCCTGATCAATATTCCCATCGCGCTGTACAGCGTTTGGCGTCAGCGTAAAAGTAATGATCTGTCCCTCTAATTGCAAATCGCCATCGCGCTGCAAAACAGTCAGGTTTGTGTTGCGCTGATAATAGTTTTTGAAGCTGTTGGTGACCACCTGCGAGAGGTTAGAGGGGCCTTCGCCGGCCGTGTTCTCAATCGTCTGGATAGAGATGGTCTTGATATCAGGGGAGATGGAGGTGCCTGTAAAAGAATAGACCCCGCAGGCATTGCAGCACAGGGCTACCAGGACAGTCAGACACAGGACAAGGGTTTTAGTTCTCAATATCATATTGCTTCAGTTTGCGGTACAGCGTTCTTTCCGAAATACCCAGGTCATTGGCCGCGTATTTTCGTTTGTTGTTGTGCTTTTTAAGCGCTTTCAGGATCATCTCCTTCTCCATTGACTCCAGCGACAGGCCTTCTTCCTCAGTTTCATGGGAGATGTCTTCTACACGATCCTCATATTCTTCATCATCACGTGGCTGCTGCACAGGCAGGTAGTAAGGCTCGGGTTTCTCAGCGCTCTTGTAAGGGCGCACATGATTTACCTGCTCAATGTTCTCAAACAAGTGACTGTGCTCTTTCAGCAGTTCGTTGTCGCCGGGCTGCCGTGTCATGAGTTCATATACCAGTTTTTTGAGATCCGACACATCGCGGCGCATATCGAAGAGTACTTTGTACAGCAGGTCACGCTCTGAGAAAGAGTGATCCGCACCGTTCTCTCTGGCAAGCAACGCCGGAACCTGACTGCCACCCTGCTCGCGGGGAAGGTAGTGTCTTAGCCTGGCTGCGTCTAGCTCACGTTCGTACTCCAGCACCGAGATCTGCTCGACAATGTTTTTCAGTTGACGGATGTTACCCGGAAAACGGAAACTCAAAAGCTCTTCCACCGCATCTGGCGTAAGCGTAATGGATTTAACGCGGTAACGTTCTGCAAAGTCAGAGGCAAACTTTCTGAACAACAGGTAAATATCCTCGCCACGTTCACGCAAAGGTGGAACTGTGATCGGCACCGTGTTCAGGCGGTAATACAGGTCTTCACGGAAACGGCCTCTTTCCAAGGCATTGATCAGGTTTACATTGGTAGCAGCCACTACCCGTACATCCGTCTTTTGCACTTTGGAAGATCCAACTTTGATAAATTCTCCGTTTTCGAGCACGCGAAGCAGACGAGCCTGTGTGGCAAGAGGCATCTCACCGATCTCATCGAGAAAGATTGTGCCACCGTCCGTTACTTCAAAATAGCCTTTGCGGGTATCTGTGGCGCCCGTAAATGAGCCCTTTTCGTGACCGAAGAGCTCCGAGTCGATGGTGCCTTCAGGTATAGCGCCGCAGTTAATAGCAATGAACTGTCCATGCTTGCGCGGACTCAGTTGGTGTATGATCTTGGAAAAAGACTCCTTGCCGCTGCCGCTCTCACCCGTAATCAGCACGGTCATTTCGGTAGGGGCTACCTGAGCAGCCACCTGTATGGCGTAGTTGAGCAAGGGTGAGTTGCCAATAATGCCAAAGCGCTGTTTTATGCTCTGTATATCGATGTTGCGCATGTTTTAAGATTTGAGGATTTGGAGATGAGCAGATTTGAAAATGGTTTTGAAGAGCAATGCATACGATTCGTCATCTTCAAATTTCCAAATTTTCAAATCTCCAAATTAGTCAACCGCCTCGCCGAAGAGGGTGCCTACGGAGCAATCGTTTACAAATACATTCACGTAGTCGCCTTTCTGATAATGCTTCTTGTCGAAGATCACAACTTTGTTCTGGTCATTGCGTCCGCTCAGCTGCTGGTCCGATTTCTTGGAGAATCCTTCTACTAGCACGCGGTGCATGCGCCCTACATCGCGCTTGTTGCGGTTCAGGGAGCACTCGCGCTGCTTTTCGATGATCTCGGCCAGACGTCGTTTCTTCACCTCAAGCGGAATGTCATCTTCCAGCTTGCGGGCAGCCAGGGTGCCTGGGCGTTCTGAATAGAAGAACATATAGGAGTAATCGTACTGCACATAATCCATCAGTGAAAGTGTATCCTGGTGCTCTTCCTCGGTCTCGGAGCAGAAGCCCGCGATCATGTCAGAGGAAATGCCACAGTCTTCGCCTAGTATGGCACGGATCGCATCCACACGGTTCAGGTACCAAGCACGGTCGTAGGTACGGTTCATTAGTTCCAGCACACGGGAATTACCGCTCTGCGCTGGCAGGTGAATGTATTTGCAGATGTTGTCGTACTTTTTCATGGTATACAACACTTCATCTGTAATGTCTTTGGGATGAGACGTAGAGAAGCGCACGCGCATCGTCGGGCTGAGTTTCGCCACCATTTCCAGGAGTTGGGCGAAGTTTACACTTTCAGTTTCGTCTTCTGAGGCCCATTTATAAGAGTCCACATTCTGGCCCAGGAGAGTGACCTCTTTATAGCCTTGTGCCACCAGCGCTTCAGCTTCACGTACGATCGAGTGGGCATCGCGCGAGCGCTCACGACCGCGGGTGAAGGGCACCACGCAGAACGAGCACATGTTGTCGCAACCACGCATGATCGAGATAAAAGCGCTAACCCCATTGCTGTTCAGGCGGATTGGGTTGATATCGGCATAAGTTTCTTCACGGGAAAGCAGCACGTTCACCGCTTTTTGTCCGCCATCCACTTCACTGATCAGGTTGGGTAGGTCGCGGTAAGCATCAGGGCCTACCACCAGGTCCACGATCTTTTCTTCTTCCAGTAGTGATTTTTTCAGGCGCTCGGCCATACAGCCGAGTATACCAATCACCATTTCCGGCTTTTTCTTCTTGAAATAGTTGATCTGACCCAGGCGGTTGCGCACAGTGGTTTCGGCCTTCTCGCGGATGGAGCAGGTGTTCAGGAATACCACATCGGCCTGCTCGATCTGAGCTGTAGTGTCAAAGCCCTGCTCAAACATGATCGACGATACGATCTCACTGTCAGAGAAGTTCATCTGGCAACCGTAGCTCTCGATGTACAGTTTGCGGGACTTACCGGTATTGGTTTCAGCCGTCACTTTGGTATCGCAGGAAGCCGAGGCAGTTGCCTGCTCAGGTGTGCGATTATCTATAAAATCTAAATCAATGATTGGATCCATGCTTCAAAAAATCTCTTAGGAGGTGCAAATATACTATAATCCGCTTTAAAACGTGACAGAATGGCAGAGGATTTCTTTAAATCTGATGACTTATTCCAGTCCCAGAGCTTTCCGTATACCCTGCGCTTTGAGCAGACACTCTTCGTACTCCTGTTCAGCTATAGAGTCGTAGGTAATGGCGCTGCCCACCATAAAGGACAGATAACCTGTAGCTGCATTGTACTGTAAACTTCGGATAACGACATTAAAGTCGAAATCCTGGTTCGGCTTCAGGTAGCCGAAAGCCCCGGAATAAAGTCCCCGTTTGGTCACCTCAAGGTCTTCAATCAGTTCCATTGCCCGGATCTTTGGTGCGCCCGTCATGCTACCCATCGGAAATGCCCCTTTCAGCGCATCGGCTATATCGCATTCAGGTCTTAATTCACCTGTTATGGTCGAAATCATCTGCGAAACCTGCCGGAAACCGTAAATCCCGAACATCTCCTCGACCTTAATGGTGCCCGTGGCACAGGAGCGGCGCAGGTCATTCCGAACCAGATCCACAATCATCATGTTCTCGGCCAGTTCTTTCTCGTCGTGGCGCAGTTGGTGCTGCAGTTTCTGATCCTCCTCGGGTGTAGCGCCGCGCCGGATGGTGCCTTTGATGGGCTGCGAGATCAGTTTTCGACCTTCTTTTTTCAGAAAGCGCTCCGGTGAAGCACAGAGCAGGTAGAGGTCGCCGTACTTTAGGAAACCCGAGAAAGGAGTGGGAGAAAGGGCGTTGAGCTGCAGGTATAGTGGCAAAGGAGCCAGTCTGACTTTCTCGGCGAAAAACTCCATGCAGTAATTCAGTTCGTATACCTCCCCATCCCGAATATAGTCCCTTACTTGCTCCACATTCCGGATATAAGCCTCTTTAGCTACTCTTTGCTTTAGTTGAACAGGCTGCTTGTTGAAGTCTTCAGGTATAGGAGTTGCCTGGACTTGAGATAAAATGGCAGAGATGTTATCTTCTTTGCTGTAGATACTTACACTATTTTCGTAAAAGTATAGGTATAGCTCTGGTTCAAAAAAGAAAATGTCCGGAAAGCCTACTTCATCTCTATTTCGACTGCTCAGCTTCTCCACCTGATTCTTGAGGTCATAGCCCAGGTAACCGCACCAGAGTTGCTGCTGTGTTGCTAATTTTTGCTGCAGTTCCTCAAACACATTCTCCTGCTCCCACTTAATAGGTTCGCCACTCGACACAGCAATTATTTCATCAAAGCCGTCATAAGGATACGGTATGCCATTAGAGGTATAGCTGGCCAACAGCGGAAATTGCTGCGCCCAGGCCAGCGCCTTCCGGCGAAAAACGTCCAGCGGAACCGGTAAATCAGATATAGGTATGCTGAAGGTATAGGCCATGAGTTTACAGCTTTTTAAGCGTCTGAAGTGCCAGCTTGGCTTTGCCGTCTATGCTGTTTTTGTAGGTATGCCCTTTGTAAGCCAGCGCCTTGGTGTACCATTGTCTGGCAGTCTGGGGCTTTTGCTCTTCCTGGTAAATATACCCTAATTGCAGGGCAGCGTAAGGCGCGAAATACAAACTCGTGTGCTGGCTCGCTTCAATGGCCTGCTCATAATAGCGCTTGGCTTGCGGCAGATTCTCCAAGCCATGGTAGATGCGGGCCTTGCGGTAATAGTACTCAGCCCGTTCAGCAGATATAGTCTCGGGCTTAAGTGGCATTTTGTTCATGACCTCGAGTGCCTCCTGATAATAGCCGCCATCATATTGTAAACGGGCCAGCATCAAGTAGCGGTTAGGGTGAGGCTGTTCTTTCACAAAACGGGCGGCATAGGTGTCCTCTTCCATTTCAGTTCTGCCCAGAAGTGAAATTTGCGCCAGATGCTTCTCTGCCTGTTGAACCTGACCGCCTAGCCAATGCGCCAGGTATAGCTTGTAGTTTGCTGCCTTTAGGTAGTGCTCCCCTTTGTGTTGTGTCAGGAAAAGTTGGTTTGATTTAATGGAGTTGCTGAAATCGCCTTTGTAAAGGTATAGGTCTGCCGCCATATGATGCAGGTAAGGGAAAGCCAGATAACCAGCTTGCTGCGGCCGGTCAAGGTATACCTGCAAAGCTATGTCACTTTTATGTGTTTTTTTCAGCACGTGCAGGGCAGCGAAGCTGAATAGGAGATTGTCAGGAGATTGCCTGCTAAGTTTTAAAACCGATTCAGCAGCAGCGTCATTTGCCTCCGGATCCACCAAATGCTGCAGCAAGATCAGCAGAAGCTGCGCTTCTTCCCGGAATGGATTGCTCTTAGTCGCAGCAACTTTTAGGTTGGCCATACCTGTTTCGATACTACCCTGCATCCCGATGATGTTGAGCAGCACACGGTAGGAGTCGGGCACGGAGCCGATAAGCACCTGCAGGGCACCCAGCGTTTTACGGTTTGGCAGAAAGTCGGGGTATAGACGGGCGTTGGCAGTATATTGCAGGTATGCCTGCCGTAAATCCCAGGCGGCACCCAGCTTGTTGCCCTGCAGGAGTTTACTCAAAGCGATCTGCAGTCGCACTTCGGCCAGAGCATAGCCTACCCACACGGAATTATCATTCAGAATGCTGAGCTGCTGCAATCGCTTTTCCTGACGTGTCAGTATACCTGCGTATACCTCCGGATTTTGTTGAATGGCCCAGGTGAGAAAGTCTTGCTGGTTGGCGATCAGAAGGGCAGCAGCATTGTCAGGGTTATGTAAGAGTTCGTGCTGGATCTGACGGCGTCCTTCCGGTATGCGTAAACTGATCGTTGACTCATAAGCCTGGCGCACGGCGGGACTATAGACCGAGGCCGCATGAGAATGATTATGAGGGTACAGGTATAGCAACAAAAAAAAAGGATGGGCGAATGCCATCCTTTTTAAGTATGTATGCAAGCGCATAACGCTCAACACGTCACTATTTAGTAGATACGCTGCTCAACACCTGCCATCACACGGCCACAGTGCTCGCATACGATAACTTTTTTCTGGGCTGCAATATCAGCCTGGCGCTGAGGAGGTACTGTGTTAAAGCAACCACCGCAGGCATCACGCTTCACCAGTACCACGGCAAGACCGTTACGTACGTTTTTGCGGATACGGTTGTAAGCTGTCAGCAAACGCTCTTCGATCTGATTGGCAGCTGAGTCACGGTCTTTTTCCAGGTTCTTTTCCTCTTCTTCGCTCTCGGCTACAATTTGGTCAAGCTCGTGCTTCTTGGTGTCAAGGTCTTTGCGGCGCTCTTCCAGGCGGTTTTTCGTGCCTTCGATCTCGTTGATCTTCTGCTCGATCTGGTAGTGCGCTTCTTTGATTTTTTTCTCTGCGATCTGGATTTCCAGTTTCTGCAGTTCGATTTCTTTCGTGATGGCGTCGTACTCGCGGTTGTTGCGAACGTTCGTTTGCTGGTCTTCGTATTTGCGGATCAGACCTTCGGCGTCTTTGATGGACTGCTTGCGCTGGGCAATGCTGTCGTTCAAGGCAGCTACTTCATCATCAAACTTACGAACCCTTACCTCATAGCCCTCAATTTCATCTTCGAGGTCCTGAACCTCTTCTGGTAAATCGCCTCTTACTCTTCTGATTTCGTCAAGCTGCGAATCGATACTCTGAAGCTTTAGCAGTGCTTCTAATTTGCTGGCTACCGTACTTTCCATGTAGTTAATTAGGTGTATCTGATAGGGTTTGTGTTTACTTCCGATAAATAGACTGCAAAATTAGCAAAGTTTTTGGAAATTGTATCATAAAAAATCTCCTTTGTAAATACCTCGCTTTCGTAGTGTCCGATGTCGGCGATGAGTAGCTTTCCTTCGGCGTCGAAGAACTCATGGTACTTCACGTCAGCCGTCACATAGGCGTCTGCGCCCTGCCGTATCGCGTCCTTTATCAGGAAACTCCCCGATCCTCCGCAAACCGCTACACGCTTGATCTTATTGTCTCCTACAGGGGTATAGCGAATAACTGACAGTTGCATGTGTTTTTTAAGGTAGTCCAGAAAATCCTGCTCGGCCAGCGGCTCCGCCAGTTCCCCAATCATTCCAATACCGACTTCCTGATTGCCGTTTTCGAGCAGGGTTAAGTAGTTGGCCACTTCCTCGTAAGGATGCGCCTCCAGCAGGGCCTGCATGATGCGCTGCTTCTTGAAGGCCGGGAATATCACTTCTACACGGTTTTCCTGTACCTGCTCCGGTTTGCCCGCCTTGCCTATGGTCGGATCAGCATTTTCGGATGGAAGGAAGCGGCCCGTGCCCTGTACCTGGAAGCTGCAGTCGCTGTACTCGCCGATCTGCCCGGCACCGGCTTTGTGTATGGCATCCAGTACCTCATCTGTATTCTCAACGGGCACAAAAAAGGCCAGCTGCATGAGGGTATGCGGTTTGGAAGTAAGCAAACGGGTATTCTGCAGCTTCAGCTTCTCCGCGATCTTGGCATTGACGCCGTTGTGCACACTATCCAGGTTAGTGTGGCAGGCGTAAATGGCAATGTTGTTTTGAATAGCCTTGATGATGGTGCGTTCCACGTAACTACGGCCGGTCAGGCTTTTGAGCCCTTTGAAGATAACCGGATGATGCGCTACCACGAGGTTACAGCCTTTTGCCATGGCCTCTTCAATCACAGCTTCGGTACAGTCTAGCGTCAGCAGCACACCTTTTACTTCGTCGCTGGAATGGCCGGTCTGCAGGCCGGAGTTGTCGTAGCTTTCCTGATAAGGTATTGGAGCATATTGTTCAAGTACCTTTATGATATCGCCAATAGTGGTTTTCTCTTTCATAGTCTGGACTGATTTTGAAAACACCAAATTACGAAGATCGGGACAGCCCTGAAAATTAAAACACCTGGAGTTGCAGATAACCTGTATCCGGCTGGCGCTTGAGCTCTTTGCCATTGAAGTAGAAGGCTGAGTAGGTATAGTCGGTATAGCACTTACCCCGGCTCACTGTATAGGCGATGTCGAGCGTGTCGGTGTTCTGGCTGTTGATCTGCAGCAGCATGCGGACTCTGGACTTCGTGTAGATGACCGGATATGTCTCAAAGATCAGGTTGTTCACCTTTTCATCGGTGCCCGTAAACAAGTAGTTAAAGGGTTCTCCATCCAGTATCAGTTGAATGGAGTCGGGGTGCATGTCAGCATTGGGGTTGTTGAACGGACTGCTGCCAGTGGCATCCACCAGGTAAAAGGAGACAGGCGTCGGTGGATCGGAACGCATGGTGGCGCAAGGCGAACAGGCTGCCGCACTGAGCAGCAGCGAGAGCAAAATACAGGCAATGGTACGGTTCGTTTTCATGTGAAAGATGTGGGGTCGGATATTGTCGGTACTAAATATAGTGTATTCAGAGTATACGAATCAAGTACAATCGCTGGCTTTGCGCATATTTCTATACCTTTGCAAGGTATAGCCGACCCATATGACTGTTTTGCGTTACCTTTTATGGCCTTTTTCGATCCTCTATGGCGGTATCATGCTGTTGCGGAATTGGCTGTACGACAAAGGCTGGCTGCGATCAGAGCGATTTGAGGTACCGGTTATATCGGTCGGGAACCTGACAGTGGGAGGCACTGGCAAAACACCGCACGTCGAGTATTTGCTTCGCATGGTATCGGACAAAAAAACCGCAGTGCTGAGCAGGGGCTACCGCCGGAAAAGCAAAGGCTTTGTGCTGGCCGATGAACGTGCGACGACAGAAACACTGGGAGACGAGCCCTTTCAGTACCACCGCGATTTCCCGGAGGCGCTGGTGGCGGTGTGCGAAAGCAGACCAGCAGGTATAGCCCAGTTGCTTCACATTCAACCAGACACGGAGGTCGTGCTCCTGGATGATGCCATGCAACATCGCCCTGTACGTACTTCACTAAACCTGATGCTAACCGACTATGGCCGTCTGTTTTACAAAGATCATGTAATGCCAACCGGTTTGCTACGTGAGCCACGACAAGGTGCCCGACGGGCAGATGCCATCATTGTGACTAAGTGCCCGGCTGATTTGTCGCCCGCACAACTTAACGACATTACCAGACGGGTACAAAAGTATAGCCGACCCGGCAGACCGGTTTTCTTCAGCGCCTTCCGCTATGGCAAGCCGGTAGGTATAGGCAATGCAGTGCAGTTAACCAAGCGTGTGGTATTGCTGACAGGTATAGCCAATGCCGGGCCGCTGCTGTCTTACTTAACTGATAAGGGCTACGAAGTAGTAGAGCACCTGGCATATGCAGACCACTACAGCTATACCTCAGCCGATCTGGAGAAGCTGAAAGTGATACTGGAACAACAGCAGGGTAACGGTCTAACTATCATGACGACACGGAAAGATGCTGTGAAATTAACGGATAAGGCATTGGCAGCTCATACAAGCCAGTTGCCCATTTTTTATGTGCCCATCGAGGTATTCTTTTTGCAGCAGGGGGAAGCTTTTGATGCTTTGATCAGGCAGCACGTCGGTTCTTATGAAGCGGCAAAATCTACTGAAACGGATAAAATTTAAACGAATACACCTGATACTTCCAATCGGTACGTATACGGGTTGCACGAAAATCACTAATTTTGGCTTGTGAAAAGTAAGCTCTTAGCAGTAATATGGCTCCTGGTGGGTCTGGCTGGCGCCGCGCAGGCGCAGTCCCAGATTATTGACGACACGACCAAAGCGCTCTTCAGTCCTAAAACAACCCTGCAGTTGTTTGAAAATGATGTGTTGGAAGGACGCTATCTCTTGCAGCGCATCGATACCAGCATCAACAACATGCAAAATGAACGTTTCTGGTATCAGGACACGGCTTATTTTCAGCATCTGGGCAACGTCGGGACGGCTTCCAAACCCATCCTTTTCAGAGTACCGAACAAGATTGGCGCCCGCCTGGGTAGAAACGTGTTTGACCGTTACGCCTATGATCCGCACACTATCAATTATTACGACACGCGTTCCCCATACTCCCATATTTACTATGTTCAGGGACAGCGTGGCGAACAGATATTTGAAGCTACACATGCCCGCAACATTACCCCGCGCTGGAATGCCGGTGTAGCTTACCAGATCATTTCCGGTAACAGGCAGATAGGACCAGGCGTAACTAATCGGGATGGCATCCTGAGCAGCCAGGCCGTGAAGGCCTTTACCCACTACCGCTCTGAAAACGAGAAATATCACCTTTTTGCTAATTTCACCCACCTCAACCACGAGCAGATAGAGTTTGGAGGTATAACAGCCGAAGAGGCGAATCGTTTTCTGTTCCAGCAGGCGACTACTAATCTGGACCAGGCATCCACACGTGAACTCCGCAACAACTACCACCTGCTGCACATGTATAAGCTGGCAGGAGAGGACCTGAAGCTCTTCCATAGCTTTGATTGGGGTAGCCAGAATAATATTTTTCAGGATGATGCTATTCAAAGACTGGCAAATGAAGAACGTTCGCCCGTTTTTTACCCACGCGTGCTTTCGGGGCTTAACCGCACGGATGATCGCAGCGCTTACCGTGAAATGGAGAATGTGGCAGGCGTAACGGGCAACAACAAAATCTCTTTTTACAAAGCCTACGCCAAGTTCCGTAACTCCAAATTGGACTACAGGGTGCTCAGCACAGCAGAACAGGAGTCGACTGTTGAGGTATACAATGAAATTAGCAATAGCCTGAACCAGTTGTTTGTAGGCGGTGAGTTCCGGCTTATGTACAAGCAGGCGCTGCTGTCCTTTGATGGTGAGTTTCAGATGACAAATGACTACAAAGTGGGCGCTACGGCCAAACTGGGCCCTCTGCAGGGGCGTGTTAGCCGCATCTTACGTTCCCCCTCTCTTGTAGAGCAACGTTTAATCAGTAACCACTTCGACTGGATCAACTATTTCAACAACTCGGTAACCGATCGTCTGGAGGCAACCTTTGCCAGCAAGCTAGGCGAGCGTCAGTTTGTGCGGCTGACCGGTCACTTCAACCACATCAAACGTCACATTTACTTCGACACGGTTGCCGTACCAGCCCAATATGCCGACAACCAGCAGGTATTCGGTGTAGAACTCAAGCATCACATTCGTTTTGGCAAGTTTCATTTCGAAAACTTTGTAGCTTATACCAACACCAACGAAGCGCCCGTTATCCGCATACCGGAATGGCTCTTTGATTCTAAGCTCTACTTTGAGGGGGCTTTGTTCAGAAGAGCGCTGATAGGCCAGTTTGGGGTGCAGGTATATACACCTACCGCCTACATGGCCGATGCCTACATGCCGGTGACACAGCAGTTCCACCTGCAGAACGGCTTCACCATAGAGCCTTACCCGATAGCAGATGTGTTTATCACGGCGGATATCAAGAGCCTGAACGTGTTCCTGAAAATGTCTAACATCGCTTCCGATCTGACAGCGCCCGGTTACTTTACCACACCGTACTACCCGGGTATGCGCACAAGCTTTGTGTTCGGCATTAAGTGGATGTTCTTCGATTAATTGATTTTTTACCTATGTCTTCTCAGTTCACCAAAACCATCCTGCGCCTGCAACTCCCAACAGATCCGCGTTGGGTGAATATTGTCGAAAAAAACATTGAAGAGATCCTGGTAGACCACGCCTATTGTGAGCAGAAAGCGGCGACCTCAGGTATATCCCTGATCGTGAAATACCCGGATAAAACCCGACTGGTGGAAGAGATGACGGACTTGGTAGCCGAGGAGTGGAGTCACTTCGAGCGTGTGCTGGCAGAATTGAAAAAGCGCGGCTGGGGACTGGGACGCAACCGCCCTGACGAGTATGTGGTGGAACTGACCAAGCACATCCGCAAAGGCGGTCTGCGCGAAAGACAGCTTATGGACCACCTGCTGGTAAATGCCCTGATTGAAGCCCGCAGCTGCGAGCGCTTCAAGTTGCTCTGGAAAAATATACAGGACGAGGACCTGCAGAAATTCTATTACGAGCTTATGGTATCAGAGGCAGGCCACTATGTAAGCTTCGTAAAGCTAGCCAAAGAGTACATGCCCGCCGACGTTGTGGACGACCGCCTGAAAGAACTGCTCGAGATCGAAGCAGAGATCATCCGTAACCTGGAGCCTCGACCAGACAGGATGCATTAAGTTAAATTGTTTGTTCATAATATCCTTGTTATAGTAAGATAACTAAGAGCAAGATATAGGTGTGTTCATGCACAATCACATTCAAAACCTGAATGTGAAATGACAAATTTAACAATTCAATCCTCACGTCTTCTGCTTTTTCTTCTTAGCCGCCGGGAACAGGATGTTGTTCAGGATAAGCCTATAGCCGGGGGAGTTGGGGTGGAGGGCTAGGTCGGTCGGGTCTTCGCCTACAAGGTGCTGGTAATCCTCCGGATCATGGCCGCCATAAAAGGTCCAGGTGCCACGTGCGAAGGTGCCGTGCATGTACCGGATCTCACCTACTTCTTTGTTCTCGCCCATTACTACTACTTCGGGCTTCACCTGGCTTTTACGGAAGGCAGTGGTCTGTCCCATAAATCCCTTAATGGTCTTCGCATGATTCTGTGTCAGCATAGTAGGTATAGGATCCCACTTGGCTGAGAAGGTGAAGAGCTGGAAAAAGTCATTTGGCTCCGTCAAGCCGCGCTCTTGTGGCTGCATATCTATATTGGAGTATTCGTACTCCAGCGGGTTACGCACCAGCGAGAAATCTTTAAAGGCAAAGGTTTTACCAAAGTCCAGTTTACTTTGCGCATTGGGATCGGCGCCGTCTCCGTCGTACATCGCTTCAATAAAGTCTATACCTTCAGCAGCGAGTGCGATGTCGTAGGTGTCGGTGGCGGAGCACATGGCGAACAGGAAACCGCCTCCAGCACAGAAATCGCGGATGGTGCGTGCTACAGCACCTTTCAGATCAGACACTTTGTTGAAGCCGAGCGACTTGGCAGAAGCCTCTGATTCGCGCTGCTGCTCTTGGTACCAGGGGTAGTGCCGGTAGCTGGAGTAAAACTTTCCATACTGGCCCGTAAAGTCTTCGTGATGAAGATGTAACCAGTCATACTTAGGCAAGTCGCCGCGTATGATCTCTTCGTCGTATACCTTGTCGTATGGTATTTCGGCATAGGTCAGCACTAGCGTCACAGCATCGTCCCAGGGCATTTTAGATTTTGGGGTATAGACTGCGATCTTCGGCACTTTCTCTAATTTCATCACGTCCATATTCGCCTCCGGATCGCTGATCTGGGTGAGGATGGTGTTGTATTGCGCATCTGAAATAACCTGGTAGCTGATGCCCCGAACTACGAGTTCATTTTCGAGTTGCGGCGCATGCTGAAAAGCGAAACTTCCGCCCCTGAAGTTCAGCAGCCAGTCAACCGACACACTTTTGGAAAGCACCCAGTAAGCCGCCCCATACGATTTGAGGTGGTCTTTCTGCGTCTCGTCCATCGGTATCAGTACCATGGAACTGAAAGCCTGAAAAGGGAGCACCAGGTATGCGGCAAGCAGTAGAATATGGCGGAATGACTTCATGGGCTTAACATATGGTAACAAATGTATTGAAATTGGTTCTTTTTTCAGATATTAGAGGTCAATTAGAAAACAGAGGTTCCCTCTTATACTTAACGCAAGGGGGAACGTTTCGCATATAAGACCCAACCTATGGACCTGTTCGAAAATATACGGGAAAGTATTCGAGCCATCAAAAACAATTTGCTCCGCACCATCCTGACAGGCTTGATCATTTCGATCGGCATTATGTCGCTGGTAGGTATACTCACAGCAGTAGATGGCATGAAGCACTCACTGAACCAGACCTTTTCGAGCCTTGGGGCCAACTCCTTTGATATCCGGAAAAAGTTCAACAGCGGCAATGGAAACAGCGGGCAGAGCAGAACGGAAAAGGTATATCCGAATATCACCTACGATCAGGCTATTAAGTATAAAGAACTAATGGGAGCAAAGGCGCAGGTAAGCCTTTCAGCGAATGTCTCGGGTGCTACCGTTGTGAAAAGTGCTACAGACAAGACGAACCCAAACATTAACGTAATAGCCGGAGACGAATTCTACCTGGCAGGTCAGAATCTGAACCTCGAGCGTGGACGTTCGTTTTCTACTTATGAATTGGAGCTAGGAACGAATGTTGCCATTATCGGTAAAGAGATTTCTGCCAAGCTCTTCCCGAAAACAGACCCTATCAACCAATACATCACCTTTCTGGGACGCCGTTTCAAAATTGTGGGTGAACTGGAGAAACGCGGCAGCAGCATGGGTGGTAGCGGCGGGGACCGCATGATCCTGATTCCGCTCGAAACTGGCCGCCAGATTCCGCAGGCAGGTACAGGCGCTCTGACCTATAATATTAAGACCTCCATCTCCAGACCCGAAGAACTCACTTATGTAATGGGCGAAGCAACTGGGGTGATGCGCAATGTGCGTCAGGACCGGTTAGGTCAGGAAGAGTCCTTTGAGATCAGAAGAAGCGACTCCCTGATCCAGAGTCTGAACGAGATTTCCGGGTACCTGAAAGTAGGCGGATTTGTTATCGGGTTCATCACCTTGCTGGGTGCCTCTGTCGGGCTGATGAACATCATGATGGTGTCGGTAAACGAGCGTACGCGTGAGATTGGTGTTCGCAAGGCGCTGGGAGCAACCGCTAAACAGATCCAGCAGCAGTTTCTGATAGAAGCCGTAGTGATCTGTATCCTGGGTGGTATAGTTGGTATTTTCCTGGGTATACTGATGGGCAATGGCATTGCTTCTCTGATTGGAGAGGGCGGGTTTATAGTTCCGTGGATTTGGGTGTTTGTTGGCCTTACAATCTGTGTGCTGGTGGGGGTGCTTTCAGGATTTTACCCAGCACGTCGTGCTTCCAAACTCGACCCGATTGAATCGCTCCGCTATGAATAACCTATGGCCGAACCAGTAGATGTTTTTTCCCGTCTCTTAGAAAAGAAACGCCTGGTGCCAATTCTGAATCAAACGAAGTGGCGCGAGCTGATCGGGGCAATTTGCGAGCTGTCACTGATCGATCTGAATGTCCGCATAAAGTACCTGCAGGACGAAAAGGAGCCAGTTGGGTATGCACCCATCTGGTGGAATCAATTGGAGCAGACGGGTCTGAACAACATTGAGTGGCTGGAGATAAAAGCTTTGAAAGAAATTGGTGCCGGGCTGCTAGCGCCTACGCTTCAGGAAGACTATACAGATCTGATTCACAAGTTACTGGATAGGTATAGCATCCCCTATGTAGTGGATGGCGAAGTGTTCCGGATAGCGGGGTATCTGCAATTGCAATAACTGACCAGAATCCAGAATAAAAAAGGCGGACTTAAGAGTCCGCCTTTTCTTTTGCTATACCTGTCTGTCAGGTTATTTCTTTTTGGTAGCAGCCGTGTCGGTAGTCTTTGCTGATGCCTTCTCCTGGTCGTACTCGTTGTTCAAGCCAGTCAGTACTTCTTCTGTTATATCCAGAGAGTTATCACCGTACAAAATAGCGCTCTGGCCTCTTGAGTAGGTCAGTACCATTTTGTAACCTCTTTCCTGGCTCAGCTTCTGCAGGTACGCCTCAACGCGGTCGTAGATTTTTTTCATTTCTTCTGCCTCTTCCGTAGCAAGCTGGTTACCGGTAGTCTGGCTCTGCTGCTGCAACTGCTGCTGGCGCTGTGCCAGTTTCTGCTCTGTAGAAGCACGCTGCTCCACGGTCATGCCGCCGCCGTTACGCTGGTAGTTCTGCACATCTTTCTCGAAAGCAGCTGCCTTGGACTGTAAATCTTTCTCGGCCTTCTGCGTTTTGGACTGGAAACGCGTACGAGCGTCTTTGAAATACTCATACTTGGTCAGCAGCGAGTCTGAGTTGATGTACACAATGTCAGTTGTGCCAGCAGTAGCCAGGCTGTCTGTGCTGGTTGCCGAAGTAGTGGCAGTGCCCGTTGCCTGAGGTTTTTGATCTGTGTTACAAGCAGTTACTAGAGCGCCCAAAGCAACTCCCAAAACGATTCTAGATAGGTTCACAAGTAGTTAATTAAACTGTTATTGATTGTTTCAGACTGAAAATATAGGGCTAATTTTTAAAAATTCAGAATTTTTAATGTTTCAGTACCTCTATATATGTTTCTTCGGCCTCCATTAGGCCCTGCTCGTTGATACCGGTCAGCCGTACATGCTTTGTTTCGTTGACCAGCACAGGATCGTATTTGGCCGCTACACGCACATAGTTTTCAGTCCAGCCCTCCATAACGCCATCTTTCACATCGTCCTCAAACAGCACTGTAAACTCACGGCCAACATTCTGCTCATAGAAATAGCGCTTTTTCTTTTCGGAAAGGATGCGTAGCATATCCGCCCGGCGGTTGCGGTCTTTGATGCTCACTTTGCCCGGCATATCGGGTGCTATGGTGTTTTCGCGCTCCGAGTAAGGGAACACGTGCAGGTAACTCACATCAAGCCCATTGATGAAGTTATAGGTCTCCAGGAAATCTTCTTCTGTCTCGCCCGGAAAACCTACGATCACATCCACACCAATGCAGCAGTGCGGCATCAGGTTTTTAATAGTAGCGACACGGTCCGCGTACAATTCGCGCAGGTAGCGGCGGCGCATCAGCTTCAGTATCTTATTGGAACCTGACTGTAGCGGTATATGGAAGTGGGGCATAAAGCGCTTGCTCTGGCTCACAAATTCAATGATCTCATCCTTGAGTAAGTTTGGCTCGATAGAGGATATCCTGAAGCGGTCTATACCTTCCACCTTATCCAGTTCCTGTACCAGTCCGAAGAAAGACTCCACGCGCTCCCCATCCCGCAAACCAAAGTCGCCGGTGTTCACGCCTGTCAGCACAATCTCTTTCACGCCTGACTCGGCTATTTCATTAGCAGAGCGCACCACGTTAGCGATGCTGTCGGAGCGGCTATTGCCACGCGCCAGGGGAATGGTACAGAAAGTACATGAGTAATCGCAGCCGTCCTGCACTTTCAGGAAGGTGCGGGTACGGTCGCCGAAGGAGTAGGAGTTATGAAAGGTGTTGGCCTCGCTGATAGCGCTGGCGTATACCTGCGGCTGTTCTTTCTTTTCGAAGATCTCCAGGATGTCTACCAATTGAAACTTCTCTGCGGCACCGAGCACGGCATCAACACCCGGAATCTCGCTGATCTCTTTCGGTTTGAGCTGGGCATAGCAGCCCACAATGGTTATGAATGCGTTTGGGGAGTACTTCTGTGCTTCCTTTACGATCTTGCGACATTTCTTATCTGCATTGTCGGTGACAGAGCAGGTATTAATCACGTAAATATCGGGCGTATCGGTAAACTCCACTTTTTCAAAACCACGCTCCTGGAATATTCTACCGATGGTGCTGGTTTCAGAGTAGTTGAGCTTACAACCCAGTGTATAAAATGCTACCTTTTTCATAATAAGGGTGCAAAGATAAGAATTAAAACTTTCAAAGCGTGAACGCGCCGCGATGTAATTAACCTATTGTCAGCCAATACTATACCTTATACCTGGCCGCACGCTTTTAACGCCCTATACCTGATATCGCTACCTGCCATCTACTTTCTTACAAAGTCCTCGAAGGAGTATTGCATATAGGCTTTTCCCAACTCAACCTGCTCGGGTGTTACCCCCTTGCCTTTGATGATTGGTTTTTCGGACACGTTGTCGAAGGAGAGCACCTTGCCCGGCGTGATGAACGTAAAGCCATCCCGGAAAACATAAAACGCAAAAGGATAGGTAGTTGGTGCCAACAGGTTGCGACTCCACTTGAAGTCCTGATAAGGCAAGCCCAACTGGTAGAGCAGGGTAGTGGCAACGTCAGTCTGACTGCCAATGGTAGAAATCGTTTGACCTTTTGTAGCCACTGCGCCACCGGTTAATATAAAAGGGATGCGGAATTTGGTGCTTCGGTAATTCGGATCGTCGTATGGCAACGGGTGGCCGTGGTCTGCGACAAGCACAATTAAAGTAGAGTCCCACCACGCTTGCTGGCGCGCCTGCTCGATGAACTGGCCCAGCGCCCAATCGGTGTAGTAGACCGAGTTCTTGAACTTGTCGCTTGTTTTATCGCCTTTGAATTTGGCTGGTATAGGAATCTCGAAAGGTTCGTGGCTGCTCAAGGTATAGACGGTGCTAAAGAAGGGTTCTTTTTCCTGGGCTAAGTCCTTCAGCACACGCTCAAACAGCACATGGTCATGAGCACCCCACTTAGAGTTGTAGCTGCTGGCCGGAAAATCATGCTTGTCGATCAGGCGGTCGTACTTACCGTTTTGCAGGTATGAGCGGATGTTGGCAAACTCCAGTTCACCTCCATAATAAAAGGACGTGCCATACCCGGCCTGCTTAAATACCTGGCTGAGGTATGGTAGTTTCTCCGTTTTCTTCGGGTTTTTGATGATGGAGGTTGTGGTCTGCACCGGATAGCCGCTCAAAAGCGCCACCATACCTTTTTCGCTGCGGTCGCCGCTCGAGTAGAGTTTGGTGAAGCTGATCCCTTCTTCGGCTAGCTTGTCCAGATTGGGCGTCACGCCCGGCAATCCGCCCAGATGCTCCACATACTTGGCCGTATAGCTTTCCAGAATGATAAAGAGCACATTCGGTCTTTCTACGCGAAGGATTTTCTCAGAAGAGTCCGCAGTGGTGGCATATAGTGCCGCCACTTTTGCAGCGGCGGCCTCATGGTCCATGTACTGATAGGGGTTGCGCGTCTCCTCGTTATACTTCAGCATGGTATCCATCAGGTTCCAGGGCATGTTGAGACCCGCATGGTTCGCATAGGGGTTGTCAGAGAAATACACCACACTCTGGTTGATCGGAATTTGTTGCCAGCCTCCCCGCATGGGCAGTATCAGCAAGGCAATGAATAACAGGGCTATACCTGCATACCGCAGCTTCGAAAACTTAAGGTGGTAATTCCTATAATCGAAGGTGAAACGAAAAAGTAGAGCAAACACCAGACTGGTGGCAAGCGCAATGATGCTCAGCAGCAGGATGGGGGCAGCCCCTGCTGATGCCGCCATTTCACCCGGCGTATTCAGGTATAGCATGGGAGTGGAGTCGAGCCGGAAACCCCAGTAAGTATAGAGCTCCAGGTCTACGGCCATCAACACCGACAGCAACACTAATATAGTATAGGTATAGTAGCGGATAAACTTACGCACCAGCAGTCCGGGGAACAGGGCAGCGGCCAGGATAGCCAGAAAAGGGATGGCACTCACATAAGAACTGAAGGAAAGATCGAGGCGCAATCCCTTTGCGAAAATGGTCCAAAGGTCAGATTGCGACAATTCCTGTGTGCGGTTATCATGGTAAAGCAGGAATATAGCCCTTGCTGCAACAAAGTAGAGCACCCAGAATAGAAAATAGAGCGGCTGATATAAAAGGCTTCGTTTCACGGCTGCAAATATACGATTTATGCGTCCTCTCTTAAACGCAGCTTGTTCAATTATAATTCAGGACGATAATATTGTAGCTGCCTATACCTCTATTTATGTTTTTAAGATGATGTTTTCAAAAACACCCCTGAATTAAATAGGGGGCCCTGGAAACATTCAGCTAAAAAACTTGGTTGACCCCCTAAAAAAACATACCCTCTCAGATACAACTTATTAATCTGGTTTTTACCTTTGTTCAGATTTTATACCCTAACCTCCTTCTCCCCATGGCAATTCTTCGATTCAAAGCGCTCGAACTGGTAAGTCAGCGCAAACCGGCAGAACTAGTGCTGCCTTCCAGTAAAATTTCAGAGTATTACGGAGAAAACGTGCTCGGCTATTCGGCTCTCCGTGCCACTATGTCTACTGAGAATTTCAAACGACTTTGCGCTGCCATTGATGCGGGTGAAAAAGTGGATCGTGTTTTGGCCGATGCTGTGGCTGCTGCCATGAAAACCTGGGCCATGAGCAAGGGTGCCACACACTATACGCACTGGTTCCAGCCACTGACAGGCTCTACAGCCGAAAAGCACGACTCTTTCTTCGACCTGACCAGTGAGGGCGATCCGATCGAGAGCTTCAAGGGCAGTGCCCTGGTGCAGCAGGAGCCAGACGCTTCCTCGTTCCCGAGTGGTGGTATACGCAATACCTTTGAGGCACGTGGTTACACTGCCTGGGACCCGTCCTCGCCAGCCTTCCTGATCGAGAACCATGGCACCCGCACACTGTGTATCCCTACAATTTTCGTTTCCTACACCGGTGAGGCGCTGGACTACAAAACCCCACTGCTAAAATCTTTGAACCTCCTAAACCAGGCTGCTGTGCCGGTTTGTCAGTATTTCGATAAGGAGGTAATGAAAGTGAACACCACACTGGGTATAGAGCAGGAATATTTCCTGGTGGACCGCGCCTTGTACGAAGCGCGCCCTGACCTGGCTATGACGGGCCGTACCTTGTTTGGTCATGCGCCGGCCAAAGGCCAGCAGCTCGAAGACCATTATTTTGGTTCTATACCTAGCCGCGTACACTCGTTCATGGTAGACTTCGAGAAGTCGGCCCTGAAGTTGGGTATACCATTGCGCACCCGCCACAATGAGGTGGCACCAAACCAGTTTGAGTGTGCCCCAACCTTTGAAGACGCCAACCTGGCCGTTGACCACAACCAGCTGTTGATGGACATTATGGATCGTGTAGCCGAGCGCCATGGGTTTAAAGTATTACTTCACGAAAAGCCTTATAAAGGCGTAAACGGCAGCGGAAAACACAATAACTGGGCGATGAGCACCGACACAGGTGTGAACCTGCTTTCGCCTGGCAAAAAGCCAAAAGAAAACCTGCAGTTCCTTACGTTCTTTGTGAATACGGTGATGGCCGTACACAAGCACGCCGACCTGCTGCGTGCCAGCATCGCCTCTGCCAGCAACGACCACCGTCTGGGTGCCAACGAAGCGCCCCCGGCTATCATGTCGGTATTTGTGGGCCAGCAATTGACAGCAGTGTTAGAGGAACTTGAGCGCACTGCTAAAGTTCCGATGGAGAAGGGCGATAATATGTACCTGAAACTAGGTATAGACAAGATACCGGAGATCCTCCGCGATAACACCGACCGTAACCGCACGTCGCCTTTTGCCTTCACAGGAAATAAGTTTGAGTTCCGTGCCGTAGGCTCTTCTGCCAACAGTTCTTCCTCTATTACTGTGCTGAACACCATCGTGGCCGATCAACTGATCGACTTCCGGGTAGCGGTGGACGATCTGATCGACAACAAGGGTATGAAGAAGGAGCTGGCCATCATTCAGGTGCTGCGCGAGTATGTGGCAGCTTCGAAAGCGATTCGTTTTGAGGGCAATGGTTACTCTAAAGAATGGGAGGACGAAGCTGCCAAACGTGGTTTGTCCAATATCAAATCAACCCCTCGTGCATTGGATGTTTACAGCAGTGAAGAAGTGCAGGACCTGTTTGCGCGCCACAATATCCTTTCCAGAATAGAGCTACACGCCCGCCACGAGATCCTGCTGGAAGATTATATCAAGAAAATCCAGATCGAGTCACGCGTTATGGGCGACCTTGCCTTCAACCACGTGATACCGACGGCTGTTGCCTATCAGAACAAGCTGATCCAGAACATTCGCGGCCTGAAGGACTTGGGGCTGGAAGATGAATTCACCGAATCCACCTTAGACTCGATCAAGCGTATATCCCGCCATATCAAAACGATCCAGACCAACGCCGTGGATATGATCCAGCATCGTAAGGTGGCTAATAAGATTGAAAATGTACGCGAGAAGGCGATTTTCTACAACGAGGAAGTAATGCCTTATTTTGAGGCCATCCGTACGAGTGTAGATAAATTAGAGCTGATGGTGGACGACGAGGATTGGCCACTGGTAAAATACCGCGAGCTGATGTTCAGACGCTAATCCGTATACCTTGTCAAGAGAAAGAGCACCTGTAATGGGTGCTCTTTTTATTTAGTTTCTGTTCCTGATCCAGCCGACGACTTCACCTGTTACTTTGGCCAGAATGATAGGCAAAAGTACGATTACAAGGGCAGTAGCAATGACCGGCCTGAGCCCCATCCGCATGATCAGTTTCCTGACGGCCTTGCTGCGTAGTTCGTCTAATACATACCTGCCCGCCCGGGTCATCGGCTTCCCTTTCAGTACTTCCAGGACACCGCGCCAATTGCCATGTTCTATTTGTCGTTTCAGAAAGCCCAGTACTGTATCTTTGGTGATCAGGAAGGCTTCACCTAGTTGTTCCTGCCGCAGTTTGCCCCAATGCAGGAGGGAACGGAACTTGACATCCGCGTTTTTAGGTATATAGGCACTCATATGTATCATTTTGTTTTACCTCTTAAGTTGATTCTCCTGTTCGGGTGCACTTTGTTATAAATAGCTTAAACGTTAGATTAGGCGTTTTATACAACAATATACTGATAATTTCTATACCCGGCTATACCTGAACAGAGGTTAGAGACTGACAGGTTATGCGAAACTGCCACAAAACTTGCGATGCTTACCTCTCTTTAAAATAATGATGCTAAATTTACGCTGCATGCCTGTTGAACAAAGCAGGTCTGAAATAAGTTAAGAGAACGAAGCTTTAGCGAAGGCCTGGAAGGCCTCATGTATATATGAACAAGATCTATTGTCCCAGCCTGACGGAGTATAAACGCAGAGAAACTATCGAAGTACAGATTGGCGAGGTGCCGATGGGCGCCCATCACCCAATCCGGGTGCAATCCATGACGACCGTGGACACCATGGACACACGGGGTTCCGTGGAGCAGTGTATCCGCATGATCGAGGCGGGCTGTGAATACATCCGCATTACTGCGCCAAGCATCAAGGAGGCCGAAAATCTGCGTCACATCAAAGCCGAGTTGCGCCGCCGTGGGTATAACACCCCCCTGGTAGCCGACATACACTTTACACCAAATGCCGCTGAGGTAGCTGCCCGTATCGTGGAGAAGGTGCGCATCAACCCGGGCAACTATGCCGATAAGAAGAAGTTTGAGGTAATTGAGTACAACGACCAAACCTATCAGGCTGAGTTGGACCGCATACGCGAGCGCTTTGTGCCGCTGGTGCGCATTTGCAAAGAACACGGCACGGCTATGCGCATCGGTACAAACCATGGCTCTCTTTCCGACCGCATCCTGAGTCGCTACGGCGACACCCCGCTGGGAATGGTGGAGAGCGCACTGGAGTTTTTGCGCATCTGCGAAGACGAGCAGTATTATAACATCGTCATCTCGATGAAAGCCTCTAACACGCAGGTGATGGTGCAGGCCTACCGTCTGCTGGTGCAGAAGCTGGAAGAGGAGGGACTGAAGCCTTACCCACTGCACCTGGGCGTAACAGAAGCTGGTGAGGCCGAAGATGGCCGCATTAAGTCGGCCGTAGGTATAGGCACCTTGCTGGAAGACGGCCTGGGCGATACCGTTCGTGTGTCCCTGACAGAAGCGCCGGAAGCGGAGGCACCGGTGGCCAAAGCACTCATCGACCGCTATACCTACCGGGCTAAAAAAGCTAACCCAATCAAGCCACTCTGCAACATTCCCATCGATCCGTTTCAATATCACCGTCGCGCTACTGGGGAGGTTGACAATGTAGGCGGACAAAACGTGCCGCGTGTACTGGCAGACCTGAGCCAGTTGCGCGATATACAATATGCCGACTTAAAAAGTGTCGGGCATTTGTATTCTATGCTGCTCGACAAATTCAACATGAACGATCTGGGAGCCGACTTCATCTATACCGGCGATCATCCGATCAACTTCATGCTGCCGAACGGTCTGAAAGAGATCATCAATTATGTACCTTGGCAATTGGTGGATGATCAGGAGCATCTGCATCCTTTGCTCACGGTGAAGCAATACCTGGAGGCTGCTCAACTTCATCCGAAGCTCAATTTCATAGAAACTGACGTCAATGGTATTTCTGATGATTTGATGGAGCGGTTGAAAACTGACCAAACGGCTGTGCTGGTACTTTATACCTCTAATGAGCACGCCATGCCGGAAATGCGCAAATGTTTCTTCCGCCTGATGAATAACGGTGTTAACACGCCAGCCATCATCAAGCGTTCCTACGGTGCCTTAACGACGGATGAAGTACAGCTCTACGCTTCCACAGATGTTGGTGGTTTGCTGATCGATGGACTCGGGGATGGCATCATGCTGGGCACAGAACTATTGCCAGCACAAGAGAAAGGCGCTTGGTTGAGCACAATTGAGAAACTTAATAACCTGAGCTTCGGCATCTTGCAGGCTGCGCGCACCCGAATGAGCAAAACCGAGTACATCAGTTGCCCAAGCTGCGGCCGTACCTTATTCGATTTGCAGGAAACCACTGCCATGATCCGCAAAAGAACCGATCACCTGAAAGGCGTGAAGATTGGCATTATGGGCTGCATTGTGAACGGTCCGGGTGAGATGGCCGACGCGGACTATGGCTACGTTGGTGTCGGGAAAGACAAGATTGCGCTGTATCGCGGACAAACTGTTGTCAAGAAATCTGTACCTGCCGACAGGGCGGTAGATGAATTGATCGAGTTGATCCGGGAGGATGAGAAGTGGATTGAACCTGTGCAGTTGGAAGCGTAGTGGTATAGCTAATGCTACCATACAGGTCAACAGATTGATTTAAAGTAATGTAAGTGGTTATAGGTATAGTAGCCCGCCATGTTTTTAAAATATTAATTACCGCACAATGAAAGGATTATTTGATTTTACAGAGGTGGCTACCTACTTCTTTCGCAAAAAAGACCCGAACCGGAAGACTAATTTCAACCTCCGGGCCATGCATACCATCAACAAGATCTCTATTCTGATGTTTTTGGCGGCCATGGTTTACTTCGTGATCAAGCACTGGTAATCAGCTTTCCGTCGTGAACATCGAAGACTTAAGGGATTACTGTCTGGCAAAACCGGGAACCACCGAAGAGATGCCTTTTGACCAGGACACGCTTGTATTTAAAGTAAGCGGTAAAATGTTTGCTCTTTGTAGCCTGTCTGAGTATGAGAAAGGTATAGCCTTGAAATGTGATCCGGAGCAGGCCGTTCTTTTGCGGGAGCAGTATAGCCAGATCCTGCCCGGCTACCATATGAATAAGAAACACTGGAACACGGTACTCCCTGAATCAGGCTTGGCGCTGGAGATTATCAAGTCCTTGATCGACCAGTCTTATACCTTGGTCGTGGCCAAATTACCTAGAGCGCAGAAGCCTGCCTAGATAATAAAGTCTGGAAATATCGTTACAACAATAATTTTTATTGCTCCAGTATCTGCCTCAAAAAATGTGAATCCCGCATAAACCGGCATTGGATTATAACATAAGATGCACTTTGCTGCCTGTTTTTGAGTGTTTTGTCTGAAAAAGTCTCTGAAAGAATTTAAATGAAGATTTTAGTGTAAAATAGTTGATGTGAAGATTGTAACATATACAAAAGTTTATATGTATATTAAGATCATTTTCGCAACTATTCACCCTAAATCTCACTATGCACTCTCAACAAGGAGTAGGCGTTTTTGCCTACAGAAACGAATGGCAACATGCCAGTCTACACATTATCCTAACAAACAGTTTGCTGCTTAACAGTTACGAAGAGTTTTTTAGAAAGCATGAAGTAACAGGCCAGCAATACAACATTCTTCGAATCTTACGCGAGCACTATCCTAAGCCAGTTTCCACTTCGGTATTGCGCAATAATATGCTCGACAAGATGTCAGACACTTCCAGACTGGTTGGCCGCCTCAAAACCAAAGGACTGGTGGAAGTAGAGCGTAACAGCACTGATAAGCGTCTGGTGAACATCGTAATCTCCGATAAAGGATTCAGGCTGTTGGATCATATCGGAAATAACCTGTATAAGCTAGACAACCTGCTGCAGGGACTAACCGAGGAAGAGGCAACCACACTGTCCAGCCTGCTGGCTAAAGCACGGGAGTCGATCTCTAGCGCAGAGGTACGTCTTTCCGCCGCTCTTCAGCTGAATGAAGTTGTGTGAAAGAACATCTCACCACATGACAAGGATAGCTCAACAGGCTATCCTTTTTTTTGCTACTAAAAACCAAAAGCCGCCAGATTTGGGGTCTTAGCGGCTTTTGGAAAAGTTAGTGGTAAGATGGAACTCCTTATACCACCACGTTGATGATTTTGTTAGGGACGATAATCACTTTCTTTGGTGTTTTTCCTTCCAAAAACTTTACAATCTGCTCATCCGCCAGCACCGCCTGCTCCATCTCTTCACGTGGTGCATCAATGGCAAAGGCCAACTTTCCGCGAGTCTTGCCGTTCACGGATACCGGGTACTCGAACGTATTCTCTACCAAATGCTTTTCATCCCAGGCCGGGAACGGAGCGAACGTGATACTTTCGCTATGACCCAACTTTTCCCAAAGCTCCTCCGCGATGTGCGGGGCGTAAGGGGCCAGGGCAATAGTCAATGGCTCCAGAATGGCCCGTTTATTTGTCTTGAGGGGCGTTAACTCATTTACGCAAATCATGAACGTGGCAACGGAGGTATTGAACGAGAAGCGCTCAATGTCTTCCTCTACCTTCTTCACGGTTTTGTGTAGCGATTTTAACTCTGCCGCGGTTGGTTCGTCGTCTGACACTGAAAAGTTGCCAGCATTGTCATGGAAAAGTTTCCAGAAGCGCTTCAGGAACTTGGTCACACCGTCCATGCCATGTGTATTCCAGGGCTTGAACTGCTCCAGCGGACCCAGGAACATCTCGTACATACGCAGGGTGTCAGCCCCGTTGCGCTCCACCAGTATATCCGGGTTCACCACGTTATACTTCGACTTCGACATCTTCTCGATCTCTACTCCACAGATGTATTTACCCTCTTCGAGCACAAACTCCGCATTGGCATTCTCCGGTCTCCAGGCTTTGAAGGCCTCCAGGTCCATCTCATCATTCTCCACGATGTTCACATCCACATGCAGTGGCGTTGTGTCGTATTGTTTGCGCAGGCCGTAGGATACGTACGTGTTGCTGTCCTTTACACGGTACACAAAATTTGACCGACCCTGTATCATACCCTGGTTGATCAGCTTTTTGAACGGCTCCTGTTCTACTACCAACCCCAGATCGAACATGAATTTGTTCCAGAAACGGGAGTAGAGGAGGTGACCAGTAGCATGCTCGGCACCACCCATGTAGAGGTCCACATTTCGCCAGTATTCGACTTTGGCCTTGTCGGCGAAGACCTGGTCGTTTTGCGGGTCCATGTAGCGGTACCAGTACCAGCTCGAGCCGGCCCAACCAGGCATAGTGCTCAGTTCATACTCATACTGGTCCTTATATTTCCAATCAACAGCGCGGCCAAGTGGTGGCTCGCCTGTCTCGGTTGGCAGGTAGGCGTCGATCTTTGGTAACTCCAGTGGCAGCTCGCTTTCGTCCAGCAAGTGCGGTATACCGTCCTTAAAGTAAACGGGCACCGGCTCACCCCAGTAGCGCTGTCTGCTGAACACCGCATCGCGCATGCGGTACTGTGTGCGGCCTTTGCCTACGCCCAGTTCTTCAGCTTTGGCTATACCTGCGGAAATGGCTTCTTTCACATCCAGCCCGTCCAGGAAACCGGAGTTGATGATCTTTCCTTCTTTAGCAGCATAGGCTTCTTCTTCCAGATTGCCACCGGCTACAACTTCCCTGATCGGCAATTTAAAATGTTTAGCGAAGGCATAGTCGCGCGAGTCGTGCCCTGGAACGGCCATTACGGCACCTGTTCCATAACCAGCCAGCACGTAGTCTGCGATCCAGATCGGCACACGCTCTTCAGAGATCGGGTTGATGGCATAGGCTCCGGTAAACACACCGCTAACGGTTTTCACGTCCGTCATACGCTCGCGCTCTGAACGGTTTTTGGCTACGTTAACGTAGGCCTCCACCTCAGCACGCTGTGCATCCGTGGTGATTTCGTTTACCAGTTCATGCTCCGGCGCCAGTACTACAAAGGTGGCACCGTAGATCGTATCGATACGGGTCGTGAATACCTTGATCTTCTCGGAAACACCTCCCTCTATGGCGAAGTCCAGCTCGGCACCTACGGACTTACCGATCCAGTTGCGTTGCATTTCTTTCACCGGTTCCGGCCAGTCTATACCTTCCAGCCCTTGCAACAGGCGCTCGGCGTAAGCGGTGATGCGCATCATCCACTGGCGCATCAGTTTGCGCTCTACCGGGTAACCTCCGCGCTCCGATACGCCGCCCACTACTTCGTCGTTGGCCAGCACCGTGCCCAGGGCAGGGCACCAGTTCACTACAGCATCGGCTACGTAGGTAAGTCTGTACTTCAGGAGTATGTGAGCTTTCTCCTGCCCGTGCATGGCGTTCCATTCTTCGGCTGTGAAGGCCGGGGTGTCTTCGTCGCAAGCGGCTTGTATACCTGCGTTTCCATTTGCTTCGAACGATGCGATCAGCTTATCGATGGACTCAGCTTTGTAAGCCGTATAGTTATAGTAGCTGTTGAAGAGCTGCATGAAGATCCACTGCGTCCATTTGTAATAGCTCGGATCAGAGGTGCGAACTTCGCGCTCCCACTCGTAAGAGAAGCCAATATTCTTCAGCTGTTCGATGTAACGGCCAATGTTCTCCTCAGTCGTAATGGCCGGGTGCTGACCGGTCTGGATGGCGTATTGCTCGGCTGGCAGACCAAAGGCGTCGAAGCCCATGGGGTGCAGCACGTTAAATCCTTTGGCGCGTTTGTAGCGGCTCACAATGTCAGAGGCGATGTAGCCGAGTGGGTGCCCTACGTGCAGACCCGCACCAGAAGGGTAGGGGAACATATCCAGCACATAGTACTTCGGTTTGTCGGTGTTTTCGGTGGCTTTAAACGTCTGATTCTCTTCCCAGTAGCGCTGCCACTTTTTCTCAATCTGATTGAAATTATACTCTGACATAGTTTCTCGTGTATTCGCTTGATCAAAACAAGCTGCTAAGATACGTTAATTGGCTAAATTGTTAAATGGTTGAATTGTTTATTGTTGAATTGCTGAATAGTTAGGGGTTGCTGGTTATGCGACAGGTATAGGCTTAGGGCAACTTCCTGGCTGTTTAAACAGGTAGTAAAGAGCTAACAGGTATACCTTGGATTGATGGTTCGAATTGTAATGGCGAAGATGTTATCAGTTTACAGAAATACGAATTATCAAAAATCAGAACGCTTGCACACTATCCAAACAATTAGCTATCTAACAATTCTACCATTTAACAATTTAGCCATTTAACAATCAAAAAAGTACCTTTGCAACCTGAAGACAATCTGAATGACATGGAAAAATACGATCTGCTGGATGTGCCGCACCTGATTTATGTAATGGACCCGATGTGTTCGTGGTGCTATGGATTTGCACCGGTGCTGCATCAGCTCAATAAAGAACAGGAAGGCAAGCTGAAATTCAAGCTGGTGCTCGGCGGTTTGCGTCCGGGCACGACGGAGCCAATGGGCGACGAGATGAAAGCGGCGTTGCAGCAACACTGGCAGGAAGTGGGGAAGGCCACCGGACAGCCTTTCGATTTTGATTTTTTTGAGCGCGACAGTTTTGTTTACGACACAGAACCCGCTTGCCGCGCCGTGGTAACCATGCGCTACCTGCAGCCGGAAAAAGAACTGGAGATGGCCGAGGAAGTGCAGCGCGCTTTTTATGCCCGCAACAACGATGTGACCAAAGCCGAGGTGCTGGCTGAGATCGCGCTGGGACTGGGTATAGCAGAAGATACTTTCCTGGAGAAGTTTCACTCCGATGAAATGAAAGAGAAGACCCAACAGGATTTCCTGATCGCGCGCCATCTGCAGGCCAATGCTTTCCCGAGCGTATACCTGCTAGTTGGCCACAACCTGAGTCTGTTGAGCCGTGGCTACCGCCTGTACGATGCCATGAAAGCCAAGCTGGAAGAAGCGCTCAAAGCAAGCAGGCCATGAAAACCGCCGTCTGTCACCTCACCAAAAGGCATCTGCCCTTAAATCAACTGGCACTAGGAGCCACCATCCGGCGGCCGATATTTCAGCTGATTCAGGCCGACTACCCGGACTTTACCGACGGGTCGTATGTGGCGATAGGCAATCTGAACTTGTACCGTAAAAAGTACATGGAGCAAATGCTGGAAAAAGAACTCGGTGAGATTTCAGATCTTGAAAAGGAGGTACTCGACAGCATTCAGGAAAACGAACTCTTATCAAACAACATTGAGGAGGAGCTACGGGAAAATCTATCGGTTGGAGACAGGATGGCCGATCGCATTGCGACGTTTGGTGGTAGCTGGACCTTCATTATGGCATTTTTCGGGTTCATTCTGGTCTGGATGCTGGTGAACGTATACCTGCTTGCCACACGCTCTTTTGACCCGTACCCCTTTATATTACTCAACCTGATCCTGTCTTGTCTGGCGGCCATTCAGGCGCCCATCATCATGATGAGTCAGAACCGCAAAGAGGCAAAAGACCGGCAGCGCTCTGAGTATGACTACAAAGTAAACCTGAAAGCGGAGTTGGAGATACGCCTGCTGCATGAGAAGATCGACCACCTGATTGTGCACCAAAACCAGCGATTGCTTGAAATTCAGGAAATTCAGATTGATCTGATGGAGGATATCCTGAACCGGTCCAGAAAATAGACTTAACTTAAGGTATTGCTGATTACTTTGGCTAGTGGGTCAGCCCCGTTCCACAAGCCTTGGGTTTCGACAGGTATAAAACGGGCAAAAAGCTCTTCGCTATACCACTTCTCAGCGCGTGTTCGTTTGATCACCTCTTTATGTAGTGCGCTTTGGTAGGCATAGGCTTTCATGGCTTCCATCGACTCCCACACACTGAACGTAGCCTGCCGGATAAGCGGAATCTCACCCAGCCCGATAGAACAAATAAGCCCTTTTGCTTCATCCAATGACTTGCTCACTTTAGGTGTAAAGCGCCAGAACTGTGGCAAGGCCCGCCAGTTAATAGAAGCCCGGGTGAGCACCGCAACCGGACCATCGTGCTGTTTTTCTGACAGTTGCGGAGTAAAGGGCTGTACCCCGTCCCAGAGTCCGTGCGCCTGTGTCGGTAGCAATTTCACGGTCCAGATCTCGGAGGCATGCAGGCGGTACTCCAGTATTAACTCGGAACGCTCCAGAAATTCGTCGGCTGCCTCTTCACTTTCCCAAGTGCACATCAGTCCATACCTTCTGAAGTTAGGCTTTATGCTGAAGCCTTTGCCTTGGCCGCTGCCAAGCAATTTGTGAAATAGTAAACCAGGAATTTGATTCAGTTCGGCTCCTTTAGTGCCCATTTGGGCCAAACCCCAACGGATATGGCCTTTCCGAAAACCGAAAAGCGTCAGGGTGGTAAGTCGATCAGACTGTGGTGTAACTCGTCGCAAGGGGTTCGGTATTAAATGGTAAGTACAAATGCAATCTACAAAAGGAATAAATCAAAAACACCTGCCTAACGGAAATGTTTGGCAGGTGTTTCCTTTATTTTAACTTGGCGCTATGCCTATAAGTTGATCTTCTTATTCTCGCCCGGATCGTAGCTTTCGCCAGACAAAGTTGCCTTCACGAAACCGATCAGGTGGGTGACAGCACTATTGGGGGAATCCCAGTATTCAGCTTTTTCGATGTCTACCCGGATAAGGCCTACATTCGGATCATCTTTTCCGCCCGGGAACCAGGCTTTCAGTTCCGGTGACCAGAGCTCCTCAATTTTGGCTCTGTCTTTTGAAAGAGTAGCTCTTCCGGATACTGATACAAATGAATTGTCGGATGGCTTGGAGTAACCCAGGTTTACATGCGAATCGTTTTTGATTTCATGCGATTTTCCTGATTCATAACCTGTAAAAAACCACATCACCCCGTCCTCGCTTATTTTTTGGGTGCTCATGGGGCGGCTTCTCAGACTTCCATCGTCATCAACGGTCGTCATCATAGTAAAATCAATGTCCTTGATCAGGTCTATCAGCTTATTCAGATTCTCTTTTCGTTCGTTATTCATAGTGATATGTTGTAAATTGGATTTGTACTTGAGTACGGGTGCTTTCGACAAAGAGTTTGTTAGCCTTTGCTCAACTTCCTTTACAACCATGCATCAAGCAAGATGTTTAAACAAATACGTAAGCAAGCTGAACTGATTTGAACTACCTGGCCCATATCTTTCTCTCCGGCGACGATGAAGCGCTGCTGATAGGCAATTTTATTGCGGATGCAGTGAAGGGAAAACAGCTGGAGCTATATCCGGAAGGTATAGCCCGTGGCATCCGGCTTCACCGTTTGATAGACACGTATACCGACACGCACCCGGTTGTCAGTGAGACCAAAGCACGCCTGCGCCCGCACTTCCGCAAATACGCTCCGGTTGTGGCCGACCTGTACTTTGACCATTTTCTGGCCAGGCGATTTGCTGAATTTTCTGCTGAACCTTTAGAAGCTTATACCTCGCGCGTCTATACCTTAATCAACCAGCAATTGCCAAATTTACCGGAGCGGGTACAGTACTTTTTCCCTTACATGATGCGACAGAACTGGCTTCTTTCGTATGCCGAGGTATCAGGTATAGCGCAGGCCCTCGGCGGACTGAGCCGTCGCACTTCCTTTGAGTCAGGTATGGAAAGGGCAGGAGAGGAGTTGCTGGAAAACTATACCTTATATGATGCAGATTTTTCGCTCTTTTTCCCAGAACTGATCGCCTATGTGAAAGAGGTGCTGCCTGAGTTAAGCTGATTTTTTTGACGAAGGATTTTGTGACAGAGGGCAAAGGACTTTCCGGAAGAGCTTGAATCTACTTAGGAAGGTATAAGACCAGAGTTCAGTTTATTTACTTCAAGGTTGTTCCTGCTATACCTATAAAACGATAAAGAGCCGCTATACCTGCGGCTCTTTTTTTGTGTTTAGCAATTAAGCTTTTGACAAAGTCCCATGTCCAATAGTCCTTTGTCAAAAAAACCTTTGTCAAATAGGATTAATGGTGGTGCACACCGCCTTCGCCGTGTACGTGTCCATGGTCCAACTCCTCAGTAGTTGCTTCGCGCACTTTTTCTACTCTGCCTTTGAAGTAAAGCTCTTTGCCGGCCAGCGGATGGTTAAAATCCATCAGAATGGCGTTTTCTTTTACTTCGGCTACACGGCCCTGCAGCTGGTTGCCCTCGCTGTCCGCCATCGGAATGAAGTTACCTACTTCCAGCATGTTCTCTGGAATGCCACCTTCTACTTCAAAAACGCTCATCGGCAACTCTACCACGGCGTTTTGGTCGAACTCACCGTAACCCGCTTCTGAGTCCAGCTTAAATTCGAAACTGTCACCAGCGCTCTTGTCAGCCAGGTTTTCTTCGAACTTGTCTGGCAGGCCGCTCAAGCCGTATATGAACACCATTGGATTTTCTGTATTAGCAGTTTCAACGAGGGTTTGCTGACCGCCTTCGCTCTGAATATGAAGCTCGTAAGTAAGCGTCACCACTCTGTTTTTTTCAATTTTCATTATGTTGTGTTTTGGTTTTGTATCAGAAAGGTAAAAAGATTTACCGGAGAAGCATAACCCCTGTGGCTTAACATGCTTTACCTTCTGACGATGAATAAATTAAAATATAAACTTATACCTACGCTAAGGAAGGCTCTCAGTTAACTCCCAGGCACTTTTATAGGCTCCGATGCTTTCGACATAAGCGATCAAGGCAGCGAAAAACGGGTTCGTTGAAAGCGTAGCGCTATCGCCTACAATGATCAGCTTGCGGCGGGCGCGGGTCATGCCCACGTTCATGCGTCTTTCGTCCGCCAGAAAGCCGATTTCGCCCCGCTCGTTGCTGCGCACCAGGCTCATGCAAATGATATCGCGCTCCTGCCCCTGAAAGCTGTCCACTGTGCCAATGCTCAACTGGCGTTTCTGGTGCAAGTCATGCAGACGGGGCGTATGCTCCACTTTGTCCTGTAGGTAATTGATCTGGGCGCGGTAAGGCGCAATTACCCCAATCTTCAGCGGAGCTACTTCAGCCTCCTCGTCGTAATCCTTCAACAGATTCGATAGGTGGTTGATCAAAAGGTCCCCCTCTTCTGGGTTGGCAGAACTCATGGTGTCGGGCATCTCCGCTTCGTTATACCCGCAACCTGCTGTGTCGATGAACTCCACGGCCATGTCAGGCGCGAAGATCGGGCTATACCCGTGCAGCTCGGCACTGTGCACGCTTTCGTGTGCCACAAGTTCACCTCCGTAAAACTGCTGGTTGGAAAACTGCATGATGTGGTGGTGCATGCGGTACTGCGTCTTCAGCATCACTGATACCTCTGGCTGTCGGTTGATGCACTTCTCAAAAAGGGTCACGCTCAGTCCACCTTTATCCGCATCCAGCGACTTGATAGTAGGAGGCAACTGGCAGTGGTCACCGGCCAGCACGACATGGTTGGTGCGGCTGATCGGAATCCAGCAGGCCGGCTCCAGAGCCTGTGCCGCCTCGTCAATGAATACAGTGTCGTAGGTGAGGTGACGGATGGCTTTGTTGGCCGCACCCACCAGGGTACAGGTGATGACCTGCACGTTGTCCAGCAAATCGTCGGTGATGTAGTGCTCCACATTGTCGGCTTCCTCGAGCAGGCGTTGGTTTTCGTTTTTGTAAAGCTGCCGCTGCGCGCGCTCCTGGTGTCCGAACTTGCGTTTGAACTGGTAGGCCATGCGCTTATACTCCTCGGCCGTCTTCCGCAGATTTTTGAGGTCCTTATAAGCCCGGTGCGCCATCACCTGCGCATCCAGGGTATGCTCCAGCAGCACATCCGACACACGAGACGGATTGCCAATGCGGATCACGTTTACACCTTCGTTAGCGAGCTTCTCGGTCAAAAGGTCAACGGCTGTATTGGAAGGAGCAGTCACCAGCAGGCGCTTCTGCGATTTCAGGGTATGGAGGATGGCCTGCACCAGCGTGGTAGTCTTGCCTGTACCCGGAGGTCCGTGAATGATAGCCACATCTTTGGCCTGCGCAATTTTCTGCACGGCTTCGTTTTGCGATTCGTTCAGCACCTGTATTTCTTCCAGCTTCTCATCTGAGAAAGTGGCGGGCTTTATACCTAACATGATGTCGCGGAGCTCTGCCAGTCGGGTGCCCTTGGCTTCCTGCACCTTCTTCATGGCAATCTCCATTTCACGATAGCTGATCTCATCAAAAGTCAGCTCGATGCCCAAACGACCGGCATCCACCCAATCAGGAAGGTCTTCTTTATTGGTAGCCAGGATAACCTTGTTGCGCTTGACGCCCAGCACCACGCCACTCAGGCTGGCTTTCTCGCCGCTGTTCGTAAAAAGGGAGGCTGTTTTACCGGGCTGGAAAAGGTGTAGCTGATCACGGTCGGAGGTTCGCTCCAGTTCAATCACCACCTTGTTGCCGAAACCGATCTCTTCTTTAGAGATAACGACCGGATACCAGCAAAGGCCCATTTGTTTGCGCTCCGTAATGGAGCTTTTCAGTGCCTTCAGTTTGTACTGCTGCCGGTCTTCTTCCTGTTCAATTTTCAGCAGGTCCTGTACCTGCCGCAGTTCTTCAAAAATATCGATCATGCTTATCTAAAAAAGAAAGGCTGGGTACGAAGCGCCAGCCTTTTCCGTAGCTTTTGTCTTGTTCTTCTATACCTGAAAAGGTATCGTTTTATAACAAAAAGCGTGAACCAAATAATTCCGCTGTAACAGGCTGTTTCTTATACCTGTGGCAGCTATACGACTTTAGGCCTTCTTACGTTTTTTAGGCGCCTTCTTAGTGCTCAACCTAACCTGCAGGAAGACTGCGTAGAGGAAAAAGAGGAGTGCAGCACCACCCAGAATAGCGATTACACGGTCTTTACCATAACGTACCTCGTCGGTTGCTTTCAATTGCTCTTTCAGGTCCAGAATAACACGCTCGCGTTTCTTGGCCTGACTCTCGAGCGTGCTGATCTGCCCTTTCAGGTCGGTGATCTGGTTGTTGATCAGGCGCTCATCCTGTTGGATCATTTTGCCTGCCCGCTGGCTCTCCACAGTGCTTTCGGCAATTCTACGCACACTGGCCTCTTTCACAGCCGAGATCAGCTCAGAATCTTTGCGGATGATCTCTTTGAGGGTATCGATGATGTTGAGAAGGTCTTTTTTGGATTGCTTGCCCCAGAAATTGCTGTTTTGCCCGCTGTAATACTGGTACTCCAGAATAAGCTGTTCACGCTCGCCCATCAGACGGCTGAGTTTGTCTTCCTGCGGTGTTGTTTGTTCCTGTGCCTGCGCGCCCACAAACCAAAAGCAGCAAATACAAATAGCCAGTAGTTTCTTCATCATCATAAATAAGGGAAATGCTTTAATCTATCACGCAAATATGGCCATCCTTATTGGATTAGGCACAAATTATTTTTTGTTTAACCTCTAGAAACAGAGAAGGAGTAAGGGCAAAAGCACAAGGTCACTCAACATAGTCAGTGTCAGGGAAAATTTCGCGCCAAACGGTAAATACAAGTAGGTAAATAGCTGGTTTTGTGGCGAAAGAGCTTAAAAAGTGATGGGAATCATTTTGTCAATTCGGTTGGAGGTGTATATTTACTGCACAGTTTAAGTTTAGTATGCTGTTAACCTTATTGATTGACTCACTGTTATGAAGAAACTCGTTTTAGCTCTAGCACTAGTAGGATTTGTTGGTGCCGGGATGGCTACACCAGCCCTCGCCTGCGAAGGCGGCAAATGCAAGATGGAACATGCCGGCAAAGATGGCAAAACCAAAAAATCCAAAAAAGGCGAGAAAGCCGGGTCCTGCCATATGATGGAAGCTTCCGCCACAACCAAAGCAGACGGCAAATCTACAGCGTCGTGCTGTGCCAAAAAGGATGCGCCCAAGGCTGAAGCTGCCAAAGAAACAAAGAACCAGCGCTAGGCAGGGTGGTAGAGATTTATAAGAGGACTTGCTGATATTTCAGTAAGTACTCTTTTCATTTCAGGTATACCGGTCATGATTCGGAAGGTTTATGACCTAATGCCATTAACTTTTAGAATAATGGACTCTTCTATCATCTCGAAAGAATTGAGCGAGCTGAATTATTTCGAGATTCCTGTTAGGCTTCAGATTTCTCCCAAAGATCGAAATGACAAAAACTCTTAATTTGACAGAATTGAGCTACGATATTTCCCGACAATCTTCCTTACTTCACCAATCCAACTCTAAACTTCCTGCCCTTGATCTTGCCAGTCGTTAGCGCCTCCACAATCTCCTGAGCCCTATCTGCAGGTATAGCCACATAGCTGGCTTTGTCCTGCACTTCAATGCGACCGATCTGGTCGGCTTTCAATCCAGCTGCTGCGATCAGGGCACCCACTATATCGCGGGGACTCAGTTTGTCTTTCCGGCCGGCACTAATGTGGAGTGTAGCAAAGGCTTCTGTAGATTCAGGTTCAGCTTTCTCAACACGTGCAGCCAGTTCAGCGGTATTCAGCCATTCATCCATTCGTACCAGTCCCCAATCACGTAATTTTTGCTCGTCGCGTGTTGTGGCGAAGGTATAAACCTCGCCGCCTCGTCCGGCACGACCGGTGCGTCCGCTTCGGTGCAGGTAGGCGGCTTCGTCGTCTGGCAATTCGTAATGGATGATGTTTTTGAGTGCAGCAATATCTAGTCCGCGGGCAGCCAGGTCGGTTGCGACCAGCACCTGCGTGGTGCCGTTGCGGAAGAGTGTCATGGCTTTGTCGCGGTCCTGCTGTTCCATACCGCCGTGCAGGGAGCGGGCCCCAAAGCCGTGCTTGGCCAGCATCGCCGCCACATCGTCGGAGGCGCCACGGGTATTGCAGAACACGACCGTTCCGGCAGGGTTGATGCTTTGCAAAAGATGGATCAAGGCTTGCTGCTTATCTGGTTGCGCCACTTTTATACCTGTCAGTCGCACCTGGTCAGGTATAGCGTTGGGGGATACCTGTACAAACTGCGGATTTTTAAGCGAATCAGAGATCAGCTGCTTCACTTCGTCGGGCATAGTGGCTGAGAAGAGCACAGCCTGCCGCTTTTTAGGTATAGCCTCCAGAATCTGGTCAATTTCATCGGCAAATCCCATTTCGAGTAGCTTGTCAGCTTCGTCTAACACAAGCATGCGCACCTGACCAAAGTCAACGGTCTGACGGTAAAGGTGATCGGTTAAACGTCCAGGTGTGCCTACGAGCACCTGCGGCGGAAAAGCCAGCGATGCCCGTTCCTGCGAAAAAGAGTGTCCGCCGTAAAAAGCGCTGATCTTGAGGTTGTCGATCTTCTGTGCGAGCTGCTTCAGTTCGTGACGTACCTGCACAGCGAGTTCGCGTGTAGGTACCAGCACCAGCGCCTGTATAACCTGTTTGTTTGTGTCAATCTGTTGTAGAAGCGGCAAACCAAAGGCAGCCGTTTTTCCGCTGCCCGTCTCCGCTTGTCCGGCTATATCCTGCCCTTTGAGAAGTGGAGGTATAGCGGCAAGCTGAATAGGAGTAGGGGTGTGAAAATCTAGCTCAGCGAGGCGCTCCAACAGCGCAGGGGAGAGTCCCAGTTGATCAAAAGAAGCCATAGGCATGGGTACGTGAAGCGCAAAGGTACGGATTCCCATATATCCACTCCGCTATTTTTTCAGCATGAGGGGTATGGCTAATGATTATAAGCGGGTAAAAAGTGACTAACTGGTAATTGTTTCTGTCAATTCCTTCCCTCTATACCTTGGTTGTGCAAGGAGATCCGCAGAAAGCGATTGCCGTGCTGTTGCTCTTTCTGCCGATGAAGTTAACTGTAAACAACATTCTCACACCCAACATCACGGGGAGCCTCATCAACATCAACCCGTTCTTTACTATTCTTGGCATCATAGTAGGGGGCATGCTGTGGGGCTTGCCGGGCATGTTTGTGGCGGTACCCATTCTGGGTATGTTCAAAATATACTTCGACCACTCGCCGACCTGCAGCCTTTTCTTATATGCTGGGCATGGTGGCACGGAAGAGCATCCGCTCACGTTAGACAAAATACTTCGTTTTCTGCGCATCAGGAAATAAAACACTCCCCAAGAGGGTGTTTTTGACTACCTTTAAATTAACTGAAACAATACGGATGCAGACAGGTTACTTTGGTGGATTCCCGGCATTAACCCAAGAGAAGCAGCCCGTCATTTTTTAAGCTGGAGTACATGCAACTCTTTTATGTTTTGAGGCGTCTTCTCTGTAGTCCTGTCACCCAACAAAATTTAATTTAGCCAACGGATTGTCTACCTCCATCATTACCGCATTTTTCAAACGCCGAATCGTACAGCCTGTGCTCAACTTGCTTCGGCAGGGCATGACACCGCATAAGCTGGCTGTAACGGTTGCGCTGGGCACGGTGGTGGGTATATTGCCTGCTCTGGGCGTCACGACGGTGATGGGAACCGCGCTGGCTGCCCGTTTCCGACTGAACATCGCAGCCACGGTGCTGGTCAGCTACCTGGTGCATCCGCTGCAACTACTGCTGATTATTCCTTTCATAAAGGCTGGTATCTTCATGTTTGGGCTCGATGAGCTCAAGCTGTCCCTGGACGAAATGATCGCTATGTTCAGACTGGACTGGCTGGCTGCGCTCAACAAGCTTTGGGTGGCCAACCTGGCTGCTGTTTCGGCCTGGGCCATATTGGCTATACCTGTTGGCGCGCTGCTATACGTTGCGCTACTTCCAATTTTAAAGCGGGTTTTGCCGAAACCATCATCAGTTACCGGTACTATACCTGCCAATTCTATACCTGAGCTAAATATACCTGTTATACCTATACCTGAAACCGAAGTGCAGCCTCAAGTCTGAGGAATTACATCTTATACCTTAGACCTGTAAAACAAGAAAGCCAGCTCCTTAACGAAGCTGGCTTTCTTGTTATGCTTAAAGTTGATCAGGCTGACTCCAGGATCTGGAACAGTTCGTCCAGTTTAGGCGTCAGGATGATCTCAGTACGGCGGTTTTTCTGACGGGCCTCTTTTGTTTTGGCATTGTCGAGTGGCACGTAGAGGCTGCGACCGGAAGGTGTCACGCGGTCAGGCTGCACGCCGGCTTGTGTTATGATGCGGGTAATTTCTGTAGCACGGAGTACGCTCAGGTCCCAGTTGTCCTGCATACCTACTGTACCGCGTGCGATCGGCACATCATCCGTATGGCCTTCCACTACCACGTTCACATCCTGCTGCTCTTTCAGTACGGCGGCCAGCTTTTTCAGGGCTTCAACACCTTTCGGATCCACTTTGGTAGAGCCGGAGTTGAACAGCAATTGCTCTGCCAGCGACACGTATACTTTGCCGTTGCGAATATTCACCGTCAGGTCTTTGTCGTTGAAGCCAAGCAGGGCGTTGCTCACTTTTGAGCGGAGGGCATTTACGGCTTTGTCTTTCTCGTCGAGGATGCGCTGCAGTTCGGCCAGACGCTGTTCGCGAGCTTTAAGGTCGGCGTTCAGCTTGTCGATCTGCGACTTGCTCATGTTGAGGTTATCTCCCAGTGCTTTACCTTCTTTCAGGGCTTGCTGCAGACTTTGCTGATACTCTGTTTTCTGGCGCTCCAGTTCGGCACGCTCTTGCTCCAACTGGGCTTTCTCTTTTTCCAGGGATGACTTTTGCTGCTCCAGGTCAGATTTATCCAGTTCCAGGGCGTTTTTGCGGGTCATCAGGTCATCGTATTTCTTTTTGGAAACAACGCAGGATGATAGCGAAAGACTCCCGATCAAAAGGAAGAGGGAAGCTCTGTAGAAATTCTTTTTCATATCAATCGTTAAGGTTGGATGGTACGTAAGTGTTGTCCTTTGATTAGTTGGCTGGTGAGGGCGCTTCAGTTTCGAGACGGAACATGCCTTTCGGGTCCGGCATGCGGGTCATGAGCTCTGTTAGGAAATTATAATCCAACGACATGATGTTGAGGTCACGACCGAGGTGGAGGTAATCCCAGGCTTCGGCGTATTTCTTGTTGTGAAAGTGCACCTGCGCTAAATTCGACATGGCAAAGGCATTGTTCGGATCCGCCTTTAAGGAGCGGTCGAGGAGGGCAGCGGCTTGTTTCAGGTTCTTCTTCTTTTTGTCTGCGATATATTGCTGCAAATAAGCAGAGCCCACATCAGAGAGCAGCAAAGAATTATTAGGCTGGTATTTCAAGGCGCGGTCAAACATCCCGATCGCATCGCTTACATTGCCTCTGTTGTACTCAGCCACCCCGAAAGCCCAGTAAGTGTTAAAATTGTCCGGATTAAGCAGCCAGGCCAGGTTAAAGCGGTACACAGCGGTGTCTACCTGCCCTTCGTTCATAAACTCCCAGCCGCGCTCCATGAAAAAGTTGCTGGCCTCCGTGCGGCTTTCAAAGCTCTTGTCGCAACTTGTCAGGAATTTTTCATCGGCTTTCTGTTCAGCGTCTGTTTTAGCTACCTGCCCAAACATCGGGCGTACTTTAGGGGACAATTCAGGCTGCTGCTCCTGCGCAAAGGACATGGAGGCACTCAGTATAATGGTGGCTGCAGCCAGGAAAATTCTTTTCATGTGATGGTATTAGCTAGGTATGGTAATCCTTCCTGGTTTAAATTTACACCACCTGTCTTGAAATTACAAATGCCGGCCTGTCATTTACTGGTATTTGCCGGCCGGATCCTGCTGCTTCTCTAACAGGGCGGCAATGAAAGCGGCATCTGCTACACCTTTGTCTTTGCTAATACTTTTGTGAAGGTAATTCCATGCCTTGCCATACTCCTGCAGGTAATAGTGGCTGATGGCTAATTTGTAATAGGCGTCTGCAGCGTCGAGGGAGTAGCGCACGGCGCTTTCAAGCAACTTACGGCTCTGCATCAGGTCTTCCGGGTTGCTTTCGGTGTAAAAGCGGCCGAGGTGGCTGGTGGCCAGGTCGGTGAGGAGTCGCGGATTATGCTGGTCTTTTTCCAGAGCATGGTAAAGCAAAAAGAGGGCTTTGTCGAATGCCTTCTGCTGCCCGTACACAAGTCCGTAGCCCCAGTATACCTCGTTGTTGGTGCTATCCATCAGCCAGGCGCGCCCGAAAAAGTAGTTCGCGGAGTCCAGCTTCTCTTCATTGAAAGTGCGCTTTGCCTGAAAGGCATAGTAGCCCGAGGCGGCTTTGCGGTTCTTGAAACGTTTGGCATCCTTGTCCAGCATTTTCTTTTGCTGCTGTTTTTCCTGCAGGGTCAGTGCTTGTTTGGCCGGAATGACATCGGCCATCGTGAGTTCTGGTCGGGGTGCCTCTCTGTTCTCGGTGATGGCGTTTTGGGAGGTGCAGGCGACCATCGTGCCTGCTATGATTAATCCAAAAGCGATGAGGTGGCTTCGCATGCGTAAAGCGGGTTGATTCTGGCTTCAAACGAGCCCGTTTCCGAAATATTGTCTCCTTTGTCATTATCCGATTGATAATGGTCTAATAGTCTATCTCCAAAAAGGTATAGCCCAATTATTTTCCCGGGCGCCACCTGTTAAGTTATGGATAGCGAAAGTATAGGTCAAAATTAAATTTAGCAACTTGTCGGATTAATTACGACAATGTTCGTATATTTGATAAAAGGAAATGATTATGGGAAAGGCACTAAAAGTGAATGCTGGAATTAACTTCAGTCTGCTGGACGACAGGGACGTGTTTATGCTGATCACTACTGTCCGGGAAGGTATAAAGTATGCCACTTTTCAGAACATCGCTAACAAGATTCCTTTTAGCCTGGGCGAGTGGTCTGAATTCCTGCATTTGTCAGAGCGCACGTTTCAGCGCTACAAAAAAGAGCAGCGCAAATTTGACCCGTTGCACTCAGAAAAGATACTTGAAATCACGCTTGTGTATAACAAAGGGGTAGAGGTGTTTGGCGAAAAAGAGGACTTTGATGCCTGGCTGGAGGCCAAAAACGTGGCCCTCGGAGGTATACGCCCCAAGGAACTGCTCGACAGCACGTTTGGCATTGGTCTGTTGCGCGACGAACTGACCCGCATCGAACATGGTGTTCTCGCATGATCGTATACCGCCTCAGCAGAAAACTGTATTGCAATGACCTGTCTGGTAAAGGTGCCGAACTGGCAGGAGGCCGATGGAACAGCAAAGGGACTGCTGTGCTCTATACCAGCGAATCCATCGCCCTGTGTACAGTAGAGATAGCCGTGCACATGCCGCTGGGTATCGTACCCAAAGATTACTACCTGGTTACAATAGAAATTCCGGATGACACTCCGATCGGGGAGATACATGAAAAGGACCTTGCAGCTTCCTGGAAATCATTTCCGCATAGCAGCGTCACCCAAAAGGTCGGGGACAGTTACGTCCGGGATGGGGTATACCTTATCTTAAAAGTACCATCAGCCACCGTGCAGGGCACGTTTAACTATCTTGTTAATCCACACCATCCTGAATTTCACAAGGTCCGCATACTCAAAACAGAGCCTTTTGTATTCGATAAGCGTCTGTTTATCAAATAAAGGCGCTAGTGTAGTTCGTATGTGGTACCCATTTCAGCAATAGTGCATCCCCAGCCGAGTGTGTCTGTTATCTTCAATCGCAGTGCTTCCAGTGCCTGTGCTTCACCGTGGTTCAGAAAAACCTGTAGCGGCGCCTTTTTAAAATGACTGAGCCACCAAAGCAGATCCGCCTGGTCGCCGTGCGCTGATAATGAGGAAATTTGCTGAATTTCAGCATTCACCGGGTAGTAATTGCCCTGCATCTTTATCTCGGTCGCACCGCTCAGGAGCAGACTGCCCCTGGTGCCAGGCGCCTGAAAACCAACCAAGAGTATGGTGTTATTTGCGTCATGGATCAGTCGTTGCAGGTAGTAAAGCACCCTTCCTCCGGTCACCATACCACTTCCTGCAATCACGATCTTTGGTCCTGGTTTATCAAGTACGCGCAAGGTCTGCTCAAATTCACGGATCACCTGCACGTTGTTCATCATAGTGCGGCATTCGGCATCGCTCAGACTGTGCCAATCACGGTGATGCAGGTATAGCTTCGTCACATCAATACCCATGGGTGTGTCGAGGTAGATCGGTATATTCGGTATGCTTCGCTCTTCACGCAGGGTGTTGAGTATAAGCAGCAGTTCCTGCGCCCGCTCCACGGCAAAACTCGGTATCACCAGCACCCCGCCTTTTTCTATGGTATGTTTCACATAGGCTTGTAGCTCGTCGTAAGCCGAGGCCTGTTCATGCAATCTGTCGCCGTAAGTAGACTCCAGCACCAGGTAGTCGGCCTCTCTTATAAAAGCAGGTGGTTCCATAAGCAGCGGTTTGCGCCTCCCGATATCCCCTGAAAACACGATGGTGCGGCCTTTGCATCTGAGTTCTACAAAAGCAGAACCTAAAATATGACCACTTTTCCGGAAGCAGAATTTCATATCCTCGTTGATGATCACCCACTCGTCGTCCAGGTGTGTATCAAAGAGCGGCATGGTCAGGTCTACATCTTCGGAGGTATAAAGCGGCTTGGCCGGGTGATGCTTGCTGTAGCCTCCATGGTTAGCTTTGGCGGCGTCCTCCTCCTGTATTTTGGCACTGTCGCGCAGAATGATTTCAGTTACATCGCGGGTTGGCGTAGTGGCATAGATGGGGCCGTTATACCCATTCTGGGTAAGCACGGGCAGGTAGCCGCAATGATCCAGGTGGCCGTGCGTCAGAATAACGGCATCCAGTTCTTCGACATTCAGCGGGAGCTTTTGCCAGTTGAGCAGGCGCAGTTGCTTTAATCCCTGGAACAAACCACAGTCGATCAGCACCTGGTGCTTATCTGTTTTGAGCAGTATTTTAGAACCGGTCACGGTGCCGGCACCGCCCAGAAAAGTCAGTGTGAAAGGAGGAGTATGGTCTAGCATCTGTTCTATGGATAGTGGGTATAGGCAAGATAAACAATCCTGGTATGTTGTATAATGATAAATGTTAATTTTTCATCTATCAGTTAATTCATTCGTCTCCTGCCCACGCTTAACAGTAATTTAAAACAAGCAGACTGGTAGCTACGCAGCTTTTGCCGTATCTTCGCTCCATGAAACAGATCTTCGTTTTGCTGGTTTGCCTGCTCTGGCAAGGACTGGCATTCGCACAAGTAGACACGGTGCAGCGCGTTATCCAGGATAGGTATAACAGCCCGGCGCAACAGCAAAAACCTTATGTGATCCTGATTTCGGCAGACGGTTTCCGTTATGATTATGCCGATAAGTATGACGCTACCTTTCTGAAGTCCATGCGGGCTCAGGGAGTACAGGCAGAGTCGATGCTGCCGGCTTTTCCGTCCAAGACATTCCCGAATCATTATTCTATCGTGACGGGGCTATACCCTGCCAGCCACGGCCTGATTAACAATTACTTTTACGACCCGCAACGCAAGGAACACTACAGCATGCGCGACCGCAGAAAAGTGGAAGATGGCACCTGGTATGGCGGCACACCACTTTGGGTGCTGGCCGAACAGCAGCAAATGGTAGCGGCCAGTTTTTTCTGGGTTGGTTCAGAAGCACCTGTGCAAGGTATACTACCTACTTATCATTATCAGTACAGTGAGGTATTGCCGATTGAGCGCCGCATCCAAACAGTCGTTGACTGGCTGAATCTGCCAGAAGAGAAGCGACCGCATCTTATCACTTTTTACCTGCCCGAGGTAGACCACGCCAGTCACCGCTATGGCCCGGATGCACCACAAACTAAGGAAGCTGTATTAGAACTAGACAAGCACTTACAAATGCTGACCGAAGCTGTTGCCAAAACAGGATTGCCAGTCAATTACGTGTTCGTGTCGGATCATGGTATGCTGGAGGTAGACACTAAGAACACACTTCCTATGCCTGCTGCCATCGATACAGCCAAGTTTATGGTATCCGGAGGAGGGATGGTTGTGGAACTGCATGCCAAAGACAAAAAAGCCATAAAGCCCACCTACCGCAAACTGAAGAAGGAAGCTAAGGATTATCAGGTATACAGGAAAAACAAAATGCCCAAACACCTGCATTACGGAGCCGAAGATGATAAGTACGGCCGCGTAGGTGACATCCTGCTGCTGTCGGATGCCCCGAAGGTATTCCATTTTTCATCACGTCCGCCATCTCCCGGTCAGCACGGCTACGACGCCACCAAAGTAAAGGAGATGCACGCTACCTTTTATGCTTGGGGACCCGCTTTTAAACAGAAGACAAAAGTCGAAACTTTCGAAAATGTGGATGTATACCCGCTGATCGCTGAGATTTTAGGCTTACCCTATACCTATAAAATTGATGGCAGCAGACATTTGATTGAGAAAGTACTGCAATAGGTAATGTATAAGACGAGACATAAAAAGCGCGCCTCTGCTGAAGAGACGGGCTTTTTATTTAGAGTGTAGCGTGTTCTACATATTACCGCGACCTGGCAGGTAGATCTGAAAACCAACACCAACCGAAAGACCGGAAGTGCTGGTATCGACTGAAACATCGGCACTGGTGCGGGTATAGTTTAGTGTGGCTTCAATAGCAACGTTGCGGGCAACAAAATGCGCATAGCCTGCCCGTAAGCCCAGCACGGAACTGAAAATGCGGTCGCCATCACTGTCTTTTAGCGAACTGCCGGCAAAACCAGCCAACGCTTCGCCAAACCAGCGGCTGTTAGGGGAGGCACCTTCCGGAAAATAATAGCGTGCAAAAGGAGTCAGTCCATAACTGAAGTTTTCACCGCCGTCATAAAGCATGAGGCCGATCTGGGCCTGCACACCAAGTACGGCATTGTCACTTATAAAATAGCCAGCTCTCGGCTCGAGTATTAGCTGGAATGTTTCGGATTTGAAATTGTAACCGATTGAGCCAATACTGGCGCCTACAAGCCAATTACCCTGCTGAATAGATTCGTTAGCCACCGCAGCCGATGTCTGGGGCTTTTCAATCTTTAAAGTGTCCTGCGCCAGAAGCGAGCCTGTTGTAAAAAAAGCGCATAATGTAAATAGGAGGTAAATTCTTTTCATAGGTATAGAATTAGGAGTTTACAATAATTTGTATTTGAATAATCATAGTCTAAACATTAACAATAACGCAGGCCATATCGTTTTGTTCTGAATAGCTCAGAATCAAGCAATTACATTTTAATGTCCTTTCCGATTGACTTTTAGTAAATAGGAATAGAATCCAAGAAATCTGAAAACTGCCCTTGAAGAAGAGATGCTTATAATGCCGGACTAATTAATGAGGTATTTCCCTGTGGAGGATGTTTATCTAAGAGCGTCCTCAAAAAAAAAGAGAAGATGAAGTGTATGAGCTAGTTTAGGTATAGGCAGTCTTACCTGCTTGGATAGTTAAGAAGAATTTTAAAGCAAAAGGCCGGACACTATTTGTAGTGCCCGGCCTGCGTTTTATTCAGATGTGTAATCGGAGAGTAGCCCTTCGTAAATCCAGTTGGCCAGTGCCTGCCGGTTATCAGCTATTACGAAGCGACGCTGATCCTTGACGTTGCGAATATTGCCAAGCTCGATAAATACGGTGGGGGGATGACTGTACTTAATGACGTAAAGGCTGCTGCGTTGCGTTACATTTCCTGAGTAGTCGCGGTTGGGTTGGTAGCGCCTGTACTTGTTCGTGAACTTCTGGTGAATATTTTTGGCCAGCTGCTCGCCGTCCTTGCTGTTTTCGTGGTGGTAGAAGAAGACATCGATGTTCTGGCTTTCGCTACGGCTATCGACGTGGATGGCCAGCATGCGCTGGTAGGCGCCTTTATGTTTCAGGTATAGACCATTTACGGCCTCTGTGCGCTGGCGCAGGCGGGCACTGTGGTTTAGCGGAATTTTCTTGTTGGGGTATACGATTTCATCACGGTCCATTTTCAGCACCCCCTCATCACGAATGCCATCGTCAGCGTCCTGCACAATCATATACACTGTGGCCCCTTGTTCCATCAGTACCCGTGCCAAACGGATAGTCACATCGTAAGCATACTCATCCTCGGCCAGGTCATTGCTGCCATACTTGCCCACAGCGCCCGGGTCGGGTCCGCCATGGCCGGAGCTGAGGTAATATACAGCACCCTGCAGCTTTGTGCTTTTCACCTCTACTTTGGAATACTTCTCCCCAAACAGTGGCATCTCAAGCACTCGGGTAGAAATTTTGGCAGGTTCAGCAGTCAGATCAGTTCGTGTTTTACTGTCCACGGCGGCTACCCGGGTATTGTCGCTAGCCACAGTGGTGTTATCGGTTGAAGTTGAGTTTTCAGGTAAGGTATAGGTTTTCCCGACAATCAGGCCATTGTCTTTGCCGAAACGGTCTTTGTTGATCTCCACGAACTTTTGAAGATGCTCCGAAGGATTGAGTCCGTGACGGCGCAACAAGGTATAAATACCGTCACCGGGCATCGCAACTGCCTCCAGGATAGTGCTCTGACCATAAACGGCAATTGATGATAGTGCAAGAAAAAGGGTGATAATAGTAGTACGCAATGCAATCAGGTTTATCAGAAAATATTAAGAATCCGATATTACAAAAAATGTATGAAGTATGAAAGACGATCTGTTCTATCAACGCAGAATACCGGAAGCTCTATATAAACGATACCTGCTTTTTTGAAGCTAACATCAAAAAAGCAGGTATAGCATTTCGGGAAACAGGTATAGCCATCCTGCCACTTACTGCACGCGGTAGCTTACCAATTCATAGCGCCGCATCAGTTTTTCCGAGTCAGCATAGTACCAATCTGTCCGGATCATACCAATTTCGGGCGTCACGTATTCGTTCACCCAGGTAGTGCTTAGGGAAGATGATGCTTTCTGTTCGGTTTGCCTTTCAAAACTGAACTCAAGTGCCTGACTCGCATGTGGAGAATCAGGCACAGCTACAAGGCCTGTCGTTCTTCTGTGATAAATCCACAAGGTATAGCTCGGGTATTGATACCCATATGCTATACCTGACATAACTGGACTAGGATAAGTGATATACTGCTCATTGGCATCTTTTCTATAGTGCACGTAGCCTTCTTTGTCATTCCGGACAATCATGCCATTATTTAGTATATACCAGGTAGTTTTGTTGATCAAGGTGTCTTTCACCACTTGCCGTCTGAACGAACTGGTTGACAGCACATCACCATCGGAATTATATTCGATCACGTCGTAAACCCATTCATTGCCGACCTGCAGGGGCATGATGGCTTCAATAGGCTCTGATATTTCCTCTTTCTCACACGACAAGAGGAACACTGATAAACAAAAGAGGATGATATGTCTGAATAGCAGCAGTCGTTTCATAGGCTTTCTTTTTAAGGTATGATACCCATAATTGCCAAAACGTTGCATGCTCAGCTAAAACAATATTGTAAAAATCCGATACTTTCTGATTATCGCGCGCAAATCCCCCGATAAGGGCAGTACTGACAGATTTCCAGCTCCTTCGTTTTCCGGATCACTTCATTCGGGTCGAGCAACTCCTGCACAAAGCGCGTGAGTAAAGCTTCGGATGCTGAAATAAAATCCTGACCTGTCGCCTGCTCAAAAGGAAAATCTGCTGTCAGGACGCCAGCGTCGAGGTTACGGAACGATAGTATACCTGACTTCGGAACAATTCGAGCCGGGTCCATGTGAGCTGCGTTTCGGAGGAGTAGTTCCGGCTTCTGCTGCAAGTTACGCTGCAGGATGTACTCATAGAGCCACAGCTGTCGCGCTTTATCATACTTAGGCGAGGTGATAAAATGCAGGTCCACATCATCCGGCTTCACACTTACCTGGTTGCGTTCTACTTTTCCGGTTTTGTAGTCGATCACGCGCAGCTCTGCACCTTTCAGGTCGATGCGGTCGGCTTTACCAGCTACTTTTACAGGTATAAGCTCGTCACCTACCTGTACCTGCAGGGTGGTTTCCAGTTGCTCTTCCAGGCGCAGGACGTAAAGCGGCAGTTCGTCATCCGATTTCAGCAGACTCTCCAGGTATTTCTCAAGCACCTGCACGGCTACTTTGAAAAGCAGGAAATTCATGCCGCGTTCAGGCGTAGCACCGCGTGTTACTTTCTTAAATTCAGCTTCTACCTTGGCTGGCAGCTCCTGTAGCATCTGCTCCACATGCGGCTTCTCGATGGGCTTGCCATTCTGCTCAAAAGGACGGAAAAAGTCCTCCAGCACCTGGTGCACGATGGTACCAAACTGGTCGGCTCCGAGCTGTTCTTCTACTTCGTCAATTTCCCTGATCTTGGCAATGCGACTGAAGTAATACTGTAGCGAACAGTTGATGTACATGTTCAGGTGCGAGGGGTAGAGACCACGCTTCAGTTCCTGCCGCAGTTGCTCCAGTGTCTGTGCATCTTTGTGAATAACAATATCCTCGTCGTATTTCTTCTGATCGCGCAGCTCTACCGTGGCCGTCAGGTCGCGGAATTTGATCTTCGGGTTGCGTAGTGCCAGGTCGTTTTGAAGCTGTAGAATAAAGCGGCTTTTTTCACCGGAACCGTAAGTGTCGGATGGCAGCACATAGAGCAGGTTCACAGTTTTGGCGCGCTGCAACAGGCGGTAAAAGTTATAGGCCATGGCACCTTCCGTTTCGGCGTAGGTGGGCAGACCAAACTGCTTGAGTACATCAAATGGCATCAGCGACTCATGCCGCTTCGGAGCAGGCAGTGTATTCTCATTGACTGAAAGAATGATCAGGTTCTCAAAATCGAGTGCACGGGTCTCAAGCATACCCATAATCTGCAGGTCCGAGATGGGCTCACCACTAAAAGGCAAACGTTGACGCCCAATCAGTTCGTTGAGGAACTTGCGGAAACTGCGCACTGAAATCTTTTGCTCACGACAGTCGAAAATCGTATCGAGTCGCTTGACAATGGTATAGAAAATATAGAGGTATTCGGTTTCAATCGTGCTGGGCTGGTGACTGTACATTTTATGCAGCAGATCGATCAGCTGGTAAAGCGAGGCAATGATGTCGTCGCAATCGCGCCAGGACTTGAACAGCACTTCAAAGAGCGGCTCGTGTTTGCCCATTTTCAGCAAGTCGTTGGCCGTTATGAGCACGCGGTTGTCCAGCACGATCTGGTCGAGCACATGCTGCACAAAACCGTGAAGCTCCTGTTTGTCGGGTTGCTCGTTCAGGTATAACTCATACCTGCGGATGAAAGGGTGGGAGAGCAGCTTGGTCACGGTCAGATGATGGTACTGGTATACCTTGTAACCGGATTCCTGCAGCTGCGTCACGCCCGTCAGGTGCACATCAAACAGCAGGTCGATCAGGTTGTAAAGCGGCGTACCTTTGAAGCTGAGACCCATCGTTACGTTATAATTCGGCACCTCCTCAGGTATAGAGTGCAGCACAGGAAGCAGCAGCGTTTCGTCAGGCATTACCACTGCTATCTGCGCGTGTTTGTCCCGCGTGCGTATTTCCTGAATCAGCTGCCCGGCCAGCTTGCCCTGCATGCTCGCATTGGCCACCCCGATTACATTAATTTCTTTCTCGTCGGTAAGTAGTAAATTCTGTTGCCAGCGCCATTCCGGTAGATTCCAGGTGCTCTTATACCTGCGCAGGAAACTGCCCGCCCGGTTTGGGGTACCATCTTCCATGTAAAAGTCATCGGAGTCAAACAGTACTTCAGCCTTGTTGTGCTTAAGCAGCGTGCGGATGATTTTCTCCTCTGAATTAGTGAGCGCATTTAGGCCTATGAATAAGTACTGGGAACATTCCGGTGACTTGGCCAGCTGCTCTATGTTATCGGAAACGATCTTGAAAGCCATACCTGTGTAGGCCTGCTTGCGCTCCTCCAGGTGGTTTTTCAGGTTGTGGTAGGTCTTCTCGATGTTGTCCCAGAGACTGAAGTGTTTTTTGACAGCAGGCGTCAGTTCTTTGCCTAGGTGCGCAGGGTCCCAACGCTCCAAAGCTTTGGCTTCACTTACATACTCAAATAGCTTCGTGGTGTCTACCAGGTTCTGGTCGATGCGGCTGAAGTCGTCGAGCAGGGTGCCGCCCCAAGTGATGAACTGATCGAAGTCGAGGTTTGGATCCTGCTCGCGCATCAGGTCATAGAGCTCGAGCTGCAGGTTGATCGGCTCCAGCACATCCACCTTGGCCAGCTTAGTAATAAAATCCTCCATACCCGACACCTCCGGCGACCAGATCGGTTCGGGAGCAGCCTGCGCCAGAGCGTTCTTGAAAAAGAAACTCGCACGCCGTGATGGCAGCACAATGCACAGCTCGCTGATGTTCTCTTTATACTTCTCGTATACGTATTTTGCCGCTAGCTCAAGGAAGGTCTGCACTATGTTATTGAGTGATTAAGTGAATGAGTGATGGAGTGAATTGTTAAATTTTGTTGAAGGTTAAATTGTTAGTGCACGATACGGCCAGACTGTGACCCAGCACCTTCATTGTAAGTATCTTTTGTCAATTCGACCTAGGGGGTAGGGGGCCTCGTTTTGGGAGAGATCTGAAGTATTGTAAGCCTAAAATAATCCAGATCTCTCAATCCTTTCGAGATGACAGTTATCGCTCCTTGTTCATAAAGTCGACATTGGGTTGAGACCTGTCCTTATAGGGGATCGAACTTTCTAACTTCCAACGTTTCCCTTTTCATCCATCGTCATGAAGGGGTTATAGGCTATTTCCCAGAGGTTATCATCCGGGTCGGCGATGTAGCTGCTGTAGCCTCCCCAGAATACTTTTTCCGGTTGCTTGAGCACCCGTACACCTTTGCCGGCCAGTTCTGCTACCAGGTCATCTACCTCTTTTTCGGAGTGCACATTATAGGCCAGCGAGAAACTTTTAAAACCCTTGCCGTCAGCTTCCAAGCCCGCATCATCTGCCAGCGACTCTTGCGGGAACAGTGCCAGTTGCAGGCCATTCAGCTGAAAGAAGATAATGCTTTCTGTGCTGCTTTCGAGCGGCTGCCAGCCAAAGATGTTCTGGTAAAACTCTCTTGCGCGCTGCAAATTTCTGACGCCTAATGTGATTAGTGTAATTCTCTGTTCCATTTTTTCCCTTTGATCTCTTACTTGATTAGTGTTAACCTAACTTCTATACCTATACCGTGCAGCTATACCTTACCTGGCTTCTTCATAGGCCGCTTTCAGCCAGCCAATCAGCTCGGCATCTACTTCATCTGCGTGTTGCAGCTTTACACGATGCGAACACATGGCATTAAAACTGCCTGACTTTTCCAGCCTGCCTTCCGGTTCCCGGCCTTTCAGGTTGATGCCAACGTCTATCCTGGTTTTCGTAGAAGGCTGGATCAGGGCAAACTGCTTTTTGCTGCGCACGCTCACATAGGCCGTTTTGGGAGCCAGTTCTATGTCAGCACCAAACTGTTTTAGCTGCGCAGTCAGTGCCTCATAAACAGGCAGGAGCTGCTCTTTTCCTTTGTATTGCTTTTCGACCAGATCCTCCGGGTTTTCTGCTGAGCCGGCATCCGTACCTTTAGCTTTAAGCGCGACCAAATTGGCAAAGCCATGTGTGAATCCGTGGTCCGATTTCAAATATTTTACAATCTCACTGTGTTTCTGAAGGCCTGTGCCCTGCACCACGCCAATCCATTCTCCAAGCGATTTCCCGGTGTTCTTTTCCAGGTTATCGATCATGGTTTGAGCTGCTTTGTCCATTTTATGATTGGTTGTTATTGTCGTATGTATGTTACAATGCCAGGCCAATTTGCTGGCTTTTGCCGCCATAAGACCATTCGTACAGCTCTTCGGTATCAAAGTAGTAGAGCAGGCATTTTACTTTTTCGTAGCCCAGTTGCTTGAAGCGCACGGCATAATGATCGAGTTTATTGCGGTGCTCTTCCAGCGGAGGCGGCAATTTGAATTCCAGCAACACCACCTGGTCACCGTCAAACACCACGCGGTCAGGCTTGTAGAGGTAGGCGCGGGCGTCGAGCAGCTCTTTTTCGTGCTCCACAATAACATCACCCGAAAAGTAATGACTGATTTGCTGATGATTGACCACCTGGAGCAAGCGTTCTTTCAATACAGGCTTTTCACGGTCGCTGATAATGCCCTGGTATACCATCTGGCGCAGCACATCGTCTAGCTGCGCTGCAGTCAGGATGCGGGAGAGGGCATAGTGCAGTTTCTTGTTCTGAATGCGCTGCTCGGTCTGTGTCTCGAAGTCGAAAACGTTGTTGGCGTGCTGCTTGAGCTGAAGTCGCTGTGCCCAGTCATTGGTTTGGAGGTAATCCAGAGTATAAACCGGGCCGATCGGACGGCTGCCACTATCATGTTTCGTTTGCTGACCCGCGTATAACTGGTAGCACAGTTTGCCGGCTTCCCAAAGCCCCTCTGCCACCAGGTAGCGGTAGAGCAGGTGACTCACATTTTTGGCCGTTCCTTCCAGTGCCTTCTGTGCCTTACGCTCCTCCAACAGGTCCTTTCCGTTGCCGATCAGGTATAGCCTGTCCTTCGGTCGGGTGAGGGCCACGTAGAGCATGTTCAGGTTTTCAATAAAAGTCTTCTCAATCTCGGTATTGTATTGATCGGCCAGTTCGGTATGCTCCAGTCTGGAACTGATGTTCACGGCCACACTGCGCAATTTGCCCATCACTTTGTTATCATCAGAAAGACGACTCCACATCAATGCCCTGGTCTGCGGCTCGGTGCTCCAGTCCGCAAACGGAATGATAACAATAGGATAAGCGAGCCCTTTGGCTTTGTGAATACTGGTGATCGTGATGGCGTTTCGGTCTTTTGGCGTGTTGATGCTGAGTTTTTCCTTCTGCACATCCCAATAAGCCAGAAAGTTATTCAGGTTATTGCTGTTCTTGAGACTATACTCCAGCACCAGATCTAGGAATCGGAACAGGTACTCGCATTCGTTGTTGTGCCCCAGCAAATTGAAAATGCGGATCAGCTGCTCCGTGAGCTCATAGAGCGACAAATTGCCCGTTTCCCGTTCCTTCACGTCAAAGCCAACCTCGCGCAGGTAGTTGAAGAACAGCTGCGGATCCGTCTGGTTGGAAATGCGGGCGATCGTTTGGGCTAGTTCCGTAGTAGGCACCTTCCCTTGGGTAACGGTATAGATCAGGTATAGTGCCTCTGATTTGGCCAATGTGTCGTTCGGGCGGTTGAATACCCGGAACATGGCGATGATCAGATTGATCACTTCAGCAAACTGCAGTGAAAGCGAATCCTGCGAGATGATATCATACTGCTTTTCCTTCAGAAAATTGGCAATCAGCTTACTCTTGGCGTTGGTACGACAGAGTATCGCCATGTCTTTTAAGGTATAGCCATCGTCCAGTCCCTGCCGCACCAGCTCGATCACCATATTCAGGGTGCTGGCATCGTAGCTGAGTTCCTGTTCGTGGGTGTATTCATCGTAGAGATCTTCGGTGCGCACGCAGCTGCTCAGGTCGTATTTGTAATTCAGATCATCTGGATAGGTGAACATGATCTGCACATGTCCGCCAGTCTTCCCTGTTGTGGGCGCTTCCTGCACAAACTTGTCATCGTAAATGGAGGTGAAGGTGCCGTATACCTTGTGTTGCTCACTAAAGAAAGTAAAGAGCTTGTTGTTAAACTCGATGATCTCGCGACGGCTCCGAAAATTCTGCTGCAGCACATCTGGCGCCAGGCTCTCACGCACCGACTCGTAGCGCTCCCGGATCATGTGGCCATGGCGGCGGTTTTCGTAGAGCAGGTGCGTGTTGTTTTTGTAAAGGTGCAGGATTTGTTCCATCTCCCCACCGCGCCAGCGGTAAATTGCCTGCTTAGCATCACCCACCACCATACTAAAGTGCCCGGAAGCCAGGGCGTTGTCGACAAGCGGCAGAAGGTTATTCCACTGCAGTACCGAGGTGTCCTGAAACTCATCGATCAGGATGTGGTTATACTTCTCACCGAGTCGCTCATATATAAAAGGCACCGGCTCCTTAAGCACAATATCGATAATGCGCTTGTTGAATTCAGAGATATGCACCGTGTTACGATCAAGCTTGATCTCCTGCAGGCATTTTTCCAGCTCGTTCAGCACCGACACCTTATATAGATGCGGCACGACCGCCGAGATCAGGGTAAAGGTACCCGCATACTGCTCTTTTATCGACTCAATATTATAATAGAGATCAGTGAGCAGCTGGCGTATACTGTCGATCTGGTTTTTGGTAGCCGTAGAGGCCTTGCCAGCGTACCATTTATCATCCTCCACTGTCTGGCGAGCGTAGTTGTTGGCATAAGTCAGGTCGGCTTCGCGGTTAAATTTGCTGAAGTAGCCGTAAAGTCCCCGGTTGCCTTGGAAAAAGTCAGCAGGGGAGAGGTCCGCCTGCTCAATGGCCTGCAGCGCCTTACCGGCATCCTCCTGCAGGGCGGCCAGTATCCCTTCCTGCAGGTTTTTGAGTTGCTTCCGGATCTCCCTGAAATCCTCCAGCGTGAGACCCTGCAGGTCTGTTACCGCTTCGTATACCTGTTCGTTCAGCAAATTTTTGGCAAAGTCAGCCAGGTCATCGGCTAGTGTATTCCAACTGCGTCCTTCGCGGGCTTTTTCCAACGCATAGTGTTCCAGCGTTTCCGAGAGCAGATCGTCTTTTCGGTTGCTCACCTTATCCAGCAGCAGTTGCACAGCTGAGCTCACCAGCGTTTGCGAGTCCAGATCTACTTCAAAATTATAAGGTATGTTCAGCTCCTTCGTGAAAGCCTGCACGATCTTATTTACAAAGCTGTCGATGGTGCTAACAGAAAAGTCGCTGTAATTGTACAGGATTTGCGTAAAAAGGCGACCGGCTCGCTGGCGGATTTGCTCTTTGTCAAAACTTTCTTCCGGGTAGCGAACCTGCAATTCAGCTGTGATCTTGTCCAATAAGTCTTCACTCTTCAGTAGTTCCCCTCCACTCAGGTTGGGGTCATTAAAATTGCGCAGTGCCCCCAGGATGCGCTCCTTCATTTCTGCGGCGGCATCGTTGGTAAAAGTGATCGCCAGGATGGAACGGTAATAATCCGGGTCAGTGCTATGGAGCGCGAGTTTCAGGTATTCTTTGGTCAGGGTATAGGTTTTACCGGAACCTGCTGAGGAGGAGAGTATCTTGAAGTTTGGCGACATAGCGGGCGGCTTTAAACTGGATTCTAAAGATACATTTCCTGTGGGGCTTATGCCAGCGCCAGGGTTTAAAATAATGAGCGCTCAAAGCAAGTATTTGTCCGTCAAGGTATAAAATACAAAAAGCTCCCCCGCTTGCGCGAAGGAGCCTGTTGCCTTTCTATTTAGAGTAAAGGGTTATGCGTATACGATCTGCCCTTTCTTTTCTTCTTTCTCCTTGGCAGGTGCATGGTCGTTTACGCAAACGTTTCGCACAATACGAGCCATCGAGATAGAGTAATCTGCAATGATGCAGTGCTGCTGCTCAGTGCTCATCAGCGCTTTACCACCACCCAGGGTCAGTTTGTTTAGTTCAATCACTTCATCAAAATTCTGACGCAGCATTTTTAGCGCCTTGAAAGAGGGCTCGTTGTAATACATCGGAATCACCTGGCATACGGCATAACTGCCTTTTGCGCGTTCCTTGGCAATCATGTTACACAAGCTGGAAGCATTCATTTTGTCCAGGTCAGAGATGATCACAAAGAACACTTTAGCCTCACTTTTATCGGTCTTGATAACTGCATTGTTTGGCAGCAGATTGCGTGAGACCTTGGCTCCCTTCATGAAGTCTTCGTCTTTCAGGATCTTGTTATGGATCTTAAAGGCCAGTGCGCCAGAGGCGATCAAATGAAAGTCCCTGCTTTTAGCTGTAATTTTGGAGAAGTGTAACATAATTAGAAAGGATTAAAGGGTTAAAGTTCTACGGTATTTTTAAATAGTGAAATTTCATTTCTATAGTTCAGGCTTCAAGTTTTGCTTTCAGGCAAAGGGAAGGGGGCGGAGACAACAACTGGATACCAAAACCGGATAAATCGCTTATCTAAATCACGCTAACTTGGCACAAATTAAAATTGAACTGATTTTGATCCTGTTATATACTAAACTACGAGCTTCATATTGGATATACCAATGAAAAACTTTAATAATAGTTAATGGCTTGATTTCTAGTGTGAATGTAGTCCATTTACGGGCAAATAAATTAGTAGTTTCTTATTTCAATATTTTTTTGGAGTATTTTGACGCAAAATAAAAAATAATTTGAAATAAATATAATCGTCCACCATTTAATCAGAACAATTTTTTAATCGAATAATACCTATCGTTTTGCACTGGTCTGTTAAAGAATAAATTAGGTCATATGACGACGGTTTCATTTATTCTGCGTATCTTTGCAGCCGATTTGGAATCAGTCTGATTTAAGTATAACTGGCTACACCGCTTTTTTTGAGCATAACCTGGTTGATTTTTTTTCTTGTCGGACTTCTTTTTCGTAAAGAAGGGTTTATGGACAGGCTGTCTCCAGATGAAGTGTAAAAAGTTATTATAACAGAATGAACAAAATCAGATTTGACGAGCTTCCGCTTTCGCCGGAAGTCCAGCGTGCTATCGCTGACATGGGCTTCGAAGAAGCATCTCCCATCCAAACAGAAGCAATCCCGGTAGTTTTAGCAGGACGCGACATTATTGGCCAGGCCCAGACGGGTACGGGCAAGACGGCCGCTTTCGGTATACCTACTATTGAGAGCATCGACGAGAACGACCGCAGTGTACAGGCCCTTATCCTGTGCCCAACGCGTGAACTGGCTATTCAGGTAGCCGGAGAAATCCAGAAACTTATTAAGTATAAGCCAGGCATCAGCATTGTGCCTATTTACGGTGGTCAGGCTTACGACCGTCAGTTGCGTGCCCTTAAGCAGGGTGTGCAGATCGTGATCGGTACGCCGGGCCGTGTGATGGACCACATCGAGCGCGGAACGCTTAAACTGGACAAGATCAAAAAGATTATCCTGGACGAGGCAGACGAAATGTTGGACATGGGCTTCCGTGACGACATCGAGTTTGTGCTGAGCAAAATGCCGGAAGAGCGCCAGACGATCTTCTTCTCGGCAACGATGTCTAAGCCAATCATGGACCTGACCAAGCGTTACCAGACCGACCCGGTGGTCGTGAAAGTGGTGCACAAGGAACTGACGGTAACCAACATTGACCAGGTATACTTCGAGGTGCGTAACTCTATGAAGCAGGAAGTACTTTCCCGCATCCTGGACATGCACAACATGAAGTCGGTGATCATCTTCTGCAATACCAAGCGTATGGTGGACGAACTGGTTACTAACCTGCAGGCCCGTGGCTATTTCGCCGATGCCCTGCACGGTGACCTGAACCAAAACCAGCGCTCTAACGTGATGGGCAAATTCCGTAACGCTACGCTGGAGATACTGGTAGCTACTGACGTGGCTGCCCGTGGTCTTGACGTGGATAACGTAGAGGCGGTATTCAACTACGACCTCCCGCAGGACGAAGAAGCTTACGTACACCGTATCGGTCGTACAGGTCGTGCCGGTAAGTCTGGCCGTGCCTTCTCTTTCGTGTCTGGTCGCTCTGACATGTACAAGCTGAAGGATATCATGCGCTATACTAAAGCCAATATCCAGCTACAGCAGGTACCTACTTACGATGACGTGAATGAGCTGCGTACCAGCGTATACCTTGAGAAGGTGCGTGAAGTCCTCGAGAAGGGCAACCTGACCAAGCACATTGCCAAAATCGAGAGCCTGGTAAACGAAGAGTATACCTCTCTTGAGATCGCTGCCGCTCTTTTGAAAATGTCTTTGAAAGAAGCCAAGACAAAAGAAGCTGGCAAAGAGGCTGAAAAAGGTATGGGTGGACCAAAAGCCGGTTTCGACCGTCTGTTCATCACCATCGGTAAAAAAGACCGTGTACATCCAAAAGATCTGATAGACCTGTTGAGCCAGAACGCTGATATACCTGCTTCCAAAGTAGGCGACATCGACCTGTACGATAAGTTTAGCTTTGTAGAGGTGCCTACCGAATATACTGCAGATATCCTGCAGAAAGTAGGCCGCATCGAAGTGGACGGACGCACGGTGATTGTAGAGAAATCGCAGAAGAAAGAAGGCGAAGCTGGTGGCGGCAGCAGAGAAGACTTCGGTTTCAGTGACCGGGGAGCCGATCGTGGTGGCAAACGCTTCGGCGGTGGCGACCGTGGTGGTTTTGGTGACCGTGACCGCGGAAGCTATGGTGGCGATCGTGATCGTGGACCACGCAGAGAAGGCGGCGGCAGCGGATACGGAGGCGGTGGAAGCCGTTTCGGTGGCCGTGGCGACCGTGACTCTTTCAGAGGCGGTGACCGTCGCAGCAGCGGTGGTGATCGTGGCGGATTCCGCAAAAAAAGATTCTAAATGTCCGAACCTGCCAAAAGGTAGAATCGTATAAATAGGTATACAACGCTTGAAGTGTAAAAGCTTCGCATTGTTAGAAAAGGCTGACTTGAAACGTCAGCCTTTTTGTTTTAAAATATTTATCCAGAAGCTCGTAACCTTGGCTATACCTTTCCGTTAAAGAAGGTATCATAAAAAGGTTGGAAGATTATTCTACTGTTTTACGCAGTTAGAACTGATAAGCCTGACATCAGACGGATGTCAGGCTTATTACTTTTATACCCGCCCATACCTTCCGCAAAAGCCGGAGGCACAAAAAAAGGAGCTGCAAAAGCTCCTTTTCTATTTTATCTACCTTTTATAAGAAATCAGGCACTGTCACGAAGTGAACGAATGTGGTCGTGTGCGTTTTTTACATCCTGGTACTGCTGCGCTATGATTGGCTTCAGTTCACCTGGCAGGTCTTTCTGCATCGCCTCTTCGTACGCTTTCACGGCGTAATCTTCGCCGCGCTCGCACTCTTCCAGTATACGCTTTCTGTCTTTAGAAGAAAGCGCAGCTTTGATGTCGATCCAGGCGCGGTGCAGAGTACCTTCGATGGAGCTGGTCTCATCATCCGTCTTTCCCATTTTGTGCAGCTGGTCCTGCAGCTCAGTGATCATGCTGTCGCGCTGCACAGCGTACTTACGGAACAGGTCTTTCAGGTCCTGGTCTTCAACGTCTTCGGCAGCAGTTTTATAGCCCTTTACACCGTCTTTGCATCTTTCAATAAGATGGTGAACGGTTGAGTGAACTTCTTTATTAATTTCCATAGTGATATTTTTTTTAGTTTTTGTATGCTGATGTACTGCATTCTATCAGTTTTTGTTACCAAAATGGATATATCGCTATGCTAGTATATGGAAGCGGCCATGGCCCGGCCCGCTAGGTATCCGGTCGTCCAGGCGGCCTGAAAGTTGAAACCACCCGTAATGCCATCCACATCCAGCACCTCGCCGGCAAAATACAGACCCGGGTGCAGACGGCTTTCCATCGTTTTCATGTTGATCTGGCTTAAATCAATGCCTCCGCAGGTCACGAACTCTTCTTTGAACGTGGTCTTACCGTCCACATCGACGGGCATTCGGAGAAGGGCCTCCACCAGTTTGTTGGTGTTTTTGGCAGGCAGTTCTGCCCATTTCACTTCGTCACCTATACCGGCTATACCTGTCAGCGCTTTCCACAGTCGTTGCGGCAAACCGAAAAGCGGGTTGGTGGTCACGATCTTCTTGGGGTGCGCCTTCCGGAAATTGTGCAGGTGCTCGCGCAGGCTTTCCTCTGTCTGGTCATGCACCCAACTGACCATGGCCGTAAAGCGGTAGTTCATGCCGTGAAACAGGCGGGCGCCCCAGGCGGAAAGTTTGAGAACTGCCGGACCGCTGTAGCCCCAGTGGGTGATCAGCAACGGCCCTTCGTACTCCAGTTTCTGACCGGCTATGCGTACCCTGGCCTGCGGCACTGAGACCCCCTGCAACTCTTTGAGCGGAGAGCCCGGCACGTTGAAGGTAAACAGGGAAGGAACCGGTTCCTGGATGGTATGCCCGAGCGCCCGCAGCCAATCATAACTCTGGCTTTTGGGGCTGCCTCCTGTGCTCACCAGCACCCTGTCGGCCTGCAGTTCACGGTTGTTGTTCAGGTATAAGGTATAGCCTCGCTTCTCAGCCCGTGGCTCGATGCGCTCCACGGCTATACCTGTTTTCACCTCCACACCAGCTTTAGCAGCTTCACGCTGCAGACAGTCGATAATGGTCTGGGAATTGTCTGTTACCGGAAACATGCGCCCGTCGGGCTCTGCCTTTAACCTGATGCCCCGTTGCTCAAACCATTCCACTGTTTCAGTTGCACCGAAAGTCTTGAAAGCTTCCTTCAACTGTTTGGCGCCTCGAGGGTAATGCTGCGAAAACACGGTTGGTATAAAACAGTGATGCGTCACGTTGCAGCGGCCGCCACCCGAAACCCTCACTTTCGATAACAGCTTGTTGCTCTTCTCGAGGATCGTCACCTGTGCCTTCGGGTTGGCCTGCGCACAAGCGATCGCACCAAAATAGCCCGCTGCCCCGCCACCTATCACTACTATTTTCATGTTAATGAATTGCTAAATTGTTAAATGGCTAAAAGAAGGCCATTGGATCGGGGTAGGAGAAGACGTAGACCAGGTCTTCTTTTAATTTCTGGCTACTGATCAGCTTAAAATGGGTTTCTTCCATGTCCTTAAAAGTCGGGGATTCCAGGTCAAGGGCTTTTGCGGCAGCTTCGTAGAAAGCTCTCCGGCTCGGATGCTCGTCTGCGCAGGCGTTGTATACCTGGCCCCATTTTTCCTGCGCGATAATGCGCTCCAGTATGTTCAGGCAGTCCTCGAGGTGGATCATGTTGACAGGAGCATCGCCGTTTGGCAGATCATGCTTGCCTGCCAGGAAGCGACCCGGCTGCCTGTTGGCTCCAACCAGTCCGCCAAAGCGTACCACCGTGCACACCCAGTTCTCACTGTCCTGGAACATCCGTTCAACCTTTAGGAGTGTATTATCCGGGTCAAGTTCATCGGTAAAGCTGGTGTCTTCCTCCGTCACAATCCGGTTGAGCTCTGGGTATACCGAGGTCGAGGATACGAACAGCACGCGGCTCACGAGCGAAGCTAGCAGTGCCTTACGCAATACTGTCATTTGTTGCAGGTAACTCTCGCCGCCATCAGCACGAAGCTTAGGAGGGATGTTGAGCACCAGCACCTCTGCCTCCAAAAAATCTTCGAGTACCTGTTGGTCAAGTTGTGGATCAGAAAGGTTAATCTGGAAGGGATTTATACCTGCCAGGCGGAGTGTCTCCAGTTTTGGCTCGGAAGTAGTGGATCCGTTTACCCGATGGCCGGAACGTACCAGGGCATCCGCCAGCGGAAGGCCGAGCCAGCCGCAACCCATGACACTGATGTCAGCTTTCTTTTGCATCGCTTTGGTGTTTTGTAGTTAACATTCCGTAAGCTCACTTGTTAACGTTTGCGACAAAGGTAAGCCTAAATTTATACATACATGCAGTACGATGTCATCCTGATCGGCTCTGGTTTTGGTTCGCTCACAGCCGCTGCCCTGCTTGCGAATAAAGGATTGAAAGTAGCTGTGCTGGAACAGGCCAAGTACCCTGGTGGCTGCGCCTCTTCTTACAAACGCAAAGGCTATTGGTTTGAGACAGGGGCCACTACCCTGGTCGGGCTGGACGAGCACATGCCCTTACGCTACCTGCTTGATCAGATAGGTATAGAACTCCCGTTGATCAAACTTCAAACTCCTATGCAAGTGCATCTGCCGGATGGGCAACTACTGACACGCTATGGCAATCTCGAAGCCTGGATTGAAGAAGCGGAGCGTGTGTTTGGACCGGAGGGTCAGCGGCCATTCTGGGAGCACTGCTACCGCGTTAGCCAGCAGGTATGGCGCACGTCCTTGGAGCAACAATCGTTTCCATTTTCGAATGTGCAGGACCTGTGGCACGCGTTGCGTCAGGTTCGATCTCATCAGCTTTCTCTGTTGCCGGGCGCTTTCAGAACCATGCACGAGCTGCTCAAACGGTATCGACTGCTGGACAATAAACTTTTCACCGACTTCGTGAACGAGCAGCTACTGATCACGGCACAAAACCAACTGGAGGAAGTGAATGAACTGTTCGGCGCAACTGCTCTGTGCTATACCTTGTTTGGCAACTACTATGTGGAAGGTGGCATGATCGGACTGGCCTGGGCACTTGAGCTATACCTGAACAAACAAGGCAGCACCATTTTGTACCGGCACCATGTGAACCAGATTGTGCCTCAGTCAGACGGTTACGAAGTCCGTTGTATGGCAGGCACTTACCGTTCCCGTTTTGTGATCAGTGGTATTCCTCTGAACGACACTTATCAGTTATTTCAGGACGAGAAGGTCAGGCAGAAATTAAGGCCTTACTTATTGCCTTCTGAGAAGCTGAATGGCGCCTTCACCATGGCCATCGCGCTCCGCCATGCACCTGCTATACCTGTGCTGCACCACCAGGTGCACGTGCCAGAGGGGTTGCCGCTGATCAAGAGCAAGAGTATCTTTGTCAGTTATAGTCACCCGGCAGACGAATTCAGAGCGAAGGCAGGGGAGCGGGTAGTAGCGATCAGCACGCACGTTCCCGATCCGGCTGCTCTTCGGATTTATGACAAAAGGCAATTGCAGGAAGCTATCATCACCAAAATGGAGGAATTAGGTATGCTGAACCGGGAAGACATTTTATACCTGGACTCAGCCACACCGGGCGCCTGGATCTTCTGGACACAAAGAGCTTACGGCATGGTGGGCGGCTACCCGCAGTACCGCGACATCAAGCCATGGCAAATGAAAGACGCCCGGCTCGATCACAAAGGCGCCTATGTCTGTGGGGATACCGTCTATCCGGGGCAGGGGATCGTAGGCGTTTGCCTGAGCGGCATTATCGCGGCCAATAAGCTGCTACAAGATCATTTTTAGGTATAACCGTTGCTAACTTATTGTACAGATCCTGCCCGCCTCATTTAGTATCAATCTGAACCAATTATTTATAGATACTAGCAATTACATAGGGTAAATCAAGTGCTGTTCTACGTTTTTATATAAACTTTCGTGAATATGAAGTTCAGATACTGCTTGCTTCGAGTCAGAATGGCAATTTTACTGCCTCAATGAAAGTTTACAAAATGCTAAAGAGCTTTAAATGCATATCCTATTTCGCCTTTGTCGGATGGATGTTGGTATCGTGTTCGCAAGGAGAGGAAGTGGTTCCCAAAGGTGACAACCTGGCTATGGGTAATCCGAGCGACGCAAACACTGGTTTTTCGAATTACTATATCCAAAAGGAACAGTACGCCATGTCTTTCAACTCTTACCGCGGCACGCCTAACTGGGTGAGCTGGCACCTGAGCAGCGCCTGGATGGGCAGTACACCGCGTCAGGATGACTTTCGGGGCGACAACACGCTGCCGGAAAGCTTTTACAGAGTGCTTCCATCAGACTATACAGGAAGCGGCTTTGACCGCGGACATAACACGCCGTCAGCGGATCGTACGCATACGGTCATAGATAACTCTGCGACCTTCCTCATGTCGAACATAATTCCGCAGGCGCCGACAAACAACCAGCAGACCTGGGCCAATCTGGAGAACTATTGCCGCAAACTGGTAAGCCAGGGCAATGAACTCTACATCATCATGGGGCAATATGGCAAAGGCGGGACAGGTAGCGCTGGCTACAAGGAGACACTGGCGGGCGGCAAGGTAACGGTGCCGAGCCGGATATGGAAAGTGATCGTGGTGCTGCCGGAGGGCACAAATGATGTGGGTCGCGTGACAAACAGCACCCGCGTAATCGCGATCGACACCCCGAACTCCAACAGCATCAGCACCAGTTGGGCAACCTACCGCACGACTGTAGATGCGATCGAGTCCAAGACGGGCTATGATGTGCTCTCCAATGTGTCTGCTGCGGTTCAGGAAGTGATAGAGGCCCGGGCGGACAACGGCCCGACATCTTAAGGTATAGGTGCTCTTTCAAGCTATAAAAAAATCCCCGGCTGTACTAGTCGGGGATTTTTTCGTTTGATCAGGTTTCGACTACCAAGGTTTTGAGGCCGGCAATCTCCCCATCGGATGTGCGGCCAAGTATCAGCACCATTTTCTGCGTTTCACCGACGCGGTATACCTTCACATCGTTTAAGAGCTCGTGCAGTTTCTTTTCCAGGTGCTGGAAGCGGTTTGCCTGCTGCATACCTTCTTCACCTGCCTCTGGTCTTGCTTGGGTCATGTTCCGGAAAAAATAACCTAACTCCAGTTCCTCGAAAGGATATTCGGCGGGCATGCCCGCCAGTCGTAGCACGGTGTCTTTGTCCAGTTTCTCGTGCCGGAAGTTTTCGGCGTGATAAAACTCAAAGGGGGCGTCGGTTTCGCTCATCATGAGCAGTCCGTCCGTTGCCGCCTTCAGTTCTGCTTCAATAGTTTTTAGATCCATAGTTTTAAATTGCTTCAGCAAAAGAATGCTTCTTTTACTCTTATTTTCGCCTTTGGTTCTTATCTTTAGCTAGTCAGCCCTGACAATTATACGTTAGCTTTTTAAAACAAACAAAATAAGACAATGAAGGCAGAACCTATGCTGAAAGAAGGCGCGCTGAAAGGCAAAACCATTGTGGTAACGGGTGGCGGCACCGGCCTTGGCCGCTCCATGACAAAATATTTTCTGGAGCTCGGTGCCAACGCCGTGATCTGCAGCCGCAAACAGGATGTGCTCGATAAAGCCGCCCAAGAGCTGATGCAAGAAACCGGCGGACAGGTGTTGCCGGTCGTGTGCGACGTGCGCAAGTACAACGAAATCGAAGCCATGCTGCAGGCCACGCTCGACAAATTCGGCAGAGTAGATGTGCTGGTGAACAATGCGGCCGGCAATTTCGTGAGCCCGACAGAGCGCCTCAGCCACAAAGCCTTCGACGTGATCACCGACATCGTCCTCAAGGGAAGCTACAACTGTACCCTGGCGCTAGGCAAACACTGGATTGAGCAGAAGCAGGAGGGAACCATCCTCAACATTGTGACCACTTACGCCTGGACCGGTTCCGGCTATGTAGTGCCTTCTGCCTGCGCCAAAGCCGGCGTGCTGGCCATGACGCGCTCCTTAGCTTCTGAGTGGGCCAAATACGGCATCCGCTCCAACGCCATCGCTCCCGGGCCTTTCCCGACCGAAGGCGCCTGGACCCGTCTTTTCCCAAAACAACTCGCCGACAAACTCGACCCGTTGAAGCGTATACCTGTCGGCCGCTTCGGCGAGCACCAGGAACTGGCTAACCTGGCCGCCTACTTAGTATCAGATTACGCTGCCTTTGTGAACGGTGAAGTAGTGACGATCGACGGTGGCGAGTGGCTGTACGGCGCCGGCGAATTCAACTCCTTTGACCAGATTCCGCAGGAAATGTGGGATGCGATGGAGAAGCAGATGAGAGGGAAACAGGGGTAATTAATTTAGTGAATGAGTGTTTTGGTAAGTTACTGATTGAGAGAATGAGTGCCCGCGTGAGTTAGGAGTCACGATGGTATATTGTAGGGACAGATCGCGACCCCATGCTGTCAACTTAAGCAATGATTAACTTAAGCTGTCATCTCGACGATAGGAGAGATCTGGGTTCTTTCATAATTTTCACACTAATTCAGATTTCTCTCAAGTGTCGAAATGACAAAAATCTTAATTTGACGGCATGGGGTCGCGACCTGTCAGAATCGTGAACCTGTAATCCTTCACGAAACGGCACGGGATACCTGATGCCGTCTTTCTTCGTAAACACAGGCTCTTTCGGATTTATCAATCCGAAAACAAACAGTAGAGGATGTCCTAATCCCCGTGTAGCTGTAAACCTACGCACGGGGATGTGGACATCCCCAACAGATTGCTTCGGGACATGGATATTTCGAAGAGCCTTATATTAAATTAAGAGCATTCTCTGGTGGGGAGCCTCGTCATAGAGAAAGTTCTGATCAATTACTACAAACAAAAATCCCTGGACAATGCATTTGAATGCAGTCCAGGGATTTTTTAATTGATGGCTATACCTCAAATCTTCTGCAGAAGGCCTTTTATGGCATTAACCGTTTCATCCGGTTCTACGCCGAGTCCTTCGGCCTGGTGGATGATCTCGCCGTTTTCATTGAGCACCGTGATGATGTTGGAGTGGGAGATCTCGCCGTCGAGTTCTACTTTGTACTTCATGTTCAACAGGGCTGCCAGTTCCCGGATATTATCCTGCTCGCTGGTTAGCAAAGTCCAGCGCTTCGGGTCCAGGTTGTTGGACTTAGCGAAGTCCAGCAGGCGCTCCGGTGTGTCGCGGGCAGGGTCCATGGTCACGAGCACGATCCCGATGTCTTCCCGCTTGTATTGGTCTAGTCCCATCTCGATGCGCTTCAGGTCGGCAATGATGCGGGGACAGGCATACCCGCAGTGGGTATAGACCATGGCTACCAGCTGCACTTTGCCCTGGAATTCCTGGAGCTTCAAGGCTTGAGCGTTCTGGTTCTGCCAGCCAGATTCCAGTTGGTAAAGCGACATATCGGTCAGCCCGGCAGTAGGTATAGCCAGGTTGCTGGTGCCGTCGGGCAGCTCTTCAGCGGCCAGTGGTTTGGTGCAGCAGCTGTCTTCTTCATGGGCCACTTCCTGCTGACAGGCTGTGAAACCAAGAGCAATCAACATGAACAGGTATAAGGTATAGCGTTTCATTACAATCAGATTATTTTTTGGCAGTGGTCTGTGCAGGTACATCCTGCGCGCATCTAAAGCCCAGGTTAGCCACCGTGTAGTTGGCTTTGAGGCTGGAGCGGAAGGCGTAGCGCATAAAGGCCACATAATTTTTCACATCACTGGCTCCGGTCGATCCGGCTCCGCAGAACAGTTGCCTGTCCATGCTGGCGTTTTGTCTGGACTCACCCACGATCAGAGCGGAGTTGAAATCAGAGGTCCATTCCCATACCAGTCCTATCATACCGTAAAGGCCGTAGTAGTTTTTAAAGGCGTCCTTCACGGGTGGCAGGTACTTCGGGTTTGGCTGGCTGTACCAATCAAGGCTGCGCTGGTAAAAGCTGGGCTCGCTGGAAGCATCCTTTTTCGATTCGCTGGCCAGTGCGGCAAACTCCCATTCGTTTACAGTAGGTAGTCGCTTGCCTTGGCACTCGCAGTAAGCCTTGGCTGCAAACCACGACACGTTGATCACGGGGCTGTCTTTGAGCTTGTCTGCAGCAGTACCCACACCCAGCGGGCTGGCCCAGTGCTTCAGGTAGCCGGCATCTGCAAAAAGCGCCTTTACTTCTGACTTCTGCCATTTCGGATATTTGCTTACAAAAGCCTCATACTGGGCATTGGTGACCGGGTACTTGTCCATCTGGAAGCCCTGCACCGTCACAGCCTGGTTGTTGCTGCCGTAAAGCGGCACAAAAGTGCCTCCCTTCACATGAACCATGTCGGCAGGAGAGCCCTTTTGTGCTTGTGCTATACTACAGGCTCCGAGCATCAGCAAGATTGTCAGAAGTCGTCGCATGATTGATACTTGTTAAGGATTAGTGCTTGTACTTGGCTTTGGCTTTTTTCACCTGCTCCGGTGTGATCTCACCACCTTTGTTACCCCAGCTGTTTACCACATAGGTCATCACGTTAGCGATCTCTTCGTCAGACAGTTTCAGCTTCGGCATGGTGCTGTTGTATACCTCGCCGTTCACTTTGATCTGGCCTTCCAGACCGTGGGCTACTACCCCAATAGAGCGATCTACGTCGGCATTCAGGTAGTCAGACTTGGCAAGCGGAGGGAAGGCGCCTTTAATACCTTGGCCTTCTGCCTGGTGACAGGCCTGGCAGTTCTGCGCGTAGAGGGTTTTGCCCAGTTCGAGGCGCATGTCCTTGTTAGAGGCAAAGGCAGCTTTCGGTGTGTTAGACTTCGGCATTTCTTGCACGGTAGAGCCTTCTGGCAGGTAAATCTTCTGCTCGGTCTGTCCGGAGAATACCGCCAGGTTGTCCGGTCCTTCTACTTTCAGCATACCCAGTGCGCCTTTGTTGAAGGTTCTGAAGATGGAGTGGTCTACCAGCACATAGTTGCCTGGCACATCTGCCTTAAATTCTGTTATAGCGGAGCCACCAGCAGGCACCAGCGTGGTCTGCACATTTTTGTTCACGGTTGAGCCACCTTCTACATATACATTGTCAAAGATCTCACCGATGACGTGGAAACTGGATACCAGGTTAGGACCGCCGTTGCCCACGAAGAGACGTACTTTGTCACCTACCTTGGCGGTGATGGCATTGTCGCCTGTCATAGAGCCCACAGAGCCGTTGAACACTACATAAGAGGGTCTTTCGTCCAGGGCTTTCTCCATGTCGAAAGGCTGCAGGCCAGGCGCACCGAAACCTCCCTTGGTGTAAAAATCACCCTGCATCACGTAGTACTCCTTGTCAACAGGCGCCATACCTTCTTCCGGCTCCACCATGATCAGGCCATACATACCGTTGGCGATGTGCATACCTACCGGCGCTGTGGCGCAATGGTACACGTACAGGCCAGGGTTGAGGGCTTTGAAGTTGAACACTGTTTCCTGGCCAGGCGCTGTGAAAGTGGCAGCAGCGCCGCCGCCCGGGCCGGTCACGGCATGCAGGTCAATATTGTGTGGGTTTTTGCTGTCGGGGTGGTTCATGAGGTGAAACTCCACCTCGTCGTTCTGGCGTACGCGGATGAACTTGCCCGGCACTGAGCCGCCGAAGGTCCAGAAGGTATAGTCTACGCCGTCAGCCAGTTTCTTCACTACTTCGGTCACCTCCAGGCGCACCACCACTTTGGCCGGGTGCCTGCGGGTGATAGGAGCCGGAACAAGTGGGGCATCCGTCAACTCCGCTTCGATCACGGGCATCTCAGTGGGAGCGGCCGATTCGTTGAGGGAGCTTAAGATTTCAGCATTTGTGGTCTTGGTGCCACAGGAAGAGGCGACGCCGAGGCAGAAAATGCCCATCATGGCCAGCCGTATTGCTTTTGGTAAATGTGACCGTTTCATAAGAATAGCTGTTAGAGTGTCTTTATGTTCACAAAAGAACACCAGTAACTCTTCTATTCTTATGACGGTAGTCAGCGGCAGAAGTGACTTATATCACTTGTGATGTAATTTTAAAAAGATGTTTAAACACTATATTTATCCAGTATTTATTCAATCTTTCCAGTTAGTATGAAAGTACTCTCCGGTTGGTTTGTCCTTGCGCTGGTAAGTGTGCGCTCCGAAGTAATCCCGCTGCGCCTGTATCAGGTTGGCCGCTGAGTCAGCGGTACTATACCCTAAGAAATAATTTAAGGCAGCAGAGAGCACCGGCAGCGGTATACCGTACTGTAGTCCCAGCGACACGACAGAAGCAAAACCCTGCCGCGCGTTTCGGATCCGATCAACGATAGGAGGGGCCATGAGCAGGCGCTGCTCCTGCTGGTAGATTTCTACCAGCTCTTCCATCAGCTCAGAGCGAATAATGCAGCCGTTGGTCCAAATGCGGGCAATTTCGCTTAAGTTCAGGTTCCAGTCCAGTTGCACAGACACTTCACGCATTAAGCTAAAGCCGATCTCGTGATTGATAATGCGGGTTACCTGGTAGGTTTGCTTCAGACTTTGAACAAAGCTGTTTTCATCGATCGTAACATTAGGGTTTTGTTTCTGGTAGAGGTCTGCCGCTTTTACCCGTTCGGTTTTTATGGCGGAAAGCGCCCGGGACATTACGGCGGCTGAAAGGGTGTCGTACGGTACGCCGTACTCCAAGGCTACAGCTGACGACCAGCCCCCGGTGCCTTTCTGCTCAGCCTGATCCAGTATTTTGTCGAGCAGTAGTTCGTCACCTTCCTTCTTCTGCAGAATGTCAATTGTGATCTCCAGCAGGTAACTTCCCAAACCATTTTTTTGCCAATCTGAAAAAATGGTAACAATATCTGCGGTCGCTTTACCTAGCATATAGCGTAAGAGCGAATAAACCTCCGTCAATGCCTGCATCTCGGCATACTCTATCCCGTTATGCACTATCTTCACGAAATGTCCGGCTCCGTCAGGTCCAATGTAGGTGGTACAAGGCTTGCCCTTGCTGTCCCGGGCCGCGATCAGCTCTAGGTATTTGGCTATCTGTTCATATCCTTCACGCGGACCGCCGGGCATAATGGACGGGCCTTTGCGGGCGCCTTCCTCACCACCGGATATGCCGGTACCCACGAAGTGCAGCCCTTTGCCGGAGAGCAGAGCAGTACGCCTTGTCGTATCTTTATAATAGGAGTTACCACCGTCAATCACCACATCGCCTGGCTCCAGCAGCGGGATGAGTGCTTCCAGCTGCGCGTCTATGGCGCCAGCAAAGATCATCAGAAGCACTTTGCGCGGCTTTTCCAGCGACTGCACAAACTCTTCAAGCTGGTCAAAGCCTTTTATATTAGTGAAGGAAGGGTTTTCGGAAATTAACTGTTCGGCTATACCTTCTTCTTTACCCGGCAGGTGTCGGTTATATACTGCAACACGCACACCATGACTGGCCAGGTTCAGGGCCAGGCTTTTGCCCATCACACCAAGGCCGATCACACCAAATTCTGATTGTGGGTTCATATGCTTTAGTTTAGTCATTACTTCCTGCACGATCTGCTCAGGACTTAAGGAAACATCGACGTGAATGCCGTAGGCTGGCTTCTCCAGCGCTTGCAACTGCGACTCCAACATGGCAGGCGGCATGAAGTGCGCATGCCGCGTCTGCAGTCGCTTCAGGATGGTGTCGCGGGAACCATCCAGGTAGATCCAGCTAATGCCCGGAACAGTTTGCAGCTTTTTGCGGTAATCCTCCTTCAGGGCAGAGCAGGCCAATACGGCACCTCCATTTGTTTCCCAAAAAGGAATCAAACCGGCCAACTGTGCCAGCCAGGGTGCCCGGTCCTGGTCGTTCAAAGGTATACCTTGGCGCATCTTGTCAATGCTCTGCCGGGGGTGGTAATCGTCTGCATCATAAAAAGGGAGCCGCAGCCTGCCGGCAAGTTTCTGGCCGACCGTGGTTTTGCCACTTCCTGTTACTCCCATCACGATGTAGATCATATTTGCTGAAATTAAGGTACTCACCCCGATTTTTCAGGAGCCACCATACACTGTTTGGTTTTGTACGGAATTGAGGAGAGTAGTTTGCAAATAACGAATTGCTTAGCACATGAAAGTACCTGCTCGTGGTTAAGTAAACCACGAGTGCGTATTTCAGAAATAAGAAAAGGTATATCAGGTATACCTAATTAGAGGGGTGTGTTTTACCAGCTTTCAGCAACTGCCGCATGTGCTGTATGCTGAGTTCGAGTATGTCTGTATCCGGGCTCACGTATACGTCAGGGGCCATACCGTAAGGGTCAATCGGATTTTCGGCCACATCACGGGCTCGAAGGGTGGAAGGGTAGCGCAGATCAAAGCAGTCGATGTTTTTGGTCAGCACCATAAAACCATCGACAATACCGGCCGTGTTCTGTCCATACAAGATCACTTTGTCGCTTTGGCGGGCCCTGTACACGAAGGTCTCGCCGGAACTGATCGTTTTCCCGTTTATCAGCACAGCCGCTTTTTGATGTGGTGCATAAAGGGTATCGGGCTTGTAGGTGCGGGCATATTTTTCCTGATTATACCAGAACATCGTGTTTTTTAATGACATCACGTAATCATACTCTGCCTTATCGGCCTTATCCATCTTCTCAGGATCTTTGCCAGCCAGCAGCGATTTTAAATTGCCCTCCGACAGCCAGGTGCCAATGTTGGGGATCTGTACAGGACCGGATAATACATAAGGCAGCACCGGCAGGTATACGGCGTCGTTTCCGCCATTATTATCCCGCACATCGATAATGATGAATTCTGCCTTGATCAGTTCCTGGTGATGGGCTTTGAGTAGACTGTCAACAAAGGCGGGTTGTTTCTCATAGAAAACCGGGAAGCGTATGTAGGGTACATCACCCTCTAACATCCTGAAGTGAAAGTCGCTGTAGCGCGCGATCTCTTCTGGTGATTTTGTTCCTTTGGCAGCGGGCCATACCTTGTGCCAGGTGTTATAAGACTCGAATTCCAGCTTTTCGGGGCTCTGCAGTTTTGTTTTAAACTGTCGGCTGCTGTTGTCATCCATGTAGTACACGGCCTCATAATCATTTCCGTATACCTGGTTCAGCTCAAAACGCACATCTCCTGTTTTCCAGATGGCATTATTGCTTTCGAGGACCACCCCAACAAAATCCCGCTTGCGGTCACTTGTCCTGGGGTTAGGCATGATGCCCACTTCATAAGCGCCATACTTCCAGATACCCAGCAGGTCATTAGCCTGGTATGCTTTCTTCTTCTGTATCTTCTTCAGGTCAGTGATAAAAGTGGCTCTGTCTACTTTTATGTGCTCGCGCAATTGCTGAATTCCATTGACTCCGGTGAATTTTATATTGTTGTGCCCATCCCTGAAAAACGCCAACCATTGCTTCAGTACAGGCAGGCAGTCCTCTATGGCTGTGACAGCCTTGGCCTTGTCGCGGTACACAGCTTTGTTTGCAAGGTATAGCTCCCTATTTTGGTCTGTTACTTTGATGTGAAATAGGGCATAGTCGTTTTCGTATACCTGCACCGCCTGCTCAAACGCATCAGCACACTTACAGTCCTGTGCCTGGACTGGTACTGCAAATGTGATGGCAATAAGCAGGCATAGTAGGGTAGAGGTTGTTTTCATAGAGGGAGGTGGGGTTTTTAGAGTATGTGGGGGAGGTGAATTAGTTCTCTAGTATAACGTACTGGGCTTTGCGGTGGCGTAGCTAAAGTTTAGGTGTGGTTGCACTAAACCTTCGGTAGCTGGTTTTAAAAAGCAGCGGATAAGGGCTATCTTTTGGATTCACATTTAACTTCTAATTAAGATGAAAAAAAAGAGCCT